>NZ_KE150404.1:1327473-1337018 GCF_000411235.1 Corynebacterium sp. HFH0082
CGGAACGCTTAATTATTGCCGATTGCCTGCGGGCAGGTCATTCGCACCGGCGTATCGCCCAGATAGTCTGTCGTAGTCAATCCACTATCAGTCGTGAAATCGCACGCAACAGCGTCGATGGTATCTACGATGCCTATCACGCTGATCAGGCCAGCCGCGGGCGTCTTGCTCGTCCAAAGCCGCGCAAACTCGATGACAATCGATTCTTACGCGCCCAGGTTGTCAATCTGCTCAACCGTGGCGCCTCGCCGCGTCAGGCCAGTGGCAGGTTGGCTGCACTGTGGGGTGATAATACGTCCATGACTATTAGCCACGAGTCGATTTACCAGGCCCTTTACGTACAAGGGGCAGGCAGCTTGCGCAAAGAACTTGTGTTTGAAAAGTCCTGCCGGACTACCCGGCCAGGGCGTAAACCCCGCTCGCTTCTCGCAGGGGTGCCCAAGCCACGTGGAAAACGCTGGACTCATGATGCCAATATTTCACTTCGCCCAGCCGAAGCCAATGATCGTGCGGTACCCGGTCATTGGGAAGGCGATTTGATTATTGGCGCAGATGGCACCAGTGCTTTAGCGACGTTGGTGGAACGCCGCAGCAGGTTTGTGCTGCTCGGCAGACTCGGCACTGACCATACTGCCGCCAGTGTCAATGAGGTGATGGTACGGATGATTCGTCGGCTCAAAGAGTCGATGGACACCACGATTTCGACGTTGACCTGGGATCAGGGAGTGGAGTTTGCCAAACACACGGAGTTTTCTGTCGCGGAGAATATCCAGGTGTTTTTCGCCGATCCGCATTCGCCGTGGCAGCGAGGTAGCAATGAGCGGATGAACCGGGATATCCGGTTTTATTTCCCCAAAGGCACCAACTTTACCGATGTCACCGACCAAGAGGTCGCCGAGGCGGAAGCATTGCTGAATAACCGGCCACGGGTAGTGCTCGACGGGTTAACTCCCCGGGAGGTAATCTCTGGTGTTATCCATGATGCAATGACCGCCTGACCCTACCGGGCCATTTTTGTCATAAACGCAGTCAGTAACTTGGCTTGGCCCGCCGCCGCGAGTCATAAACGCAGTCAGTAACTCGGCTCGGCCCACCGCCGCCAGCCAGCCGGCCGGCCAACAGTAGAAAACTACTTCTTCACCAGCACAGTGGTGCCAGCTGCTAGGGGCAGGCGCATCACGTAAGCGTCGTCAAGCTGGAGCATGTATTCGTCGGCTTCGCGGGCAGCGACGGTGTCACGGTCAGTGCGTGACGAGTCAGCAACAGTGCCGTCGAGGAGCGCGCCGGTCAGGACGAGCGCGCCGCCGGAGCGAAGCAGCGGCCAGGCCTTTTCCTGGGCAGCGCGGAGGATTGCCGGGGCGACGTCCAAGTAGACCAAGTCGTAGGAGTCGGCGGCCAGTCGATCCATGACCTCCAGCGGATGCGAGGGCAGGAAGCGCTGTCGGTTGGGGCGGATGCCTGCGGCTCGGAAAGCGGACTTTGCCAGAGACTGGTGCTCGAGCTCAGGGTCGATGCAGGTGAGAACGCCGTTATCGCCGAGCCCGGCGGCCAGGTGCAAACCGACTACGCCTGCCGCAGGCGATGCGATGACAGCGGCGGGGTGACCGTCGCGGCGAGCACTGGTCAGAGCCATGAGCGAGGTCAAAGCGGCGCCGGTCATCGTATCGGGGACGGCAACTCCGTATTCGCGAGCGCTCTCTCGGGCGCTTTCAAGGGCCTCGGAGACTACGGTCGTGTTGTTGACGTGCTGTGCAATAGCGTCACGTGCGGATAGCGGGGTAGCAGAAGAACTCGTTTCGGACACGCTCTATAGCGTAGGAAAAAACTTCGGGCAGGGTAGCGGGGCGCGCCGGTCAGTGCCGGACTAGGTGCGTAAACAAGCCTCAAATTTGTCTGGACTCTCAAACTATTTTCAGGGTAAGGTCACTACAAACCTAAGGTTGGTAAGGAACACTGAACCTCATGCCCGAACGAGTCAAGTCCGAACGAGTCAGCGCAGGCGACAGCCGCGAGGATGCCCCGTCCGCTGACGTAACTGAGCAACTGTCCGGCACCGCGGCTTTTGACGCAGGTGTGGGGGAGATGCCGTCCTGGTCGGAACTTGTCCAGGCCCACGCGGATAGTGTTTACGGGCTCGCATATCGGTTGACTGGTAACCAGCAGGACGCGGAAGACCTGACGCAGGAGACATTCATGCGTGTGTTCCGTTCGCTGAAGTCATACCGTCCCGGCACTTTTGAAGGCTGGCTGCATCGGATTACCACTAACCTGTTTTTGGATATGGTCCGGCACCGGCAGATCATCCGGATGGAGGCGTTGCCGGAGAACTACGACCGGGTCCCGGGCACGCTGAAGACGCCGGAGCAGGCCGTCGATGACGCGATGCTCGACCCGGATTTGGAAATCGCGCTGGCTGAGCTGCAGCCGGACTATCGCGCGGTGGTTGTCCTCTGTGATGTGGTGGGGCTGACCTACGAGGAAATTGCTAGCACTCTTGGGCTCAAGATGGGCACCGTGCGTTCGCGTATTCACCGGGCACGTTCCAGCTTGCGGGCGACGTTGGAGCGCCTGGAGAAGGAACGGCAGGAACTGCCAGAGTCGGTCACCGCAGGCTAGATTTCCCGCACTCAATCCGCGGGAGCGGCTATTGTGGGGCTAGTTAAATAGGTGCGATTTCTGGAGGTGCTGCAGTCTGTGATTCAGCAGGGCGATGACAAGCGTTTTTTGTCAACGGAGCATCTCGGCACCGAGGCGATTGCCGCTTTTGTTGACGGCGAGTTGTCGGTCGTAGCTGAGCGTCGTGCGCAGGCGCACCTGATGGCATGCCCGGAATGCCGCCGGGAGGTCGCGAAGCAGCGGCAGGCAGCCAAGCGCCTGCGTGATAGCGCGCCCTTGCACATTCCAGCTGAGCTGCGCGCTCGTATTGCTGATTTCGCAGGCAGTTGCGAGGACTCAGAGCCCCATCGGTCGGCGCGGCATCTCGCGCACCGTCCGCCGGAGTCGCTGAGCGCTGCGTTGGAGCAGATCGTTCGCGGTTTTCGTAAAGGTGGTAGTCACTAGTGGGCAAACATCGCTCTTTCGATGATTCCGCGTTTGCCCCGGACGCCGATCGTGCCGCCGCAACTGGTGGGTTACAGCGTGCTCCAGGGCAAAAGCTTGACGACGACGCCAGTGCCACCGTCCAAGAGTATTCGCCGTGGCAGGATTCGTCGTCACGCATGACGACGGGGCGTCCAGCTCGCAAACCCGAAGCGAAGAAGAAACCTCGCCCGAAGACGGCTCCCCGCGTCAGCGCGCGGGAAGTGATTTTTGGCCGCGAGGTGCCGTGGCGTGTGATTGCGGCGTCGTCGGCCGTGGTGCTGCTGATTGGCGGTGTTGGCGGCTTTGTTGGCGGTTGGGCTGGCAAGACTTTCCGCTCGGACTACCAGCGTGTGGAGCTGCAGCAGATCGAGGGGCGGCCGGGCAACGGTGATTTGACTGAAATCGGCAAGGTGGCGGAGACTCTTCGTCCCGCCGTGGTGTCGATTGCGGTCAGTGCCGGTGAGATCTCGGGCGTGGGCTCGGGGTTTGTCATTGATGGTGACGGTCATATTTTGACGAATAATCACGTCGTTTCGGCGGTGGCGGACCGGCAGGATATGCAGGTCTCCGTAACGTTTTGGGACGGCGGCAAGTTGAAAGAGGTGCCGGCCAAGATTATTGGCCGCGACCCAAAGACCGACCTCGCCGTAATTAAGGTCGAAGACGTTGCGGGGCTGACTGTGGCGCAGCTTGGTGATTCCAACGCGGTTGCGGTCGGCGACACAGTGATTGCGATGGGCTCGCCGCAGGGCCTGGGCGGAACGGTGACTTCCGGTATTGTCTCAGCTCTTAATCGCCCGGTGCGCCTGGCCGCTGAGGGGACTGACACGGACGGCTACGCCGATGCGATTCAGACGGATGCCTCCATCAACCCGGGTAACTCAGGTGGTCCGCTGGTGGATATCCGCGGTGCGATCGTCGGTATTAATACGGTGATTTTTAGTAGCTCGGGTGGCTCGCAGGGCTTGGGCTTTGCGATTCCAATCAATTCAGCCGTTACCATCGCTGAGCAGCTCATTGCCGGTGAGCAGCCCGTTCATCCGGGGATCGGCGCGACAGCGCGCACGGTTTCCAATGGCGCACTGACTGGTGCCGAGATTGCCAGCATCCTGCCGGGAGGCGTTGCCGACCGGGAAGGCCTGCAGGAAGGCGATGTGATTACGGCTGTGGGAGACCGCGCGGTATCGTCCGCAGATGAGCTCACGGTGGCGCTGTGGACTGTTGGCGCTGGTAATGAGGCGGTATTGAAGATCGTTCGCCACGGAGCCGAGCTGGAGGCGAAGATCACGCCGGAGTAGGGTGGCGCTGGTTTCGACCGGTTTCGGCTGGTTTCTGCGGATTTGGCAGATTTGGTGGATTTGGCCGCGCAATGCTGCATGCGAGGTGCACTGTAACTAAGGTGGTATAACGTGTTTTCTAATGTTGGCTGGGGCGAGATTCTTGTCCTCTTTATCCTCGGACTAATTCTCATCGGACCTGAGCGGTTGCCGAAGGTAATTGAGGACGTCCGCGCATTGCTTATGGCTGCGCGCACCGCAATCAATGACGCACGCGATAACCTCTCGGACGAGTTCGGCGAAGACTTCGACGATCTTCGCAAGCCGCTGCAGGAGCTCAACGATCTCCGTCGTCTCAACCCGAAGACCGCCATCACCAGGACGCTTTTCGACGGCGATGACACCTACCTGGACATGCTCTCCGGTAAGCCCGCAGCGGGTGGTGGCGGAACTGGTGCAGCCGGAGCTGCAGGAGCGGCAGGAGCGGCCGGGCCTGCGGGTCAGCAGTACCAGCAGTCCAATGCGAACCAGCCAGTGCAGCCGGCTCCGTCGCAGCAGCCGCTCCCGCAGCCGGGAACGTGGCAGGATCCAGTTGCCCAGGCCCGCCAACAGCAAGCGCAACAAACACCACAGCAGCCGCAACAACCGCAACAACCTCAGCAGCCCCGTGGGGTGCAGGCCTGGGTCGACGACGACAACCTATAGCGGTCGCAAACCGTTCCCGACCGCAAGTTACTGACTAGGTTTATGACACTTTGAGCACAAATTTTGCCACGAAAGTGTCATAAACCTAGTCAGTAAGTGCACGCAGCCGCTTCGGCGGATACACCGCTCGCACCACTAAAAACACCACCAGCAACACATACGCCCCAGACACCGCAGCCGCAAAAGCAGACGCCCCCTTCCCGGCACCGAAAATACCGGGGAGGGGGCGTCGCTGTGATCGTCGTAAAGCGAAGGCCTACTTCGGAGTCACGCCCAAGCCGAGCGACTTGCCTGCGAGCGACTCGCGACGAACAACCAGCTTGTCAGCGATGGCGTTCAGGGCCTCGCCCGCGCCCGAATCCGGCTTGGACAGGACAATCGGAGTGCCCTTGTCGCCGCCCTCGCGGAGCTCGGTGTCCAGCGGTACCTGGCCGAGCAGCTCGACCTTTCCGCCGGTGATCTGGGTAAGACGACGGGCAACGGTCTCGCCGCCGCCTGTGCCGAAGACCTCCATCTTGGAGCCGTCGGGCATTTCCATCCAGCTCATGTTCTCGATGACACCGGCAATCCGCTGGCGGGTCTGCAGGGAAATGGTGCCGGCGCGCTCTGCGACCTCGGCGGCGGCCATCTGCGGGGTAGTAACAATCAGCAGCTCAGCGTTCGGCACGAGCTGCGCCACGGAGATGGCGATGTCGCCGGTTCCCGGGGGCAGGTCGAAAAGCAGGACGTCCAGGTCGCCCCAGAACACGTCCGCGAGGAACTGCTGGATAGCGCGGTGCAGCATTGGCCCACGCCAGACAACCGGTGCGTTGTCGTCGACGAAGTGTCCGATAGAAATCAGTGACACGCCGTGCGCCTGCGGAGGCATGATTATGTCGTCGACCTGGTGCGGCTTTTCCTCGGAGCCCATCATGTGTGGGATGGAGTGTCCGTAGACGTCGGCATCGAGGACACCGACAGACAGGCCCTTCGCGGCCAGCGCGGCGGCGAGGTTCACGGTCACGGAGGACTTACCGACGCCACCCTTACCGGAGGCGACGGCGAACACGCGGGTGCGGGAGTCCGGCTGGGCGAATGGGATCACCGGCTCGGAGGCGGTGCCGCGGACGGCGTTGCGGAACTCGCGGCGCTGCTCGTCATTCATCACATCGGTGGTGACGGTGACGTTGCCAACGCCCTCGATACCGTTCAGCGCCTCTTCGGTGCGCTCGATGATGGTGTTTCTCATGGGGCAACCGGCGATGGTGAGGTAAATCTCCACGGCCACGTCATTGTTGTCCGCCACCGAGATGGACTTGACCATGCCAATCTCGGTAATCGGGCGACGTACCTCAGGATCTTCGACCTGCGCCAGGGCGGTGCGAACTTCAGCTTCAGTAATCGTAGACATTATGTAGTGAATCTTATCGTGAGACCCCGCAAGACAAAGAACTACTGACAAAATCAGTAATTTGCCGCTTTACGACGGTCACAGCGACCAACCCCTCCGGCAAGCGCGGTGGCGGTGGAACGGGCGGCGGACCAGGCGGTGGAACAATTGCCAACCGTCTGACGTTGTCCTTGATAGAACGCCTTTTGGCGATAGTTTTAGCAATATTTTCAACAACTGAGTCACCATTTACTGTGACAGCAACTGCAAGGGAACGGTGAGAGTACCGATGGGAAATGGGGAAGCGGGCAGCGGTTGGGGGAGCGGCCGGGAACAGAGCATGAAGTCCCGGTTGCCTCAGCGCCAGGTACCCGAGGGGTGGCCGGTGGGCAGTTTCACCAACTACTCCGACGCGCAGGCGGCGGTGGATTCGCTCAGTGATCGCGATGAGTTCCCGGTTTCCGACCTCACCATCGTCGGTGTTGACCTGATGCAGGTGGAGCGCGTAGTCGGCAGGCTGACCTGGCCGAAGGTGCTCGGCGGCGGCGCGCTGTACGGCCTGTGGATGGGCCTGTTCTTCGGCCTGATTCTGGGGCTTTTCCAGGAAGATTGGGTGAGCCCGCTGATTGTTGGCCTCGGTATGGGCGCCATCTTCGGCATCGTGCTGGCCGCAGTTCCGTACGCAATGCAAAACGGCAAGCGGGATTTCTCGAGCACTACGGAGATTGTTGCCCGTCGCTACGACGTCCTGTGCAATCCCCGCAATGCCGAGCGGGCCCGTGACCTGTTGGCGCAGCGGGCGCTCGGTGGGAACCGCGGGTAGGTTGCTGTATCCGTCGTAAAGCGATGCCTGCCAGAAGCAGTGCCTACAGCCACTTGTTGCGGCGCAGGACCCACACCAAAAACGCCACGATGGCGAACATGATGGCGAGGACGATGAAGTAGCCGTACTCCCAGTGCAGCTCGGGCATGTGGTCAAAGTTCATGCCGTAGATGCCGGCCAGGGCGGTCGGGACGGCGAGAATAGCCGCGTACGCCGAGATGGTACGCATATCCTGGTTCTGCTGCAGCTGGATTTTCACGGCGGCGGCGTCGATGAGGGCGGAGAGTCGTTCGTCGAGTCCGGAGACGAGGTCCGCGGCGGCGAGCTGGTGGTCGAGAACATCGGAAAGGTAACGGCTGACGTCCTTAGGCATGATGTCTTCCCGCAGATTCATCAGGGAGCGCAGCGCCGGTGTCAGCGGATCGATCGCGTGGCGCATCTCCAGAATCTCTCGTTTGAGGATGTAAATGTCCTCAATATCCGAATCCAAGTTCGGCTCGAAGACTTCGTCTTCCATAATCTCCACGCGATCTTCCAGCTGCATCGCGATGCGCAGGTACGCGTCGACGAGGTTGTCCGTCAGCGCCCACAGCACGCCCGCGGGGCCGTAGTCGATGGCGTCGGTGGTGTTCTCCACGCGTGCGCTAATGCGCTGCATATCCGAGCTCGGCATGCCCATGCGAATGGTGATGACGTACTCCGGGCCGATGACAATCATCAGCTGGCCGGAGCGAATGATCTCATTTTCGTCATCCGCGAGACCTTCCGGGGAGTAATGAATCGAGCGAATTACAAAAACCACGTGATCATCGTGGATCTCAATCTTGGGGCGCTGGCGGTTAGTCAGTGCGTCCTCCACCGTCAGCTCATCCAGCCCGTAAAGCTCGGCGATGGCGTCCATCTGTGTCGCGTTGGGGCGCGACAATGACAGCCACGTGAAGCCCTCACCAAAATTCCGTACTTCGGACAGCCCGGAGAAGTGGTCGTAGGTGCCGGGCAAACGCTTGCCACCGATGTAGACGCCGCAATCGCGCAGGGCATCGCGCACCGCCCTCGACTGTCCTGTTCCTGTGCTTGACGACGAGCCGTTGGTGCGCGTCACCTTCGAGACAGCCGACTTCGCTGCGGATTTAGCCGCATTCGTCGCCCGAGCGGTTTTACCGGGTTTTGCTGTGGCCGACGGTTTTTGGCTTTGACTGGCCGAGCTAGTTCGCGGATTGCGAGCCTTCGCCGAAGCGCTGATGTTGCGGCTTTTCTCTTCGCCCATTCTGGGTGACCTCACAATCCGTTCGTAGGTTACGCTGGTGTCGATGATTGATTTTAGACGTGCGAACGCCGGGTTCCACTTTCGCATCCGCTCAATGGGGTGCAAGGGTAGCTCCACGGCTACTGCGTGCACTTTTACCGCCCTGGCATTGGTCACTGGGGCGACGGGGTTCGGTCTTGCCGCATGTTCTGATTTGGATCCGCAGATGCCCGTTCCTCCCGAGCAGGAGGCGGTAGTGACTGTCGGGGCAGACCTACGCAACCCTGAGCAAGCAGCTCTTGCGTACGTGTATGCGCAAAGCTTCGAGAGAATAGGGCGGCAAGCGGAGGTCGTCGGCATTCGCAATGCTGACGACCGGTTGCGGGCCGTACGCAATGAAGCGGTCCTGGTCTCCTTCGGATGCACAGGTGAGCTACTCGGCCTGAGCGACCCTGCGTCGGCGGCTTCACTGGCGGAGGAATACGCCGACGACTCCACCCCGGACAAGCAGTTCAGCGGAGAGTGGCGCGACCGCGTGTACGACGCATTTTCGCGGTCGCTGCCGGGCGAAGTAATGGCCACCGACGCGGGCATGGCACAGGGCTGCGCAGATGTGTCAGCTGACAATGCTGGGGCTGACTTGCCGCAATGGCTTGTGCCTTTCTACGTCAAGCCAGCGCTGGACCGAGATGATCGAGTCCGCGTGCTCAATGAGATTGCGGGTTCGCTGAGCACTGAGGACTTGAAGCTGATGACCCGGGCTGTGGCTGGTGGCGCCAGCCCTGAGTTGGTCGCTCAGGAGTGGTTGGATAAGGCGTAGTCGGGGCGGCGGGGGCTAGTTGTGGCGGTATCTGACGCGTATCTGCTGTTGGCTGCCGCCAAGTTTGTTGAATAACCCATGAATGCGGGCTGCAAATGTGAAACTGTGCGAGTTTATGACACTTTCATGCCGGTAGGTTCAGGCGGTGAATGCATCACCACTTTCGACCAGGAGAAGTAGTGAAGCAAACCCGCCGAACGAAATACAGTGCCATCAAACCCATT
>NZ_KE150404.1:1338348-1934073 GCF_000411235.1 Corynebacterium sp. HFH0082
AGGTAGCAATGAGCGGATGAACCGGGATATCCGGTTTTATTTCCCCAAAGGCACCAACTTTACCGATGTCACCGACCAAGAGGTCGCCGAGGCGGAAGCATTGCTGAATAACCGGCCGCGGGTAGTGCTCGACGGGTTAACTCCCCGGGAGGTAATCTCTGGTGTTATCCATGATGCAATGACCGCCTGACCCTACCTGCCATTTTTCGGGACATTTTTGTCATAAACGTAGTCAGTAACTCGCATTGAGGACTAAGTAGTAAATGGTGCCGACCCGGTGGCACGCCGACCGGACACGCTTTTTGACTATTCGCCCTTGATGCCTGGCAACGATCGCCCAAGCAACAGGAAAGGGGCTCCAACCGTTCGGTTGGAGCCCCTTAACGTTTACACGCCAGCTGGTAAGACCAGCCAATGAGACCTACTTGAGAGCCTCTTCCAGCAGAGCCTTCTCCTCAATCTGGTGGACCTTAGCCACACCAGTTGCGGTGGAGGACTGTGCACGGCGGGAAACGCGGGTCAGCTTCGGCATATCCGGCAGAGCCTCTGGGAGGTTCAGTGCCAGGAACGGCCACGGACCCTGGTTAGCCGGCTCATCCTGAACCCAGCGGACTTCCTCAAGATCCGGGTAGGACTCGAAGAGGTCGCGGAGGCGGTTGTGCGGCAGCGGGTGCAGCATCTCCAGGCGAGCGATTGCGATGTCGTCTCGCTTGTCCTTCTTGCGCTTCTTCTCCAAATCCCAATAAATCTTGCCGGAGCAGAGCAGCAGGGTCTTGATGCCGGACTTGTCCTTAGAAGCGAAGTGCGGGTCATCAATGACAGCGCGGAACTTGGTGTCGCCGGTGAAGTCCTCGATGTCGGAGACTGCCAACTTGTTACGCAGCATCGACTTCGGCGAGAACACAACCAATGGGCGGTGCAGATCCGAGAGGATGTGGCGGCGCAGCAGGTGGAAGTAGTTAGCCGGTTCGGAGGGCTGAGCAACGGTGTAGGATCCCTCAGCTGCAAGCTGCAGGAAGCGCTCGATGCGTGCCGAAGAGTGGTCCGGCCCCATTCCCTCGTAGCCGTGTGGCAGCAGCAGGACTAGCTTGGAAGTCTGACCCCACTTAGCCTCACCAGAGGAAACATACTGGTCAATGGTGGTCTGCGCGCCGTTGGCGAAGTCACCGAACTGTGCCTCCCAGAACACGGCTGCATCCGGGTTACCGAGAGTGTAGCCGTATTCGAAGCCCATGCCTGCGTACTCGGTCAATGCCGAGTTGTAGATCATGAAGCGGCCGCCGTCCTTGGACTTTCCGTAGGCGTCAATCGGGTTGTATTCCGAACCGTCTTCGGCGTCGATTAGCACGGCGTGGCGAGAGGTGAAGGTACCGCGACGGACATCCTCACCCGCAAAGCGAACGTCGATGCCAGCACCGGTGAAGGAACCGATTGCCAGCAGCTCAGCCATACCCCAGTCGATGCCACCCTCTTGGGTCATCTGGGCACGCTTCTTAGCCACCGGTGCAACACGCGGGTGAACCTTGAAGCCCTCCGGGACGTTGACGTAGGTCTGTCCAATCTCGACGATTTCAGCCTTGTCAATGCTGGTCTTCAAACCGTGCGGCAGTGGTTGAGAGCCCGCAATACCGGACTGGTCGCCCGGCTTTGCGTCCTGAGCTGCGCGAACTTCGTTGAAGACCGCCTCCATCTGATCGTGGAAGTCGCGGCGTACTGCCTCGTACTCTTCCTCGGAGATGTCACCGCGACCAATGAGGTCCTCGGTGTACTGAGCGCGGACGCTTTCCTTCTCGTCGATGATCTTGTACATCAGCGGCTGAGTCATGGACGGATCATCAGCCTCATTGTGGCCACGCTTGCGGTAGCAGACCAGGTCGATGAAGACATCCTTGCCGTAGCGGTTTCGGTACTCAACAGCCAGCTGGCCAACCCAGACGACAGCCTCCGGGTCATCGCCATTGACGTGGAAAACCGGGCAGCCATATGCCTTGGCAATGTCGGTTGCGTAGTAGGAGGAACGTCCGGAGTCCGGCGAAGTGGTGAAGCCAATCTGGTTGTTCACCACGATGTGGACGGTCCCGCCGACCTTGTAGCCGCGCAGGGACATCAGGTTCAGGGTCTCCTGGACAATGCCCAGGCCAGCGAAAGAAGCGTCACCGTGCAGCAGCAGCGGCATGACGGAGTAGCCCTCTTCGCCCTTGTTGATCTTGTCCTGGCGTGCACGAGCAAGACCCTCAACAACCGGGTTAACGGCCTCGAGGTGGGACGGATTTGCGGTCAGAGTGACATCAATCTCGCCCTCACCGAACATCTGAATGTGACGGCCAGTAGTACCCAGGTGGTACTTGACGTCGCCGGAACCGCCAACCTGAGCCGGGTCAATGTTGCCCTCGAACTCGGTAAAAATCTGGCGCAGTGGCTTGCCGACGATGTTTGCGAGTACGTTCAGTCGACCGCGGTGTGGCATACCGATGACGACCTCATCCAGGTCAGCGCCAGCAGCGGTGTCGATAGCGGAGTCCATCAGTGGAATCAGTGCCTCAGCGCCCTCCAACGAGAAGCGCTTCTGACCGACGTACTTGGTCTGCAGGAAGTTTTCGAACGCTTCAGCTGCGTTGAGCTTCTGCAGGATGTACTTCTGCTCGGCGTGGGAAGGCTTAGGCTGGCCGCCCTCAATGCGCTCCTCGAGCCACTCGCGCTCTTCGCGGTCAAGAATGTGGGCGTATTCTGAACCGACCTTGAGGCAGTATGCGTTGCGAAGGCGAGAGAGGACCTCACGCAGCGTCATCTTTTCCTTACCGCCGAAACCACCGACGTTGAAAGTACGGTCCAGATCCCACAGGGTCAGACCGTGCTCCTGGATATCCAGGTCAGCGTGGTTCGGAGCGGAAGTATTTGGCTGGTCGTACCGCAGCGGGTCAATGTCAGCCAGCAGGTGACCGCGGGAACGGTAGGCCTCAATCAGACGCATGACGCGGGTGTTCTTGTCAATACCCGTGTTCGGCAGATCCTGCGCCCAACGGATTGGGGTGTAAGGAACATGCATGGTCTGGAAGATGTGGTCCCAGAACTTGTCGTCGACAAGCAGATTGCTCATGGTGCGCAAGAACTCGCCGGACTCTGCACCCTGGATAATGCGGTGATCGTAAGTAGAGGTGATGGTCACCAGCTTGCCGATGCCCATCTCTGCCAGACGGTCAGCCGAAGCGCCGGCGAACTCAGCTGGGTAGTCCATGGAACCGACACCGATAATCGCGCCCTGGCCCTTGGTCAGGCGCGGGACGGAGTGGCGGGTACCGATGCCGCCCGGGTTGGTCAGGGAAATGGTGACGCCCTGGAAGTCCTTTCCGGTCAGCTTGCCGTGGCGAGCACGAACGACGATGTCCTCGTAGGCGTCGACGAACTGCTTGAAGGTCAGGGTCTCACACTCGCGGATAGCGGCAACCACAAGCGAACGAGAGCCGTCCTTAGCTGGCATATCAATGGCCAGGCCGAGGTTAATGTGCTCCGGGGTAACCAGAACTGGCTTGCCGTCAACCACCTTGTAGTTGTTGTTCATGTCCGGGTGGAGCATGACAGCCTTCACCATGGCGTAACCAATGATGTGGGTGAAGGAAATCTTGCCGCCGCGGGCGCGTGCCAGATGGTTGTTAACCAGGGTGCGGTTTTCAAACATCAGACGTGCCGGCATATCGCGAACCGACGTAGCAGTCGGCATCTCCAGGGAGACATCCATGTTCTTAGCGATAGCCCGTGCGACGCCCTTCAGAGGTTCCTCGCCGGATTCAACAGCCGAGACCTTGGCTGCTGCATCCATCGGGGACTTCTTCGGCTTCGGAGACGCCGGCTTGTTCGGGGTCTTAGTTGGTTCGACCCCCTTGGATTCACGGCGTCCGGTTGCCTTAGCTTCCTCCTTCGTGGCTGCTGCGGGCTTTGCCATATCGGAAAGGTCCTCGCCCTTTTGGGACGGGGTGTGGGTTGCGAAGAATTCGCGCCATTCCTGACCCACAGATTGTGGATCCTTCTGGAATTGCTGGTACATCTCGTCGACCAGCCATTCGTTCTGGCCGAAGCTCATGTCGCTGCTCACGGCAGGTACTCGCCTCTTTTCGTCTTAGTTTTACTAACTCACGTTTATTCTAATTAGCGCAAGCGTCAAAGTGTCATTCAAGGATAACGAAAATTCTGAATTACTACACCGTCGCGCTCCCCATATGGTACTTGCTCCAGAGCTCTGCGTATTGGCCACCCGCCGCGAGAAGCTCGTCATGGGAGCCGTCCTCGACAATACGCCCGTGGTCAAGTACCAAAATCCGGTTGGCCCGAGCCGCCGTAGCTAGGCGGTGGGCCACAATAATTGCCGAGCGTTGACGCGACGCACGGTCAGTGGCTTCAAGGATTGCCGACTCTGTTGCAGGGTCGAGTGTCGCGGTGGCTTCGTCGAGAAGTAGCAGTTCAGGACGCATCATTTCGGCACGAGCGAGTGCGATGAGCTGACGCTGTCCGGAGGAGAGCCCTCGGCCATCTGGGCCGACAGGGTGGTGGAAGCCGCCGGGCAGGCTGGCAATGGTGCTGAGAGCACCGACGTTCTTCGCGGCCTGCTGAATTTCAGCATGACTGCTGTCCGGTAGACCGTAGGAAATATTTGTTGCTACTGTCCCCGAAAAAAGGTGTGATTCTTGGGGGACATAGCCGAGGGTGCGTCGCCAATCGTTAAGAGGGAAGTCGCGGATGTCAGTTTCGGAGGCTCGCACCACGCCGCCAACCGGATCGTAGAAACGGGCAAACAGCTTAATGATTGTCGATTTTCCGGCACCGGTGGATCCGACAATTGCGACTGTTTCTCCGGCAGGAATCTGCAAATCGAGAGCATCGAGAACCTGTGGGCGTTCGTGTTCAGTGTTGGCGGCGGGGTAGGAGAAAGTCACCTTGTCTAAGCGCAGGTCGCCATCAGCTGCGCGGGACGCGCCGTCAGTAGTGCCGTGGTCTGGCATGGGGGCGGTCTGTAGGAGGTCATCAATACGATTGAGGCCGACCTTCGCCTGCTGGTAGCCGTCGAAAACATGGGACAGCTGCTGAATCGGGCCAAAGAGCATTCCCAGGTACAGCGTGAAGGCGACGAGTACGCCGGGCGTTGTAGTTTCCGAAGCAACTTGTTGGGCACCGACAGCCAATACCGCGGCTGTTGCCAGCTCAGAGACGAAGTTGATGCCGGGGAAGAATAGAGCCACGGCCAGCTGTGCTCGCTGACGAATTGCGCGGTACTTATCGGATTCCTCGGCAAAGGAAGATTCGATATCGGCGACGCGGTGGTACATCTGAATCTCGCGAAGCCCACCAATGGTCTCCTGAAAATCAGCGTTGACCAAGGAGAGCTGCTCGCGTGCAGACTTGTATAGGCGCGAGGAGATTCGGCGGAATACCAGGGTGGCCACCACAATGATGGGAAGGGACGCCAACGCCACCGCGGCGAGTGACACCTGTGTGGCAAGCAACAGTGCCGTGACACCGAGCAGAGTAAACGCGGCGATTGCCCCTTGTGCCAGTCCCGTTTGCAGGAAAGAGGACAGCGCGTCGATGTCGGTTGTCATCCTGGTCATGATGGCGCCCGAGCGATTGGCCTCGAAGTAGTTAATGCCAAGCGACTGCAGGTGACGGTAGCAGCGCACGCGTAGGGCATAGAGCAGCCGCTCACCAGTGCGCGCAGTAATAACAGCATTTGTGGCTACGGCAATCCAACTGATGAGGACCGTCGCCAAACCACCTGCGGCGCAGGCCCACAGCACGGCCTCATCGTGCGCACTGATGCCGTGGTCAATGGCGTAGCGCACGAGCATGGGGAACGCCAGATCGGCAACGGCAATGAGGGCGAGCAGCGCAATGACACTTATAAATAGGCCGCGGACGTAGGAGAGCAGCCGGCGCAGAGAAAAAGGCTCGGAGTTGTCGAGTGCCGCAGCGGGCACACGCGGTTTTTCGGCAGCGGGTGGGAGGTTCCGCACGCGCTCGAGAAGCTCAGGCGTCGCAGGAGCATTGGCGAGAGCCGCCCCCATGCCACCACGACCGCCACCGCGGCCACCGGGACCACCGGGACCACCGGGACCTCCTCCGGCTCGGCCAACCCCGCGGCTCATTTGAGAAGTGGCACCTCCGAGACGGCGGGAAGCGGTGTCTGACGTGGAGTCATCGGAGGTTGGTGCGGATTCGTCGGGCCAGAGTTCCTCGGGGCTGGGGTCTTCACTGTCGATGGGGTCGAGAACAAGGTTTTCGATTTCGGGGTAGGCGCTCTGGTCAATGTCCATCAGCTCGGTGAAGCGCGGATGAGAAGTAATCAGTTCGGCCTTGGTGCCAATGCCAGTGATGGCACCGTCTTCGAAAATGGCGATGTCGTCCGCCTGCTCGAGAGTGGAAGATCGATGCGCCACGATGACGATAGTCGTATCCGCCAGCTGTGAAGTCAGCGTGTTGAAGATTGCCAACTCTGTCGCAGCATCGATTGCTGAGGTCGCGTCATCGAGAACCAAAACCCGAGGACGGGCGAGGAATGCCCGTGCTAAGGCCACGCGTTGAGCTTGTCCGCCGGAGAGATTATGCCCGCGCTCGCCGATGGCTGTGTCCCATCCCTGAGGCAGGTCGTCGACGAAGTTGACCTGGGCGGCGGTCGCTGCGGCGATAATCTCTTCCTGGGACGCCTCGGGATTGGCGAATGCGATGTTCTCACGCAACGTGCCCGCAAATAGATAAGGAGTATCCGGAACGACAGTAATAGCGTCATATACGTCGCTGGAGAGAATGCGCGCGGTATCTGTGGATGTTCCGTGGCTGGGCGCATCTATAGTGATAGTCCCCGAATCCGGCAGATAGTGACGGCCGAGTAACTCCGTGGCGATAGTCTTTCCGGACCCCGGTGGGCCAATCAACGCTAAGGTCGCCCCTGGCGCGACGGAGAATGAGACATCGTCGATAAGCGTGCGTCCGCCACGGCTGTGGGTGACGTGGTTGAAGCTGATGCCAACGGGGCCGTCGGGGAGAGGGAGCGCGTCGGTGGGTTCGGGGTTGTCTGGTCGGGCGTCGATGACATCGGAAATGCGGTCGATGCTTGCCGACGTCAGCTGTATCGAGATGACCATGTTGGAGACCAGACGCGACAGGGCAGTCAGGCTGGTGAGATACGTGGCAAAAGCCACGAATGTGCCTAGGGTGATGTGTCCGTTAATTGCGAGCCAGCCACCGACCGCGATATTTCCGACGAGGGACAGTTGCGGCAACGACTGCAACGCCGGTTGGAACCGAGCGCTGAGTTTTGCCGCTCGCAGGCGGAGGGAATAGAGCAGCGACGAGTTACGCTCCATCTTCGCAACTTCGTTGTCGCCCTGCGCAAACGCCTTAACAACACGGATGCCGGAAACGGTTTCCTCGACTTGTCCGGCAATCTCGCCTGCTTGCTGTTGGGCAGCCCAGGTTGCGGCATGGAGTTTGTCACGCGAATTCACTGCAATGTAGACAATCGCTGGCACCACCGCGAGGCCGACCAGTGTCAGGGGCAGCGAGAGGGCGAGCATGATGCCGATAGTGATAAACAGCTTGACGACGGATCCCAGCGTCAACGGCAACATCGCCAGTAGTCCGGACACTGCCTGAAGGTCGGAAATTGACCGTGATACAACCTGGCCTGTGTTGACTCGGTCTTGTGCTGGACCATCGAGGTTTTGTAGGGAGCGAAGGATGTTTAGTCGCAGGTCGTGCTGAACATCAATGGAGAGTTTGCCGGAGAAGAATCTGCGTCCCGCCTGGGCGACGAAGCGTACTAACGCGATGGCCAGAAATACTGAAATGACTGCCTGTAGAGGAGTTAGGGAAGGCAGCAGGCGTGCGGGGACACCGCCGTCGGAAGAGCCCGTTGCCACATCAATGGCATCTCTAGTGAGAAGCGGAAGTACGGACTCCAGCCCGACAACGATTAGCGCTGCGACAATGACGCCATAGAGCGGTAGTGGCCGTTGAAGAGACTGTTTCCACAAGAACTTCATGGGAGAGGTTCTGAGGGGTTTGCTCTGAGCCATCGTGGGTACCGCTCTTCCATTGAAAAACGTCGCTGAAGGGTAAGTCGCTGAAGGGTAAGTCGCTGAAGGGTAATCGGGGTAAGAGGAACTACTTATTCTTCTTTTTCTTCGGCCACTTCAGCGCCGAGGGAATAGAGAACCTCGATGACTTTGAGTCCTTCTTCGAGTCCTCAGAGGTGTTGGATTTAGCCGGAAGCTTTCGTTCAAAGTCCGACCAATCCTGGGGAAGCGGGCCCAGAGATGCGCGAGTGGATCTGATAAGAATGCCACCGAGCTTGCGGTTTGCGGAGGCCCCAACCACGGCGCCAATTCCAAATGGCAAAATCTTACCGATGATGGCGAGACGAGCGTTCTTCATCAAGCGCTTGCGTGCCTCGCGAATCAGCAGGCGGTTTGCTGCGCCCAGCTGCGGAACACCAAGCCGTGGCAGTAGAGAATTGACGGAAGTTTTGGTCTGCTTCCGCAGCGATTCCTCGCCAAGCAGAGAGGCCATAATAGCTGTCCCCTCTGAACCGCTCATGGCCGCAAGAATCAGCGTGCGACGGCGTTGCGGATCGGTGATGTCAATATTGCGCAGGGTTGCTGAGGCCAGTGTGTACCAGGCTGATGCTTCCAGAAACAGCAGAGATTCACCGGTAACCGCAGCCAAGCCCGTAATCATGCCGACGCCGGGGAGAACCGCGCTGCCGCCGGCGGCACCACCGGTGCCGGTGACCAGGTTGAGGAAGTGGGAATCAATACGTTCCTGTACCTGCGCCGGAGTTTCATCTTTTTTGCGCTTGTGCAGGGAACTGACGTACCCGGTGATGGCAGACGACTGCCAGCTCATGGTCTTATCCAGAGTTTGGATAAGAAGGGTTCCCAGTTTTCCGGCATCACGTTCGATCGCTTCGGGGGTGGAGTTCACTGCATCAGTTACTGTGCGAGTTGAATCCTTCTTCGTCTTTTGGAACAAAGCAGTAGACCTCCTAAACGGGTCCGTTGAGAGCCATATGCCCATATAAACACTACTGAGCTGTGGGGAAATTCCGTAGTCGGTGGAAAAATAGGCAGGTGTACGGCGATTAACACAGTCGATAGAAGGATGAGACTGGTGAACGATGTAACGCGGGGTGCCGCATTGCCTCCCGAGTACTCCCAGCTTTTGGCGGACTTTCCTAGGTTTTCCGCAGATGTCATGCCTCACGAAGGTGCTGCGGAGTGGCACCTTTCTACCGAAGCTGTAGCCGCAGGAATTGAGGCTGGGAGAAAGCTGTTTCCCATGCCCGAGGTTGAGGGGGATACCCGTTTCCAGGCTCAGTTGTGGTGGTGGTCCATGTGCGGAGCATTGGTGGGGCCATCGCTGGCATGCGTGTTGGTTTCCAATCGAGTTCCGGTGTGGCAGTGGTCTTCTTGGTTCGCATTTCTCCGAGATGACTATTGGGTTGGGTTTCAAGCTCAACAGTTTGAAAGCATTTCCGCTGAGGATGCGGATGAGCTGAAGGATACCGGCGAAGCACTGGCGCATTTCTTGGAGCCGTTGGCTCAGGTTGTTGGAGAAGTCGGGGAAATCAAGCCTGCCCCTCTTTGGGCCGTGGCTGCCGATGCCGTAGCTAACGCCGCAATCTCCGCCGGTAATGAGCTGATGGAGCCCTGGCGTGGAGCGCTTATTGGCAAACATGTCGTTGAGGGAATGCAGAGAGTACATCGGGCCCCTCTTCCTCGTTTCATGGATTCCTGCGGAGGCGAGGTGCGCCCCTGGGATGAAGCTGCTGCTGAATCGGGAGAAGAACCGGACTTCGATGTAGTTACTCACCTGGAGAGAGCTACTTGCTGCATGATTTATCACAGCCCAGATGCCGACCTGTGTGTATCGTGTCCGAAACGTTCGCGTGAGGAACGCCATCAACTCTGGGCACGCTACTGAGCGCTCTGTTTTCGAGAATCGACAGCTGGAGGCCTGCCCCTCAACCGGCCGCGTTGGCGGCTTTGAAGTAGTACGAACGCTGCCGGCGTGATCTTTCGCAGCAATTGTCGGGGGCATGAGCCGCCCCATGATTGCGCGTTTGTCGCTACGATTGGCTGCGGGTAGAGGCCAATTATCTTTCAAGGGAGGATTCCACCCATGAGCTTTTTCGAGCAGATTGCTGCGGCACTGGACCGCGAGGGCATTGAAAGCCGTGTCAACGATGACACCCTCTTCGTTCCCATTACCTCTGACCTGGAGGTTCAGTTCGTCACCATTGATGAGGACATCCCGGCTGCCGAAGTTTACGTAGCCGCTGCCGATGTGGATGATGAGGACGACGAGTTCGAAGCTGTTCTGGTCTCCGCTGTTTTCTCCGTCGAAGACGCCGTCGCGGCAGTCGCCCACCATGTAGCTACTGACCAGGTTGTTGGCCTGCTGCGCACTCTGCTCGATGGCGATGATGACCGCATTGCTGACCTGGAGTTTGAACAGGACCCCGAAGAGGCAACCTTGGTCACCTCCGAAGTTGGTACCTCCTCGTTGGTTCAGGTTTTGGTAACTGCCCACAACAACGAGCCCAGCGCACACGTCCGCTTCATCGCTCAGGACGCGAACTTGGACGACATCGTCGACCAGGCCATCGCAGAGTTCTGGGACTCGGACACCGAAACGGTTCTCACCGATGATGACCGTCGCAAGATGTTTGCTGACCTCTACTCTGACATCCAGACCTTGCGCAATGAGGTTCTGACGCTGGGCACCTTCAAGGACTTTGACAAGCTGATGGATGTCCTCGCGCTCGTGGTAGACCGCGCAGAGGAATGGGAAGATCAGCTGGCACCCGTCGATGACGGGTATGCGGAGTACATCTACTCTGATCACGTTGCCTCCTTGGACGAGGATGATGACGACGAGGACGATGATGACCTCTACGACGATGGCGACTATGACGACGAGGACGACGAAGAAGGCGACGACAGCGAGTAGCCGTACTGCGGCAGTGCTGTGACCAGTGCTAAGCCGCTGATGGGCGAGAAGAAAAGAGCTCGTTAGGACACGGCAGCGGCCGCGCGTCCCTGGTGCCAATCCAGCTATAACGGCGCCCGGGGAGCGCGAGGTCAGTGCCGTTTTCGTGTATCTTGCTGCAGTCCTGCGCTCGATGGAGAGCCTCAGCCACAGCCCGAGTACGTCGGCGGTTTTCTTCCCGCGTCCGATTCGAACCGCCAATTCTGCGGAGGACTACCTCCGATGAGGATTCCACCTTGACGGAAACGGAGTACATGAACATGGGCTCATCCTTCAGGATGAAATATTCCGCGTGCACGTCGGCAAGCTGGAAGACCAGTGCGCGAGGAAGCGCTATCCGCGACGCGCGGACGGTGACCACAGGCCCGTCGGGAAGCGAGAAGGTGTGATCTAGCGCGCCAGGCGAATGCCTACGGCCGATGGTGGGGTGGCAGAGGATCGTGCGGATGAGGTCGAGGTCTTCGAAACATTCTGCACGGTAGGTAGCGGATAGCGGGGGAAGAGCTAGGCGGCGATGAATGGGAAACTCGTTTGCTGTGTTCATGGCTCACAAGTTATCGAACACCCCGGACTCATATTTTCGAATATATAGAACTAATGTTCGAGCTTTGTTTAGCATCAATGGGCTACCCAAGTGGGGGTAGTCAATTGGCTAAGTGTCTGGTGTTATTGCAGGGACGCGTGGGGTTGTGGAAACGATTCGGTAACGACTTTTGTAAAAGTGCAAGAGTCTGAGAAAACGCTATTTCTGGGGTGGGGTGGTGGATTAGTGTGAGTGGTAGTCCTAAGGAAAAACTAAACATTTGAAAGATTCATCTCAATGAAGCACGCAAGAAGTCGAATGGCGGTATCGGCTTTCGCAGCCTTTTTGTCCTTGGTGGCCCCGGCCGCGGCGCACGCTGTAGTGGTTGGTCCGGGTGACCCGATTCGAACTCCCATGGAGGGAAGTCCGTGGGATGGGTATCGAAATATCAACTCGCCGATGTGTTCGGCGGGTGTTCCGGGAACGGTGACGGACCGCAATGGGGAAAAGCATCGGGTCATGTTGACCGCAGGACACTGCGTGAATGATGCTCCGGATGTGGGACTGCCAATCGTCACTGGTGAGGTGTATGTGCCGACCACCGAAGGCGATAAGCGCATTGGTACGACAGGTGCTCACCGTTGGGAAGTGCCGCAGGAAGATGCCGGCCTGGAGTCGTTGCCGGCGGCCTTTAATGGCGCGGACTATGGAGTAATCAACCTTGATCCGGGCGTAGAGACTACCGGCGCAAGTTACTCCATCGATGAAAATGGTCAGAGCTACGGGGAGCCTGTAGCGATGACTGGCATTCAGGACAATGAAGACCTGCCGCGTGGCGAAGTCTCCTTCGATAATTTTGGCAAACCTATCTGTAAGGACGGCATGCGTACCGGACGTGCCTGTGGCTATCAGGTATTCCGGGCTCGAAACGGCATCTGGACGGTTGGTATTGGCGTTGACCATGGTGACTCCGGCGGAAATGCCTATGACCCGACCACTAACGAAGTTATTGGCGTGAATTCGATGACCTTCGGTCCGGTCTCGCGTGTGATGCCCGCGGATATTGTCCTCGAGGAGGCCTACGGCATTCCCGACGGTCAAGTAAACGACCACTTCGAGGTATCGGATTCCACGGCTCAGCGTGACTCCTCCTACCGCACCCTCAACGAGGATATGGCGGCGGATCAGGAGTATGCCCGGGCGCAGGATCCGCAGGCTTCGCAGGAAGACTCTGTACAGCAATTAGCTGATCTTGTGGACCAGTTGCCGCAGTCGCCGCAGCTCCCTGAACTGCCACAATCGCCCCAATTGCCACAATCGTCACAGTCGTTTGAGCTGCCTCAGTTGGCAGAAATTCAGCTTCCAAGCTTTGAGGGCTAGCACCAGTCTGAGAATCTGACAAAAATCACCCCCGAACCGTTAAGAGAGCCAGGATCATCCAAGGCGGATGGTTCTGGCGCTTGCATTGCTGCTGAACAAACTTTTTGATGTGTAATGAGTGTGGAATGAAGACGAATGAACGGTTCCTCGACTGAGAATTTCACCCTAGGTTTCATTTTCGGAGAGCTTTGTAAAGGTGTCCCTAATACACTGAGTGGGACAAGTTTTCTGTACAGAAATGGAGTAGCGCACACTATGGCCAGTTCGAAGAAGGTCGCCACATTCACGGCTGCACTGTCGGTAGCTGTAGGTGGCTTTGTGCCCGGAATCGCGGTAGCTGAGGCTGCACCGGCAAACTCGGATGTTGTCATCGGCCCGGGCTCGCCGTTGCGAATGCCGTTCCCGAGCAGCAAGAACATCGACGGACGTCATGTTCAGTCCCCGATGTGCTCTCTGGGAGTTCCTGGCACCGTTGTGGATCAGAATGGCGTTTCGCATCGTGTCATCATGACTGCCGGTCACTGTGTTGTGGCGAAGGATACTGAAACCGGCGAAGAGGTCACCGGCCAGTTCTTCATCCCAACCAAGGACGGCGACAAGCTGGTCAACAAGGACTACATGGGCACCGATGTCATGCCGGAAGAGGGTGACTTCGATGAAAACACCACTATGCCGGAGTTCTTCAACGAGCTCTTCAATAGCGGTGACTACGGCATCATTGAGGTTCAGGACGACATCAAGACCACCTCTATGTCCCACTCTGTGGATGAGTTCGGCAACGTCCACGGCGAGCCGGTTCAGATCGTCGGTATCGAGGACAAGCGCACTCTCGACCCGATGGAGATTTCCGTTGACAACTTCGGTGAGCCCGTGTGCACCGACGGTTCCCGTACTGGCCGCGGCTGCGGCTTCCAGGTCTTCCGTGTCCGCAACGGTGTCTGGGCCATCGCTCCGATTGACCACGGCGATTCGGGCGGAAACGCTTACAACCCGGAGACTCGCGAGGCCATCGGCGTTAACTCCATGGGCATTGGCCCGCTGAGCCGCTTCCAGCCGATTGACGTTGCTCTTGAAGAGCAGTACGACATCCCGGACGGCCAGGTCAACGAGCGCTTCAAGGTAGAGACCTCCACCGAACCGCAGTCCGAGTTCCGCACGATTGACGAGGACTCTCAGTACACCAAGCAGCACGTCCCGCAGGAAGAGCCGGATTTGGGTCCGATCGGCGAGCTGCTTCCAGAGGGCGTCGAGGTCCCACCGGAGATTGCCGACATTATCTCGGAGAGCCCATCTCTCCCGGAGCTGCCGATTCCGGAGCTGTCTGGTGCGACCGCTCAGGCAACACAGGCAGCCAGCAACATTTCCTCGCAGGCGAACCTGCCGAGCCTGTTCTAATCAGGTCACCGCAGTCTCGTAGATAGGGCGTTCGCTTTACGACGCTCCGTCCAACCCCCCTATTCCGCCACAGTGGCGGGGTAGGGGGTTTGCTTTAGTATTTTGGCCGCAAAATTATATAAGCTAAACGCACCAGCATACGAAAAGAAATATGCAGGAATAAAGTGATAGGAAATTTTTTGCTATGAAGAGTTTTTCGACTGAGTTAGGCTATGACGATTCTGATGTGGAGTCAGTTGTAAACTACGCCGAAAAGATAGTCGGAAAATCTCTTCGAGAGGCACTCGGTGTCGAAGATTTGGATGATCCGAGGGTAAAGCGAGGAGCATTCGGTTCCGCGCTAGAGACACTCTATTTCAAGATTCCGGCTAACAGTAACGCAGAAGCGGACTTTACAAAAATAGGTGTCGAACTAAAAAGTACGCCGATGAAGTTGACTAAAAAAGGTCAATATTCCGCAAAGGAACGCCTAGTCCTTTCGATGATTGACTACTTTTCACTCCCTGAGGAACAGTGGGCTGAGTCGCATCTGCTGGCCAAGATCCGCCGCATGCTATTAGTGGCATACCTTTTTGAAAAGGATAAGAACCCTGTCGATTACCAGGTTCTTCTCGCGAAGCTTTGGGAACTGTCGCAGGATGACATTGTCCAGCTTCGCAGTGACTGGGAATTGATTCAGGAGAAGGTCCGACGAGGACAAGCGCACACCATTTCATCTGGCGACACGATGTACCTGGAAGCCTGTACTAAGGCGGCGAATAGCACGATTACGCGGAAGCAGCCATTCTCGGATGAGCTGGCGAAGCCACGGGCATGGGCCTTTAAGCGGAGTTATATTGATGTCATTCTCAACGGAATGCTTAATGCTCAAGAGATTGAACGAAAGCAATCAGAAGCAGATATGGATTTGCTTGGGCTGGTAAAGAAGCGATTCGCGCCGTATATGAATCGTACCCTTACTAGCTTGGCTGACGACTTGGGTTACAGTAACACCCGCCTTCCTAAGCATATTGGCAGTCTTATTGTTAAGAGTATTCTCGGTGTGGACAAGGAATCTGAAATTGCTGAGTTTGTAAAAGCTGGAATCGTCCCTAAGGTTATCCGTTTGAAGAGAAATGGAAAGCCCAAGGAATCCCTATCTTTTCCAAGGTTTTCCTACCGTGATTTGGTGGAGCAAGATTTCGAGCAAAGCGAGTTCAGTGAGCAGTTGGCGCAGAAGTACCTTTTTGTTGTCTTCTGTGAAGATGAGTCGAATCTTGGAGAGTTTCGACTAGCGGACGTACTGTTTTGGCAGATGCCTGACTCTGACTTGGTAGAGGCACGTGCATGTTACGACCTGATGCGAGAGCGTGTAATCGACGGGCGTGCTAGCGAGTCGGTTAAGAGTACGGAGAACCGTTGCTGTCACGTTCGGCCGAAGGCGCGAAACGCGGCAGATACAGCTGTTACTCCGCGAGGTGAAACTGTGGTCAAAAAGTCCTTTTGGTTGAACGCGGGGTACGTGGGTGATGAGATCAGTCGGGTTCTAAATTCCTAGAGATTTAGAAATAATGTTCGAATAAGGCGGCGGTTTCGGTCAATTAACGGCCAGTTTGATCCGACCTATGTGACATGGTTAGAATCACTCTGACGTATCAGAACACAGTAGCGATTGGAGAAACGTGTCTGATAAAACCATCCACGTAGCCGAATTGTTCGCGGGAGTAGGTGGCTTTCGCCTCGGCTTAGACGGCTATCAGGATCAAAGCGACGGTATAGCATCTCTTCCGGCGGCAGGACCATTTGAGACTGTGTGGGCTAACCAGTGGGAACCACCAGGAACTCCAGCTCGCCAGTTTGCATGGCGCTGTTATGTAAACAGGTTCGGGGAGAACAGCTGTGTGAATGAAGACATCAACGTTGTTCTCGACAATGCGGAAGCCGGGCTGTTCGAAATTCCCGATGTAGACATGGTTGTGGGAGGGTTTCCGTGCCAGGACTACTCAGTTGCCAAACCGCTATCGCAAGCAGGTGGGATTGAAGGGAAAAAAGGTGTCCTCTGGTGGGATATCTACAGGTTCCTTAAGCTAAAGAGCCCCAAGTATGTCTTGTTGGAAAACGTTGATCGATTGCTGAAGAGCCCTGCTACTCAGCGAGGTCGTGACTTTGCAATTATGTTGTCGTGCTTCGGTGACCTCGGCTACTCCGTCGAGTGGAGGGTGATTAATAGTGCTGAGTATGGTTTTCCGCAGCGACGTAAGCGGGTCTACATCTATGCAGTTAAGAATCCCGGCACCTGGGAATTAGAGCAGCGCGCTAAGGATGGCATCATGGCCGCGGCTTTACCAATTGAGGAACCTCTGCATTTCACAGAAGTTGTGATTCCAGAGGATCCATATGAAGCAACAAAGACGTTTTCACTAGGTGCCAAGAAGTCTCCATTCGAAACTGGAGGCATAATGCAGAACTTCAAGGCGCTGACATTTTCTGTGGTTGAGTCCTATGATGGGCCTCGACAAGTTCTTGGGGATGTCCTTGTTGATGAGTCTGCTGTTCCAGATTCTTTCGTCATTCACGCGGATGAAGTTCATAAGTGGGAGTATCTGAAGGGTTCAAAGCGCGAAGAACGAGTCAATAAAAAGACTGGTTTTACGTATTTGTACAGTGAGGGGAGTATGTCCTTCCCGGACTCGACGGAAAAGCCCTCCCGAACGATTTTGACTGGTGAAGGCGGAAAATCGGCCTCCCGTTTCAAGCATGTGGTTAAGGTGGATGGAAGACTGCGTCGTCTAGTTCCAGATGAACTGGATGCTCTGCAAGGATTCCCTAAAGGATGGACGGACACAGGAATGACCGACGGCCACCGTGCCTTTTGCATGGGTAATGCGCTAGTAGTCGGGATTCCTCATTTGATTGGCAAAGAGTTGGCCCGGCGAATTGAAAGTGAATCGGGCGACTCTGACTAGAGGTTTTAGAAAGGACCGTTACCTTGTCAGCTTCCCGTTCGCGCGACCTGCTTCGTCGTAAAGCAAAGTGCGAATCTCAGCCGGATATCGCATCGGAGGTGGGAAGCAAACCACAAGGTCGGGATCCTCGGCAGGGTGAATTAGACGGGACTAAACAGCCGATTCCGCGAGAGATTTGGATTCTGGTCAGCGCTGCGTTCATCATTGCGCTGGGCTTCGGTCTGATTGCACCGATCTTGCCGCAGTACGCGCGCAGCTTTGATGTGGGTGTGTTCGCGGCCAGCTTCGTGGTCAGTTCGTTCTCCATTTTCCGGCTAATCTTCGCGCCGGCATCGGGTTCACTGGTAGAGAAGCTCGGATACCGACGCACGTACCTAACCGGCATCAGTATCGTCGCGCTCTCGACTTTGCTTGTTGGTGTTGCGCAGACATATTGGCAACTGCTGGCGTTTCGTGCGCTCGGAGGCATCGGTTCGACGATGTTTACGGTCTCGGCAATGGGGCTGATTGTGCGGATTTCACCGCCGGAGATCCGCGGTAAGAGCTCGGCCGCCTACGGCACAGCCTTCCTGTTGGGCAATGTCTTTGGCCCAATCATTGGTGCTGCGATGGGCGCATGGGGCATGAGGGTGCCGTTTTTCATTTACGGTGGCGCGCTGATTGTGGCAACGATTGTGGTCGGTATGTCGCTGAGTGCAGAGCATCTTCGCCACGTAGTGCCCAAGCGCACAACCCCGGTGCTGAGGTTCTCCGAGGCAATCCGCGACTCGGCATATCGAAGCGCACTAGTCGGAGCCTTCGCCAACGGCTGGTCGAACTTCGGCGTGCGCGTCGCGATTGTCCCGCTGTTCGCCGCGGCAACGTTTTCCCATGTTGGCGCCCCAGAACCGGGCAGCGATGGGGCAGTAGCCGCCACTGCCACAGCTGGTTTCGCGCTGACGGCCTTCGCGCTCGGCAATGTCACGGCATTGCAGTTTTCCGGTCGTCTCTCCGACCGCATTGGCCGTCGTCCACTGCTCATCACAGGCCTGTTTATCAACGGCGTGTTCACTGGCGCAATCGGATTTAGCAGCGGTGCCATTCCGCTACTGATTCTCTCAGTCCTCGCCGGCTTCGGCGCTGGCATGATCAATCCATCGCAGCAGGCCGTGCTTGCCGACGTCATCGGCGCCAACCGCCAAGGTGGAAAGGTGCTCGCCAATTTCCAGATGGCTCAGGACTTAGGAGCGATTTCCGGCCCGCTGATTGTCGGCGCACTCGTGGATGCCGCAGGGTTCAAGGCCGGTTTCCTTGTTTGTGGTGTCATTTCGCTGGTCGCAATGGTGGGTTGGATTTTTGGGCGCGAGACTCTACCAGCCCACTCGTCGAACAGCGGGGCCAAAGAAGCCAAAGCGAAAACAGCTTAAGCAGAAGCGGATTTGCTAGTTTCCTTGCCTTCATCGAGCTTTCGGCAAATAGCCACGTAGATTGCGCCAGTGATGTTGTGCACCACAGCGGCCACCGCGCCGGGAAGCGCTGCCTCCGGGGTAAAGAGCTTCGCTGCCATACCGGAGGACAGGCCAGCGGACTGTGTGCCGACCTCCACGGCCACCGTGCGCTTGCCCGCAGTTGGCATCCCGACCAGCTGGCCTGCAAAGAAGCCGAGCACGTAGCCCAGAACGTTGTGGATGATCACAGCCACAAACACAATCAGGCCAATGTTTGCCAGGCTCTCTGCGTTCTTGGCCACGGCACCGAAGACCACGCCACCGATACCGAGAATAGAAATCCACGGCAGGATCGGGAGAATCTTGTTAATAAAGGTATCGGCCACAAAGCGGATAATCAGACCGCCAATCACTGGCAGGAGGACTGTCTGGCAGAGGCTCCAGGCCATCCCGAGGCCGTCGACATCCGTGTGCGCGTCGGCAAGCACGAGCATAAGAAACGGCGTCATAATCGGCGAGACCAGTGTCGACACACTGGTCATGGCGACGGACAGCGCGACGTCACCGCGTGCTAGGTAAGCGATGACGTTCGACGAGGTGCCGCCGGGGACGGATCCCAGCATCAGCAGGCCGACGGCGAGTGCCGGGTTGAGCCCGAGGGCTTTCGCCACGGCAATCGCTAGCAGCGGCATGATGACAAACTGCGCAATGACGCCGAAGAGAATCGCCAACGGGCGCTTAGCGACCTGCTTAAAGTCCGGGATGGTCAGGGTGAGGCCCATCGCGAACATGATGATCATCAGGAAGTACGTGATGTAATCCGTCAGCGGAGTAAACGGGGCGGGGAAGAAGAATGCCAGCGCCGAACCCGCCAAAATAAAGCCCGGAAACCCGAGAACTTCAATCATTGCCGAGAGCTTCGACGGTGCCTTATTTTCCTGCCTGCCATTCCCAGAAATCTCCTCGGGATAATGTGGTTTTAGCGGGGACTGCCGGGGCGATGACGGCTGCGTTTCTGGTGCGTTGTTATAGCTGGACATTCTCTAGCGACCTTGGGCTTATGCGTTGCGAAATTGCAAAAATCCGCCGAACGGTGGGTGTTCCACGGCGGAAAATAGCTGATATGTGTACAAACTTGTAGGGAAAATGTTAGCCACCTCACCCCAGGAAATTACAAAATAGGCACCCCGAAGTGGGTGCAATGTGTTCGCTTGACGACGTTCCCATTGTCGTGACCTTGCGGACAGGAAATGGTTTTTTGACCGACGGTGGCGTAGTCTGGGCAATCGGTGTGAAATCCTGACGACAATGTCGCAGAGAATCTGGCAGCGGTATAAATTCGCTGGTGAAACGCTTGAAAGTGCATAGTGCATGATGGGCGCCCTCCTCGGAAGTAAAAGCTGAATTGGGTTTGGGCGCAATTTTTCGAAGTATGTGCAAGAGAAGCGATGTCATCGCAATTCCGACGTGAGAGCACTGAAAAACAAGAACGTAAATTGGGCGGGTCATGTATGTGCGACCCAACTGTGAGTAATCAACTGTTGAATATTGAGTGTGCGGGCGAAAAGGCCCAGGAAGAGCCCCAAATGGCTAATAATGAAATGAATGGCAGCGTCGAGGAAACCCGCGAGGATCAGCGCGAAAACCAGCGCGAGGACGCAATTGTGAAGGCCGAGGATGTAGTGGCCGAGGAAGCACCGGTGGTCGAAGAGAAGGCCGCTGAGGAAAAGACCGAAAAGGCCGAGGTCAAGGAAAAGGCCGAGAAGAACAAAGACGACGACACCGTCGGCTTCGATGAGCTTGAGCTGCCGGATGACATTGTCAATGCAGTGCGCAAGGTTGGGTTTGAGACTCCGTCCCCAATTCAGGCTGCTACTATCCCGACTCTGATGAGCGGCCGCGACGTCGTCGGCCTGGCTCAGACTGGTACCGGTAAGACCGCGGCGTTTGCGCTGCCGATTCTGGCTCGCATTGATCGCTCCGTCCGCGCACCTCAGGCTCTGGTGCTTGCTCCGACCCGTGAGCTGGCGCTGCAGGTTGCGGACTCCTTCCAGTCGTTTGCTGATCACCTGGGCAAGATTCAGGTCCTGCCAATCTACGGTGGTCAGTCCTATGGAGTGCAGCTGTCGGGTCTGCGCCGAGGTGCGCAGATTATCGTCGGTACGCCTGGTCGTGTCATCGACCACCTGGAGAAGGGCTCGCTGGACATCTCCGACCTGCGCTTCCTGGTGCTGGACGAGGCCGATGAGATGCTGCAGATGGGCTTCCAGGAGGATGTCGAGCGCATTCTTGCCGACACCCCGGATGACAAGCAGGTTGCGCTGTTCTCGGCTACCATGCCGGCTGCGATTCGTCGCCTGTCCAAGCAGTACCTGACGGAGCCGGAAGAGATTACCGTCAAGTCCCAGACTCGCACTGCGGACAACATTCGCCAGCGCTTCCTGATGGTCAGCCACCGCAACAAGCTGGACGCGCTGACCCGCATCCTCGAAGTCGAGGAATTCGAAGCGATGATCATGTTCGTGCGCACCAAGCACGAGACCGAGGAGCTCGCCGAGAAGCTGCGTGCCCGCGGATTCTCCGCTGCCGCCATCAACGGCGACATCCCGCAGACTCTGCGTGAGCGCACGATTGATCAGCTCAAGGACGGTCGCCTGGACATCCTGGTGGCAACCGATGTGGCTGCTCGTGGCCTGGACGTTGACCGTATTTCTCATGTGGTCAACTACGACATTCCGCACGATACCGAGTCCTATGTCCACCGCATCGGTCGTACCGGCCGCGCTGGCCGCTCCGGCGAAGCGTTGCTGTTTGTCACCCCGCGTGAGGGGCGCCTGCTGCGCTCGATTGAGCGTGCAACCAAGTCGCAGCTGCACGAGATGAAGCTGCCGACCGTCGATGAGGTCAACGACTCTCGCAAGCAGAAGTTCGCTGATGACTTGACCGAGGCGCTTGCTGATTCGCAGGTTCCGGTCTTCCGTGAGCTCATCGAGGAGTACGCAGAAGAGCACGACACCCCACTGGTTGATATCGCCGCCGCTATCGCTGCGCAGGCACAGTCGGGCGACTTCCTAATGAAGGAGCCGCCGCGTGGCCGTCGTAACGACCGTGACCGTGATCGTTTCGACCGCGACCGCAACCGTGGCCGCGATGGTCGCTCCCGCGGTGAGCGCGGTCAGGGCAAGCGCGCTGACCTGGTCGAATTCGACCGCGAGGGCACCGCAACCTACCGCATCAGCGTCGGTCGTCGCCAGCACGTCCGCCCGGGTGCCATCGTCGGTGCCATCGCCAACGAGGGTGGCCTGTCCTCCAAGGACTTCGGGCACATCGACATCCGTGGCGATCACACTCTGGTTGAACTGCCGGCCAACCTGCCGCAAGAAGTCATCAACAACCTCTCCGATACTCGCATCTCCGGCCAGCTCATTGGGCTGAAGCTTGACGACGGCACCTCGGTCGACGACAGCGATGACTACCGCGGTGGCCGTGGTGGCTACCGTGGCGATCGTCGTGATGGCGGCCGTGGTCGCGGAGGATACCGTGGTGGTCGCGGTCGCGACGACCGTCGTGGTGGTGGCCGTGGCCGTGGCGGCTACCGTGGAAACTTCGATGACGGTGACGATTTCGGTGGCCGTGGTCGCGGTCGCGATGACCGTCGTGGTGGCGGTCGCGGTCGCGGTGGCTACCGTGGTGGCCGTGATGACCGTCGCGGTGGTTACCGAGGCGGACGCCGCTAAACCTGCTAGGTGAGGTGAGCTGGGTGGTCGTCGTCAGGCGACAACCGACGACCGCCCTTGGCGCTGACCTAGAAAATAAAAAACTGCCGGTACGCATGTACTTTCAAACCCGATTAGTCGGGCCGAAACGTACAGACGCACCGGCAGTTTTATTGTGTCTGAGCGTGAGCTCTAGATGAAGAACATCAGGATGCCGGCGACAACCCACAGCAGGGAGAAGATGCCGGAGAACATAGCCAGCTGGCCCTTCTGCTTGTCCCAGTCGAGCTCTTCAGCCTTCTTGCGACGCTCGATGAACTCCGGATCGTCAGCATCCTCGTCTTCGTCAGCGATGCCGAGGCCGGCCATCATCAGACGCTGACGCGGAATGACCAGGAAGAACAACAGTGCCCAGGCGATGATAGCCAGCAGAATTGCGGCGTGCATTGCCCCGGACTTCATGTAGGTCGACACATCGGTGAACATGACACCGAAGCCGAGCAGCGGCACGAGCAGCGACCACATGCCGTAGGTGCGCGAAATGGCGTGCATGGTGCGCGCGGCGCCGACCGTTCCAGCCTCTCCGCCGCGGGCTGCAAGCGCGAGCTTCGGGAACATCGAAATTGCGACAGTCACCGGTCCAAGCAGCAGAATTGCCGTCAGGACGTGAACCATAAGAACTACGTTTTGCACGTATTACCTTTCCACGACTGAATGTAGGCCTCGCGTTCAAGCGAGGAGTGGCCTGGATATTTCTTTATTAAGACCAGTCCTTAACTTAACGTGCTCGCACTATTTTCTCTATTTCGTGCCTTTTCCCGCGCGGATCCCACACGCAGCTGCCATCGCCGTCCAGTCTGCCGACGATACGGGCAGGTCCCATTTAATGGCCACCGCTAAGTAGCGATGCGAGTAGTGACACGCCTTCGCATCCTCGGGAAGCCATTCCGCCGGGCTGGCATCTCCTTTATCCCGGTTGACCGCGCTTCGCGTGGGCACGAGGTTGGTCTCGATATCGTTGGCAAATTGCCGACGCCTTTCGGAATCCCAGGCGTAGGCTCCGAAATCCCACGCCGCTGCCAACGGATAAATGTGGTCGATATCGACCTCATGCGCACCAACTGGGTCACCCGTGTAAGGGTCGGGGATTTCGCGCGGGGAGCCGTCGTCAAGCGAACACGCAGAGTCCCCGAACCACGCCGCCAACACTTTATGGCGTGTATTGCAATCGGCAGAACCTGCCCAGACGTCGAAGCGCTCGCGCTTGTATCCGGTGACGGTGGGGCGGTCGGCGACGACGCGTACGGTGCGCAGTTGCTTGACGACGGCTTCCGTCTCCGAGCCCGCGGGGGAGGAGGTGACGAGAACTCGCGTAAGCGCAAAGGATGAGACAAAGGCGGCAGTCAGGGAGGCGGCCAGGATGGCAAATAAAAAAGGGCGCATACCTAGTTGGGCGCGAAAAATACTTTTTCGGTTCCCTTGTAGGTATGCGCCGGGGCTAGCCTGCGGGGCTAGCGGAGGCCAAGCCTAGATCAAAGCGTTAGACCAGAGCCTGCTTTGCTGCGTGGTCGAACTCTTCCTTGATTTTCTCGTTCGGCTCCTTGGTAAGCAGCGTGACAATGATCATCACGACAGTTGCAGCGGCGAAGCCCGGGACGATCTCGTAGAGAGTGTCGCTGAGCGAGCTCATGCCCCATGCGAAGGAGACAACCGCACCGGTGATCATGCCGGCAGCAGCACCAGGGGTGTTCAGACGCGACCAGTAGAGGGCGGCCAGCAGCACCGGGCCGAATGCCGAGCCGAAGCCAGCCCATGCGAAGCCAACCAGATCCAGAATGGAGCTGTTCGGGTTAGCAGCGATGATTGCGGCGATGATGGCGATCAGCGCGACGGCGACGCGGGAGAGCGTCATGTAGGTCTTCGGACGCAGGGACTTGTTGACCGTTGCCTTGAACAGGTCTTCGATCAGCGCGGAGGAAGACACCAGCAGCTGCGAAGAAATGGTGGACATGATTGCTGCCAGCACTGCAGTCAGAATCAGGCCTGCAATCAGCGGGTGGAACAGGATGCGGGTCATGTCCAGGAAGATGGTCTCGTAGGAAGACGCATCAGTGACCGAAGCATCTGGGTTCGTAGCGAAGAAAACAGTTGCGGTCAGGGCCACGAGGACCGAGCCGAGCATGCACAGTGCCTGCCAGCCAACGCCCCAGCGGCGACCCTCAGTTGCGTCCTTTGCACTGCGCAGAGCCATGAAGCGGACGATAATGTGCGGCTGGCCAAAGTAGCCCAGACCCCAGCCGAGGAGACCGATAATAGTGATTAGCGGAATGCCGGCGAACGGATCGAAGAAGGTCTCAACCGGCTGTCCCTCGCTGCCCGGGTACGGGTTGTTAGCAGCAAAGCTGAAGATGTCCGAGAAGGAGTTGCCGTTGTTAATCAGGTAGATGATGCCGACAGTCGGAACCGTCAGCAGCGCAATGAACATGATGATGCCCTGCACCGCGTCCGTGTAGGAGACAGCAAGGAAGCCGCCGAACAAGGTATATGCGACAGTGATCCCCGCAACCAGCAGCATGCCGACGAGGTAGCTGCCACCGAACGTCGACTCCCAGTAGCGGCCACCTGCGACCATGCCCGAGGAGACGTAGAAGGTGAAGAACAGCAGAATAATCAGGCCTGCGGAAACGCGCAGCACCTTCGACGTATCGTGCAGACGGTTCTCCAGGAACGACGGCACGGTAATCGAGTTACGAGCAATCTTGGTGTAGCTACGCAGGCGCGGTGCGGTGAGCTTCCAGTTCAACCATGCGCCTGCGACCAGGCCGATTGCAATCCAGGTCTGATTCAGGCCTGAAAGATAAATCGCGCCGGGCAGACCCATCAGCAGCCAACCGGACATGTCCGATGCACCCGCTGACAGTGCTGCGACGAACGGATGCAGACCGCGACCGCCAATCATGTATTCGTCATACTCTGCGGTCTTTTTCCATCCGGTCCAACCGATGTAGACCATCAACAGCAGATAAATGACTAGTGCGATGATGAACCATGTTTGTTGGTCCACAGGGCAACTCCTCATTATTTATTAGGCGTACAGTCGGACTCACGCACTGCCCAGCACGCCGGAAACCGTTTCCTGGCGCATCACTCAATTTCAATTGAGTCAGTCCGCTTGACGACGTTCACAGCGTCGCAGCAACATCGAACCAGAAAGTGGCCGACAGAAACAGCGGAACCTGCGATTCGCAATGAAACACAACTTCGGCTTCCAGGCTGTCTACGTCAGTCAGCGGAGCCTACTGGCACATGCGAACCATGGCAGAACTATTGCACGAGTCACACATTTTTAATTCTTGTAGCTCATACGACGTTTGCATGTGATGCGCTGCATTGCAAGATAAGAAGCGTTGAAAAAGGCTTTAAAAATCGGTTAAGTGCGACAAATTACCTGGGAAAAGGGGTATTTGGGTGGAGGTGAAGTAATTTTTGCAAGATACATAATTCGAACACGCGTGCTAATCTTGTGGTGTGATGGAAAAGCTGCTCCGGGGTGCGTGGCAGAATCTTCATTGAAGAAATATCTGGTGGCGAAGTCGCCGGGTGATTAGACGGTGATGGCTGAGCAAGCAGTGGGGAGGAAGTAATGGGCCAAGTTGCTAAGTCAGCGGTGCCGTTGCTGCTGCACGCGGTCTGGAAGGATGATTCGGGTCTTCACCTATGGGTGGAGCGGCCAGAGGGGCACCGGATTATTGCGGACGTGGATTTGCTGGAAGTCCCGGCGCATCAGCGTCGGCTTTTTGCAGTCCTGGACCGGGGGAGTCGAGCGCAGCTGACGCTAAAACTGCGCACACCGAAGGGGCGGGCAGTAGAGAAAACGGTACCCACATGGGTGTTCCCGCCATGGGCTGCTGTGACAGCACTGGTGCAATTGCAGGAGGAAGTTTCCTCGGCGGCGATGGCGCCGGATCTTAGGTTCTTTGTAGATGTTGTACAGGGATTGGATGCTTTCGCACGCTCTGGGCGGGCACTGGTGGCGCTGACGTGGGAAGACAATGAGTGGTGGCCGACGTGGCGGATGTCGGAGGGGTTGAGTGAGATTGCCTGGCAGAGTCAGGTCATTTCCCGTACACCACCGGTGTTGATTGATAACGGAGGTGCCACGGTGGCTGAGGATTTCATCAATCGCATGTTTCATTGGGTCACCAACGCGCTCCTGGCCGATTTGGATGAACCGGCAGAACAGCGCCAGAGCTTCGTGCGGTCGTTGTTGCAGTCGGATTCCCTGGGGCGCGCGACGCCGGGGGTGGCGCAGTCGCTGGCAAAGTGGAGGCTGTCGGCCGATGGTGAGGATGTTCGCCTGCAGCTAATGGTGCAGGAACCCGTTGGTTTTGAAGGCCAGCTGGAAGACTTGCCGGATGTGGATCTTCCGCAGCTGTTGGAGTTGCGGGATCGAGCGGATGACGAAGGCGGCTCAGTAACTCGCCTCAATCCTCGTTCAGCTGCGGTGGAACATGAGACTCTATGGCCATTGCGGATGTACTACCGCATCGGTGTCGCAGCTCCAGAGCGCCTGAACCCAGAAATGTGTCGCCGGTCCGTGCTGTCGCTACTTCGCCCGCAGCTATTGGCTGCACAAGAGGCATTCCCGACGCTCAAATATGCGAAAGCAGCGGGCCACCCGGGCTTAGATCTGCTGCTGACCTCAGAGCAGCTGATAGAGCTTATGACTGATGGCATCTCGCAGCTGGCAAAGGTCGATATCGATGTGATGCTGCCGCCGAACTGGAAGTCAGTGGAGACCACCCTGCAGTTGCACACTGAAGTCGTCCAGTTAGATCCGACGGGGCCTGCTGGGCGCCGTTCGGAACCGAAACTCGGATTTGACCAACTGGTTGATTACGAGTGGAAGCTGGCCGTGGGGGATGCCGTACTGACGGAAGCGGAAATGCGTGAGCTCGCTGCATCGAGTACGGGGCTAGTGCATCTGCGAGACCACTGGGTGCACGCGAACCCAGAGGTAGCTAGAGAAGCCCTGAAGTTTTTGGTGGAGCAGACCAAGGCCGGGGAGGAGACCGGTAAGGGGCAAGCCACCCTGAAAGAGCTGGTCTTCGACGGTGGCTTGGAGTCGCAAGCTCCAGCAGCAGTGCCAGTCGCCCCCAGGGATCCCTCTTGGCTCAAGGCGTTGGTGTCGAAGTACTCAGACGGTTCCACGGCCCTCGCAGAGTCGGTCGAGGTGCCACCGAGTTTTGTCGGTGAGCTGCGGGAGTATCAACAGCGCGGTGTGGAGTGGCTGGCGGATATGTCCAACCGCGGCTTTGGTGTCATTCTCGCTGACGACATGGGGCTTGGTAAGACTGTGCAAATTCTGGCGCTGTTGGAGTATGAGCGCTGCCGTCGTCAAGCGGATGCGACGGATCAAGAGCACAAGGCTTCGCTTCTGGTCGTTCCGACAGGTGTGCTGCGCAATTGGGCAGCAGAAGCGGCAAAGTTCACTCCAGAGCTCAAGGTTGGGCTGCTGCATGGTTCAAACCGCCCTCATGGTGAAGAACTACAGGAATTTATCGGAAAACACGATGTTGTTGTGACGACCTATGGTGTTGCTACCCGCGATGTGAAGGAACTTTCCCAAGTGCAGTGGGATCATGTTATTGCCGACGAAGCACAGGCAATTAAGAACCCCAACGCGCAGGTATCCAGAGCGCTACGGAGCCTGGGCTCGCGACACAACATCGCCATGACTGGTACTCCGGTGGAAAACGACTTGGGCGAGCTACGCACCATCATGGATTTCTGTAACCCAGGCATGCTGGGGTCGGCGAATGCATTTCGCAACAAGTTTGCGATTCCCATCGAGCGTGATGGGAATGCGGAAATGCTACTGCAATTGCAGTCGATTACAGCACCTTTTATCCTGCGCCGACTCAAGTCGGATCCAGCTATTGCGCCGGACCTGCCTAAGAAGAATGAGCAGGTGGAAATGGTTCCTCTCACGACGGAGCAGGCTTTCTTGTATCAGGAAGCCGTGAAGGATATCGAGGACAAGCTTAAGCGCTCGAAGCGGAACCGCTCTGGCAACTTCGGGCGAAAGAGCATCATCCTCGGCGGCATCATGAAGTTGAAGCAGATTTGCAACCACCCAGCGCACTACCAGCACGACGGCTCGGGGCTGCTCAATCATGGGCAGCATCGCTCGGGCAAGGTTGCACGGCTGGAAGAGCTCGTCGATGAGATTGTCCAAAACGGTGAACGCGCGCTTGTGTTCACGCAGTTCGTGGAGTTTGGAAAGATGCTCGCCCCTCATTTCAGCAAGCGCCTTGGCGTGGACATTCCGTTTATTCAAGGGGCAATGACTCCGGCACAGCGCGAGAAAGTAGTGGCAGAGTTTAATGCCCCGGACGGTCCACCAATCATTTTGCTGTCGACTCTCGCGGCAGGTGTCGGTATCAACCTGGTTGCCGCCAACCACGTCATTCACATTGACAGGTGGTGGAATCCAGCGGTTGAAAACCAGGCCACGGACCGCTCTTACCGCATCGGTCAGCGTAAAGACGTACACGTGCACAAGCTGGTCAGCGTGGGAACGCTGGAAGAGCGTATCGACGAGCTGATTTTCGAGAAGGCAGAATTGGCCGATGCGGTTGTGCGCGCTGGTGAAACCAAGCTCACGGAGATGGACTTTCACCGTTTGCGGTCTCTGTGGCAATTGGACCAGGACAAGATTCAGTCACTGCGTGAATCGATGGACGCAGCGGAGTCAAAGTCCGGTAGGACAGTGACCGATGGGGTGACCCCAGAGGCCACGGCATCGGATTCCGCAACCTCTGATGACGATTCGATTCCCAACAATGTGACACCGTTTAGAGTCCAGAAGAGGTGGTACTAATGGCCGGTGACGGAGACGTGACATGGGGCGACAATGTCATCTTTGCCGAGTTTGGCAAGGGCCCCTCTGGGAAGCGCGGTCGTAAAAGGACTACGGCGCGAAGCGCGCCAGCGACCAGCTCGACGATTGAAAAGCTCCTAGCCACCCAGGACTGGGCCGGTGCATTTACCGGACAGCAGCGCCGTGGAACCGCAGCGCGCGTGGCGGTCGAGCCGCGTACTACTTTTGCCCGGTGGGTGTGGGAGTTCATCATCCGTGGCGCCGATTCGGGTCGTGTTCACAGAGGTGAGAAGTACCGATTCGACGGCAATGTGCTGGGGCTTCGAATCGCGGATGGTTACATCATCGGTGAAGTGCAGGGCAGCCAGCCGGAACCATTCTCAGTCTTTATTCGGTTCCCACGGCGGGAGCAGAAACAAACTGACGACGTACTGCGGTGGTTAGTGAACAATCCGTCGGCTTTCACGGAGTTTGAGCACGGTGAATTGCCGTATGAGCAGATGGAAATGCTGCTTTGCGATGGCGAAGAGCACATTTACAGCGAATGTACCTGCCCGGACCCGGCACCTGTGTGTAAGCACACCGTTGCAATCGCAGCTCAACTTGTCGCTGATATCGACCGCGATCCGCTGTCGCTACTGCAGCTGCGCGATTATCCGCAACGCGAATTGCAACGCCGGCTTCAGGAACTAACACAGCTGCGAAACCGGACTGCGCCGAAGCGCCTCGGGCTTGGCGGCGCGGTTCGGGAGGATCCCAATAAAACCGACCAGAAGTCGGATGTTGCTGGTGGAAATGATGGCGGTGACAACGAGCAGAAAAAGGTTGCCGAGCTTTTCGCTGTCGAAGCCGACTACTGGGGCAATGACTTGGAACGAGTCAGCGTTCCTTCGCTTGAGGTTATTGATCCACTAACAGTTACCGACCGCAGTTTGCTGCATGAAGCATTGCAGCCAACCTGCGTAATTTCGAGAGAGACCATTCGTGCAGTCGCCGATTTGGAAGATTGTTGGCAACATCTGCAGGAATCGCTGAGCCTGGGACAAAAGGAGCGCTAGTCATGAAATTCATTCACACCTCAGATTGGCAACTGGGAATGACTCGGTGGTTCCTAGAGCTCGACGGCGGTGAAGCCCAAGCTAGGTTCCACGAAAGTCGCCTCAACGCCATCGATCGCATCGGCGAGTTGGCGACCAGCGAAGGCGCTGAGTTCATTGTCGTCGCTGGAGACGTGTTCGATTCCAACACACTGCCGGACAAGGTGTTCCTGCGGGCTCTTGAGCGAATCGCCAAGTTACCGGTGCCGGTGTATCTCCTACCCGGCAACCATGATGCGCTCGATGCCTCTTCCATTTTTCGACGTAGCGCTTTCGAATCTTTGGAAGACCGAGGAGTTTACGTAATTCGAGACAGCGAGCCCATTTCCATCCGTGACGGGGTGGAACTCATCGGTGTGCCAGTACGCGGCAAGTATTCGGCAGATGACATCGTGGCGGAAATAGCCACGGAGCTTGAGCCCGCCGATGGAATTCGAGTGATGGTCGCACACGGCCAAGTAGAGGGCTTTGGTGCTGATGCAGGCGCCACCATTGATTTGACCAGCTTGGAACAAGCTATTGACCGTGGGGCGTTGCACTATGTTGCGCTGGGGGATTCCCACTCCACGAGCCGACTCGATCATGTTGGCAGAATTTATTTCTCCGGCGCACACGAAACCACAGCGTATGACGACAAAGAACGGGATTCCGGCAATGCGCTAGTCGTCGAAATCGCAGAGGATGACCCCGTAAAAGGCTCAGTTACCGTGGCCTCCCACCGAGTGGGGCAGTGGGCTTTTCATGCCATCGACATGGATATCACTGGCGCGGAAGACCTCGATGAGTTTTTTGCTGAGCTGGACGGTATCGAGGCGAAGACAGACACAGCGGTGAAGTATTCATTGCGAGGAACCGTGACACTGTCAGAGTCGACTACCTTTGAAAACCGACTTGAGCAGTATCAACAGCTTTTCGCTGCACTTTATCGCCGGGAAAGTGGCTCCGATTTGACGGTGGTTCCGTCCGAGGGGGATATCTCTAATCTCAATCTCACCGGTTATCCGCTCATAGCTGCAGAAAAACTAACGGTCTTGAGTAAAGGACGAACCGAGAGCGGTAGCCCCCTATCAGAATCTGAAGCCACCGCAGCAGCCGATGCGCTTCGCTTGCTGGCCCGCCTGGCAGGAGAGAAGGAATAAATCATGCGTTTTCACGACATCGAATTACACAATGTACGTGCGATTGATTCACTCTCAATCACGGGACTAGCCGAACGCGGTGTGGTAGTGATTTCCGGTGAAAACGAGTCGGGTAAGACGACAATCGCCAAAGCTATTCACGTTGCGCTGACGACAAAATGGAAGTCCAAGTCAAGTGAAGCGCTTAGTCTGAACAGTCACTCCAGCCAGGAAAAGCCGCAGGTTAAGCTCCGGCTGGAGCTTGACGGCTACGAATTTACGCTGGACAAGATCTTTGGTAGCACCAAGGACACCGGCACAATCGTCACCGTCCACTCTCCGTCAGCCGAGGTTCTCAAAGATGACCAGGCGGAAGAGTGGCTGGCCGCCCGAATGCACAATGCAGACACCAAGAACCTGTGGCAGGTCTTCGTTGCCGAGCAGGGGCAAGCACAAAAGACACTCTCCTTGGGCGGGTATGCGCAGGTCACAAGCGCACTGCAGTCGGCATCGGGGCAGCGCGCGGAAACCGCAGAAGAGGTAGGTCTGTTTGAAGCCGTTGAAGCTGAATACGGCAACTATTTCCAAAAAAATGGCAAAGAGCGCAAGCAGCTTACCGACGTAGACAAAGAGCTGACGGAAGCCCAGCAGGTGCGCGACGAAGCGGCGAAAAAGGTCCGGGAATTCGAGGCGCTCAATGAGGAAGCTGCTCGTAATGAAGAAAGCCAACACACGCAGCGGGCATCGTTGCCAGAGGCCAAAAACGAAGTCGAGCACTGGGGCCAGGCGCTAGAAGAACTCGAAAAGTTCAGGGTTGCCGTGTCCCAGGCACAGGAGGTCTCTGCAGCGGCGAAGCAGCAGCTGGACTTAGCTAAACAGGCTCAGCAAGAGCGGGAAACCTTCATTCAGCAGGCACAAGATGCCAAGGATCAGCATTCCGCCGCAGAGAAGAAAGTTGCTGAACTTAAGGAAGCGTTCGATAAGGAGGTCGCAGCTTTACAGAAGGCGCAGGAAGACCGCGATGCGGTTGTGACCGCGTACCGCGAAGCTCGAAAAGCAGAAGAGCTGGCCGCAGCTGAAGTCGCATTGGGGGAGAAGCGCGGCTTGGTTGAAGCCCTGTCGAAGCGAGTGGAGAAACTCGATGCGCTCCGCGCGCAATTGGCAGAGCACAAGGAGGTAATTGCTCGGAATTCCGTTACCGAGGAGGTAATGGAAAAACTGTTGACCTGCGAACGCGAAGTTGCAACAGCCACCGCTGTTCTGGAGGCGTCGAGCCCGAGTGTGCAGCTCTCGGCTAGTAGTGCGCAGGAGGTCACGGTCGACGGCGAGAAAGTGGGGCTCGCTCCGGAGGCTGGGACAGTTCAACGCGCGGTTACTAAACCATTGGTCATCGAAGTTGGCGACGTCACGGTTGCTATCCAGCCCGGAGACGGCTCAGATTCGCAGCAGCGCAAGCTGGAAAAAGCAGAGATATCGCTCAAGGAACAGCTTGAGGCGGCAGGCGCTGATTCTGTCGCGGAAGCACAAAAGGCATACGCACGACGTCGTGAAGCGGAAAAAGCAAAATTCCAGGTGGAGACATCCATAACAGCGGTGTCCGACGGTGTGGAGTATCACCAGCTCATAGCAGAGTTGGACGATGCGAAGGAAGAAGCGCGAGTACACGGCGAGCGGTATCGGGAACTTGCGGGCGAGGATGCGCCGACGGAGATTGACTTGGTAGCGGCAAAGTCGCGGCTGGAAGAAGCCGCAGTGGTGCGTAGGGATGCCGAGTCGGAGCGCGACAATGCTGATATGCGCTTGTCGAAGCTGGAAAAGCGTCCTGCACACGCCAACTATACGAAGGCCAGCAGCGAGCTTGAAGGGGCTCGGTCCGTCCTGAAGGTCCGCGAAGATTCGCTCACGACGGCGCGAGAAAAAGCCTCGGATGCCGAGATCTTTGCTGCGGTGGAAAACCGAGGCAAGGACTTCCAGGTGGCGGAAGGGCAGCTAGCGGCGGCTCAGAAGGAGCTGGCACAGCGGGATGCCGACGATGTGGAGGCATCGCTCGCGGGTGCTAAGCAGCGGCGAGATGCAGTTGAGAAGCGCCTGGCTGAGCTGGAAAAGCGTCGGCAAGAAATTCGGGTGCACTTGGATTATTTCGACAGCGCGAATGAGAAGCTGGCAGCAGCAGAAGGCGTGGTGGAGCGAACACAGCGCGATCGGGACTCAATGCGTCGGCGTGCAGCTGCCGCCAAGACTCTGATGGAGGTAATGACACAGGCACGCGCGGCATCGCGGAATGCGCTGGCTGACCCCTTGCTCCGCAAGCTCGAAGAGTACGGCGGCGGTGTGTTCGGTGCGGGAACCCAGTTCACTATGAATGAGGACTTGGAGATTGAGTCACGGTCCAATGCCGATGGCAAGTTCGATGTCGATGAGCTATCTGGTGGAGCGCAGGAACAGCTGGACATTCTGCTGCGCTTGGCCGTCGCCGGCGTAATGGAGGGCGGACAAGGCGCACCGGTGATTATTGATGATGCATTAGGCTATTCAGACGAACACCGTTTGCGGCGGATGAATAATGCTCTTGCCAAAGCGGGGCGCGATATGCAGGTACTAGTCCTGACGTGCGATGAAGCACGCTTCGATCGTGTGACAGGAGCGGAATTTATGAAAATTCAGGATTTGGTTTCAAGATAGTAGGCTCTGTACACATGCAAGATGTTCCGTGGTTAAGTGATGAAGAACAGCGGTTATGGCGCTCAATTCTGAACGCAAAGCGGGCCGTTGACAGGTCAATCGACCTTCAGCTGCAAGAAACTCTCGATATTTCCACTGCAGACTTTTCGGTTCTGGTTGTTCTCTCCGAGGCTGAAGACAATGTTGTGCGCATGCGCACCCTGTGCGAGTCCCTGGAATGGGACCGTAGCCGAATGTCGCACCAAATCACTCGTATGGAGCGACGAGGACTAGTAACTAAGGAACGCTGCGCCTGCGATAACCGTGGTATCGATGTCACGCTTACTGAACAGGGCCGAACCGTGATTGAGAAGGCGGCGCCGAACCATGTGAAGCTTGTGCGCCATGTTTTGTTTGATGTGCTCGGTGAAAATATCGACTATCAGGGAATTTCCGCTGTGCTCGATAAGATTGCAGAGACCGCCAATGCTACGGTCACCGATTTCGCCGACGGAAAAGCAGAGTAGTCAAAAGTTTTTCTGTGAGTGTTTTCTCATTTGTCTCCGCTTCGAGGCTCTCACCATTAGCCTAGAGCAGTATGAACTCATTTGAATGGCTGAGTGATGATGAACAGCTCTTTTGGCAGTCGATGGTAGCTGCTTTTCGCGAGGTAGAGCGCAATATTGAGCGGAGCCTACGCACTCGAACTGGGCTGACGTTCGCGGACTTTACCTTGCTCATCGCTCTGCATGAGGTGGAGGATGGGATTCTGCATGTTGACAAGATTTGTGATCGACTGAAGTGGAACCATCCTCGCGCGCTGCTGCATACCAACAGGTTGGAGAAGCGCGGATTTATTCACACCGAAGATCACGGCGAAGACCCGGACTCGGATTATGTCGTCGTCCTAACAGGTGTTGGTCGACACGTATTTGCCGAAGCGGCACCGGATTACGTAGACACCGTTCGCGAGGAAGTTATTTCACCACTTGCTAATGAAGACCGCGAAGTGATGTTGAGGTGCTTCCAGGCGGTTCTCGAAAGGAAATAAGACCTCTACGCCCTGCTAGTAAAACCACCACTAGCAGGGCGCTTTTTTCTCTACGCCTCAAACTGTAAGGTAAGGCGTGCCTAATGCAAAGGGGTGAGTGTTCGCTTCTCTTTGCACGCCCTAAACACCAAAAACTACGCAGAGATAAATAAGGCAGAAACAAGAACGCATGAGAGTCAATATTTTCGCCAAGGCTAAAACCGCGCCAAAGACCAAAACTCTGGCCGTAATCGGGTGTGCAGCGCTGAGCTTCGTCGCTACAGCATGCGGTGCGGACGCGGAGTCGAACGAGGCTGCCGACAACAAGGGAGAACTCACTGTTACTGATGTCGCAGGTCGCACTGTGACCTTCGATAAGCAGCCTGAACGAGTCGTGCTCGGTGAAGGCCGCGCCATGTTTGTCACCTCGATGCTTGACCAGGAAAACCCGGGTGACCACGTTGTCGCCATGGGCAGCGATCTGCATTCGGGCGCACCGTCGTTTGAAACCAAGCTTTTCGAGGCGAATCCAGAGCTGAAGGACATGCCGACCATCGGCAATATCGCCAAGGGCGATGTCACAGTTGAAAACCTCATCTCCCACGACCCAGACGTGGTCGTCATGACCCTTGACCATAAGAAGGCCGCGGAGGAGTCTGGTTTCCTCACCAAGCTTGATCAGGCAGGTCTGAAGTACGTATTTACCGACTTCCGTCAGAAGCCCCTGGAGAACACCGCCAAGTCCGTCGAGCTCCTCGGCCAGATCGTCGACGAGCAGGACAATGCCAAGAAGTTCACCGACTTCTACACTAAGCGCGTCAACGAGATCACCGAACGCGCCGCCAAGCTCGAAGACAAGCCAAAGACCTTCGTCTGGCGAGCAGCCGGCCTCAAGGATTGCTGCTCGACCGTCAACAAGTCCAACCTCGGTGACCTCGTCACAGCAGCCGGCGGCGAGAACCTCGGAGACAGCCTCCTCGACACCGAATCGGGCGACGTGACCGCAGAGAAGGTCCTGTCCGTCCAGCCGGAGAAGATCATCGCCACCGGCGGTTCCTGGGCGCTCGACCCAAAGAAGCCGGAAGTCCTGCCACACGTTGAGCTCGGTTACACCGCCACCCCAGAGACCGCACAGCGCACTCTGGAAGGTCTGCTGAAGACGCCGGGTTTTGACACCCTGACTGCGCCGAAGAAGGGGGACCTGTACGCCGCCTTCCACCAGTTCTACGACTCGCCGTACAACGTCTTCGCCCTCGAGCAATTCGCCAAGTGGATTCACCCCGAAGAGTTCGCTGACCTCGACCCAGTCGATGACTTCGCCAAGTTCCACAAGGACTACCTGCCCTTCGAACTCAGCGGCACCTTCTTCACCGCGCTGGAGCCGACCAAGTAACCCATCTTCCACCACCGAAGAAGGAATCCGATGACTTACACCAACCTGCACGCTCCCGCGTCAGGGCTTGACGACGAACCCCGCGAGCCCACCTCCACCAACGACAGTGGCGGTCAAGAGTCGCAGCCCGCCACCGAACAGCACGAGTGTCCGTCGTCAAGCACGACCTACGACTCTGCGCGACAGTACCGACGACGCTCAGCCCGGAAGATTGCCGTTATTGCGGTGCTGGTGGGTCTGGCCGTGTGCGCGTTTGTAGTGGCGACAATCGTGGGGCCGATGTCACTGAGTGTGGGGGATGTCGTCCGGGGCATCGTGAGCCCGAATGATGTTGACGAAACCACTCGTACGGTGCTGTGGAAGCTGCGCCTGCCTGCATCAGTGATGGCAGTGCTGATTGGTGCAGCGCTGTCGCTTGCCGGCGCACAGATGCAGACAATCCTCGACAACCCTCTGGCGGAGCCGTTTACGCTCGGTATTTCCGCTGCAGCGGCGTTCGGTGGGGCGGCATCGATTGTGCTGGGCTGGGTGATCATTCCGCATGCGCAGTTCAACTTAGCGGCTGTGGCCTGGGTATCATCCGTCGTCGCTGTGGCGATTGTGGCGGCGGCGTCGGTATGGCGCGGCTCGGGTAAGGAATCGATGATTCTGCTGGGTATCGGTCTGGTGTTTCTATTCCAAGCGCTGTTGGCGCTGTTGCAATACCGCGCGACTACCGAGGCGCTCCAGCAGATCGTGTTCTGGACGATGGGTTCGCTACAGCGCGCGAACTGGGTGGCCAACGGCATCATTGCGGCAGCGCTGCTAATCGCTATTCCGTTCACCATCCGCTACGCGTGGGCGCTGACGGTGCTGCGACTTGGCGATGCCCGCGCAAAAGCCGTGGGCATCAATGTGGATAGGCTGCGCATTGCGACGCTGATTGTAGCCTCGCTGTTGGCGGCAACCGCAGTGGCCTTTGCCGGCATCATCGGCTTCATCGGACTGGTCGGTCCACACATTGCGCGCATGCTGGTCGGTGAAGAACAGCGCTTCTTTGCCCCAGCATCGATGGCGGCAGGCGCGGCGCTGCTTGCGGCAGCTCATGCGGTATCCATCACGGTGGTGCCGGGTGTGGCAGTGCCGATTGGCATCATTACGGCAATCGTCGGTGTCCCATTCTTTGTCGGCTTGGTTTTCCTGCGTAAGAGGACGGTGTGGAACTAATGGGCGTATTTCTCGATGTCAATGACGTAGCTGCAGGCTATGGCAAGCGGAAGGTGCTGCGCGGGGCGTCAATACGCACGCTAAAGCCGGGTACGGTGACGGGCTTGCTCGGCCCAAACGCTGCGGGCAAGTCCACACTGATGACCGCCCTGGCGGGGATTCGAAAGCCCATGTCCGGGGAGATTGTGCTGACCCGTGACACTGAGCGGGTTGTCGGCTCCGAACTGCGTGATGTGGTGGGCTACGTGCCCCAGGATTTGCCAGCAAGTGCCTCGCTGACCGCATTTGAATCGGTGTTGGTCTCTGGGCGGCGCGCCGGGCGTCTGCGCGTTCGCGGCTCCGAGATTGAGCACACGGCGGCGGCTCTCCGCAAGGTTGGTATTGAGCACCTTGCCGACCGCTTCGTCGGCGAGCTCTCCGGCGGTCAGCGTCAGCTCGTCGCCGTCGCGCAGATGTTTGTCCGTGATCCCGAGGTCATGCTTCTCGACGAACCCACCTCCGCCCTCGACCTGCGCCACCAGGTAGAACTCCTACAGCTCGTCCGCGCGGAGGTCACCTCACGGAGCTCCTTGGCGCTCGTCGCAATCCACGATCTCAATCTCGCCGCCCGCTACTGCGATGAGCTTGTCATGCTTCACGACGGCCACGTGGTTGCCCAGGGGAGACCTGCTGATGTTCTCGCTCCGGACCTTTTGGCCCGCGTCTATGGAATTCGAGCCCGCGTGCTTGATGACGAAGGCGTGCCCGTGGTGTGTCCTATTGAGGAAGACCAGGTTTCTGAGGCCGCATAGTGCGGATTTGGCTGGGGTGCGGGGCATTTCGCTAATCGCCCCAGCCAAGTGGTAACATCTCTTCTCGTTGCACTTGTTGTACTTGTGCCACACGCCCCCGTAGCTCAGTGGATAGAGCGCCGGTTTCCGGTACCGAAGGTCGGAGGTTCGACTCCTCTCGGGGGCACGTTTTATCCCTTAAGCGGTCAGGTTCGATTAGATTCGCCTGGTTGCTTTAGGGATTTTTGTTTCGGGTGTACCTGGCGGAAGCGGGCCAATCCGAGTTACTGACTGCGTTTATGACAAAAATGGCCCGAAAAATGGCCTGAAAGTGTCATAAACTCGCACAGTTTCACAAGTGCAGCCCGCCGGGGATCCCGGTTAGTTGACCGGGCGGCGAACCGTACCGTCCGGATAGCGGGCAAAGCGCCCCTCTTCAAAGGGTGCAACCGGATCGTTGGAATCAAACCGCCATGCGCCGAACTCGCCACGCTGGTAGGCATCGAATGCCTCAACGAGCTCTTCGCGGCTATTCGCGACAAACGGGCCATGCTGATACACGGGAGCGCCAATTGGCCGCCCCTGGAGGATGAGTGCGAAAGCCCCTTCGTCACCTGCGGAAATGTCCAGTGCCTCAGTTGAGCGCAGCACTGCGCCCTCTTGCTCCAGCGTTTCGCCCTCGACGGAGAGGCTGCCGCGTAGAGAGTAGAGATTCCGAATTGTCTCGGCATGATTGGTAGGTGGCAAAGTGAGCTGCGCGTTTGGCTGCAGACGCAGCACCCACACGGCTACATCGGAATCCGGGTTGGAGGCCCAGGATTCTGGCGGTGGAGCAAGCGGCTGAGTATCGCCGAATGCGCCAGCGATGACTTTTACGTCGTAACCGTGGCCATTGTCATCAGTGCCGGTGACGTGTGGAGTGTCCTCGGCCCAAAACATCTGGAAGTGCGGATTTGCCCCCTTGCCCTCGGGCGGCAGGTTCAGCCAAATCTGAAACATGTGGTGGGGATTCGGGCCGTCGTCATGCAAAAGCGGAAACATCTCTGCGTGTGCTGTACCCGCGCCGGTGGTCAGCCACTGAGTGTCGCCTTCGCCGTAGCGGGCTTGTGCACCTTCGGCATCGGTGTGGTCGACGAAGCCCTCCTCCACGATGGAGATGGTTTCAAATCCACGGTGTGGGTGGGAGGGGAAGCCGGGGACGGTTGTGCCGTGGTACATGGACCAGCCGTCCTTGCCGGAAAAGTCCATGCCGATATTGTGGCCGAGCAGCGAGGCATCTGGTGTCATGGTTGTGCCCTTGGCCTGCGGGTATAGGTCGTAATGGTGGACCGCGAACAGGAAGGGATCCATGCCGGGAAGCTGTGGGTTGTCGGCTACTGAGAACTTTTGAATGATTGCGCTCATGGAAGGCTCCTTTAGCTAGGTTGTTTCATTTTCCATAACGCATTGTTGGCATGTCAATATTCCGAGGTTTGGTTGAAACCGCTGTGGAGCTTCGATTTGAGATTTAGCCTGGAATCTATGACGGAAACCGAAGTTGCGCTGAAAAGACCCAAAAGCCCTAGTGCAGTATGGGGACAAGCAGTTATCTATGCTGCCATTTTCGGGTTCTTAATCGGAGTCATTGCATGGGCGGGATTGACAACTAAGTGGATTTTTCCCGGTGTGTTGCTACTAATCGCGGTTCAGTTCGTTTTTGATTACCGCAATAGGGAAGGGGTCTTTGACCCGGACTGGGAGGACAATGCCTTCAAATGGGATAAAAGGGCGCGACAAGGTTGGGCTGCAGTCCTTGCGCTGGTTATTGTGCTGGTAGTTGCATCAAATGTGCCGCGGCACCATGTTGGCGCTACCGCTGCGGTGACAATCGTGGCGGTAGCGGTGATGCTATTCGTGTCAGTCAAAAGGTACTGGCCAGGGCGATAACAGGGAGTATTCGCCCCTACCCAGCAATAATCACAATCAAGGTGCGCGGGCCGTGGACACCTTCGACGCGGGAAAGCTCGATATCCGAGGTCGCAGAAGGCCCGGAAATCATAGTGATTGGAGCCGTGGGGTCAACCTCTCGCAGGCGGGAAATGGCCTCCGGAATGCCAGAGACAATCGTCTCTGCTGGGACGACACAAATATGCTTATCCGGCACCAAGGTCAGGGCTCGGCGCCCGGAGGTAGCGGAGCCGTCCAGGAAAATGGTGCCGGTCTCCGCGCAGGTAACCGCAGAGCTGGTGACAATGGCATCGAGTTCGTCCAGTTCGCGGGCGTTGAAACCGGTATCGACGCGGATTTCGGTCGCCCCTTCAGCAGTCTCGCCAGAGCCAAGCCCCGCAACCCAGTCGCGGTCCAAGCCCTCGGGGATACCAATCAGCGAGGCCCCAACATCCGCAATAGCCTTCTTCACTGCGTCATTGATTTCAGTTGCCGAGCTGCCACAACGGCGCACATCGGCTTTGTAATCGGCGATGCGTTCGTCGGCAAGCGAAACGATGTCCTTGTGGGGCAGCTCCGAGCTTCGTTCATAGTCGCGTGGAACGGAGAAGTGCGCGCCGGGCTCGCCGGTGATAATGCCCACGTCAGAGGCTAAATCGCGGCCCTCAAAGGCAATCTTCTGCGCGTTGCGGATGCGGCCGAGAATGTCGTTTTTGGCGCCAGAGTTGGTCATCGCTAGGACTCCTTTTCGCTTTGGCCATTGATCTTGGTCGGTACCTGATGCGCCGATTCACGCGCCAACTGAGCGGAGAGATCCTCCGAACCCCACACGGAGCGGAAGGGCTTCTGCGGCGGAACCGGGGTATCACGCGCATCGGACCATCCGCTGAGGAAGAGCGGCAGGGCGTGAATCTCGCCGTCCTTCAACCCGAGTACGCGGGCGAGGGAGGCCATCTTTGCGCTCATGTTCCACAGCTTCTGATTGCCCATGATGAACCCGAGTGTGGCAAACAGCTTGCCCTCCACCGGCGGGCGGTGCTCCGTGACCTTACGGTGGCGCAGCTCCAGCAGTGCCGCAGGGATGTCAATTCGCACCGGACAGACCTCAAAGCAAGCCCCGCACAGCGACGACGCATAGGGCAGCGAAGCATTCGGATCATCGTAGGAATCCATGCCAGTGAGCTGCGGGGACAAAATCGCACCAATCGGACCCGGGTAGACCGAACCGTAAGCGTGACCGCCCACGTGCTCATAAACAGGGCAGATATTCAGGCATGCCGAGCAGCGAATGCACTTCAGCGCTTCACGCCCAATCGGATCTGCAAGAGTGGCCGAGCGCCCATTGTCCAGCAACACAATGTGGAAATTCTTCGGGCCGTCGCCGTCGGTCGTTCCCGTCCACAGAGAGGTGTAGGGATTCATACGCTCGCCTGTCGACGACCGTGGCAGTAGCTGCAAGAAGACTTCCAGATCCTGGAAGGTGGGAAGCAGCTTCTCAATACCCATCACCGAAATCAGTGTTTCCGGCAGTGTGAGGCACATACGGCCGTTGCCCTCAGATTCGACGACGGCTACCGTGCCGGTTTCGGCTACACCGAAGTTCGCGCCGGAAATCGCAACCTTGGCCTCCATAAACTGCTCGCGCAGGAACTTGCGGGATGCCTCGGCGAGATCGGCCGGATTGGCTTTCAGGTCCGGGTCGACTCCGGGGATTCCATTGAGGAAGATCTCGCGGATATCTTCGCGATTGCGGTGGATAGCAGGAACCAGGATGTGGCTCGGCATGTCGTCGGCAAGCTGAACGATGAGTTCCGCCAGGTCGGTTTCGCGGGCGGTGATGCCGGCGTCGGCAAGCGCTTCGTTCAAGCCGATTTCCTGTGTGGCCATCGACTTAATCTTGACGACCTTTTCTTCGCCGGTCTCTTTCACCAAGTCCGTGATGATGCGGTTTGCCTCGGCGGCATCGCGCGCCCAGTGGACGTGACCGCCGGCGTTCGTAACTGACTCTTCAAACTGCTCCAGCAGTTCCGGCAGACGCGCCATAACATCGCGCTTGATGTGGCTGCCCGCGAGCCGCAGCTGCTCCCAGTCATTCTTCTCGGCTACGACATGCGCGCGCTTCTGACGAATCGAACGCGTGGCATGACCGACATTTTCGCGCATGCGAGTGTTCTTGAGCTCCTCGTGCGCTGCGGCCGTGAACCCGCGCGTACCGCGCAGATGCCCGACGTTGTGCGGCGCGCGGGGAGGAAGGGCTGGCATGCCGACGTTAATTGCGACCATTACTGTTCACCTCGCAGGGAAGCCTCTTGGCGGTTGTGCACATCAAACGGGGTCTCCTTGGTGGAGGCCAGAATCTCGGCCATATGGATGGCGTGCACGCCAGAGTCCTGGCGACGCAACGCGCCACCGATATTGAGCAAGCAGGAAGCATCGCCAGCGGTGACGAACTCCGCTTCCGTAGCGCGGATATTGGCTGTCTTGTCGGCAACCATTGCAGCGGAGGTCTCCGCATTCTTCACCGAGAAGGTGCCGCCAAAACCGCAGCACTCCGCCGCGCCAGGCAGCTCGCGCAGATCGATTCCATCGACTGCGCTGAGCAGCCGCCACGGACGGTCACCCACCTTGAGTACCCGCAAGCTGTGGCAGGTGGAGTGGTAGGTCACTGAGTGGGGGAAGTAAGCACCGACGTCAGTCACACCAGCGACATCGGTGATGAACTCGGAGAGATCCAGCGTCTTGTTCGCGCAGGCCTGTGCCGCGTGGACTTGGGCACGGGTACCGTAACGGCCCGCAATCATCGGATGCTGGTGGCGAACGGCGCCGGCGCAGGAACCGGACGGGGCGACAACGTAATCAATCGAGGAATCTGCAAAAGCATCAGCGTAGGTGTCCAGCTGAGGAAGGACTTCCTTCTGGTACCCGGTGTTGACGTGCATTTGGCCGCAGCAGGTTTGTTGTGGTGGAAAGACCACATCGCATCCTAGGCGCGTGAGAACTCTGGCGGTCGCACTCACTGCATCTGGAAACATCATGTCCCCGATGCAGGTCGCGAAAAGTGCTACTTTCACGGTCGCTCCAAAAAGGGTTGAGGGGTAAGGCAATAATTTCCTACCTGAATGCTACGCCTAGCCCCGGATTAAATCTGTTCTCAACCTGAATTCGGCTGGACCGTGAAAGCGGTGTAGGACAGCCGGACGCGGTGGCCTGCAGATACCCCTCAAATCAATCTTTTGGTGGCTGATGTTTCCACGACTGCGATTGACCTAATAGGATAGGCAATCGTGAATCCTGCTGATCTTGCTGTACTAGTCCGAAAAGTCACCGTCGAGGTTTTGACTGCCCACGATGCCGATGTCTCTATCGTGCCGGAAAACCCGACCGTCGAGCGTCCGCGTAACCCTGAGCACGGCGACTATGCAACCAATATCGCCATGCAGCTGGGCAAGCGCGTCGGCATGGTGCCGCGTGACTTGGCAACTGAAATTGCCACAGCGCTCGGCGCTTCTGAGGGCATCGATGAAGCAACCATCGCAGGCCCGGGCTTTATTAACATCCGCCTGGCCTCCGATGCCCAGGGCAAGATCGTCGAGGACGTCCTGGCAGCGGGGGAGAAGTGGGGTCATGCCGACTTCAACTCCAACCTCGACGTGAACCTGGAGTTTGTCTCCGCAAATCCGACCGGGCCAATCCACCTGGGTGGTACTCGCTGGGCAGCAGTCGGTGACGCTCTCGGTCGTGTCCTGTCCGCCACCGGTGCCAAAGTCACCCGTGAGTACTACTTCAATGACCACGGTCGCCAGATTGACCGCTTCTCCGACTCCCTGGTTGCAGCCGCTCGCAACCAGCCGACTCCGGAAGATGGCTACGGCGGAGAGTACATCCAAGACATCGCCGCTGCCGTGCTGGAGAAGAACCCGCAGGCACTCGAGGGCTCTGAGGAAGAGGTCCAGGAGCACTTCCGCGCCATCGGCGTGGACATGATGTTCGAGCACATCAAGAAGTCTCTGCACGAGTTCGGCACCGACTTCGACGTTTACTTCCACGAAAACTCGCTGTTCGAGTCCGGTCAGGTGGAAGCAGCTGTCAATTCCCTGAAGGAAAACGGCAAGCTCTACGAAGCTGACGGCGCGTGGTGGCTGAAGTCCACCGATTACGGTGACGACAAGGACCGCGTGGTCATCAAGTCCGACGGCGACGCAGCCTACATCGCAGGTGACATCGCATACGTTAAGAACAAGTTCGACCGCGGCCACAACCTGTGCATCTACATGCTGGGTGCCGATCACCACGGCTACATCGCGCGTCTGCGCGCCGCCGCTGCCGCGCTCGGCTACAACGCCGACGGCGTCGAGGTGCTCATCGGTCAGATGGTCAACTTGCTTCGCGACGGCAAGGCTGTCCGGATGTCCAAGCGTGCGGGCACAGTGGTCACCTTGGACGACCTGGTTGAGGCCATTGGTGTCGATGCTGCTCGCTACTCGCTAATCCGTTCCTCCGTCGACTCCAGCCTGGATATCGACCTGGGGCTGTGGGCTTCGCAGTCCAGCGACAACCCGGTCTACTACGTCCAGTACGGCCACGCTCGTCTGTGCTCAATCGGTCGCCGTGCCGAAGAGACCGGTGTGACCAGCGAAGGCGCTGACTTCTCCCTGCTGGTAGAGGACCGCGAAGGTGAGCTCATCCGCACTATCGGTGAGTTCCCGGCCATCATCAAGTCTGCTGCTGACCTGCGGGAACCACACCGCATTGCCCGTTACGCTGAGCAGCTCGCCGGTGTCTTCCACCGCTTCTACGACACCTGCCAGATTCTGCCAAAGGCCGACGAAGAGGTCTCCGAGCTGCACCGTGCTCGTCTCGGCCTGGCTGAGGCTACCCGCCAGACGCTGGCCAATGCTCTGCAGCTGCTCGGTGTTACCGCACCTGAGCGCATGTAGTCGAACGCGCCCGTAAAACTACACCCCCGTTGCTCCGTCCGGGTAACGGAGAAAGAGAGCTGTTTCGTGCCTATCGACGGCAATGGTTTCGAACTGGGTGGTTACACCCGACCCGATTCCACCCAATTTAATGAACTACCAGCGCATGTCTGGCCAACTACCGCCCGTCGTCGGGACGCTGACGAAGAGAATCCCGGCTCGGTGGAGATTGGCGGCGTGAGCCTGGTCGACATTGCCAAGGAATTTGGCACGCCGGTTTTTGTCGTCGATGAGCAGGACTTCCGCTCCCGCTGCCGCTCGATGGCCAAGGCTTTCCGCGGCGCGGAGAATGTCCACTACGCATCCAAGGCTTTCCTGTCGAAGACCATTGCCCGCTGGGTAATGGAGGAGGGGCTGCATCTCGATGTCGCCTCGGGCAACGAGATGGCTATCGCTCTGGCTGCGGGCTTCCCAGCCAAGGACATGACCTTCCACGGCAATAACAAGTCCACCGCTGAGCTGCGTGATGCTATCTCCGCTGGCGTGGGAAAGATTGTGCTTGACTCCCGTTCGGAGCTGCGTCGCCTGTCCCAGGTGGCGGCTGAAGCAGGCGTGGTGCAGGATGTGCTCGTCCGCGTGAAGCCCGGTGTGGAAGCGCACACCCACGAGTTCATCGCTACCGCGCATGAGGATCAGAAGTTTGGCTTTTCCCTCGCGTCCGGTTCGGCGCTGGAAGCTGCCAACCTCGTAGAAGAGGACGACAATCTGCGCCTGATTGGTCTCCACTGCCACATCGGCTCTCAGATTGTCGATTCCGACGGTTTCATTCTCGCCGCCGAGCGCGTGTTCTCACTGGTGGAAAAGCTGGTCGAACGCCACGGCACTGAAATCTCGGAACACTTCAACACTCTTGACCTCGGTGGCGGTTTCGGGATCGCCTACACCGCAGGCGAGCAGCCCCTCGACGTTGCTCCGCTTGCCGACGAGATCCTCACTGCCGTAGACAAGCTTGCGCAGCGTATCGGCATTGCGACTCCGGCAGTGGCTGTTGAACCAGGTCGTGCCATCGTTGGCCCGTCCATGGTCACGGTGTACGAAGTGGGCACTTTGAAGGATGTGACCATCGATGATGGCATGACCCGTCGTTACGTATCGGTCGATGGCGGCATGAGCGACAATATTCGTCCGGCGCTTTACGGCTCGAACTATGATGGTCGCGTCGTTAATCGCGAGGTGTCCGGTTCCAGGATTCCCACCCGCGTCGTCGGAAAGCACTGTGAATCGGGAGACATTCTGATTAACGATGCGAACTACCCGAACGACATTGTCGAGGGTGATCTGTTCGCGCTCGCTGCTACTGGGGCATACTGTTACGCAATGGCCAGCCGCTACAACATGCTGACGCGACCACCAGTAGTGTCGGTATGCGATGGTCAAGTGACCCAAATATTAAGACGAGAAACCGTACAAGACTTACTAAGCCTGGAGTGTGAAACGCCACGATGACTGCCGCAACGAATAATCCTGGAAAGGGCGAGGGCCACAAAGTTGGTGTCGCTATTTTAGGTCTTGGCACAGTCGGTACTGAGGTTTACCGCCTGCTCAACGAGAAGGCTGAGGACTTCGAGCGCCGCATCGGCGGCCCGGTCGAGGTCGTTGGTATTGCTGTGAGCGACAAGACCAAGCCGCGTCCGAATGTGGATCAGGATCTTCTTACCGATGATGCTTTTTCGCTGGTTCAGCGCGATGACGTTGACCTGGTAGTCGAGGTCATCGGCGGCATTGATTACCCACGTCGCGTTGTGCTGGAGGCACTGCGTGCCGGCAAGTCGGTCGTGACCGCCAACAAGGCACTCGTCGCCGCGCACGGCGAGGAGCTCTCTGAGGCTGCTGATTCCTCGGGTGTCGACCTGTTCTTTGAGGCAGCTGTGGCGGCAGCTATCCCGGTCGTCGGTCCGCTCCGTCGTTCGCTGGCCGGTGACACTGTCAATAAGGTCATGGGCATTGTCAACGGCACTACCAACTTCATCCTTGATGCGATGGACTCCACCGGTGCGGACTACGACGAGATGCTGGCAGAGGCCACCCGCCTGGGTTACGCCGAGGCCGACCCGACTGCAGACGTCGAGGGCCACGATGCCGCTTCCAAGGCAGCTATTCTGGCCAGCCTGGCATTCCACACCCGCGTGACTGCTGATGACGTTCACTGCGAGGGCATTACCGAGATCACCGCTGACGACATCGCAGCTGCCAAGAGCGCAGACTGCACCATTAAGCTGCTGGCTACCTGTGAGCGGGTTACGGACGAAAATGGCAAGGAGTCCATTTCCGCCCGCGTGTACCCAGCGCTGATTCCACGTCGTCACCCGCTGGCAACTGTGCGTGAGTCCTTCAACGCTGTCTTCATTGAGGCCGAGGCCGCTGGTCGCCTGATGTTCTACGGCAACGGCGCTGGTGGTAATCCGACCGCCTCCGCAGTGCTCGGTGACCTCGTTGCAGCTGCTCGCAACATTGTCCACGGTGGTCGCGCACCGGGAGATTCCACCTACGCTAACCTGCCGATTCTCGACTTCGGTGACGTTCGCACCCGCTACCACATCGACCTGCACGTCGACGATCGTGTCGGAGTGCTTGCCGATGTCGCTCGTACCTTCTCTGATCACAACATCTCCCTGCGCACCGTCCGCCAGGAAGAGGGCGCCAACGGCGCTCGCCTGGTCATCGTGACCCACAAGGCACTGGAGAAGGATTTGGAAGCAACGGTTGACGAATTGCGCGCCAACGACGCGGTTTTGGCCGTCAACAACGTCATTCGTATCGAAGGAATGGATATCTAAATGGCACAGGAGCTTTTCCCGGGTCAGAAGGTCACCGTCACTGTTGCAGGTTCGTCAGCGAACTTGGGCCCGGGCTTCGACACCCTGGGGTTGGCAGTTGCGCTCTACGACATCGTCGAGGTCGAGGTCATCGAGTCCGGTGTCGTCGTTGAAATTCACGGCGAGGGCGAAGTTGACCTGCCGCGCAACGAATCTAATCTGGTTGTGCGCGCGATTCGCGCGGGCCTTCGCGCTGCAGGAGTCGAGGCACCGGGGCTGAAGGTTATTTGCCACAACACCATTCCGCAGTCGCGCGGTCTGGGCTCTTCCGCAGCCGCCGCTGTTGCTGGTGTCGCTGCCGCTAACGGTCTGGCGGGCTTCCCGCTTACCGACGACCAGGTAATCCAGGAATCCTCGGTCTTCGAGGGCCACCCGGATAATGCCGGCGCATCCGTTCTCGGCGGGGCAGTGGTCAGCTGGACCGACAAGCCTGTCGATGGTCGCACCGCACCTCAGTACCGAGCAGTGAGCATTCCGGTGCATGAGTCCATTCAGGCTACCGCACTCGTACCGGCATTCCACGCCTCCACGAATGCAGTCCGTCAGGTGCTGCCGAGCGATGTTTCGCATGTCGACGCTCGTTTCAATGTCTCCCGTACTGCGGTTATGACCGCAGCGCTGCAGTCCCACCCGGAACTGCTGTGGGAGGGAACGCGAGATCGCCTGCACCAGCCGTACCGCTCCGACGTGCTGCCGGTGACCGCAGAGTGGGTCAACCGCCTGCGCAACCGTGGCTACGCAGCATTTCTCTCGGGTGCTGGCCCGACCTGTATGGTTCTGGGAACTACTGCAGTGGATGAGAAGATCTTGGACGATGCCCGCGAGGCTGGCATCAAGGTCATGGAGCTGGGAATCGGCGAGCCGGTTAAGGTCGTGGTCGACGGCTAAGCCGCCGCTGCGGCCAGGTGCCGAGCCAGTGGCTTAGCCTGCCACCTACTTTTCGCCCGGCCCCTTCAGTTTCACGATGCTGTACTGACCTGCGCTCAAGTGCGAGCGCAGGTCTTTCTTGTCGAACTTGCCCACTGAGGTCTTATCGATTGAGTCCACGAAGGCCCAGTACTCCGGCAACATCCACTTTGGTAGCTTTGGCCGCAGCTCATCGCGGAGCATTTCAGCGGTCTCCTTGCTTGGTTCAACTTCCGGCATCAGCACCGTAATGGCCAGTGGGCGCTCACCCCACTTTTTATCTGGCATGCCGATAATCGCGCACTCGAGTACCTGTGGGCTTTCCATTACGAAGTTCTCCAGCTGAGCAGAGTAGATCCACTCGCCACCGGAACGAATGACATCGCGAGCACGGTCATGAATAGTCAGATAGCCGTCGTGAGTAATCGAGCCGACATCGCCAGTGCGGAGCCACCCGTCCTCGGTGAACTGTTCGCTAGCCTCGTCGACCTCCGCACCGCGGAAGAAGTGCGCGGTGCCTCCATCTTGAGCCTCCGGAGAACTGTAGTAGCCTCCGGTGACCGTGTTGCCGCGCACCTGCAGCTCACCCTGGTTGCGGTCATGCAGGTCGAGCACGCGGTCGTTGTCATCAACAATGCGGAACTGCATGATGTCCGGGAAACGCCCTTGGCTGACACGGTAGCGTTCGCGGGCCTCACCGGAGGCGCCGTACGGAGGACGTGCCACGGTACCGATAGGCGAAGTCTCGGTCATGCCCCAGAAGTGGATGACGTCGACACCGTAGCGCTCTTCCCAGAGCCGAATCAGTGCAGGCGGGACAGGGGAACCGCCCGAGAAAATCTCCTGCAGGCTCATGCGCTTCGGAGGATTGCTGAGGTAGTGCGCCATGAGGTTAATCCACAGCGTCGGCACGCCCTGAGCTACGCGCGGCATTGAGGTTTCGATGATTTCTGCCAGACGTGGTGCGGACAGGTCCGCGCCGGGGAAGATTAGCGACGCCCCGCACATGAAGGAGGCCAGCGGCACGCCCCAGGACAGGACGTGATAAATGGGCACACAGCAAAGCCATGGGTTTCCATGCGAAATTGCAAAGGAGTCAGTGGTGCGCATATTCAGGCTGTGCAAGTACAGCGAACGGTGGCTGTAGACGACACCTTTAGGTGCGCCTTCGGTGCCCGTCGAATAGCACATGGCTGCACCGGAGCTTTCGTCGAGCTCAGGCCAGTCGAAGCGGCTGGGGCGTCCGTCGATGAGCGATTCGTAGGAGTACCACGGGATGCCATCTGGCAGTTGCTCAGCCACGTCGGACAGATCACCGATACCGATAATGATGACAGCGCGGACGTGCGGGCAGTGGGGAAGAACCTCGGCGAGCAGTTCGATCTCGGTCGGGTCCGCGATAATGACCTGGTCATCGGCGTGATTGATAATGTGCACAATCTGATCCGGCATGAGCTGCTTGTTCAGCGGCTGGAATACCGCGCCCATGGAGGCGACGCCGAGGAAGACCTCGAAGTGTTCGGTGCAGTTGTACATCAGGGTGGCGATGCGCTGGTCGCCGTCGATGCCGAGCTCATCGCGAAGTGCATGTGCCAGCGCACTAGCGCGCGCGGCGATGGCGGAAAAAGTGGTGGTCTCAGGTCCGTCACTGTTCCAGGAGGTCACCGGAGTCCGACCGTGAATGGTGCGACCGTATTCCACAATCTGAGCGATATTGAGAGGAATATGAGGCATCGTACTGCGCATGAGCTCTACAGTACCGACTCACAGCCCCGCGACCTAGCGAAACGCAGGTGAGAACTAGTGTTGCTACCTGACTATTTGGTGACTATCCTTGGGCAATAGGTCGTTTTCAATACGCGGCTAGATACGTACTTCTTCATGTACTCCGCATGCCGTTGACCTTCGCAGTTGTTCACACAACGCGATGGCGCAACGTGACATTGAAAACACACAAATCAGTAGTGCGACTACATAGTCTTGCGGTGCTGTGGACCTAGAATTTCCTAACCATCTTCAGCCCGGACGCTCGGGTTTGAGATGCGGAAATAATGTAGGCAAGATGCCTCGGTTTAGTTTCAACGTCGAGGTCTTTTGCCTGGCTTTTTCGATAATTTCCCGTCAGCTGCGGCTACTTTTCCGCACGTGGTAAAGGTTCGACGACGGAGCACACGCGGTGGCGGGCAGTAAGAGCGAAAAAGTGTCAATGACATAGCCCCCTGTAGAGAGTGACTGCAGGGAAGGTCGATGAAAGGACATCCGTGACCGATACGGACACCACTGCCACGGCAGGCGGCCCAGAGAATCTTGCGGCCCTCCGAATGGCAGAACTGCGTGAAATCGCTTCCAGCAAGGGCATTCGCGGCATCTCCGCCATGCGCAAGCATGAGCTGATCGAGGCCATTAAGAATGGTGCCCCGGCTGCTGGTTCCGCTCCAGCTCGGAAATCCCGCGCGAAGAAGGCTGCGGCTGGGGCTGCGGATACCGGCTCCAAGGCGAAGGATGCCAAGGAATCGCCGTCGGAAAGCGCGGATAAGGGTTCCAGTAAGAGCGCCGACAAGAGCGACAAGGGCAACGACAAGCGTGACGACGCCAACGCGGATGGCCGCGAGGAGATGTCCCGTTCTCAGCAGCGTCGAAATCGTCGTAACCGTGCTCGTCAGCGCGAGCAGGAGAATCAGGACGATCGCAGCAACGATAGCCGCGACGATTCCGATAACGGCAACGACCGCGGTGAGCGTAACGACAATCGCAACGATCGTAATGATCGTAATGACCGCGGTGATCGCAACGACCGTAATAACCGCAACGATCGCAACAACCACGATCGAGACAACGACGATGAAGGCCGCGGCAACCGCAACAACCGCCGCGGTCGCAACAACAATCGCAATAACGACCGCAATAACCATGACGATGACGGTCGTGGCAACCGTAACCGCCGCAACCGTCGCAATCGCCGCGACCGTCGCGGACGCGATAACAACGGTGGGGGACACGGCGGCCAGGACGAGATCCGCGAGGATGACGTTCTCCAGCCGGTGGCTGGCATCGTCGATGTGCTAGATAACAAGACCGCATTCGTGCGCACGTCTGGCTACCTGCCGGGCTCTAACGATGTGCTGGTGTCCGCGCAAATGGTTCGTAAGTACGGTCTGCGCAAGGGCGACGCCGTTACGGGGCAGGTCCGCATGCCACGGGAGAATGGCTCGGGCCAGGTCACTCATGGCAACGGCCGTAATCGCCGCAAGTACAACCCGCTGGTCAAGGTCGAAACCGTAAACGGCATCGATCCGGAGCAGGCAAAGCAGCGCCCGAACTTCGCTAAGCTCACCCCGCTGTACCCGAACCGTCGCCTGCGTCTGGAGACCGAGCAGAAGATCCTCACCACTCGCGTCATAGACCTGATTATGCCGATTGGTAAGGGGCAGCGTGCGCTCATCGTTTCGCCGCCGAAGGCCGGTAAGACCACGATCCTGCAGAACATCGCGAACGCTATCGCGACGAACAACCCCGAGTGCTACATGATGGTCGTGCTTGTCGACGAGCGCCCGGAGGAAGTCACCGACATGCAGCGCAGTGTCCGTGGCGAGGTTATTGCTTCTACCTTCGACCGCCCGCCGTCAGATCACACGGCAGTGGCCGAGTTGGCTATTGAGCGTGCAAAGCGTCTGGTGGAACAGGGGCAGGACGTCGTCGTACTGCTGGACTCCATTACCCGCCTTGGCCGTGCGTACAACAACTCTTCGCCGGCATCGGGACGAATCCTCTCCGGTGGTGTGGACTCCAACGCTCTGTACCCGCCGAAGCGCTTCTTGGGTGCTGCCCGAAACATCGAGGAAGGCGGCAGCCTCACCATCATCGCCACCGCGATGGTGGAGACCGGCTCCGCAGGCGATACCGTCATCTTCGAGGAGTTCAAGGGCACCGGTAACGCCGAGCTGAAGCTCGACCGTAAAATCTCCGAGCGCCGCGTGTTCCCGGCAGTGGATGTCAACCCGTCGGGTACTCGTAAGGATGAGCTGCTGCTCAGCACGGAGGAGGCTCGCATTATGCACAAGCTGCGCCGCATCCTCTCCGCGCTGGAGTCGCAGGCTGCTATTGACCTGTTGATTAAGCAGCTGAAGAAGACCCGGAACAATAAGGAATTCCTGATGCAGGTGGCTTCTTCTGCACCAATGGCCGCCGACGTTGATGTGGACGACATGCTTTAGCTGGGGTTAGCCGCAAACCACAGCACTAACCAGCATTTCACCCATCACAATCTGAAGGAATATTCAATGGCTAATCAGGTTTCCGCAGTTGACGACATCCTCTCCGAATACCACGGCCTTGAGGCGCAGCTGGCAGACCCCGAGCTGCACAACGACCCGAAGGCTGCCCGTAAGGTCGGCAAGCGCTTCAATGAGTTGCAGCCGGTCATTCAGACTCACAAGAAGTTGACTGAGGTCCAGGATGACCTGGAGGCAGCTCGCGAGATGGCATACGAGGACTCCGAATTCGCAGCTGAGGCTGAGCGTCTCGCTGTCGAGGCAGAGGAGCTCGAGGAAAAGCTCGCCGACCTGCTGGCTCCGCGCGATCCGCACGACAGCGATGACATCGTTATGGAGCTCAAGTCCGGTGCCGGCGGTGAGGAGGCAGCGCTCTTCGCAGGTGAGCTCGCTCGTATGTACCAGCGCTATGCAGAAAAGCACGGCTTTACCACCGAGATTCTCGGGCTGTCCGAGTCTGATCTCGGCGGCGTGAAGGACATGACTATGTCCATCCGAGCTAAGACTCCGTCCCGTGACGGTGCGTGGAGCGTGTTCAAGTTTGAAGGTGGCGTTCACCGCGTGCAGCGCGTGCCGGTTACCGAATCTCAGGGCCGTATTCAGACGTCCGCCGCTGGTGTGCTGGTCTACCCGGAGCCCGACGAGGTCGAAGACATTCAGATTGATGAAAAGGATCTGCGTGTCGACGTCTACCGCTCCTCCGGTAAGGGCGGTCAGGGTGTTAACACCACTGACTCCGCCGTTCGCCTGACGCACCTGCCGACTGGTCTCGTTGTTACCTGTCAGAAGGAACGCTCGCAGATTCAGAACAAGGCCCGCGCTATGCAGGTCCTTGCTGCTCGACTGCAGCAGATGAAGGAAGAGGAGATTGCCGAGGCCGCCTCTGACCAGCGTAAGTCTCAGGTGCGCAACATGGATCGCTCCGAGCGCATCCGCACTTACAACTTCCCGGAGAACCGCGTTTCCGATCACCGCATCGGTTACAAGGCTCACAACCTGGACTCGGTGCTGGGCGGCGACATGGATGACCTGCTCAAGGCCCTCCACGACGCGGAGCGCGCTGAGCGTCTTGAAGCCGAGTAGCCCCACGCCCGCAGAAAATAGCTCGCCGACGTTACCGGATTCCGTCCGTACTCTCGGCGAGCTGTTTCGCTATGCGCGTCGCACGCTTGACGACGCGGCGCTGGCTTCTCCGGATGCCGACGCGCGGGCGCTGTTTGCAGCTGCTATCAATGCGGGACCGGCAGACATCATCTTCCGCGGAGACGAACCGTACACCGATGAGGACGGTCGCAAGTATCTGGCCGAGGTACTGGCCCGCAGAGTGGCTCGTGAGCCACTGCAGCACATCCTCGGTACGGCGCCGATGATGAGCCTGGAACTACAGGTTGGGCCCGGTGTTTTTGTGCCCCGGCCGGAGACGGAACTGCTTGCGCAGTGGGCAATCGATCGAGCCCGTGAACTGGTCGCAAGTGGCGTCGTCAAGCCGAAAATCGTTGACTTGTGTACTGGATCCGGTGCGTTGGCGTTGGCAATCGCCGATGCCGTACCCGAAGCGGACGTGGTGGCTGTGGAGCTCTCCGAGCGGGCACGGGCGTGGGCTGCGAAGAATATCGAGACGTACGGCGATGGGCGTGTGCGTCTGATTGCTGGCGATGTCACGGATATACAGCTGATTGATGCTGGCGGTGAACTCGCAGATTGGGTAGATGAGACCGACATTGTTGTGTCCAACCCTCCATATGTGCCCGAAGACACCGAGGTTGCCCCCGAGGTGAGAGCTGATCCGCACTCTGCGGTCTTCGGCGGCGACGATGGGCTAGATGTCATTCGACCTATGATGAACCTAGTGGATGCGCTGGTGCGGCCGGGTGGAGTCATCGGCATCGAGCACGATGACTCTTCAGGAGACGATGTCAGTTCACTGCTAAAGGACACCTGGGATTACGCTGATGTAGAGGTCCACCGTGACCTTGCAGGTCGTGACCGTTTTACGGTGGGACGCAAAAATTGATCTTAAAAGCAAACTTTGAAGCAGGAGCACAAATCTGATGAGCAGGATTATGGACTGCAGCACAGATGAAAACCGCGAACGCGCAATTGCAGCAGCAGTAGATGCAGTGAAGGCAGGACGGCTGGTCGTTATGCCTACCGATACCGTCTATGGTCTTGGCTGCGATGCCTTTGATAACCAGGCCGTTGCCTCCTTGCTGCGTGCCAAGCACCGCGGCCCGGATATGCCGGTACCGGTACTCGTGGGTTCCTGGAACACGATTGAGGGGCTCGTCCGCGAATACTCGCCAGCTGCTCGCACGCTGGTGGAGGCTTTCTGGCCGGGCGGACTGTCGCTGGTTGTGAACCAGGCGCCGAGCTTGCCGTGGAACCTTGGTGATACTGCGGGTACGGTCATGCTGCGCATGCCGCTGCACCCAATTGCTATCGAGATTCTGCGCCGCACCGGTCCGATGGCCGTGTCCAGTGCGAACATCTCCGGCCAGGCACCGGCCACCAATGCCGTGCGTGCCAAGCAGATGTTGGGTGGGGAAGCGGCTGTCTACGTCGACGGCGGCGAAGCCACGATTGGCACCCCATCGACGATTGTCGATATCTCGACTCCAGTGCCGCGGATTCTGCGCGAAGGCGCTGTGTCAGCAGCGGCGGTTGCCGAGGTTTTGAGTACTACGCCCGAGCGACTGCTGGGGCAGTAGTCTTGTCTACCTAAGGCTTTTCCTGTTTAGTATCTGCAGCGATTGTGTGGGTGAGTAGTACCTAGTGGCGGACATGAGCTTATTGGCAGCCCAGTCGGGTGGGGCAGGTGTGCCCATCCGCGAGCTCGCCATGCTCGTTTTAGTTTCCGCTGCTGTCAGTTATTTGCTCACTGGAGTGGTGCGTTATGTGCTGGTCCGCTCGGGCTGGTTGGATGCGCCCCGCACGCGCGATGTCCACGATATTCCGAAGCCCAGGCTCGGAGGCGTGGCGATGTACTCCGGGGTGGTCGCAGCTATCGCCCTTGCCTCGGTGATGCCGGCTCTCAACCGTGGTTTTCCGCCCATGACTCCAGATATGAGGGCAGTTGTAGCGGCCGCGTCGCTCTTGCTAATCGTCGGTATTTGGGATGACCTCTTTGACTTAGATGCCCTCACCAAGCTGGTGGGGCAGGTCGCGGCGGCACTTTTGATGTCATTTATGGGCGTCAACTGGTATCTGCTCTATATCCCTTTTAGTGGCGGCGCCACGCTCATTCTCGATCCAATCATGTCCACAGTGTTGACTGTCCTATTTACTGTGGCATTGATTAACGCCTTCAATTTTGTTGACGGCATTGATGGTCTCGCAGCTGGACTCGGCATGATTGCCGCAGCTGCAATCCTTGTCTATTCGATGGTCATGCTTCACGACCAAGGTGGCACCGTTTCCGCCTATCCACCCGCGATGATTTCCGCGTGCCTCCTCGGCGCTTGCCTGGGTTTCTTGCCACACAACTTCGAACCCGCACGCATTTTCATGGGCGATTCCGGCGCCATGATGATCGGTTTGCTGCTCGCAGCGGCATCGGTGTCGGCGTCGGGACGCATCGCGCCCTCCATGTACGGCACCGCTGACGTCATCGCTCTAATCTCGCCGGTTGTGGTCGTCATCGCAGCAATTAGCGTGCCAATGCTCGACTTGTTGCTTGCTGTTGTTCGCCGCGTCAGTCAGGGCAAGTCACCCTTCTCACCCGACAAAATGCATATTCACCACCGCCTCCTGTCGATGGGACACAGTCATCGCCGCGTGGTGCTAGTGCTTTACCTATGGGTGTCGGTCGTCGCGTACGCCGCCGTTGCCACGACCATTTTCCCCTTTGAATTTGTCGCTCTCACCTTCGGGATCCTGCTTATCATCGCGGTTGTCTTCACCCTCCGCCGTCGCAATGCGCTTGCCGACGACCGTTCAACGGGAGCGCGTCCCAGAAGTGGAAGTGGGGTCCGGCAGGTTATAAGACGTCGACGTGGACGCAGAAGGTACAATCTTCGACCGTGACTGAAAAAACAACTCCGGAGCCCGAGTCTAAATACGATGATTCGCGGCGACCGCTGCTGGCTGCTGCTCGCTCGGGCGCAATCGCGCTCGCTGTGATTACCGTGCTTTCGCTGCTGGTCTGGGGTGGCAAAAACGGTATGCCCGGTGTCTGGGGCGTACTCCTTGGTGCGGGCATTAGCGGAAGCTTCGTATTGCTTACCGTTCTAGGCATCCTCTTTACTGCTCGAACTTCGCCGTCCGTCACGCTTGCCGTTGTATTGGGTGGCTGGTTGTTGAAGATTGTCGTACTAATCGGCGTCCTGGTTGTTATTAGAAATCTTGAGGTTTATGACAACATGACTTTCTTCGTCACTGTTGTACTCACGCTGATGGTGACGCTGGGTGCAGAAGTGTGGGGAATGTCGCAATCTAACCTCACTTATGTGCAACCAATGAAGGACGAATAGCTCGTTAATAACTTGTTGACCTGCTGAGAGGCTGCAATGCGCCTCTAAAACCGCAGGTAATAAGCATATTGTCCAGTTTGTGCAGAAGATGCCACAAATAGAGGCCGAAACCCACAGCGGGGGTCGGCCTCTTTGTTGGTTTCGGGGTCGGAAACGCGGGGGTGTACCGGGTGGGGAAAATGAGTCAGAACTGTTATCCTGAGTTTCGGGTAAGACGGCCTGTAGCGAAATAACTATCATTTCCACAGGTACGGTCCCCGTGAGCGCCGTGCTGATGAGCGAATGGAATCCGCGGCGCGACACGTTAAATGACGTCCTTCGCACCGCTTGACAATAGTTCTAGCGGCCCAATCACGGGAGAGAACGCTGAGCGTTACAACACTTGCCGAGATGCGGGGTGAGTTTCACTCACCCAACTTGCAGGAGGAGTATTTCCCGGGTGAACAATTTGGCGACTTCATTTTAGGTGGTAGTGGCGACTGGTACGCCATGGACCGCCTGATGATTGTTCGTCTTTTGATGGCCGTGATCGTCGCCGTGTTCTTCGTCGTCGCAATGCGTCGTCCGAAGCTCGTGCCGACTGGTCTGCAGAACGTTGCGGAGTTGATGCTGGACTTCGTCCGCATCCACATCGCGGAGGAGATTCTGGGTAAGAAGGAGGGGCGTCGTTTCCTTCCGGTTCTGGCCACCATCTTCTTCCTTGTTATCTCGATGAATATTGCGGCTATTATTCCTGGCCTCAATATTTCGCCGAACGCCCGAATCGGTATGCCACTGGTTCTGGCCCTGTTCGCATACGTTGCCTTCATTTACGCGGGCTCGAAGAAGATGGGCTTCTTCAAGTTTGTGAAGTCGGCAGTCGTTATTCCGAACTTGCCACCGGTACTCCACCTCATCGTGGTGCCGATCGAGATTTTCTCCAACTTCGTTCTCCGCCCAGTTACGCTGACCATCCGTCTGATGGCCAACATGCTGGCGGGCCACATGGTTCTAGTCCTGCTTTTCGGTGCCACGAACTTCTTCTTCTGGCAGCTGAATGGTTGGACCGCCCTGTCCGGGTTGACCCTTGTCGCTGCGGTAGCATTCACGCTGTTCGAGATGCTGGTGATTTTCCTGCAGGCATACATCTTTGCCCTGCTGAGCGCCGTCTACATCGAACTGTCGCTGCACGCAGACGAGCACTAACCCATAACTAATGAGGCCGCAAATTCGGCAACAAGGCCTCGCAAACTTAATAGCAAGACCCACTTGACCCACAAAAGCCCCGGGCCTACTTAGAACAATCTTTAATCCGGGGCCATCCTTTAAGAAAGGGAACGGTTCATAATGAACGACGTCATCCTCTCCGCCCAGGACGCTGTCCAGGCTGTCGACACCAACGCTGGCCTGAAGACCATCGGTTACGGTCTGTCCACCCTGGGCCCGGGCCTCGGTATCGGCATCGTCGCCGGCAAGACCGTTGAGGGTATGGCACGCCAGCCTGAGATGGCCGGCCAGCTGCGTACCACCATGTTCCTGGGTATCGCCTTCACTGAGGCTCTCGCCCTGATCGGCCTGGTCGCAGGCTTCGTTTTCTAAGTCCGGACCTTCAAGCGGAGAACACGTAAACCATGACAGATTTCACCTTTTTGCTAGCGGCGGGTGACCTCCCGATGGGAGAGTCCATTAACCCGCTGCTGCCAAAGACCTATGACATCGTCTGGTCCGTTGTCCCGCTGGTAGTTATCCTGGTTCTCTTCTGGAAGCTCGTTCTTCCGAAGTTCCAGGAGGTCCTGACCGAGCGGGAGGACCGGATTGAGGGCGGCATTGAACGCGCTGAAGCTGCACAGGCTGAAGCCAAGGCCGCTCTGGAAAAGTACAACAGTCAGCTCGCAGAGGCCCGTACTGAAGCAGCAAAGATTCGCGACGAAGCCCGTGCACAGGGTCAGCGCATCATTGCAGACGCTACGACCAAGGCTAATGACGAGAGCGCACGAATCATCGAGTCCGGTGAGAAGCAGCTCGCTGCCCAGCGTGAGCAGGTAGTCGCAGAGCTGCGCAAGGAAATGGGCCAGAACTCCATCAATCTCGCTGAGCGCCTTCTGGGCGAGCAGCTTTCCGACGACGTTCGTAACTCGTCGACGATTGACAACTTCTTGTCCAACCTTGACACCGTGGCCCCGGCCGGAAAGTAGGCGACATGCACGCAGCAAGCCGCGAATCCCTGGCAGCCCTTAGCCAGCGACTGGACGCCGCTATCGGTGGCGACAATGTCGCTGTTGCTCAGGCTGCTCAGACTGGTTCCGAGCTTTTCGACATCGTCGAGGTCCTGGACTCCGACCGCGGCCTGCGTGTCGCTGTCGCCGACACCTCGGCGACTGCGGAACAGCGTTCCGGCCTTGTCCGGAGCCTGTTCGCGGGCAAGGTATCTGAGACGACCCTTAACCTCGTCGTGGATGCTGCCGCGCAGGTATGGTCCACCCCGCGTGAAATGCGTAAGGGTTTGGTAGAGCTGGGCCGTCGAGCCCTCCTTCGCTCTGCCGAAGGCCAGGGACAGCTTGAGACTGTTGAGTCTGAGCTGTTCCAACTGGGACACATCCTGGCTGAGCAGTCGCAGCTTGAACAGCTGCTGGCCGACAAGGCCGCAACCCCCGAAGCCAAGCGTGGGCTCCTCGCCTCTGTGCTGTACGGCAAGGTCACTTCCGTGACCGAAACCCTCGCACTGCAGGCTGTTGGCCGCCCATCCAAGCGCCCCGCGGACGACATTGACTCCCTGTCCCGGCTAGCCGCCGGCCTGCGGAACCACGTCGTCGCTCGCGTGACCAGTGCCACGGCCGTCTCTGACGAGCAAGAGCGAGCACTGGCGGACAAGCTCGGCCGAGTCTACGGCAAGGCGATGTCCATCCACACCGTGATCGATAAGTCGATTCTCGGTGGACTGGTCATCCGGGTTGGCGACGAGGTCATCGACGGTAGCCTTTCAACAAAGCTTGAGAAGCTGCGCGTCGGCCTCGGCTGACGGATGGTTTAGACGATTAATCACTGGAAGAATATTACCGAGAGCAGGAAGAACATGGCGGAGCTGACGATCTCCTCCGACGAGATCCGTAGCGCGATTGCGAACTACACCTCGAGCTACTCCCCGGAGGCCTCCCGCGAGGAGGTTGGCGTTGTTATCAGTGCAGCTGATGGTATCGCCCAGGTTTCGGGAATGCCGTCGGTCATGACGAATGAGCTTCTGGAGTTCCCGGGCGGCGTTATTGGCGTCGCTCAGAACCTCGACACCGACAAGGTCGGCGTTGTGGTGCTGGGTAACTTCGAGTCGCTTAAAGAGGGTGACGAGGTAAAGCGGACGGGTGACGTCCTTTCGATTCCGGTCGGGGACAAGTTCCTCGGTCGCGTAATTAACCCCCTGGGCCAGCCGATTGACGGCCTGGGCGACATTGAGGCTGAAGAGGACCGCGTCCTCGAGCTGCAGGCACCGACCGTGCTGCAGCGTCAGCCGGTTGAAGAGCCGATGGCTACTGGTATTAAGGCCATCGACGCAATGACCCCAATTGGTCGTGGTCAGCGTCAGCTGATCATTGGTGACCGTAAGACCGGTAAGACCGCGGTCTGCCTGGACACCATTTTGAACCAGAAGGCTAACTGGGAGTCCGGTGACCCGAGCAAGCAGGTGCGATGCATCTACGTTGCTATCGGTCAGAAGGGCTCCACCATTGCTGGTGTGCGCCAGACTCTCGAGGAGCAGGGCGCACTCGAGTACACCACCATCGTTGCTGCCCCGGCGTCGGATGCCGCAGGCTTCAAGTGGCTTGCACCATTCGCAGGCGCCGCACTGGGTCAGCACTGGATGTACCAGGGCAAGCACGTCCTGGTCATTTACGATGATCTGACTAAGCAGGCAGAGGCATACCGTGCCATCTCGCTGCTGCTGCGTCGCCCGCCGGGACGCGAAGCTTACCCGGGTGACGTCTTCTACCTCCACTCCCGTCTGCTGGAGCGTGCTGCGAAGCTCTCCGACGACATGGGTGCAGGCTCGCTGACCGCACTGCCGATCATCGAGACCAAGGCAAACGACGTGTCGGCCTTCATTCCGACCAACGTCATTTCCATTACCGACGGCCAGGTCTTCCTCGAGTCCGACCTGTTCAACCAGGGTGTCCGCCCGGCTATTAACGTCGGTGTGTCGGTTTCCCGTGTTGGTGGTGCCGCACAGACCAAGGGCATGAAGAAGGTTTCCGGTAACCTGCGTCTGGACCTCGCGTCCTACCGCGACCTGGAAGCATTCGCAATGTTCGCATCCGACCTGGACGATGCCTCCAAGCGTCAGCTGGAGCGCGGTCAGCGTCTGGTTGAGCTGCTGAAGCAGAAGGAAAACCACCCGCAGCCGGTCGAGTACCAGATGACCTCCATCTACCTCGCTGGCGAGGGCGAATTCGACGATGTCCCGGTTGAGGACGTCCGTCGCTTCGAGGCCGAGCTGCTTGAGCACCTGCAGGACACTCAGCCTGCAGTCTTCGAGCAGATTGACGGCGGCGTCGCCTTCTCTGACGAGTCCAAGGCTGCTCTGAAGTCCGCTACCGCTAACTTCAAGAAGTCCTTCCAGACTTCTGAGGGCGCACCGCTGGCTTCCGAGGCTCCGGTCGAGGCACTCGACGAGGGCGAGCTCAAGAAGCAGCAGATTACGGTCTCCCGCAAGACTGCCCAGAACTAGGCAGGTTGAGCTACTCAATGACCGTTTTCGCAATTGAAGGGAGGGAATAGGACATGGCGAATCTTCGTGAACTTCGAGCCCGAATCAAGTCGGTGAACTCGACCAAGAAGATCACCAAGGCCCAGGAGCTTATCGCAACCTCGCGCATTACTAAGGCGCAGCGTCGCGTAGCAGACTCCCAGCCGTACGCCGACGAAATCGAGAAGGTCATCGGACGTCTCGCATCGGCTTCGTCGTTGGATCACCCGATGCTCGTAAAGCGTGAGGGTAACCAGCGTGTTGCAGTCCTGGTTGTCACCAGTGACCGCGGCATGTGTGGCGGCTACAACCACAACGTCCTGAAGAAGGCTGCAGAACTGCGTACCGCTCTGGAAGAGCAGGGGCATGAGGTCGTTCTCTACGTGACTGGCCGTAAGGGCACCGACTACTACGACTTCCGTGGTGTCGAGCTCGCCGGTACGTGGGAGGGCTTCTCCCAGGATCCGGACTACGCCGCAACCCACGACGTGCGTCGTCACCTCATTGATGGTTTCAACGCTACGGCCGAGGGCACTGCCAAGTACCGCGAAGGCCTGCGTGGCACCAACGGCGAGGCCGTTCAGGGCTTCGACCAGGTCCACGTTGTCTACACGGAATTCGTGTCCATGCTTTCTCAGATTCCGCGTGCACACCAGATGCTCCCGATTGAGCCTGTGTACGAGGATGTCGAGATTGCTCAGGGCGAGGACATGCTGTCCGATGGATCAGATGACCTCAAGCCGGACTATGAATTCGAGCCTGATGCAGACACCCTGTTGGCAGAGCTTCTGCCGCAGTACGTGTCCCGCACTCTGTTCGCAGTGATGCTCGAGGCCGCTGCCTCTGAGTCCGCTGCCCGTCGTAACGCTATGAAGTCCGCGACGGACAACGCTACCGAGCTGGTCAAGGACCTCTCGCGTGTTGCTAACCAGGCACGTCAGGCACAGATTACCCAGGAAATCACAGAAATCGTCGGTGGCGCCGGTGCGCTCGACGACAGCGGAGAAAGTGACTAGATATGAGCACAGCTCTAAGTGAGCAGAACACCACCACGGCTGTGGGCCGTGTTGTGCGTGTCATCGGTGCCGTCGTCGACGTGGAGTTCCCGCGTAACGAACTGCCGGCACTTTACAACGCGCTGACCGTGGAAGTTACCCTTCCTTCGGTCGCCAAGACCATTGTCCTCGAGACTGCACAGCACCTCGGTGACAACATGGTTCGTACCATTGCTATGGCTCCGACCGACGGCCTGGTCCGCGGTGCAGAGGTCAAGGACACCGGTAAGCCGATTTCGGTTCCGGTTGGTGACGTCGTCAAGGGTCACGTCTTTAACGCAATGGGCGACTGCCTGGATGAGCCGGGCCTGGGTCGCGATGGTGAGCAGTGGGGCATCCACCGTGAGCCGCCGGCCTTCGACCAGCTCGAGGGCAAGACCGAGATTCTGGAAACCGGTATTAAGGTCATCGACCTGCTGACCCCGTACGTTAAGGGCGGCAAGATTGGTCTGTTCGGTGGTGCCGGTGTCGGTAAGACCGTTCTGATCCAGGAGATGATTACTCGTATTGCACGCGAGTTCTCCGGTACTTCGGTCTTCGCCGGTGTTGGTGAGCGTACCCGTGAGGGCACCGACCTCTTCCTGGAAATGGAAGAGATGGGCGTTCTCCAGGACACCGCCCTCGTCTTCGGCCAGATGGACGAGCCTCCGGGAGTCCGTATGCGCGTCGCGCTGTCGGGTCTGACCATGGCAGAGTACTTCCGCGATGTTCAGCACCAGGACGTGCTGCTCTTCATTGACAACATCTTCCGTTTCACCCAGGCCGGTTCTGAGGTTTCGACCCTGCTGGGTCGTATGCCTTCCGCCGTGGGTTACCAGCCGACCCTGGCTGACGAGATGGGTGTTCTGCAGGAGCGCATTACGTCCACCAAGGGCCGTTCGATTACCTCTCTGCAGGCCGTCTACGTGCCTGCCGATGACTACACCGACCCGGCTCCGGCAACGACCTTCGCCCACCTCGATGCAACCACCGAGCTCGACCGCTCGATTGCATCGAAGGGTATTTACCCGGCAGTGAACCCGCTGACTTCGACTTCTCGTATCCTCGAGCCGTCGATCGTCGGTGAGGAGCACTACCGAGTTGCTCAGCAGGTTATTAACATCCTGCAGAAGAACAAGGAACTCCAGGACATCATCGCCATCCTCGGTATGGACGAGCTGTCTGAGGAGGACAAGGTGACCGTGCAGCGTGCACGTCGTATCCAGCGATTCTTGGGTCAGAGCTTCTTCGTTGCTGAGAAGTTCACGGGTCTGCCTGGTTCGTACGTCCCGCTGAAGGACACCATTGTTGCCTTCGACCGCATCTGCAAGGGCGACTTCGACAACTACCCGGAGATGGCCTTCGACGGCCTGGGTGGCCTCGACGATGTCGAGAAGAAGTACGCTGAAATGCAGAAGAAGTAAGGGGCATCCTCATGGCTGAAATCACCGCTGAACTGGTTGCCGTTGAGCGACCGCTCTGGAAGGGCAAGGCCACCTTGGTCTCTGCCCAGACCACCGAGGGTGAGATCGGCGTGCTGCCCGGACACCAGCCGTTGCTTGGCCAGCTGGTCAACAACGGCACGGTGACCATCAAGACCGCAGACGGCAAGGTTCTTGTCGCTTCGGTACAGGGTGGGTTCATTTCCGTGTCTACCTCGAAGGTTTCGATCCTCGCGGATAAGGCAATCTGGGCTGACGAGGTTAACCTCTCCGAGGCCGAGTCCAACCTGACTTCGGATGACCCTGCAGTAAAGGCACAGGCTGAGTCGGAGGTCCGCGCGGCTCGTCGCGCTTCCACCAACTAGTCTTTTCGCCTGAACATCCGGTCGCACGACCGTATTCTTCCTGCTTCTTTAAACGGGGCGGGGAGCTCGCAAGAGAAATCTTGCCAGCTTCCCGCCCCGTTTTTCTTAGTTATTTTTCATGTCAGTGCAACAATCGGGTAGGGTTTGTAAAAAGCCTCTAAAGCGCTTTTGAACCAAGGTTCGTCGTCTATTCACCCGGATGCGAGGCTGGCAGATAGTGTTTTCAAGCGTAACCATGATGTCAATCATGTTCATGATTATCGGTGCGATGTTGATCGTCGGCGGGGTCCTTGCCCTGTGGCGTTTCGCCAGCCTGCATGCAAAAGGTACTCCTGTTATTGCTCGTCGCCTTCCTGCAGGTGATGGCAGTCATTGGCGCCATGGTGTCATTGTTTATTCAGAGTCGACGTTGAAGATGTACAAGCTACGTTCGCTGCGTCCTGGCTGTGATGCCGAATTTGCCCGTCACGATGTCACTATTGTGGATCGCCGAGATCCGACTGACATCGAGGCGGGTTTTTTCGCGCCCGGGCTTCGGGTAGTCAGGATTAAAACGGGGAAAAATACCGAATGGGAGTTTGCCGTGGACTCGTCCTCGGACACTGCGCTGGTGGCGTGGGTGGAGTCGAAGCCGTCGTCACGCCAGACTCGTGAGTTTCCTACAGATATTGAGCGACGCTTCCGTTCGGCTTATAACCGTGGCCGGGGAAGTCAGTACTAGTCTCTTACGACAGGCTATTGCTAAGGCTCTAGTGGGTATTGTTTTCTCCCGCGCGGCAGTCACGTTAGGGTAGGGGAATGCGCCTTGTGATTGCTGAATGCACTGTTGACTATGTCGGTCGCTTGAATGCCCATCTGCCTCATGCCCCGCGCTTGCTGTTGGTGAAAGCAGATGGGTCAGTTTCTGTGCATGCCGACGACCGTGCATATAAGCCTCTGAACTGGATGACACCGCCGTGCACGCTGACGGAGAAGGATATTCTCGACGAGTCGGGGGAAGACACTGGTGAAAAGCTCTGGGTCGTTGAGAATAAGAAGGGCGAGCAACTTCGTATCACTATCGGCAAGGTGCTGGCTGATAGCACGTACGAACTGGGAGAGGACCCTGGCCTGGAGAAGGACGGGGTAGAAGCGCATCTACAGGAACTCCTTGCAGATCAGTTCACAACGTTTGGCGAGGGCTACACCCTGATTAGGCGCGAATACCCAACCCCGATCGGACCGGTGGATCTGCTTGGCCGCGATGAAAACGGCGCCACCGTTGCAGTCGAGGTTAAGCGTCGGGGCGGTATCGATGGTGTTGAGCAGCTAACCCGTTACTTGGAGATGCTGAACCGCGATGAGCTGCTGGCACCGGTGGAAGGGATTTTTGCTGCCCAGGAGATTAAGCCACAGGCCAAGACTCTGGCAGAGGATCGTGGGATTCGCTGTGTGACCGTGGATTACGACGCCCTGCGTGGCCTGGAGTCCAACGAATTGCGGTTGTTCTAGCCATGCCTAGGCGAAACCACAAGCGGCGCGGTAATCAACGAGGCAACCAACGCGGCGGGCGTAATAACCACGGCCAGAATCGCGGCAGCCTGCCCACATTTGGCAGTTCTTTCCAAAACACCCGCACTGAATCTGGGCCTGCCGGTTGGCAGGACGTGGACTTTGCGGTGCGTAACATCAGCGCTGGACAGTCGAACAAGGTTTATCGCTGTCCAGGGTGCGACCAGGAAATCATGCCCGGGACCTCGCACATCGTAGCTTGGCCGCAGGATTATGGTGCAGGCGCCGATGACCGGCGCCATTGGCACACTAACTGCTGGCGCAACAGAGCTCACCGCACTATCACGCGCCGCTGGGGATAGATTTACTTAGCCGGCTCAACGAGCTCCAGCAGGACGCCACCGGCATCCTTCGGGTGGATGAAGTTGATGCGCGAACCTGCGGTACCGATCTTCGGCTCCGGGTACAGCACCCGGGTGCCCTGCTCCTTCAGGTGCGCCATCAGCGCCTCCAGATCAGTGACGCGAACTGCGTACTGCTGGATTCCTGGCCCCTTCTTGTCCAGGTACTTTGCAATCGTGGACTGGTCATTCAGTGGCGCAAGAATCTGAACCAGAGTGCCACCTTCAACCTTGTCGGCCGGGCCGACCATGGCCTCGTGGACGCCCTGCTCTTCATTGACTTCATCGTGGTAGTTGATGAAACCAAGATTTGCGCGGTACCACTCAATAGCGGCATCAAAATCCGGGACTGCGACGCCGACGTGATCAACAGCGACTACGTACTTATGGGGAACGGGAATCTGTGTCTCACTCATAGTTCCCAGGGTACTCGCTATTATCGGCGCCATGATTGTCGCATTTTCTGTTGCCCCCACTTTCTCCGATCCTGAGCAGGGAATGGCTGAGGCTGTTGCTGAAGCCGTGCGTGTTGTGCGCGAATCTGGCCTGCCCAACGAGACCAATGCCATGTTCACCCTTGTTGAAGGCGAATGGGATGAGGTGATGGATGTCATTAAGCGAGCCACGGAAGCAGTCAGCCGTGTCAGTCCACGAACTTCTCTGGTCATCAAGGCGGACATTCGTAACGGATATACCGGGCAGCTGCGTGCGAAAGTGGATGCGGTCGAGGATGTGCTAAAAGCCACCGACTAGTCTCTTGTTCGGATTGGACACGTAGGCTCTACATAGGTCTTCACATAGGCTTTACGACGACACTGGAGAGGAACCCTTTTACGATGCCAGCTGGACATGGTCACGCACATGGCCATTCTCATGGTCACTCGCATGGAGCACACGGTCACCGCGAGTGCTCGACTCCGCCACCACCGCCCGGCACGGTTGATTTGGAGCAGCTCCACCAGCGCGCCGAAGCCGAACGTAAGCGCCGAGAGGAGATCGAGCGGGCAACCAGTGATCAGGGAAATGGGCTTCCTCCTGTAGTTGAGATTGTCCCGCAGACCCTTGAGGCAGAAGTCGTTCTGCGCTCGGAGCAGGTACCGGTTATTGTCTTGATCGGCATGGCTGGAGCAGCTGATTCGTTGCGTCTTCGGGCTGAGCTAGAAGGCTTGGCCCGTGAGGCTAATTTGAACTGGATCCTGGCGTGGGCAGATGCTGAGGAGCATCCGCAGCTGGCCCAGGCATTCGGTGTGCAGGCAGTGCCGACAGTCACGGCTGTGGCTATGGGCAGTCCCATTGGCATGTTTGTCGGCGAGAAAACCAGGGATTGGCTGGAGCAGTGGCTGGCGCAGGTTATGGAGGCCACTCGGGGTCGTCTCAAGGGGTTGCCGGCGGGAACTCGTATGGCTGGGGAGGGCAGCGGACCGGAGGCTCCGGAGCCTACTGACTTCTTCGGCAATCCCGTACCCACCGATGACCCGCGTTTGGAGCAGGCCGAAGAGTTGCTCGAGGAGGGCGATTTCGACGGAGCGTTGGAGCTGTATGACGCCATGCTGCAGTCCGAGCCCGCAAATCAGGGGCTGAAGCGCGCCCACGCGAATGTGTCCTTCTTCGCCCGCGCTGCCAAGATTGATCGCAGCGCAGATCCAATTGCAAAGGCCGACGCTGCGCCGAAGGACGTCGCGCTCGCCCTCGATGCCGCGGATGTCACGATGCTTGTCGACGATCCAGCGAAGGCGCTCGATCGTTTGTTGAAGTTGCTCCCGCAGGTGTTTGGCGATGACCGTGAGGCCATCAAGTCGCGTCTACTAGAGCTGCTTGTGCTATTCGATACCGCAGATCCAGTGGCATTGGATGCACGCCGGAGGATGGCTAGCGCACTGTACTAGGAGTACTGGACTAGGGGCACTGTACTAGGAGCCTGGAAAGCGCTCAGGCTCCTAGCTTGAAGCGTCGGTGTATGGCCAGTCATCCGGAGCCATGAAGTAGTAGACGCTGCCCATTACAGCGGCCATAAACGCCATTAGCAACAGGAAAAGTGTTGCTTTCATTGCCACATGACGCTCCGCATACCAGGCGTAAAAGGCGTCCAATTTTGCTGCCAACCAGATGTTCAGGCGACGTGTCGGCGGATGCACCAACGAGAGAATTCCCAGTGCAACAAAGATGCAGAGCCATCCGGGAGCAGGAGTTGGCAAAATGATAATGCCAACAATGAGCAATACGAAGCCTGCGACGAGAAGAACCGGGGAGAGTACCGGCCCATACCAGGTGTTGCGCATATGGGCATGGCGAATCTGCATGCGGTCCATCAAGCGATGTACCTTTTCCTTCATTGCGATTCACTTCCTCCGATTTTCGGTGCCGTGCGCTATTTCTAGCAGCGGTCTCGGACGAGGCATCGTTGAAGCATTAAGCATCAAATGTGCAGCTCAACTGCCTGGGTGCACCGTTGGACATTGATTCTTTTAATCATGTCTATATTTAATCCATTGTTGCACAAAAGCTGCGCCCCAGTGCAACGAGATTTTTCGGAAGGTGGTAATCTTCCAACAGTTCTCAGTGGTTTACAGCAGTTACCACTGCATCTCATCCACCTGTTCACCTCAGACAGTTCATACTGCGCTAGGTGCCTTTGGTCTTCAGTTTTCTGCAGCCAGGAGTTTTGCATGCGACTTCGCCCCAAAGCCCTTCGCGCTACTTCCGCCTCGGTCATTGTTGCGCTTTCGGCCTCGACTCTGTTGGCGGGGTGCACCATCGATGTCCCAAGCACCACCGGGTCCAAGGCCACCACTGCTACCACAAAACCTAATGCTCCAGATAACGGTTGGGATGCTTCCGAGGAAGTCACCTGGTCTGATGCACAGGACGTCCTCGATACTGCGGCTAAGAGTTTCTCCGACAACTATGGCATTGATTTAGGTGTCTATTTGCGTGTCATTGACGGTCCATACAAAGGGCTCACGGCGTCGGTAGGCGAGGATACGAAGGAGTACTCCGCATCGACCATCAAGGCTCCGTTAGTGGTTACTGCGCTGAAGAAATTCGGCGATGACCTAGACAAGACGGTGACGGTCGATTGGGACAATGGTGTTGGCGGAAGCGTGATTGGCCCTGGCCAATACACGCTCGACGGGCTGTTGCAGTACGTGATGCGGTATTCGGACAACACCGCGGCGAATGGGTTGATTGACGCTGTCGGTGGTTTCGACGAGGTCAACAAAACCATCAAGGAAGCCGGTGTTGATGACAAGCGCTACCACCTGGGCAACAAGTTCAACATCCCCAATCCCAGCGGTGATCGGTCCTGGTTTACTCCCTCTCAAGCTGCGCTGTTCATGGCACGTCTCCAGGAAGTGGCCGATGGCACCTCAAAGCACAACTTCATTACCAAGGACACGGCACAAACTGCATTGACCTACCTCACTTACGGTGGTTCGCAGAAGTTTGTGATGTACGTCGGCTCCGCGGTCCAGAAGACCGGTGACACTGCCGAGGGCGTTAATGACCACGGTATTTTGTACACCGCAGCCGGACCCATCGCTTACGCCATTACGACGCGCTTTGATGAGGTGCCGCTCAATGAGCTTACCGACGGACTGCTCGGCCAGCTGGGTTCCCAAATAGCCCCGCTGCTGCCGGATTACAATCGCCTTGGTGAGGATGGCAAGCCACTGAGTGCTAAGCAGGCTGCGACGTGGAGTGCAGATGAGGATGGCGACGGCATTCCGGATCGCATCGGAACCGACAGCATGGATGGATCCGCGTACACCGATGATTCAGATTCTGCGAATTACAACGAATCTTTGGAACCTGACTGGTTCAATCCGTTCCGAGGATAAAACCTGGATACGCTCCCTAAAACAAAATTGCCCGTGAGTCAGGTTTTCAGGCCGAAACTCAGATCACTGAAAACCGTGCAGCACGGGCAATTCCTATGAGATTGTCTTTTGTTTGGCTTGATTCGGGACTAGCCCTGCCACTTCAGCCAAACGGCGGTGTTGGCCGGCAGCACCAAATCAATCGAGTGAGCCTGGCCGTTCCAACCGTGCTCAACCGCGGTCACAGTACCGTTTTCACCGTAGCCGGAGCCCTCGTAACGCGATGCGTTTGTGTTCAGGATCTCCGTCCATTGACCACCGCGCGGTACGCCAATCTTGTAGATTTCCTGCGTGGTTCCCGACAGGTTATAGACACAGGCGACGACCGATCCATCGGTGCCGTAACGGACAAAGGACACAACATTGTTTGTGGAATCATCCGCGTTAATCCACTGGAAGCCCTCTGGGCGGTCATCCTGGGTGTAGAACGCCGGGTTTTCCTTGTAGATGGCGTTGATGTCCTTAACCAGCAGCTGAATGCCGCGGTGGAATTCGCCGCTCCAACCTTCGAGGTTGTCCCAAGCCACGGACTCATCGTGGTTCCACTCGTGGTTCTGGCCAAGATCCTGACCCTGGAATAGAAGCTGCTTGCCCGGGTGTGCCCACATGAAGGTCAGGAAAGTACGTAGGCCTGCGGCCTTATCCCAATCGCCGCCCGGCATGCGCTCCCACAGCGAGCCCTTGCCGTGCACGACCTCGTCGTGGCTAATCGGCAGAATGAACTCTTCCGAGTAGGCGTAGACCATAGCGAAAGTGAGCTCATGGTGGTGGTAGGAGCGGTAAATCGGCTCCTTGCTGAAGTACTCCAGCGTGTCATTCATCCAGCCCATGTTCCACTTCATAGAGAAGCCCAAGCCACCGTGCTCGGTAGGTGCGGTCACACCCGGCCAAGAAGTGGATTCTTCGGCCACGGTGAGGAAGCCCGGGTTGTGCTTGTGTACCGTGGCGTTGAATTCCTGCAGGAACTGAACAGCATCGAGGTTTTCACGGCCACCGTACTGGTTCGGCAGCCACTCGCCTTCATTGCGGGAGTAGTCCAGGTACAGCATGGAAGCCACTGCGTCGACGCGCAGACCGTCGATGTGGAACTCTTCCGCCCAGTACAGTGCGTTGGCGTAGAGGAAGTTGCGTACCTCGTTGCGGCCGAAGTCGAAAACGTAGGTGCCCCAGTCGCGCTGCTCGCCGCGGCGCCAGTCCGGGTGCTCGTAGCAAGCCGTGCCATCGAAGCGGGCAAGTGCGAACTCGTCCTTCGGGAAGTGCCCCGGAACCCAGTCCATGATGACACCGATGCCAGCGGCGTGGAAGGCATCAACTAGACCGCGGAACTGATCTGGGGTGCCGAAGCGGCTGGTCGGAGCGTAGTAGCCGGAAACCTGATAACCCCAGGAACCGGTGAACGGGTGCTCACATACCGGCATGAACTCCACGTGGGTGTAGCCCATGTCGACCACGTAGCGCACCAGCTTCTCCGCCATAACTTCGTAGCTCAGGCCCTGCTTCCAGGAACCCAAGTGGACCTCGTAGATAGAGATGGGCTCTTCGGTCCAGTCAGTGTTGGCGCGCTTTTCCATCCACGCTTGGTCACCCCAGGCGTAGTCAGAGGTCGCAACAATCGACCCGGTAGCCGGTGGGAGCTCAGCAGCACGCGCCATAGGGTCGGCCTTATCGCGGCGCTGTCCCTCCGGTGTCGTGATCGCGAACTTGTAGACTTCGCCCTCACCCACACCCGGGATGAACAGCTCCCAGATACCTGCGCCACCCATAGAGCGCATTGGGTACTGCGCGCCGTTCCACATACAGAAGTCACCGACCACGGCGACGCCGCGTGCGTTCGGAGCCCAGACCGTAAACGAGGTGCCTTCGACCGTACCCAGCTCTGTGTCGTAACTGCGAAGGTGAGCACCGAGAACCTTCCACAGTTCCTCATGACGTCCCTCGCCGATTAGGTGTAGGTCACCAGCGCCGATAGTGGGGAGGAAACGGTAGCCGTCGGCACGCTCTACGGTCTCGCCGGAGTCCCACGTAATGCGCAGGCGGTAGTCGAAGTCATCGCCGCCTGGGACGAGGGCGGTGAAGAAACCGTCGCCCAGGTTCTCCGCTTCAAACTCGCCGCGCGTGCTGACGACAGTAACTGCCTGAGCGCCGAAGACCCTCGTGCGAATAACCGTGTCACCGTCCACGACGTGTGCGCCGTAGATGCTGTGCGGATCGTGATGGGTGCAGTAGCGCAGGCGATCCATATCGCCGGAATCAATTGCGAGGCGGGGATCTGTGTGGGCTCCCATGGAAGGTCCTTCCGAAGCGTTTCTAGGTAGGTGAATGTGAAGTTGTTGAGTTAAGTTTTAAAGAAATAGAGGGAGGTAGGGGACAGTGGGCTGCTAACTCACCCGCCAGCCTAACGACGAATCGTTGCGACAGTGGTCAGGTCAGCGGCCCACTAACCCCGAAAGTTCCCAGCAAGCGTTCTAGCCCTCGTAGTCGGGGACGTCGCGCCAAGCCAACTTGTGGCGGAGCTTGACATCGATTTCCGGCAGCTTGATGATGTGCGCGACGTTTTCCCACGGTGCCAGGCGGACGTAGTTGTCCTTGCCCCAGTTGAACTGGTTGCCGGTAATCAGGTCAGTGACATCCATGCGGTCGTGGTTGCGGAGCCCGATGCAATCCATGTCGAGGTGCACGGTAGCTTCCTGGGCATTCCATGGATCGAGGTTGAGGACAACGAGGATGGCATCGCCGGTGACCGGATCGAGCTTCGAGTAAGCCAGCAGGTTGTCATTGTCGATGTCGTGGAAGTGCAGGTTGCGCAGCTGCTGCAGAGCAGGGTGCTCGCGGCGAATCTTGTTCAGCGTGGCAATGAACGGCTCCAGCGAGTTGCCGGTGGCCAGTGCCTGGTCGTAATCGCGGCTGCGGAGCTGGTACTTCTCGCTGTCGAGGTACTCCTCGGAGCCCTCCTTGACCGGAACGTTTTCAAACAGCTCGAAGCCGGAGTACATGCCCCACAGCGGAGATAGGGTTGAAGCCAGCGCGGCGCGGATGGCGAAGGCGCCACGGCCGCCCTTGACCAGGAAGTCATGCAGAATATCGGGGGTATTGACCCATAGGGATGGGCGAGCGATGTCCGCATGGCGGGTAATCTCCTCGCCGAATTCGGTCAGCTCTTCCTTCGTAGTCTTCCACGGGAAGTAGATGTAGGACTGAGTGAAGCCAGCCTTGGCCAGGCCGTAGAGGCGGGCCGGGGCGGTGAAGGCCTCGGCGAGGAAGATGACCTCCGGGTTGGTTTCGTGAACGGTTTCAATCAGCCATTCCCAGAAGTTGCCCGGCTTGGTGTGGGGGTTATCCACGCGGAAGACCTTGACTCCACGCTTGACCCAAAACTTCACTACACGCAGAACCTCTGCGTACAGGCCCTTGGCATCGTTGTCGAAATTCAGCGGGTAGATGTCCTGGTACTTCTTCGGCGGATTCTCGGCGTAGGCAATGGTGCCGTCCGGCAGCACGGTGAACCACTCCGGGTGAGCCTTAGCCCAGGGGTGGTCCGGTGCACACTGGAGCGCTAGGTCGATAGCGACCTCGAGGTCGCGCTCCTTAGCAGCCTTGATGAATTCCTTGAAGTCCTTTTCGTCACCGAGGCTCGGGTGGATGGCGTCGTGGCCACCTTCTGCGGAGCCGATAGCCCACGGAGATCCGACATCGCCCGGTTCCGGGGTCAGGGTGTTGTTGCGACCCTTGCGGTTGATTTCACCGATTGGGTGAATCGGGGGCAGATAGACCGTGTCGAAGCCCATGCGCTGAGCGCGATCAAGCTGTGCAACCGCAGTCTTGAATGTGCCGTGCAGCAGCTCGCCATTTTCGCCGTAACCACCGTTGGAACGGGGGAAGAACTCATACCAAGAGGAGTACAGGGCTTCGCGGCGGTCAACCTTGATCTTGCGGGTCTTTCCGCGGGTCAAAAGGTCGCGCACCGGGTGCGCCTGCAAAATGGCGCGGGTCTCGTCGGAAAGCGCGGCTGCAATGCGGGCGCGAAGATCGCCGTCGCCGCGCAGACCTGCGGCGATGGAGCGTAGGTGGTTGCGGTGGATAGCAGCGGCACCAGCGGCGGCGCGGTCGAAGAGAGCGGCGCCAATTTCTAGATCATTAGCGAGTTCAGCTTCGCTCTGACCGGCCTCGAACTTCTTGGTGATAGCGTTGCGCCACGTTGCCATCGGGTCGGACCAGGCATCAATGCGAATGGTCCACAGCCCCGGAACGTCTGGGACGAAGGTGGCATTGACCTGATTTGGATCATGGTCAGAAAAGTGCATTGGGATGCGCTGTGAGCGGGAAGCAAAAGCTGATTTCTTCGGCCCCTTGACGTTGAGCGTGGCGTTCATCGCGTCGTGGCCTTCTCGCCAAATGACGGCAAAGGTTGGGACGACTTCACCCACTACGGCCTTCGATGGAGTTGCACCACCGTTGATTTGAGGACGGATGTCATCAATACCGATTCGACCAGTCATAAAAGACGTTCTCCTAATTGTCGGCGAGCTAGGTGAAAATCGAAGCAAAACCATCTCGAGTGAACTCGATTTGCTCTCTACCGAGGATAGATGAGAATGTCCAAGCGCACATTTGGGCAAAGTTAGGGCACCATGGATGTGTGGCTGAATTGGAAGAAGACTTTAACGAAGATTTGCTACTCGACTTTCGCGACGTAAACCTCATCCGTGGTGGCCGTACGCTGGTCGGGCCGGTCGATTGGCAAGTAGAACTTGACGAACGCTGGGTCATCATGGGGCCGAACGGTGCAGGCAAAACTTCTTTGATGCGCATTGCTGCAGCGGAGGAGTTCCCGTCTTCAGGGGTGGCCCATGTGATGGGCGAGCAGATTGGGCGCACCGACATGCGTGATCTGCGCACCATGATTGGTTTGACATCATCGTCGATTGCTCACCGCATTCCCAATGACGAAAAGGTCGCGGACCTTGTTATTTCCGCCAGTTACTCCGTCCTGGGGCGCTGGCGTGAGACCTATGAAGAGATGGATTTCGAACAGCTCTCCGAGATTCTCGAGCGCATGGGTGCTGAGCATCTTGCAGACCGCACCTGGGGCACTCTCAGTGAGGGAGAGCGCAAGCGCGTACTCATCGCACGAGCCATGATGGTCAACCCCGAATTGCTGCTTCTCGACGAGCCGGGAGCCGGACTCGACCTCGGCGGTCGCGAGGACCTCGTCGGTTACTTAGGCGAACTCGCACTCGACCCGGATGCGCCGGCGATGGTGATGATTACGCACCACCCGGAAGACATTCCGTACGGCTTCACCCATGCGATGCTCCTCGACGAAGGCAATGTCATCGCACAGGGGCTTATTGACGACGTCCTGACCAGTGAGAACCTGACCAAGGCTTTCCACCAGGAAATCGTCGTCGATCGCATCGATGATCGCTACTTTGCGCGCCGGGCACGGCCTGCTGGAAAGCACCGGAAGAAGTAGACGCTCATGGCGGTTCCGACACCTGAAACCCCGAATACACCCGCGTCGCCGAAACTGGCTGCGACTGTGTTGCTGCTCCGCGACACCCACTGCGGGCTCGAGGTCTACGTTCAAGAACGCGTATCCTCAATGCGCTTTGCGGCCAACATGACCGTGTTCCCCGGCGGTGGAGTAGACCAGCGTGATTTCCCCGCTGTCGCGAATGAGGTCATGGCCGTGACCGAGCCGTCGGAAGCCGACCCTGAGTCGCGGATCGCGCAGGCTTTTAACGTCGACTGCGCGCGGGCGCACGCGCTCACCTGCGCGGCCGTGCGTGAGACCTTTGAGGAAACAGGCACTCTGTTGGTTCGCGATGCTGGCGGTGAGATTGTCGCAGATGGTCACCGCTTCCACCGTCAGCGACGACAGTTGGAAGCCCACGAGTTGTCATTGACGGATTTCCTTAGCAATGAAAATCTGGCGCTCGATGCCGAACTCGTCAGTCCTTGGGCTAACTGGGTGACACCCGAATCCAACCCCATTCGCTACGACACCTATTTCTTCCTCGCCGCGCTTCCCGACGGTCAAAGGGCCGACGGTGACACCTCTGAGGCATCATCTTCAGGTTGGTTCCGACCGACTACGATTTTGGATGGATGGCGCCGTGGGCTACTTGGCCTCATGCCTCCGACCTGGGCGCAACTAACTCGCTTGGACGGCGTCAGTACTGTGGCCGAGGCTCTCGAGGCGGCCAGAAACACTCCGGTGCGACGCACCAGTAGTGACTTCCTCGGGGAACCTTTTATGGATGAGTACTTTGCCGTTGCCACCCACATGGGGCATTTGCGCAAACGTATGAACCGTTAGCCGACTACTCAACCCCCGTTAACCGGCTGATCCCTAGTTGGAAGGAGATAACGAGTGTCCCTGTCCGCTGCAGAGGTGGCCGCTGTTGCTGCTCACCCGGAGTGGCTAGATGAGGCCGACCAGCTCGCGCTCACTAAAAAGTCTCTGATTGCAGACTCCGCGCATCTACGCCAACACTGTGGCGAGTTTGGTCGCGCGGTCATTGAAGTTGCGGCAGCTCGGCGTTCGGCGGTCAGCAAACTGCCAGGGGACTGGATCTTCTCTTCCGAAGCAGCGCAACAGGCCACGCCCTTTGTCGTCGCGATGGCTCGCGCCCGTAGGCTTGCGGATCTCGGTGTCGAAGCAGTGGCCGATGTGACCTGCTCCATTGGTACTGAAGTGGCAGCAATTGACCACGAGGGCCTGACCGTCGTCGGGTCTGATCTCGACCTTGCACGGTTGGCCATGGCGCGGCATAACGTCGGCAAGAACATCTTCGCGCAGGCCGATGCTTTGCAACCGGCCTTTGACGCACCTGTCATTGTCGCTGACCCTGCCCGCCGCTCCGGTGGGCGTAGAATCACCAACCCGGAGGACTTGCTCCCATCGCTGCCGGCGCTCATAGCTGCCTGGCCCGACAAAGAACTAGCTATCAAATGCGCGCCAGGCCTCGACTTCAGCGAGTGGAGCGGGGAAGTGGCTGTCACTTCGGTGGACGGTGCGGTCAAGGAGGCATGTCTATATACGCCGGGGCTGGCCGGAGTTACCGATGGGCAATCCGTAACGCGATCGGCGATGGTTATCCAGACCGTCGATAAGCACAGGCCGTTAGAGTTGTCGGCGGTGGACGTGCAGACATACGACGACACCATGCCTGACGACGTCGATGTGCGCGCTGCCGGCCGGTACATCATTGATCCGGATGGGGCGATTGTGCGCGCCGGGCTGGTGCGGCATTTTGCGGCGGCGCATGGGCTCTGGCAGCTCGATGAGCGGATTGCGCACGTCAGTGGCGGTGTTTTGCCGCAGGGGATTGCCGGGTTCGAAGTTATTGAGCAAGTGGGGTTGAAGCAGGTTCGCAAGGCACTGGCAGCGTTGGATTGCGGATCGGTGGAGATTCTCGTGCGCGGCGTAGACGTCAACCCCGACGCGTTGCGCAAGCAGTGGAAACTTAAGGGCTCCAGGGCATTGGCGGTGGTTGTCACGCGCATCGGACGGAGCGCGACGGCGTTTATCTGTCAGCCCCGGGAGATCGGTTAAGGACCGCTTTACGACGGAAAACTGGTGGGGGTAGCCCGTTGGGGATCGGTGTTTGCTGTCGGCGAATACTGCGGAGACAGCTGCAGTTGATTGCGTACTATTAACGTCTGACATGCGGAAATGGCATGTTGGCGGGCAGGCTGTGCTCGTGGTGTAGAAAAAAATTTAAAAAAATAACGACATTGTTATCTGGATCACCTTCGCATTGGCGATAGGTTCTGTTATCTTCAACACAGACGACCTAGAGCGTGGCCTGGTTCACTTTATTGTGAGGCGGCTTGCGAAGTAAGGTCAGATAAACGTTCACCAGTAATCAACCAGTAAGGACGACAGAAAAATGCCGAACATCGTGGTTCTGGTCAAGCAGGTTCCGGACACCTGGTCCGAGCGTAAGCTCACCGATGACAAGTTTGTCCTCGATCGTGAGTCTGCAGACGCAGTTCTCGACGAAATTAATGAGAACGCTGTTGAAGCTGCCCTGCAGCTGAAGGAAGAGCACGGCGGAAACGTTACCGTCGCAACTGTTGGCCCGGATCGTGCCGTCGAGGCACTGCGCAAGGCTCTGTCCATGGGTGCAGACGACGCCGTCATTCTTTCGGACGACGCACTTGAAGGTTCCGACGCTGTTCAGACCGCATGGGCTCTGTCCAACGTCATCGACACTCTCGAGGATGTTGACCTCATTGTCACCGGCAATGCCTCCACTGACGGTGGCACCGGCTCCGTCCCGGCTATCCTCGGTGTCTACCGCGACCTGCCGGTTCTGACTCACCTGCGCTCTGTCGCTATCGAAGGTGACTCCATCACCGGTGAGCGCGAGGTTGAAGACGGCATCTACCAGCTCAAGGCATCCCTGCCGGCAGTCGTCTCCGTCACTGAGAAGGCTAATAGCCCGCGCTTCGCATCCTTCAAGGGCATCATGGCCGCTAAGAAGAAGCCGGTCACCGAGCTGACTCTGGACGATGTTGCTGCTGAGGCAGAGCAGGTTGGTCTCGAAAACGCAGCTACCGGTGTCACTGGCTCCACTCCGAAGCCGGCTAAGACCGCTGGTGAGCGCATTAACGATGAGGGAGACGGCGGCGCCAAGCTGGCCGAGTACCTCAAGGCCCAGAAGTTCATCTAAGGCGCTTGACGCGAATAGAAGACAAATAGAGATACAAGTAGGAGAAAGATCACTATGACCGACGTCCTCGTTCTCGTCGAGCACGCAAATGGCGAGCTGAAGAACACCACCGCTGAACTGCTGACCGCTGCTTCCGCATTCGGCACCCCGGCCGCAGTTGTCGTGGGTACCCCGGGTACCGCTGCTGGCTTCGCAGACACCCTGGCCTCCTACGGCGCTGGCGAGATTCTCGCTGCTGAGTCCGACGATGCCGACAAGTACCTGATCACCCCTGAGGTTGACGTTCTCGTCGGCCTGGCCTCCGAGCGTGAGGTTCCGGTGCTGGTTTCCGCTTCCGCAACCGGCAAGGAAATCGCTGGCCGCGTCGCTGCGCTGACCGGTTCCGGTCTGCTGTCCGACGTTGTTGCTATCAACGATGACGCTTCCGTTAAGTACTCCATCTTCGGTGGCGAGTACATCGTTGACGGTGTCGGCTACGGCGCATCCCCGGTCTACGCTCTGCGTCCGGGCTCCGTTGACCCGGAGGAGAAGTCCGGTTCCGCTGACGTTACCGAGATTGCATTCCCAGAGATCGGCAACAACGCTGTCGAGATCGTTTCCTTCGCACCGGCTGAGGGCGGCGACCGTCCGGAGCTGACCGAGGCTAAGCTGGTTGTTTCCGGTGGCCGCGGTGTCGCATCCGAGGATGGCTTCAAGAACGTTGTTGAGCCGCTGGCAGACGTTCTCGGCGCAGCTGTTGGTGCTTCCCGTGCTGCTGTTGACGCTGGCTACTACCCGGGTCAGTTCCAGGTTGGCCAGACCGGTAAGACCGTTTCCCCGGACCTCTACGTTGCTCTGGGTATTTCCGGTGCTATCCAGCACAAGGCAGGTATGCAGACCTCCAAGACCATCGTTGTGGTCAACAAGGACGAAGAGGCTCCGCTGTTCGAGATTGCTGACTTCGGTGTCGTCGGTGACCTGTTCGACGTTGTCCCGCAGGCTATCGAGAACCTGAAGTAATACGCACTTGCCTTAAGGCTGCTAGTTGCGTAAGGCTGCTGGCCGAGAGTCAACTCGGCTAGCAACTACCCGCTCGGGGTGGGCACAGATTTCCTGTCTGTTCCCGCCCCGAGCATTTTTTTGGTCCTACTCATCTGTTCGTGCAGACAGTGAGGTTTAACTATGGCGGATAGTGAGCATAAGGCGCACGCAGCGTTATACTGCCTGCATGCTTAATGACCACATCGTTGCCGCTCCGGACGAGAAGAGTGAAATGAAGTCTGCTGCGAAGACCCGTTACTTTGTGGATCATGCCGCGACTACACCATTGCGCCCAGAAGCGCGCACGGCAATGGTCGAGAACCTAGGTCTGGCCAACCCCTCGGGGCAGTACGCCACCGCACGCATTGCGAAAAAGGTTCTGGAAGAGTCCCGAGAAGAAATTGCAGAGCTGCTCAGTGCCGATCCCATCGAGGTAGTTTTTACTTCCGGTGGAACTGAGGCCGACAATCTAGCGATTTCAGGCCTGTACTTCAAGGCCTCTGGCTCGGACATTGTGGTTCCACCAATCGAGCACGATGCAGTGTTGAAGACATGCCACCATCTGGAAAAGGAACACTGGGCCAAGATTGTTGAGGCTCCTGTAGGTGCTGATGGTCGCGTTGACATGGTGCAGTTCCCGGAGATGAGTCGGCAGAACACCGCGCTGGTGACGTGCATGTGGGCGAACAATGAGACCGGCACCATCCAGCCGGTGGAGGAGATTGCCAAGCGGGCGAAGGATGCTCGCGTGCCTTTCCATATCGATGCTGTGCAGGCAGCCGGACATCTGCCCATTGATTTCCACGCAAGTGGCGCCACTACAATGGCCATCTCCGCGCACAAGTTCGGCGGTCCCCGTGGGATTGGGGCGCTGCTTGTTCGTCGTGAAGCGAAACTTACCCCGCATAACAACGGCGGCGGGCAGGAACGCGGACTGCGTTCGGGCACGCAGGACGTGGCGTCGGCGGCGGGCATGGCGGCAGGACTGCGCGCGGCGGTGGACACGATGGCGGCGGACAATGAGCGAATCCGCGGTCTGACGCAGCAGCTCATCAGGGCAATCATGCACATCGACGGTGCGATTATCCACACCAGCGAGCTCGCTTTGCCGGGGCATGTCTACGCCAGCTTCCCGGGCGCGGAGGCCGATAGTTTGATCATGCTGTTCGATGCGGCGGGAATTGACTGTTCTACGGGATCGGCATGTAGCGCGGGCGTTAATCGTCCCTCGCACGTGCTGATGGCGATGGGCGTTTCGGAGCCGGAAGCGCGGTCGTCGATTCGTTTTACGCTGGGGTACACCTCGACGCAGGCGGATGTCGACGCCGTCATTTCGGCGCTGCCGGAAACGGTCGAGCGGGCGCGGCGTGCTGGCATGGCTTAGTTTTTGCCCCGTGGTGGTACGGTGACACGTGCACAAAATCTAGAGGGGAAAGGTTGCAACGCAATGCGAGTTCTTGCAGCAATGAGCGGTGGTGTGGATTCTTCCGTGGCTGCGGCGCGTGCATTGGCCGCAGGTCACGAGGTCGTCGGCGTGCACTTGGCGCTGTCGAAAGATCCGCAGTCCGTTCGCGCCGGATCCCGCGGCTGCTGTTCGCTAGAGGACTCCGGCGATGCCCGCCGCGTCTGCGATGAGCTGGGCATTCCCTTCTACGTCTGGGATTTCTCCGAGCGCTTCAAGGAAGAGGTCATGGATGACTTCTACGACTCCTACGAGCGCGGCGAGACGCCGAACCCATGCCTGCGCTGCAATGAACGCATCAAGTTCGCCGCTCTACTAGAGCGCGGCATCGCGCTCGGCTTCGACGCTGTGGTCACGGGGCACTACGCTTTGCTTGGCGACGACGGCCTGTTGCGCCGCGGCCGCGATGCGAAGAAGGACCAGTCCTATGTCCTGGGCGTGCTGGATCGCGAGCAGCTGCAGCGCTCGATGTTCCCGGTAGGAAACACCGAGAAGCCAGAGATTCGTGAAGAAGCCCGCGGGATGGGACTAGGCACTGCCAACAAGCCGGACTCTTACGACATCTGCTTCATCCCGGATGGCAATACCAAGGCGTTCCTGGGCGCGAAGATTGGCCGTCGCCCGGGCACCATTGTGGATAAGGAAACTGGCGACACCGTCGCTGAGCACGACGGTGTCTACGGTTTCACCATTGGTCAGCGCAAGGGGATTGGCCTGGCGGGGCCGATGCCGGATGGCAAGCCGCGCTATGTCACCGGCATTGATGCAGAGACCGGCACGGTGACAATCGGCACGGCTGTGGACCTGAATGTCAACGTGCTCGAGGCCGACCGTGCCATCTGGCTGGCCAACCCGGATGAGGTACTCGCTGCCTCGGAGGCCGGCAAGCTGCAGGTGCAGGTGCGTGCGCACGGTCGCCCCATCGACTGCCGCATTGAAGTGCTGGCAGGACCTGACGATGACGTCACCGGACGCGGTGGCGCCTTCCGGCTGCACCTGAGCGATCCGCTTCGTGGTGTCGCTCCTGGTCAGGCCGCTGTTTTGTACCACACTGACACTGCGGGCGACTACGTGCTGGGCTCCGGCACGATTGTCTCGACCGCCCGTGAAGAGGACTTGTCGTGACCTCCTTTGTCGGCCTTGGCCCGATGCCGGGCCGCAATCCACACGAGACGGCAGAGATTGTCATTGGCGAATGCCTGGAAGGTCACCTCACGCTACCGACGTTGCCCGCCCGTGGGTTCGGCGCCGATGCCGTCGGTCGCACGGCCGCCCTCATGGCTGACCTCGTCGTCGACAGGGGAGCGCGCTCCTGGAAAGTCGCCGACCGTCGTGGTCGCGCGAGTGCCTTGGCCACTGATTATCTCCACCGCGACATCGACGCGTGCGAGGAAGCGTGGGGACGCACCCCGCAGAAAATTCGCCTGACCGCTCTCGGCCCATGGACGATGGCGACTTCGGTGGAAAATGCCGCAGGCCATCTCATCGCCGTTGACCGCGGCGCCGTGAAATACTTCGCGCAGTCGCTGGCCGCGGGATTGGCTTCCCACATCGCCGATGTCCGTCGGCGTTTCGACAGCGACATCGAGGTACTTCTGGCAGAACCCGCACTCGGTGCAGTCGCACAGGGCAAAATCAAGGCCCCGTCCATGCTGATGGGCAACGCGGGCTATCTCCCCGCCCAGGGGCACCGCGAGATCGCGGAGATCTTCCTCGAGGTCACGGGGCCGCTGCGTGACGACGACATCGAAGTGACCATCGCGCTGTCGAGCCCCGATGGCCTGGCTGTTCAGGCCTTGGCGGATTCCGGTGCGGCCGGAGTGTGGCTACCTCGCAAAGAACTGACCACCACGCAGCAACTGGATTTTGCGGCTGCCGTGGTCGGTGCCGATATGTCCCTGGAGCTAGGTATTGTGCCAGTGACGGTCACGGAGCGAGAAGAGCACACGGGCGTCCCGGTGGCGACACCGGCTCGAGCACTCGCTGAGCAAGCAGCGCTGTTCTGGGATGAGCTGGGCTATTCGCGCCTACAGATTGCTGAGAGCCTGAATCTGGCGCCGATGGGCGGCTTTGCTGCCAGCTCCAATGAAGAAGCACAGGCGCAACTCGGCGCAGGCCGCAATGCCACGGAGCTTCTTCGTCGGGCAGCCGGTGACTTGGCTCGCGACGAATAGCGACCTTATTCCACCAGCGTATTGAGGTAGTCGGCGAAGTAGGGAAGCGTGAATTCCACGTATCCCGTTGACGCTGACACAATCAACTCGCGGTAAATCAGGTCATGGCGAAGCTGTGAGATGCCAGAGAGTTTGCGTCCCATGGTCTCTGCGATGACGCTCGTGGCCACGGGCTTTCCATTGGGAGAGAGGCGCGCCATCGCTTTGAGAAAATCAATCTGGCGAGGTGGCACTTTCCGCAGGCTGGGCGCATGAACTTGCAGCCCGATGCGGCGGATGGATTCCGCTGCGGCATCCGAGACATGCTGAGCGGTAATGGTGTCCGAGTGGGCCAACCTGGCCTTCGCCCAAGCGACTGAGCCAATGGTCTGTATGAGATACGGGTAGCCGTGGCTGAGTTCAGCGGCCAGCTCGACGGCATCCTCGGTCATCGCGCGTTCGCCGAGTTCTGCAGTTCTGCGAATGATGTCCTTGGTGGTCTCCACGTCCAATCGGCCCAGAGACACGCGTTCGGCACGGCGTAAGAATGTTGCGCCCTCTAGCTGGAGCAAGTCTTCGATACCGCTGGGCAGCCCGGCTGCGACAAAGGCAATCTCCGCATCGTCGCGATTTAGGTCCTGGATTGCATGGGCAATTTCGTTGAGCTGTGCGGGTTCTGCACTTTGCACTTCGTCGAGAGTGAGCAAGATGCCGGATCCCTGTGGCATGAGGAGAGCCGAGAGATCCTGAAGTTGGCTGAGCAGATTCCTGCCGGGCTCGGGCTGAGAAGTGCTGACTTCCGTCTTAAACCCGCCAATGCCGGCGATGGACAGGCCGGTGAGGTGACGGCCCCTGCCCGTCGGTGCACTGTCAATGGCACTGAAAGCGCGCGGAATGGTGACATCGGTGAGTTCAGAAATCATTTCAGAGCCGATGTGAGCACGCAGCACAATCCATCCCAGTTGCTTTGCTGCGGCTTCAAACTCGTTGAGAAGTACCGTCTTGCCGATTCCGCGGGTACCGGAAATTAGCGCGGTTCGCCAGGGATTACCGGGGCCTTCCGCCAGAGCCAGCTCAAACGAGTCCAGCTCGACATCGCGCCCACCGATGATGGCCGGGGATCGGCCGAATGTGGGGTGGAAAGGATTGCGTGGGATGGAGATGGCCTTGTCGCTGCGAGTGGTCACGCATCAATCATAGCAATGGATAATCCACATCGGCTTGGATAACTTGGATACACCGCCGAATTTTGGATATTTGGTTTCCATTGGATAATCACAAAACTCTGGATATTGGGAGGGCCGGAGAGGGTGGGGGGGGAACCCGCTGCTTAGTCCATCGGCCACCCGAAGGTGAAGTCCGACGTATCCTTACCCTTTTCGGCCAGGTACTGCTGCAAGTTTTTCTTGTACCGGTAGTACGCGACGGCCTGCAGCTCCATCAGCTCTTCTCCCGATTTTTCGGTTAGCTCCCGGTAGTGGCGCGCCATCACCCATGCGATGCGCGCAGCCGCCAGAGCATCTTCGGTGGCATCATGTGCCCCGTCCAGGCGCACCTGATAATGGCGGGAGACATCAGTCAATGTGCGTTTTTCACGACGTTCCGGGTCGAAGTAATTATCCAGCACAAAGGGGTCGACGACGAGGCCGTCAACGGTAAAACTGGGATCCTGCGAGCGCAGTACCGTCAGATCATAGGCCGCGTTATAGGCCACTACGGTCAGACCATCGCGCCAGGCAGCTCGAAGGCCGGCAATGGTATCCGCTAGCACTTCATCGTGCGGGCGCCCCTCCGCGCGAGCTTTTTCAGTAGTGATGCCATGCACATCAGACGCAGCTTGCGGAATTTCAACACCGGGATCAGCGAGCATGATGGTGGAATCTTTGCCCTGCTCAGTCAGTCGGACCAGCGCGGAAGTGACAATCTTGCAGGTGCGAGGATCCGTGCCGGTAGTCTCCAGATCAAACGCGAGCATGCGTCGCGGATCGAAATTATGCATGTCTCAACTGTAGCGGAGAGTGCGGATTCGCTGAGGGGCAGGAACAAGGTCAAGAGAATTTCCGTGTCCCCCGGCGCATCCGGGCAATGACATAGAATGAGCGACGTGACTTCCTCGACCGATGAGAACTCCGACCTGTCAACCTCCGATTTGTCTTCGTTTTCCAGCGCCCCCGCCTCCGAGCCAGCGCCGGCGGACGTCCGGGAGAAGTGGCAAGAGCTAGCAACTCGCATTCGTGAAAACGCTGCGCTGTACTACACCGCGCAGCCGGTTATCTCCGATGCTGAGTATGACGAGATGTTCCGTCAACTGCAGCGGTTAGAGGAGCAGTGGCCCGATCTGGTGGTGCCGGACAGCCCCACGCAGCAGGTCGGTGCGCAGGTCGACACGCCTGCCGACGGGGAAGTGTTCGAGCCCGTTGAGCACCTCGAACGCCTCTACAGCTTGGACAATGTTTTCGATGAGCAGGAGTTGCGCGGCTGGCTGGCCCGCACTCCGGCCAGCACGTATCTGACCGAGCTGAAAATCGATGGCTTGTCTATCGACCTGGTCTATGAGAAGGGTCGCCTAGTTCGAGCCGCCACCCGTGGAGACGGCCGCGTGGGGGAGAACGTCACCGCCAATGCGCGCACTATCGAAGATATTCCGCATGAAATCAGTGGCGAGAACATTCCCGACGTGCTCGAGGTGCGTGGTGAAGTCTTTATCTCGTTGGAAGAGTTCGAACGCATCAACGCCGATCGCGTCGAAGCGGGTCAGAAGCCGTTTGCCAACCCCCGTAACGCCGCCGCCGGTTCCCTGCGACAGAAGGATGTTGCAGAAGTGGCCAAGCGCCGGTTGTCCATGATTTGCCATGGAATTGGTCATATCGAGGGCTGGCGTCCACAGTCCCAGCACGAGGCATATCGTGCCTTGGACGAGTGGGGTTTCCACGTGTCGCCGTATACAAAGCAGGTTCATTCCGCGGATGACGTCGTCAAGCAGATGCAGTACTGGGGCGAGCACCGCCACGACGCCATCCACGAGATGGACGGGCTTGTGGTCAAGGTTGACTCCCTTTCCGAGCAGCGCGCGTTGGGCGCGACCTCGCGGGCACCGCGCTGGGCGATTGCCTACAAGTATCCGCCAGAAGAGGTCACCACGGACCTGCTGGATATTCGAGTTTCCATCGGCCGAACTGGTCGTGCGACGCCATATGCCGTGATGAAGCCGGTTTTCGTGGCCGGGTCAACTGTCGAGATGGCGACGCTACACAACCCTTCTGAAGTGCACCGAAAGGGTGTGCTCATCGGGGACCGTGTGACTATCCGCAAGGCCGGTGACGTGATTCCAGAGGTGCTCGGTCCCGTGGCCGATCTCCGAGATGGTAGCGAGCGAAAGTACATTTACCCGACTCTCTGCCCCGAGTGCGGTACTCGTTTGGCTCCGGCAAAGGACAGCGATGCCGATTGGCGTTGCCCCAATACCCGCTACTGCCCAGGCCAGCTGCGTCGTCGAATTGAATTCCTCGCCTCCCGCTCCGGGTTTGATATCGAAAACCTGGGGGAGAGGGGCGCTGCCGATTTGATTCATCGCGGCGTGCTTGACGACGAGTCCCGCCTCTTCGACCTCACCGAGGAAGATTTGCTCGGCACTGAGGTCTACACTACGGCTTCGCGGAAAACGCTGAATGCCAATGGTAAGAAGCTGTTGGCCAATATCGAGGCAGCTAAGGATAAAGAGCTGTGGCGCGTATTGGTCAGCCTGTCCATTCGTCATGTGGGCCCAACAGTGGCGCGGACCTTGGCACAGAAGTTCGGCTCGATGGAGGCGCTGCGCGCTGCGAGCCGCGAAGAGATTTCGGCCATCGACGGTATCGGCGAGATCATCGGCGATTCCGTGGCTGACTGGTTCGAGGTGGACTGGCACCGCGAGGTTGTCGAGCGATGGGAAGCTGCCGGTGTGCGTATGGCCGATGAGGTCGCCGATCGTCCAGATCAGGTGCTAGAGGGATTGACCGTGGTAGTCACCGGCTCTTTGGAGGACTTCACTCGCGACAGCGCGAAGGAAGCCATTATCTCCCGTGGCGGTAAGGCCGCAGGGTCGGTGTCGAAGAAGACCGACTACGTGGTGGTGGGCGAAAACGCCGGTTCCAAGGCCACAAAGGCCGAGGAGCTGGGCTTGCCCATCCTCGACGAGGATGGGTTCAAGCGGTTGCTGGAAACTGGGCAGGCCTAGCTGGGGCTTGGCCCAGCCAGGATTTGGCCCAGCCGGGGCCTAAATCTTGGTCTCTTCCAGCTTCCAGACCTCATTGGCGTAATCGCGGATGGTGCGGTCGGAGGAGAAGCGGCCCGAACGGATGATGTTCAGGAAGCACTTCTTGGCCCATGCCAGCTCGTCGCGGTAGTCTTCCGCCATGCGGTCGCGGGTCTCGCGGTAGTCAGCGAAGTCGCCGAGGACGTAGTAAGCATCGGCCGGCTCGTACCCGTTGGACTCCAGCAGCGAGAAGTGCAGGTCGTGGAACATTCCGCTGCCACCGTCAGCAAATGTTCCGTCGACAAGCGAATCGACAGCGCGCTTGAGCCCCGGCACCGTTTCGTAAGTGCCACGCGGGCTGTAGGTGCGGCGCAGCTCCGGCAGTTCCTCTTCCAGCGCACCGAAGATGTAGGCGTTCTCTTCGCCGGCGGCGTCGACGATTTCGACGTTTGCGCCGTCCATGGTGCCCAGCGTCAGTGCGCCGTTCATCATGAACTTCATGTTCGAGGTACCCGAAGCCTCCTTACCGGCAGTGGAAATCTGCTCGGAGACGTCGGTGGCCGGGATGATGTGCTCTGCCGGGGTGACGTTGTAATTCTCAACGAAAGCGACCTGCAGGCGACCGTCCATGTCCGGATCGTTATTGACCTTGTCCGCGATAGCGTTGATGAACTTAATGATGGCCTTCGCGCGAACGTAGCCTGGGGCGGCCTTGGCACCGAAGATGAACACGCGCGGTGGCACGTCCAGCGCTGGGTCTTCCTTGATGCGGTAGTAGAGATCGAGGATGTAGAGCGCGTTGAGAAGCTGGCGCTTGTACTCGTGCAGACGCTTAATCTGGGTATCGAAGATGGCGTCTGGGTTCACCGAAATACCCTGGCGGTGCTCCAGCCAGGTGGCGAAGTCCTTCTTGTTCTCGTGCTTGATGTCGAGAATCTCACGCAACACGGCCTCGTCGTCAGCAAACTTTTCGAGCTCAGCGAGCTTGTCCAAGTCAGTGACCCAGGCGTCCGAACCCGACAGGCGAGTCAGCAGTGCCGACAGGCGCGGGTTGCACTGGTTGAGCCAGCGGCGCGGGGTGACGCCATTGGTCTTGTTGTTGAAACGCTCCGGCCAGATATCGTGCCAGTCCTTCAACGTTTCGCGCTTAATGATCTCCGTGTGCAGGGCAGCAACACCGTTGATGGAGTACGCGGCGTAGCAGGCGATCCACGCCATGTGGATGCGACCGTGAGAAATCGGCGCCATGTAGTCAATCTTGCCCTGGTCGAAGCCGCGCTCCGCGAGGTCTTCGCGGAAGCGGCGGTCGATCTCGCGGGTGATCTCCAGAACGCGGCCGAAGAGACGGTCAAAAATGGAGTATTCCCAGGTCTCCAACGCTTCTGCCAGAACGGTGTGGTTGGTGTAGGCGAAGGTGTTGGACACGACGTTCCAGGCGTCGTCCCAGCTCATATCGTGCTCATCCAGGAGCAGACGCATCAGCTCTGGGATAGCGAGCACCGGGTGGGTGTCATTCAGCTGAATGGAGTTGTACTTGTGGAAATCGCGCAGGTCCTCGCCGTGATTCTCGATGTAAGAATCGATCATCGTCTGCAGCGAAGCGGAGACGAAGAAGTACTGCTGGCGGACACGCAGGACCTTGCCGTCATAGGTCGAGTCATTCGGGTAGAGCACGCGGCACAGGTCATGGACGCGTTCACGCTCGACAATGGCGTCGGTGAAGCGCTGCGAGTTGAAGGCGTCATAGTCGAACTCACGCATCGGCTCCGAGTGCCACAGGCGCAGCGTGCCGACGTTATCGGTGCCGTAGCCGGTAATTGGCATGTCATATGGAACAGCGCGCACGACCAAGTCATCAAAGGTGACAATCTTGGACAGTTCCTCGCGACGAATGACGAAGGGGTAGCCCTCTTCCATCCACGGGTCCGGGTGCTCATCCTGGAAGCCATCTTCGAAGGTCTGCTTGAACAGACCGTAGCGGTAGAGGATGCCATAACCGGTCACCGGCAGATTCTGCGTGGCACAGGAATCCAGGAAGCAGGCGGCCAGACGACCCAGGCCACCGTTACCGAGAGCGGCGTCGTGTTCGGCCTCGAGCACGTCTGTCAGATTCTTGCCGTACTTTTCCACGGCAGCAGAGGCCTCATCCACCAGACCCGCATTGAGCAGGTTATTCAGCAGGGCGCGACCCATGAGGAACTCGGCGGAGAAGTAGTGCTGCTGGCGGGTAGCAGCGTATGCCTCCGTGGTGCGCTGCCAGTTGTCCGCTAGGTCATCGACAACAACCCGTGACAGACCGGACCAGAATTCCATCTCAGTGGACGACTGGGGGACACGGCCGGACTCGGCACGAATGTGGGATCCGACGAGGTCACTCAAGTTCGACATCAAAGAAGCTCCTTATTGACTGGTATCAGTTCCAGACTTTACCGCTAAGCGTGAATCACTGCGCTCCATAGGGGAGGAGCCTTAGGGTAAGAGCTTCGAGCGGAAGGGGGCAGCCCTCAGAAGAGGGCAGCCCATTAGCCGCTGCTAGTCGATGATTGCGCCGACAATCGTGCCAATCCGGCCCAAGTGCTCAACCTCACTTGGTAGGAAGTCCGGCCCGCCGGGCCGGCCAATAACGAGAACGAGGCCCTTGCCCATCGGAGTGGCGGCAATGGAGGAGTCCATAACTGTCCAGTCCTCCGGCAGCCACGTTTCCTCGTCCGGATCCAGGTTTCGCGGCGAGTCAATTGGGGCTTCCGGCAGAGTCCGGCCGTTATCCTCTGGAGCAGCGGTAGAGGAAGCGCGACGTACCCAGCGGCCATCGCTCTGTTCGCCGAGGACGATAGCCCAGCCGGCAGTCATAGTCTGAGGCAGGCCGTCGACGATATCTCCGAGGGCACGATCCAAGTTCTTCGTGTGCTGTGAGAACTTGGCCAGCAGTGCAATCTGTCCGCGGCGGTCAACCGAGCCGGAGAAAGGCCTAATTGAATCGACTTCCACTCCGCTAATGGACTGAGCCGCTGTAATCAGTGTGTCTGGTAGCAGGCCCATGGGCAGGTCAACCACGATGTCGTCAACAACAACGCCATTAGCGCCGTAATCTACGACATCGACACTGCGAATATCACCTTCTACTTCGCCCAGGGCAGCCGCGACGTAGCCAAGTGCGCCTGGTTCGTCGGGAAGCTGGATGCGAAGGAGGTAACTCATGGCTGTGTGCACAACCTTTCGAATAATTGATAGTGATGCTTGCGGTGTAACTATAGAAGTAGTGATTTAGGCTACAGGGTAAACCTTTGAAATGTAAGACCCTGCGGACAACTGCTTGGCGACAACGACTACTGTTGGCAAGTACAGCCCGCTCGCGCGGTTCAAAATCAGTTTCAACTAAACTTCTGTGCACTAGCTTCGTACGAAGAAATGAAAGGGGTACTAGCGTGCCAGCTATCTCACGCGATGAGGTCGCCCACCTAGCGCGATTGTCCCGTCTGGCTCTGACTGACGCGGAACTCGACGAGTTCGCCGGTCAGATCGACGGCATTATTAACCACGTCCAGGCCGTTCAAAAGGTGGCTGCGGATGATGTTGAACCGATGAGTCACCCCTCTTCGCTGTCCGGTGTGATGCGCGAGGACGTCGTCAAGCCGACGCTGACTGCGGAGCAGGCGCTGGACCAGGCGCCGTCGCAGGACCGCCAGCGTTTCGAAGTTCCCCAGATTCTCGGCGAGTAGGAGTACGTGGAAGAAATGACTGCAGCTAACCCGAACCTGCATGCCGCTGTTGCTGAGGACCCGATTCTGGGGCTGAGTGCTTTTGAGCTCGCACAGAAGATTCACGCTCGTGAGCTGACCTCGGTAGAGGTCACCCAGGCGTTCCTCGACCGTATCGCGGCAATTGATGAGGACATTCACGCATTCCTGCACGTCGGTGCCGAAGAGGCCCTGGCTGCAGCTCGCAAGGTCGATGAGTCGCTGGATGCTGGCGAGGAGCCAGCCTCCGCGCTGGCCGGTGTTCCGCTGGCACTGAAGGATGTCTTCACTACCACCGATGCGCCGACCACCTGCGCTTCCAAGATGCTCGAGGGCTACATGAGCCCTTACGACGCAACGGTTACTGCCAAGTTGCGTGCAGCTGGCATCCCAATCCTGGGTAAGACCAACATGGATGAGTTCGCGATGGGCTCGTCGACTGAGAACTCCGCTTACGGCCCGACTCACAACCCGTGGGATGTTGAGCGCACCGCAGGCGGTTCCGGTGGTGGCTCTTCCGCGGCGCTGGCCTCCGGTATGGCTCCGCTGGCTATCGGTACTGACACCGGTGGCTCGATTCGTCAGCCAGCAGCTCTGACCGCAACGGTCGGTGTGAAGCCGACCTATGGCACGGTATCCCGCTACGGCCTGGTCGCTTGTGCCTCCTCGTTGGACCAGGGTGGCCCGACCGCGCGTACCGTTCTGGACACCGCGCTGTTGCACGAAATCATTGCTGGCCACGACGAGAACGACTCGACTTCCACGGAGCAGCCGATTGCCGATGTGGTTGCTGCTGCCAAGGAAGGTGCTACCGGTGACCTCACGGGGGTTAAGGTCGGCATCGTCAAGCAGTTTGACCGCACCGAGGGGTACCAGGCCGGTGTACTGGACAGCTTCCACGAGGCCGTCGACAAGCTTAAGGAAGCTGGCGCGGAGGTTGTCGAGGTCGATTGCCCGAACTTCGACCATGCACTGAGCGCGTACTACCTGATTCTGCCGTGTGAGGTCAGCTCCAACCTGGCTCGTTTCGACGGCATGCGTTACGGCCAGCGTGTTGGTGATGACGGTACGCACTCCGCCGATGAGGTCATGGCTATGACCCGTGCCGCTGGTTTCGGCGATGAGGTTAAGCGACGCATCATCATCGGTACCTACGCGCTATCGGTCGGCTACTACGACGCCTACTACATCCAGGCACAGCGTGTCCGTACCTTGATTCAGCAGGACTTCGAGCGGGCCTTCGAACAGGTGGATGTCCTGATCTCGCCGACCACTCCGACCACTGCGTTCAAGCTGGGCGAGAAGGTTGACGACCCGCTGAGCATGTACATGTTCGACCTGTGTACTCTGCCGCTCAACCTGGCTGGCATGTGTGGCATGTCCGTGCCGTCGGGCCTGGCTGAAGACACCGGCCTGCCGGTGGGCCTGCAGATTATGGCTCCGCGCCACGGTGATGATCGTCTGTACAAGGTCGGCGCGGCCTACGAAAAGGTTCGTGGCCCGATTGCATAAAAGCGCTCAATAAGCGTTAGTCGGTTTTCTTCAACCGTCGTTTTCTCACCGAAGTGGGAGAGCGGCGGTTGTTGTCGTGCCGGGGGAAATTTCATACATGCGCAGGAACGCAAACATGAAGAGAGTCAGAATTAAAAACCCGCCACGGTTTATGCCGTGGATTTATGGGCTGGTCATTGTCATAGCCATTGCCATCAGTCTGGTCGCTGCGGTGGTTTTCGGCTCGGCGGATATCACCTGGTCCACCACGACACAGGTCATTTCGCATCACCTTTTCGGCACTGAGCTCGATGAGTCTGTGCCCGCCAGTTCGGACACCATCATCTGGAAACTCCGCGCTCCCCGGGGAATTCTCGCAGCGATTGTAGGGGCGGGGCTAGCTGTCTCCGGTGTGGCTATGCAAACATTGGTCCGTAACCCGTTGGCAGACCCGTATCTGCTAGGTATTTCCGCGGGTGCCGGCGCCGGTGCGACCGCGGTGATCATCTTTGGTGCTTTCTCCGGTAGCCCCATCGCGCCGCTGACATTCGGCGCACTCCTCGGTGCAGTCATGGCCACCCTCGCAGTCGGCGCCTTCGCCACGGCCGGGGGAGGACTAGCCCCGCTGCGTTTGGTGCTCTCTGGCGTTGTGCTCTCCGCTGCGTTTTCCGCGCTGAGTAGCTTCATGGTCTTCGCTGGGCCAGACCCGAGGGCCGCGCAGTCCGTGATGTTTTGGATGCTGGGCTCGGTTGCCGGTGCGACATGGATGAAGACACTCTTCCCGCTCATCGTCCTCATCGCAGTACTGTTGTTTTTCCTGTTCAAAGCGCGTCATCTCGATGCGCTGGCAACTGGTGAGAGCACCGCAGCGGCCGTAGGTATTGACGTTTCTCAGCTACGCACGCAGGTATTTGTGCTCCAGGCTGTCCTCGTCGGCACGCTCGTGGCGGTATCGGGCGGTATCGGGTTTGTCGGCCTGGTGATTCCGCACTTGACCCGCATCTTGGTAGGTGCCACGCACCGCGTTGTCCTACCGGTTGCTGCACTCATGGGTGGGCTGTTTCTCATCTGGGTGGACATCATCGCGCGCGTAGTGGGCGGAAGCCAGGAAATGCCGCTGGGCGTGGTCACGGGACTGGTTGGCGCACCGCTCTTCCTCTACCTCATGAGCCGCTCGCACTACAGCTACGGAGGTGCCGAATAAATGAGCGCCCCACAAAAATCTGTCCTCTCCGCGAAAGATGTGCGCTGTGACATCGCCGGACGCACCATCGTCAGCGGAGTCAACCTCAGCTTCGGCGCGGAGCCCATGACCGCCATCATCGGTGTTAACGGCGCGGGCAAATCCACGTTGCTGCGTGCGCTCGGCGGAATTACGAAACCAGCCGAGGGCGAAGTCGAGATTAACGGCACATCGATGAGTTCAATCAGCTCGAAGCACCGCGCCCGCAATCTCGCTTTCGTCGCACAAAACGAGATCCCACCCGCCGAAATGCGCGTGCGCGACTTTGTCTCCCTCGGTCGGTTGCCCTACCAGCGCCTTTTGGGTGGCAACACTGCCGAGGACAACTCCCACGTCGACCGTGCGCTGGCGCTCGTAGGTCTGGAAACAGTCGCGCAACGCCTGTGTGGGCAGCTCTCAGGCGGGCAACGTCGTCGCGTATGTTTGGCGCGCGCCATCGCCCAGGACTCGCCGATTATGCTTCTCGACGAGCCCACCAACCACCTCGACGTGCGCCATCAACAATCCGTCCTCCGGCTGGCCCGCTCCAGCGGAGCGTGTGTCATTGCCGCCATCCACGACTTGGACCTGGTGATGAACCACTTCGACCGCGTCATCGTGGTCGCGAACGGCGGTATCGCGGCCGACGGCATCCCCGTAGACGTGCTGACCCGCGACTTCGTCGCCAAAATCTTTCAGGTTGAATCCTGTCAGCTCAATTCCCCCTCTGGCCGCCGTCATCTCGCAATCGATAGCGAGCTGAATGCTGCCACCATCAACTAGGAGTACTCCCTTGAATAACGCACATGCTTTCCGACGTCCCCTGCGTGCCTCAGCAGCTGGTATCGCAGTGGCTGCACTGCTATTCGGAGCCGCCGCCTGTGGCTCTGATGAGGGAACGCAGGCTTCGTCGTCAGGCCTTACCCTCACCAACTGCGGTGAAGAAGTCAGCTACCCGGGTGTAGCTAGAAAGCTGCTCATCAACGACGGTAATATCGCCTCGCTGGCGCTAGCTGTGGGGGCCGCGGATGAGATCACTGCAGTGAGCTCTATGGCCTCGCACCTGCCGGTGTTGACCGCAGCTTACGGCGATGAAATTGCGCAGAAGCCAGAAGTTGCGAAGGAATACCCGAATCTGGAGCAGGTTATTGCGGCCGAGCCGGATCTGATGCTGGCGGGCTGGGGCTATGGATTTAGCGAGGATAAGGGTATTACCCCGGAATCGCTTTCCGAGCACGGTATCGGTGCCTACACCCTGACGGAATCTTGCCGCACTGGTGACGCAGGCTCGGCGGGCAAGGAAGGCAGTGGCGACCCGGGGCACACTCGTGGTCTGGTGGACCCGTGGGAAGCTGTCAAAATCGATTTGAAGAACATCGCTACTTTGACCGGCCACGACGGTGAGGGCGACAAGGTTATTGCAGATATTGATAACCGTCTGCAAGCCCTGGATGCCGCGCCGAAGGGCGACAAGAAGCCGGTGGGCTTCCTCTTTGACTCTGCCGGCGACGCACTGTTTACCTCGGGTTCCTTTGGCGCACCGCAGGGCATCCTGGAAAAGGCCGGCGCGACGAATGCAGCCGAGTCTATTAAGGACACCTGGACCACGATGTCCTGGGAACATGTCGCGGAAACGGAACCCGACTTCATTGCGCTGGTGGACTACCCAGGTCAGACCTTCGAAGAGAAGATCAAGGTTTTGCGCACGAATCCGGCAACGAAGGATCTAGAGGCGGTCAAGGAAAATCGCTTTATTAACCTGCCGATTGCATTGTGGACGGAGTCTCCGCTGAATATCGATGCCGCCGAGTACGTGCGCAAGGCACTCGAAGAATATGGTCTTCTGCCGGCGTCGGAGGTGACGACGAAGATGGAGCTGCCATCCGAGCTGCCGGGGCAAGAGTACCTGCAGAAGTAGTTTTGACCAAGGCTGTCAAGCACGATCTGACTAACGCGACTAAGGTGGGCATCATGCGAATTGCGACCCTTACCTCCGGTGGAGATTGTCCCGGTCTGAATGCCGTTATCCGTGCAATTGTCCGTACCAGCTCGAGTGAGTACGGCTCAACCGTTGTCGGCTTTGAGGACGGTTGGATTGGTCTTATGGAAGACCGTAGGGTTCAGCTTTACGACGACGAGCGGATTGACCGCATGCTGCTGCGTGGCGGCACGATGCTGGGCACCGGCCGTGTGCACCCGGACATTCTCATGTCCAACCTCGACCGCATCAAGGAGAATCTCTCTGATGCGGGCATCGATGCCCTGATTCCAATCGGTGGCGAAGGCACGCTGAAGGCCGGCAAGTGGCTTTCGGACAATGGGGTGCCGGTCGTCGGTGTTCCGAAGACCATTGATAATGATGTCAACGGTACGGACTACACCTTCGGTTTCGACACAGCTGTGGCCGTTGCCACCGACGCGGTTGACCGTCTGCACACCACCGCAGAGTCCCACCAGCGCGTCATGATCGTTGAGGTCATGGGGCGACACGTGGGCTGGATCGCTTTGCATGCGGGTATGGCCGGCGGTGCTCACCACATTGTCATTCCGGAAAAGCCGTTCGACATCAACGAGATTGTGAAGTCGATGGAGCGCCGTTTCCAGATGGGTGAGAAGTACGGCATTATCGTTGTCGCTGAGGGCGCCACCCCGAAGCCGGGCACCATGGACTACGAAGAGGGCGGTGTCGACCAGTTCGGCCACCAAACCTTCAACGGTATTGGTCAGGTTATTGGTGCGGAGATTAAGAAGCGCACCGGCTACGACGTTCGCACCACGGTGCTGGGCCACATTCAGCGTGGCGGTACGCCGACTGCGTACGACCGCGTGCTGGCTACCCGTTACGGTATCCATGCGACCCGTGCGGTCCACGAGGGAGATTTCGGCAAGATTGTCGCTCTCCACGGCGAGGACATTCAGCGTATCGACATCGATGATGCGGTCTCTGAACTGAAGGTTGTACCTGAGGGGCGTTACCGCGCAGCTGCTGCGCTGTTTGGTTAAACGCGTCGGTTAAGCACGTGTTGCTAAACATTTAGGAACATCTTCATAACAAAATAGGCGTACTGCCCGGGTTGGTGTGTCAATCACCAGTCCGGGCAGTATGTTTTATAAGGTTCCAGTTTTTTGAAAAATAGAAACATATTTAGGATTTTCTCGCTATGTGGAAAAGAGCCACAACAATTGCAATGGCCTTTGTCGGCCTAACTGTCGGTGCCGGATTTGCCTCCGGCCAGGAAATGATGCAGTACTTCGTGGCATTTGGCACTAACGGACTGTGGGGCGTGGTACTTGCCTCCGTCGTGATGATTGCCAGTGGTCTGGCAGTACTGTCAATTGCCAGCTATTTGCAGGCTGACGAGCACTCCGAGGTCTTCGACGTAATCACCCGCAATTGGGTTTCGAAGATTCTGGATATCGCCGTGATGATCACGCTGTTCTGTACCGGCTTTGTCATGTTCGCCGGTGCCGGTGCGAACCTGAATCAGCAATTCGGACTTGAGGTGTGGATCGGCGCCGTCATCATGGTGGCACTGACTTTGGGTGTAGGCATGCTGGATGCCGACAAGGTCAGCCGCGTGATTGGCATGATCACTCCATTCATTATCGTGTTCCTGCTTGGGGCCGGTATCTACACTTTGTTCACCACCGATACCTCGATGTCGGAGGCCGCGCAGTACACCACTGAACTGTCGACATCGCTGCCACACTGGTCTATTTCTGCCCTGAACTATGTCGGTTTCTGTGTGATGGTGGCCGTTTCGATGTCAATCGTCATTGGCGGTAGCTACCTGAACCCGCGTGAAGCTGGTATCGGTGGTCTCATGGGCGGCACTATCTACGCAGGTCTGCTGACGCTGGTGACCTTTGCCCTCTTCTTCAAGGTCAAGGACGTTGGCCACGAAGATATGCCGACCCTGGCAATCGTCAATGAAATCCACCCAGTTCTGGGTACCGTGATGGCAATCATCATCTACGCCATGATTTTCAACACCGCCATCGGCATGTTTTACGCGCTGGGTCGCCGTCTCACGCGCAATACCCCGCACCGCTTCCGTTTGGTGTTTATCGTGACTGTACTGGTCGGTTTTGGATTGAGCTTCTTCGGTTTCAAGGCTCTGGTTGGCTCCATCTATCCGGCCCTTGGGTACGTCGGTATCGCTCTCATCGTTGTTCTGTGTGGTGCGTACCTGACTGGCCGTAACAAGCTGATGGAGGAGTCGAAGCGTCGCGGTCGTATCCGTAAGCTCGCACGCCGAAAGATGCACCCGAACAAGAAGTTCACCACCGCCGATCAGAAGAAGCTCGATCGCGCTTTGGCTAACTCCAACATTTCCAACGTCGACCTTCAGGAAAGCGTTCGCGATGACATCGTCGAGGAACTGGTCAGCGACGATAACGTGAACTTCACTGAGGATGACGCCGAGCGCATCGTAGAAAAGGATAATGAGCGCCTGGAGAAGCTGTCCGAAATTGAAGAAGCTTCCGAGGAAGATAATCCTCGCGAGACCGCGAAGGACTCCTTCCCAGGCGAGACCACAGCCACTGCGCCGAAGAAGCTGGCCGGACAGACTAAGAACGCATTCAAGCGCGTGGCTCACCCTAAGCCGAAGAAAGAAAACTAACTAGCGCGACTGGGCAGCTCGAAAATCTAGGCAGCTCGAAAATAGAAGGCATCGCACCGGTAGGGAAGGGCGATGCCTTCTTCATATGTGTGCCCCAAGTGTTCGTGGAGATACCAGTGCAAGTTCGCCTCCACCTTGGCGCGTGTGGCGGGCTTGGAACGAAGCCAGTAGGAACGTGTCCGTGCCAGCAACACGATGTCTTCGATAGTCAGTGTCTGCTCCCAGGCCAGGCGTACCTCATCGACTAACTCCAACTCTGGACCAACCTCGGGGTAGAAGCCGGGGCGCAACACGTCACCGGCGTGCATGATGCGGCTGAGCCGATGCACCCACGGTACGGAGACATCCAAGGTGTTCCACACCAACATAGCCACACCATCGGTGCGTAAAACCCGCGCAAATTCTCTACTTGCAGCTGCCGTGTCCACCCAGTGCCAGGTCTGTGCACATGTTGCTACATCGACGCTGTCGGAGACCAGTCTCGTGCGCTCCGCAGTACCTTCCAGGCATTCCGCCGCTGGCACATTGTGCATCAGGGCTTGCCGCATCGCGGTGGAGGGATCGAGTGCGAGCAGGGTGGCATCGCGGTAGACGTCGGCAAGCGAGGCGGTGAGCTTTCCAGTGCCGGCGCCGATATCGGCGACTACCTGTGGGCGCGGTGCAAGGCGGGTAAGCGCTTCGATGACGATTGGAGGATATCCGGGGCGCACGCGGTGGTAGCCCGAGGCGCCGTCGGCGCTTTCCTGCAGTTCGTCGTCGAAAGTAGCGCTTGCGCGGTGGCGGTCAGCGGCATCGCGGAACGTTGGCGTATCGCGTGCTGACGTCGGTGGAATCGGTGGGTGTTCGTTAACTCCGGGCACGACTTATACCCTAGGGCACGCACGCGGGGCCATCGCTAGTAGACTCTACAAACATGACCGCTGCATACGCTGATGACTTGATGGACTTTGATGAGGTCCTCGAACGTTTTGACCCGGTAATGGGCATGGAGGTTCACGTCGAGCTCTCGACGAATACCAAGATGTTCTCCTCCTCCTCGGCGCACTTTGGTGCCGAGCCGAATAGCAACGTCGATCCCTGCAGCCTCGGCCTGCCGGGCGCGCTGCCCGTGGTTAACCGTCAGGGCGTTGAGTGGGCTATCAAGATTGGCCTCGCGCTGAACTGCGAGATTGCTGAGTCCTCCCGCTTCGCGCGCAAGAATTACTTCTACCCGGACCAGCCGAAGAACTACCAGATTTCGCAGTACGACGAGCCAATCGCCTACGACGGATATCTTGACGTTCAGCTTGACGACGGCACGGAGTTCCGTGTCGAAATCGAGCGCGCTCACATGGAAGAAGACACCGGCAAGCTGACGCACTTGGGCGGTGCCGATGGTCGTATTCACGGCGCCACGCGTTCGCTGGTGGACTGCAACCGCGCAGGTATTCCGCTGATCGAGATTGTGACTAAGCCGATTCTCGGTGCAGGGGAGCGAGCCCCAGAGGTTGCTCGTGCGTACGTTTCTGCACTGCGTGACCTGGTGAAGTCCCTCGGTGTCTCCGATGCCCGCATGGACCAGGGCTCGATGCGTGTGGACTCCAACGTTTCCCTGCGCCCAATTGGCCAGGAGGAGTTCGGTACTCGTACCGAGACTAAGAACATCAACTCCCTGAAGTCGGTTGAACAGGCTGTTCGCTACGAGATGCAGCGCCAGGCTGCTGCGATTACCAATGGCGAGGAGATCGTTCAGGAAACCCGCCACTACCAGGAGACCGACGGTACGACTTCTAAGGGTCGCCCGAAGGAGTCGCAGTCGGACTACCGCTACTTCAACGACCCGGATTTGCCACCGGTTATCGCTCCGCGTGAGTGGGTGGAGGAAATCCGCGCAACTCTGCCGGAGCTGCCGTGGGTTCGCCGCGCTCGCATCCAGGAAGAGTGGGGTCTGAAGGACGAGGAAATGCGCGACCTGGTTAACGCCGGCGCACTCGACCTGATTGTCGACACCGTTGAGGCTGGTGCCGGCCCAGCTGAGGCTCGTTCCTGGTGGGTCGCTTACCTCGCTCAGAAGGCCAACGAGGCAGGAGTGGAGCTGGCTGAGCTCGCAATTACTCCGGCACAGGTCGCCCGCGTGATTGCTCTGATTGAAGAGGGCAAGCTTACCAACAAGCTGGCCCGTAAGGCCGTCGACGGCGTGCTCGCAGGCGAGGGCGATGTTGATGAGGTCGTTGCTGCCCGTGGCCTGGAGGTCGTTCGCGACGACGGTGCTATTGAGAAGGCCGTCGACGATGCACTGGCTGCTAATCCGGACATCGTGGAGAAGTACCGAGCTGGCAACAAGAAGGTTGTCGGTGCCATCGTGGGGCAGGTCATGAAGGCCACCCGTGGCAAGGCGGACCCGGCTCAGGTTAACCAGCTGATTGCGAAGAAGCTGAGCTAGCAACACCGAGCTAGCCTCCCTGAAAGCTAATCCGGGGAACCGCCGGCGGCACCATCGCTCGGCAGTCTGACGACGCGCTCGTCAGACTCCGACGGTTGTGCCCCAGCGGTTTTGTTTGTCGTGGCACCCCAAACTTCAATACCCTGATTCGCTGCGACAGCTGCTACATGCGAGATGTGGCCGAAGTCGCCGTCGACAAGCACCTCAGGGGAACCCTTGACTTCCCACGCCGCGTCGGGCCCACTGTACTGTGGCCCCACCGGCATGGAGATGACCTTCTGCGCGTCTGGGATAGCAATGACCACGCGGTCACCCATCACTGCGCATCCACCGATGGAATCGTTCAGGTCCACACCGCCGAGGGGGTTAATCACAGGGCCGGTGAGCTGAACCAGCTGTGGGGTGCCGTCGAGAATGGCGGTTGCCAACGGCGGCATTCCGTCAGGACCATGGCAGAACTGCTGAAACTCAATGCCGGGATCCCCCACGAGCAATTTGCGCGGGGACAGGGCGCCCGAATTTCGGTCAAAATAGATACCGAGAATGCCCGGCTCGCTGAGATCCGGAAGTTCGCGCACATCAGCGGTGCCGCCCTCCACGAGGGTGACGCGCGCGATGGTGTCGTCGTCACGCAAAACAAAGACCTGGCGGTCCTCTTCAACCGAGGGACTGGGCAGCAACTGTTTTGCAGGGGCGCCGAGCCGTGCGACCTCACGCGGTGTCTTACCCGGTGCGACAACGGTGAGCGCACCGTCATCGGTGGCGACGAGAGCCTCCCCAGGGGCCGTTGAGGCTAGCGCGGTGGTAAGCGGTAGGCAGGCGGCGAGAGTGACATCGTCGAGGTCACAGGGGCCTTTGTCTTTGGCTTTGCTTTCCGTGGTCGGTACCGGGGTAGAGGGCAAATCAGGGGAGGAAAACTTTGGCATGGCAATGCCCGTCGGCTCTGACTTGTCTTCCGTAAACGGCAACTCAAGCGCGTTCGAGGCACTCATGCAGCCGGAAAGAGAGACCATCCCGATGACACCAGCGGCGAGCGCAGCACGACGACGCCGCCCGCGAGCGCGAGCCTGTGCACTGCTGGTGTGGACGAGGTGGAATCCCATAGGCATACACAATACAGCCTCGTTTCACGGCCACGCCTGCGACCAAAAGTGAGGCAGTAGATTTAATGTGGACGATGTGAGCGACTCAGAGAAGTACCCGAACGACCGCGCCCTCGAGAATGTGGAGGACGGATTCGATGACGATCTCGACGTCCCGACCTACCGCAAGCTCGCTGAGCCAATGAACGAAGAAACCAACCGTGATGACAGCGACAACACCGCAACGCAGGTTTTTCCGGGTGTGCCGGAAAAGCGCGTAGCGGAGGAGTCGGAGGCAGACCAAGAAAACCTGACTCCGGAACCTACCGCTGCATCAGAGACAGTGGCAGAGACAGAGGTCGAGCCGAGCTCGGAACCGGAGCCTGAAGTTCAGGAAGCCCCGAAGAAGCGCTACGACGCCTACGCCGCTGCAGGCCGCACGGCACCTCAGGTGATTAGCCCTGCCGGTAAGCCTTCGCCGCGGGATGAGCAGGCTGAAACTGAGTCAGCGCCCGCGGCTGATAGAGAGTCGGAGGTGGCCCCGGAGTCGGAGGCAACCGAAATCTTTGAGCAGCCGGCTCGTAGTGAGCGCGTTGATTCAGACGAGGATTTCAGCCAGCCGACGCAAGCCTTCTCGGCTTCTGAAGCGGCAGGAGCGTCCGCAGCGGGAGCTACTGCAAATAAGTCGGAAGCACAGCCAGCATTCGACGATGAGGGGGAGCCGACCTATGACTCTTCACGCAATTCCGCAGCTGAGACTCAGTATTTCGATGAATCGGATTTCGCTGAACCGGCTGCGTCCCGCGATACCGCTGGTGCAGCTGGCGCAGCTGGTGTTGCAGGAGCAGGCGTAGGAGCCGCCGGGGCAACTGCTGCTACGACTACCGCCGCTGCTGGCGACGATGAAGACACGGACTTCTACGACGACAACGAACCGGAGTTCCGTCGCGGTACCACTGACTTCGGCCTCCTGCTGCTGCGTCTTGGATTGGGTGCGCTACTGCTGGTCCATGGTCTGGCAACGCTGCTCGGCTGGGGCAACTCCGGTGGCACCACTGCGCTGGAGACACAGTTTAGCCAGAACAACTTTGCCCTCGGCCCTGTAATGGCCACTGCCATCCCAACGGTTCAGCTTATCGCGGGTGCCCTGCTTATCTTGGGTCTCGCGACACCGCTGGCCGCGGCGTTGGCGCTGGCATTGTCCGCCTACCTCAGCATGTTTGATGTGGCTACCTCTGCCAATGGTGTGAATATCGTTGGCCAGGACTCCAGTAACCTCCAACTACAGCTGTTGATGACCGCCATGGCGCTTGGCTTGCAGTTCACCGGCCCGGGCCGTATCGGCATCGATTTCGGACGCGGCTGGGCTCGTCGACCACTGGCATCGTCGTGGATCTTCGGAATTCTGTCCATCGCCGCAGCAATTGGCCTGTGGTGGCTGACGACCGGCACGCTGCCGTTTGTTGGCTAAGGCGGCTCGCAGCTGCACAAACAGTCGAGCGACCTAAACTAGGTTCTCGGTTAGGGTCGGGGTACAATGCCCCCTATGCCAAAGTCGAGACACGCACTAAAGACCACCCTCGCGGTGGTCTTTTTCATGTCTTCGATAGGCGCTACAACGTCGATTCACTCACCTTCGACAGCCGCTGCCGGCGAGCACAATGAGGTTGCAGCCTCCGTCTCGTCGGCAAGCGTCTGGCCGACTCATGAGGTGAGTCTGCCGCGCATGAACCTCAACGCCGAAGGGTTGATCGAGACTGACCCGCGCACGCAAATGGCGGTGAGCTACGAGCCGGTGGGCGTGGGGTACAGCAGCCAGGCATCGCAACGCCCGCTGCCGGCGCTATCCCTGATTAAGTTGTATATCGGTCAGTATGTGCTCGAACACGGCACTGCCGACGATGCCGAGCGCGTCGAAAAGATGATTTCGCGTTCCGACGACGATTTGGCCGCCGACTTTTACCGGAAGTACCCGGAATCGGTCGATTCCATTGCGACCGAGTACGGTCTGTTCAACACTTCCGGCGGAGAAAAGTGGGGAGTATCGAGGACCACCGCGGAAGATGTGGTGTCTTTTATTTCCCAGCTTCGTCTGAAGCATCCTAATTCTGAGGTGCTCGAGGCGATGCGACACTGGTCGCCGATTGCTGCCGATGGCTATCGACAGAATTTTGGTCTTGCCGGGCTGCCCGGCTCTGAAGGCGCGAAAATGGGCTGGTCCAACCGGCGTTCGTGGCACTCTTCCGTTGTTTTTGGCCCCGGATATGTAATGGCGGCCATTACCGAGGGCGGCAAATATGCACACACCGAGGACGTCGCTGAGGGGATTGCCGACGTCGAGTACCGGGATTTGGTGAAGCCCACGCAGAAGACTGGGCGCAAAGCCACTCTAGAAACGCCAAAGGCCCGTGCGGTAAGCACAGGCCTTTAAGCGGGTTTGATCTAGCTAGTCGACAATGCGGACCGCGCCCTTATCCGCACTGGAGGCCATCTTGGCGTATGCGCGCAGCGCCTTGGAGACCTTGCGCGGACGCGGCTTGTGCGGAGTAAATGGCTTATCGCGCTTGAGCTCCTCATCGCGGCGAGCGGCCAGCTCCTCGTCGGACACCTGAATCTCAAGGCGTCGTTCAGCGACATCGATGTACACCGGGTCGCCGTTGCGGACGAGACCGATTGCGCCGCCGGCAGCGGCTTCCGGGGAAACGTGGCCGATAGACAGTCCGGAGGAACCGCCGGAGAAGCGACCATCGGTGACCAGCGCACAGACCTTACCCAGGCCAGCGCCCTTGATGAATGCAGTCGGGTGCAGCATCTCCTGCATGCCCGGGCCGCCGGAAGGACCCTCGTAGATGACAAAGAGAACTTCGCCCGGCTGCAAGGTTCGGTTCAAGATGACCGAGACAGCCTCTTCCTGGCTCTCTACGACGCGAGCGGTGCCCTCGAAGTGGAACTGATCCTCGCCGATACCGGCGGTCTTCAGGATAGCGCCGTCCTCGGCGATGTTGCCGCGCAGGACACACAGACCGCCTTCCTTTGTGTAGGCGTGGTCGAAGTCGCGGATGCAGCCATTTTCGGAGTCCGTATCCAGGCTCTCCCAACGGTTGGATGTGGAGAACGGCTCGGTGGTGCGCACGCCGCCAGGGGCTGCGTGGAACAGTTCAATCGCTTCGTCAGTGGCCTTGCCGCCGCGGATATCCCAGTTGTCCAGGTGCTCCTCCAGAGATGGGGAGTGAACGGAGCGGACATTCATTTGCAGTAGGCCCGCGCGGCGCAGTTCGCCGAGGATGGCTGGAATACCACCGGCGCGGTGGACGTCCTCCATGTAGTAGTCCGAGTTCGGTGCCACCTTGGACAGACAAGGCACGCGGCGCGAAATCGCGTCGATGTCAGAGAGGTCGAAGTCGATCTCGCCCTCCTGGGCGGCAGCGAGAATATGCAGCACCGTGTTGGTGGAACCGCCCATGGCAACGTCGAGCGTCATTGCGTTGACAAAGGCGTCGCGGTTGGCGATGTTGCGCGGCAGCACGGACTCGTCACCATCGTGGTAGTAGCTCTTCGCCAGATCCACAATCAGTTCACCGGCGCGGGTGAACAAATCGCGACGCGCCTGCTGAGTTGCCAGGGTAGAACCGTTACCCGGCAGGGATAGGCCGAGGGCCTCGGTCAGGCAGTTCATCGAGTTTGCAGTGAACATGCCCGAGCACGATCCGCAGGTCGGGCATGCCGAGCGCTCGATGTCGAGCAGGTTCTTGTCATCGACCTTGTCGTTCGCGGATGCAGAAATAGCCGAGACGAGGTCAGAGCCGGGCTTGACGACGCCATCGATAACAACCGAAGATCCCGATTCCATCGGCCCACCGGAAACGAAGACCACCGGGATGTTCAGACGCAGAGCCGCATTGAGCATGCCAGGCGTGATCTTGTCACAGTTGGAAATACAGACCAATGCGTCAGCGGTGTGAGCGTTGACCATGTACTCCACAGAGTCAGCAATAATCTCACGGGACGGCAGCGAGTAGAGCATGCCGTCGTGACCCATCGCAATTCCGTCATCGACAGCAATGGTGTTGAACTCACGGGGGACGCCACCGGCTGCGGTTACAGCTTCTGCGACGATGTCGCCAACGTCCTTCAGGTGCACGTGACCCGGAACGAACTGAGTGTAAGAGTTGGCAATTGCGATAATCGGCTTGCCGAAGTCGTTATCGGTCATGCCAGTTGCGCGCCATAGCGAACGCGCACCTGCAGCATTACGGCCGGCAGTGGTGACTTTAGAGCGAAGGGGAATCATGGGGGCTGCCCTTCCTAGATAGGGTGCAAGGTAATGAATTATCCATATTAATCACAAAAAGCCCCTAATGTCTCATTTCGTGGTCACTAGTGTCCGCATAATGAGATTTAGGGGCTTTGTGGACTGCTTATATGTTACTCGGCAGAGGCGTCACCTTTAGCCTTGGCACCTTTGGCTTTAGCACCTTTAGCCTTGGCATCAGCCTCAACCTCACTGACTTTCTTCATTACGGAGTAGCCATCGCGGTCGAAAACCTCGACCTTGTCATTTTCCGCCATACGAGCCGAAGCGATCGGATCTGGAATCAGACCGCCAGTGGCTTCCTTCAACTCCGGCAGCGAATTAAAAGAGATGGCCGGCAGGGCGATGCGCTCATCTGACTTGGTTACCGCAAAGGCGCGGCCGCCCTTGTTGAAGAAAATGCCCGCAAAATCGCTCCAGGGCACCGAACGGCGCTTGGACAATAGGTACACCGCAGTGATGCCGCGTGGCCCTACGGTGGTGCGTACTCGGAAAATCCAAAGCGTATAAATCAACGGTGCCAGGAAGGTAATGGCCAGCCACGGGGCAAAACCGGTGGCAATTACACACAGCACGAGCATGAACGCAACGATGAACAGATGCGTCTTCTGTGGGCGAAATCGCTGCGTCGCAATTTTTAGCTGTGGAGTCGAGTCAGTCATGGCCTTTGATTGTAGCGGGTAGTTCGGATTGGTTAATGCGCGGTAGGCAGTTGCGCGTTATTGCGCCCCGGCCGAGTTTGGTTCTGCGTTGTTAGTGGAGTCTGTCGACTGTGATCCGCCAGTGTTCTCGTTGTCGGTGTTGCTCTGAGTAGAGTCAGGCTCGGTGGAGGTGGCGGTCGAAGGTGCGCGGTTCTGCGTGCTCTGAGGCTGCTGTGAAGTCTCGGACGGCTGATTCTGTGATGTCTGAGTCTGCTGTGAAGTCTCGGTGGGCTGCACACTCTGTGTGGTACTAGTCGGCTGGTTCGATGATTGCGGAGCTGACGACTCTTCCGAGTCCTCTTCCTGTGTCGTTACCCGATCGCTCCACCTGCTCGGTGCCAGCCATCCGGACGGACCATCCTCAGTCTCGACCGTCAGCAGATTCAAAACGCCGAGGACAATTAGGGTTGCCAAGAGCATGATTGTCGAAACGCGAGCACGTCCACCGGCAGAGAGGAATCGCCGGATCTTCTGGCGCGTCGTGAGCGTCTTCCAGTCAGGGTGGCTAACCAGCTTGCGGATGGCATTGTTGCTTCCGCTGTCCTCCTGCTCACGTCGAGCATCATCGAGGTTGGCACCCGCATGCGGTAGGTCGGATCGCTCGTTCCCGTCTTGCTTATCGACGGTCTGAGTTTCCATCAGTTTGGTTTCTGCGGTATCCGGCTGGGCAGTAGTGTCCGCTACCGCTTCGACAACTTCGGTTGGAGCGCTGTCACCGTCGTCAAGCTGTTGTTTTTTCTCTTGCTTAGCATCGGCCTGCCTGAGCTGTTCGATCATCGTGTCATCGCGGACATGACCGGTGATTTCTTCGGCGGGAGCAAACGGGGTCTGTTGGGCGCGCTCGCCGTAGTCATCCCACCAAGTGTCGATGACTGCGGCGCGGATGGCGCGCTCGATGAGCCATTGGTCGCCCGGTTTGCAGTCGACAATCAAGCGCATAGTGACGGTCCACGGCAGGCCCATAACCGTCGGCGGATTGAGCTCCGTGGAGGACTGCAGCTTGATCTCGGAGAGAACTGCATCCTTGACGGCGTCCAGTGTGATGGCGCGCTTGGCGGCGGCGACAGTGCGCTCTTCCAGGTCTTTAATGGAGCCACCGGCGGTCATCGGTACGGGAACTTCAACGACAGCACGGGACCACTGTGAGGAGTAGTTGATACACATGCGTGCCTCGGAGTTCGGCACGATGATTTCCTCGCCGTTTAGGGTTCGGATGGTGGTGGCGCGCAATGTCATATTGACCACGTCACCCTGCACGGTGCCCGAAGGGGCATGGAACTCAACCCAGTCGCCAATGCCGTACTGCTTCTCGGCGATGATGAACAGTCCGCCAAGGAAGTCGGCGATGACTCCCTGTGCGCCAAAACCAACAGCGGCGGAAACAACCGTCGCGGGGATAGCGGCGGCGGTCAGTGAGATTCCGAATTTCGACAGAATCGCGATGATTAAGACGAAGTATGCAACGACTTCGACGATGTAAACCACAGCGCCAATCAGTGCGCGCCGTCCCTTGGACTGCTCCTCTGAAGAGGAGATGTTTCCGTCCGCAATTGCCAGAACGAAACGTCGGATACGGGGAACAAGAATTAGCAGAATGGCCAGACCTGCGATGGCAAGGCCGTTATTGGCCACCCATTGCCATGTCCGTAACAACATGTATTGCAAGAATTCCATGCCATCCACCGTAGGTCGTTCGCCTTAATATGCGCTGAGTTTAAAGGTAAAGAATTATGCATAAAGACGAGCTTTGGACTTGGGGCTTGCGGGGCTCGGGCGTGTAGGGCTCGGGTGTGCAGGCTTGGGTGTGCAGGCTTGGGTGTCCCCGGGGTCGTGGTCGGGGAGTTTCTGGGTAGAGTGATTCCCAAAGTTGGGGTGGGGTTCTCGTTGGAATCGGGTGGGTGTCCGGGGTGTGATGCGGGTGGAGTGTCCAATTGGCGGGATTGACTTCTCACTATGTGGACGTTAGGGTTGTAGCCAACGCCACATTCGTAGCTTCTTTGCGTGAATGTGTGTTGAGTAGTTGCCCACCATGATCCAGGAGCGAAATCGTGAACGCGCACGAGCAGCACACCCCATCGCCCGCCCAATTCGCGGCTAAGGCGCGCACCAGCGCCCCCGAGCGAATTTCTGGTGCACAAGCCATTGTCCGATCCCTTGAAGAGCTTGGTGTCGAGGTAGCCTTCGGTATTCCCGGTGGTGCAGTGCTTCCGCTCTACGATCCGATTTATGACTCGGAAAAGCTCCGCCACGTCCTCGTGCGTCACGAGCAGGGAGCTGGCCACGCTGCCACTGGTTACGCGCAGGTTTCCGGCAAGGTTGGTGTCTGTATCGCGACTTCCGGCCCGGGTGCTACTAACCTGGTGACCCCACTCGCGGATGCTCAGATGGACTCCGTTCCGGTTGTCGCTATCACCGGTCAGGTCGGTCGCCCGCTGCTGGGGACTGACGCTTTCCAGGAGGCTGACATCCGCGGTGTGACCATGCCGATCACTAAGCACAACTTCATGGTCACCGAAGCTGAGGACATCCCGCGCGCGCTCGCTGAGGCATTCCACCTGGCTTCTTCTGGCCGTCCAGGTCCGGTTCTGGTCGATGTCCCGAAGGACCTCCAGAATACGATGATCGACTTCACCTGGCCGCCGGAGATTGATCTGCCGGGCTACCGTCCTGTGACGACTCCGCACCAGCGCCAGATTGACGAAGCCGCGGAGATGATTGCTGCAGCCAAGCGTCCGGTGCTCTACATCGGTGGTGGTGTCATTAAGGCTGATGCTTCCAAGGAGCTGGTCGAGTTCGCCGAGCAGACTGGGGTTCCAGTCGTGACCACGCTGATGGCTCGCGGCGCATTCCCGGACTCGCACCCGCTGCACATGGGTATGCCGGGTATGCACGGCAAGGTGTCCGCCGTCGCTGCTCTGCAGAAGTCCGACCTGCTCATCACTATCGGCGCGCGTTTCGACGACCGTGTTACCGGTGATCTGAATTCCTTCGCGCCGAACGCGAAGGTAATCCACGCCGACATTGACCCGGCAGAGATTGGCAAGCTCCGCGAAGTTGATGTTCCCATCGTCGGCGATGCCCGCGAGGTCCTTGCCGCACTTAGCGAGTCCTACATCAAGCTCGGTCTTAGTCGCCCGCAGATTGCCGACTGGCTGAAGCTTCTCGACGGTCTCCGCGACGAGTTCCCCCTCGGGTGGGAAGAGCCCGCTGATGGTGCAATCGCTCCGCAGTTTGTAATTCAGACTCTGTCCGACATCGTTGGCCCAGATGCCATCTATGCCGCTGGCGTCGGCCAGCACCAGATGTGGGCAGCGCAGTTCGTCCAGTACGAGAACCCGCGCACCTGGCTTAACTCAGGTGGTGCCGGCACGATGGGGTACTCGATTCCGGCTGCGATGGGCGCCAAGGCGGCTGCTCCAGAAAAGGAAGTCTGGGCCATTGACGGTGACGGTTGCTTCCAGATGACCAATCAGGAGCTGACCACCTGTGCAATGGAAGGTTTCCCCATCAAGGTTGCCTTGATCAACAACGGTAACTTGGGCATGGTTCGTCAGTGGCAGACGCTGTTCTACGATCAGCGCTACTCCAACACCAAGCTGCGCCCGGAGGACAACTCCTACCTGCCGGACTTTGTCCAGCTCTCCGAGGGACTTGGCTGCGTGGCGATTCGCGTGACTAAGAAGGAAGATGTCGCGGCCGCAATTAAGAAGGCACGCGAGATTAATGACCGACCGGTGGTTATTGACTTCATTGTCGGTGAGGATGCTCAGGTGTGGCCGATGGTGGCAGCTGGCAAGTCCAATGATGAGGTCGAATACGCCCGCGGTCTGCGCCCGCTGTTCAACGATGAGAACTCAGCGGCCGAGACCCCGGCTGACATCCACGGCACTGTTGTGGACAACGCCGAGGACGCCGCGAAGCAGCCCGACGCTAACCACCCGTCCATGAAGACCCGCTAATCGGGATCCGAAGCAACAGGAAGTGAGTCCCAAAATGGCTGAATTGCACACTCTATCCGTGTTGACCCTCGATGAGCCGGGTATTCTGGTCCGCATTGCGGGCATGTTCACCCGTCGAGGTTTCAGCATCCAGTCGATTACCTCGGGTGAAACTGAGACCGAGGGAGTCAACCGCATCACCGTCGTGGTTGAGACGGAGACGCTGCCGATCGAACAGATTACTAAGCAGCTCAACAAGCTGGTGCCCGTGCTGAAGGTAGTCCGCCAGCCCCCAGAGGCCATGGTGTCGCGCGGACTGCTGATGGTGAAGGTTTCCTGCGACAACACCAATCGTCCGCAGGTAGTCGATGCCGCCAATCTCTTCCGTGCCCGTGTGGTGGACGTTTCTCAAGAGTCTGTCATCATTGAGGCGACGGGTGAGCGCTCGAAGCTTGTAGCCCTGCTGGAGGTCCTCGAGCCGTTTGGTATCCGTGAGCTCATTCAGTCCGGTACCGTCGCAATGGCACGTGGGCCGAAGCCGATGCTCCAGACCCGCTAACAACTAAACGCTAAGATTTTTTAACGAATCCGATTCGAAAAGAGGCTTATTTTAATGGCTATTGAACTGCTGTACGACGACGATGCTGATCTGTCCATCATCCAGGGACGTAAGGTCGCAATCCTGGGCTACGGTTCCCAGGGCCACGCTCACGCTCAGAACCTGCGCGAGTCCGGTGTCGAGGTTGTTATCGGTCTGCGTGAAGGTTCCAAGTCCGCTGTGAAGGCCCAGGAAGCTGGCTTCGAGGTTAAGTCCAACGCAGATGCCGTTGCATGGGCAGACGTCATTATGGTGCTGGTTCCGGACACCACCCAGGCAAAGGTTTACAGCGAGGACATCGAGCCGAACCTGAAGGACGGCGACGCGCTGTTCTTCGGCCACGGTCTGAACATCCACTTCGACCTCATCAAGCCGGCTGACAACATCACCGTCGGTATGGTTGCTCCGAAGGGCCCGGGGCACCTGGTTCGTCGTCAGTTCGTCGATGGCAAGGGCGTTCCGTGCCTGATTGCTGTTGACCAGGATCCGAAGGGCGAGGGCCGCGACCTGACTCTGTCCTACGCTGCAGCTATCGGTGGCGCCCGCGCTGGCGTTATCCCGACCACCTTCGAGGCAGAGACTGTGACCGACCTCTTCGGTGAGCAGGCTGTTCTTTGTGGCGGCACGGAGGAACTGGTCAAGGTCGGTTTCGAAGTTCTGGTTGAAGCTGGCTACGAGCCGGAGATGGCATACTTCGAGTGCCTGCACGAGCTGAAGCTGATTGTTGACCTGATGTTCGAGGGTGGTATCGCCAACATGAACTACTCGGTCTCCGACACCGCTGAGTTCGGTGGCTACCTGTCTGGCCCGCGTGTCATTACCCCTGAGACTAAGCAGCACATGCGCGAGATCCTGTCCGACATTCAGGACGGCACCTTCACCAAGCGCCTGATTGCCAACGTCGAGGGCGGCAACAAGGAGCTCGAGGACCTGCGCGCTTCCTACAACAACCACCAGATTGAAGAGGTCGGCTCCAAGCTGCGCGACCTGATGAGCTGGGTTAAGGTCGACGCTCGCGCTGAGACTGCCTAAGTTTGTTGCTGAGCGAATGTCTCGCTTATTCGCGAAGTAGGGCTTCATCACTGGGCTTCACCGCCGTGATGAGGCCCTTTTCGTATCTCTTTTACTAGTTTTCTTTCGCTGAAAACGTGTGGGGTAAACGACTGAGATAAACGTCCGAGATAAAAGCACCTACTGCCAAATGGGTGTAGCCCCAGTCCTATCCGGGGTTCTAATCTGGGTTGAAAGGTCTCCCTCAACAAAGACGTTCGATAGTCTAATCGTTGAAATCAAATCATTTCACGGAGGTAAATGTGCGAGTATCCGCAATGACGCGGCGCGTGACGGCGACCGTTGCCCTGACGGTCAGCCTGGCGTTGGGGTCAAGCGCCTTGGTCGCGTGTGGTAATTCCGACAGCGCTGTTTCCACGAAGAAGGTGGACGCTGAATCGACGGTGCTTAGCGACGACATCGCAGCGTCGGAAAGCCTGATCGACAGTTCGGAAGCGGTTGTTGTTTCCTCGGCTGGCTCTGCTGAGCAGCGTAGAGCGGCAGGCATCGCGGTTGCTGCTGGTCTGCCGATGCTAGTGGCTGGTTCTGCCGAAGATGCGGAAGATGACACTACTGCCAAGAGCCCGAAGAAGGATGCTCGTGGCCGTGATACTGGCGCCGATATCGCCGATGTGGAAAAAGAGATCGACCGCCTGGGCGCAAAGACAGTCCTTACTGTGGGGGCAGTTGACCTGACTGGCGAAGAGGGCCGTCAGATCATTGCGGATCCGGGTACGGCCGATGGCCTTAAGGAGCTCGTCGGTACCGAGTTTAAGGTTCTCAAGAAGACGGAGTCGAAGCCGACTCGCGCTGTCGTTGAGATGGATCCGGAGAAGCCAACTGTCGTCGAGGGCGATGCAACGAAGGATGGGGTAGCCAACCAGGAGGCTCAGGATCGCGCCAGCGATGGGCAGGACGACAAGGGACAGGAGAGCGTCACCCTGCCGAAGGGATCTCCGAAGGAGGTCAAGGACAAATTGGCACTGGCCGCACCGGGTACCGGTTTGGCCTCCATTGCTACGGCCCGCGCCGCTGGCCTGAAGGTCAGTTGGTTGCCGGTGGGCGACGCGCGTGCTACCTCTGAGTCGATTTCTGCTGCTCGCGACGGCGAGTCCCTGATTGCTCTGGGTAAGGTTTTCGGCGATAAGGACAAGTTTGATCAGTCCATCGAGCTTGCCAAAGATGACAAGGTTAAGGAGCTGCCAGGTGGAGGCACACTGCTGTTCCCCGGTCGTCATCTGATTGCAACGTATGGTCACCCAGGTGTCGCTCCATTGGGCGTGATGGGCGAGGATGATCCGGAAGATGCCGTCGCACGTGCGAAGGACTACGTCAAGCAGTACGAGAAGTTCGCTGATGACCCGGTACTGCCGGCCTTCGAGATTATCGCTTCGGTCGCGCAGGCTGACCCGGGTCCACGCGGTGACTACTCCGAGCCAGCTCCGGTTGAGACTCTGAAGCCGTACGTCGAGGCCATGACCAAGGCCGGCGGCTACGTCATCATCGACCTGCAGCCGGGTAGTGCAGACTTCCTGGACCAGGCCAAGTTCTACGAAGAACTGCTGAAGATGCCAAACGTCGGTCTGGCGCTGGACCCGGAGTGGAAGATGGAACCGGGGCAGGTTCCGGCGACCCAGGTTGGTCACGTTAAGGCTGAAGAGGTTAACCGCGTTGCTGATTGGCTGGCTGAGCTGACTCGTAAGAACAACCTTCCGCAGAAGATGCTGATGCTGCACCAGTTCCAGCTACAGATGATTCGCGACCGTGAGACGCTGGATCTGTCGCACCCGGAGCTCGCATTCGTTCTGCATGCCGACGGCCATGGCACCGCGCAGGAGAAGTTTGAGACCTGGAACGTCATGCTGCAGGATTTGCAGCCGGAGATTTTCGAGGCGTGGAAGAACTTCATCGACGAGGATCAGCCGATGTTTACTCCTGAGGAGACCATGAACATCGAGCCGCGTCCGTGGTTGGTTACGTACCAGTAGGTTATAGGCCAGCAGAAATAAAAATATAACGCGAAATATTTGCCGACTTGAATGTCGGGGGCAACGGCGCTTACTCCCTAAACAAAGGGTAGTAAGCGCCGTTTTGCTTAGGTAAGTCCCCCCGTGTCTCACCCCCAGAGTTTATGATGAGACGTAATGCGCGTGCACGCTTTAGTAGTTTTCTTAAGTGACACCGCACATACTGCATAAACTTTTCGAGACAAACCAGGAGATGCTTGTGAGCCAGAACGCTCGCCCCGTTGTCCTCATCGCCGACAAGCTGGCACAGTCCACTGTGGACGCATTGGGGGATTCCGTTGAGGTCCGTTGGGTAGATGGCCCGAACCGCGCTGAGCTCCTGGCTGCGGTTGGTGATGCTGACGCACTTCTCGTCCGCTCCGCTACCACCGTGGATCAGGAAGTCCTCGAGGCTGCTCCGAATCTGAAGATCGTCGGTCGCGCCGGCGTTGGCCTGGATAACGTCGACATCGATACCGCTACCAAGCGCGGCGTCATGGTTGTCAACGCTCCGACCTCTAATATTCACTCTGCATGTGAGCACGCAATCGCACTGCTGCTGGCCACCGCTCGCCAGCTGCCGGCTGCGGACGCGTCCCTGCGTGAGGGGGAGTGGAAGCGCTCTTCCTTCAAGGGTGTCGAAATCTTCGGCAAGACCGTCGGTATCGTCGGTTTCGGTCACATCGGCCAGCTGTTTGCGCAGCGTCTCGCTGCTTTCGAGACCAACATCATTGCGTACGATCCGTACGCGAACCCGGCCCGTGCTGCTCAGCTCGGTGTTGAGCTGGTTGAGCTGGAAGACCTGATGGCTCGCGCTGATTTCGTGACCATCCACCTGCCGAAGACCAAGGAAACCGCTGGCATGTTCGATGCTGAGCTCCTGGGCAAGGCCAAGAAGGGCCAGATCATCATCAACGCTGCCCGCGGCGGTCTCGTCGACGAGCAGGCGCTTGCCGACGCGATCAAGGCAGGCAACATCCGCGGTGCTGGCTTCGACGTATACGCGACCGAGCCGTGCACGGATTCCCCGCTGTTTGGTCTGCCGGAAACTGTTTGTGCTCCGCACCTGGGTGCCTCCACCGTTGAGGCTCAGGACCGTGCGGGTACCGATGTCGCTAAGTCCGTGCTGCTGGCACTGGCTGGCGAGTTCGTCCCGGATGCTGTCAACGTTTCCGGTGGCGCTGTCGGTGAAGAGGTGGCCCTGTGGCTCGAGCTGGCTCGTGAGCTGGGGCTGGTTGCTGGCGGTCTGCTCGAGGGCGCTCCGGCCGCTGTTGAGGTCACCGCTCGCGGTGAGCTGCACACTGAGGACGTTAACGTTCTGGGTATGGCAGCAATCCGTGGACTGTTCTCCCTCATGGTGGAAGAGCCGGTCACTTTCGTCAACGCTCCGCGTATCGCAGAAGAGCGTGGTGTGACCTTCACTGTCGAGACCGAGCCGGAGTCCGTCTCCCACCGCTCCGTTCTCGAAGTCAAGGTCATCGGTGCTGATGGCTCCACCGCTACCGTCGTTGGTGCTCTCACTGGCCTGAACCGCGTCGAGAAGATTGTCCGTATCAATGGCCGCGGCATCGACATGCGCGCTCAGGGCCGTAACCTCTTCCTGCTGTACAAGGACGTTCCGGGCGCTCTGGGTCGCGTTGCTACCACCCTGGGTGAGTCCGGCATCAACATCGAGGCTGCTGCTCTGTCTCCGCAGGAAGCAGATCAGACTGCCATCCTGGTGCTGCGCGTTTCCAAGGAGGTTCCGGAGGAGCTCGTCGGAAAGATTACCGAGGAGATCTCCGCTACCCACGCTCTGCAGCTCGAGCTGGACTAGTTCTGAGCGCCTAGGCGTTTTAGAGCTAGTCTCTAGCGCAGCTTCTACTGCATGAAAAAACCCCTCCGCATGGAGGGGATTTTTGTTTCCCAGCTAATCTATGCAGCCGTAGCCCTACTGCCTAGCCCTTCATCGAGCCCTTCTCAATAATGTTGACGTGGAAGTCGAAGGCAGTACGCAGGTCGTGCGGGGTAGACATGCCCGGAGCGGTCTTCAGCGCGCGCTCGTAGTACTCCTCCAGCAGTGGCTGGTACTCCGGGTGTGCAACGGAAATCATCTTCGCCACGCGGTCACGCGGTGCCAGGCCACGCAGGTCAGCGAATCCACGCTCGGTGATGATGACCATGGCGTCGTGCTCGGTGTGGTCAATGTGCGAAGCGAACGGAACGATAGTCGAAATCGCACCGTCCTTCGCCAGCGACGGCGAGATGAACGAGGAAACGAAGGCGTTACGGGTGAAGTCACCGGAACCGCCGATGCCGTTCATCATGCGGCTGCCGTTGATGTGGGTGGAGTTGACGTTGCCGTAGATGTCGGCCTCAATCATGCCGTTGGTGGCGATTAGGCCGACGCGACGGACAACCTCCGGGTGGTTAGAAATCTGCTGCGGGCGCAGAATGATGTTCTCGCGGTAGCGAGCAGCCTCGTTGTTCATACGCTCGGCCGCTTCCGGAGACAGGGAGAAGGAGGTAGCCGAAGCGACGGTCATCTTACCTGCGTCAATCAGGTCGATCATGCCGTCCTGAATAACCTCGGTGTAGGCCTTGATGTTCTCAAACTTGGAGTCCAACAGACCCGCCATCACGGCGTTCGGAACGTTACCGACGCCCGACTGCATGATGTACTGGTCGTAAGCGAGGCGACCCGCGCGAACTTCGCCCTCGAGGAAGTCGAGGAAATGGCCGGCAATAGCCTTCGAGGTCTCATCCAACGGCTTGAACGGGGAGTTGCGGTCCGGCGCGTTGGTCTCGACAACTGCGACAACCTTGTCCAGGTTGATGTCGATGTAAGGGGTACCAATGCGGTCACCCGGGGCGTTGATCGGCACCGGCGTGCGGTTAGGCAGGTGCTGAATGCGGTAGATGTCGTGCATGCCCTCGAGTTCCTCGGACTGCCACGAGTTGACCTCAATGATGATCTTGTCAGCGTTGTCCATCCACTCGACGTTGTTGCCAACGCTTGACGACGGAACGAGGTGTCCATCTTCCGTAATACGAGTGACCTCAACAATTGCGGCGTCAATCGGCAGGAAGCCCTGCTCGATGTACAGCGCGGAGTGGGAGAGGTGGATGTCCTGGTACTTCGCCTTGCCGGAGTTGATGGACTTACGCAGTGCCGGATCGCCCTGGTACGGCATGCGGTAGCGGATGATGTCAGCTTCTGCCATCACGCCGTCACAGTCTGGGGCAGTGGAAGCGCCTGTGTAGATGTCGACAGCGAACTCTTCACCCTTGGCGTGAAGTTCCTTGCCACGGTTTGCCAGCGCAGTCGGCAGGGCCTTCGGGTAGCCAGCACCGGTGAAGCCAGAGATGCCGAGGGCATCACCATGATTGATAAACTGTGCAGCCTCGTCGGCGGTCATTACCTTGCCGCGCAAACCGGCATGTGCGATGCGATCAGACATGTCATCTCCTAGATAGACTGTTCGACTTTAGTTTTGTCGCCTAACCTAGCATGCGCTAACAGTGTGTTGCCACACCCGCAGGTTGAGAAGTGATTTATGACACCCTGATCGCTTCAGCTGGTCGTTTATCGGCGCTCTTCCAGGGGCTTTGTTACAGCAATTCCCGCACTTCTTCGTCAGTCAGCATGGCATCCTCGAATGCCTGCAGTGTGGCCTCTGGGTTAAATTTCACACCGATGAGTACGACCTCATTGGATGGTGGGACATCGGTCTGCGCCCACATGACGGCAGGGGTGATTTTCAGGTTCGGCCCCGCCTGACTCCACACGTGGGCGACTTCGAGGCGGTCGGAAATCCAGCAGTGCCCCTTGGATCGTACGAGCCCCTTTGTGCCGCGGAGAGCCTTGATTAGTCGTTCGCGGTCGAAGGGTCGGTTGCCTCGGAAAACAACCGAAGAAATGCCGTATTCTTCAGTCTCCGGCGTGTGGGGATTCGCAAGTTCTTCTGCATATCCGTGGAAAGTGGCCGCGGTACCTTCGTCGTAAAGCGATGCGTCGAGAATGGCAGAGGTGGCGATTTCGCCGTTAGTCACGCGGACGATGCGTGCGCGGGGGTTCATTGCGCGGATCGTTTCCTCGGTACCGCCGGTGAGCTTTTCGCCGGCGAGGTCGGATTTGGTGATGAGGATGAGATCGGCGAATTCCACCTGGTCGACGAGGAGGTCGGCGACCGTGCGTTCGTCGTCAGGCAGCGCGCGACCCTGGCGGAGACTGTCGAGGAATGTAGAGGCGTCGACGAGCGTGACCATCGTGTCGATGGGGGCGATGTCGGCGAGGCGGCGGCCGTCGTCGAATTCCCACTCGAAGGTAGCGGCGACTGGCATGGGTTCGGAGATACCGGTGGATTCGATGACGATGTGTTCGAATTTGCCGCTGCGCGCGAGCTTGCCGACGTTTTCCACGAGGTCATCTCGCAGCGTGCAGCAGATGCAGCCGTTAGACATTTCGATGAAACGGTCCTCGCCGCGCTCGAGATATGTGCCCTGCTCGATGAGGGCGGCGTCGACGTTGACTTCCGAGAAGTCATTGACGATGACCGCGATTCTTCGCCCCTGTGAGTTTGCCAGGAGGTTGTTCAGGAGGGTGGTCTTGCCGGCGCCCAGGAATCCGGACAGTACGGTGACGGGAGTGGTCTGTGTGGTGCCATCAGAAAATTCGGTAGAAGTCACCCGACAAGATTAGCGTACTGAAAATGATTATCAATAACTAGTGCATGAATTGGGCTATGTGAGGGGTTGTAAATGTGTCGCATGGCTGATTGTCGACTGGTTGTGACGTAGGGCATAAAACGGTGTTGTAGTCGGCTTTAGTGGCGTATGGAATGTGCCTAAAATGGGGGCGCTTTCGGGCATCTGAATGAAAGGCGCTAACCGCTTCGTTGATAGGGTTGGGGGTGTGCTTTGGTGTTCGAAGTGCTACCCCCGATAGTCGCGTTGGGGGATATAGAAAGGTGAATTCATGTCAGATCGTATTGCCCATGCTGGTCTCAAATCCAAGGTGATGACCGCGCAGGAGGCGGCGCAGTTCATCAACCACGGAGACATGGTGGGCTTTGCCGGATTTACCGGTGCTGGCTACCCGAAGGTTGTCCCGCCGGCTCTCGCTGAGCGCATGGAGGCCGCTCACGAGCGTGGCGACGAGTTCAAGATTAAGGTCTTGACCGGCGCGTCTACCGCTCCGGAACTTGATGGTGCGCTGGCGAAGGCCAATGGTGTTGAGTGGCGTATGCCGTACCAGTCCGACCCGGGAATGCGTAACCGTATCAATGCAGGCGATGCCTTCTATAGTGATATTCACCTGTCGCACTCTGGCCCGATGACTGAGCAGGGCTTCTTTGGTCCGGTCAATGTTGCCGTGGTCGAAGCTGTTCGCATTAAGGCCGATGGCTCCCTGGTTCTTTCCTCTTCGGTTGGTAACAGCATTTCTTACCTCAATGCTGCAGAGAAGATCATTATTGAGGTCAACTCCTGGCAGTCCGAGGGCCTCGAGGGTATGCACGACATCTACAGTGTCGGCCTGCCTCCGAACCGTAAGGAGATTCCGATTGTGAACCCGGGGGACCGCATCGGCACTCCGGATGTTCAGATCGATGTCGATAAGGTTGTCGCTGTCGTCGAGACGAACGCCGAGGACCGTAACTCGCCGTTCAAGCCGCTGGACGATGACTCCAAGGCTATTGCTGGCTACCTGCTCGACTTCCTCGATGGGGAGGTCAAGGCCGGTCGTCTGCCGGAGAACCTGCTGCCGATGCAGTCGGGTGTCGGTAACATTCCGAACGCCGTTCTCGCAGGTCTGCTCGACTCCAAGTATGAGAACCTGACCTCCTTCACTGAGGTTATCCAGGACGGCATGGTCGACCTGATGGATGCTGGCAAGCTGACCGTGGCTTCCGGTACTGCATTCTCGCTGTCTCCTGAATATGCAGCTCGTATGAACGAGAATGCTGCTGACTACCGCGAGAAGATCGTTCTGCGGCCGCAGGACATCTCCAATAACCCGGGTCTGGTCCGCCGCATGGGGCTGATTACCACCAACGGCATGATTGAGGCTGACATCTACGGCAACGTCAACTCCACTCACGTGGCTGGCTCCCGCATGATGAACGGCATTGGCGGTTCCGGTGACTTCACCCGAAACGCCTACATCTCTACGTTCGTGTCCCCGTCGCTGGCTAAGAATGGCGACATTTCCGCAATCGTGCCGATGGTCTCTCACGTTGACCACACTGAGCATGACGTGATGGTCATCATCACTGAGCAGGGTCTGGCTGACCTCCGTGGGCTGGCGCCGCGTCAGCGTTCCCGTGTTGTCATTGAGAAGTGTGCGCACCCGATGTACAAGGAGGCGCTGCTCGAATACGTTGAGCGTGCTGAGAGGGCCACCCCGTACCTGCATACTCCGCATGACCTGGGTACTTCTTATGACTTCCACCGTCGTTTCCTCGAAAACGGTTCCATGAAGCCGGTCGACTAGGTTTCTAGTGCGGTTCCCGCTTTACGACGAAGTTTGCGTCGTAGGGCGGGATTTTCTTTCGGCTTTAGTTCGAAATAGTGTTCGAATAATGTGGAGATTTTTGGGGTGCGCAGCGGTTTGAATCCGGGGTGGGGGATATGGTGTGGGCGAATTGATAAAGAACTGTTCGTTAGGGGACCTCGTTAGGGAGGGGACAGTGCAATGTCAGAGTTGGAATCGTGTGGGGAATTTCGGTTCAGCCATGAGGTGAGGGCTCATTCGCTCGCTGAAGTGATGCGCGAGATTAATCGTCTGCAGATGGTTATCGCTCAGCGGGTCGCACCACCAGATGATGGCGATGTCGAAGCTCATTTGGCTTATTGGTCGGTGGTGCTTGGAATCTCACGCGCCGAAGTGAACAAATATATGGAAATTGGCTACATGCTTGGACGTATGCCGCAACTAGCGGAAATGTGTCAGGAGCGCGGGCATTTGTCGATGAGGCATTTAGCAATGCTTGGTAAACATACCCGACCTGTAGCCGATGACAAGGTTGACGCAGTGGAGTCGGGTCTCGTGGACGTCGTTAAGCCTAGGCGCGACGGGGAGGCACTCCGTGGCGTGCGTGCGATGGCAACGCGGGTGCAGCGAGTGATTGGTGAGTGTGCTCCGGAAGTGCGGCCACGTGATGTGGATGTCGCTGGGTTGCAGGCTGATAGGGTCCTGGCCCGGAATGTGGAGGCGACCGTAGATGCTGCAATTGATGCGGCGGCATACCAGGTCGAGGCGGATGGAGAGTCGGCGGATAATCCCGTGGAGTCGGAGGAGGTACGGGAGGTTCAAGCTGCGGCTCTCGACTACTTCGGCGATCGTATGACGGCTAAGGAGTTTATCGCAGTTGATGAACATGGTGACGCTGGAGTTACGACACTGACTACTGTCCTCGAGCGGCATCATGCAGTGGAAGCCCTTGCAATTATCGACGCAGTGGCTAAGAAGATGAAAGTGAGTCGCGCGGCAGCTTTCATGCATGCGTTACGCGGTACTTGTGAGGTGGAGGTGAATCTGGAACTCTTCCGAGTGCTCTCTCCCGGGGAGGATGGCGAACCGGAAAACACTCCAGTGTGGCTCGCTGGCGCAGGTTGGCTTTCTTCGCTGGTGGCCGAGTCTTGGCTGAAGCGGGTATCGACATTGCGGGTGCTGGGGGATAGTGCGGTTGAGGGGTATCGGCCCTCCGAGTCTCAGCGTGCATTCGTGCGTGCCCGTGACGGTGTGTGTAGTTTTCCTGGATGCGATGTCCCCGCGGAAAAGTGCGATATCGACCATATTGTGGAATTTGATCACAGCCTTTCCGGTGGTGAGCGGCAAAAGGAAGGGGTCACGCACACAGATAATCTCCATTGTCTCTGTCGACGGCACCACAACCTCAAAACTGCCGGTATGTGGCGAGTTGTTCGAGGTGATGATGGGACCGAAGCCTGGACGTTCCTCTCTTGTGATGAAGGGCCGTTTGCGCAGTCGGAAAAAGAGCACACCGGGCATGGTCGTTACACCTTTGCCTCGCAGACAGAAAAGAAGACTGCTGCGCTATCTGAACACAATGAAAAGCGTCGCAAATTGCATGACAGTCTCCGCGGCCTAGTGGATAAGGTGCGGCGGGATATGGAAAAGGAGAGAGCAGTAGGCGGGGTGGATTGTGAAAACGATGGAGATGGTAAAAATCGCGCAGACAGTGACGGGGAGTGAGCGCTAGGTTCTGCTACACTCATTTGCGTCCATATAGTGAGAAGGGTATCTCAAAAAATGACTGAGGCAGGAAAACTGAAGATCGCCGTCATCCCGGGTGATGGCATCGGCACGGAAGTTACGGCAGAGGCGCTGAAGGTGCTCAAGGCTGCTATCGGCGAGTTCGACACTACCGAGTACGACCTCGGCTCGCGTCGCTACTTGCGCAATGGTGAACTGCTTACCGACGCTGACCTTGACTCCCTGCGTGAGCACGACGCTATTCTGCTCGGTGCTATCGGTGACCCGGCGAACGTTCCTCCGGGTGTTCTCGAGCGCGGCCTGCTGTTGAAGATGCGCTTCGCGCTGGATCACCATGTCAACCTGCGTCCGTCCAAGCTCTTCCCGGGTGTCGAGTCACCGCTGAAGAACCCGGGCGAAATTGATTTCGTGGTCGTCCGCGAGGGAACCGAAGGTGCCTACACCGGTAACGGCGGTGCGATTCGCGTCGGCACGCCACACGAGGTTGCCAACGAGACCTCCGTCAATACCCGCTTCGGTGCTGAGCGCGTCGTCCGCTATGCCTTCGAGCTGGCTATGACCCGTCGTAAGAAGTTGACCCTTGTCCACAAGACCAATGTGCTGGTGCACGGCGGCGGTATGTGGCAGCGCACGGTCGATGAGGTCGCTAAGGAATACCCAGAGGTAGATGTCGATTACTCGCACATCGACGCTGCGACGATCTACCTCGTCACTAATCCTTCGCGTTTCGACGTCATCGTCACCGACAACCTCTTTGGCGACATCATTACTGATGAGGCTGGTGCAGTGTCGGGCGGTATCGGCCTGGCGGCATCCGGCAACATTGACGCCTCCAATACCAACCCGTCCATGTTCGAGCCCGTTCACGGCTCCGCGCCAGACATTGCTGGCAAGGGGATCGCGGACCCGACGGCAGCCATTCTGTCGGGTGCCATGATGCTGCGCCACCTGGGTCGTGAGGAAGACGCCCAGCGCATCGAGGCTGCTGTGGAAGCTGACATGGCTACTCGCGGTAGTGGCCCGATTAAGACCACTGAAGTTGGCGACCGCATTGCTGCTGCTTTGAAGTAGCGCAGTAAAAAAATAGGGGGGGGGGAAGGCTAGACAATCACAGTTTTGCCATCGACGGTAGTGATGTGAGTCTTACCGTCGGCGGTGTGCTCGATGAAGTCCGACGCATGTCCGACCTGGCGAAGTACATCGATGATGGTGTCAAGGGGGTATGGGGATGAGCTTCCTGCGCCGTTATCGGAATCATCCCCTCCCAGTCCTGCCACTAGCGCATCCCTCGTAATCTCCGCATGTCCCAGGTGCTGAGCCGCCTCGTGGAAGACATGCACGATCACGCCTTCGATGCTGCCGCACCACCAACGGTCCTTATCGGTAGGAATAACAGCAGGAGCACCAGCGCGGTCCACGCCTTGCAACTCCACCAGCGCGGATTCAATGGCCGCGCGGTCACGGTGGTAAATCTCCAGCCCTTCCGAAACACTGCAATGAGCAGAGAACTCCCCATCGCGATCACGGACATAATCACGCCCAAGGCAGACGCGCTCGAGCCAGTACCTCGCGGATCCAGTCACATGTCGTAGCAGCACGGCCAGGGAGTTAATGGCTGGGATGGGGAGGGTTGCATTGAAGGTGTCGTCGTCAAGCGTGGCGACGAGTGCCGCGAGCTTGTCCATCCTGCCGAGGATGTGGGCGTCGAGCGGCCATTCGGAATTTGTTGAAGCGCTGTGTGTGGAATTGGTCATAAGGTCGAGTATTCCCGCAAATCAGTCCTATTGGGAGCAAAAATAGGGGATAATTGACCCCATGACCGTCGAGCTTGCGGAAATCGCAGACTTCCTCAGCCATACTAGCCCCTTTTCGGACCTCAACGATGAAGAGCGCGCGACTATCCCACCGCTTTTGACCATGCGCTATGCCCGTCGTGGAACGGAGATTATCCGGGCGGGTGCGGATAACAACAGCTGTTTCATTATTCGCTCCGGCATGGTGGATCTCTTTGACCCAGCTGGCACGCTGTTGGACAGGCGAGATGTGGGAGATCATTTCGGCTATTCGACGCTGCTGAGCAGTGACCCCTCGCTGTACACGATGACGGCAGTGGAGGACTGCGTATTCCTGGTGATCTCCAAGGAGGTCTTTGACCAGCTCAATGACCAGTTCGTAGAGGTCCGGCGCTATTACGGCGGTGAAAACGCGCGCATTCGCGCAGTGGCATCGAAGCTGCGGAGTACTGCGGCATCGGAGTCGTTGCGCACACGGGTTGCGGACCTGATGGAAACATCGCTGGTTACTTGCAGCGCTGATGCGACAGTACAAGAGGCGGCGCAGATTATGACGGAGCGGAATGTCTCCAGTTTGCTCGTAATGGAGTCTGCAGGCGCCAACCAGAGCCCGCTCGTCGGCATCATCACTGACCGTGACCTCCGTCGTCGAGTGCTGGCAGAAGCCAAGCCGGCGGAGAGTCTCGTAAGCGAAGTGATGACGGAGAACCCGGAGACTATCAGTCCTGACCTGCTTGTTTTTGAAGCAATGCTGTTGATGGCTGAGCGCGGTTACCATCATCTGCCGGTGCACGACGGGACGCGGGTGGTCGGCATGATTGTCATTGGCGACCTCCTGCGCAGTCTGCACACCGATCCCGTGTACGCGACGGCGACGTTAGCGCGAAAGAGCGATATCTCCGAGATTGCGGAGATTACTCAGAACGCACGGCGAATCGTCGGCCGCTTCATTGACCGAGGTGATTCGGGGGAGGAGGTCGCCAAGCTGCTGACCGCCGTGGCCGATGCTGTCACCCGACGCCTGGTGGCGCTTGCGGAGGAAAAGCTTGGGTCGCCACCGGTTAGCTATGCCTTTGCGGTACTGGGGTCGCATGGGCGCGGAGAGATGGGGCTCGCGTCCGATCAGGACAATGCGTTAGTTCTCGCCGACGATTACGACGCCGACGCTCATGCTGACTATTTCGCCGCGCTTAGCGACGAGATTTGCACCAACCTCGACCGAGTCGGTTATCCGCTTTGTCCAGGGGACATGATGGCCAGCAATCCTGCGTGGCGGATGACCAAGTCGCAGTGGCTGCGCACTTTCCACGGGTGGATTACGGCACCGGAGGCGGAGGCCCTGTTACATGCACAGACCTTCTTCGACATGCGAGCGGTAGCGGGCGATGTGCAACTGGTGGAGGGCCTTCGTGCGGCCTACCTGCCGCTGGCCCAGGGGTCGCAGCGCCTGCACGCGCACTTGGCCAAGCTCTCGGCCTGGCGGGAGCCGCCGCTCGGCTTCTTCCGTGGCCTGGTGCTGGAAAAGGGCGGCGAGCACGCAGAGACCCTGGACATCAAGAAGGGGGGAACTGCTGCTGTGGTGCAGATGGCGCGGTTATTTACTGTGGCAGCTGGCCTGCCACAGCTGTCGACGCGTGAACGCTTGGCGGCGAGTGCGGGTGCCGGAAGCGTGAGCCATCAGGGTGCGCAGGATCTGGCGGATGCGTTCGAGTTCCTGTGCACGGTGCAGCTTCATCACCAGCAGGCCCAGTTCAACGCTGGCGAGCAGCCGAATAACCACATCTACCCGAAGCGTCTCTCCAGCCTGGAACGCGAGCACCTGCGCGATGCGTTTGGTGTTATCCGCAAGTTGCAGCAGAGCCTCGGGGCGAAGTATCCCATCCGGGCGATGTCGTGAGCGCGCAATGTTGAAGTTTTTTAAACCCCGCAAGAAACTCCTGGACACCCCTATCCGCGACAATGCTTGGCTCGCGGTCGATGTGGAAACCACCGGTCTGGATCCTTCCAAGGATCAGCTGCTTTCCATCGGTTGGGTTGCCGTCGAAGGCCGCGACATCGTACTGGAAGAATCGGGACACCTTCTCATTCGCCCAGAGCGCGAGGAGGTGAGCGTCGGCGAGTCGGCGACGGTGCATGGGCTTACCGACGACATGGTCGCAACCGGGGTAGAGGCAGAGGTGGCCGTCGGCAAGCTGTTAGACGCTCTACGGGGACGGAAGTTGCTGGCGCACTACGCGCGGATGGAAGTTGGTTTCCTGGATCCGTTGTGCCGGAAGTACTTCGATGCGCGCTTTGATGTGCCGGTGGCGGACACTATGACACGCGAGTACGACGCGATTCTGCGAGCCAACCGCGAGCCGGTCCGTGATGAGCTGCGGTTGTGGTCATTGTGCGACAAGTACGGCATTCCCCGTTTTAAGGCCCATCATGCGTTCAACGATGCGCTGGCCTGTGCGCTGGTGTGGCTTGCGCAGGAATCCCGCGGAGTTTAGAGCGCAGAGTATAGAGAGTGGGGGTCGTTGCATAATTATCGCAATGTGACGTGTACCCTATTTTTATGCGTATTGCTCGAATCGCCCACCCAGAGGGCATGTGCTTCGCGCTCGTTGAGGGCGAAGGCAATGAAGTTACTTTGCACGAAATCGAAGGGCACCCTTTCGGTCAGCTGAATAAGACAGGCCGTTCCTGGCCGCTTGCCGACGTACGTCTGCTCGCCCCAATGCTGCCGTCGAAGGTCATCGCTATTGGTCGTAACTACGCTGACCACGTCGCCGAGGTGTTCAAGAAGTCGGCAGAATCGCTGCCGCCGACGATGTTCATTAAGCCGCCGACGGCCGTCATTGGCCCGGAAGCGCCGATTCGCATTCCGGATTTCGCCACCAACGTCGAGTTTGAGGGCGAGCTGGCACTGGTTATTGGTAAGCCGTGCAAGAACGTCAAGAAGGAAAACGCTCACGATGTGATCTTCGGATACACCATCGTCAATGATGTTTCTTCCCGTGACCTGCAGTTTGCCGATGGTCAGTGGGCGCGCGCAAAGGGCATCGATACCTTCTGCCCGCTTGGTCCGTGGATCCAGACGGAGCTGGACTACAACGAGCTGCCAATCAAGGCACACCTGACTCACGAGGGTGTTACCGAGACCAAGCAGGATTCCAACTCCAACCAGATGATTATGTCCATCCCGGAAATCATCGAGTTCATCACTGCCTCGATTACGCTGCTGCCGGGTGATGTCATCTGCACCGGCTCCCCGGCCGGTACCGCTGCGATGTTCCCGGGTGACCGCATCGAGATTGAGATCCCGGGTATCGGCAAGCTGGCCAACCCGGTGGAGCGGGCTTAAGCGCCCTTAACTCCAAAAGCGCGGAGTACAGTGCCCATCTTGGCGCTGGTCTCCGTGACTTCTTCTTCTGGGTCGGAGTGCGACACAATGCCGCCTCCGGCCCATAGTCGTGCCACGGACCCCTCAGTGTCGATTTCGGCACAGCGAATGGAGACCACGAACTCACCGTCGCCATTCTCATCGCACCAGCCGACAGCGCCCGAGTAGAAGCCGCGGTTGGTCTCTACGGCCTGAATAACGCCGAAGGCGGATTCCGTCGGCGTGCCACAAATGGCTGGTGTCGGGTGCACCACCAGCGCCAAATCCAGCGCGGACAGCGACGGATCCTTCAACCGACCGCGGATATGCGTGGCCAAGTGCCACATCTCGGCGGTGCTCATCAGCTCGGGGCTGTCCGGAACATCCAGCGAACTGCACAGTGGCGCCAAGTTGTCGGCGATGTCGTCGACGACGAAGGCATGCTCGTCTAGGTTCTTGCGCGAGTCCGCTAAACGACGGGCCGACGCCCGGTCCACCTCTTCATTCCGGGACCTCGGCAGCGACCCGGCCAAGGGAAACGCCTCAACGATGTCGCCCGTACGGCGGACCAGCATCTCCGGGGAGGAACCGATGAGCAACTTGCCCTCATAATCGGAACCGGCGGGGGAGAGATCCACGACAAAGCCATCGCGGTTGGGGGATCCGTCGATCAGCCGCGATGCGAGTAGGAGCGGGTCAATCGGGGGATCGATTTCGAGTTCCACGGCGCGCGCGAGCACGACCTTTTCCAGCGCCGAGTACTCGATTGTGCGGATGGCTGCGGCGATGCGCTCAGCGTGCTCGTCGAGCGGGGGATCGTAAGCGACGATGTTGGCGTGGGGCTTCGGTGCGTTCCAACGGTAGTGCGCGGGTGGCTCCAGCGGCTGCGAGGAGCGGATGACTTCCCGGGGAACGGTCAGGGCGGCGGGCTTGTCCAAGTCGAAGGGCAATGCGCCGACCACCATCTTGTGAATGCCCGAGTGCAGTCCCTCGGCCGCGAGCCAGGGGTCGGAAAGCTGCTCTTCAATACCTTGCGTGCGGATGGAGCCGTGTGCCCGGGAGAGCAAAAAGTCCGGAGCGGTGGTCGGGCGGGACGTATCCCAGCGCGTCGAACGCTTCGGAGTCGCTGCAGGGTCGTTCGACGGGTGAGAATTCTCCTGCTTCTCTTCTTCGTTTCCGCCGCCCAGAGAGGGGTGGTTTTCCATGGACATAGCCCTAACCCGCCTCCTCAATCTAAACCCAGTTGTGCTCCAGTTTAAGGGGCAGGCTAACCCCTACCCAAAAAGGGCATACCCGCAGCGGTAATCGTGAGCTGATCGATGACTGCACTTGCCGGCAGATTCGCGGCGTAGAGGAAGGTCTCCGCAGCCTGCTTGGCATCGAACATTGGCTCGCTGCCTGTGAACGTCCCCAATAGGTCAGTCTGCGCATTGCCAATGTCAATGCGCGTTGCCGTAATGCCATACTCGCGTCCGTCCAGGGCAAGCACATGGGTCATTCCGGCAAGCGCGCTTTTCGACGTCGCGTACGCCGCCGTATGGGCTCTCGGCACCTGCGCCGCGATAGAGCAGTTGACCAGGATTCGGCCGCCTGCTTGGTCCGTCTTCCCCTTGCGCCCCGCCTTCATTCGCGCGAACGCCTCGCGTGCGCATAGGTACGAGCCGACCACATTCGTATCGATGACCGCGCGGAAGTCCTCAATGTCGGTCTCTCCGAACTCTGCGGGCGTGCCGGGCAGCCCCGCATTGAGCACCGCAACATCAATGGTTCCCGTAGCTACCTGCGCGTCCTCAAACATCGCACGGACCTGCTCGGGGTCGGTGATGTCACACCTGGAGAAGGTGATGTTGTCCGCTTCGGCGGCAACGGCCTCGAGCGCGTCGATACGCCTGCCGCAGATATGCACGTGCCAGCCATCGGAGGCGAAAGCCATAGCAATTTCGCGACCAATGCCCGCGCCGCCACCAGTTACTACTACCGTTTTGGTCATGAGCACTATTATCAACTGTTCTACGGTCTACGCACACATGTCCCCGCACGACGCCGTCAACGCCGCGCGTGACGACGGCTACGCGGCCGTGGAATTCTGGTGGCCATTTGGCCTCGCAGTGCCCGCACCCGATGAGGTTTCCGCTTTTTGTGACCTCTTTGACGACAGCCTTGGTCTTTATGCCATGAATCTGTGGGGAGGGGACATGGCAGCGGGGCAGCGAGGAGTGCTCGATACGGATGGGCTGCCCGCGGGGCACCTGGAGGCAGTGAGCCAGATTGCGCGGGCCACGGGGCTGAAATACTCGAACGTGCTGCTGGGGCGCTCGGGGGAGCTAACGGACTTGCAGGTGCAAAGACTGACTGAGATTACTGCCCAGCTGGAGCTCAGTGGAGTTCGCGCATTGATTGAGCCACTGTCCGGGATGAGCGATTACCCCATTACAGATCCCTGGCAAGCCGAGGAGTTAGCGCAACAGACTGGTGCTGGTGTGCTCGCGGACTTTTACCATTTTGCAGCTAATGGCGTCGACGTGGATGCTTGGCTCACTGATGTGGAGACTGGAAGAGTGAGCCTGCCGGCGCACGTCCAGATTGCCGATTTCCCAGGCCGCGGCGCGCCGGGCACCGGTGAGGCACCACTGCGCAGCTGGGTTGAGCGGCTGCGAGCCGCCGGATACGCCGGCGAAGTGGCTGGGGAGTGGGCTCTGTAACCCTATGCAAACCCTATGCATGCCTGCAGGTGGGAGGGCGGGTATCGTGGGAAAGCATGTCAGATGTTCGCGTACGCTTTTGCCCGTCGCCAACCGGTACCCCGCACGTTGGCCTCATCCGCACCGCCCTGTTCAACTGGGCATATGCCCGTCACACTGGTGGCAAGCTGGTCTTCCGCATCGAAGATACCGATGCCGCTCGCGACTCCGAAGAGTCTTATCAGGCAATCATCGAGGCCCTGAATTGGCTCGGTATTGACTGGGACGAGGGCATCGATGTCGGCGGTCCGCACGGCCCGTACCGCCAGTCGCAGCGCAAGGACATCTACGCCGATGTATTGCAGCGTCTCATTGACGCCGGTGAAGCGTACGAGGCCTTTTCCACCGCTGAAGAGGTTGAGGAGCGCCACAAGGCCGCCGGCCGTGACCCGAAGCTGGGCTACGACAACTATGACCGCAACCTCACCGAGGAGCAGAAGGAAGCCTTCCGTGCAGAGGGGCGCAAGCCGGTGATTCGCCTGCGTATGCCGGACGAGGACATTGTCTTCGATGACCTCGTTCGCGGTCGTATCGAGTTCAAGGCCGGCCTGGTTCCGGACTTCGTTATTGCCCGCTCCAACGGTGAACCGCTCTACACCCTGGTTAACCCGGTCGATGACGCTCTGATGGAGATCACTCACGTCCTGCGTGGTGAGGACCTGCTGCCATCGACCCCGCGCCAGATCGCTCTCTACGAGTCGCTGAAGCGCATCGGTGTCGCCAAGTTCACCCCGGAGTTCGGTCACCTGCCGTTCGTTATGGGCGAGGGTAATAAGAAGCTGTCCAAGCGTGACCCGCAGTCCAATCTCTTCATCCACCGCGATAACGGTTTCATCCGCGAGGGTCTGCTGAACTACCTGGCACTGCTGGGGTGGTCTATGGACGGCGACCAGGACATCTTCACGATGGACGAGATGGTCAAGGCCTTCGATATCCACGATGTGCTGTCCAACCCGGCTCGCTTCGATCAGAAGAAGGCCGACGCTATCAACGCGGACCACATCCGCATGCTCGATCCGAAGGACTTCGAGCAGCGTCTGCGCACGTACCTGGAAAGCCACTTTGACTTCCCGGCCGACTACCCGGCGGATAAGTTCGCTTTCCTGGCAACGCTGCTGCAGACCCGTGTGAAGACGCTTTCCGACGCCTGGGACCTCTCGAAGTTCCTGGTTGTGGAAGAGGACGGGTTCACCTTCGATGAGCGCTCGGCACGCCGTAACTTCAAGGAAGACGCCGTCGCTGTCCTGGAGGCCACCATTGCAGCTGTGGAGCCGCTCAGCGAAGAGGACTTCGTCACCGAGAAGCTTGAAACTGCACTTCAGAAGGCCCTCATCGAGGACCTGGAGCTGAAGCCACGCAAGGCTTTTGGCCCGGTGCGCGTGGCCGTGACTGGCGCTCAGGTTTCGCCGCCGCTGTTCGAGTCCATGGAGCTGCTTGGTCGCAGCCGCAGCCTGGGCCGACTGCGCAAGGCGCTCGAGGTCACTCCTTTTACTGCTGCTCAGTAAAGAGCGCGAGCTGGGCTGAGCGAAGCAGGTTCGTGTAAGAGCCCGCTTCCTTGCCCACCTTCTGCGGGTCGCGGTTCAGCATATTCATGGAGGTTTCGCGGTAGTCCTTGACCAGCGACCCCATGTGGTTGTTGAAGAACTCGTGCCAGTCGGTTCCCCAGTGGACCGTGCCGTCCTCGTTTTGCTTGAGCGGTGCGGCAAAGGCGTACACGAGCGGGTAGATGAACCCGTCTGGAATCGCGTAGCCGATGGGCTGGCGGTAGAACTTCGAGTACTTCTGTGGAGTCTTGCCAGTCCGCGGATTCTTCTTATTGGCCTTGTCAACAGCATCGATGCCGCCGAATTTACCGCCGCTTTTGTTGTAGAGATCGGGTAGCTCTGCGTTGATGCGCTCGAAAATATCGATGAAGTCACGCGTGAGGTTCAATGCGCTGCGGACCTTCTCGTTGTAGAGAACGACCTCTTCGGTGCGCTCATTGATGCTTTCAGTGCTGGGCTTAGTGACCTCCGGTGAGCTCATGACATCCTCGAAGCGGTCAAGCAGCTTGGCCTTGCCGGAGTAGAGGCTGGTGGGGGTCGGTGCTTCAATCTGCTTGCCGTCGGCATCCTTCGGCAGGTCAATACAAGACAGTGGAATCCACGCCATAGCGATGACATCGCCCACCTTTAGTCGACCAGTATCGTTGGTGCGCCACTGCACGTTGTCGCTAATTCCCTGAGGCAGGGCATGCTTCAGATCGTCAAAGTAGCCGGCGCGATTGAGCTTTGCTTCCGCCTTGAGCTCCGCATTGTTGTTGCGGGCGGCACAGATATCGAGCAGTGCATCGGAGAATTCCTGCACAGTGTCCTCGTCCCGAGCACCTGGCACGAGTACCTCTACCGGAACACGGGCATCGAGCTCGGTGAGGCTTTCGTCGGCAAGCAATTCCTCAATTTCTTCCGTACGCTCCGACCAGACCTCCTTCATTTCGGACCACGTCTTGATTTTGCGGCTAGGTGGTGGAGTGAGCTTGCCCAGAACGAACAGTGCGATAGCCAGCGAGTTGTGACCGCCGTCGAGGATGCCTTCGATGCGACGGTTGCTGAAGGTGAAGCGGTAGAGATTGTCTTCACTGGTGAACTGAGTGGAGGCCAGGAGCACACCCTTGGACTTGTAGGCGAAGAGCTCCGGCGTGGTGTCGATGGTTTCCATGATGGCATCGGTGATGCGGCCGGTGCGGGGACACGCGTGGGTTGGCGTCGAGGTTGAGGGCCGAGATGGTTTTCGCGAACTGACGGATAGTGACAGTGCCGATGACGCGACCGATGGTGCCGTTCATTTGCTCCGTGATGTCGGAGAACTCCAGCTCGAGCGTGATGGGGGCGGATGTTGCCGTCGTTGTTGGGGAAGTCATGGTGCCTGCCTTTCAGGTCTGGTTTTTTGGTGTGTGTCGGCTGTTTGCCAGCCGCTTCACCACGAAGTGTCTCCTGAAGGGCGGATCAGCTTTGAGCTGCGATCGAATGGGCTTTCGATCTGGGACTGCGTTAGTTATATGCATTGCATTAGTTATGCATTAGCTATGCGCACTGCTGAGGTGGGCTGTGGGGAACTCGCGAATTTAAACGAACCTTTGACAACGAACCTTTGACCAGGTGATTTGCTCTTGTTCACGCCAATTGGCTATATTATTCCTCGTTGCGTTCAGCAGCGATGGCCTATGGTGTAATTGGCAACACAACGGTTTCTGGTACCGTCATTCTAGGTTCGAGTCCTGGTAGGCCAGCAGTGAAGAAGTTCATTGTTGAATGTATTCACTAACTGCAAAGTTCTAAGCCCCGTTCGTCTAGCGGCCTAGGACGCCGCCCTCTCACGGCGGTAACACGGGTTCAAATCCCGTACGGGGTACAAAGTTACTCCCCAGTCAGTCGGCTGGGGAGTTTTTGTTTTTTAAGCATCGAGGCGACTATGACCAGGGGCGACTATGACCAGTGAACGTTTCGCACGACTGAAGCTTCTCCTAGGGGAGGAGGGGCTAGAAACGTTGGCTGAATCTACCGTCATGGTTGTCGGACTCGGAGGCGTGGGGTCGAGTTGTGCCGAAGCTCTCGCCCGAGGCGGCGTGGGCAACCTCATCTTGATCGACGGCGATGTCGTAGAGCCGAGCAATCTCAACCGTCAGGCGCTGGCTTTTGTCTCCACGATTGGCCGGGTCAAAGCCGAGGTCATGGAGGCGATGGTTGCCGATATCAACCCGGATTGTACGACCTATGCCCGGCAGATTTTTCTTACACGCGAAAACCTGGCGGAGGCCTTCGAGCAGTTCCCGCGTCCGGATTACATCATCGACGCTATCGACGATGTCACCGGCAAGATTGAGATCGCGCAGTGGTGCGCGGAAAATCGCACCCACCTCATTTCCGCTATGGGTGGCGGAAATAAGCTCGACCCAGCTCGGCTAACCTTCTCGAAGATCAATAAGACTAAGGTCTGTCCGCTGGCGAAGGTCGTCCGTCAGGTGTGTATCCGCCGACGCATTCGCGGTCTTGAGGTGCTGTACTCATCCGAAGAGCCAGTGAGAATTGCGGACAAGGGCAGCGGTACCAAGGCGGAAACCCTCGGTACCATGAGCTACATACCGCCAATCATGGGGCAGATGCTGGCCGGAAAGGTCATTCGCCGTCTGCTCGGGTTCGAGGAAACCCCGCTGGCCCCGCGCATCGGCGGTCCGGCCGACGAAAACCAGCCACCAACGGAAAAATGATGCGGCTCATCGATACCCACTTTCACTACGATTTCCTGCCACCGGCTTCGCGCGAGTGCTTCAAAGCCGATATTGCGCAGGAAGGCGTGGAGATCATCGCGCAGACAGTCCGCCCCTCCGGATTTGTCGAGATAGAGCGCGAAAATCTCCCCATGGCCGCAGTCGGCTATCACCCGTGGTATATCGACGGCAACTACGAGCGCGAGCTTGAGATATTTCGCGAGGCCCTTCCACGCACCCGTTTCGTCGGTGAGATTGGCTTGGACTTCGCGCCCCGCAGGCTTGACGACGTTCCCGCCGAGACCCAAATCCACGTCTTCACAAGCATTCTCGATGCTGTCCGAGCCTCGAGCCAGCCGCATATTCTGTCCATTCACACAGTCCGCAGCGCCGATAGAGTGCTTGATCTGCTGGAACCACGCTTGGACTCCGACAAAGGGGTAGGGCTCGGTCAGAATCTCGTGCCCATCTTTCACCGTTTCGGTGGCACCAGCGATGAGCTGACCAGGCTTATCCGAGCCGGTGGCTATATCTCCGTCAATCCGCTCATGTTGCGGACCAAACGCGGACGGGCCTATGTGTCGCAGGTGCCCGTCGATAGGCTTTTGCTGGAAACTGACCTTCCGCACGAGCCTGGAAGCGGCTACGCGGCGGAGGCGGTCTCTGCCGAGGTCGTCGCGGCCTTGCGGGACACTGTCGCCGAGGTTGCGGCTCTGCGAAAAATGGATGAAGCGGAGCTTAAAAACGCACTGGCAAAAAATGTGGAAGCACTTGGAATTTAGCGCCTTGACCGGGCGATTTGCAGTTACTATCCACGTCTAGTGTATTGTTTAACAAGTCCGCAGCGCGCGGATGAAAGTTCTAAGCCCCGTTCGTCTAGCGGCCTAGGACGCCGCCCTCTCACGGCGGTAACACGGGTTCAAATCCCGTACGGGGTACAAAGATATATAGAGACAAGAGCCTTCACTCGTAATCGAGTGGAGGCTTTTGTCTTGCTGCTCACCCCTCCACCGCGGCACGGGATTTCCACAGTCCTAGTATCGAAACTATGAAACATTCAAAACTCGTTTGTATTGGTCTCGGTCACGTCGGTTCGTATGTCCTGACATATGCCATGGAATCCGGGCTGTTCGCTGAGATTGCCACGATTGACACGGCACCAGGCGTCGCGCATGGCGAGGCTCTGGACCAATCCCAGTCCACTGGTGTTCCCGGCACGGACTATGTCAATGTGCATGCTGGCGACTACAGCGATTGCACCGACGCGGATATGATTATCGTCGCTGCTGGTGCGTCCATTCTCCCTGATCCGGACGACCCGGATTCCCGTCCGGACCGTGCCGGGTTAGCCAAGCTCAGCGGGGAAGTGGTTCGCGATGTCATGCCGGGAATCGTGAAACATACGCGCGATGCGATTGTCCTCTTTATTACTAATCCGCTCGATGCAGTGGTGCACTTGGCTCATACCGAGTTCGATTACCCCGCGGAAAAGCTCTTTGGCACCGGCACGATGCTAGATTCGGCCCGACTGCGCTGGGTAGTTGCCAAACAGCTCGGTATCGACCCGAAGTCAGTTACTGGCTACATGATGGGTGAGCACGGGCTTACGGCCGTCCCAATTTTGTCCACGCTGAACGTGCAAGGTGTGAGGTGGACAGAACTGGAAAAATGGCATGGCACGCAGTTGCCTTCACCGCAAGAAATTCAAGATGCCGTAGTCGGGGCAGCTTACGATGTTCTCAATGCCAAGGGCTGGACTAATGCCGGTGTTGCACGCTCCGCTTTGGAAATTGCCCGCGCGGTGATGCTGGATCAAAACAGCGTCCACCCGGTGTGTACACGCTTGGATGGTGAATACGGGTTGACGGATGTCTCGCTGTCGATGCCAGCGGTGATCGGCCGAGGTGGAATCATTCGTCGTATGCCGCCACAGCTAAACAGCTGGGAGCTGGAGCGACTGCGTGAATCTGCTCAGTACATCTTGAGCACCGTCGAGAACATGTAGAAGAAATTATGTAGATTCCACTTTTGCCGAAATAACACGGGGAAGTACTTTGCGCTCCTAAAATATTGGCATGAATTCGGCCAAGTCCACCTACGTTCCGGAGCTGACCAGCATCCGAGCCATCGGCGCGTTCGGCGTCCTGCTCACGCATGCCGCGTTTTGGACAGGCAATTACACCGGCGATTGGTGGGGGCGCCTCAACGGTCGATTCGAAATTGGCGTCACCATCTTCTTCGTGCTCAGTGCGGTTCTGCTCACAGGGCGCTGGCTCGGTTCGCCTGACGACGTCCCCGCGAACCGACCGGACTTGCGGAAGTACTTCACCAGCCGTGCGAAGAGAGTCCTGCCGGCCTACTGGATTGTGGTCACTGCGGCCTTTCTCATTCACACCGCAGACGACCCACCACCATCTGGTGGAGGGCTACAGGGCTGGTTGCGCACGATATCGTTTACCCAGACGCTCCAATTCGGCTGGATTCACCCGGGCTTGCCGCAGATGTGGTCGATGGTGGTGGAAGTCGGCTTCTACTTGGTATTGCCGCTGGTGGGGCTTGGCATCTGGACGATCACAAAGGGGCGGCTACGGCCTGGTCCAACGTTGGCTATCATTATTGGTTTTGGCCTCATTGGGCCGGTCTGGACTGTGCTATCGCACCAGGAAAACCTGCTGCCGGTAGTGGCACGGCTGTGGCCGATGGCGTATTTCGACTGGTTCGCCATCGGAATGCTGCTGGCCTACGGGCGAAAAGTTGGCTGGCGCGTCAATTTGGCGGCCAGCTGGCTGATAGCGCTAGTCCTGTTTTTCCTATCCACAACCACTCACGTGGGGCCAGCAACCTTGGTGCCAGATGATGTTGACCAGGCTTTGTGGAAGACCACGCTGTATGGTCTGTCTGCCGGCGCATTCGTGGCTCCGATTGCGCTTGGTACGGAGGTAAGGTGGCTTCGTCATCCAGCAATGATTTGGTTGGGGGAGGTCTCCTACGAGTTCTTCCTCGTCCACGTGTTGGTCATGGACTGGGTAATGAGCTTGATGGGTTATCAGACCTTCCAGGGCTCGATGTTGGCAGTGGCAATTGTCACCACTGCCATCGCCCTGCCACTGTCGTGGCTGCTGCGCCGCATCACTGATGTACTAACGCGGAGGCCAGGGCCTGAGAGCCCGTGGGCTACCTACTGATCGTCGTCGTCAAGCGGGCCGAGCTCAGCGACGAGCACTTCCTGCGCGACCTTCATTGCGGACAGTGCAGCTGGTGCACCGCAGTAACCGGAAGCGTGGACAATGGCTTCGGTGATTTCGGTGCGGGTCAGACCGTTGGCGAGAGCGCCCTTGATGTGGCCGCGCAGTTCCTCGGTGGCTCGCAGAGCGACGAGCATTCCAATGTTGAGCAGGGATCGATCACGCTTGGCCAGTCCTTCGCGGCTCCAGACAGAACCCCAGACTGTGGCGGTGATGTGCTTCTGCAGGGTCTCTCCGTCGGAGCCGGCGTTGCGAGAGAGGGCGGCATCGACGAATTCGTCGCCCATTACCTCGCGGCGGATTTGGATACCGGCATCGTAGCGGTCGGAGGAAAAGAGGTCATCATTGGGATTGCTCATGCTTGCTAAGTATAGGACTAGAAATGCGGATAAATTCCGAAATGTCCCCACTAGCTTTACTGCCACGACGCATAACCACGCTGAGGTTGCGAGTAAAAACGGTGTCGGTGGGGACGATGACGATGCGCCCGAGCGTTACCTGATCGCGAATTGCGCCGCGGGCGATGATTGTCGGCGCTGCCAGCGCAATCATGCCAGCGCGCTGTGCCGAAAGGGAGCCAAATTCTCCGGCGGGTTCGGTGAGAGTGCCCAGTGCATCTTCCACCACCTGTCGGCTACCGGAACCCGGTTCGCGAATAACGAGTGGCGTCGCGCGCAGTTCTTCGACGGATATCTCGGCCCGCTCAGCCCACGGATGGCCAGTCGGCACGGCGAGGACCAATTCGTCGGTGCCGATGATTCGTTCTTCGAGGTCGTGCCGACCAGCCTCGCCCTCTACCAGCCCGAAGTCCACCGCACTGTCGGCTACTAGTTGCCGCACCTCGCGAGAGTTTGCCTGCACCATCGACAGTTTGACTGCGGGATGTTGCCGGTGGAACTCGGCGGCCCAGCCGGGGTAGTAGAGCTCAGCGACAGTGTTGGACACCGCAAGGGTGAGGTGGCGGGGAACATTGTCGGAACGCAAGCTGGCGGCAATGCCCGAAAATCTGTGGCAGGCGGCGAGGAGATCTGGGAGGGCGTCGATAAGCACTTGCCCTTTTTCTGTAGGGGAGACGCCGTAAGGGGAGCGTTCGAAGACGGTGATTCCCAGCGCTCTTTCCGCCCGTGCGATGCGTGCGGACATGGTCTGCTGGTTGGTGCCGAGCTCACGCGCGGCCTTCGAGATCGACCCCGCACGGGCGACGGTGAAAAGTGCTTCGAGTTCGGCCACAGCGGAGGGGTACATGCGTCAATGGTACCCCTCACAGAGTTTCGTGATAGCGGTGACTGCAGCAAGCGCAAATACGGTATGGGCATGACCAACTCTCCTCGCAGTGATGTGCTTGCGCCCGCCGGGCCTGCGTGGGCAGGATCGCTGATGGGCACCTCCATCTTCGCCACGCTTACGCACATTCATGATGTGCCGGTGGTTCCGGAACTGCTTCTCGTCGTGGCAGGTGGCATTCTCGGTTTCATAGTGGTCGGTTGGTTGCGATTTCGAAACCCGGCTTTTCACTCGAAGTTGCAGGCGCCGTGGGGCATGTTCGCGATGGGCATTATGTCTCTCGGTAGTGCCGCAAGCTCGTTGTTTAACGATTCTGTGTGGCAGCTGGCGTCCTGGTGGATTGGCGCGCCGCTGGCAATCTACGTCAGTCTTCGTCAACTGCGAGGATTCGAAGGCGAGCCGACTTTTCAGTGGGGCCTTGCACTGGTCGCCCCGATGGTGGCGGCGACAAGCGGCGCGCAGCTGAGCGTTGACTACGGCACGTTCTATCACGTCTGCGCACAAATATTCTTTTGGATGGCGTTGATTACCGTTCTGCCGATTTTCGTACGCTGCTACGTCGCGCTGTTCTCCGGCACCATGCGTATCCCCGATTCCATCGCCGGTACTGCCTGGATTCCGCTCGGATTGGTCGGTCAGTCCACGGCCGCTGCCCAGCTGCTTTTCAACCGAACCTTCGCTGTCGCTTACGGTACCACCGTGCTCATTGTCGGTGTCTTCCTCGTCGCCATTGCTTTACGACGATTCACCCGCGCCGTAATCCGTTGGGCGGGATACAGCCCTGGTTGGTGGGGTGCAACCTTCCCCGTGGGCACTCTGAGTCTTGGTACGCACAACCTGGGTGGCACTATCGGCGCGCAGTGGCTGTACGCCGTTAGTGCCGGACTGCTGTGTTTATTGGCTGTGCACTGGGTAGCGTGCGTGGCTAGATTTGGTTGGTGGATGCGAGAGCAGGCTGCACAGGTTTAGAGTTCAACGTGTTAAACTCCCCTTAATGAAACTGATTGGCAAGAAGGGGAGAATGGGCGATTCCGCGATAGTGCGCTTGCGTGATGTCGATGTATCAGCTGGCGAACAGAACGTACTCCACATCGACAAACTTGATATTTTCCCGAAGGACATTGTCGCGGTGATGGGGCAGTCAGGATCGGGAAAGACGTCGTTTCTTCGCACATTAAGTCAACAAGGTCTGCGGACCAGCTTTATTATGCAAGACACTTTGGCGTGCCTTAATCCTCTTGTGCGCTGCGATCGGCAAGTGCGAATTCTTGCGCACGACAGTGGTTTCGATGCGCTCGAGGCCTGCGGTATCTCCCGAGAACAGGCTCATCGCTATCCCATGGAGCTCTCCGGAGGTCAGCGTCAGCGTGTCGCAATTGCGGCGGCGCTGGCGACAAAACCGTCGCCTTCGCTGCTGCTTGCCGACGAACCTACTTCCTCGCTGGACCCGATTGCGACTCTTGAGGTAGTAGACGCTCTGCGGAAGCTACATGAGCGCACGCAAACAGCCATTGTTATTGCCACCCACGACGAGGGAGTAGCACGAAAGATTGCTACACGAATCCTCTATTTGGAAAGTGGCACTGTGGAAGAGCGAGTCTGCGCATGATCAGTATCGATGGAGTTACTTGCAAAGGCAGGCTCCTCGATGTCACTCTCACGATTCCGCAGGGAAGAGTGGTTGGCATCATGGGGAGATCGGGAGCGGGCAAGAGTAGCCTAATCAGTCTCCTGACAGGCCAGTTGTGCCCTGACAGCGGCACAGTCACGATGGCACAGGGGACAATTGGCTATATTCCGCAGAACCCAGACGCCACGCTATTGCCACATCGGCCGGTAATCGACAGCATTTGTGAGTTCGCAACTGGGGATGTTCGAGCGATGCTGGAATCTCTGGGGCTCGACCCGGAATTTGCATATCGACGACCCCACGAGCTCTCTGGCGGTCAGCGCCAGCGAATGGCAATTGCACGTGCGCTCATTGGCAAACCGGAACTGATCATTGCCGATGAGGCGTTTTCCGCTCTGGACCGGGATACCGCTTCCATGTTGGAGGAGGTCCTCCTCGGTACTGAAGCGACGGTACTGCTGGTGTCTCATGACATAAACAGCTTGTTGCGACTGTGTAATCACATAATCGTCATGTCAGCAGGGGAAGCGGTCTATAGCGGCCCGGTTGGAGAGCTAGATAAAACCGATATTCCTGAAGTTGTTGAGCTCCTGTCGGCTGCAGAGGAGCTAGCGTCGTGAAGCAATTGCCCAAAAAGATTCAAGCACTGTTGATTACGCAGCTTCTTTTCAACATCGGTTTTTACCTCGTTGTCCCGTTTATTGCCGTGGAGCTCTCGAACAACTTAGGGGCCAGCGGTGCCGTGGTGGGGCTGGTACTTGGTGTACGAACCTTTAGCCAACAGGGAATGTTCTTCCTCGGCGGCGGACTTGCCGATAGTTTCGGGGCGATCAAAGTGTTGCTCGTTGGAGTTGCGCTTCGCGTTGTAGGTTTCCTGGTAACTGGACTGGCAACCTCCGTGCCAATGATGTTTGTTGGCGTTGTCCTTATTGGCTTTGCGGCCGCACTGTTCTCGCCTGCAGTTGAATCCTTGCTGGCCGGTGGGGGTGCCGAACTCGAGAAACAAGGAGTGTGTACACGGGCACGACTCTTTGCTCTTGACGAAAGCTATTCCCGTTTGGGCTCGCTCACTGGCCCTGTGATTGGTGCGCTGTTGATCCCAATCGGTTTTTCAGCTGTTTCCTTTGCCGGTGCAGCCATCTTTACCGGCATCTTTGTGATGCATCTGCTGTTAGCGCGGAGATGGGAAGGCGTGCATTCAGCTGGTGGCAGTATGACTGCCGCGTGGGGGGCGAATCCTTCGCAATCGAGCGTTCATTGTGTTTGCGGTGTTCTACTCGACCTATTTGCTCGCCTATAACCAGCAGTATTTGGCTCTTCCTGTAGAACTGCGTCGTGCCACAGGTAGCGATGAGTATCTGAGCTGGTTTTTTGTCATCTCAGCGGTATTCGTTATCGGGCTGCAAACCACCGTGACTAAATGGGTAGAAAAACTGTCTTTAGGGGTTGCCATTGGTGGCGGTTTTGGCCTGATGGCCTTTGCTTTCGCCATCATTGCGGTCTGCGCGCCTATCCCCATGGAGGGATGGTGGGCCTTAGCCCCGGCAGTGACAATGCTGCTAGTGATGCATCTCGGGATGATGATTGCAGTTCCGATAGCCAAAGACCTCGTCGGAAAACTCACCGGAAACAAGGACCTCGGTTCTGCATACGGTTTTCTCAACAGCTTCGGCGGACTCGCGGTTTTAGTGGGGTCGATTGTGGTTGGCGCCACCTTGGATTGGGCCGAGACCCCACAGTTGTTGGCAGCAGCGCCGTGGGCAATCATGACCGTTTTATTGCTGATATCGGCTGTGGGGCTAACCAAACTGAGACAGCAGCACTAGCCAACATCAAATGCACTAGAGAGCGTCAGCCAGCTAAATCTCTCCCCAAGAACTCGACACTTACGAAAGAGAAGTAACTCTATGAATCGAAAAATTGGACTAATTCTGGCCACTGCGGCACTGCCGTTCGGATTGGCCTCCTGCTTTGCGCAGGGGAGCGGTGATGCGGATGCGCTGCGGGTAGCCCTGCAATTCGAACCGGTCGCAGAGTTCTCGCCATACTCCGATGACGCAGTACTGTCGACCCGCGCAGGTGCCACGGAAATGCTTGTGGCGATTGATGACGAGGGCACCGTTAAGCCCGAACTGGCAGAAAAGTGGGAAGTGAAGGATGCCCGCACCGTCGTATTTACTCTGCCGGATGGACTGACTTTCCACGATGGAACGCCAGTCGATGCACAGGCTGTTGCCAACTCACTCACGCATGCTATTGATGCGCCGACGAGGCCAAAGGGACTCGGCAAGAACCAACTTCAGGCTACGGCCACAGGAGACCGAGAGGTTACTGTCACTTCGGATAAAGATGCTCCAATTTTGGTGAAGCGCTTTGCCGATCCGGGAACTATGATTCTCTCACCCGCAGCATTTGAAGGGGACGCACCTGACCCCTTTGGGCATGGTACAGGTCCGTTTGAACTCGAGACGAAGAACCCAGACGGTACCGTATCCGCACGTGCATTCGCCGACTACCGAAACGGTAAGCCGGAAACTGAGACTCTGACATTGTCTTTCATTGGGGATTCCACAGCTCGTACGAATGCACTGCGCGCAGATGAGCAAGACCTGGTCAAGGGGTTGCCAATCTCATCGCTGGGAGGCCTCGATGACGTGGACGTGTCTAAGGTGGATTTACCTCGTGTCAATCTCCTGCATTTTAATACCGCAAAAGGCGTGTTTGCCGATGCCGAACTGCGTAAGGAAGTAGCCGCTGCAATCGATCCTGAACCGGTGGTTAGGGACATTTTTGAAGCTCAAGCGGTGAATCCGAAGGGGGCGATTTTTAATCGTTCATCCGCGTGGGCGGCAGCAACTCCTGAGACCACTGTGAAGCCGGGGCCGAATGGCAAGGGGAAGGAAATCCGCTTGGCTACGTGGGATTCCCGTGCGGAGCTGCCCGAAGTTGCCAATCTTGTTGCGGATCAGCTGCGCAAGATGGGATTCACAGTCGACATCACGGTAGCCGACTACAACTCCTTGGAAGCAGACATGCTCGAGGGGAACTTTGATGTCATCGTCGGTTCCCGCAATTACATGCTCGGTGCGGCTGACCCGATCAGCTTCCTACAATCCGACTTCACCTGTGAGAGCTCTTATAACCTCTCGCAGCTGTGTAACCACACCATAGATGTCGATATTGAGAAGGCCGCTGAGCTTGGCGACGATGAGGAGCGCCTGTCGGCAGCAGCTCGAATCGGCGCGGAAATTGTTGCAGATGGTGCAGTAGTTCCGCTGTCTCATGAAAAATCGCTAATCGGTGCGAAGAATGTTCGTGGTATCGCACTCGATCCGATGGAGCGCCACCTGATTACAGAGAAGACGGCTAAGTGATTCGGAAAGCTTTCGCGGTAGTTGCCTCAGTTGTGGGACTTCTCGTCCTCACGGCCCTGTTGCCGTGGTTGACAGGACGGGAACCCGCATACGCCGTTCTGCGTGCCCGTGAGCGGGAACGGGAGATAACACCGGAGCTTATTGAAGCTGTTCGCAGAGAATATGGCCTGCCGACAACGCCGTGGGAGTCGCTCCAGCAGTGGACGACAAATATTCTTCACGGTGACTTTGGCACCTCGTGGGTAACCGGACAAGATGCTTTCGCTCAGGCCGTGAACGGCTTCGGTATTACGTTCGCATTGACTGCGGCTTCCATGGCGTTGTGTGTCGTCGTTGCGCTGGCGCTCGTACTTCCACGGATTGCAGGATTGCGAGCCGGAAAATGGACACCGAGCGTGCTAGCGGTTCTCGCCGCACTGCCAAACTTTGTGGTGGCGGTTTTACTGCTGTGGTGGTTGGCTGTTGAACAGCGCATGTTTCCGGTAGGCGGTTGGGCATCACCTGCGCATATGGTGCTGCCAGTGCTGGCAATTGGCCTGCCCGCCGCGGGGCTCTATGGGCGTGTGTTGCTGATTTCAGCTGATACTGCGTTGTCAGAACCCTGGGTAGAGTCATGGCGCACCAATGGCGTTCCAAAATCAACAATTATTCGATTTGTCACTTGGCGTAGCCTGCTGCCGACACTGTCACAGTTGACGCTGTTCTTTGCGGGCACGTTATCGGCCACCGCAGCAATTGAGGTCACCTTTCATTTACCGGGCTTTGGGCGGAACGTGGTTGCGGCTGCTACTGCGGGCGATATTCCCGTTCTGCAAGCTGCGGTGACTGTGGTGTTGGGGATCGGCATAATTTGTGGACTCGTGGCTCAGGCAATACGGGGGCAGTATACGCGGAAGCTGCGAGGAAGCATCGCCACTGTTGGCCGGCCTACAGGGGGTGGACGTTTCTGGAATCTCATCCTGTCGATTGTTCCTATCGTGCTAATTGCGCTGGGAATTCCCCGCAGCGCAGACATCGACTCTGCGAAACGCTTCATTTCACCGTCCTGGCAACACCCACTGGGTACCGATCAGCTTGGTCGTGACATTTGGGCGCGGCTTGCCGACGGTATCGGTGCCACTATCGGAACTGCAATCCTGGTGACCGTAGTGTGCGCACTCATCGCCCTTGTGATTGGGCATCTAGGGGCATCAGTGCAGTTCTTCGGAGATGCCATGAATGCGGTACCCGCAATATTGCTGGGACTTATTCTGGCTGGAGTCTTGGGCCGCTCGATGCTGACAGCTGCGATAGCGGTGTTTTTGGTCGGGTGGATTCCACTGGCTGCACATTGCGTCGAAGTCGCTAACGAAGCCGCTGCATCCGGGCACTACCGATTTGCGCAAACCATGGGGGCCAGCCGTTGGCACCTTTTGAAGCTGCATGTTCTTCCCATGACCATTCCAGCAGTAGCCCGCCATGCCGTGACCAGGATTGCCCATAATGCTATCGCCCTTGCAGCTCTCGGCTTCCTCGGCGTAGGCGCAGGTGTTGGCAGTCCAGATTGGGGCGTAATCCTCAACGAATCCACGCAATAGCTCGAGCGGGCGCCGTGGTTAGCGTGGGGGCCGATGATTGGACTAGCCAGCCTCGGTGTTGCCGCAACCATTGCTACCGACCGATTCGTCGGCAAGCGGCAGGCTGATTAGCCCAGCTCTACCCGCCCGTGGCGGTTCTGGTCTTCTCGTGGCGCAATACCCAGCGCGGTGGCGGGGAACAGAGCCGTGACGGCAAACAGTGCGGGGAAACCCGCAGCGGCCACAATCGCACCCGAAACCGGAGGCGTTGCAGCGTAGATAATGTTCTGGAACGTGTTCTGCGTACCCATAGCGCGTCCGGACCAGAAGGGGCCTGCGTATTCAGCAACTGCGGTGAAGGCAAGACCATTCGGGCTGACCACGGCAACGGCCAGTGCGCAGACCAGCACAGTGCCAAGTGTGCGCCAATCAGCCCAGCTGGCAATCATCATTGCGACAGCCAGGATAAAAGTCGCACCCGAGACCCAGCGGTAGGGGCGGATGCGGGACCGAACGCGGTCGGAGACCACACCCATCAGTGCTCGCGATCCGGCACCGAGCAGCTGTGAGACCATCACAACCGTGCCCGCCGTGCTATCGGCATAACCCACGGACAACAGCCACACCAGAATGTAGGCGCCCATCATCGACTGCGGCCAAGACAGCAGCGCCGAGGCGATATGGATGCGCACAAGGTATTTGCCGTCGCGGTAAGGGCTGGCCGTGACGGTGGGGTTCGAGGCATCAGGGCGCGGGGGATTCTTTACTCCAACCAGCACAAGCAACGCCAGCACAGCGCACAGAATTGCGGGCATCGCGAGTGCGACACCGATGCTGTAGTTCTGCGCGAGAGGGTGCAGGGTTACCGCTGATAGTGCAGCGCCAAGGGGCTGAGCCATTTGGCGAATGCCCATCGCAGTACCGCGTTGATGCGGCGGATACCAGCCCGACACCACGCGGCCGGATGCAGAATTCACGCTCGCCGCCGCACATCCAGCGAGGAAGAGCGCAGCCCCGAGCAGGGCCGGGCTTGACGACGAAGCCAGCGCCGCAAGCCCCGTCGTCAAGGCGGTAGAAGTCAAGCCTGCGAACAGAGCTGCGCGTTCGCCGTAGCGGTCGACAAACCAGCCCCAGGCGATGAGTGTGAAAACAATACCGGCCGCCGGCATTGCTGCGACGAGACCGGCGGCGGAGAGGCTTAAACCGTTTTCCTGCAGGGATGGGATGAGAAAAGGCACACCCATGTGAACGACGGACGAACCGACCGCCGCGAACATGGACAGAAGTAGGACAAGGTGACGGTAAGCGGGCATTACAGTCGGGAGCTCATCTCCTCAGCGGCGGCGAGAACCTTTGCGCCCCAGCATTCATAGGGCGACGGAGTCATGCGCTCCACGGGGCCGGAGACGGACAGGACTGCAATCATGCGGTGGTTGCCGTCGAAAACCGGGGCGGAGACAGAAGCGAGTGCGGGGTCGCGCTCGCCCATGGATTCGGACCAGCCGAGACGTCGGCAGTCATCGAGATCCTGTTCGTTGAAGTCGGCGTCGGGCAGCATGCGCTCAGCGAGATTGGCCGGGCCGAAGGCCAGGAGAACGCGTGCAGCGGAACCGGCGGTTAGTGGCATGCGAGAGCCAACTGGCACCGTGTTACGCAACCCGGTGGCGGGCTCCATGGAGGCAATGCAGGTGCGGGTGTCGCCGGTGAGACGGTAGAGCTGCACGGACTCTCCGGTGACCTCTACCAGCTTCGGCAGGATGTGCGCTGCGGCGTCGGCAAGCAGGTCAGTTGTGACGGGCGTGATCTCGGTGAGGCCGGGGCCCGTCGTCCAGCGGCCGTCCGGAGTGCGGGTGACAAGGCGGTGTACTTCCAACGCCGTGGCCAGCCGATGGGCGGTGGCGCGGGGCAGGCCGGTGTCGTCACAGAGCTCGGCGAGGGTGCGTGGAGTTTCTGCAACAGACTTGAGAATGAGTACCGAACGGTCGAGAACCTTAATGCCACTTAGAGCTGGCGTCTCGGATGTGCTAATCTGTCCCATGCCATGATATTAACATCTCATTCCTTGAGATAAAAGAGATATATCCGGAAGGCGGCTCACCCACTATGCGCACCACGGACACCAGCCCGAAGACTCTGGCCGAGAAAGTCTGGCGTGACCACGTAGTCAAGCAAGGCGACAACGGCGAACCAGATCTGATTTATATCGATCTGCACCTCGTCCACGAGGTTACCTCGCCGCAGGCTTTTGATGGCCTCCGTCTGGCAGGGCGCAAGGTGCGCCGCCCGGATCTGACCATCGCAACTGAGGATCACAACGTTCCGACCACTGTCGCCGGCGGCAAAATCAATCTGATTGAGGAGCCGACCTCTCGTACCCAGATTGCCACACTGCGCAAGAACGCCGAGGAGTTCGGTATCCGCCTGCATCCGATGGGCGACCGCGAGCAGGGTATCGTGCACGTCGTCGGCCCACAGCTGGGCCTGACTCAGCCGGGCACTACCGTTGTCTGTGGTGACTCGCATACCGCAACTCACGGTGCTTTCGGCGCCATGGCCTTCGGTATCGGTACCTCTGAGGTTGAGCACGTTCTGGCTACCCAGACCCTGCCGCTGAAGCCTTTCAAGACCATGGCGGTCAATGTCACCGGCGAACTGCAGGATGGTGTTACCGCCAAGGACCTGATTCTGGCGATTATCGCCAAGATTGGCACCGGCGGCGGTCAGGGCCACGTTATTGAGTACCGTGGCGAGGCCATCGAGAAGCTGTCGATGGAAGCTCGCATGACCATCTGCAACATGTCCATCGAAGCCGGTGCCCGCGCTGGCATGATTGCTCCCGACGAGACCACTTTCGAACACCTGAAGGGGCGCCCGCACGCGCCGCAGGGCGAGCAGTGGGACGAGGCTGTCGCATACTGGAAGTCCCTGGTTACTGACGAGGACGCGAAGTTCGACAAGGTCGTCGAAATCGACGGTTCCGCGCTGACCCCATTCGTTACCTGGGGTACCAACCCGGGCCAGGGCGTGCCGCTGGGTGAGACCGTGCCGGACCCGGAGTTCATCGCAGAGGACTCCGACCGCATCGCCGCCGAACGTGCACTGGAGTACATGGATCTGAAGCCGGGCACCCCGATGCGCGACGTTAAGGTCGACGTTGTTTTCGTCGGTTCCTGCACCAACGGCCGCATCGAGGACATGCGCGCCGTCGCCGACGTGCTGAAGGACCGCAAGGTTGCCGACGGCGTCCAGATGCTCATCGTGCCGGGCTCCGCAAAGGTTCGTGCGCAGGCTGAAGAAGAGGGACTGGGCAAGATCTTTGAAGAGGCAGGCGCCGAATGGCGTATGCCGGGCTGCTCCATGTGCCTGGGCATGAACCCGGATCAGCTGACCCCGGGCCAGCGTTGCGCTTCGACCTCCAACCGCAACTTCGAAGGCCGCCAGGGCAAGGGTGGTCGTACCCACCTGGTCAGCCCGGCTGTCGCCGCAGCCACTGCCGTCGCCGGTCACTTCGCAGCACCGGCTGATCTCTAACTGACTCTCACTGCCGATCTTTGTACAACAGACCCAAGCAGAACTTCTAAGGACCTTTCACTATGGAAAAGTTTGATACTCACACCGGCGTCGGCGTTCCCCTGCAGCGATCCAACGTCGACACTGACCAGATCATCCCGGCTGTCTACCTAAAGCGCGTCACCCGCACCGGATTCGAGGATGGCCTGTTCAGCAACTGGCGCAACAACGAGTCCGACTTCGTGCTCAACCGTCCGGAATACGCAAAGGGCTCCGTCCTCGTAGCAGGGCCGGACTTCGGTACCGGTTCTTCCCGCGAGCACGCCGTGTGGGCCCTGATGGACTACGGTTTCCGCGTCGTCATCTCCTCCCGCTTCGCCGATATCTTCCGTGGCAATGCCGGCAAGGCGGGGCTGCTCGCCGCACAGATGCAGCAGTCCGATGTCGAGCTGCTGTGGAAGCTGCTGGAGGCTAACCCTGGCATGGAGCTCACCGTCAACCTGGAGACCCGCACCGTCGAGGCCGGCGAGCAGGTCTTCCCGTTCGAGGTCGACGACTACACCCGCTGGCGTCTGATGGAAGGGCTTGACGACGTCTCCCTGACCCTGCGCAACGAAGCGGACATTGTGGCCTACGAGACCAGTCGTCCGGCCCACAAGCCGAAGACGCTGTAGGTCAAAAATGCTCTAGTCCAATCCGCGGTAGGCGTTAGACTTGCCGTATGTATCTGGCAATCACCAAACACACACGGCCCGGTCAGCCTCCACGAGCTGAATCAGCACGCGATTTGGGATTTATACTGCGAAAGCATCCCGATCGCGTGCATGAGGCCGAGTTAAAGTTCGGTGTTGCCCGAGTCTTTTTCCCCACGGCTACCGATGCCGAATGCACAGCAGTTCTCTGGGTTGATATTGACCGTGATGAGCTGCTGAAGCTCAAGCAGTACCGCGCCGATACGTTCAATCTGAGCGGCTACATCAATGACCGGCAATGGGTCGCGTCATCGCTTATGGCAGTGGCGCTGAAGTCCGTCTTCTCGACGGCGATGGTCATGGAAAAGCCCTCGCCTTACGACGAAGTTCCAAGCGACCTCACCGCGACAGTCGCCGCGGTTCCCGGCACCGAGGAAGAAATTCGCGCTCTGTTCGAGCCGCTGGGGTGGAACGTTGCTTGCGATTTTTCGAACAACACTGCCGGGCAGAGGTTCTCACCGGCGGTAACGCTTTCAGGTAGAGCAACCGTCCGCGATTTGCTCAATCACCTGTATATTCTGCTGCCCGTCCTCGACGGTGGGAAACACTATTGGGTCGATGACCGGGAAATCGACAAGCTCGCCGCCCGTGCGCAGGACTGGCTACCGGAGCACCCGGAGCGGGAGAAAATCCTGGGGCGCTACCTTGCGGATCAAAAAGGCCTGGTCAACGAAGCCGTCGTGAAGCTTGCTGGGGAAGCCGCTGCAATCGAACTGCCCCGCGGTGACCAGCCAGCCAAGCCACTTAATCGACAGCGCCAAGAGCGAGTACTGCGTGAAGTACTTAGCCTGCGCCCGCGCAGTGTAGTCGACATCGGCTGCGGTTCCGGCGTGCTACTGGGGCCGATGCTGGAGAATCCGCGAATCGCGCAGATCGTTGGTACCGATGTTTCTGTGGGGGAGCTTCGTAAGGCGCACAAGGCGCTGAACCTAGATCGCATGCCGGAGCGCCAAGCCGCGCGGGTTGAGCTTTTCCAATCCTCGGTCACCTATGCCGATGAGCGCATTGCGAACATGGACGTGGCAATCCTGATGGAGGTCATCGAGCACATTGATGCCGACCGGCTGCCCGCGTTGGAGAACAACGTCTTTGGGCTCGCACGCCCGCAGTATGTCATCGTCACCACCCCAAATAGTGACTACAACGCTTGCTACCCAAACCTAGAGCCTGGACAGTTCCGGCACCTCGATCACCGTTTCGAGTTCAGCCGCGCGGAATTTCGTCAGTGGGCCAGGGGCGTGGCCGAGAAGTTCGGTTATCTGGTGGACTTCGACGGTATTGGGGACGTGCACGAAAATTACGGCCAACCGACACAAATGGCGGTCTTTTCCTACGACTTCACCGCAGCAGAGGAGAGCTAACTATGAGTACCATCTCACTTCCTAACCTCAGCTTGGTCATGCTGGTCGGTGTCTCCGGTGCTGGAAAGTCGACCTTTGCGGCACGACACTTCGGCCCGTTTGAAGTCGTATCCTCGGATACTTGTCGCGGCATTGTTTCCAACGATCCGAATAACCAGGCGGCGACGGCGCCTGCTTTTGAGCTGCTGGAGACGATCGTCGGCAAGCGGCTGGAAGCAGGCTTACTCACCGTGGTCGATGCGACGAATGTGAAACCGCAGGACCGCGCCCGGCTCGTGAAGCTGGCGCGCAGACACCATGCGCTCAGTGCTGCTATCGTTTTGAATCTTCCGTTGGCGGAGGTGAAGGAGCGGCACAGGCAGCGCACTGACCGCAACTTCAGAGTAGAGGTGTTGGAGCGCCAGCACCGTGACCTGCGCCGAGGGCTCAAGCACCTGAAGCGCGAGAAGATTCACAACGTTTTCATCTTGAATTCCGCGGAGGAAATCGACAACGTCACCATTGAACGTGTGCCGCTGAAGGTCGATCGCAGCGATCTCCACGGCCCTTTCGACATCATCGGCGATGTCCACGGTTGCTTCGACGAGCTGACCGCACTGCTGGAGAAGCTCGGCTACGAGCTCTCGGCGGATGGCAGCAATGCTCATCACCCAGATGGCCGCAAGACCATTTTCGTTGGTGACCTCGTTGACCGCGGCCCCAATAGCCCAGCCGTCTTGAAGCTGGTCATGGGGATGGTCTCGGACGGCAATGCTCTCTGCGTGCCCGGAAACCACGACTCTAAGTTGGTGCGCGCCCTCGACGGCCACAACGTCACCACGGGCCACGGGCTGGCCGAAACGCTCACTCAGCTCGCAGGCGAAAGTGAGGAGTTCCGGAAAGACGTCCGCGACTTCATCGACCACCTGCCTGTGCACTACGTGCTTGATGACGGAGCCCTGGTCGTAGCCCACGCGGGACTGCCTGAGCACCTCCATGGCAGGGCCTCTGGAAAAGTCCGCGAGTTCGCGCTCTACGGTGCGACTACTGGCAAGCTCGATGAAAATGGCCTGCCAGAACGTCTGGATTGGGCAGCGGACTACCGCGGTGCCGCCCGTGTTGTCTATGGCCACATGGAAGCGGACCGTTTGCGCTGGGTCAATAACACCATGTGCATCGACACCGGTTGCGTATTCGGCGGTAAGCTCTCTGCACTGCGCTATCCCGAACTAGAGAACGTGCAGGTCGATGCAAAGCAGACGTGGTGGGAGGCTCCATCCCGCAAGACCACCAACCGCCGGGAGTCCGAGCTGCGCATCACTGACGTGTTAGACGTCGATGGTATCCAGACTGGCCGGCATGGCCGCATCCGCATTGATAGTGACCGCGCAGCTGCAGCGCTGGAAACCATCAGCCGTTTCACGCTCGCGCCGGAGAAAATTCCGTACCTGCCACCGACCATGTCACCTGCGCCGACCTCGCAGCGAGAGGGATTCCTGGAACACCCGGAGGAGGCATTCCGCTACTACACAGCGCACACTGACCAGGTCATGTGCCAGGAAAAGCACATGGGTTCCCGAGCTGTGCTGTGCTTGATCCGGCCAGGTTCGACGACCCGTTTCGGTACTAGTTCGTACGCCTACACCCGGACGGGACGCGCCTTCTTCGACAGTAAGAATCCGTCTCTCGCAAAAATGACTGAGGCCGCAGCGCGCGCCGGGCTTTTCGACCAATTCGGGGACTGGGTCCTGCTCGACGGCGAAATGTTGCCTTGGAATCTCAAGGCACAAGGGCTTATCGACGACATCTATGCACCCACCGCTGCCGCCGGTATCGGTGCTGCCAGGCAGCTCGCGGCCGCTCTGCAGGCGGCCACCGACAGGGGAGTAGAGGTCGGCGGTCCCGCTCCAGAACAGACTCTGGACGAGCTCGAGAAGTTCCGTGCTGCTTACAACCGTTATGTCGACAGTGACAAAAAGATTCAGTTCGCACCTTTCCAAGTGCTGGCAAGTGAAGATGCTACCTGGCACCACAAGCCCCACTCATGGCACCTGGATATTGCGAATCGGCTGGTAGCAGCAGACAGTGAGATCTACCGGAAGACGCGCTGCTTCGTCCTCGACCCCAGTGACCCGGAACAGGTGGAGGCCGCATCGCGGTGGTGGTTGCAGCTGACAGAGTCGGGCGGGGAGGGGGCCGTCGTCAAGCCAATGGAAAACGCAGAGACGTCGCGTCAGGTGCAGCCCGGCATGAAGGTGCGCGGGCGGGAGTATCTGCGCATGATTTATGGGCACGACTACCTGCACCCGCAGCGTCAAGAGCGACTGAAGCGGCGAAATCTGCAGCACAAGCAGTCATCGGCGCTGCGCGAATATGCCCTGGGCATTGAGTCGCTGGAGCGACTAGCGGCTGGCGAGCCTCTGCATCGGATCCATGTCCCCGTCTTCGGCGTGTTGGCGCTGGAGTCAGAGCCGATGGATCCGAGGTTGTAGGGTTTACTTCACCGGCAGCGCCGAGGCGTAGTAATCAGCGGTGGTCATCACACCGTCGTTGAATCCCAGCACCCAAGCGGAGCCCTTCTTGCACAGGATTTCCTCGTCGAAGGGCAGGGTGCCCTCCGCGGACCAAGCGGCCAACAGGTCCGGGATGGTGATGCCCTGAGAGCAAATCACGCTGACTCCGCCGAGCGCGACAATGTCCTCGAAGGCCTTCTTTGACTCAACCTGGTTGGCAATCCAGTGCTCGTCGCCAAGCCGTTCGTCGACTGTGACCTGCATGCCCAGCTCTGCGGCGAGCGGTGCGACGGTGTCCTGGCAGCGCACGGGCTCGGCGGAGTAGACGCGCTCGGGGCGGAAGCCCTCCAGGGCAGAGACGAGCAGTTCCGCTTGACGACGTCCCTTCTTATCCAGTGGCCTCAGTGCATCATTGCCGTTCCAGTTGGCGCGACGGTGTGCGCGCCCGTGGCGAACCAAAATGAGACGAGTGTCCGGCTCATTGTTCATACGCTTGCGAGCCTTGACCAGCACGTCGCGGTCAAGGTCGTAGGACAGAAGTTTTTCAGCCTCGTCCCAGGAGACCCAGCGGAGCTCGTTGACCTCGGAGTTCTGCTCGAATTCGCCGTCTAGAACCTCGGCGGTCCAGTACCAGACCAGTTTGGTGCGGCCAGTGACGGGGTAAGAAACGTTTCCGACGAGCTTACCCAGGCGGACGCGGTAGCCGGTCTCTTCCCAGATTTCGCGGACGGCGGTGGCAATGAGGTTCTCACCGGCGTCGAGCTTGCCTTTCGGCAGTGACCAGTCGTCGTAGGAAGGACGGTGAATCACGCAGATTTCAGGGTTATGGACATCGCCCCGCCATAGAACCGCGCCGGCCGCGAAGGTCGGCTTGGTGACATCCTGGCCTGGCTTCGTCGGAATCTGGCGCAGGCGACCGGTCACGGAGGTATCGCCCTTGAGGTCCTTGTCCTCTTCGTGCATCATCGTGAATTCCCTTTCAATCCTTTGTCGCCGACCTAGTTTAGTATCGCAGTGTGAGAACGTCTCGCTAGACTTGTTGGAGATTAGAGGCTAACGGAGGAAGGTCGCGGCGATGGTGCAGGTTTCAGTGATGGGCGCGGGCTCGTGGGGCACGACGCTCGCCAAGGTTTTTGCTGATGCGGGCAATCCTGTACGGCTGTGGTCGCGACGTGCGGAGCAGGCACAGCGTATTCAGATAAGCCGCGAAAACCACGACTACCTGCCCGGTTTAGGGCTGCCGCGCAACATCGAAGCAACCTCGGATGCAGAGGCCGCGCTTAAGGGTGCCGATGTCGTGGTGCTGGGCGTGCCCTCGCAGACATTGCGTGACAATTTGAAGGTCTGGAAGGACTTCATCGGGCCGGAGACGATTCTGCTCAGCCTTGCTAAGGGTGTGGAGCGCGAGACACATCTGCGCATGAGTGAGGTCATTGCTGAAGTCACAGACCTGCCAGCAGAGCGCATTGCGGTGCTATCCGGCCCGAACCTCGCCCGTGAAGTTGCGATGGAGCAGCCAGCGGCAACGGTCATTGCTTGCGCCGATGAGAACAACGCCAAGATGATTCAGGCGGCAGTTGCCACTAATTACTTCCGCCCGTACACCAACACCGATGTGATCGGCTGCGAAATCGGCGGTGCCTGCAAGAACGTCATTGCGTTGGCCTGCGGTATGGCCGCTGGTCAAGGATTGGGTGAGAACACGCTGGCAACCATTATCACCCGTGGCTTGGCGGAAATCACGCGTCTGGGCGACGCGGTTGGTGCAGAAGATAAGACTTTCGCGGGATTGGCGGGCCTCGGTGACTTGGTGGCCACTTGTTCCTCGCCCCTGTCGCGTAACCGCACCTTCGGTGACCGTCTCGGTCGCGGTGACACGATGGAGCAGGCGCAGCACGCTACGCGCGGTCAGGTGGCTGAGGGTGTGATTTCTTCAATCTCGGTCCGTGACCTCGCTCGTCGCAATGGCGTGGAAATGCCAATTACTGAGGCCGTTTACGCCGTCTGCCACGAAGGCGCGAAGGTCGATGAGACAATTCGCAAGCTGATGGGGCGAAGCCGCAAGTCGGAGTAACCACTTCAACGAGGTCGGGGCTAAACTAAGTCACCATGACTTCGTCGAATAGCTCGTCTGCAGATCGCATTTCCGTCGCCGTCATCTACGGTGGCGCAAGCCCTGAGCACAGCGTCTCCTGTGTCTCGGCCGGCGCAATTATGGATCACCTGGATGAGGACCGCTTCCGAGTGGTTCCCATTGGTATTACCAAGGATGGTGTCTGGACCGTCGGGACGCGTGAGACGGATACGCTGCGCACGCAGGGGCGTACGATGCCGGAGGTCATCCCGGGCGAGGAAGTTGCGCTGAGCACCTCGCCGTCACGCCGCGGTGAATTCCGCTTCGTCACCGGTGATCGCGCCGGCGAGGTTTTCGACACCGTCGACGTTATCTTCCCGGTACTCCACGGTCCGCACGGCGAGGACGGCACGATTCAGGGGCTCTTTGAGCTTTCCGGGATTGCTTATGTTGGCCCGGGCGTGCTCGCTTCCGCGGCGGGTATGGATAAGGAACGCACGAAGAATCTCTTGCAGGCAGCGGGGCTTCCTATCGGCAAGCAGGTTGTTTTGCATATCGGCGAGTCGCTTTCCGACGAGGACAAGGAGACCCTTGGCCTGCCGGTGTTCGTTAAACCTGCCCGTGGTGGATCGTCGATTGGCATTTCCCGCGTGGATGATTGGGCGAATCTGGATGCGGCGGTAGAGCTGGCCCGAGAGCACGACTGGAAGGTCATTGTAGAGGCCGGTGTAGACGGCGCCGAAGTGGAGATTGGTGTGCTGCAGCGCGCTGACGGCAGCCTGCAGGTATCAGTTCCGTCGTTGCTGCGTGGCACGGAGGACTCTGACGAGGGCTTCTACGGTTTTGAGACCAAGTACTTGGATGATGTCGTCTCGGCGCAGATCCCGGCTGAGCTGCCGGAGGATGTTTTGAAGGCACTGGACACGGATGCTCGTCGGGCGTTCAGGGCACTGGGCTCTGATGGGCTGACTCGCGTGGACTTCTTTGTCACGGATAATGGCCCGATTATCAATGAGGTCAACACCATGCCGGGCTTTACCCCGATTTCGATGTACCCGCAGATGTTTGCGGCTTCCGGTGTTGCCTACGAGGAGCTGCTCAGCGCCCTGATTGAGCGGGCGCTGGTAGCTCGTCGATAGAAGTTGGTTCTTACTTTTCTTCGCTCGGCGAGATGTTCTCCAGGTTGTCCGCGATGACCGAGGAGAGCACCGGCATCAGTGAGCTGGCCTCCGACATCGGCATTTCAACGGCGACGAAGCGCTCCCGGCCCATGGCGTACCAGGTGGCGGAGGTACCGGAGGAAAGCGTTGGTTCGTTGAACCAGACAATGTCGCCAACCTGCGTCAGCTGCTGCGTGGTGGTGCTATAGCCAGCCGGCTCGTCGACACCACAGCGCAGCACCACCGGATCGGCTGGGGTGCCGCCCCAAATGACCATGTCCTTCGGCATGTCAGCCGGCATTTCCTCTGCGTTCAGACGGTGACGGTTGCCAAGCTCGCGGGGGAGGGCAGCCTCCAAGCCGCTGCAGCGCTTATCAGCTTCCGGAGCTGCCAGTTCTACCAGTGGGACGCCGCCGCGCTCCGGCTTGTTCTTGTACTCGGAGTCCGGGCGCAGCGCCTCGGCGAGGTCACTCAGGGCATCCTCCGCCTCTGCATTACCTTCGGCGGTAATTGCAACAACCGGTTCGCGCCCGACGGTGAACCAAGTCGCCAAAGACTCGTCGGTACTGTCGACAACACGCAGCCACGAAATGCCCTTGACCTCTTCGGTCTTAGCCAGTTCGTTGTACTGGCTAGGTACGTTCGCGCCACAGCGCAGCGTGATGCGGTCTTGTTCCAAGTTTCGGTACACAGCGGCACCTTCTGGAGCTGGCTCTGCAATGTCGGCGCGAACCAGACCTGCGGCGCGATCTGGCAGTCGGTCGAGCAGTTCCGCACATTCAGGCGAGTCATTGGCGGGAAGCTCCGGGTTGGAAATCGCGACTGGCTTCGCCGCCTGATTATCCTGGTAAATCTTTGCGGCAAAAATGATGCCGAGGATAGAGATAATGGCGATAACGAGTGCGATGCCCGCGCGTGTCCGGCTACCCTTGGACTGAACTGTTTCTCCCGATGGGGGTGCGTCTACCATGGGCCTGATTCTACGTTGTCCGGTACCAACTCCAATTGGTTGGGGGCAATACCGAGACGGGTTCCGCTATTAACGGTCAACCATCGACTATTAGGAATGTGACACGACACTGTGACTGAATTGACCATTGGCGATATTGGCGAGTTTGGGGTCATTGAGGCCATCCGGGCTATCGCCCCGTCGGCACGCAATGGCGACGATGCCGCCGTCTTGACGCAGACAACTCCCAACGCCCGCTTTGTCACCTCCACCGACATGCTGGTGGAGGGGCGCCACTTCCGTCTGGACTGGTCGACACCCCAGCAAGTTGGAGCTAAGGCCGCAGTACAGAATTTCGCCGACATCGAATCGATGGGTGCGCGTCCAACGGCCATGCTTTTCGCCATTTCAGCACCGTTGCATACTCCGGTGAGTGTTGTCACCGGGATCGCCGAGGGATTGTGGCAGGAAGGCAAGCAATGTCCGGCGGAACTCGTCGGCGGTGACATGGTCAGCGGAGATTCTCTGGTGATTTCCATCAGCGCGATGGGCGAACTCGGTGGGCTGGGACGGCCGCTGCTGCGCTCAGCGGCACGCGCGGGGGATACGGTGATTGCGTCGGGACGCATTGGCTACTCCGCGGCGGGCCTTGCGCTGCTGCAGCACTGCGGAAGCCCGGCGAAGGTTCCACGTGAGTTTGCACAGTTGGTGGCAGCACACTGTACGCCCGAATTTGAATACCGCAGGGGTGCCACGGCGCGGGCCACAGGTGTGCGTTCACTGACGGACAATTCCGATGGACTGGTGGTGGATCTCCGCGCTATTGCGCAGGCCTCCAGGGTTACTTTGGAAGTTGACAGCAATGCCATTGCGCCCGATGAGTTGCAGATTGCCGCTGGCGAATACCTGGGCATCGACCCGTGGGAGTGGGTGCTCACCGGCGGGGAGGACCACACACTGATCGGTTCGACGCCGGGGGAGCCTCCGACGGGGTTCCGCGCTATCGGCACGGTGTCGAAGGAAAAGTTCGATTCGGTGCTTATCGACGGCAAGCCTCCTGCCCGCGATGCCGGTTGGGTTTCCTTTTAAGAGTTTGAATTAAGAGTTTGAAGAAGTCTTGAGAAGAAAGGCTGCATGACATGGATCCGTTGCCGGTCGAAGAAGGGTGGCAGAAGGCGCTGGAGCCAGTGGCCGATGACATCCACCGGATGGGGCAGTTCCTGCGCGAGGAAAACGCGGCCGGCTACGGCTACCTGCCCGCGGGCACCGATGTGCTGCGCGCCTTTACTTACCCATTCGATGAGGTCAAGGTGCTCATTATCGGCCAGGACCCGTACCCGACCCCGGGGCATGCGATGGGGCTTAGCTTCTCAGTCCAGCCGGATGTGAGGCCGGTACCGCGGTCGTTGGCGAACATTTTTAAGGAGTACTCCTCCGACCTGGGGCTCCCGACTCCTTCCAACGGTGACCTCACTCCGTGGAGTAGGCAGGGCGTGGCCCTGTTCAACCGTGTGCTGACCGTACGCCCGGGTGCTGCTGCCTCGCACCGCGGTAAGGGCTGGGAGGCAATCACGGAGCATGCCATTAAAGCACTGGTCGCCCGTGATCAGCCTCTCGTGGCAATTCTGTGGGGACGCGACGCGCAGAGCTTGCAGCGTTGGCTCCCGGGCGTGGACTGCATCTGTTCGCCGCACCCGTCACCGCTGTCGGCATCCCGTGGGTTCTTCGGGTCGCGCCCGTTCAGCCGGGCCAACGAGTCGCTGATTCGTCAGGGAGCTACCCCTATCGACTGGACGCTAGAATAGGAATTCATGTCTTTGCAGATTGGTTCTGCCGCCATTGTCGGCTGGGTTGCTCGGGGTATTGATGCGCTTCAATCCCGCCGCGATGAGATCAACAGTCTCAATGTCTTCCCAGTACCGGATTCCGATACCGGGTCGAATATGCTCGCGACGTTGAGTTCGGCCTATGAGGAAGCGCAAAAGGCTGACGCTTCCGATGTTCGCGTAGTCACCGCGGCCCTGGCTGCCGGTGCGGTGCGTGGTGCCCGCGGTAATTCGGGCACTGTGCTCTCGCAGGTTTTTCGCGCGGTGGCTGAGGCTGCCTCCGGCAGTGGCATTGGCGTTGAGTCGGTGCAGCACTCGCTAAAGCTAGCTGTGCAACATGTCTCCCAGGCGATTGCCAATCCGGTGGAGGGCACGATCCTGACAGTCCTGCGGCACGCCGCGATAGCCGCGGAGGAATTCGAGGGCGACTCGATTGAGGAGCTCGCCGACACAATCGCGGATGCCGCTCGCGATGCGCTGGCGAAAACCCCCAACCAGCTCCCGGCACTGCAGCAGGCGGGCGTGGTCGACGCCGGCGGCGCGGGGTTGGTCATTCTGCTCGACGCGCTTGCCGACGAAGTCAGCGGCCGCGCAGCCGCACCGGTCGATTTGCATGTCGACGCGCCACAGGTAGCCACCGTTGAGATGGAGGTCATGTACCTGATTTCCTTGGCGGATACCCAGGCGGTGGAAGCGCTGCGAGAGCGGTTAAACCCGTTGGGAAATTCGCTCATCATCGCAGGTGATACTGGTAATGCGGAGGCCGCGCAGTACATGGTGCATATCCACACAGCGGAGCCGGGCGCGGTTATTGAGGCGGCACTTGATTTCGGTCGTCCGGTGGGCATCCGCATCGAGGTACTCGATGAGCCGGCGCCAACACCTGAGTCCACTCGCATCCTCATTGCGGTAGTGCCAGACGGTCCGCTGAAAGACCTCATCACCTCCTCGGGAGCAATTGCTATCAGCCCGACCCCCGCTCCGACTCCCACATCCACTCCCACAGATCGCGCAGCCATCGCCGACCAGGAGTTCGCTGACAATGTGGTCACCAAGGCACTGACTGCCATGAGGGGCGCGGACGAGGTTATCCTGCTGCCAAATGGTCTAGTAAGCGACCAGGAATTGGCGGATATCGAATTCGCTGCTGCCGCGGCTAATCCGACACTCGCGGTAGTGTCCACAGACTCCATTCCGGCTGGCCTTGCTGCCTTGGCCGTGCATTCGGCTGAGCTGCCGCTGGCGGTCGCCGCGTATGCGATGGGCGAGGCTGCCAATGGCACGCGAACGGCTGTAGTCGCTGCGGACGTCGATAAGCCCTTGACTGACGCGCTCACAGAGACCATCTCAGACCTGTTGGCTGGCGGCGGGGAACTAGTGACTCTGCTGCTCGGGCGCGGAGCTGAAGGCGTGGACATAGCGGAAGTGCGGGCGCGGCTGGACAAGCCTGTGGAGGTCGTAGCCTATGATGCAACCGGCATCGAGGAGCCGGTGCAGATAGGAATCGAGTAGCACGATGCTCGGATGGCTCGGCTCGGATTATGCGCGCACGCCCCTGAACATCGTGGTGGGGCCAAAGATTGCGAAGAAGCTTCACGCAGCTTTTGGTATGGAGACCGTCTCGGATGCGCTGACGAGTTTCCCAAAGCGGTATGTGGCGCAGGGTAAGAGCTTAGATGTGTCATTTTCCGACATTGGCGACACCATCACCACCGTCGTGGAGGTGCACAGCATTGCGCCAGCGCCCGCCTTCGCCGACCGACGCAAGCCACTGAAAATCTATGTCAGCGACGGCGTGCGCATTCTTCCTGCCGCGATTTTCGGTGCCGAGTGGCTGCGAAATATGTTGCACCCGGGTGTGCGTCTGCTCATTGTTGGTACGCTCAGCGAGTTCCGCAATGAGCTGCAGCTGAAAAATGTTGACTGCATGGTGCTCAAAGCCGATGGTTCGGTAGGCGCAGCCACTGGAAAGCTGGCCACACTGACGAAGACAGCCAAGGGGATTGCGGAGATGCAGCGGCTGCTCACGCGCCCCTATCTGCCCATTTACCGTGGCCGCAAAGGAGTAGCGGGTATTCACCTGGCTCTGTACATGCAGCGCATCCTCGAATGGTTACCGCTGCAGCCAGACCCATTGCCCGCCACGCCGGAGGGACTTACCGATTTCGACTCCGCACTGCGTGGCGCACACTTTCCCTCCATCGCGGGCCCCGACATCGCGCTTGCCCGACTGAAGTACGACGAAGCGCTTGAGCTCCAGCTCGCCGTTGGTGCACGCAAGCGTACTCAAGCGAGCCTCACCGCTCCGGCCTGCATGGAAGTCGCCGGGGGGCTACGCGACGAGCTGCGCCGGGGGTTGCCGTTTTCGCTTACCGACGGTCAGGTCGCGGTCGCAGCCGATATTGCGGACGATATGGCGAGGCCTAACCCAATGAACCGCCTGCTAGCAGGTGAAGTCGGCTCGGGTAAGACCGTGGTGGCCCTATTGGGAATGCTGCAAGCAGTCGATGCCAGCCGACAGTGCGCGATGCTGGCGCCTACGGAAGTCCTGGCCCAACAGCACTACCGCTCACTGACAGCGATGCTGGAGCAAGCTGGAGTAGCCGTGACTGTGCGACTGCTGACGGGATCGATGTCGACGAAGGAGCGCCGGGCAACCCTGTTGGAGGCAGTCAACGGGGAGGCTGACATTGTCGTCGGCACGCATGCCCTGCTCAGTGAGGGCGTGGAGTTCTTCGATCTCGGGTTGGTGGTCGTCGATGAGCAGCACCGCTTTGGTGTGCGCCAGCGCGATCAGTTGCGCAGCAGGGGACGGGGTGGAATGACACCGCATCTGTTGGTGATGTCGGCAACCCCGATTCCGCGCACGGTAGCGATGACCATTTTTGGCGACCTCGCAGTTTCGCAGTTGACGGAATTGCCACGGGGACGTCAGGAGATCCAATCCTTTGTCGTACCGACGCTGGAGAAACCCCGCTGGGAGGCACGAACCTGGGAGCGCATTGCGGAAGAAGTGGCCAAGGGCAACCGCGCCTTCATTGTCTGTCCCCGCATTACCCGCGATGAGGAACAGTTCCTCGACGAGTCCGTGGAAGCGGTATTCGACCGAGCGAGGAAGAAACTGCCCGGTGTACGTATCAGTCAGTTGCACGGCAACATGGCACCGGAGGACAAAGACCGCGTGATGCAGGCCTTTGCCACAGGACAGCTGGATGTGCTGGTGTCCACCACAGTTATCGAAGTCGGCGTGGATGTGCCAGAGGCCACGATTATGATGATTCGCCGTGCCGAGAGCTACGGCATCTCGCAGATTCACCAGCTGCGCGGTCGAGTCGGCCGTGGTGACCGGGGTGGACTGTGCTTCCTGTGTACACACACGCATTCGCAGACACCGGAGCGCACCCGGCTGGAACGCATTGCCGCCACCACCGACGGCATTCAGCTGGCGGAGTTGGACCTGGCCACGCGTAGTTTCGGCGATCTGCTCGGCGATGACCAATCGGGACTGGCCACAGGCCTCGGCCTGGTGGACCTCACCACCGACGGCGAAATCATCGAGCGCACCCGTCACGATGCCACAGCTCTCCTCGACGTTGACGAGAGGCTTGTGGGGGAGCTCATCTCCGATATCGATGAAGAGCAGTCGAACTACTTGGACCGCTCCTAGTAAGACCTAAGTAGACTGTTGGGCATGGTAAATGTCTGTGCACCTTTTGCAGGAGTAGTCCGCTGGGAGGTCGCCGAGAAAGACTCGGTGACGACCGGTCAGGTAATTGCGGTCGTGGAGGCCGTCAAGCTAGAAGCGCCGGTTGTAGCGCCCTGCCCGGGTACGGTCGCGGAGGTGGCGGCAGATCAATTTGTGGATGTCGAAGGTGGTCAGTTGCTGGCACGAATCACGCCAGCAACTCACAGCGCCACGGCACCAAACAACGGCAACGAGAACACATCGCACGAAGGGAAGTAGATGACCCGCATTATTGCAGGTGAGGCGCGCGGTCGTAGGCTAGTCGCGCCCAAGGGAGAGACCACTCGGCCAACCAGTGACCGCGCGAAGGAAGCCATCTTTTCTTCCTGGTCCACACGCTTTGGGCTAGAGGGAACTCGCGTTCTCGACCTGTTCGCTGGCTCGGGTGCGCTCGGTTTGGAAGCGGCTTCGCGCGGCGCGCGTTCCGTCGTGTTGGTGGAAAACGATTCGAACGCCATTGCCGCTATTGAAAAGAACATTCGCACCGTGGGGCATCCCGATGTTTCCGTGTCACCGATGAAAGTGTCGTCGTACCTTGCCGGCGCGCCGGGCGAGCCTTTTGACCGCGTCATCGCGGATCCGCCCTATGAGCTGGCGGGGGAGGCCGTTACAGAGATGCTCGAGGCGCTGCGCAGCTTCCTCGCGCCGGGCGCGGTCGTGACTGTGGAGCGTCACCGCGATGACGAGGAGACGCAGTGGCCCCAGGGCTACGAGCAGCTCCAGCAGAAGCTGAAGCGTCGTATTCACGGTTTGGCGCGCTTCGACACCGCTATCTACAGCGCTTGACGTTCTTCTTTACGCTTTACGACGGCCAAAGGTGGTTTGACCTCTATGACTCATGCATGTTGCCCCGGTTCCTACGATCCCATGACCTCTGGTCACCTCGATGTGATTGAGCGTGCCGCGCGCCAATTCGATCAGGTGACCGTGCTGGTTACCCACAACCCGAATAAGCAGGGCATGTTCAACGTCGAAGAGCGCATGGACCTCATTCGGCAGTGCACGCAGCACTTGGACAATGTGCAGGTGGACTCCTGGTCGAAGCTGTTGGTTGACTACACCTCCGCGCAGGGCATCACCTGTCTGGTCAAGGGGCTGCGCTCGGCAGCGGACTACGAGTACGAGGCTCCCATGGCGCAGATGAATCGGCGCATGACTGGCATTGAGACTCTCTTTGTGGAGGCTGATCCGAAGTACGGTCATGTGTCGTCGACACTGATGAAGGAAGTTGTTCGCTACGGCGGTTCGGTGGAAGGGCTAGTTCCTGAGCCTGTCTTGCACGCCCTGCAGCGCCGACTGAAGTAGCATGTAAGTCATGTTTCGCGTCTTCGAATCTCTTGATGAACTGGTCCAGATCCTAGAAGAGGCACACGGCGTGCCACTGTCGGCCAATTGTATGGTTCCGCGTCAGCGTGTTCTCGAGTTGCTCGATGAGCTGAGGGATGCTTTCCCGGCTGAGCTCGATGACGCGCAGGACGTCTTGGACCAGCGGGATGAGATTATCAACGATGCTGAAGCCCGGGCGAACAACACCATTTCGACTGCGGATGAAGAAGCCCATCGCATTGTCGACGAGGCCGAGGCCCGCGCTAACCACACCGTCGAGGATGCCAATGCCCACGCGGCTGGCACCGTCGCGGCCGCTGAGGACGACGCCCGTCGTCTCCGCGAGGATGCTCAGCACGAGTACGACAGCATTGTGGATCGTGCTTCTGCCGAGTCCGATCGCCTGATTCACGCTGGTAACGAATCCTACGAGCGTTCCGTTGCGGAAGGCCGTGAGGAGCAGGCTCGCCTGGTCGCTGAGTCGACGGTCGTCCGCGAAGCCAACGACGAGGCGAATCGTCTGCTCTCCGACGCGCACGCGGATTCCTCTCGCCTCCGCGAAGAGTGTGACCGCTACGTTGACTCTAAGCTCGCCGAGTTTGAACAGACTCTCCAGGAGACCCTGCGCAATGTCGGTCGTAATCGCTCTGTATTGCGTTCGGGGGCCGGTGCCGTCGGCGGTGGTGCAGGGGCACAGAACGCGCCGTCTTCCTTCTCCGAGGGCCAGGAACGCCGCCGGTACGAGCGTTAGCGCATCTTCGGGGTAGACTGAGGCCTATCATGACTGACTCATCCCCATTTGTTCTGGACGTTTCGACATGTCTGCAGGGTGGCATGCCCGAGCAGTTCCGCAAGGTAGGCGATAGCCCTGTCCGCGTTGGTGTCGAGATGATTGGCATCGCCGCTGGCGAGGAGGTTGTCGTTGACGGCATTGTCACGAACCTCGGCAGTGGTGTCATGGTTGACGCGACTGTGACTGCCAAGGCCACCGGCGAGTGCGTGCGCTGCCTAGCCCCGCTGAATCCGGACCTCAGCTTCCACATTTCGGCTGTGTTTTCCAACAACGAGGACTTCATCACAGGCGACGATGCCGAGGAAGAAGACCTCGAGGACGAGGTTGGCCAGATCGTCGACAATACGGTGGATATCACTCAAGCCGTCATCGATGAGGCGGGCTTGAACCTGCCCTTCAATCCGACCTGTCTGGATTTCGATTCCAGCTGTGCTGAGTCGGACTCGGAAGTGCCCGAACCAGACGGCATCTCGGGTGAAGAGGAACGTATTGATCCGCGTTGGGCTGGCCTGGCGGAAAAGTTTGGCTCGCTCGGCGACGATAAGTAATCGACGACGACTTAGACGAAGAATTTAAAGGAGATATAACGGATGAGCCGCAAGCGTCGGCTAACCGGTGAGGCGGCTAGGAAGGCGGCCTTCGAGGCCGTCGATCACGCCCCGCTGCTGGATAAACTCGGTGTTGAGCTACCAGAGGAGTCCCTGAAGCTCGCTCTGACCCACCGCAGTTTCGCAAATGAAAATGGCATGCTGACCAATAACGAGCGTCTAGAGTTCCTGGGCGACGCCGTGCTGGGCGTGTGCGTTGCTGAAGAACTCTACCGTCGCTTCCCGGACCGCGCTGAGCAGGATATTTCCAAGATGCGCGCAGGTGTCGTGAACATGTACGCGCTGGCTGACCTGGCCCGCAGCATCGGATTGGGGGAGCACATTCTCCTCGGCCGCGGTGAGAAGGCCACCGGTGGCGCGGACAAGCACTCGATTCTCGCTGACACCACCGAGGCGCTGCTGGGTGCCATTTACTTGCAACATGGCTTCGAGGTTGCCCGCGAGACTGTGCTTCGCCTGTTCAACCAGATGATTGACGATGCCCCGACGGAGTCCCGCGGCCGTGACTGGAAGACGCTGCTGCAGGAGCGCCTGGCGGCCAAGCAATTACCGGCTGCCGAGTACACCGTGCGCACCACCGGCCCCGACCATGACCTAACCTTCTACGTCGACGTGCTGGTTGACGGCGTGGTCAAGGGCAGCGGTACCGGTGCCACGAAGAAGGAAGCCGAGATGCACGCCGCGCATCAGGCGCATACTGCACTGGCCTAATGCCCGAGCTTCCTGAAGTCGAGTCCGTACGCCGCGGTCTCGACACTTACGTCGTCGGTGGCCGCATCGACGATTCCTTCGTCTACAACGCTCGTGCCGTGCGGCGCCAACCCGGTGGCGCCGCAGAATTTATCGGTCGTACGCGCGGGCGCACGGTTGTCGCTTCGGATCGCCGCGGCAAGTTCATGTGGCTCACGCTTGACGACGACTCCGCAATCGCCATCCACCTGGGCATGAGCGGCCAATTGCGTGTGGAAGCCCCGTATACTCCTAATACGCTATCTGGCCGTCACACCCGAGCCGCTTTCGACATCGCCCTGCCGGACGGCGCTCGGCACCTAATCAACTTCAACGATCAGCGCACCTTTGGTTGGGTTTGGGCTTGTGAACTGGTCGAATCTCACGGTCGCTTTGTTCCGGAACCCGCAGCCAAGATCGCGCCCGATTTGTTGGAGCCCACCGTCGATGTGGTTGCACTTGCACACCGCATGATGAAGTCGCGATCGCCGATTAAGGCAGTATTGCTCAACCAGAACATTGTGTCGGGCATCGGCAACATCTATGCCGACGAAATGCTTTGGGCGGCGAAGGTCGATGGTCGCGTGCCGGCGTGTGACCTTTCGGTCCGTCGTTTAGCGAAACTTTTGCGCGAGGGACAATCGGTACTCGAGCGGGCGCTGGCGGCGGGTGGCACGAGCTTCGATGCGTTATATGTGCATGTCAACGGCGAAAGTGGCTATTTTGAGCGGAGCTTGAACGCCTATGGACAGGAGGGGGAGCCGTGCCCGAGGTGTGGGCGCGACATTGTCCGTCTGCCATTTGGGAATAGATCGAGTTATCTGTGTCCCACCTGTCAACGCTAGAATTTCCTTATGAGTTTCATGGAGCAAGCAACCGACTGGGTAAATGCTTGGAATGACAAGTACTGGCTGTTCATGATTGTTCTGCTGATTGGTACAGGTTTGTACTTCTGTTGGCGGACCATTGTCGTGCAGCTTCGGTACATCCCGGAGATGTTCAAGGCTATCACTGAAAAGCCTTCGGACATCTCGGAGGGTGTCAAGGGTATTTCGGCTTTTAAAGCCTTTACTATCTCGGCGGCCTCGCGCGTTGGTACCGGCAACGTCGCAGGTGTGGCGGTAGCGATCACCACCGGTGGCCCGGGCGCCGTGTTTTGGATGTGGCTACTCGCCGCGATTGGTGGCGCAACCAGCTTCGTGGAGTCTACGCTGGCACAGCTGTACAAGGTGCGGGATAAGGACTCTTACCGAGGAGGCCCGGCCTACTACATCACCAAGGGGCTAGGGGAGAACTGGCGCTGGATGGCATCGCTGTTCGTCATCGCTATCACGGTGACCTACGGTTTCGTGTTCAACGCGGTGCAGTCCAACTCGATCACGGCGGCTGTGGCGGAGTCGACTGGTCAGGAAACGCCGATTTTTAAGTTCGGTGTCGGCATTGTGCTGGCAATCTTGGCCGGCGTCATCATCTTCGGTGGTGTGCAGCGTATTTCGGCGGTGACGCAGATCGTCGTGCCGATTATGGCCGTGGCTTACATTATCCTCGGTCTGATTGTCTTGGCTCTCAACATCACCGAGGTGCCGGGCATGATCAAGCTGATTTTTGAGCACGCCTTCGGTATCCGCGAGATTACCGGTGCCGCTGTCGGTACTGCCATGATGCAGGGTATTCGCCGCGGCCTGTTCTCCAACGAGGCCGGTATGGGTTCCACTCCGAATGCGGCGGCGACGGCGTCGGTTTCGCACCCGGTCAAGCAGGGTCTCATCCAGACGATGGGTGTCTACTTCGACACCTGGGTCGTCTGTACCATCACCGCAGTGATCATCCTGCTGTCCGATCCGACATTTGGCGGTGATGCGGAGGGCACCGCGCTGACTCAGGCCGCGCTGTCGGCGCAGGTGGGCACGTGGGCAATCCACGCGGTTACGGTCATCATCTTCTTCCTGGCGTTCTCCTCGCTGGTGGGCAACTACTACTACGCCGAAGCGAATATCCCATTTCTGTCTAAGAGCAAGGCTGTCCTGAACACCGTGCGCATCCTGGTCATCCTGTGTGTGATTGGTGGAGCTGTCGGTTCCGTGCCGCTCGTCTGGTCGCTTGCAGATACTTTCTCCGCACTCATGGCCACCATCAATATCATCGCGATTTTGCCGCTGGGTGGCGTAGCCGTCGCGCTTCTGCGGAACTACTCTGAGCAGAAGGCCAAGGGGCTCAATCCGGTATTCCACCGCGATGATCTGCCTAACCTCCGCGGTCACGACAAAATTGAGTGCTGGGACGGTTCCGACCCGATGACAGTGCGTGAGTCCGATGTCGCTTAACGACGTCCGCCTCACCGCGTGGGTACACGGTCATGTCCAAGGTGTCGGTTTTCGCTGGTACACCCGCGCGACGGCACTGGAGCTGGGGTTGGTTGGTTATGCCCAGAACTACCCGGATGGTCGGGTGTTAGTTGTTGCTGAAGGGCCACGGGCAGACTGTGAGAGTTTGCTCGCTTGGCTTGAGGGGCCGAATACTCCGGGCGATGTGACGACAGTGGTGCCGTTATGGCAGGAACCGAAGGGTGCATTGAGTACGTTTGACCGTCGTTAAGCGTGTGCTAGCTGTCTTCCCCCCCCATGTCGGTGTAGGAAAACCGAAAAACTCGAAACGTTCTATCCCTCGCTCTGCGTCATTGTTTTTACGCAGTTAGCGGGGGATTTTTTCCTGTCTTGAGGTAGTCGATTGGGACGCTAAAGAGCTCCCAGAGTGCTTAAAAGCTACGCAAGTGAGAAAAAGAATACGCAAATACGGAGGAAAAGTGATTTAAGTTAATAACTACCTACTGACAGACAGGGGAGGCACATATGACGCCTGAAGAAGTAATTGCACAGTCGGGAAACTCAGCGTGGATGCTGATGTCAGCTTCGTTGGTTTTACTCATGACACCGGCCCTCGCGCTGTTCTACGGCGGCATGTCGCGACAGAAGTCGGTGCTCAACATGATGATGATGAGCTTTGGTGCTGTCGGCGTTGTCGGTGCCATTTACGTGCTGTGGGGCTGGTCGATGTCCTACGGATCGCAGTCGATTGGCGGTGTGTTTGCCAACCCGTTCGAGTTCTTCGGACTGCGTAACTCGATTACGGATGGCGACGGCAACTACATTGCGGGTGCAAATGGTTACCCGAACATCATCGACATCGGGTTCCAGCTCACGTTCTGCTCTATCTCGGTGGCGCTGATTTCCGGTGCACTGGCTGAACGTGTGAAGTTCTCCACCTGGTTGATCTTCGTCGGTTTCTGGACAACGCTGGTGTACTTCCCAATGGCCTTCATGGTCTGGGGCGGTGGTCTGCTGAGCCACTCTGCAGAGAGCCTTTCGGCAAAGCTGTTTGGGACCGCTGACGGTGAAGCATTGATCGCTCCAATTGACTTCGCTGGCGGTACGGTTGTGCACATTGCTGCTGGTACCGCCGCTTTGGTGCTGGCGATTATCGTCGGCAAGCGCAAGTCTATCGATGGCAGCCAGCATCGCCCGCACAACCTGCCACTCGTCATGCTGGGTGCTGCACTGCTGTGGTTCGGCTGGTTTGGCTTCAACGGCGGTTCGGCATTTGCTGCCGACGGTGTCGCTGGTCTGGCATGGCTGAATACGACGGTGGCAGCGTGCGTGGGGATGCTCGGCTGGATTTCACTCGAGCGTATTCGTGATGGACATCCCACCTCGCTGGGCGCCGCTTCGGGTGTCATCGCAGGGCTTGTGACTATTACTCCGGCCGCAGGAGATATGAACCCAGTGACCTCAATCATTCTGGGCTATATCGGCGGTGCGCTGGGTTGCTGGGGAGTTGGCTTAAAGTACAAATTCAACTTCGATGACACCCTGGATGTGGTTGGTCTGCATCTGGTTGCAGCTATGTGGGGAACGATTGGTGTTGGCCTGCTGGCTAATGATCGCGGACTGCTTACCGGCGGTGGCATCGACGGCCTGAAGTTGTTTGCCATCCAGGTCATTATTGCTGTCATCGCAGCTGTGTTCTCGGGCGTGCTGACGTACATCATTGCCCGAGTCCTGAAGGCAACCGTCGGTTGGCGTATCCACGGCGAGCAGGAACATTCTGGTATTGACGTCGCTCAGCACGGTGAGTCGGCCTACACTTCGGCCAAGCAGGCGGCTGTGTAAACGGCGCTGTGTAAACAAGGCTGTGTAACTAAGTGAGTGCTTGGGGTAATTCAGCTCCAAACCGTAACTACGGGTAAGATATTGCCCCATGTATTTGAAATCGCTGACTCTGAAGGGCTTTAAATCCTTCGCTTCGGCGACGACGATGAAATTCGAGCCCGGCATCTGCGCAGTTGTCGGCCCGAATGGATCTGGTAAGTCGAATGTCGTCGATGCCCTCGCGTGGGTTATGGGCGAGCACTCCGCCAAGACCCTCCGCGGCGGCAAAATGGAAGATGTCATCTTCGCGGGAACTTCCGGGCGAAAGCCCTTGGGGCGCGCGGAGGTAACTCTTACTATCGACAATTCCGATGGGGCACTTCCCATTCAATATAAGGAAGTGTCTGTCACGCGTCGCATGTACCGCGACGGTGCAAGTGAGTACGAAATCAACGGTTCTCGCGTCCGGCTCATGGATGTCCAAGAGCTCCTCAGCGACACCGGCATTGGCCGCGAGATGCACATCATCGTCGGTCAGGGCCGGCTTTCGCAGATTCTGGAGTCCCGGCCGGAGGAGCGTCGTGCGTTTATTGAAGAAGCCGCAGGCGTGCTCAAGCACCGCCGTCGCAAGGAAAAAGCGCAGCGCAAACTGCAGTCGATGCAGGCCAATCTCGACCGATTGCAGGATCTGACAGGTGAGCTTTCCCGTCAGCTCAAGCCGCTGAAGCGTCAGGCTGAGGCCGCCTCTCGCGCCCAGACTGTACAGGCAGACCTGCGCGACGCCAAGTTACGCCTGGCCGCGGCTGATTTCGTGGATTTGCAGGACAGCCTCAATGACATTGCTGGTCAAGCCAAGCTCATCGAGGAAAAGGTGGAGACCGCCACGGAGCGAGCCGAGATTGCCGCTGAGCGCACTGCCGAACTTGAAGCCGAACTGGAGGACATCACCCCAGCTGCCGATGCTGCCCGAGATTTGTGGTTCCGTCTCTCTGCACTCGGCGAGCGTATTCAGGCCACCGCCCGCATTGCCGCCGATCGCGCGGCCGACCACTCCGTTGCTCCGTGGGTAGGCCCGGACCCTGACTTCCTGGAGCAGCGTGCCGACGACGCCGCCACCGAAGAAGCCACGCTCGCTGAGGCTGAGGCAGAGGCCCGCGAAAAACTGGAGGAAATCCGCGAAAGGCTCTTCGACGCCGAGGAGACCTTCCGCGAAGCCGAGGCGGAGCACCTCGCGGCCGTTCGCGCAATCGCAGACCGTCGCGAAGGCGTGGTCCGCCTCATTTCCGCAGAAGAATCTCTGCGCACCCGATTGGAAGCCGCCGAAGCCGAAGCTGCACGCCTTGCCGAGCAAACCAATGAGGCCGACGAACGCCGTGCCGATGCCACCGAAGCCGTGGAAAACGCCGCGCAGGAACTAGCCGAGGCCGAATTCGAAGGTCCCGAGCTGCAGAGTGCTTATGAACAGGCCAACCGAGAAGCAGAGCTGGCCTCTACACGGTTGAAAGAACTCCGCTCTGACGAGCGCGACCTCGAGCGCAGTGTCTCAGGTTTGTCCGCCCGTATCGAAGCACTGGAGACCGCCCGCACCGCCGCTGCCAACGACGGCACCGCGTGGCTACGTGAAAAGCACGAGCTCGGTGTTCTCTCTGAAGTCATCGATGTCGACGCTGGCTGGGAAAAAGCGCTCACTGCCGCCCTCGGCGCGGCCGCCGAGGCACTGGTCAGCGAGGGCAGTGGAGATTCGCTTATCGACGAGCTGGTGGCCGCGGGCAAGGGTAGTGCCGTCGTTATCAATTCTGCGGATGCATCCGACTCCTGGCGCTTGGACATCACTCTGCCCGCACAGGCATCCTGGCTGCTCGATTATGTGACGGTGCCCGCGGGGCTTTCGGGTTCGTTGACCTCTCTGCTCGTTGATGTCGTGGCCTGCGACGACGAACACGTTGCCCGTGAGCTGGTGTCGCAGGATACTCGACTGCGCGTTGTTGACCGCGATGGTGTGCTGCGTGGCTCCGGTTGGGTAGCTGGCGGTGCTGGTGGCACTGCATCAGGTGTGGAAATCGCCGCCGACATTGCTAAGACTCGCGAAGAACTAGCAGAAGCACAGGTGCGTTTGAGTGACCTCGGTGGTGTGCTCTCCGGTGCACAGGCCGAAGAAGAGGACCGCCGCACTGACGCGGCGGCCGCCCGTGCTGCGTTGCGTGAGCATCAGAGTCGTATGAAGGTCCTCACGGATGCCCGAACTCGGGCCACAGCGCAGCTGTCCGGCGTGGTGCATGATGCCGAACGCGCTGAGCAGCGCGGTGCCGAAGCCGCAGACCGAGTAACGAAGCTCCAGAAGGAGTTGGCTGAGGTCGCAGACCGCTTGGCTCGCGTTGACCGTGACCCCGAGGAGGGGGAACCGTCGACAAGCGAACGTGACCGTGCCTCGGAGGCGCTGACGACGGTGCGCGCCATGGAGACAGAGGCGCGTCTGTCGCTGCGCACGGCAGAGGAGCGTCTGTCGAGTGTACGAGGTAAGGCCGAGCGGCTCCGTCGCCAGGCTGCGTCGGAGCGCGTAGCGAAGGCCCGCCATGAGCAGGCGCAAATGGCGAAGGTTGCCCAGCGCGAATTGGCAGAAGTTGTCGCGGAGCTGGCTGAGGACTTGCACGCGAAGGTCAACGTGTCGTTGGCGCGGGCAGAGGCCGATCGCGACGATGCCGAGGCGCAGAAGAAGACGGTGTCGCAGGCACTATCGGCGGCCCGGACGGAGGCGAATACGGCGCAACGTGAGCTGGCACAGCTAACGGATTCCGCGCACCAGGGAGACATCGCCCGTGCGCAGGCGCAGGTTCGCGTGACCGAGGCTGCAGAGCGCATCGTCGACCAGTTGGGGCTGTCTGTCGATGACCTGCTCGCGGACTTTGCTCCTGATGAGAACTTCGACCGCGCAGCCGTGACGAAGCAGCTCAAACAGGCGGAGAAGGATCTGCGTGTGCTCGGCCGCGTCAACCCGTTGGCGCTGGAGGAGTATAAGGCGATGGAGGAGCGCTACTCTTTCCTATCCACGCAGCTCGACGATGTCCTCAAGGCCCGCCAGGACCTCACCGATGTTGTCGAGGAAGTCGATGCCACGATTCTGCAGCTCTTTACAGACGCGTGGAAGGACGTCGAGGCAGAATTCCCCGCGGTCTTTCAAACGCTTTTCCCAGGTGGCGACGGACGACTGGTTCTCACTGAGCCGGACGACCTGCTCACGACAGGTATCGAGGTTGAAGCCCGCCCACCGGGCAAAAAGGTCAAGCGGCTGTCGTTGCTATCCGGCGGCGAGAAGTCGCTGACGGCGCTGGCAATGCTCGTCGCTATTTTCCGCGCGCGCCCAAGTCCCTTCTACGTACTCGACGAGGTGGAAGCCGCGCTTGACGACGTTAACCTGCGTCGCCTTATTGCGCTGCTCGAGGAACTCCGCGCGACCAGTCAGCTGATTGTCATTACGCACCAGAAGCCAACAATGGACGTTGCGAATGTGCTCTACGGCGTGACCATGCGAGGTGATGGTGTGACTCGAGTAATCTCGCAGCGAATGTCACCGGCATCCGCAACTCCGTCGTCAGGAGCGGAGTAAGCACGGAGTAAGTGAGGAAGAGTCGTTGATACTGCATAATGAGAGTTATGACTCCAACTCAGTGGATACTCCTTGTCGTCGCGATTGTCGTTATTATCGCGCTGCTTTTTGTTGTTGGCTATGTCCGCAGGAAGAACCAGCGCATTTCCTTTGCGAAGGAAGATACTAAGGAACTCACCCAGCAGGAGAAGTCTGGAAATTACCAGGCCACTAGTGGTTTTAACTTCGCTCCGGCCGGTGGTGGGACTGATACCCGTGAGAAGCAGCCGGTTGAAAAACCGATGCCGAAACCGGCGGGAAAGCCGGTTGAAAAGCAGGCCCCGGAGCCGGAAGAAAAGCAGGCTGACAAACCTGCCAATCAGCCAGACGGTTCACTGTTGAAACCAGAAGGTCGACTGGTAATTCCGGATAACCCCACCGAAATGGAGGGGGATTATGACCGCGTTATGCGGGAAATCCCGATCGATTTGCCTACGACCGGGGAATTACCTACGACCGAGGAAGAGGAATCAGAGCCCGAGTCGGAACCACAACCAGAGCCAGAGCCCGAAGCGGAGCCTGAGGTAGAGGTAGTTCCTGCGCCTGAACCGACGCCAGAGCCAGAGCCGGAGCCGGAAGTTGCGCCGGAGCCGACGCCAGAGCCGGAACAGCAGATTGACTCCATCGACCCAGCTGAGGGGCGTCTGGGTCGCCTGCGCGGTCGTCTGTCACGATCGCAGAATGCAATTGGCCAGTCGGTGCTCGGCATCTTGGGCGCGGGTGACCTTGATGAGGACGCGTGGGAAGAGGTCGAGGACATCCTGGTGATGGCTGACCTCGGTGCGGCTGCGACGCAGCGTGTCGTCGATAAGCTGCGCGAGCGTATTGCCAGCCAGAAGGTGAGCACGGAAGAGCAGGCGCGCGCCCTGCTGCGTGAGGTGTTGATTGAGGAGTGCAAGCCTGAGATGGACCGCTCCATCCGCGCACTTCCGCACGAGGGCAAGCCCGCAGTGATTCTGGTGGTCGGTGTCAACGGCACGGGTAAGACTACGACGACGGGCAAGCTGGCTCGTGTGCTGGTTGCCGGTGGCCACCGTGTTGTTCTCGGTGCAGCGGATACCTTCCGTGCTGCTGCAGCCGACCAGCTGGAAACCTGGGGGCGACGCGTTGGCGCGGAGACCGTTCGTGGCGCCGAAGGCGCGGATCCTGCTTCTATTGCATTTGAGGCAGTTGCTCACGGTATCGAGTCCGGCGCTGATGTGGTGCTCATCGACACCGCCGGCCGCCTGCACACCAAGGTCGGTCTGATGGACCAACTGGACAAGATTAAGCGCGTGGTGGAGAAGAAGGCTCAGGTTGACGAAGTCATCCTGGTTTTGGACGCGACGGTTGGCCAAAATGGTCTACTGCAAGCTCGTACTTTCCGGGATGTCGTTGACATTACCGGCGTTGCTCTGACCAAGCTGGACGGTACCGCGAAGGGCGGCATTGTATTCCAGGTGCAAAACGAGCTCGGTGTGCCGGTGAAGTTGGTTGGCCTTGGTGAAGGTGCTGACCACCTGGCGCCGTTTGAGCCAGAGAGCTTCGTAGACGCACTGCTCGGCGGCCGCAAATAGTAACTAACATCGATGAGTGAATTTTCCATCGATCGGTGAGTACAGCGTCGGCCGTCGTCCCCGGCAAAATAATAAAGGTCTCGGAGCCACCGCGTAGATTTCTGTAGAGGATACGCGGGGCTCCGAGGCCTTTACTGTTGAGGTGCTAGGAATCTAGCGGAGAGTTGCGCTAGGAATCCTTAGAATTCTTGCGTGCGAGGCGGGTAGCTGCCAAGCCACCGACCAGGAGTGCGAGAGCGGCACCGCCGAGGGCAGTCGCCTGAACACCAGTGACTGCTAGACCAGTGTTTTTGGTCCCGGTTTTCTTACCGTCATTCTTAGGGGCGTCGGGCTTGTCGCCTGGATTTTCCTCCCCAGGATTCTCGTCCTCCCCAGGGTTCTCGTCGTCCCCGGGCTGTTCGTCACCTGGGTTTTCATCATCACCCGGTGCGTCATCGCCTGGATTCTCATCGTCGCCTGGGTTCTCATCGTCGCCCGGAGTTTCGTCATCGGAGGTTGGACAGTAGCCGTAGACTCCGGTTGCCGGGTCGATTTTGCTCATATCACGCGGGGAACCGTCGGGGCACGTTGCGGTGTCATCGACTCCCGGCGGAATTCCGTCATTCTCTGGGGCATCTTCATCAGGCTCCGGAGTTGGGCCGGAATCATCTGAAGTGCCACAAGCGCCGTAAGCTCCGGTTGCCGGGTCGATCTTGCTCATATCACGCGGGGAACCGTCGGGACAGGTCTGGGTATCCTCAACACCCGGTGGAATGCCATCGTTCGATGAACCTCCTGGATCCGGGTTTGCGGCGTCATCTACACACTGGAAAGTACCGTCAACACTTTCAAAATGTTGACCGGCGGGGCATTCCGACGGGGCGGGGTCAGGAATCTGTGCGGTGGCGGTGCCAACGCCGATGAGCATGCCGGCTGAAGCGGCAGCGGCCACCATGGTCGAAGAGAGCTTCTTCATTGGGAAACCTCACAATGTCAATAGGAAAGCCCTGCAATCAATGGGCTCAAGGGGGAACACTGTTCACTCATTTGATTCTAATAACTAATTAAAATCTTTGGCGGTAAGAGTTTGGGGAGGGGGTAAAGCGAAATTGTTGACTCGTCCAAACCCCAGTAAGGGAAAGTGGGAACTTATATTTACAACGCTGAGTGTGTACACCCGTTGTGGTTGGAGTGTTTATAGGACTCGCCACTGTCGACTCGGGGGAGGTTCTCGCTAAGGGCGCCCTTGGTGAAGGTCAACTACTGACGTTATTTAGCTGTTATCTAAGCGGCGGTCGTTAGGTTGGACAAACGTTCTTTATGCAGTACATCAACCCTGTCTGGAGGGGGTGTCTAAGTGTCACGTTAAAATAACGAATAGTAATTTAACGTTCCCGAGGGCAAAAGAGCGTCATCCTATTGCTGTTTTCTACTTCCTATTGGTTACACCTGAATCGGGGTGTTTAGGGTGGATGGGCTGCAATTGTTGTCGATAGGCGAAGCTGTAGATATGTGCCAAACGGAGTGTCCAGCGGGTACGGTAGAACAGTTAAGAAAAGACAAGGCAAAAGGGGAGCTGGAAACTTGTTTGAGTCTCTTTCCGATCGTTTGACGGGTGCCCTGCGGGGGCTGGGCGGGAAGGGCCGCCTGACTGAGGCGGATATTAACGCCACTGCCCGCGAGATCCGGCTGGCTCTTCTGGAAGCCGATGTCTCCCTCGAGGTTGTCCGTACCTTCATCAAGCGCATCAAGGAACGCGCTAACGAAATTATTGGCAGCCAGACGGTCAACCCGGCCAATCAGATCATTGAGGTCGTCAATGAGGAACTGATCAACATCCTCGGTGGCGAGACTCGACGTCTCAATCTGTCGAAGCAGCCGCCAACGGTTATCATGCTGGCTGGTCTGCAGGGTGCTGGTAAGACCACTTTGGCCGGTAAATTGGCCAGGTACCTCACGGATCAGGGGCACACCCCAGTTCTCGTCGCCTGTGACCTGCAGCGCCCAGGTGCGGTGCAGCAGCTGGAAATCGTGGCTGAGCGTGCAGGTGTGCCGTGCTTCGCGCCGTTCCCGGGCACCAGCCTCGATTCCACCCATGAAATGGGCACCAGCGAGGACAACCCAGTTGACGCCGCGTTCCGTGGCCTCGCTTATGCTCGCCAGCATCGCCACGATGTGGTGATTATCGATACCGCAGGTCGCCTGGGTATCGATGAGGTTCTGATGAAGCAGGCCCGCGACATTCGCGATGCCATCAACCCGCATGAAGTTCTGTTTGTCATCGACTCCATGATTGGTCAGGACGCGGTAGAGACCGCCAAGGCCTTCCGAGACGGCGTTGACTTCACCGGTGTTGTACTGACCAAGCTCGATGGCGATGCGCGCGGTGGCGCTGCACTGTCTATCCGTGAGGTTACCGGTAAGCCGATTCTGTTCGCCTCCACGGGCGAGAAGTTGGAGGACTTTGACGTCTTCCATCCGGACCGCATGGCCAGCCGCATCCTGGGCATGGGTGACCTGAAGACGTTGGTTGAGGTCGCTTCCAAGGAAATCGATCATGAGCAGGCTGCCAAGTCCGCCCAGAAGATCGGTTCCGGCGAACTGACTCTCGAGGACTTCCTCGAACAGATGATGATGGTCCGCAAGATGGGCCCAATCGGCAACATCCTCAAGATGCTCCCCGGCGGCGCGGAAATGTCCAAGGCCGCGGAAATGGTCGATGAAAAGCAGCTCGACCGCATCGAGGCGATTATCCGCGGTATGACTCCGGAAGAGCGTGAGAATCCGAAGATTCTGAACGCTTCACGACGTCGTCGTATCGCCAACGGTTCCGGTGTGTCCGTTTCGGAGGTTAACCAGCTCATCGAACGCTTCAATGAGGCGCGGAAGATGATGGCGCAGATGGCCGGCCGATTTGGTATGGGCGGTGGTCGCCCATCGAACCGCAAGGCCAAGCGTGGTCGAAAGGGTAAGGGAAAGAATAAGCGCAAGGGCGCTAACCGTGGTCCGACGCCGCCGAAGGCAATGCGCGGCGGCGGTATGCCGGGTATGCAGGGCATGCCAGGTATGCCGAGTATGGCTGAACTGCAGAAGCTGCAGAAGCAGATGGGTAATCAGCTGCCAGAAGGTATGGAGGACTTTGACCTCAACAATCTCGACTTCGGACAGGGCAAGAAGTAGCGGGGACTAGAAGTAGCTAGTCCCGCAGAGCCTTCTGAATCTGGCGGTCCATTTCAGGACTGAAAGTGGCCGCTAGTTCATCGGTGATGTGATTGCTGTCGCGGTAGACGTAGATATTGCCAATAGCTTTACGGCAGGTGGTCGGACCGCAGAAGATGTCGGAGAAATCTAGACTGTGCCCGTTGGGGAAGTTCGCAAGAATCTCCTCAGCGGGATTTTCTGCATTTAGGGCAGTTTTGCGGTGGATAGTGCAGTCTTCTTCCGCTTCTTCGCATACGCTGGGGGAGAATTGGTCCAAGTCCTCCCGTAGCGCCCATGGGTTATCGCGGATGGCGAAGAAATCAATTCCGCGTTCTTGCAGAGCAGCGAAAAACGAAACGTAACCATCCGGTGTGTAGTCGCCGGGCTGCGGTGGGTCCGCCTGGAACAAGGGTCTGGTTGCAGTGGTGAAAACCATCTCTGGCTGAATCTCGTCAATTTTCTGCAGAGCCTCGAAAGTCCAGGCCACGCAGATATCGCCGACTCCGTGGATCGGTTCTAAGGTCGCTGGACAGCCTTGTCGGAGAAGAACCACCACTCGGTACCCGTTGTTTTTGCCGTAGGCATCAATCGGGGCAAACCAATGTTCCATGTGCGAGCCGCCGACGATGACAATCGATTCACTAGCATCCGGATCACCGTAGACACACGGCTGGGTCTCATCGCGCCAACGGCGATTCGGTGGGAAGTATCCGACGTCCTCACCGCCTGTCGCAAGGCAGCCATCGAGGGCAGGTTCCGGCCAAAGGTCCGTGATGAAATCGGTATTCGGCTTTGTGGCTGCCTTGGGGACCTCGTACCCGTCGGTAAGCGCGAGTGCACCTGGATAGACCTCGGGATCTAGGCTGGTGGCGGAGGCGCGATCGACGCGCACCTGTTGCACGTTGACAAGGCTGGACATGCCGACCAACGCAATGACGACAACAGTGCCGACTGCCGCTAGACGACGAGCCGGGCGACGATGCTTCATTGCGTGGATTGCATCGCCAACGACGGGCTGAGTCCGGGTCGGTCGGCGAGTCGATTGAGCCAGCGGCAGCTCGACATACTTGTTGGTGAGTTTGGCCAAAATAAAGGAAACGACGATCACTGTGGTGCCAAGCTTCAGCCCCGGAGTATCGCGGTTGAAGTAGTTTATGGCCAGGATGAGAAGAGGCCAGTGCCACAGGTAGAGCGCGTAGGCGCTCTGGCCTATCTCGCGCATTGGGCGGCTGGCCAGGAACTTGGAGATCCAGCCCGCCTCAGGGCCGGCGATAATAATCAGCGCAGCACCACCGAGGGGCCATAGGGTCCAAGGGCCTGGGAACTGCGCGGCGCCGTCGAAGATGAAACCGGTGGAGACCACCAGTGCGAGGCCGATGCCGGCTAACAGCACTCGAAGAGGCTTGGGCATGGGGATGGAGCCCCGGACAAGAATCAGTCCGAGTAGTGCGCCGAGGCAGAGTTCCCAGAGTCGGCTGACAGTGGAGTAGTAGTTCCAGCCCTGGTTCTCGGAGTGCATATAGAAGGCATAGGAAAGTGAGCCGAGAGTGATGACTGCCAGCAACGGAGTGAGAATTCGGCGGAGTTTACCTCCAGTAGCGTCGGTACGCTTCGCCTCCACCGGTGAGGTGACCGCGCCGACAATCTGGGGTGAGCGCGTCATCCAGGCGAGCAGGGAGATGAGCAATATTGAGCCGAGATAAAACTGGCCCTGCACCGACATTGACCACAGGTGCTGCAGTGGGGAAGTTTCGCTCTCTGCGGCAGCGTAGTCCGAGCCCTGGAGCGCTAGTTCGTAGTTCTGGTAGTAGAGCAGGCTGGCGCGGAGTTGCTGGGCAATGTCGATGGTACGAAGCGATGGAATGAAGTAAATGACAAACAGGGTTGTCGCGAAGAGGACCAGCACCAGTGTCGGGATTAGGCGACGCAGCGTGCGCCAGATACTCCACCATGGATTGATGGACTGCCGGGGGTTAATGGCATTGCGGTACTGCGCGCCGAAGAAGAAAAACCCCGAGAGCAAGAGGAATACGTCCACACCACCGGAAACGCGGCCGACGTAAACGTGGAAAAGGACTACGAGGGCAATCGAAATGCCCCGTAGTCCGTCCAAGTCATACCTATACTGGGTGCCGGTGGTTTTCATAGAATGTTACGTTACCCCACTGTCAACGACGTTCAGCTTTAGAAGGTATGCAGCGTTTCGAGTGCGTAGTTTTGTTAATTTCCAAAAACTGCTGGTAACATACCTCAAGTTGTCTCAATGAGAATCCTCAGCCGAGGCACGACTGCGAATTCATCGGATCCGGCCACGGCCGCCCGGTGGTCACGCGCAGTGTAAATATCCCAAGGACAAAACCGGTTCAAGGCACCTTGTTAGTAATTACTGGTGAGCTTGGATGCATAAGTATTGTCCAGTGACATAGAAGAAAGAGGAACTCCTCATGGCAGTCAAGATTAAGCTGCAGCGCCTGGGTAAGATTCGTACCGCTCAGTACCGCGTTGTCGTTGCTGATGCTCGTACCCGTCGCAACGGTGCGGTCATTGAGAACCTGGGCATCTACCACCCGAAGGAAGAGCCGTCGATCATCAAGATTGACTCCGAGCGCGTTCAGTACTGGCTGGGCGTCGGTGCACAGCCGACCGAGCCGGTTCTGGCTCTGCTGAAGGTCACCGGCGATTGGCAGAAGTTCAAGGGCCTCGAGGGTGCAGAGGGCACTCTGAAGGTTGCTGAGCCGAAGCCGACCAAGCTCGAGCTGTTCAACAAGGCTCTGGAAGAGGCTAACAACGGCCCGTCCGCTGAGGCCATCACCGCTAAGCGCCGCGAGGCCAAGGAAGCAGCTAAGGCTGCTAAGGAAGCTGAGGAGGCCGCAAAGGCTGCCGAGGCTGAGGCTGCTGAGTCCGAGGCTTCCGAGGACGCCGAGTAATAAGGACGCTGAGTACGCCGCTTAGCTAATCCGGGCGCTACCTTATACTTCAAGACGAAGTGTTGGGTGGCGCCTTTTTTGCTTTACGCGGGTGTTTTACAGAGCCTTTATAAGAGAGGGAGTGTGCGCGTGTCGGTAGCTGACATGGTGCTTATTGGCCGAGTGATTAAGCCCCACGGTGTGCGCGGGGAAGTCGTCGTCGATGCGACAACGGATGACCCGGAAGGGCGTTTCGCAGTCGGGACCACGCTGTTGGGTGTACAGGCCGGCCGTGAGGAACAGCTGACTGTGAAAACGGCGCGCCCGCACCAGGGGCGTTTGCTGGTTCGCTTCGAGGAGATTCCGGGACGCAATGAGGCCGAGCGCCATCGGGGCATGAAGTTTTATGCAGAGCCTGTCTTCGAAGACGAGGACTTCTATGACTTTGAGCTCGTTGGCCTGCACGTTGTCCACAACGGCACCGATATCGGTGAGGTCACTTCTATTGTCCGTGCTCCCGCTCACCGTCTCCTTGAAGTCACGCTCGACGCCGGCGGCCGGGAGGTTCTTATCCCCCTGGTAGAGGAAATCGTTCCGGAAGTAGACCTTGAAAACTCTACCGTCACCATCACGCCGCCGGAAGGACTGTTGGAGCTGTGAGCTTACGTCTCGATGTAGTCACAATCTTCCCGGAGTACCTCGAGCCACTGCGTCATGCGCTGCTGGGCAAGGCAATTGAGCAGGGCATTTTAAGCGTCGGAGTGCACAACCTGCGCGACTGGGCGCCAGGCGTACACCAAGCCGTGGATGACTCGCCCTACGGCGGTGGCCCCGGCATGGTTATGAAGCCGGATGTCTGGGGTCCCGCCCTCGACGAGGTGGCGGCGCTGAAAGCGGAGCAGTCGCTGACATCCGCAGTGCCACATTTGGACAATGTCCGCCATGATCAGAAATTGGGTTTGGCCGAGGAATCTTCCTATGCTGCAGCGGAAGTGCCGTCGTTAAGCGAAGAAGATTCAGCGAAGCCCCTGCTGATTGTCCCGACGCCGGCGGGCGAGCCGTTTACGCAGCAGATGGCGCAGGAGTTCTCACACGAGGAGCACATTGTGTTCGCGTGCGGGCGCTACGAGGGCATTGACCAGCGCGTTATTGATGATGCCGCTAATCGTTACCGCGTGCGTGAGGTCTCTATTGGGGACTATGTGCTGATCGGCGGGGAAGTGGCGGTGCTGGTGATTGCGGAGTCCGTCGTACGGTTGATCCCGGGTGTGTTGGGCAACCGCAAGAGCCACGAGGAGGACTCCTTCTCGGACGGGCTGCTCGAAGGTCCGTCCTACACCAAGCCGCGCGAGTGGCGTGGACTGGCCGTGCCGGATGTTCTCCTCAGCGGCAATCACGCGCTGGTGGACCGTTGGCGGCGCGATCAGGCACTGATTCGCACGGCCGAACGTCGTCCAGATTTGCTTGCCGACGTCGATCTCAGCGCCCGTGACCAGAAAATAATCCAAGAGGTCATTGGGGAAGTAACCGAGGAGAACTGCTAGTGGCACGTGTTCGAATCGCGCGACCCCGGCACGTCATTGGTTGGTTAGCTGTTCTAGGGGCACTGGCGTGGTTCACCCAGACGCAGCTGGCCGGGAGCGTGGATCAGTCGTTTGCGGGCTGGGTCAGTGACCTGCATGGGGTGCGGGATGGCCGCGTCGATAGTTTGATGCTGACTTTGAGCGAGATTATCCGGCCGATTTACGTCGCGCCGGTCACGCTTGTTGCTGCGGCACTCCTGTGGTTCCGCTTCCGTGCCTGGGCGTTGCTACTGCCGGCGTCATTCGGTTCGTCGATTGCGGTGACTTATGCCATGAAGTGGTTTTTGGACCGCGACCGACCGGGTGAGGAGTTCTCACTGGTCAACCTACATGATGCGGCGTTTCCCTCTGCGCATGTGGCAGCGGTTACTTCCAGCGGTATGGCCGCGATGCAGCTGGCCATCCCCGTATTGCGCCGCACAGCCCGCAAGCTGCTCGATCTGGCCATCATCGCGCTTATCGGCGCTGTGGCACTGTCGCGCGTGTGGGTCGGGGCGCACTGGCTTACCGATGTTATTGGCGGCCTCATCGCCGGAGTTGTTGGCTTAGCAGTTGCGCTGCTAGTTCTTAGGAGATGGCCACGAGCACGGCGCTACGCGCTGCCTTAGTCTCCTCGTAGAAGGCCACGAGTTCGCGGTACCGCTGCGTCGCAGTGGCTTCGTCGATAAGCGAACCATTGTCCGTGATGCGGGCGGCAAGATCGATGCTTGCCAGCGTCTGGTGCACGTCGCCGACGCGATCGGCGCGGATGACTGCAGACAGCGGCTTGCGGCAGACGCGGTCGGCGCCGAGGATGGCCTCCGCCAGCGGGTCGCCGAGCGCCTGGCCGTCGATGGGATTGCCGGTCAACGTTCGCAGCAGGGACTCCCAGTCCGTGTCGATGTCCAGGGCGTCTTCGTCCGGAACGTCGACGAAGTGCTGCAGGATAATCTTCTCCGCGCCGTCGTTAACAAGCCCCGCCGTGCCGCCGTCGCTGGTCGCCGCAGGTGCTGCGACCTCAACTAACCGCGCTGCCTCCTCATCGGAAATGCGCAGGTATTCGGCACAGAGTTTCTGCTTCATGGGGCTCCTTTTTCGGTGTTTACTGCGAGCCTTCTGTGGGGCGTTCGCCAATTGGTACTTCCACGATAGTAAAGTTGCCCGGGTGATTTCATCAGTAATTGCCCGAGAACTCGCCGCCACTGGTGCGGACGTTGCCGAAAGTGCCGTCGCCGCCGCTATCAAGCTTCTCGACGAAGGCAACACCGTGCCTTTCATCGCCCGCTATCGCAAGGAAGTAACCGGCGGGCTCGATGACACACAGCTGCGTTTCATCGAGGAACGCGTCGTCTACCTGCGCGAACTGGAAGAGCGCAAGCAGACGATTCTCGCGGCCATCGAAGAGCAGGGAAAGCTTAACGACGACCTCAAGGCCGCCATCCTCGCCTGCGATACCAAGGCACGGCTGGAGGATCTCTACCTGCCGTACAAGAAGAAGCGCAAGACCAAGGCCGATATTGCGCGTGAGGCCGGGTACGAACCGCTGGTGGAGGAGCTACTGGCCGACCCCGCCGCGGACCCCGAGACTCTGGCCACTAAGTACGGCGAGGCAGCTGGCAAGGATGCGAAGGATGCTCTGACCGGTGCCCGTGCCATTTTGGTCGATCGCTTCGCTACTGATGCTGATTTGGTTGGCTCTGTCCGTGAGCAGGTGTGGTCTTCCGGTTCCGCCGCCGCTGCCGTGGTGGAGGGCAAGGAATCCGTTGGCGCGAAGTACCGCGACTACTTCGAGCACAACGAACCTCTGGACACCATGCCAAGCCACCGTGTGCTGGCCGTGCTGCGCGGTGAGGCCGAGGGCATCCTGACTCTCAATATCGATGCGGGTGAGCATGAGACCTACGAACACATGATTCGTGAGGCCTTCGAGCTTCCCGACGGCGGTGCCTCCAAGTGGATCGACCAGGCCGTTCGCTTCGGCTGGCGTACCAAGTTGGAGGTGTCCGCTGCCCTCGATGCCCGCACTCGACTGAAGGAGCGCGCCGAGGCCGAAGCCGTGGATGTCTTCGCCCGTAATCTGCGCGACCTGTTGCTGGCTGCCCCTGCTGGTCAGCGCGCCACACTCGGCCTGGACCCGGGGTACCGCAATGGTGTGAAGTGCGCCGTTGTCGACTCCACCGGCAAGGTCCTCGATACCGCCATCGTTTATCCGCACCAGCCGCGCAATGACTGGTCCGGCGCCAAGGAACAGCTGGCCACTCTCTGCGCCACTCATCGAGTGGAGCTCATGGCCATCGGCAACGGCACCGCTTCCCGCGAGACCGAAACCCTGGCTCGCGAAATCGCCGACCTGATTGCTCAGGCCGGCGGCAAGAAGCCGACCCCTGTGGTGGTCTCTGAGGCCGGTGCTTCCGTCTACTCCGCATCGTCCCTGGCAGCAGCTGAGTTCCCGGACATGGATGTATCTCTCCGCGGTGCCGTGTCGATTGCCCGCCGCCTGCAGGACCCGCTTGCCGAGCTCGTCAAAATCGATCCGAAGTCCATCGGTGTCGGCCAGTACCAACATGATGTTTCCCAGACCAAGCTCGAGCACTCACTCGACGCGGTTGTGGAGGACGCGGTGAATGCTGTCGGTGTCGAGGTCAATACCGCCTCCGCGCCGCTGCTCGGTCGCGTTGCTGGCGTGTCCTCGACTGTTGCGGACAATATCGTCGCCTACCGAGACGAAAACGGCGCTTTCACCTCACGCAAGGAACTGCTGAAGGTTCCGCGTCTCGGTCCCAAGGCCTTCGAGCAGTGCGCTGGCTTCTTGCGCATCCACGGCGCTGACAACCCGCTGGATGCCTCTGCCGTGCACCCGGAGTCCTACAGCGTCGTCGATGCCATCGCCGCGTCGGCTGGCGTTAGTGTCCAGGAGCTCATCGGTAATTCCCGCGTCCTTTCCAAGGTGCGTGCTGCGGAATTCGTCGATGAGTCCGCAGGTATCGGCCTGCCCACCGTCCAGGACATCTTGGCTGAGCTGGACAAGCCTGGCCGCGATCCGCGTCCCGAGTTCGTCACCGCCACCTTCAAGGAAGGCGTGGAGAAGATCTCCGATCTTCAGCCAGGCATGATTCTCGAGGGCATCGTCACCAACGTCGCGGCCTTCGGCGCCTTCGTCGACGTCGGGGTCCACCAGGACGGCCTCGTTCACGTCTCCAACATGGCCCGCGGTTTCGTCTCCGACCCACATGAGGTCGTCCGCTCGGGCGAGGTGGTCAAGGTGAAGGTTCTCGACGTTGACGTCGAACGCAACCGCATCGGTCTATCGCTCAGGCTTGACGACGACGCCTCGGATGCCAAGCCAAAGCGTGACGGCGGTCGCGGAGAAGGCCGTGGAGGCGGCCGCAAGCGTGGTTCCCAGAATAAGAAGCGCGGTGGAGCCAACCGCGGTGGAGGCGGCGGTTCCATGGCTGACGCGCTGCGCAGGGCAGGCTTTTAGCGCTTGATTTATTAGTGCATAGCCTATTGGCGCATAGCGTCGATGCGGCTGTTGATCTCACCCGCGACAGCCGCAGCCATTCCATCAGGTACGACGATGGTGTAATCGGAACCTGAGGTCTCAATCTTGACGGCCTCGCCTGACCGGGCCGCAACGCTGATGCGACCGTCATTGCCGAGGCGAAGGCCAATACCGCCACCATCGGCCCAGTTATATTTCCCCGGTGCCGCGTACTTAACGGTTCGAAGCTCGATGCGGTGTTTCATCTTCAGCGGTCCACAGCCGTAAAAAACGGTAACGGAATCGGTATTCGGGTCCGTGTCTAGTGTCATGCCGGTTTCATATGCGATGAGGAATAGCGGCGTGCACAGCAGAAAAATAATGCCCAGGCTTGGCAGGAATACTGCGAGCGCTACAGACACCACGCACCAGACTGCGAGGGCGACCTTGACGCCTTTAGAGATGGTCACACTGACATCGATGGGAGTCGGGTCTCCTTCTCGATGGGGCAACTGTGGCGATGTCGGCTCAGTGACCGTGGCGTCGGTAAGCGAGGAGTAGTCCTTGAGGCGGCGCGTCACGAACAGGGCAGCGACTAGGCCGATGATGACACCGGCTATTGCATAGATCCAGCCGATTCGGGCGGTCGTAGGGTCCGTCGTGTCGATTTGCGGGATGATAATCGCAAATTCAACGCCGATTAAGAAGCCGCAGAGAGCGAGGTTGGTTATTGCAATTGGCTTGCGTACGACAAGCGGCGTACTGGTCTTGGCGCCGAGCCAACCGATCTGCGCACATGCTATGACGATGATCGCCATAATCAATGTGCTTTGAACTGGCGGCATGAAATCGTTGGGAGTGTCGTTACCGCTCCAATGCGTTGCTAATTGCTCCGGTAGTCGGTCGGAAATGGCAATTACCCACAGAAGCTGTGCAATGGCCAGAACGCACGGGGCGATGATTGTTCCTCGAACAATCCAGGAGTCAAAGCGTGGAATCTGCTGCATGGAGACAATCTAGCAGTTGGGGGCGGGTGCTTTGTAGCAACCGTCGGCGGCGCTCGATATTGGCGTGCTGTATCAGCGTGACGTTGTAGCGAGCGGTTTTAGCGTGCCGTCTTGCCGTGCGCGGAGTTTCGCAAGAATATGCACCTCGCGAGATTTAATAACGCACTCAATAACACACTCGAAAATACAAGCGAAAAAGTTTTATTAAAGGGGTTGCACAATCGAACAAGGGTGCTAGAATGGGGGTATCAAGAACAAAGTGCTTGAGCTTCTCTTCTTGGCGTTGAGCTAGTGGTATTCACTCGTCATCGACACTGAGCGGGGTTGGGGCTTTGGGGGAACAATGTCTGAAAAAGATAGTCCGGCCAAACAACCGTCCGATGTTTACCAAGCGGCTCTGCTGCCTGAAGCGCCGCAGTTTTTCCACGAGTCATCCACGAACCAGTTGGCGGTGGCGGGTATCCAACGCAACCGCTTGGAACTGGGTATAGCTTGCGGTTGCACGCCGAAGTCGCTTGAGATTGATGTGGATGCATACATTGCTGAAATCGCGCCCGAGTTGGGTATTTCCCGCGGTAAAGCGCTCGAGTATGTAGAGGTCGGCATTCAGTTAGCGCGCATGCCTCGGCTGGGTGCCTTTATTAAAGCTCGAGCTCATTTGCCCTTTGCGCATTTGATCACCATTGCTCGCGCGACAGCGCCGCTCCACGACCCAGAGGTGCGTGCAGCTGTTGAAGAAGAAATTGCCCGCTTTGTCATTCCCCGAAAGCATGGCGAGGCACTCCGGGGAGTTCGCAGCCTACATAAATTCCTGCAACGGGTTATCGAAGAAATTGAACCTCAGCTTCGCCCCAAAAACCTTCCGGGTGATGTCGATCCGCTGCTTCCTGCAGGAGAACGCGAAATAGTAGGAGAGAGTATCGGTTTTGAAGAGAGCGACAACTTCGCGGAAGTTTTTATGGAGCTGGAAAAGACCCGCGCTCTCGAATTCAAAACCACCCTCGAGTCCATCTCCAGCTCAGCTGGCTGCACTCGAGTCGAAGCTTTGACACACCTCATCCGCGGCACCGCCGAGGCAAAAATCGTACTCAACCTATACTGTCCTGCCACAGAGGAGCGCCCCCGCACCGCCTGGCTTGGCGGCGTTGGCTGGATCTCGCAGTTAGCTACGCAGGCGTGGATTGATAAGGTCACGCATATTCGTATGCTTGCCGACGAAACCGCGGAGGGCTACGCCCCAACCGAAAGTCAGAGAGCCTTCGTTAAAGGTCGGGACGGAACGTGTCGCTTTCCGGGGTGTGATGTACCCGCGGAGCTCTGCGACATTGACCATATTGAGCCGTACGACAAAGAGCACCCAGAGGAGGGCGGGGCAACGGAAACGCCGAACCTCCACTGCCTCTGCCGCCGGCACCACAACATGAAAACAGCTGGTCTTTGGAATGTTGCACGTGATCGGGGTGGGGTGGAACTGTGGACGTCGTCAAGCACGGGCAATAAGGCGGTGAGCCTGGAAAATGGGCCGCTCGCCGGGCGCGGACGCTACACCTTTGACAAGCGGGGCCTGCGACTGACTCAAGCGCTGGAAGAATATAACCAGTATCGCCAAGAGCTGATTGAGCAATCGCGGAAGCTGGTCGAGGAAGCGCGCAGGGGAGAAGACGTCGATACTCCCAACCCGCAAGATCCACAAGACCCGGAAGGCCCGGAAGCCCCGCAAGACCCGCCGAGCATGGAAGGGTTTGGTTTCTGACCAGGGGGTGTGTAATAATTTCCAGGTTGTCTTTATAGGCAGCTTTACCTGTTTCGGGCATGAACCGGCCGAGCGTCCCTCTGTGGGAAAGCGCCGCCAGGGTCCTCTGTCTATGCAAAAAGTAAAGGAATAAGTTTCCATGAACATTCTTGACAAGGTTGATGCAGCATACCTGCGCGACGACGTTCCGGAGTTCCGCGCTGGTGACACCGTCGAGGTCGACGTAAAGATCGTTGAAGGTAAGACCGAGCGTATTCAGGTCTTCAAGGGCGTCGTTATCCGCCGTCAGGGTGGTGGCGTGCGCGAGACCTTCACCGTCCGCAAGATGTCCTTCGGTATCGGCGTTGAGCGTACCTTCCCGGTGCACTCTCCGAACATCGACGAGATTCGCGTTGTCTTCAAGGGCGACGTTCGCCGTGCGAAGCTGTACTACCTGCGCAACCTGCGCGGTAAGGCTGCACGCATCAAGGAGCGCCGCTAGTCTTTTGGCGCAAAATGATCCCCATCGAGTGTTGAGCTCGGTGGGGATTTTTCTATCGCGTATAGTCTTTTCCCATGACCGACGACGATTCTCGCGAACAGACTGACGGCCAAAAAGAAGACCGTACTGAAGGCTTGAAAGGCTTCCGGAAACTCGACGAGGAGCCTGAAAAGCACACTCCGTGGTACATCGAGATTCCAATCATTATCGTGATTGCCCTGCTCATCAGTGCCGGTGTGCAGTCCTTTATCGGCCGCGTCTACGTGATTCCATCCGAGTCGATGCAGCCGACGCTCAACGGATGCGCCGGGTGCACGGGTGACCGCATTTGGGTGGATAAGGTTTCCTACCAGTTCTCAGATCCCAAGCCCGGCGATGTTGTCGTCTTTAATGGCCCGGAGTCCTGGAATAGTAACTACGTGTCACAGCGTTCTACTAACCCGGTGGCGAACTCGCTGCAGACGGTTGGTTCCTGGATTGGCCTTGTCGCCCCGGATGAAAATGCGTTGGTCAAGCGTGTGATGGCCACGGGTGGGCAGACTGTGCAGTGTCGCCCAGGAGATCCCGGCATCATGGTTGACGGCAAGATGACAGAGCAGGATTTCATTAAAACTCCGGCAGACAAGCCAGTGGTGGATAATCTTGGCTCTGAGCAGTGTGGTGGCCCGTACTTCGGGCCGGTAACAGTGCCGGAGGGGCATCTGTGGGTCATGGGTGACAACCGCACCAACTCTGCGGACTCTCGCTATCACATGGGTGACGAGCTGCAGGGTACTGTGCCTCTGGATAACGTCGTCGGCAAGGTGCAGGCAATCATCCTGCCGTTTAACCGCATCGGTGGCGTCGATGATCCGGATATCCAGCACAACTAGTCAGCACCGTCTGCTCACGCCGCCGGCGCCGAAACTGCGGAGGTTGAAGCAGTCGCGCACGATGGAGGTCGCACTGGCAAAGCGCGGCCTTGGGCCTGTAGCTGGGGTCGACGAGGCTGGCCGCGGCGCCTGTGCAGGCCCGATAGTTATCGCTGCCTGCTGCCTTCCCGAACGCCCCATCGCAGAGCTGGATAAGCTCACCGATTCTAAAAAGCTCACGCCAGCCGCACGCGAACGGCTCTTTCCGCTCATCCAGCGCTTCGCCATCTCTTTCTGCGTGACGACGATCCCCGCATCCTACATCGATCAATTCGGCATCCAGGACGCGAATGTCACTGGAATGCGCCGCGCGGTAGCCGGTTTGGAGCAGCGCCCTGGCTACGTGCTTACCGACGCGCTCAAGGTGTCTGGCTTCACCGCACCCTATTTGCCCGTGATTGGTGGTGATTCCACCTGCCGATGTATTGCTGCTGCGAGTGTCTTAGCCAAAGTCACCCGCGACCGCATTATGGTTGACCTATCGGAGAAGTATCCGGACTATGGTCTGGCGGGGCATAAGGGCTACGGCACGGCATCGCATATGGAAGCGATTTCACGCCATGGCGCAACCCCGGAGCATCGGTGGTCATACCGCAATGTGCGCTTGGCACACGCGGAGTATCTTGAGCACCCCGAATAGACCAACATGTACAAAAAGAGCAACATGTAAACACTCGAAGGAGCCGTCGCGGTCGTGAGCGCAGAAGATCTAGAAAACTACGAGGCCGACGTTGAACTATCCCTGTACAAGGAGTTCCGCGATGTCGTTAGTCAGTTTTCCTACGTAGTTGAGACGGAGCGCAGGTTCTACCTTGCTAATGCTGTGGAGCTGATTCCGCACAACAGCGAAAACGAGGTCTATTTCGAGCTGCGGATGTCGGATGCGTGGGTGTGGGATGTCCATCGCCCGGCTCGGTTTGTCCGCTACGTGCGCGTTATCACTTTCAAGGATGTCAATATCGAGGAACTGGATAAGCCGGACTTGCGACTGCCGTAGTTTATCGTCGGTTGTCATCGCTTGTCATCGCTTGTTATGGCAAGCTGCTGACAGTTATCCACAGTCGAAAAATTATCCACAGTTAGGGCCCTCCGAGCATCTATCGGAGGGCCTTTGTCATGCCCGCTGTGCAAGAGTGTTTCCGAACCGCCAAGGCACAATTCAACGGGGAACCAGGGGGACTGGGGGCTATGACACAGAGCTTTGAAGAACTGACCACGAGACAGCTCGGCGCGTTTGGGGAGGATTTCGTTGCTGAGATGTTGGAGGATTACGGGTGGGAAGTTATTGCTCGGAATGAGCGGGTCGGGCGCTATGAGCTCGATCTTATTGCTGAAGACATCAACGGCAGGCTGCATTTTGTGGAAGTAAAAACGCGGCGCAGCTCGCGAAGTAGTCAGTTTGGGGACGGCAGAGAGGCCATCACAGCGGCTAAGCTTCGTCATTTACGCAAGGCGGCGGCGCAGTGGCTGTCAGAAAGTTCTACCTACTGGTTGGAGTCCATAGTTATCGACTGTGCAGAAGTCACAGTGTCCAGCCCTTCGTCCGGTCCTCCAGTCGTAGCGGTTACATACATTCCCGCAATCTGCGACGCGATCATGTGGGACTGCTAGATGACTGTCGGTACAGCTCTTGCAGTCAGCCTCAGTGGCATTGAAGGAACTATTGTGCAGGTGGAAGCCGATGTTGGGCGTGGTTTGCCGGGAATGTATATCGGTGGGCTCGGCGATGCCGCCGTCGGAGAAGCCAAACATCGCGTGCGTACGGCGGTTGCTAACTCGCAGCTGCCCTGGCCGAAGACAAAGGTCGTGGTGAGTCTGTCTCCGGCGCATATCCGCAAGCACGGCACTAGCTTTGACCTCGCCATCGTCTGCGCCATCCTTATCGCAACCAGCGATGACATGGAGGCCCGAGGTCGTCTCCGCCATACGGTTCTCATTGGCGAACTTGGGCTCGACGGTTCTCATTGGCGAACTTGGGCTCGACGGTTCCATTCGCCCGGTGCGTGGAGTGCTGCCGCAGGTCCTTGCCGCCCGCGAGGCCGGCGCCCGTTGGGTTGTCGTTCCCGCCGCCAACGCCGCCGAGGCCGCGCTCGTCGACGGCATCGCAGTCTGCACCGCAGCCGACCTCACACAGCTATGGGGCTGGGTACTCACCGGCTCAGGTTTGACGACCGCGCTTAACGACGACCCCAGCGAAGAAGCCTTCTCGGTAGACCTGGCCGATGTCGATGGCCAACCTGACGCCCGCTTCGCGCTCGAGGTAGCGGCAGCCGGTGGGCACAATCTGTTCATGCAGGGTTCTCCGGGAACTGGGAAGTCCATGCTCGCTGAGCGCTTGCCCACAATTCTGCCGCCATTGCAGAAGTGGCAGCAGTTGGAGGTCACTGCGCTGCATTCGGTGGCCGGAGCACTGGATACTACGGACACTCTTGTCCAACATCCGCCGTTTGTGGCACCGCATCACAGCGCGACTGTGGCAGCGCTAGTCGGCGGCGGTGCTGTGCCCAAGCCCGGCGCGATTAGCCTTGCCCACCATGGGGTGCTCTTCTTGGACGAAATTACCCTCATGCGCCCGGCGGTATTGGATGCGTTGCGGATGCCGATGGAAAACGGGGTGGTCGTCCACCTGCGTACGCACCACCGAGTGACCTTTCCGGCGAGAACACAACTAGTCATGGCGACTAATCCCTGTCGGTGCGGGGCGGCGTACGCCAGCGAATGCACTTGTTCCAGTACCGAGCGAGCCAAGCATGGTCGCGCATTATCGGGCCCGCTACGCGATCGTATGGATCTCAACGTCACGCTCAGTCCTGCCGGGGCCAAGCTGGGCATCAAAAACAAAGCACACAATGAGCCTTCCGCGGCCGTTCGCAATCGGGTACAGGCCGCACGTGACCGTGCCTGCCACCGATGGCAGGCCCTGGGGCTTGCCGATGAAGCAGCCGTCACCAACGCGAGTGTGCCACGCTCGCTTCTCCGTCGTCATGCGGGCCTGGACGAAGAGGCGATGGCGTTATTGGACTTCCAGTTGAGGAACGGAGAGATTACCCAGCGGGGAGTGGACAAAGTAATCGCAGTCGCGTGGACGCTCGCAGACCTCGAGGGGGCAGACGCGTTTACCTTCGAGCATGTGCAACGCGCCTGCCAGCTGCACGACCGCGAGAGCAGCTAATACAACCGAACCATTATCAAGGGGGAGAAATGGATGAAATTCACGCGTGGGCTTACCTGAATCGTGTGGTAGAGGCGACGCATCCGCAGATTGTGCGGCTCGTGACGGAGTTTGGGCCGGTAGAGGTAGCGGAGAGGATCAAGGCTCGCGCCGGGCTGCCGGAAGGTCTACTCAATACGACGCAGGCAAGGGCCGACGTTGACCAGAGCGGCCACGATTTGGAGTCGGCGGCGGCGATGGGGTGGCGTCTCATCTATCCGGGGCACCCAGAGTGGCCGGGGGAGTTGCTGTCCTGCTTTACGACGCTCGAAGTCCGTGACCGCGCCGATGCGCCACCACTTGCGCTGTGGGTGCGTGGGCGTGACTTGCGGGAGATGCTCAGTGAAGCGGTGGCTATTGTCGGAACGCGGATGGCCAGCAGCTACGGGACACAAGTGGCGGCCCAATTCGCGGGGCAGTTCGCGAATGCGGGGGTTAGCGTCATCAGTGGTGGTGCGTTGGGGATTGATGCCGCGGCGCATCGAGCTGCGCTCGACGCTGGTGGCGCTACGGTTGTGGTCGGAGCCGGTGGTGTAGGGGTTGACTATCCGCGAGCGCATGCAGAACTCTTCGACCGGATTGCAGAGCGGGGTGCGCTGGTCACGGAGTATCCACCGGGTGTGCGACCTGCGCGGCATCGGTTTTTGACTAGGAATCGGCTGGTAGCGGCCCTATCGCGGGCAACCACAATCGTCGAGGCGGGCTGGCGTTCAGGGGCACGCAACACAGCGCACTGGGCAGTGAGGTTAAACAAGCCCTTGGGAGCGGTGCCGGGACCGGTGACGCTGCAAACTACCTCTGGCTGTCATGACCTAATCCGCAGTGGCGAGGCTGTCCTGGTGTGTAGTGCCGACAATGTGCGGTCGCTGTATCGGTCAGTTGGCACAGTGAATGAGGACGCTCAGCTTGAATTGTTGTGGGAAAAGTCGGCGGTGCAGAAGCTTTCTCGCAATGAGCTCGCTGTCTTCGACTCTCTGAATTCTGCGGAGCCAACGCCGGTGGGAGAAGTTGCGGCGCAGGCGGGATTAGCCGTGGCGCTTACGACACATTTGTTGCTGGAGCTGCAGGGACAGGGGCTGACCAATCGGGTGGAGGGCGGGTGGTTGCGCCAGGAACAGAAGCGTTAGTGACGCACTAGTAAAGCCTTCTGCAGAGAATCTCGAAAAAATCTTGAATTAGGTATTGCAATTTTTTGTACGCTCAGTAATATAGGCAAGGCAAGCCTAAGTAACTGTTACGGAAACGGGCTTGTGACATGGGTGAGGCAATAGGGCAGTGGCTCTGGCGAAAGTCGGAGTCACTGCCTTTTTCCGCTGTCTGGTGAGGTCTTGCGATGTGTATCTACTAAGGTCAGAACCGTGAAGCGCGCAACCGATAACGACGACAGGGCTGAGTTGGATTTCGGGTTATCCGCCAATATCGAGGCCATACTCATGGATTTTCTCGATGAGCTGACTTATTCCCGCAGACTCTCCGGCGCAACCGTCCGCGCCTATCGAGCCGATCTTATGCCCCTCCTCGCTGGCCTGGACCACATCAGTGAACTCTCCACCCCTGTCATCCGCGCGCACCTCGGCGCGAAGCACGCGGAGGGTGCTGCGCGGGCATCGCTGGCCCGCTTAACGACGTCCATTCGCCAGTTCTGTAGTTGGCTTGTAGCTCGGCAAATTCTCGACGCTGATCCGTCGCTGCGGCTGTCAACGCCGAAGAAGCATCAGCATCTTCCGGAAGTGCTCTCGCCGGAGAAGGTTGAAGAGGCAATCGAGAAAGTCTCCTCCGAGGACAGTGCAGTAGCGGCTCGCGACTTGGCCATCGTGGAATTGCTGTATGCCACTGGGATGCGTGTAGAGGAGCTGTGCAAGGCCGACGTCTCTGATGTGAACTTTTCCCGCCATATCATCTCGGTAGTGGGTAAGGGGGACAAGCAGCGCATCGTGCCCTTCGGTGCACCAGCGGAGGCGGCACTCAAAGGTTGGCTCCAGGTGCGTGGAAACTTTCCTGCTTCCGCACAGGCCGAACATGCGCTTTTTCTCGGTGTGCGTGGAGGCAGGTTGAATCCTCGGCAGGCGCGCCGAGTTATTCATAAATGGGCTGATGTTTCACCGCATGCTCTCCGGCACTCTGCGGCCACGGCCATGGTGGAAGGTGGCGCTGACTTGCGGGTGGTGCAGGAGATGCTCGGCCATTCCAGTCTGGCGACCACGCAGATTTATACCCACGTCTCAGCGGATCGCCTCCGTGAGGTACATAAGCGGGCACATCCGCGCGCTTAATTGCGCAGGGTTGTTTGATTGCGCACAGGCTTGAGCACGATTGGCCTCCGCTGGATCAGATCAAGCGGATTGAGATAGTCCTTGCCGCGCAGCGCGCCCCAATGCAGGCCCGGTTCGGGATGTTTGGCATTGACCACAAGATGGCCAATCACCTGGCCAGCGGCCACGTGGTCTCCCTTTTCTAGTGCGGTATCTATGGGCTGATAGGTTGTGCGGATGCCATCGGCGTGCATGATAGACACGGAAGTCATTCCGGCAATCGAACCGGCGAAATGCACCACACCGGGAGCTGAGGCGCGGATTGGCTGGCCCGGGGAGGCGTTCAGGTCTACTCCGCGATGCCCAGGCTGCCAGCGTTTTTCCGGTGGGGCATAGTCGCGTAGCACTTCGCCGTGGACGGGGAGGGCATGCGCAATGGCGGATATTGGCTCGCCGGTAGCTGTAGGTGGGCTTGGGGGTGTTGTTAGCGCGACAGCGAGCACGAATAGCGCTAATGTGCGCATTAGCGAGCGCCTGGGCCTCTGCTTGGTCGTCATGCGCGATAGTGTGGCGGACGCTGCACTCGTCGACAAGCGGCAGTGCATTGCAAACGGTTGTAGCTGTGGATGACTTTTTGCCCTGTGGATAGCAGGGCGTGTCAGATATTGCGACCTGCGCGATGTATCAGATAAGATGACGCTCGCGGTGTCTGCCTTAATGGGCGGTCATTAGCACAAAGACTACGCGCGCGACCCATTCCGGCTGGTTCACGGGTGCTCGGCAAGAATATCTGTCGGGTGTGAGGCAGCGGGGGAGCGCTAGGGCACAGGGAAAGCCTGTGCGTGAACTGTAACCACCTATATCGGATAAGAAAGGAAGGGAAGCAGCCGCAGCCCTAGTCAGGCTGGACGTGAGGATCTTCCCTGAATATGACATGGCTGTTGTATCCATGCGAGAACTGCTCGATGCAGGTGTCCACTTCGGTCACCAGACCCGTCGTTGGAACCCGAAGATGAAGCGTTTCATCTTCACCGAGCGCAATGGCATCTACATCATCGACCTGCAGCAGACCCTGACCTACATCGACGAGGCTTTCGAGTTCGTCAAGGAGACTGTCGCTCACGGTGGCAACATCTTGTTCGTCGGTACCAAGAAGCAGGCTCAGGAAGCCGTTCAGAACGAGGCAGAGCGCGTTGACATGCCGTACGTCAACCACCGCTGGCTCGGCGGTATGCTGACCAACTTCGCCACCGTTTCCAAGCGTCTGGCTCGCCTGAAGGAGCTTCAGGCAATGGACGCTGCTGAGAACGGCTACGAGGGTCGCGGCAAGAAGGAAATCCTGATGCTGACCCGTGAGCGCACCAAGCTGGAGCGCACCCTGGGCGGCATTCGCGACATGTCCAAGGTTCCGTCCGCACTGTGGATTGTTGATACCAACAAGGAGCACATCGCTGTCGCCGAAGCTAAGAAGCTGGGCATTCCGGTTGTTGCCATCCTGGACACCAACTGCGACCCGGATGACGTTGACTTCCCGATCCCGGGCAACGACGACGCAATCCGCGCTGCTTCCGTGCTGACCCGTATCATCTCCACCGCTGTTGAAGAGGGCCGAAAGGCTCGCGCTGAGCGCGAGGCCAACGCTGCTCGCGAGGCAGCAGGCGACGCTCCGATCGAGTCCGCCGCTGAGAACACCGACCAGGCTGCAGAGATGGACGCCGAAGGCTCCACTGCGACTGAGACGGCATCCGCTGAGTAAAGCTGAACTTTCTAACCACCACAAGTTCTAACCACCACAAGGAGGAACGCCCAGCATGGCGAATTTCACTGCTGCTGACGTCAAGAAGCTCCGTGAGCTGACCGGCTCCGGCATGAAGGCTTGTAAGGACGCACTCGTCGAGACCGACGGCGATTTCGACAAGGCTGTCGAGATCCTGCGTATTAAGGGCGCAAAGGACGTCGGCAAGCGTGCAGAGCGCACCGCTGCCGAGGGCCTGATTGCTGTTTCTGGTAACACCATGGTCGAGGTCAACTCCGAGACCGACTTCGTTGCCAAGAACCAGGAGTTCATCGACTTCGCCAACAAGGTCGCCGACGCTGCCGCAGCAGTCAAGGCAAACTCCCCGGAAGAGCTCGCAGCAGCTGACCTCGACGGTCAGACCGCAGCTGACGCTACCCAGGAGCTCTCCGCAAAGATCGGTGAGAAGCTGGAGCTGCGTCGTGCCGCTACTCTCGAGGGCGACAACATCGCTGTCTACCTGCACCGCCGTGCAGCAGATCTGCCGGCAGCTGTCGGTGTTCTGGTTGCTTACACCGGTGAGGGAGAGGGCGCTGCAGAGGCTGCTCACGCAGCAGCTATGCAGGTCGCCGCTCTGAAGGCTCAGTACCTGTCCCGCGAGGATGTCCCGGCCGACCGCGTCGAGGCAGAGCGCGCTGTCTACGAAAAGATTACCCGCGAAGAGGGCAAGCCGGAGCAGGCTATCGCCAAGATCGTCGAGGGTCGTCTGAACGGCTTCTACAAGGACGTCGTCCTGCTGGAGCAGCCGTCTGTCGCTGACAACAAGAAGACCGTTAAGCAGCTCATGGACGAGGCTGGCGTTACCCTGACCGGTTTCGTTCGCTTCGAGGTTGGCCAGCACTAATTCGCTGTAATATGTGTGTAAGCCTCTAGCTGTGAGCTAGTTTAAATGCCCCGCTCGGGAACCCGAGTGGGGCATTTTGCTGTCATGTCGCCGGCAATGCGGAGCGTCAAGTGTGCCTTGTTGTCGTGACCGGGTAGACTCGTCTGCGACTTTTTAAACGGTGTGAGAAAGGTGCATGGTCATGGCAGAATCTGTCGAGCGCAATGGCTTCAAGCGTGTGATGCTCAAGCTCGGTGGTGAGATGTTCGGTGGCGGCAAGGTTGGCGTTGATCCGGACGTGGTGCAAAACGTTGCCCGACAGATTGCGGAAGTTTCCCGAAAGGGTGTCGAGGTCTGTGTCGTCATCGGCGGCGGTAACTTCTTCCGTGGCGCACAGCTTCAGCAGCGCGGCATGGACCGCGCACGCTCTGACTACATGGGCATGCTGGGCACGGTCATGAACTGCTTGGCTCTGCAGGACTTCCTCGAGCAGGAGGGCGTGGACTGCCGTGTTCAGACTGCCATCAACATGGCACAGGTCTCAGAGCCGTACCTGCCGCTGCGTGCTAAGCGCCACCTGGAAAAGGGCCGCGTGGTCATCTTCGGCGCAGGTATGGGTATGCCGTACTTCTCCACCGACACCACCGCCGCCCAGCGCGCCCTGGAGATCGGCTGCGAGGTGCTGCTAATGGCCAAGGCCGTTGACGGTGTCTACTCGGCCGACCCACGTGAGGTGCCGGACGCAGAGCTGTTCGACGACATCACCCACCGTGAGGTTCTGGAACGGGATCTGCGTGTTGCTGATGCCACCGCCTTCTCCCTGTGCATGGACAACAACATGCCGATTCTCGTGTTTAATCTGCTTACCGACGGAAACATTGCGCGCGCGGTAGCCGGTGAGCAAATCGGTACTCTTGTCCACAGCTGATAAATTTGTTCGTAATACGTTCTTTCCACAGAGCGCTCTAGAACTATCTAGAACCCGAGAAGAAACCCGAGGTTAAAAACACAATGATTGATGAAGTCCTGCTTGACTGTGAAGAAAAGTACGGTAGCTCCGTAGAGCACTGCCGCGAGGAGCTGACGCACATTCGCACTGGTCGTGCGAACCCGGCGATGTTCAATGGCGTTATTGCGGAGTACTACGGTGTTCCGACTCCGATTACCCAGATGGCTACCATTTCGGTTCCGGAGCCGCGCATGCTGCTGATTAAGCCGTATGAGCTGAGCGTCATGGGTGACATTGAAAACGCGATTCGCAACTCCGACCTGGGTGTGAACCCGACTAATGATGGCCAGGTCCTGCGCGTAACTATCCCGCAGCTGACCGAGGAGCGTCGTCGTGAGATGGTTAAGGTCTCACGTTCGAAGGGCGAAGACGCCAAGATTGCGATTCGCAATGTCCGTCGTAAGGGCATGGAAACTCTGAAGAAGATTCAGAAGGACGGCGACGCTGGCGAGGACGAGGTGCAGGCAGGCGAAAAGGAGCTGGACCAGGTCACCAAGAACTACGTCGAGCAGGTGGACTCCTTGGTTGAACGCAAGGAAGCGGAACTGATGGAGGTTTAGGCCTTCATATTCAACCGGGAGAGGGGATTTGAGGCGCCAATGCCAACGTCGAAGCCAGCGTCCAATAAGGAACGTGTTCTAGACGAGCTACGGCTTGTTAAGCCACGCAACTCAGCAGGTCGTAACCTGCCGGTTGCAATTGCGGTGGGCGTAGCACTTGGTGCAGTCGTCATCATCGGCTTGCTGCTGGGGGCGCTCGCCTGGACCGTTCTGGTCGCCGCAGCGGTTGGTCTTGCAACCTGGGAGGTCTGCGAGCGGCTCCGCGAGTCCGATTGGCAGGTCCCTCGTCCGGTTCTGATTCTCGGCGGACAGCTGATGGTGTGGCTGTCCGCCTACTGGGGGATTGACGGTCTGGTCATGGGGCTGACTGTTACCCTGATGCTTTTACTAGTCACCCGTCTGTTTTTGCACGGGATGGCTGAAGCACCACGGAACTGGCTGCGAGATGTTGCAGTCGGAGTTTTCGTGGTGATGTGGATTCCGTTCTTTGCGGCGCTAGCTGTGCAGCTGGTGCACATGGACAATCCCTGGGGAGTCGATCCCCGTTTAGTCATTGTGACCTTCATGATTGGAGTTATTTCAAACGACGTCGGAGGCTATGCCGCCGGTGTCATGTTCGGAAAGCATCCGATGGCTCCGAAGGTAAGCCCTAAAAAATCTTGGGAAGGGTTCGGCGGCTCTCTCGTACTCGCCACTATTACTGGAGCGCTCTGTGCGATCTTTATGTTGCAGGGGCCGTGGTGGCAGGGCATTGTGCTGGGGATCGCCCTGGTTATCTCTGCCACGCTTGGTGATCTGATGGAGTCACAGTTCAAACGCGATCTGGGGATTAAGGATATGTCCTCGATTTTGCCGGGCCACGGCGGTCTGATGGACCGCCTGGATGGCATGCTGCCATCAGCCGCGATGACGTGGCTGATACTGCAGCTTTTCAGCCTAGTTTAATTGTCGGGCTTTAGTTGTCGCCCTTACGAATCTGGCGGCGCAGATCAAACATTCGCCAGCCACCGATTAGCGCGGTAATTAGGGCGCCGAGGATAGCAGCGAACAGCATTCCGACACCGACCGGGAAGTTCCAGGTCCAGCCGAACAGGTTTAGTGCGGTCTCCTGCTGATTTTGCAGAATGAACACAAGCAGTACGATCAGCAAAACTGCACTGATGACCAGGCCAACCCACATCGAGCCCGCGGTAGTCTTTTTCACCTTGCGCCGGCCAGGGGCGGGCGCTGGCTCCGGTGCGGAGTCCTTCTCTGCGGGCGCGTCAACGACTGGCTCTGGAAGGTTGTCCTGCTCTGGTGCAGGAGCCACGGAATCATTTGGAGAGTACGACGGAGCATCGTCGAAAAGCGGACTGTCGTTATTCGGCTGATTAGCGTTAGTCATACCTATCATTCAACACGTTTTGGCAGGTATGTACCACTTGTAAAGGTCCACTTAGTTGCGGTTGCCTAGTCACTCATTAGGCCAAAACCGTCATTACATGCGAAAATGGGGCCATCATGGCATCTTCACTTCCAATCGTTCTTAAAGCTCCACGTCGCGGCATGCCCGCGACCCATTTTGCGGACCTCGATGTTGAGGAACGGAAGGCTGCGGTCAAGGAACTGGGCCTGCCGGCCTTCCGAGCCGATCAGATTGCCCGGCACTATTACGGTCGTCTTGAGGCTGACCCTATGACGATGACTGATCTGCCGGAAGTAGACCGTCAAAAGGTCAAAGACAGTCTGTTCCCACCTCTGTTGACCCCCGTGCGGCACATCACCTGTGACGACGGCGAAACCCGTAAGACTCTGTGGCGTGCAGGTGACGGTACACTGCTGGAATCCGTGCTGATGAAGTACCCGGGGCGTGCGACCCTCTGTATTTCCTCACAGGCCGGCTGCGGTATGGCATGCCCATTCTGTGCGACGGGTCAAGGCGGTCTGCAGCGTAATCTCTCCACCGCGGAGATTGTCGACCAAGTTCGTGAGGCCGCTGCCACTATGGCAGCCGAGGGCGGTCGCCTGACCAACATCGTATTCATGGGCATGGGTGAGCCGCTCGCGAACTACAATCGCGTTCTCGCCGCCGTCCATCGCATCACGCGGCCGTCGCCGGAGGGATTCGGCATCTCGATGCGCAATGTCACCGTCTCTACGGTCGGTTTCGCGCCGAACATCCGACGGCTTGCCGACGAGGACCTGTCAGTCACCCTCGCGGTGTCTCTGCACACTCCAGATGACGAGCTTCGCGACGAGCTGGTACCGATCAACAATCGCTTTACAGTGGCCGAGGTACTTGATGCAGCTCGCTACTACGCAGACAAGACAGGCCGTCGCGTATCTATTGAGTACGCTTTGATTCGCGATATTAACGACCAGGATTGGCGTGCAGACCTGTTGGGTAAGAAGCTCCATAATGCTCTGGGCTCACGTGTCCACGTCAACCTCATTCCGCTCAACCCAACTCCGGGTTCGAAGTGGGATGCCTCCCCGAAGAAGCAGCAGGAGGAGTTCGTCCGCCGCGTACAGGCGCAGGGGGTACCGTGCACGGTCCGCGATACCCGTGGCAACGAGATTGCGGCAGCGTGTGGTCAGCTGGCGGCCGAAGAGGTTTAGCCGACAAATAGCAAAAAATCCGCACCGAATTCGGTGCGGATCTTTTTGTGCGCTGTAGCGCTATAGAGCTGTTGCTATAGAGCTGTTAGGCCAGACTTTCAGCAAAAGTGGCTAACTCTACTGGTTCTGGCCTTCCGGCAGGCGGTTCCAGGAGCGCAGCTGAGAGTCGGTCAGGTTAGCGTAGACGCCAGTGCCGTTTACCTGGTCGCGTGCCCACTCCGGCTCAATGTGGCCTTCCGGCTTGTTGTGACCGGTAACGGTGCGAACCTGAGAACCCTGCGGGGCGAACAACTGCAACAGCAGGCCAATAGCAATCAGGGCGGCGATGACGACCAGCCACCAGTTCTCGACGTTGCCCTTGTGGTTACCAATGGTCATGCCCAGCAGGAAGATTACGGAAATCCAGCCGGCCTTCTGCATAGCGCTCTTGCTAATGCCGTGCCAGCCCCACTTCGCCGACGGCTCGTCGAGGGTGCTGACGCCGCGGTAAATTTCTTCCTTTGGCTCGTGGTTGCTCACTTGAAAGTCCTCCTGTTAACACTTTCGGCGAATTGCACTCTATATGCACTTCAGTCTATCTGCGGTTTTGCTGAAAGCGACTGAGCGCATTTTCAGACAATCTTGAGTATCGGGTGTAAGGATACCTTAGAACTTGCTGAAATTGGGACTTAGCCCGGCCGGAAACTGTTCGCCGGTGTGCTCGTTTGCCCAAAGTGGGGGTAGGGTGAGCACTCGTGACATTTCTTCTTGGAGTTTTACTCTTCGCAATCGGCATCGCGGTGACAATCGCCCTTCACGAATGGGGCCATCTCACCGCAGCTCGCCTGTGTGGAATGCGAGTGCGTCGATACTTCATTGGCTTCGGCCCAACGCTGTTTTCCTTCAAGCGGCATCACGCTGCGGCAGGTGGGCATGACACCGAGTATGGAGTAAAGGCAATTCCCTTTGGCGGATTCTGCGACATCGCAGGCATGACGGCAATGGATCCCATCGCTCCTGCCGAAGAACCCTACGCCATGTACAAGAAGCCGTGGTGGCAGCGCATTATCGTGATGCTCGGTGGGGTGGCAATGAACCTCATCGTTGGATTCATCATTCTTTACTTCATTGCCGTGACGTGGGGTTTGCCCAACATGGGTAAGGAAATGGCGCCACGCATTCAGGCGGTGCAGTGCGTCTCGCCGGCACAGCGTGCCGACGGCACGCTGGAGCCCTGCACTGGTTCCGGTCCTGCAGAGCGCGCAGGGCTACGTGCCGGAGATGTGATTGAGAAGATCAATGGCACCAAGATCACGTCCTACCCCGAGGCTGTGTCTCTCATCGGTAGCTCTGCAGGTGGCGACATCAAAATGACCATCGACCGCAATGGCAGCACCCAGACGGTCACGGTCACCCCGGAAGTCGTCAAGCGCAAGACTAACGACGGCCAGGACATCGACCAGCCAGCAATTGGTATCGCCTTCCAGCGACCAGAGACCATCCTTCACGAGTACAACGCAGTGACTGCCATCGGCGGTGCGGCCAGCTTCACAGGCAGCCTTTTCGGGGCGGTTTGGAACGGGCTGCTCTCCATCCCGGAGAAGGTTCCCGGCGTGGTCGCCTCTATCTTTGGTGCTCAGCGTGACCCGGCCAGCCCAATGAGTGTCGTCGGCGCGTCGCGTGCCGGTGGTGAATTGGTGGAGATGAACCAGTGGCCTTCATTCTTCCTGTTGCTGGTAAACCTCAATTATTTCCTGGCCGTGTTCAACCTCGTGCCGTTGCCGCCACTCGACGGTGGCCACATCGCCGTTGTTATTTATGAGCGCATCCGCGACCTGATTCGCAAGGCGTTCGGTAAGCCTGCGCTTGGGCCTGCCGATTACACCAAACTCATGCCAATTACTATGGCCTTTACCGCAGTTTTGCTGGTCTTCGGCGTTCTGGTTATGGCTGCTGACGTGGTCAATCCAATTGTGCTGAACCGCTGATAGCAGGTTGCGGCGCGCCAGCGTCGTCGTAAAGCAAAGCGGTGCTAACGTCAGCCCACATGGAACAAACTTCGCGCCGCAAGCCCCTGCTTCGCAGTATCTCGGCTGTGGCAATCACGGGTCTGGTGTTGTCATCCGCCGCGTGTACGCCGCGGCCTGACACCGGGCGCGAGGTGCTAGAGGAATTCCTGGGGGCGCTGGCGGGAGGGGATGTCGCTAAGGCGGCGGCGCTGACCGATCATCCGGATTCCGCTGAGGGGGATCTGAATGCGGCCACCGACGGCCTTCAGCCGGAGGGGCTTGACTATGAAATCGAGGGTATCGATACCAGCTCGAATCAGTCCTCGGCCGAAGTCACCATGAATTGGCAGCTGCCGCATCAGCGACGCTGGGGATATGACACCACTTTCACGCTGACCAAGACTGAGTCGGGGCAGCGTGATTGGGCACTGCGCTGGTCGCCAGCATCCCTTCATCCACAGCTGGGGCGTAATCAGCACCCAGAATTGCGCACTATCGCAGCTCCGCGACCGTCTGTGGTTGGTTCGGACGGTGCGGCCCTGCTCGAGCCAGGGACTGTGCATCGGGTAATTCTCAACCGTGATGGGGCGGAGAATGTGCAGTCGTCGATTAACCGGGCGGCGACGGTCATCAATAATGAAATGCCGGAAGATGGTCCGAAGCTCGACGCCCGAGCAGTGGGGGAGCAGGCAGCTGGTGGGAAGGGTAACTTTTCGCTGATTGTCCTGCCGGAATCCACGCCACAGCGAGTCAAGGATGAGCTCGCGGATATTGACGGAATTTCTGTTAACGATGAAGCGGCGATGGTGCGACCCGACCCGGGGTTTGCGCCAGATTTGATGAGCCGCGTGGAAAGGCTAGTGGACACTGGTGATCACGGTGCCGATGGCTGGAATATCGTGGCGGCCAACGAGGGCGGAGCAGTCGTCGGCACGCTCTATGAGGTGTCTCCGGATGTAGCCCCGGCGGTGCAGGCATCGATTAGTAAAAAGGTGCAGGACGCAGCGCAGAAGGCAGTCGATACGCGGCAAGATGCGAAGGCAATGCTGGTGGCTGTGCAGCCGTCTACGGGCAAGATTCTGGCGGTAGCCCAGACGGCGGAAGCGGATAAGGACGGCGACCTTGCGCTGATGGGACAGTTCCCGCCGGGATCGACGTACAAGATTGTCACTGCCGCTGCAGGTGTGCAGCACGAGGGGCTAAATGCGGGATCGACTGTGCCGTGCCCAGGTTCGATGGAGATCGGGCCGCGAATTGTTACCAACTACAACGGAAGTGGCGTCGGGGATACCTCGCTGAGCGATGCGTTCGCGCGGTCTTGCAACACCACGTTCGGCAACATCTCTCACAAATTGGAACCAGGGCAGTTCAAGGAGGAGTCCAAGAACTTCGGCATCGGCATCAACTATCACATCGCGGGCCTCGACACTATTACCGGCAGCGTTTCTGACGGCAGTGATGAAGTCGAGCGTATCGATGCGGGCTATGGACAGGGCAATGACTTGGCCAGCCCGTTTGGCATGGCGCTGGTTTCCGCGACGGTGGCGGCCGGGCGCACTCCGACGCCGTCACTCGTGCCAAGCGCGGGAACGTGGCAGTCGCAGACATCGAAGCCACTTCCCCCTGAGGTTTTGAACGAGGTTCGCTCACTCATGCGGGCGGTGGTGACCTCTGGTACTGGTTCGGCCATTGCTGGTCGAGGTGAAGTCTACGCCAAGACCGGTGAGGCCGAGTATGGAGGCGGCTCGCACGCTTGGTTCACTGGCTATCGAGATGACTTGGCCTTCGCCACGCTCATCGTCGGCGGTGGTGGATCCGAACATGCGGTGGCGATTACCGATGCCTTCTTCGCAAACATGGATGAAGGTTCAGGAGACGAGGGCTAGAGCATTTCTGGCTTCGAAACCGGCACAGGCCGAAAGGCTAATCCGGGGGTAGGGGTAGAGTATGTTCCATGACTCAGCGTTCTCCACTTACTCAGCAAAAGTCCACGCCAATTCGCACTGTTCCGGCACATATTGAACGGCCGGAGTACGCCTGGAAGGACGAGGTTCAGGAAGGCGTCGGCGAGCCGCTGGTACAGACTCCGGAAGATATTGAAAATATGCGAGAGGTCTCTCGCATTGCTGCCAACGCGTTGGTGGAGGCCGGCAAGGCCGTAACTCCGGGCGTGACCACGGATGAGATTGACCGGGTGGTGCACGAGTACCTGTTGGATCACGACACCTACCCGTCCACGCTGGGGTATCGCGGTTTTGAGAAGTCGTGCTGTGTGTCTCTTAATGAGATTGTCTGCCACGGTATTCCGGATACTCAGGTTATTGAAGACGGCGATATCGTCAATGTCGATGTCACCGGATACAAGAACGGCGTCCACGGTGACACCAACGCGACTTTCCTCGCGGGCAATGTCTCGGAGCAGCACCGTCAGCTGGTGGAGCGCACTTACAACGCCACCATGCGCGGCATTAAGGTCATTAAGCCAGGCCGTGAGATTAATGTCATCGGCCGCGTAATCGAGTCTTACGCTAAGCGTTTTGGATACAACACCGTTCGTGACTTCACCGGTCACGGTGTCGGTACCACGTTCCACAATGGTTTGATCGTTCTCCACTACGATGAGCCGAGCCAGGACACCATTTTCGAGCCGGGCATGACTTTGACTGTCGAGCCGATGATTAACCTCGGTGAGCTGCCGTACCACATCTGGGAGAATGGCTGGACTGTGCAGAATGATGACTTCAAGTTCACCGCCCAGTTCGAGCACACGGTGTTGGTGACCTCCGACGGCTATGAAATCCTCACTCTGCCGGATGAGCAGAACGTGCCAGGCCAGTTCCAGACTGGTTGGAAGCCCGAGGCCTAACCCGTGCAGGCCCCTGCAGCTCTGATTGCCGGCTGCACCTCAGATGCCGGTAAGTCGGTTCTGGTCGCCGGCATGTGTCGGCTGCTCGCGCGCCGCGGCGTGAAGGTCGCACCCTTCAAAGCACAGAACATGTCCAACAACTGCGCTGTCACGCTTGACGGCGGCGAGATTGGGCGCGCGCAGGCTCTGCAGGCGCTCGCCTGTGGGCTGGAGCCGGATGTCTCCTTTAACCCGGTGCTTCTCAAGCCGGGCTCGGACCACACTAGTCAGGTGGTGGTGAAGGGCAAAGCCGATGGGCATGTGAGCGCTCTGACGTACCGGTCGCGTCGAAAAGCGTTGCGCGGGGTAGTCGCGGAGACATTGGAAGAGCTGCGGGGGCAGTTCGATGTCGTCTTGTGCGAAGGCGCTGGTAGTCCTGCCGAGGTCAATCTGCGAGAGTCAGACATCGCCAACATGGGGTTGGCAGAGCTCGCTGATCTGCCGGTTGTGGTCGCCGGTGACATTGACCGCGGTGGGGTGCTTGCACATTTCGTCGGCACGCATGCAATTTTGAGCCCCGAAGACCGCGCGCGGATTACCGGTTTTATCGTCAACAAGTTCCGGGGCGATGTTTCGCTGTTGACACCGGGATTGGACGTGGTGCGCGAGCACACCGGCGTGCCCGTACTCGGCGTAGTGCCTTTTATTCCGGGGCTGTGGATCGATGCGGAGGATTCGCTCGGCACAGTCGCTGGTGCGTCGGTAGGGCCGGCGAACGCACCGCTGGGTACGGAAACGTTGTCCGTGGCCGCCATTCGCTTGCCTCGCGTGTCCAACGCCACCGATATCGAAGCGCTTGCCTGTGAACCAGGGGTACACGTGCAGTGGACGGTCGATCCGTCGGTCGTTGCTCGCGCCGACCTGGTCGTGTTGCCCGGGACGAAGTCGACGGTCGCCGATCTCAAGTGGTTGCGCGAGCGTGGGCTTGACGACGTACTGGAGAACCGAGCTGCCCGAGGGCTGCCGCTGATTGGCATCTGCGGTGGGTTCCAAATGCTCTGCACCACTATCACTGACTCGGTGGAGTCGGTAGCCGGGACAGTGAACGGGCTTGGCGTGTTCGATACCGACATTGAATTCGCAGGGACGAAGACGCTGGTGAGCCACCCGGATGGCTCTTACGAAGTCCACAATGGACAGGTTGTGCGAAGCAGCGAGGCGCCTTTTATCACTGAGCCTGAAGAAGGGGCGCGGCGTGGCATGGTGATGGGCACGCACCGCCACGGCTACCTGGAAAATGATCAGGCGCGCCGTGAGTTGCTGATGGAAGTTGCAGTTGCCGTCGGTCGGGACGGCTTTGAGGTCAGCCCTAATACTTCGTTTTCCGGAGAACGGCTGCGGCAGGTCGACCTGTTGGCCGATGCAGTTGAGAAGTACCTGGCTGGGCCCGCATTGGCCCAGGCCACAGGTATTGAACAGCTGGGCTAGTTATCGAACTCCAGACCCAGGATCGCGTTTTCGATCAGCTCTGGCAGTGCTGGGTGGATCCAGTGCTGGCCCTTGACAACTTCGCGCACATCCATTTCGAAGCTCATCATCTGGATGCACTGCTGCACTAGGGTGGCAGCCTGCTCGCCGATGAAATGCGCACCCAGCAGGCGGCCGGTGGAGCGGTCCGCAATCAGTTTAGCGAAGCCGTCGCGATCCTCCAGCGCCCAGCCGTAGGCGACATCGCCGTAGTTCTGTACCTTCACGGTAATCTCCGTGCCATTTTCCGCAGCCCAGGCGCGAGCTTCATCCTCGGTCATACCGACCTGACCAATCTGCGGATGTGAGAAGACTGCCGACGGAATGTAGCGGTGGTCAAATTCGCGCAGGTCCGACGGGTTCAGCACGTTGTGGAAGACAACCTTGGCCTCATGGTTGGCAATATGCTTCAGCTGGTACGGGCTAGAGACATCGCCCAGCGCCCACACACCTTCGGCAGAGGTGCGGCCGTTCTGGTCAACCTTGATGCGACCATCGTCGTGCATCTCCACACCACCGGCTGCAAGGTCCATACGGTCACCGTTGGGAATGCGTCCGGTTGCCACGAGCAGGGCATCGGCTGCGAGCTCCGTGCCGTCGTCAAGCGTGGCCGTGACGATCTCGCCCTCCTGGGAGAGTTCAGTGATGGAGGTGTTCATGCGGATGTCAATGTCGCGGGCGGCAACCTCGTGGAAGCGCTCGGAGATAGCGGCGTCTGAGCCACGCAGCATGACATCGGAGCGCACCAGCATGTGCACCTTCGTACCGAAGGAGGCGAAGACGTGCGCGAACTCGCTAGCGATGTAGCCGCCGCCGACGACGATCATTTCGCGCGGGAGCTTGTCGACGCGCATGATGTTCTCGTTGGTGTAGTAATCGACCCCGGAGTCTGCGATGAGGCCCGGAACGTGAGGGCGGGAGCCTGCAGCGATGATGATGTTGTCGGCTGTGATGTCGACGGTTTCCTCGCCGATGCCAGTGCGAATAGTGCGGCGGCCGACGAACGTTGCGTGCCGGTCGTAGACATCGATATTGGGAGTCTCGTCCCCGCGGCGGTATGCCTCGCCGCCGTCGGCAATCTGGTCGACGCGCTGGGCAAAAACGCGATCCTGGATTTGCTTGAGATCAACGGAGTCGAAGGTGCCGTGCACACCCAGGCGGCTGGCCTCGCGGATGTTGCGGGCGGCATCAGCGGCCAGAACGAACATCTTGGTGGGAATACACCCAACGTTGAGGCAAGTACCGCCGAAGCGTCCTTCCTCCACCAGAGCGATACGGACATTGTCGTAGGCTGGGGCTGGAATGGAATTGCCGGACCCGGTTCCGATAATGATGACGTCGTAGTGGCGTGGGGTAGTCTCAGGCGAATTCTCAGTGGTCACAAGCACTCCTAGCATTCTGGTCAAACTAGTTTGGTTCAACCGTACTGAATGCTGATTTATTCCGAGTTCCTATTCTGTGCTCCTATTTTGAGCTGTCTCCTGGATTGACTGTGGCAAGGAACTGAAAGGTCTCATTAAAAGCGCGGTCAAGTGCTTCGGGTGCGGAAAGGTAGACGTCATGGAGAGCACCCGGAATCGCGACGTTGCGAGCCTGCGGTCCCAAGTGGGCAGTGGCATCGGCAATTTGCTCAGTGTTGAGGACAGAGTCAACGCGGCTGTGCTCCGGTGTGTAGTCGGAGCCGAGAAGGTAGTTGTCCGAGTGGAGGACGAGCGTCGGCACGCCGGTATCGATACCGCGGCTGACACGTTGCTGGCCGACGATGATGGCATTGAGCCAACGCCAGTTCTTGTCATGGCCAGCCAGCGGCTTGAAAGTGCGGTTGTACTCCCAACGCCCCTGGTGGTCGGCGCTAATGGATTTTCCATAGCCGCCCGCAGACTGCACTGGAATAAGACTGTTGGGGCGAATCCGCGACATAACACGAGTCACCAGCGAGTACACGGGAGCCTTTGCCCGGGAAACGTGCAGAGCCAGCCACGGTGAGTTCAAGACGGCAGCCGTGACGGAAATATTGGGTGCTTGCGGGCAATGGCCGCCTGTGCTTCGTAACCAATCGAGCCAGAGCACGGCAATGAGACCACCAGTGGAGTGCGCATTAACAGTGACAGTTGTATGACCGGCGTGGTCTAACACTGCGAGTGCCCTGTTGAGATCCTCGAAGTAATTCGTCAGATCGCTGCAGCCATGCCAAGTCTGCCCAGGTTGGTGCGCGCGCCCGCACTTACGCAGGTCAATAGCGTAAAAGGCGTAGCCTTCGGCGTGGTACCGTTCCGCTACGTGCTTCTGGAAGAAATAGTCCGACATCCCGTGAATCCATAGAACCGCCGGACGTTTTTGGAAGTCGCTTGCCGACGAGTCGGGGCAGTAGCGGACCAATACCGCGTGTACGGATCCCTCACCGTCGGGGTCCTGGCCGAGTTCGATGACATGTTGGCTGTAGTCTTCGCCTAGGTTATCGGGGTTAAAGGTGGGGGTAACGAAATCGGGAATATCGGTAGTCACAGGGTCAAGCCTAGCGCCGATTACCGGGGGTAGTGGGAATGTGTGCCACAATAGATTATGGACTGAGACGGTAGCTCTCTTTTGCGTCTTTAGTTGTGTGCGCGCATGTGAGCGAGCGCTAGTTTGAATCACTAATCAAGTTAGTAAGGATGTTGACAGCAAAATGGCTGATAACAAGCTTCCTGCTTCCAGTGGCGACGAGGTAGACGTCGTCCTCATTGGTGCAGGTGTAATGAGTGCGACGCTGGGTGTGCTGCTCAAGGAGCTCGAGCCATCCTGGTCACAGGTTCTGTTCGAGCGTCTCGATCAGCCCGCCAAGGAGTCTTCCTCCCCGTGGAACAACGCTGGCACCGGCCACTCTGCTCTGTGTGAGCTGAACTACACGCCGGAGAAGAACGGCAAGGTCGATGTCACCAAGGCTAAGCTCATTAATGAGCAGTTCCAGGTTTCCCGCCAGCTGTGGACCTCGCTGATTGAAAACGGCACCCTGACTGACCCGAAGGAATTCATCAACCCAGTTGATCACACCACCTTCGCTCAGGGTCCGGAGCAGATGGCGTTCATGCGTCGTCGCTATGAGGCACTTGAGAAGGAGCCACTGTTCCACGGTCAGGAGCTCATTGAGGATCCGGACCGTTTCGCTGAGTACCTTCCGCTGATGTCCGAGGGTCGTGACTTCTCCAAGCCGGTCTCCGCTATTCGTAACCCGAATGGTACGGACGTTAACTTCGGTGCACTGACCAAGCAGTACCTGGCCGCACTGTCCGATATGGGTACTGAGATTCGCTACGGACACGAGGTCACCGGTCTGAAGCGCGACGGTTCCAAGTGGATCGTCACCGTGAAGAACCTGCACACCAAGGACGTTCGCACCCTGGTTGCCAACTTCGTATTCGTCGGTGCCGGCGGTGACGCACTGCCGCTGCTGCAGAAGGCTCGTATTAACGAGATTCGCGGTTTCGGTGGCTTCCCGGTCTCCGGTCAGTGGCTGCGCTGCACCAACGAGGAAGTCATTGCTAAGCATGACGCCAAGGTCTACGGTAAGGCTTCCGTCGGCACGCCGCCGATGTCCGTTCCGCACCTGGACACCCGTGTTATCGACGGCAAGCGCGGCCTGCTCTTTGGCCCGTACGCCGGTTGGAACATGAAGTTCCTCAAGAACGGTAACAACCTGGACCTGATTAAGTCCCTGCGTCCGGCCAACCTGCCGTCCATGATGGGTGTTGGTGTCCAGGAGATGGGGCTGACCAAGTACCTGATTACTGAGGTTTTGAAGGACTTCGACGCACGTATTGAGTCCCTGCGTGAGTACGTCCCGAACGCTCGCCCAGAGGACTGGGAGCTGATCGTCGCTGGTCAGCGCGTCCAGGTCATTAAGCCGATGAAGGCTCCGGTCTTCGGTACCCTCGAGTTCGGTACCGCGGTCATCAACTCGTGGGACGGCACCATTGCCGGCCTGATGGGTGCATCCCCGGGCGCTTCCATCGCTCCGGCCGTGATGATCAGCCTGATTGAGCGCTGCTTCGGTCGCCACATGGGCAAGTGGGCTCCGAAGCTGAAGGAGCTCGTCCCGTCCTACGGTACGCACCTGGCTGATGACCCGGCTCTGTTCAAGGAGGTCTGGGAGGCTTCCCAGAAGGCCCTGAAGTTGGAGCGCTAGTAACTCGCTGAAGAGCTTCAAAGAGTTCAATTAAGCCAACATTGTTCTACCCCGCTGTGAGCCATCCGTTCGCAGTGGGGTAGAACTGTGCTTATGGAAAAAATCACGTCAGCGACCACTGCACAAACAGAGCCCACTTTTCCTTTTACTGCGATCGTCGGGCAGCAGCGACTACAGCTTGCGTTGATTCTGACCGCGCTATCCCCGGAGATTGGTGGTGTCGTCATCCGCGGTGAGAAGGGCACAGCGAAGACCACTACGGTCCGCGCGTTGGCGCCATTTCTCAGCGGATCGTTGGTAAACCTGCCACTCGGCGCTACGGAAGATCGAGTCGTAGGCTCCATCGATGTGGAGACCGTCCTGACTACCGGACACGCACAGTTCAACCCGGGACTACTCAGCGCGGCTGACGGTGGCATTCTCTATGTCGACGAGATCAACCTGCTGCCGGATCATCTCGTTGACTCCGTTCTCGATGCCGCAGCCACCGGTCGCGTGGTTGTTGAACGCGATGGCATCTCGCACTCCGCAACCTCCAGGTTCGTGTTGGTCGGCACGATGAACCCGGAAGAGGGCGAATTGCGTCCCCAGCTTCTCGACCGCTTTGGTCTCGCCATCGACGTCACCGCATCCAAGGATCCGGCTGTCCGCGCGGAAATCGTCGCCCGCCGCCTCGACTTTGACGCCGACCCGGAGAGCTTTGTCACGCGGTTCGCCGCCGACGACGAGGCACTGCACGCCCGCATCGATCGCGCGCGCGCACTGCTTGACGACGTCGAATTGACCCCCAACATTCTTGGTCAAATTGCCACAGTGTGCGCTGCTTTTGATGTGGACGGGATGCGTGCCGACATCGTCATTGCACGTACCGCCCGCGCTCACGCTGCCTGGCGAGTAGCCGGGGACGAGTCGGCGCAGCCGGCACCCGGCAATCCAATTGAGATCACTGCTGAAGACATTAAGGTAGCTGCGGAAATGGCACTGCCGCACCGTCGTCGCCGTGACCCCTTTGATGAACCAGGACTGGACCAGGAACAGCTCGACGATGCTCTGCAGGATGCAGAGGAGCAGTTCCGAGATGACCAGAATCAGCCAGAGTCGGATTCGGAGACCTCAGACCAGCCCGAAGTCAAACCTGAGAAGCCCTCCCAGTTCGACTCCAACTCCGAGCCTCAGGAGCCGCAACAGTCGAATTCCGCGGGATCGAAGGGAGGTCGCGCCGCTGAAGGCGCCCCCTTTCGCCGTTCGTAAAATCAGCGTTGACGGTGTCGGCCAAGGGGATTCCGGCCGGCGTTCCAAGGCCATTGGCCCGCGGGGCAGCACCATTGGTGCCGAGCGGGGAGGCCATGGTCTCCACGTGCCGGCGACAGTGTTGGCGGCGGCCAATCGTGGCGCCCGGATGGGCGACTCGATGATCCCTCTGGAACCAGAGGACGTTCACGGCGCTATCCGACAGGGAACTGAGTCCAATCTGGTCGTCTTTGTCGTGGACACCTCGGGTTCCATGGCAGCACGCGACCGTCTGGCAGCCGTCACCGGCGCGGTCACATCGCTGCTGCGTGATGCCTACCAAAGCCGCGATAAAGTCGCTGTCATTACTTTCCGCGGAAATAACGCCGAATTAGTTTTACCGCCGACGAAGTCTATCGACACCGCAGTACGTCGCCTCGCAGATGTCCGCACTGGTGGCCGAACTCCATTGGCCGAAGGATTGCTGAAGGCACACGAAGTGGTAGTTCGGGAAGCCCATAGGGAGCCCACACGGCGCGCAATCATGGTCTTGCTCTCCGACGGCCGAGCAACGGGTAAAAATGGCCTGCAGCAGGCGAGGGCTGTGGCCGCAAAGATCCGTCGTCAAGCGTTGGCGGCGACGGTGGTTATCGACTGTGAGCGCTCTCGCGTGCGGCTGGGGCTGGCACAGGAACTCAGCGTGGAATTGGGTGCGACCTGCATAAATCTCTCCGAACTCAATGCCGAAGCCGTGGCGGGCGTGGTCCATGCCTATCATCGAGACCATGGCACAAGGAAAGCTTGACCCCAAATCAATTCCCAACGATGGACTGACCACCAGGCAGCGTCGCATGATTCCGATTACTGCGGTGCATACGGGCCCAGGTAAGGGCAAGTCCACCGCGGCATTCGGTATGGCGATGCGCGCGTGGAATCAGGGGATGAATATCGGTGTCTTCCAGTTTGTAAAGTCGGCAAAGTGGAAGGTTGGCGAGGAAGCTGTCATGCGCCGGTTGGGCGAGCTTCACGACGACACGGGGGAAGGCGGCCCGGTCGAATGGCACAAGATGGGAGAAGGTTGGTCTTGGTCGCGTAAGCAGGGCACTGAGGAGGACCATGCGGCAGCTGCTGCCGAGGGATGGCAGGAGATTAAACGCCGCCTGGAAAATGAGGTGCACGACTTCTACGTGCTCGACGAGTTCACCTACCCAATCAAGTGGGGTTGGATTGATGTCGACGATGTGGTGGAGACATTGAGGAACCGTCCCGGCCGCCAGCATGTGGTGATGACTGGCCGCGATGCGGATCCGAAGCTCGTGGAGGTCGCGGATCTGGTGACGGAGATGACCAAGATTAAGCACCCGATGGATGTCGGACGTAAGGGACAAAAGGGCATCGAGTGGTAGCGCCTGGAATTGTCATCGCGGCGACAGCATCAGGCACGGGAAAGACGACAATCTCCACGGGCCTGATGCGTGCACTGTCGCGCCGTCACGCGGTGGCACCTTTCAAAGTCGGACCCGACTATATTGATCCTGGCTATCACGGGGTAGCCGCTGGTCGTCCCGGCCGCAATCTGGATTCCTTTATGTGCGCGCCTGAGATGATTGGGCCGCTCTACGCACATGGAGCTGCCGACAGCGATATTGCGGTGGTCGAAGGGGTTATGGGGCTTTTCGACGGCCGCATTGGTGACGACCCGCTATCGGTGGAGGGCTCGACGGCTGAGATTGCCTCACTGTTGGGACTTCCGGTGGTGTTGGTGATTGATGCCCGGCATATGTCGCAGTCGGCGGCGGCTGTTGTCCACGGTTTCTCCACGCTTCGCACTGACGTCCGTGTCAGTGGCGTGATTATTAATCAGGTGGGCAGCCCGCGGCATGCGGACATCATTACCCGTTCTGTGGAGACCATGGGGGTCGAGGTGCTCGGCGCTATTCCGCGAGTGACTGATATTGAGGTGCCCAGCAGGCATTTGGGGCTGGTCACTGCAGTCGAGCAGGGTGAGCAGCTAGAAGCGGTCATTGAATCGATGGCCAACTTGGTGGAGACCTACATCGACATAGACCGGATTATCCAGCTTGCCCGGCAGCCCTATCCAGCTGAACCATGGAACCCCGCACAGTTCGTTGTACCGCTGGCTACTCAGCGCCGCGTGCGTGTAGCGGTCGCGGCGGGTCCTGCGTTCTCGTTTACCTATGCAGAGCACCGTGAGCTATTGCAGGCCGCTGGAGCCGAGGTCGTGGATTTCGACCCATTGGTTGACGAACTGCCGGAAGCCGAAGGCTACATCGTGCCCGGTGGATTCCCAGAAGAGCATGCCGACGCGCTATCTATTCGTGATGACATTCGCCGCGATCTACGTCAGGCTGCCGATGATGGTGCGCTGATTCACGGCGAATGCGCGGGGCTGCTCTGGCTGCTTGAAGATCTCGGTGGGCGCCGTATGTGTGGCATCATCCCGGGGCGAGCGCACATGGCACGGTTGAAGCTGGGGTACCGGGAGGCTGTGGCGCTGACTGATTCTGCGCTGTGCCCGGTAGGAACGCGCGTGCGCGGTCACGAGTTTCACAAGACAGCCCTCACCGATGACACCGCAAGTGTCGCTGCTGCGGCCGGGTGGCAACCAGCCTGGGGTTGGCGTGGATATCAAGGCGAAACAGTTCGCGACGGCTTCGTTTCCGAGTCTGGGCGGATTCATGCCGGTTACCTGCATGTTCATCCGGCGGGTGCGCCGGGGAACGTCAGTCGCTTTGTCGCTTCGTGCGCCGGGTAAAGTGTTAGCTATGAGTTTGCTTCTCAAAGACTACGGTGTGTTGGTGATTGGCGGTTCCACGGCTGCAGAGCGCGTGATTCCTCGGCTGTTGGACTCTGGCGCTGATGTCACTGTGTGTGAAGGTGGGGAAGTAACAACTGCGATTGAGGCCTGGGCTGCAGACGGCCGTATTACTTTGACCCGCACCGGCTTTACCGAGGCGATGAGCTGGGGCAAGGCTCTCATGGTCTGCTGTGACGAGGCGTTGCTGCGTGAGGTGACTCTAGAGGGACACCGCCGAGGTATTCTCGTCGACGATGAAACCGGGGCTTCCAGCCCGCTTACTCCTGTGGCGCTGACCGGCCGTCGCGCGTCGCGGGCTGGGGACCTCGCTGGTCAGGTCGCGCTTGTGGGTGGTGGCCCGGGCGACCCCGGTCTGATTACCGTTGAGGGGCGTCGCCTGCTCCGGCTTGCCGACGTTGTCGTTGCAGACCACCTCGGTCCACTGTCGCTGCTCGGTGACTTGGAGCCGGATGTCGAGATTATTGATGCCGGCAAGCTTCCTTACGGCCGCGCCATGGCTCAGGAGCGCATCAATGAACTGTTAGTTCATCGTGCCCGAGAGGGCTACTTTGTGGTCCGGCTCAAGGGTGGCGATCCGTACATCTTCGGCCGCGGTTTTGAAGAGCTTCAGGAGCTACAGAAGGCTGGGGTACCGGTTCGTGTTGTGCCGGGTATTACTTCAGCACTGGCGGTACCGGGGACGATTGGCATCCCAGTTACTATGCGTGGCGTCAACCATGAATTCACTGTTGTGTCCGGTCACGTCCCACCGGGGCACAGGAAATCGCTGGTCAATTGGGATGCGCTGGGCCGGATGCACGGCACTATTGCCATCATTATGGGAGTTAAGAACGGGCCGAAGATTGCCGAGGCTCTGATGAAGGCCGGCCGCAGCCCGAAGACTCCGGCTGCGGTCATCCAGGACGGCACGCTGCCGAATCAGAGGTCGCTACGCTGCACACTCGGCGAGCTTGGCGAGAAAATGGTCGAAGAGGGAATCAAGCCGCCCGCGGTAATCGTCATCGGTGAAGTCGCCGGTCTGGATGAGGGCGATGAGTAAGAACAACAAGTTGAGCAACAACAAGTCGAGGAAGCGTGAGCCAGAGCAGCAAAAGGCAGGGCTTGTTACCCGACTGCTTGCCGACGATCAGCTGCGTAGCGCCATCTGGATGGGCGCTGCGACCTTCCTGGTGTTCTACCTCGGAACCATGATCATCTTCCGACTCCTTCTCCTCGGCGGAGAAGGATCGCGATACGACAGCATTTTCATCGCTATTATCGCTCTGATTGCCGCCATTGTGGCAGGCCGAAAGCGCTACAACGACGACATTTAGTTTTCCGGGACGCGGAAGATGAGGGTGTCGTCGTCAAGCGAGACGTCGTATCCTGCGGCGCGTGCGATGTCGACGGCCTCTGTGGGGGAGGTCGGTGTCGTGTCGGAAAGGGCGATGGCGCGGGCAAATAGGCCCTTGTAGTGCTTGTTGAAGTGGCTGACGATTTTGCCCTCGGCGGTGAGCACGGTCATCGTTGTCGCGCTCTTGACTTTGCCCAAATTGGCGTAGGTGCCGGAACGAAGGTCGATGAGGAAGTCGACATCATTGAGAGCCTCGGTGATGGCGGTACCCCAACGGCGCTTCATTGTGGGAGCCGCGTCGGCAGGCTGATCCGCGAAGGGGAGCTTGACCGTACCAGAGAGACGGTAGTGGGGGATGAGGTCGTCCCCGCCAATGACACCGAAGAGCGCTGACCCGATGGCGAGTCGAGCACGGCCGGTTTCCGGCAAATCGCTGGGGGAGAGTGCGTCGTAGAGCACCCCGGTATAACGCTCGAGAGCCGGCATGGTCGGCGACTCTAGGAGCGCGGCATTAGCTGTGACTTCGTCAGCAAGCCGTGGCCCCAGCTTCAGTGTTTCCATCGCGGCTTCCCTGTTCGCACTTAGCGCCACGAGATCGGCTGCAATGCGCTCGCGGATGGGGTTGAGGGAGCCGAAGCTCAGCGAGGAAAAGTCTACTGCGGGATGGCTGCCACCAGTGGCTTTGGTTTCAGAGGGGGGTAGGACTACGAGCATGGGCACCATAGTAATGCCCCGCATGTTGCGAAGAATGATCGACGGGTAAAATCAGCATTCATGATTACGCGAATGTCCCAGCTGTTCCTGCGCACACTGCGCGAGGATCCAGCTGACGCCGAGGTCCCTAGCCACAAGCTGCTCGTCCGTGCCGGCTACATCCGGCGAACTGCCCCTGGTGTGTACTCCTGGCTGCCACTGGGCTTGAAGGTTCTGCGCAACGTAGAGAAGGTTGTGCGCGAGGAGATGGAAGGCATTGGCGCACAGGAGCTGGCATTCCCTGCACTGCTCCCGCGTGAACCGTACGAGGCGACGAATCGGTGGACCGAATACGGCCCCGAGCTGTTCCGTCTGAAGGATCGCAAGGGCGCGGACTACCTGCTGGGGCCGACGCACGAAGAGATGTTCGCGCTGGCTGTCAAGGATCTTTTCAGCTCCTACAAGGATTTCCCGACGACGCTGTTTCAGATTCAGACCAAGTACCGCGACGAGGCTCGCCCGCGCGCTGGTATTCTGCGTGGCCGCGAGTTCGTGATGAAGGACTCTTATTCCTTCGACATGGACGACGAGGGGCTGGAGAATTCTTATCAGCAGCACCGCGGTGCCTACCAGCGAATTTTTGACCGGCTGGGCATTAAGTACGAAATCTGCCACGCCACCTCCGGCGCTATGGGCGGTTCGGCCTCCGAGGAGTTCCTGGCTGTTAGCGAAAGTGGCGAAGACTCCTTCGTAGTCTCCACCGACGGTGAGTACGCCGCCAATGTGGAAGCCGTGAAGATTCCGGCAGTTGAACCGCAGCCGATTGAGGGACAACCGGAGGCGAAGGTTTACGAGTCTCCGAACTGCACCACAATCGCAGCACTTGTTGATTGGGCCAATGGTGCGGACCTCGGACGCGAGGTCACTGCTGCCGATACTTTGAAGTGCGTTCTCGTCGCCGTCGACCCGAAGAAGGTCGATAAGGAGGGCAACGCCCTGCCGGAACAGCTCACCGCAATCCTGGTTCCCGGTGACCGTGAGGTCGATGAAAAGCGTCTTGAAGTCGCATTTGAACCGGGTGAGGCGCGCTTGCTGGAGGACAAGGACTTCGCAGCCAATGACTTCCTGATCAAGGGCTACGTCGGCCCGCAGGGGCTCGCCGATCGCGGTGTGAAGGTCCTAGCTGACCCCCGCGTGGCGGAGGGCACAAATTGGATTACAGGAGCCAACGAGGAAGGCAAGCACATCGTCGATGTGGTCGCTGGTCGCGACTTCCAGATTGATGGTATTTGCGATGTCGCAGAGGTGCGTGACGGCGACCCGGCTCCGGAGGGGCATGGCACGCTAAAGATCGAGCGCGGAATCGAGATCGGTCACATTTTCCAGTTGGGCCGCAAGTACACCAACGCCTTTGAAATCGACATCCTCGATGTCAACGGTAAGCGTGCTCGTCCGACGATGGGGTCCTACGGCATTGGCGTGTCCCGCCTGGTCGCTGTCCTCGCGGAACAGCAGTTGGATGAAAAGGGCCTCAAGTGGCCAGTTGCCGCGGCACCGTACAAGGTTCACATCGCTGTGGCCGGCAAGAACGCCGAAGCAGCTGAGGCCGCTGAACAGCTGGCGGAAGACCTCAGCCAGCAGGGCATTGAGGTGCTTTTCGACGACCGTCCGAAGGTCAGCCCCGGTGTGAAGTTCAAGGACGCCGAGCTGCTGGGTATGCCGTTTGTGGTCATCTTTGGCCGTGGCTACGCGGACGGCAAGGTGGAGCTGCGTAACCGCCTGACCAACGAGACCGACGAGGTCGCCGCTGACGGCATTGCAGCTCACGTCGCGGAGCTGGTTCGCAAGGCTTAGAGCCCGGGCAACGGCTCCAAGTTGTTGCCACCTAGCGCTGCCGCTCCGGCGGCAGCCACGCCAGCTGCCTGCAGCGCGAACATACGCATCCGAGGGTTATTAGCAGCGAGCAATACGTCTTCCCACGCCTGGGCACAATAGCGCTCCAATGCAATCATGTAATCGACGGGTGCCGTATCTGGCGAAGGAGCGCCTTCCGGCATATAGCCAGGTGCGCTCTCCGGCACCTCAACGTCGGAATCCTCCAAAATTAGTCGGGCACGATCGCGCAAAATTCGGTGGCGCTCGCCACGGGCCAAAAGTGCAGTAGTGGTATCGCCTCCGACACGTGGTGCGGCTACGCCGACACCGTAAATCATCATGTATTCGGCTTGCAGTGCCTTAGTCATCTGTTCTTCGGCACCCGAGATTTCATCCCTGTCACTGGGAATCAATGGGACAAGCTCCTCCCACTCAGCGCCCGCAACACGCAGAGCGAGGACGATACCGCCATCGACAGCCGTGGCGAGGCGCGCAGTGTGCTCCTCCCGCAATGCAGTGCGTGAATCCAGGGCATTCGTCAGTACGGGATTGTTTCGCGAGTCCGTGAGCAGTAGCTTCGCGTCGGAACCGGTAACCAGGGATCCTGGGACTGCTACGTCCGAGCCACATTCATCGACAGGTTTACCGTCCTTGTGGGTGCCGCAGGCGCGTGTGATTTCCTTATCCAGTTCGGTAACCTGCGCGGAGCGCACCGCTGCGAGGTCAGGATTGGCGTCGCTAAGCGACTGTGCATCGCGCGCCGCCAGCGCATGGAGAACCTCAATGGCGTAATCGGGGCGCGGTGCCACCAGATGCGAGCACGCGGAAAGCGCAGGAAGTGATCCCACGGCGAGGGCAGCAGCGAGGAAGCCACGGCGCGAGAGAGTACGAGTGCGATGCGATGCGGAAGCAAAACTGGGGGAGGGAGGTTCAACAATCACCTCACTATGGTGCCACGGCGGGCGGCACTTTGTGTCAATGCGGTATGTGGAAAGCGCCCAGGTGCGCAATTCCTAGTACTTGACCTGTAGACTCTACGACTATGGCGATACCCGCACCCGAGAAAATTGAACAGTTTGTGAGCCCGGCGCTCGCACAAATCGGCCTGGATGTGGAAGATGTCAAGGTCGTTCGCGCCGGCGCAAAGTCACAGGTCATTGTGTTAGTTGACGCAGATGAGCGTCCTGACCTCGATGTTCTGGAACAGGCCACGTATGAAGTATCTTCGGCTCTGGATGCCGCGGAGGCACGTGGTGAAGCGGACTTCGGCGCTCAGGGCTACACCTTGGAAGTTTCCACTCCTGGTATTGACGCACCGCTGACCCAGCCTCGGCACTGGCGTCGTAACCGTGGTCGTATTGCGGAGATTTCGCTTGCCGACGGTTCCGCGATTGCAGCCCGCATTGGTGCGCTGTCGCCGGATGAAGAATCCATCATTCTCGTTACCTCTAAGGGGCCAAAGGGACGTTTGAAGGCTGTTGGCCAGCGTGTCCAATTAACCAATGTGGCCCGTGCAGTGGTACAAGTTGAATTCTCTAATCCGCCCGCAGCCGAGAAGGATTTTGCGGGACTAGACTATGACGATGCCTTGACCAGGCTGGAGGATAACAAGTGAAGATTGAACTAGCTGCCCTGCGAACCTTGGAAAAGGAAAAGGGTATTCCTGTCGACGAAATGCTGGGACTGGTCGCCCGAGCATTGCGTGAAAGCTACCGTAACACCACCGCACCGGCACAGTATGCGCGCGTCGAAATCGACCGTGAGACCGGTGACGTCATAGTCTTTGCCCAGGAGCGAGACGACGAGGGCAATCTCATCTCCGAATGGGACGACACTCCGGAGGACTTCGAGCGTACCGCTGCATTCGCTGTTCGTCAGACCATCCTTTCGCGTCTGCGGGATGCGGAGAGCGATAAGGTTCTCGACGAATACGCAGACCTGTCTAATCAGGTCATTTCCGGCGTGGTCCAGCGCGATGTCTATGCCAATGAAAAGGGCATTGTCGTCGTCCACATCGGTTCGGAGGCCAACGGCCGAGACGGTATTCTGATGCCGGCTGAGCAGCTGCCAGGTGAGGAACTCAAGCACGGTGACCGCATCAAGTGCTACGTCGTCGGTGTGAACAAGACACCGCGCGGTGTTGCGATTCACCTGTCACGCACGCATCCGGAGCTCATTCGTAAGCTCTTCGAACTTGAAGTTCCGGAAGTTGCCGATGGGGCAGTGGAATTGATTTCCATTGCGCGCGAGGCCGGTCACCGCACCAAGGTTGCTGTACGCCCCACGGTCAAGGGCCTCAACGCTAAGGGCGCCTGCATTGGGCCCCGCGGTCAGCGTGTGAACTCGATTATGAATGAGCTCAAGGGCGAGAAGATTGACATCATCGACTACGACGAGGATCCGGCGAAGTTCGTTGGTAACTCGCTGGCGCCCGCCAAGGTAGTTAGTGTCAAGATTCTGGACATGGACGAGCGCCGTGCACACGTTGTGGTGCCCGACTACCAGCTCTCTCTTGCTATCGGCAAGGAGGGACAGAATGCCCGTCTGGCGGCTCGTCTGACCGGCTGGCGAATCGATATCCACTCCGACGCGGAGTAGACACAACGTCAGCGTCCCAGCGGTTGCGAAAGTGGCGGGAAAGTGCCTAGGGGGTTGGCACTTTTCCGCCTTTTCGGGTTATGCTGGGAGGTGGCCAAACGACAAGGCGTGATTTTCCTATGCGAATTTTCGCGCTGAATTTCTTAGCAGGAAGGTGGGTGCGTCAGGAGTATGACGACTTCGCGGGTGCTAAACCCGAATTCGACAACTCATACGCCTGCACCCACACGTACCTGTATTGCAACTAAGCAGCGCCACAATTGCTCGGAGCTGCTACGCATTGTCGCCACCACCCGTTCAGATGGCTCAGTAGCCGTCGTTGCTGATCCGCATCGTCGGATGCAGGGGCGAGGTGCCTGGATCACCCCAACACTAAAGGCTTGGGAGATCGCCGACAAGCGCCGTGCATTTGGCCGCGCACTGAAGGTATCTACGCAGGTAGATGCGTTTCCGGTTAAACAGTTTATCGCCACGCACTACGAAGCGGCGGAGGGTTTCGCCCCCGCTGACGATGTGCGTGTCGCTAAGCAGGGAGGCAGGAAAAATGACAACAGAAAGACCTGAACACTGATGAGCACACGATGAAGCATCAGCGATGAACGGCAACAGATAAGAGGGAGCCCTGCAGGCGCTCTCGGTGCGCGGACAAATCCGCCATCGGGCGCTGCTCGGCCCCCACTAGTGAGGAGAGCAGTGTCCGGAAAGCTACGTGTCCATGAGCTCGCTAAGCAGCTCGGGGTCACCAGCAAAGAACTACTCGCCGAGCTGAAGGCTCAGGGCGAGTTTGTTAAGACCGCTTCTTCGACGGTGGAACCACCCGTCGTCAGGAAGATGAAGAAGGTCTACGAAGAGAAGAATGCTGGCGCAGGTGCTGACGCGTCTGCCCAGGCCCCAACTACCAAGGCTGCTGCTAAGTCGGGTGCCAAGCCAGCTGCAAAACCAGGCGCTAAGCCTGCTGCACCAGCGGCGGCAAAGCCGGGTGCCAAGCCAGCTGCACCGTCCCGTTCGCCGAAGCCGGGACAAGAAATGCCACGCCCGCCGAAGCCTGCTGGCCCGAAGCCAGGGCCGAAGCCAGGCGCACGCGCACCGCGTGTGGCGAACAACCCATTCTCGACCGGCGGATCCTCCCGTCCGGCACCGCGGCCGTCCAACATGCCGCGTCCGCAGGGTGGAAACGGCCGTCCGGGCCCGAAGCCGGGAGCACGCCAGGGTGGCCCTCGCCCGCAGGGTGGAAACGGCCGTCCGGGCCCGAAACCGGGAGCACGCCAGGGTGGCCCTCGCCCGCAGGGTGGACAGGGCCGCGGTAATAAGCCGAGCGGCAATCGTCCGACTCCGGCAATGATGCCTTCGCACCCGAACCCGGGGCAGATGCCTGCAAAGGCAAGCCGCGGTGGCGGTGGCGGTGGCTTCGGCGGCCGTGGTCGCGGCCCGGGTGGCCCGGGTGGCGGACCGCGCGGTGGTCGCGGCGGACGTCGCGGTGGAACTGCAGGTGCATTCGGGCGACCAGGAGGCGCCCCGCGTCGCGGACGTAAGTCGAAGCGTCAGAAGCGCAACGAGTACGAGGCAATGCAGGCACCATCCGTGGTAGGCGGCGTTAAGCTGCCCAACGGTAAGGGCACGACCATTCGCCTCGCACGTGGTGCATCCCTGTCTGACTTCGCTGAGAAGATTAACGCCGATGCAGCATCGCTGGTCCAGGCGTTGTTCAACCTCGGCGAAATGGTGACGGCAACTGCATCGGTCTCCGACGAGACCCTGCAGCTGCTCGGCGACGAGATGGATTACAAGGTCCAGGTCGTCTCGCCTGAGGATGAGGACCGCGAGCTCCTCGAGTCCTTCGACCTCCAGTTCGGTGAGGACGAGGGCGACGATGAGGACCTGGAGCAGCGCCCGCCAGTGGTAACTGTGATGGGTCACGTCGACCACGGTAAGACGCGCCTGTTGGACACGATTCGTAAGGCCAACGTCGGTGGCCACGAGTCCGGTGGTATTACCCAGCACATCGGTGCCTACCAGGTGCCGGTGGAGCTCGACGGTGAGAAGCGCAAGGTTACCTTCTTGGATACCCCGGGTCACGAGGCGTTTACCGCCATGCGTGCTCGTGGTGCCAAGTCGACCGATATCGCGATTCTGGTTGTTGCAGCTGATGACGGCGTCATGCCGCAGACGGTTGAGGCTATTAACCACGCCAAGGCCGCTGATGTGCCGATTGTCGTTGCAGTCAACAAGATTGATAAAGAAACTGCAGATCCGCAGAAAATTCGTGGTCAGCTGACTGAATACGGTCTCACTGACGAAGAGTGGGGCGGCGACACTATGTTCGTCGATATCTCCGCTAAGCAAGGTCTCAACATCGATCAGCTTCTCGAAGCAGTGCTGTTGACTGCCGATGCTTCGCTGGATCTGCGCGCCAATCCGGATATGGACGCTCAGGGTGTCGCCATTGAGGCTCACCTTGACCGTGGCCGTGGTCCGGTGGCAACCGTTATCGTTCAGCGCGGTACGTTGCGCGTCGGTGATTCCATCGTTGTCGGTGACGCATATGGTCGTGTTCGCCGCATGGTCGATGAGTACGGCAACGACGTCGATGAGGCCGGTCCTTCCCGTCCGGTTCAGGTGCTCGGCCTGACCTCCGTACCGGGTGCTGGTGACAACCTCCTGGTTGTTGACGAGGATCGTACGGCCCGCCAGATTGCAGACCGCCGCGACGCACGTCGTCGTAATGCGCTGCAAGCACGTCGTCGCAAGCGCGTCTCCCTGGAGAACCTGGACGAGATCCTGAAGGAGACCAACACCCTCAACCTGATCCTGAAGGGCGACAACGCCGGTACCGTCGAGGCACTGGAAGAAGCCCTGCTCAAGATCGAGGTCGACGACGAGGTCGCACTGAACATCATCGACCGTGGTGTCGGTGCTGTTACTCAGACCAACGTCACGCTGGCTGCTGCGTCTGACGCCGTCATCATCGGCTTCAACGTTCGCTCCGAGGGTAAGGCCACAGAGGTTGCCAACGCTGAGGGCGTTGACATCCGCTACTACACGGTGATTTACCGTGCTATCGAGGATGTTGAGGCTGCTCTGAAGGGCATGCTCAAGCCGGTCTACGAGGAGAAGGAGATTGGTCGTGCAGAGATTCGCGCCATCTTCAAGTCCTCCGCAGTTGGCCTCATCGCCGGCTGTATGGTCGAGTCCGGCAAGGTCCGCCGCAACGCGAAGGCTCGCCTGGTTCGTGACGGCAACGTCATTACGGATTCGGCGACTATCGAGTCGCTGAAGCGAGAGAAGGACGATGCTACCGAGGTCGCAGCCGGTTACGAGTGCGGTATGGTGCTGTCTTACCCGGACATCCAGGTGGACGACGTTATCGAGGTCTACGAGATGGTCGAGGTTCCGCGCACGTAGCAACGTAAGCTAAACACTGCGTGAACTTTGATAAGGCGCTCCCTTCGGGGAGCGCCTTTTTGCGTATCGTGTTCGTTATGGGCTTCAAAACTAATCTCTTTGCACTCTCAGATGAACTGCCGCGAACGAATATTTTGAATTATCCTCCTGCGAGCGCAGAGGAGACTCTTGCGCAATTGGACAAGATTTGGCCAGGGAAATTCGCCTTTGATTCCGAAGAAACCATTGAGGATGGTCATAATTGGTACTTCCACGCGGTAGCGTTTGGGCCAACGCTGCTTTTCGGGACCGACGACGTATACGACCTTATTGAGGACCCAGCGTTGGCGAACGATCCTCGCGAGAGTTGGTCACTGTGCATCAATAGTGTTGTCGATTTCTGCCACTACAAGACTCCTACCAGGGAATTAGCAGCAAGCTGCGAAGACTATGATTTTGACATGCAGCGGTTTTTCAGCTCTGGACGACTGTTGGATTTCGAGGTACCGTTCGCTAACGGTGAACACGTCGAGGTACTACATCCGACGGATGTGGCTGAATGGGAACAAACCCATGGCAGCGCGGCGCCCAAGGATAAAAATGGTGAGGTAAGTTACCTTTTCCATCCGCTGGATTTAGGCAATGCTGCGGTTAAATGGATTTTCGGCATCGAGGGAGAAACACCATTGCAGGACAGTGTGATGGATTCACTGCCTGACTGCTCTCATGTTAATGGGTTACCGATGTACAACTTCGTGGAGCGCCGTTAAGAGCGTACGGGTAGGCTGCGTTTCAGCTGCGCAATTCCGTAGTAGCGACTCCCCATGCCGTCGATGACATCGATGGTGGTGGCAGTGTTGTCGTGATGATTAATGGGTTAATAACAAAGGGCGAGCGTGCGGCGAAGCAATTGGCTGCACTCGGTAAACGGGTGCGGGCGAAGTCGCGAAACATGCGGTTCGAAGTTGAGTAGTGTTTTGCGTGTTAGTATTAGCAGTCCTTTGTATTGAACCGTTTTGCCGGATCCCAAATGGGTCTTTGTCAGCGAAGGGGCACTTCAGGCCCCACGCTAAATGGGGTCTAGCTACGAATCGTTACGCACAGGTAGAGATAGATAGGGAGTAGCCAAAAATGGCAGATCCAGCACGCGCGCGCAGGCTGTCCAAGCGTATTCAGGAGATTGTCGCCAGCGCAATTGAGCGTGAGATTAAGGACCGGCGGCTGGAGTTTGTGACTATCACCGACTGCCGCGTCACCGGCGATTTGCACGACGCCACAGTTTTCTACACTGTGCGCGGACGTACGCTCGACGAGGAACCGGACTACGAGTCGGCAGCAGCAGCGCTGGAAAAGGCGAAGGGGCAGCTGCGTTCCCTGGTCGGTCGTGGCACCGGTGTGCGCTACACACCGACGCTGGCTTTTGAGGTTGACACCGTGCCGGAGATTTCCGCGCACCTTGAGGAGCTGCTCGATAAGACTCGCGCGCGCGACGCGGAATTGGCTGAGCAGGCTAGAAACGCAAAGCCCGCAGGCGATGCCAACCCATACCGCGACGAGGAGTAAAACTCTCCACCGGCCACATCTATCGATGAAAGGGGCACCCACGTGACCACTTCTCCGCAGGCTCAGGAGCAGGCAGCTCACCAGCTTTCCCAGGCGATTAATCGCCGCATGTCCAAGCCGATTCAGCAGATGCAGGATATGCTTGCCGACGCCAAGAAGGTCGGCGTCATTGCCCATGTTCACCCCGATGCGGATGCGATTGGTGCCGCATCTGCGATGGTCATGGCTCTTGTACAACGTGGCATTTCGGCTGTAGCCAGCTACGGTGAGAGCGATTTGCCAGCCAAGTCGCTGCTGACCATCCCCGGATGGGAGCGATTTGTCGAGTACACGGACTTGGATGAAGACATTGACACGTGGGTGACTGTCGACTGCGCAAGCCCGGGGCGCCTCGGTGCGCTGGAAGATCGCGTGATGGCCTCCGACCGCGTTATCAATGTTGACCATCACGCGACCAACACTCGCTTTGGGTCCGTCAACATGGTTGACGAACGCGCAGAGTCCTCGACCATGGTGCTCCTGGACTTCTTTGGTGTCTGGGGTATCAAGCTGACCACGCCGATGGCTCATGCTCTCTATGCAGGGCTGTTGACGGACACCGCATCGTTCCAGTTCGGCCATTCCCGCATGCACACTGCAGCGGCGCGCCTGCTGGATAAGGGGCTCAATCCGCGCACGATTGGTGCACAGCTGCTGGAAGAACATCCGTTTTCCTACCTTCCATTCCTGGGCAAGGTGCTTTCCACCGCGACATTGGTGCCCGAGTGGGGCGACGGCGCTGGCCTAATCCACGTCGTCATTGAGCACGACCAGACCGCCGAAGTTGGCCACGATGAGATTGAATCGGTCGTGGACATTGTGCGTACGACTAATGCGGCCGACGTCTGTGCCGTGCTTAAGGAGTATGAGCCAAACCAGTGGGCCGTCTCGCTGCGTTCTCGCGAGCTTGTCGATGTCTCCCAGGTCGCCCTGGAAATTGGCGGCGGTGGCCACGAGCGTGCCGCCGGTCTGACTCGGGAGTGCAGCAAGGATGAGCTGCTGCAGGCCATCCTGGACACCAGCGATGTCGCAGCCCAGGCACGCCGAGGCACGAGCGAGGCCTAGGGGATTGTCGGACTCGCGAGAAACTCAGGAGCGCACTGAGATTGAGCAAACTGGCATAGAGCGAACCGGGCACAGTGCGAAGTCAGATGTCAGCCTTCGCGCAATCGTTTCGCTGGCGCTGCCAGCGTTGGGTGTTCTTGCCGCGCCCGCACTCTATGTGCTGCTGGATACGGCTGTCATTGGTCGGCTTGGAGCTGTCCAGCTTGCGGCGCTTGCCGCTGGTTCGACGGTATTTTCCGTGGTAACTACGCAGCTCACTTTCTTGGCTTACGGCACGACCGCCCGATCAGCGCGAGCCTTTGGCAGGGGCAACGTGGACGAGGCGGTTGAAGAGGGATTGCAAGCGACGTGGGTCGCCATCTTTGTGGGCCTTAGCCTCTTTGCCATCATCGTGGGGTTGGCACCAGTATTTACCGGTTGGTTAGCTCCTCATCCGGAGGTCGCTCATGATGCCGGGCAGTGGTTGCGAGTTGCTGCCTTCGCCATTCCGCTGACGTTGATTGCGCAGGCTGGAAATGGTTGGTTGCGCGGTATCCAAAACACCCGCGCGCCGCTGCTATATGTGCTCTCAGGCCTTGTTCCGGCCGCCATTGTGATTGTGCCGCTGGTCCGCGCCTTCGGTCTCGAGGGCTCTGCGATGGCCGTTCTTTTCGGCGAATTGATTACCGGCGGGCTGTTCCTCCGCCGTCTTTTCAAAGAGTGCTCTAGCCGCAAGCTCTCCATGCGCCCGAATGGCGCCATTATCAAAAGCCAGCTGGTCCTCGGCCGCGATCTCATCGTTCGCTCCTTGTCCTTCCAGGTAGCGTTCCTCTCTGCCGCAGCGGTTGCTGGCCGCGTTGGGCCGACCACGCTCGGTGGACACCAGGTCATGCTGCAACTGTGGAACCTGATCTCGTTGGTGCTCGACTCGCTAGCCATTGCTGCACAGACGCTCGTCGGTGCAGCGTTGGGAGGTAGCTCCACGTCTGTTGCCCGCTGGACTGGCAAGCGAGTTACTGTCTGGTCAAGCGTCATTGCCCTCGGCCTAGCGGTTGTCTTCGCAGTGGGTAATGCCAGCATCGTCCGCATTTTTACCGACGCCACAGGCGTGATTGACGCAGTCACCGCAGGGCCATGGTGGATTCTTGTCGCAATGATTCCTATCGGCGGTGTCGTCTTTGCGCTCGATGGCGTTTTGCTCGGCGCCGGCGACGCAGCCTTCCTCCGTAACGCCACCGTTAGCGCGGTCTTGTGCGGTTTCCTCCCACCGGTCTGGCTGGCGCAGGCATTTGGCTGGGGGCTGACCGGCGTGTGGTGCGGTCTCTTGGCCTTCATGATTCTGCGACTCATCTTTGTCGCTACCCGTTTCCGTGGAGAGAAATGGTACGGCATCAGCGCATGAGTGTGCTTGTCGACGTCCAGGAGTACCTGGCCAGGCATTTGCCCGCCCGTAGCCGGCTAGTTATTGACTCCAATGCCGAGCGTCCGTTTAGTGATGCGGAATTGCAGCAGCTCCGTAGCGCTGAGTTCAGGCTGTCTGATGGTGCAGCACCTGTTCGAATCCGCGATTTCACCCGAGGGCGCCTCGCTGCGCATGAGGCGGTGCAACGGCTAGGAGAGCCTGCCCCACATGGGATTGGCATGTCGACCACCGGAGCGCCGCTGTGGCCGCGAGGAGTCGTGGGGTCAATTAGCCATTGCGACGGGGCCGTGGCAGCCGTGTCCGCGAGCGCTGAACAGCTGCAGGGGATTGGCATCGATGTCGAGGTCGAGCAGACTCTAGAGTTAGGAATCATCGAGGCAGTCTTGCGCACTGACGAAGCACGCCTTGACCCGCTGGTGCAATTTAGCGCCAAGGAATCAATGTACAAACTCTGGGAGCCGATAGTCGGGCAGTGGCTAGACTTCGACGAAGTCTCCGTCCAACTGCGAAAGAAACGGATAGCAGTGCGAGGTTTTTCCCGAGGACTCACAGGCGGACCTTTACAGCTAACGTTTCACCGTGAGATTCCCGACGCCTTCTGCGGAGTAAAAGGCTTCTGGGCTCGCGGTGCAGGCATCGTTGCAACCGCGGTGTGGCTCGAGCAGTCTTAAAATCCTTGAGAGGTAGTCACAGCGTGGCCGGGCGCACCACGAAGACCGTCTTAGCCCGTTTGCCAGATTCTGTGAGCAGCGCCGGAACCTTTCCCGTTGGTGACACCGCCGCATAGACTCCAGGTTTTCCGATCGGCTCCAGCCACTTGCCCTGAGCCAAATCAGCCGCCTGCTGTTCAGTAATTTCGCGGGTATCAAAGCAACGCAGGCAGGCCTCGTCCAGACTCATCGGCAGCAAGGAAGCGGCGCGCTCCGGGACTGGGCGTCGCATCTCCGCAATTTCTGGATGGGCGGTGTCGAACTGCTCGGCCTTCGCCGTGAGCTCGTCGATAGTCAACGCCTCATCAATAGTGAAAACGCCGGCGGCAGTACGCCGCAGAGCAGTGAGATGACCACCGACTCTCAGTGCATCCCCCAAGTCACGAGCTAGGGCGCGGATGAAAGTGCCGGCAGAGCAGTCGACCTCCACGTCGATATCGATGCACTCCCCGGGGCGCGAAGGATCGGAGTCGTGGCGGATGTCCAGAACCTCATAGCGGGTGATCGTCACTGGGCGCGCAGGGATATCGACCTTCTCACCACGGCGGATGCGCTCGTAGGCGCGGACACCGTCAATCTTCACCGCTGATACCGCCGCGGGTTTTTGCATGATTGTGCCGGTGAACTTCGCAATTTCCGCTCGAACCATTTCATCAGTCACCGATGCCGCCGAGGATTCGGAGAGCAACTCGCCTTCGGCGTCGTCGGTAAGCGTGGCAGCGCCGAGTCGAATGGTGGCTTGGTAGGACTTCGTGTCGGCGTGGACATGTGGCAGGAAACGGGTGCCGCGGCCGATGCCGAGGACGAGCACACCGGTGGCCATTGGGTCGAGGGTACCGGAGTGGCCGACCTTCTTGGTGCGGAAGATGCGACGGAGTTTGCCCACTACATCGTGGCTTGTCCAGCCTTGGGGCTTGTCGACGATAACAATGCCGGAGTCTGCAATCGGATCGAAGTCGGTCATAGACGCAATCCTATGTTGCGCTATATGCGGTGTGTTAAACGGTGACCAGTTACACTGGCTCTTTGTGGAGATTTGGTATGGCTTGGACAATGCACCCGAAGACCTGGGGGACACGGTCGTAACCATCGGAGTGTTCGATGGTATTCATCTTGGGCATAAGCGCCTGATAGCTGCTGCGGTCAGTGACGCTCGCGCTCGTGGCGTGAAGTCGCTGTTGATGACTTTCGATCCCAATCCCGTAGCGCTGTTTGCCCCGGATAAGGTGCCGCCGGCACTGTCCACCGTGTCCCGTCGCGCCGAGCTGGCAGAAGCGGAGGGAATCGATGCCATGCTTGTCGTGCCTTTCGACAAGAACTTCTCCAGCATCCCCGCAGAAGACTTTGTACGCACCGTTGTCCGCGACAAGCTGAATGCACAGGCCGTCTTCGTTGGCCAGAACTTCACCTATGGGCAGAAGGCCGCAGGTACCGCCGAGACTATGCCGGAGCACGGCTGTAAGTGTGGGGTCGACGTCACCATCGTCGACCTTCTCGACGTCACTGCCGCGGACTCGACCGAACGTGTTTCGTCGACACGTATTCGCGGTTTGCTTGCCGACGGTGCGGTGTCCGCAGCCGCCTCGTGTCTCGGGTACTTCTACCGTGTCGATGGTGATGTTCTTCCAGGTCAGGGGCGTGGAGGAGCGCAGCTGGGCTTTCCGACCGCCAATATTGACTTCGCTGAGGGCCTGGCAATCCCGGCTGATGGTGTCTACGCGGCATGGTTCACGGTTCAGCCGACGGCAGCCCGCCCGGAGCCGGACCCGAAGGGCGATATCGAGTTTGGGGTGCGCTACCCAGCGGCCGTGTCGGTGGGCACTAATGTGACCTTTGGAGACACTGATCGAACGGTCGAGGCCTACGTGATTGACCGTCATGCGGACCTCTACGGCACCGCCGGGCAGGTTGAGTTTGTCGACCGGATTCGCGGAATGGAGAAGTTCGACTCGGTCGAGGAGCTCATTGACCGGATGAACCAGGACGTGGCAGACACCGAGGCCATTTTGGCTAAGACCGATTAGCTGTTAAAGTAAAACGTCGGCTGTGACTGCGGTCCACAAGCAGTTGCGAGGAACCAGCTGCCAGACGCTGTTTGGTTCCGGAAAAGCCGAGAATGTGGACTGAAAAAACGACCATAATTTGATTCAAGGAGTTAGATTTACATGGCTTTGAACACTGCAGAAAAGGCTGAGATTCTCAAGGAGTTCGGCCTGCACGAGACCGACACCGGTTCCCCGGAGGCTCAGGTTGCACTGCTGACCGCACGTATTCGTCAGCTGACCGAGCACCTGAAGTTCCACAAGCACGATCACCATTCTCGTCGTGGTCTGCTGCTGCTGGTCGGTCGCCGCAAGGGCCTGCTGCAGTACCTGCAGGACAACGACGTTGAGCGCTACCGTAAGCTGATCGAGCGCCTGGGTCTGCGTCGCTAAGGTTCTCCCTAATGTCTTGTTTGTCAGAGCTTCATTGGTGTAAGTTGCTCTGTTAATTCAAGGCTTTTAAGCTTTTTAGACCCGCCGTTTGGGTTTCCATTGGATGGAAGCTCACGGCGGGTCTTTTTTTGATCACTTGTCGTTGTGGTATTCACTCATCGATGCGCTGTAGCGTGGCCACAAGTGAATCCCTCATCGACATGTGGAGGGGCTGATCGAAGGCGTGCGCATAAGTGCCGGGGCCCCATCGATAAGACACGGTAATTCGTCGATAAGACACGGTAAACCATCGATGAGTCAAGAAAAGTCATCGATAAGTGCCCCCGCCCCGCAAACTCCTAGAACCCCGCGTAGGTGCAAGAACCCAGATGCAGTGAGAGATCTCCGATCCGTCCAATACGAGAACTTTCCGCGTTAGCTGGTAGAATGCGTGACGCAAACGAAGTTCATTCGATCTTTTACAGGCGACATCGATGATCGCCGCTATTTCTAGGAGTAAGAAACCTATGGCCAACAGCAAGGCTGTTGAATTTTTCTTTGATGAGGATTTCGGTATTACCGAGGCCGTTGCCACCATCGACAATGGTGATTTCGGCACCCGCACCATTCGCTTTGAAACGGGCCAGCTGGCTCGTCAGGCCGATGGTTCGGTGACCACCTACTTGGACGAGGAGACCATGCTCCTGTCCACCGTCACCGCTTCCAACCAGCCCCGCGAGGGCTTTGATTTCTTTCCGCTGACCGTCGACGTTGAAGAGCGTATGTACGCCGCGGGCAAGATTCCGGGTTCGTTCTTCCGCCGTGAGGGCCGCCCGTCCACCGACGCCATCCTGGCATGTCGTCTGATTGACCGTCCGCTGCGTCCGACCTTCGTCAAGGGCCTTCGCAACGAGGTACAGGTTGTCGTCACCGTCATGTCCTGGGATCCGAAGGACCGTTATGACGTTGTCGCAATCAACGGCGCGTCAGCTGCAACTCAGCTTTCCGGGCTGCCGGTTTCCGGCGCTGTCGGTGGCGTCCGCATCGCGCTCGTTGCTGATGACAAGCACCCAGAGGGTGCATGGGTCGCTTTCCCGACCGAGGAGCAGCACGAGCAGGCTCTGTTCGAGATGGTCGTCGCTGGCCGTATCGTCACCCGCAAGCGTCGCGGCAAGAACGTCGAAGATGTCGCCATCATGATGGTGGAGGCCGGAGCAGGGGAGACCGTCGTCAAGCGTATTGCTGACGGTGCACCGGCGCCGACCGAGGACATCGTCGCCGCTGGCCTCGAGGCAGCAAAGCCGCACATCAAGGTTCTGTGTGAGGCACAGAAGGGTCTGGCTGAGCGCGCAGCGAAGGAAACGCAGGAGTTCCCGCTGTTCCCGGCATACAGCGATGAGATTTTTGACGCAGTCGAGAAGAAGTCCGCTAAGAAGCTGGTCAAGCTGCTCACCATCCCGGGTAAGCAGGAACGAGATGACGCCACCAATGAGTACATGGAGGACGTCGAGGGGCAGCTGCTGGAGCGCTTCGTCTCCGATGATGTCGACGAGCAAGCTGCATCTAAGCAGATTCGCGCTGCATACAACGCAGTGATGAAGCAGATTGTCCGTGAGAAGATTCTGGCTGAGGGCTTCCGCATCGATGGTCGTGGTGTCACCGACATTCGTGACCTGGGCGTTGAGGTCGGTCTGATTCCGCGTGCCCACGGCTCTTCGCTGTTTGAGCGCGGCGAGACCCAGATTCTGGGTGTCACCACTTTGGACATGCTGAAGATGGAGCAGCAGATTGACTCGCTGACTCCTGTTACCTCGAAGCGCTACATCCACCACTACAACTTCCCGCCGTACTCCACCGGCGAGACCGGTCGTGTTGGCTCTCCGAAGCGCCGCGAGATTGGTCACGGGGCACTGGCTGAGCGCGCTCTGCTGCCGGTCGTGCCGTCCCGCGAGGAATTCCCGTACACCATTCGCCAGGTCTCCGAGGCTCTTGGATCGAATGGTTCGACCTCCATGGGCTCGGTCTGTGCTTCGACTCTGTCGCTGTACAACGCCGGTGTGCCGCTGAAGGCTCCGGTTGCCGGTATCGCCATGGGCCTGGTTTCCGGCGAGGTTGACGGTGAGAACCGCTTCGTCGCACTGACCGATATTCTCGGTGCCGAAGACGCATTCGGTGACATGGACTTCAAGGTCGCTGGTACTGCGGACTTCATTACCGCACTGCAGCTGGACACCAAGCTCGACGGTATTCCGTCGAAGGTTCTGGCCGATGCTCTGTCCCAGGCTCGTGATGCACGTCTGGCCATCCTGTCCACCATGGCTGAGGTCATCGAGTCTCCGGACGAGATGAGTGGTCTCGCTCCGAAGATCACCACCGTTAAGGTTCCGGCTTCGAAGATTGGTGAGCTCATCGGTCCGAAGGGCAAGACCATCAACGGTATCACCGAGGAAACCGGTGCTGATATCTCTATCGAGGACGACGGCACCGTATTTGTCTCGGCAACTTCCGGTAAGGGCGCGGACGCTGCAATCGAGCAGATTAATGCCATTGCTAACCCGCAGCTGCCGAAGGTCGGCGAACGCTACCTGGGCACTGTCGTGAAGACTGTCGCTTTCGGTGCTTTCGTCTCCCTGACTCCGGGCCGTGACGGTCTGATCCACATCTCCAAGCTCGGTGGCGACAAGCGCATCGAGAAGGTCGAGGATGTCATCAACGTCGGCGACAAGATTCAGGTCGAAATCGCTGATATCGACAACCGCGGCAAGATCTCGCTGGTTCCGGTCGAAGACAACTAATGCTTGGCGACGGAGGATGCGCTGTAGGTAGCCTCCGACAACGCGTGTAGCGATGGCGCGGTTAGGTCACAAATTGACCTAACCGCGCTTTTGTTTTGGGTTAATCTCGGGTTTCGAACGGATTAATTTTCGAACCCACATGGAAGGTGATTTGCGCATGCAACTTGTCGCGCACGATCATGAATTCATTGACATTGCGGCCGGTGACTATGTCGCAAGTATTTCCCAGTTCGGTGGTGGTCCGAGATCACTGGAGTACTGTGGCCTGCCACTGCTGACTGACTATCCCAAAGGGTTCAATCCACCGTTGTCCGCAGGTACGCTCCTGGCTCCGTGGCCGAACAGGGTCGCTGACGGAGTATTCATCTTTGATGGGGAAGTACATCGGCTAGATATTTCGGAGCCGTCCCGGGCGAATGCTATTCACGGGTTTGTTGCAGATCGCGTTTGGTCTGTGGTCGATTCTGATGACAGCAGCGTCACCTTGGGCGTGGAAGTTGAGCCGCAGCCGGGCTGGCCTTGGGAACTCGGTCTGACCGTGCGTTGGCAAGTCACAGCCTCAGATGGCCTATCGGCGGAGTTCACAGTGCATAATCGCAGCGATAGGGAGTGCCCGTTTGGTCTGGGCTGGCATCCCTATTTAAGCGCGTTGGGCGCTGACTTCGGCAGTTGCACACTGCGGTTGCCCGTTGATAAAAACCTGCCACTGGAGCCAATTCGAAACTTGCCCGCCGGCCCAGCGGTGCCAGCCGAGACGGTGGTTCCCAGCCTTCGAGAGGGAGTATCCCTGGATGGACTGTGGCTGGATCACTGCTTCTTTGCTGCCGAGGAGACAGCGGGGAGTGACTCGCCGCGCCGTCGTGAAGCGCATTTGGTTGGGCCAAATGGCAAGGGTGCTGTGCTCTGGGCCGATGATGAATTCAGGTTTTTCCAGGTCTATGTTGCGGACGCCGGACGACGAGAAGGATTTCCTGGGCACGGGAATGCGATTGCGGTGGAGCCAATGACATGTCCGCCGGATGCGCTACGCTCCGGTACCGGTTTGCTGCGAGTTCAGGCTGGAGAGACAACAACTCTTGCCATGGGACTGCGCGCGGAAACGGGCGGAAAATAGTTTTCCCAGCGCAGAAGAGTGCAGCCCCCTCAATGGAAATCCCGGGCCGGGAGCAAGCCGCCTAGTTTAGGCGGTATTCCCCCCCCGGTCTTGGGGGGGGGGCTACTGTAATGCAATCTTCTTCCGCTGCGGCTTGAGCAGCGTGGTGAGGAAGATTAGCACCACGGCAAATCCCGCGGCGGTAAACATCGCAATGCTATAGCCACGAATCAAGTCGTCGGCGGCAGGAGCTGCTGCACCAGTGCCGGACAGGCCAGTGGCAATAACAGCTGACAGCGCCACAAACAGTGCGGTACCGACAGCGCCGGCAACCTGCTGTAGCGTGTTCATGATTGCTGAGCCATCCGGGTAGAGGCGCTTCGGAAGATCACCAAGACCGAATGTGAACAGCGGAGTAAACAGCAGCCCCAGGCCAATCTCAAGGACGATGTGGCAGGCGACAATCCACCATAGCGGAGTCGATGCTGAGATGAAGCCGAGCCCGAAAAGACCGAGGGCAAGGACAATGGAGCCGGGAATTGCCAGTGGGCGCGGACCATAGCTGTCAAAGAGCCGGCCGACAGCCGGTCCCATAAGGCCCATGACCAGTGGACCAGGCATCACAATCAAACCAATAGTCTTGACGTCGACACCTCGCAGATTGAGGTAGAGCGGCAAAATGATGATCACACCGAACATCAGCATGAAACCAATGGTCAGAATGATTGTGGACAGCCTAAAGCTCTTTGTGCGGAAGGTTCGAAGATCCAGCAGAGCTCGGTTGTGCGGTGCCAAACGGCGCTGGCGCATGATGAAGAACACCAACAGCACGATGCCGACTGCGCACAGGATTCCGTCGATAAGCGAAAACTCTGCGCCCACGCGGCTCAGCGCGTACACCAGCGGACCGAATGCGCCGGCACTGAGGAACACCGAGAGGATATCGATGGACTTCGCGGAGTTTTCCTCAATATTGGGAACGAGAATGACACCCACTACCAGCACAATTAGGCCGAGCGGCAACATCGTGTCGAAAAGCGCATGCCAATTGTTATTGGCAATCTCCAGAATGAGACCGGAGATGGTCGGTCCGATAGCAGGCGCGACAGCGATGACCACGCTCATTCGTCCCATCATGCGCCCGCGCTCATGCTCCGGTACTACGTTGAGCACCGTGGTCATCAGCAGCGGCAGCAGCACTGCGGTACCGGACGCTTGGACAATGCGTGCGAGCAGAACGATCGCGAAGTTTGGCGCGAAAGCACCGATGAGAGTGCCCACGACGAATAGTCCTTGACTGACCGCGAAAAGAATGCGGAACGGCACTGCCGAAATGAGAAATCCAGTGACCGGAATGACAACTGCCATGGTCAGTAGGAACGATGTTGTCAGCCAGCCTGCGGTAGCTGCGCTGATTCCGAGGTCCGCCTTGACGACGGGAATTGCGACGCTCATGACCGTCTCGTTCAAGATAGCCATGAATGCCGCAGCTAGTAGCACGTAAATGGCCATATAAGCACTTTTGGGCGCATCGGCCTGTGGTGCCTCCGAACTTGGGCTGAGTTCGGAATCTTCAGATTCAGAAACCAATTGAAGTCTCTTTCTATATATCGGTACAGAAATAGGTAATTGTCGAAGACATGGAATCTTAGCGCAACAAAAACCCCGTCGTAAGTCGACAAAAAGGCAAAGCGGACGGGGGCATTGGCACACAAGTTGGCCAACACATTCTAAGGTAAGGGAGAAAGATAAACCCGTTGGGAAAGGACAATAGCTGTGAGCAATATCAAGGTCGGCGTACTTGGCGCCAAGGGCAAGGTAGGGTCCACCATCTGCGAGGCAGTTGAAGCCGCCGACGATTTGGAGCTGGCAGCGGGTCTCGACTCTGGCGATGACCTGAATGAACTTGTCACCGCTGGTGTGCAGACCATTGTTGACTTTACTCAGCCCGACGCTGTGATGGGCAATCTTGAGTTCTGCATTAAGAATGGCATCAACGCCGTCGTGGGTACTACGGGCTTTACCAAGGAGCGCCTCGATCAGGTGCAGCGCTGGCTTGACGACGCCGACGGTGAGGCCAATGTTCTTATTGCACCGAACTTCGCAATCTCCGCGGTACTGACGATGAAGATGGCGGAGCTAGCCGCTCCGTACTTCGATTCCGCTGAAGTTATCGAAATGCACCACCCTTTTAAGAAGGATGCCCCCTCGGGCACCGCTATCCACACTGCTGAGGCTATTGCTCGTGCTCGCAAGGAAGCCGGCATGGGGGAGCAGCCGGACGCCACTGAGCAAACTCTCGATGGTGCTCGCGGTGCTGAGGTCGAGGGCATTCCGGTGCACGCAGTCCGTATGACCGGTTCGGTGGCTCACGAGACCGTTATCTTCGGTGCAGAAGGGCAGTCGCTCACCATCAAGCAGGACTCCTACTCGCGCACCAGCTTCGTACCAGGCGTTCTGCTGGGTGTGCGCAAGATTGAGGATTTTCCGGGCCTGACTGTGGGACTGGAGCCGTTCCTGGGACTTTAATGGCCGGGAGTTAACTGAAAATGTCTGAAAATGTCACTCTCAAGGCGCAGCTAATCGCCGCGACCAACTTCTTCCCGCCGGAGGACATCGACTTTGATAGCGATGCCGATGGTGGGGAAGCATTGATTGAGTTCTCCGGCAGGGCTTGTTATGAAACGTGGGACAAGCCCAATCCACGAACGGCGACGAATAGGGGATATCTGCGACATGTGCTTGAGGTAGGCCACACCTCACTTTTTGAACACGCAAGTGCAAGCATCTATGTTCGTGGGCTGTCGCGCTCGTGTGCACATGAACTCACACGGCACCGCCACTTTTCCTTTTCGCAGTTGTCGCAGCGGTTTGTGCCGGCCAGTTCCAACAATGTTGTGGTTCCTCCCGCAATTGCGGAGGACCCGGATCTGTTGCGAGTTTTCGAAAGCGCGGTTGATCAGTCCCGTTTCGCCTATGGTGAGTTATTAGACGCACTGGAAGAGAAGTGGGCCGACGAGCCCAACGCTATCTTGCGGCGAAAGCAGGCACGCCAGGCAGCCCGGGCGGTTTTGCCCAATGCCACCGAAACTCGAATCGTGGTTACTGGTAACTTCCGGTCTTGGCGCCACTTCATTTCGATGCGTGCGACTGAGCATGCCGATGCTGAAATTCGGGAGTTGGCAGTGGCTTGCCTGCGGGAGCTGCAGCGCTGTGCTCCTGTTGCTTTTGGGGATTTTGAGATTAACACTCTGAAGGATGGGTCGGTCGTCGCGTCGAGTCCTTACGCCTTCGAGGGGTAATCGCACGTACAGTGTGAAGATATAGTCGATTGAGATTTTTAAGAAAAGGTAGTCAACAATGAGCACAGGAATTGCGTCAACTCGCGGTGCTGACATTTTCGGCACCGTCGCCGTAGCTATGGTGACCCCTTTTGATAAGGACGGAAACCTCGATGTCAAGGCGGGTGTGCAGCTCGCTGGTCATCTTGTAGACGGTGGCTGCGATGCACTCATTCTGGCCGGTACTACCGGCGAGTCGCCTACTACGACGGTTGAGGAAAAGCTTGAGCTTCTCCGAGCTGTCCGTGCAGAGATGGGTGACGAGGTTAAGCTCGTGGCCGGTGCCGGCACCAATGACACGGCCGGGTCCATCGAGCTGGCAAAGGCTTCTGTGGAGGCGGGCGCGGATGCGCTGCTCGTCGTCACGCCGTATTACTCCAAGCCGTCCCAGGAGGGGCTGTACCGTCACTTTACGGCAGTGGCTGACGCAACCGAGGCGCCGGTGTGTTTGTATGACATTCCGCCGCGTTCGGTTATTCCGATTGAAGTTGATACCATTTACCGGTTGGCGGAGCACCCGAGAATCCAGGCTGTTAAGGACGCCAAGGGGGATTTGGGAGCTGCCGCCGGCATTATCGCTAATACTGATTTGGCGTGGTACTCCGGTGACGATGTGCTGAACCTTCCGTGGCTGTCTGTTGGCGCCACCGGGTTTATTTCCGTTATTGGACATGCAGCCCCGCAGCTGCTGGCTGAGGTGCGCTCTTGCTTTGACAAGGGAGACCTTGCTGGTGCGCAGGCAGCCCACGCGAAGATGACTCCGCTGTTTGCCGCTCAGGCTGCACTTGGCGGTGTAAGTTTTGCTAAGTCCGCTCTGCGTCTGCAGGGCATTGAGATAGGAGATCCACGCTTGCCGCAAATTGCAGCAAATGACCAGCAGCTTGAGGTGCTTGAAGAAGCTATGCGGAAGGCAGGTGTTCTGTAGTGGCTGAAGGACGCAATCGCGCCCGCAAGGTAACTCGTAAGGCCGGTCCGCCTTCCGAGTCTGACGTGGCTGCAGCAGAGCAGTCCAAGAACTCTGCATCCAAGGGCTCCGACAAGGGTGGAGCTAAATCCAACGGCTCGAAGTCCTCGCAGCGTTCCGGTGATCGTAAGAACGCCGGCAACGCTAAGAAGTCCCAAGGTTCGTCGAATTCTTCCAACCGCGGTTCTCGTGGTGGTCGCGGTGGCCGTGGCGGTAACCGCGGAAATAATTCGCGGGGTGGCCGTGGCGGGCGTGGCGGCAACCGTCGTAACGTAGTGCAGTCGATGCAGGGTGCAGACTTGACGCAACGTCTGCCCGCGCCGCCGAAGGCCCCCAAGGACGGTCTGCGTGTGGTCGCGCTGGGTGGTATTTCCGAAATCGGTCGCAATATGACCGTGTTGGAGTACAAAAACCGACTGATTATCGTCGACTGTGGCGTGCTGTTCCCGAGCTCGGATGAGCCGGGTGTTGACCTGATTCTGCCTGACTTCTCCTACATGGAAGACAAGTGGGATCGCGTGGAAGCTCTCGTGGTCACCCACGGTCACGAGGATCACATCGGTGCTATCCCTTGGTTGCTCAAGCAGCGCGCGGACATCCCGATTATTGCTTCCCGCTTTACCTTGGCACTGATTCAGGCCAAGACACAGGAGCACCGTCAGCGCCCGAAGGTCATCGAGGTCAACGACACCAGCCACATTCAGCGTGGTCCGTTCGATCTGCGTTTCTTCAACGTCAACCACTCGATTCCGGAGTGCCTTGGCATCGTCATTAAGACCGGAGCTGGCATGGTTGTCCACACCGGTGACGTGAAGATGGACCAGACCCCGCCGGACGGAAAGCCGACTGACCTGCCGGCGCTGAGCCGCTACGGTGATGAGGGAATCGACCTCTTCTTGTGTGAGTCCACCAACGCCACAATCCCGGGCTTCTCCGGTTCCGAGGCGGAGTTGGCTCCGACCCTGCGTCGTCTGATTATGGACGCAAAGCAGCGCGTTATCGTTGCGGCTTTCGCGTCGAATGTCTACCGCGTTCAGGCTGTTATCGATGCAGCTGTCAAGGCTGGACGAAAGGTCGCGTTCAACGGCCGCTCCATGATTCGCAACATGCGTATCGCGCAGGAGTTGGGTCTGCTGACCGCGCCAGAGAACACCATCGTGGAGATGAACGAGGCCGCTCGCATGGCGCCCCACAAGGTCGTGCTGGTGACTACCGGTACGCAGGGTGAGCCAATGGCTGCGCTGTCTCGCATGGCCCGTCGTGAGCACCGTCAGATTACCGTCCGTGATGGCGACCTGATTATCCTCAGTTCTTCGCTGGTACCGGGTAACGAAGAGGCGGTCTTCGGCGTTATCAACATGTTGGCCCAGATTGGTGCCACGGTTATCACTGGCAAGGATGCCAAGGTTCACACCTCCGGTCACGGGTTTGCCGGCGAGCTGCTGTTCCTCTACAACGCAGCCCGTCCGTCGAATGTCATGCCAATTCACGGTGAGTGGCGCCACATTCGTGCCAACAAGGAACTGGCTGTGTCCACTGGTGTGAAGCCAGAAAACGTTGTCCTCGCTCAGAACGGTGTGGTTGTCGACCTCGTTGACGGCCGCGCTCGTGTAGTTGGCCAGGTTCCGGTCGGTAACCTCTACGTTGATGGCGTCACCATGGGTGACGTCGACGCTGACGTGCTGGCAGACCGTGCTGAAATGCGTGAAGGTGGTCTTATCACCGTCACAGCCGTCATCGATAACCGCACTGGTCGTCCGTTGGAGAAGCCACGGGCTCAGGCTCGCGGTTACTCGGACGACGCCAAGGAAGTGCTCGCAACCGTCGAGCAGGTCGTTGACGATACTCTCTTTGACCTGGCTGGCAGTGGCGAGAACAATCCATACCGTATGGCTCAGGAAGTTCGTCGCCGCACCGAGCGCGTCATTAACCAGAAATGGCGTCGCAGCCCGATGGTTGTTCCGACCATCGTGCCGATGTCCTCAGAGGCAGCCGAAGAGGTCACCGATGAGGAAATCAAGGAGTCGCGCGAAAGCATCTAAGTTTCTAGAGCGTCTTTTAGCGTAAGAGCCCGCATCCACCTAAAGCCGTGTGGATGCGGGCTTCTCCGTGCCTGGTCTAGTCTGGAGCTATGACTTTTGCTGAACGGGAACGTGAAGACCTAGCTAATCTACTGCTTAGCGTCGGCCCCGACGCACCGACCTTGTGCGAGGGCTGGACAACCCGGGATTTGGCCAACCACCTTTACATTCGCGAAAACCGTCTGGATGCCGCTGGCGGGATGTTCGTCAAGGCGCTTTCGGAACGCCTCGATGCTGTTACCGCTGAGGTCAATCGAATGCCCTACGTCGAAGTGGTGGGGAAGTGGGGCAGTGGTGCTCCGCGATGGAATCCAATGAACTGGGCAGACCGCTATGTCAACACTGCGGAGAACTTCGTTCACCACGAGGACGTCCGTCGTGCCCAGGAAGGTTGGACCGTTCGTCAGCTGCCACCCTCCGGAGTTTCAGACCTGTGGCGCCTGGTCACTACTGCCGGCCGTATGATGTTGCGCGGTTCGACCTCGACCGTGGTGCTAATGCGCGACGACGGGGTTGCGGTGACCCTAATCGACAACAGTGCTAAGGGTGCTCCGGTTGTGACTGTCCGCGGAAGCGTCGGGGAACTGGTGTTGTGGCTCTATGGCCGTGACGAGGTACGCGTCACCATCGACGGCGACGAATCGGGCATCAAGCGCAACAGCCTTTAAGATCACGTTCTCAGTTCTGGACAGTCGTGGCAGCCCGCCTGTTAAACAATGACACGCGTGTGACTAATGTGAAAACGATCCGGTGTTAGCTGTAAGGTTATGGTCATGTCTGCGACCAGCCGAACCAGAACTGACAATCGTCGTGGATCTTCCCGCTCTGCGGAGACAGATGCCACGCGGCGATACCCCGTGCACAGTGCCACGGAGGAATTCGAGCGCACTCCTAGCGCCATGTCGTTCGTGGGCAATAGCTTGGCCAGCGCCTGGACTGAAACTGCCCGCGGCGTGGCCGGTCTTGCCCGTCGGGTAGGCGGTCGCAAAAATAAGCGAGATGAAGAGGAGAATATGTCGCGGCGCGAAAGAGACGCCGATTTTTCGACGAAGCCCCGTAGGAAGCGTCGTAAAGCAGCTAGCGGCTATGACGATGTAATTGAACCGCCGGCACCGGCCTCCGTGCCAGCTGACGAGTTCGACGCAGACTTCGATGAGGGTGGCGAACCGGGATCGAAGGATGGCCTCGCACTACTCGTGCTGGCGTTGGCGATTGTGCTCGCTGGCTCGACATGGTTCCACCTGGCAGGGCCAGTGGGGGAGTTCATTGAAACGGCAGTGCGCACGCTCATTGGTATCGGCGCTTTTGTACTTCCGGTGCTGCTCGGTGTTGTTTCCGTATTAATGATGCTGGATGCTATGCCGCGCCGTGAACGTCTGACACCTACCATCACTGGAGCTTCGCTGATCGTGGTGGGGCTGCTCGCAATTGTGCATATCGGCTCGGGTCGTCCTGCGGACTGGCAGGGGCGACGTGCAGCTGGTGGCGCAATTGGTGGTTATATCGGTTCGCCGCTAGCAGCCGGGTTTACCTCGTGGGTCGCCGTGGTTTTGTTGCTGGGTATCGTTTTTTACGGCGCTCTGGTGCTCTCTGGCGCGACGGTGCGCCAGCTTATCGATGCCACTAAGGAATACTTCAACTTTTCCGAGTGGTCTTCGCGTCGTGCCGGCGACGAGCCGGAATCGGACGATCCCTACGGCAATGTCGATGACATGCTGGAACGTCGTGCGAGCTGGGATTCCGATACCGCATATGCCGATGAGGACTTTGACCAGCCGACGCAGCTAATTGAGCGTCGCCCAAGCCACAGCAGCCGCACGCAGCATTCCTCGTCTCGTTCGACCGGTCGCCCTGCTTACCGAGCGTCCCGCCGTGGCGCGGATAGCCGTATATCCGCACCCGAACCCGCGCCTTACGACGAACCGGATACTGACGGTAACCTCTACGATCTTTTGGACGAAGAGCCGCAGAGGAACCGACAGGCTCCGCGACGTGCCCGTCAGGTTGAGGATGTCGACTACGATTCGGCAAAGACCACAGTGTTCGATGTCCGGAATGGGGCACCGCACTCCAATCGAGTTTCCCCAGTGGAGCCGGCGTTTCCGGCAGCTGAGTACGTGGAGGAAGCTCAGTCGGATGCAGTACATCGCGACACCGCTGAGACAGAATCGACTATTCCAGCTGTCGGGGGCACGAACTACCACGCTGTCGACGAGGATTATGACGAGTACTCCGAGTACCCGACGCAGGAGGCTGCTGCAGCTAATAACAGCGAACGGAATTGTGTTTCCGATTCCCGAGCTCCGAAACAGCCCGCTGTTCAACCTGAGGCCGTAGAGCCGGCGAGCGCGCCGCAGGGCGAGTCGTCTGTCGATGATTCGCGGGATGCAGTGTCTGAGGCTACCCGCCGCACAATGGATGCCATTGCCGCTCGTTCTGGTATCGATGCCTCTAAGATTCCGGCCACAACTCCGAAGTCTGAATTGGAAAAGGATGCCGAGGGTACTTCCGGTTCGTCGGCACGCACGCCGGAATCTGACTACCACCTGCCATCGACTAATTTGTTGATTCCAGGTGAGCGTCCCAAGACACGTACGGCGACGAACGACCGCATGATTGAGGCGATTACTGAAGTATTCGCAGAATTCAAGGTCGATGCTGCGGTGACTGGTTTCTCTCGCGGTCCGACGGTGACTCGCTACGAGGTCGAGCTTGGCCCGGGCGTGAAGGTCTCGAAGATCACGAACCTCCAGTCCAACATTGCCTATGCGGTAGCGACCGACAATGTCCGCCTACTGACTCCGATTCCGGGCAAGTCAGCCGTTGGTATCGAGGTACCGAACAACGACCGTGAGATGGTTCGGCTTGCCGACGTACTCAACGCGCCCAAAACCGTTGCGAACGATGACCCGATGCTGATTGGGCTCGGTAAGGATATTGAGGGCGAGTTTATCTCGCACTCCATCCAGAAAATGCCGCACCTTCTCGTTGCCGGTTCGACCGGTTCGGGTAAGTCCGCGTTCGTAAATTCGATGTTGGTTTCGCTGCTGACTCGTGCGACCCCGGAGGATGTCCGCCTGATTCTGGTGGACCCGAAGATGGTCGAGCTGACTCCATATGAGGGGATTCCTCACCTGATTACGCCAATCATCACTCAGCCGAAGAAGGCCGCGGCGGCTCTGCAGTGGCTGGTTGAAGAGATGGAACAGCGGTACATGGACATGAAGGCCGCCCGCGTCCGTCACATCAAGGACTTCAACCGTAAGGTCAAGTCCGGTGAGATTACGACGCCACTTGGCTCGGAACGCGAGTACCGTCCGTACCCGTACATTGTCTGTGTCGTCGACGAGCTGGCAGACCTGATGATGACCGCACCCCGCGATATCGAAGATGCGATTGTGCGCATCACGCAGAAGGCCCGTGCCGCCGGTATCCACTTGGTGTTGGCTACGCAGCGTCCGTCTGTGGATGTGGTCACCGGTTTGATTAAGACGAACGTGCCATCGCGATTGGCATTCGCTACCTCGTCACTCACGGACTCCCGCGTCATTCTTGACCAGGGAGGTGCTGAAAAGCTCATTGGTATGGGCGATGGCCTGTTCATTCCACAGGGTGCAGGCAAGCCGCGACGGCTGCAGGGTGCCTTCGTCACAGACGAGGAGATTCAGGCAGTAGTCGATGCGGCTAAGGCACAGGCCGAGCCGGATTACACCGAGGGTGTCACAGAGGATAAGAGCGCTGAGGCTGAGCGCAACATTGACCCCGATATTGGAGATGACCTGGAAGATTTGCTTCAGGCAGTCGAGCTGGTGGTCACCGCACAGCACGGGTCGACCTCGATGTTGCAGCGCAAGATGCGAGTCGGCTTTGCCAAGGCTGGTCGACTGATGGACCTGATGGAAACTCGCGGAGTGGTCGGGCCATCAGAGGGCTCTAAGGCACGTGAGGTGCTGGTCAAGCCAGAGGAGCTCGAAACCATTAAGTGGATGATCAAGGGCGCAAACCCGGAGGATGCTCCTAAGGAAGAAGTAAACGTAGTCGACGCTGATCCGAATCAGTCTATGGCGTAGGACGACCCAGCCTTACCGCCGTTTCTGATTGCGTGTATAGTCGGCACACGTGGAGGGGAGTATCCCCGGTAAAAGTGGATGTTTTCCGCTAGCCCGTGACGGTTATCGTCAGCACGGATTGGACGCACAGACTCGTCTTGCGCACATCGAATCCCGGTGCCGTCACTTTTGCCACTATGGCAGAAGCAGGAGAGACCTCCGGTTCATGTTCGCACGACCGGAGGTCTTTTTTTAATATGCATGTCCCCGCATTGGTATGGATTATCACCATTGTGGTCGTCATGGGTTTTATCGCCTTTGACTTCTATGCACACGTTCGCACGCCGCATAACCCAACTATGAAGGAAGCCGGCATCTGGACCGCTTTCTACGTAGTCTTGGCATTAATTTTCGGCGGAATGGTGTGGTTGTTATGGGATCACCACCGAGGCATTGAGTTTCTATCGGGCTATATCACCGAAAAGGCGCTCAGCGTAGACAATCTATTTGTCTTTGCACTCATCATCGGCGCATTCAAGATTCCGCGCCAGTACCAACAAAAGGTTTTGCTGTTCGGTATTGCGATGGCGCTGGTATTCAGAGGCCTGTTCATTTGGGCTGGTGCGGCAGTTATTGCCAAGTGGTCTGACGTTTTCTACCTGTTTGCAATCTTCCTGATTTACACGGCTATCAAGACGGTGTACGACGAAGCCGTCGATAAGCCGGAACCCGATCCGTCGGATATGAAGCTGATTCAATGGCTGCGTCGAATCGTCCCAATTTCGGACCATTACAACAAGGACAAGCTGACCGTTAAGGAAAACGGCAAGCGTTACTTGACTCCACTTGCCATCGCGCTGGTGTCCATCGGTTTTATCGATGTGATGTTTGCGTTTGACTCTATCCCGGCTATCTACGGCCTGACGGATGAGGCATATATCGTCTTTACTGCAAATGCCCTTGCTCTCATGGGGTTGCGACAGATGTACTTCCTGCTCGACGGTCTGCTGGATCGCTTGGTGTACCTGGCTTATGGCCTGGGTGTCATCCTGGCCTTTATTGGTGTGAAGTTGCTGTTGCACGCACTGCATGAAAACAACCTGCCGTTTATCAACAGCGGTGAGAACGTGTCGGTGCCTGAAGTATCGACCTGGGCGTCGCTGGCGGTCATCGTCATCGTTCTGGTGGTGACTGTCCTGGCATCGTGGCTCAAGAGCAAGCGTGATGAAAACATGGGTGCGATTGCCCTTCCGCGTGTTCACCACGATGATGATGGAAGCCGCGATGGCCTCGGCTCTCACGCCTCCTCTACTTCTGTCAGTGAGGGGTCAACGTCGGCCGGAAGCGAAACTAACGGTTCACACACCGGTAAGAACGAGCCTGGGCGTTAATCGAACACGATTGTGAGATAAGGTAACAACTGTGACTGCTCCAAGTGCTGATACAAGCCGTGTTTCCAACTGGAACTTGCCCAATTTCCTGACCGTGCTTCGCATCCTCGGAGTACCGGTGTTCCTGTGGGTACTTCTTCAGGAGGGCGGCGAAGCCACCAATTGGCGCTGGTGGTCGTTTGTCGTATTCGCGCTTCTGATGGCGACTGACAAGTTGGACGGGCACCTCGCACGTAGCCGTAACCTCATTACCGACTTTGGCAAGATTGCCGATCCGATTGCCGATAAGGCTCTAATGCTGGCTGCGCTGATTGGTATGAACATCATCGACATTCTGCCGTGGTGGGTGACTGTCATCATCGTGATTCGCGAAGGTGGCATCACCATCTGGCGTATGTTCGCCCTGCGTCAGGGGCGTGTTGTTCCGGCTTCTCGGGGCGGCAAGATAAAGACGGTCCTGCAGTCTGTAGCAGTGGGGCTCTTCCTGATGCCAGTGGACTGGTTGTTCTGGCCGTCCTGGATTGTGATGGTTGCCGCCATTGTCGTCACCGTCGGTACTGGTATCCAGTACATTGTGGATGCGCGAAAGGTCTCGTAGAGAAATTAAGTGGAGGGTAAAGCTGTGAACACAGTCGAACGCCTCGCCCAGAGCGACGAAAACGCTGACGGTGTCGATGGCGTTTCGCTTCAACTCGTCCAAACGCTTACGGCTCGTGGCGAGACTTTTGCAGCCGCAGAATCACTTACCGCAGGTCTTCTCTGCGCTACAGTTGCCTCCGTACCGGGAGCCTCCGCCGTTCTCCGCGGTGGCGTGGTCACTTACGCCACTGACACGAAGGCGTTGCTTGCCGACGTGCCAAAGGATGCTTTGGCCGCATATGGCCCCGTGTCCGAGTTGACGGCCCGGTATATGGCACTTGGAGTGGCAAATAAAGCAGTGGCGGACTGGGGGATTTCGCTAACTGGCGTTGCTGGTCCAGCGATGCAGGATGGGCACCCAGTAGGTGAAGTCTGGTGTGGTCTGAAACCGCCGGGAGTTTCGTACCTTGATGGGGTAACTGCTGTTAGGTTGCCGGTGAATAAAGAGGGGTCGCGCGCGGAGATTCGTCGTCAAGCAGTGGTATTGGCGTTAGAACTGTTGTTGCAGAATCTCGACGGTGAGTAGAATTTTTGAAAATTGGGAACAGGTCGGCCTTCTAAAGCGTTAGAGAAAGTGATGACCAACAATACTGCACTTATGACCATTCGCTACCCAGAGGTAGATAGCGCTGCCGCTTTCGAAGCTTCCATGGATGCCACAGCACCGTCGGCGCGGGTGGCTGTAGGGGAGCAGCCTGGATCGGTTGCAAAGTTAACGGCACAGGATTTGGCGGAACGGGGAGAATCCCGTGAGCCACTCCTGCGAGAGGCACTGGGGGAGACGCTGCGTGATATCCGTTCGCGCAGTGGACAGACGCTGCGTGAGCTTTCTGAAAATGCGGCTATTAGCCCTGGTTATTTGTCTGAGCTTGAGCGTGGACGGAAAGAAGTCTCATCTGAGCTGCTGGCGTCGGTATGCGCGGCGCTTGGTGTGACGGTGTCGGATTTGATGATGGAAGCAGCCACAGCGATGGCCCTGCATTCGGCGAGCCCAGAATTGGCAGCGATGTAGAAATTGGTTGCGGCGGTGGAATTTCATTCCATTGCTCCGGTACTTAGCACCCGAAGACGCTCGGCTTTAGTTAAGATTGGGTGCGCGATAAGCACAGACCTGCTTTGAGGTAGTTGCAATAAGAAAGGTGTATGGGACGCTATGGCTAATCCATTTGTAAAGCTGTGGAATTACTTGATGGCCGCTTTTGATTCCAAGATTGAGGAAAACGCTGATCCGAAGGTGCAGATTCAGCAGGCTATCGAGGATGCCCAGCGGCAGCACCAGGAACTATCGCAGCAGGCAGCGGCGGTGATTGGTAATCAGCGCCAGCTGGAAATGCGCCTTAACCGTCAGCTCGCTGAGATTGAGAAGCTGCAGGGGAACACTCGTCAGGCATTGCAGCTCGCTGACAAGGCTCGTGCTGAGGGGGATACTGCCAAGGCTACGGAGTATGAGAACGCAGCTGAGGCTTTCGCAGCTCAGTTGGTTACTGCTGAGCAGTCGGTAGAAGATTTGAAGGCTCTGCACGATCAGTCGCTGCAGCAGGCGGCTCAGGCTAAGAAGGCCGTCGAGCGTAATTCCATGCAGCTGCAGCAGAAGGTCGCGGAGCGCGCAAAGCTCCTCAGCCAGCTGGAGCAAGCAAAGATGCAGGAGAAAGTCTCTGAGTCCCTGCAGTCGATGAATCAGATTTCTTCGGGGGCTACACCTAATCTGGATCAGGTTCGTGACAAGATTGAGCGTCGTTACGCTAACGCTCTTGGTCAGGCCGAGCTAGCTCAGAACTCGGTTCAGGGGCGTATGGCTGAGGTAGAGGCCGCAGGCGTTCAGCTTGCTGGGCACTCTCGCCTGGAGCAAATCCGCGCAGAAATGAACGGTGGCAACGAGCTCTCTGGTGGCGAGGCTCAGAAGTCCATCGAGGGAAGCGCTGCCTCCAACGTTGACCCTGCTGTTGCTGAGCGCATGCGCCAGCTGCGTGAGGGCAATTAATTCTCCTACTCACCTTCACCACGTGCGATTAGCGAATCACCCATTGCCTTCGAGCGATTAATGGTTCGGATGACTACTGGTACGCCGAAGGCAATGATTGAGCCGGCAGCCCCTCGTGCTTTTCGAGCTTCCAGTACCTCGGCAGCGGCCATAACCTGAAGCGGAATCATACGCAGCGTCAGCGATAGTGCGAGCGCGATGGTGTCGACTGGTAGGCCGAAACGGGCGAACGGCTGCATCGCAGTGGTCAAAGTATCCATGATGTCGCTGACGCGGGTCGTCAGCGTTAGCAATATTGCCGCTGCGATTGCGGCGAGAAGCGCGAGGAAGGTCGTCAGCGCTTGCTCACCTCCGGCGCGCCACCACAGGAGAAGCGAAAGCAGCGCCAAAATGATGACGGCTCCACGGAGCTGTCGGAAAGCAACCATTGGTGGCACCTTGGCCACCGCATAAGCAAGGGTGATAATTGCCAGGGCAATCGCCCCGCCTAGCCAGGTATCCACGAGAATCCCGGTGAGCAATAAAAATGCGATGACAATGATGAGTTTGGGGGCCGTCGGGAGCCTGTGCACAGGCGACTTATGGTTTAGGTAAAGCCCTAACGGGACATCGGCTGGATGAATCATGAGCGGCCTTCTTCCGCACGAGTCATATCGCTGACGTATCGGTCAATAACTTCCTTCGGCGCACCGTCGTCGACGATTTCTCCTGCGCTTACGCGGATAACCCGGTCGAAGTCCATAAGAAAATCCAGATCATGAGTGACCACGATAATTTGCTGCTCAAGCTGGGCGAAAATACTCCGAATGTGGAGACGATTGCGCAAGTCGAGGAGCGTAGTGGGCTCATCGGCAATAATGGTCGTGGGATTAAGAATTAACACTGCCGCCAGCGCCAGTAGCTGTTTTTGTCCACCCGAGAGCAAGTGTGGCGAGGCGTCAGCATGATTGGCGAGCCCAAATCGCTCAAGAGCTTCCTGCACCAGCTGGTTGCGCTCATCCTTTGGCAGTTTTCGCTTGCGTAGTGAAAAGGCAATGTCCTCTGCGACTGTCGGCATCACAATTTGGTTATCCGCATCAGAAAAGATGAAGCCGACATTCTTGCGAATTGCCTTTGCCTGCTTTGCGACATTCATGCCCTCATACGTGACCGTGCCACCAGTGACCGGGCCCAGGCCGTTAATGAGTCGCACCAGCGTGGACTTACCGCCACCGTTTTCGCCGATAATGCCAATGCGGTTCTCTGTGAGAGTTAGCGTGGTCGGCTTCAGTATCTGGCGTCCCGAATAGGTTGCGGACGCGCGGTCAAAAGCGATGGTGGGCATAGTGCGACTCGAGACCCTTTCTAATTCTGTGGGGTTAATTGCCCGAGGTGGCTGCTTCCTTAACCAAACGACTTTGCTTACGGTTGGCAGCGTCGGGAAGCAAATCAGGGAAAGCCTGCAGTACGGCAGTAGCAATAAGCGCGGCTACGACAACCTTTGCCACGTCGCCTGGGATAAACGGGACGTTGGTAATCAGTGCGTCGGTGAAGCTAAGTCCCATACGCCAAGTCAATCCGACAGATCCGAAGAAGTACTGTAGTAGAACTCCGACGAGGCCTGCGCCGATGAAGACGCTGATTCGTGAAACCTTCGCCCGTGGTGCTTGCTGGGCAATCGCGCCGATTGCGAAACCGGCAATTAAATAGCCGACAATGTAACCCACGGTAGGGCCGGGGAGTGCGGCGAGAAGTGGTTTCCAGCCCGCCATGTTTGGGACACCCACGAGACCAACAGCCAGGAACAGGGTAGTGGCGAGGCCGCCACGTTTGAATCCGAGAATCATCCCGGCCAGTGCGATGCCCATGTTCTGTAGCACGATTGGCACGCCGAGGCCGCCAACGGGAATGGCAATGCCGCCGAGCACGATGATTAGTGCTGCGAAAGCAGCGATAATAGTGAGGTCATACACCTTGGAATTATTCACAGCTCTCATCTTAAACCCCTGAGTTGAGCACTGTTCAGGCAGGGGGCCGGGGATTCGTCTATGCAAAAAGGCGCCCAGGTAGGTATCAGTGACAGGTATCTTGTACGTTGGTCTCATGCGATTGGCCGATTTTCACAACTTCGTCAACCACGAATTTGGGCCTCAGCACGGCCCGTGGCTGTTGCATTCCCACGTACTGATGGAATATGGAAAAACTCCCGCGGAACTGCTCGAGGACGGGGTCGAACCTCGGGATATCTGGTGGGCGCTGTGTAGGGAACACGATATTCCTGAAGACCGCTGGTACGGTCCTGACGAATAGGTTCCGGCGTAGACGACGGTGAATGCTTGCCGACGGCTCTTGCGTGTCGTTGCCATTCGAACAGGGTTTCGCATATTATCGAAAGTGCTGATGAAGTCAATCCGTCTGATTCGGTATAACTTCCGGGTGTAACCGGCAGTAGAGGTGTCGCGGACCAATTTGGAACCGGAACGGCTAGTTTCGCGCCTAATTAAGTGTGAGCGAAGTTTCTGTTTTGGATGAAAATCGGGAGACACATTCTCTGAGTACGGCTCCAGAACCCGATACCGTACGCGACAATGACCGCGACAATGACAATGAGGAAGAACAACGAACTATGGCTCGTAAGAAGGCTACGGCTTCGAACCAGGGCAATAATCGCCTGAAGGCGCTCGATGTAGCTCTGGCGAACATTGAGAAGGACTTTGGTAAGGGTGCAGTTATGCGCCTGGGGGACGACAATCGTCCTCCAATTCAGGTTATTCCCTCCGGCAATATCGCTATCGACGTGGCCTTGGGCCTGGGCGGGTTCCCGCGTGGTCGTATCGTAGAAATCTATGGTCCAGAATCCTCAGGTAAGACCACAGTCGCACTGCATGCTATTGCAGAGGCGCAGCGGCAGGGCGGTATTGCCGCATTTATTGATGCGGAGCATGCGCTGGATCCGGTTTATGCGCGCAAGCTTGGAGTAGATACGGACAACCTTCTGGTATCCCAACCAGATACCGGTGAGCAGGCACTTGAGATTACAGATATGTTGGTGCGTTCCGGTGCTATTGACATCATCGTGGTTGACTCGGTGGCCGCGTTGACTCCGAAGGCTGAAATCGACGGTGAAATGGGCGATTCCCACGTTGGCCTGCAGGCGCGGTTGATGAGTCAGGCGCTGCGCAAGATGACTGGTGCGCTGTCCCACACCGGCACCACTGCCATCTTCATTAACCAGCTGCGTGAAAAGATTGGCGTCATGTTCGGCTCTCCTGAGACCACCACGGGTGGTAAAGCACTGAAGTTCTACGCTTCCGTTCGCTGTGACGTACGCCGAATTCAGACGTTGAAGGACGGCCAGGATGCGGTGGGTAACCGCACGCGCTTGAAGGTAGTCAAGAACAAGGTGTCGCCGCCGTTCAAGCAGGCAGAGTTTGACATCATCTACGGCGAGGGCATTTCGCGTGAGGGCTCGTTGATTGACATGGGCGTTGATAACGGCATTGTCAAGAAGTCCGGTTCGTGGTTTACCTACGAGGGCGATCAGTTGGGTCAGGGCAAGGAAAAGGCTCGTATGCACCTGCGCGAGAATCCAGAAATTGCCCAGGAAATCGAAGTCAAGATCAAGAAGAAGCTCGGTGTCGGGGAATTCGCGGAGGTCGAGGATGAGACCGATATCGATGCCCCTGTCGATGTCGTGCCGGACATCGACTTCGATGATTTGGAAGACTAGCTAGCTCACGGCGTAGTGCCGCGACACACGAAAAGAGAGGACCGTGGAGGATCGTAACGGCCGCGATGTGCGGGAGACTATCGAAAAGCTTGCTCAGCAGATTGCGGAAGCTGACGGTGGTTCGCTCTACGATGCGGGTCGTGAGGAATCCAAGGCCCCGATTCGTGCTAAGGCACTGCGCTTGCTCGATCAGCGAATGCGTTCCCGCAAGGAACTCGTAGAAAGGCTCGAGGCAGTCGAGGAGTTTCCAACCTCGATGATTGAAGAAGTCGTTGATGACCTGACCCGAAGTGGATTGGTTAATGACGAGCTTTTCGCATCCGAATGGGTGCGGCAGCGCTTTGCCAGTCGCGGCAAGTCGAAGATGGTTTTGAACCGGGAGCTGCAGGAAAAAGGCATTGATGCTTCTCTTCGTGCAGATGCGTTGGAGCAGATTACGCACAACGCGGAAGAAGAAGTCGCCCGGAAGCTAGCGGCGAAGAAAGCGGCCACTATTAAAACAGTGGCACCTGACTTCAACTCCAAGCAAAAGGATTTACGCAAAGTCGTCGGTGTGCTGGCGCGGCGCGGTTTCCCCTCTGAATTGTCCATGAGCATTGCTCGGGATCAGTTAGAAGAGCGATACCGGGAACTCGAAGAGGACACAGATTAGCGCCGGTGCCACCGCACGCCGGATTAGCACGCCGGCTGCGGACCCGTCAGGTTTAAAGGGGTCGCTGATTGGGGAAATGGGCCATAAACAGCTAACCTAAACTGCCGTGACTACCCCTTCTTTGAACTCTCAGCAGCAGTCTTCGCCTCGCACATATGAGGTACGTACGTTCGGTTGTCAGATGAACGTCCATGACTCGGAACGACTGTCTGGCTTGCTGGAAGAAAACGGTTATGTAGCGGCTGCAGAAGGCGATAATCCTGATCTGGTCGTTTTCAACACCTGTGCCGTTCGAGAGAATGCGGACAATCGCCTCTATGGCACATTGGGACAGCTCAAACCGGTCAAGGATGCTCACCCAGGCATGCAGATTGCCGTCGGTGGCTGCTTGGCCCAGAAGGATAAGGACGTCGTCGTAAAGAAGGCCCCATGGGTGGACGTAGTCTTCGGCACGCATAACTTGGGTTCGTTGCCAGCTTTGTTGGAACGCGCCGCTCATAATGACCGGGCTGAAGTCGAGATTAAGGACGCGCTGGAAGAATTTCCCTCGGTGCTGCCGGCCAAGCGTGAATCCACTTACGCAGGTTGGGTGAGTATTTCCGTAGGCTGCAATAACACGTGCACCTTCTGCATCGTCCCCAGTTTGCGTGGTAAGGAACGCGATCGTCGTCCGGGCGAGATTCTCGCTGAGGTACAGGCACTCGTGGAGCAGGGCGTTACTGACGTCACCCTCCTCGGACAGAATGTCAACGCCTATGGTGTTAACTTCGCCGACCCTGACATGGAACGCGACCGCTCGGCTTTTTCCAAGTTGTTGCGCGCCTGCGGCCAGATTGAGGGGTTGGAGCGCGTGCGCTTTACGTCTCCGCACCCAGCTGAGTTCACCGATGATGTCATCGACGCTATGGCGGAGACACCGAATGTGGTTCATCAGCTACACATGCCACTACAGTCCGGTTCCGACCGAGTGCTGAAAGACATGCGCCGTTCCTACCGCACCAAGAAATTCCTGGGAATTCTGGAGAAGGTTAGGGAAAAAATGCCGGACGCGGCCATTACCACTGACATCATTGTCGGTTTCCCAGGCGAGACCGAAGAGGACTTCCAGCAAACTCTCGACGTGGTGGAAAAGGCTCGTTTTAGCTCGGCGTTCACCTTCCAATACTCGCCTCGCCCGGGAACTCCGGCGGCGACCATGACTGATCAGGTTCCACCAGAGGTTGTGAAAGAACGCTATGGTCGGCTGCTAGCGCTTCAGGAGCGTATTTCCGAGGAAGAAAACGCCAAGCTCGTCGGTCGGGAAGTTGAGCTGCTGGTCAGCCAGTCCGATGGGCGTAAAAATGCGGAGACTCATCGCATGTCAGGTCGGAGTCGGGATGGCCGCCTGGTGCACTTCAGCCCGTCGGAAAGCGAACCAGGCGTCGTCGACCGCAAGATTCGCCCAGGTGATTACGTGACAGTGCGTGTGACCGACTCCGCACCGCACTTCCTCATTGCTGACTCCGGTGTGCTCACACACCGCCGCACTAAGGCGGGGGATAATGTAGAGGTCGGTCAGACTCCGACGACCGCTCCGATTGGAGTTGGTCTGGGCTTGCCAAAGATTGGACGCCCGGAGAAAACGAGTGTAAGTGAGGGATGCGGCTGTGAGTAGTGACAAGGCTTCGCCGGAAAGTGATATGGAATCCACTAGCGAGCAGTCGGTGGAATCCGCGCAGGCGTTGCGGGTTCAGGAGCGCAAGGCCGCTGGCGAGCTGGACCTCGGCCGTGCGGTGATTCCGATGATGGTTGCCGTCATCGGCCTCATTACGAGTTTCTTCCTTCCGCACTCGGGCGTTGTTTTGGGCTTTGATGTGTTGCTGGATACGGATGTTGCGCATCAGTACTTCACGACTCGACCGGAGCGAATTTACTCCATTCTCGTGGTGGTAGGTGTCTTGCTAGCTATTGCCACGCTGATTACGCGGACGACGATTCTCGCATTCGTCACCTGGTTTTTTGCCTGTATTCAGATGGTCTACTCAGTCTTCGCTGGTTGGATGCGTCAGTCTCGTCCACAGGAACTGGCCGGCGAGGGTATTTCCTTCGGCCTGATGCTCGGTATTTTCTGCAGTTTTCTACTGGCCATCTCCGTGACTTTCATCGCTTTCCGACGTAGTAAGGAGCAGCTCGCAATCGCGACGAAACGTCGCAAGCACGCTGACACCGATCCGGTACTGCGCGCGCAGCAGGTTTACCTGCGGGCGGGCCTGACCCCGAATACGACTACGGATGTTGAGGTCGTCGACGACCGCCGTGAACGCGCTCGCCGACGCAATCGTGTCCAGCAGGGCAGTAGCGCGGATAATGTCTCTCAGCAGACCGGCGAAAAGGACGAACAGGTCAGCGACGAGTAGTGAGACTTTTTAACTAGCGCAGTAAGTATGGGGCTCTCTTCCACTCCGGAAGAGAGCCCCATACTTTTAACCATCGACGCGTTGCCAGCGCCCAGCTGAGCCAGATTCGGTTGAGGAAGCCGGAGAGCGAGAACATGCTTCCCCGACACACAACTAGCTTCTGTTAGAGCTCCTTGAGAGTCTCCGCGGCCTGCTCTGCCCACTGTCGCCACTGTTCGGCCTGCTCCCGAGCCTTGGCTGCCTGAGAAGCCTTGCCCTTCGCCTCGAGTTCGGCGGCCTTCTGCTCAAACTCCGCTGCGCGGTCGGCGAACTGCTGGACGCGAGCCTGTGCTTCGGGGTCGGTACGGCGCCACTGCGAATCGGCAGCATCGGAGACGCGCTTTTCCAGTGCGCCAATGCGGTTTTCATACTCACGCACACGACCACGCGGCACAAAGCCGATGGCCTCCCATTTCTCCTGCAACTGACGCAGTTCGTTGCGAGCGTGATCGAGGCCCTTGGACGGATCAATGCGGTCTTCGTATTCAGCCAGCAGTGCGTCCTTGGCCGCAGCGTTTTCCTCGAACTCCCTGTCTCGAGCTTCGTTGACCGCGTTGCGAGCACCAAAGAACTCATCCTGGGCGGCCTTGAACTGCGCCCACAGCTTGTCATCGACCTCGCGCGGGGCTCGACCAGCGGCCTTCCACTCAGCCATCAGGTCACGGAAGGCAGCAGCGGTGCCACCCCAATCAGTGGAGGTCTTCAGGGCCTCAGCTCGCTCAATGATGTCCTCCTTAACGCGGCGAGCAGCCGCACGGTTGCGGTCCAGTTCCGCAAAATGGGCACCGCGGCGGCGGTTGAAAGAATCACGCGCGCGGGAGTAACGGCGCCAGAGCTGATCATCAGTTTTGCGGTCGATGCCGCGAATCTGCTTCCACTCCGTGAGAATCTCGCGGATACGGTCGCCGGCGACCTTCCACTCGGTGGAGTTCTCTGCGAGCTCTTCGGCCTCTGCGGCGAGCTCTTCCTTACGTGCGATGGCGTTCTTACGGCGCTCTGCCTTGTCGTGAGCGACTTTTTCCTCTGCGACGTGGGAGGTGGCAATGACCTCTGCAAGGCGCTTATCCAGCGCATCGATATCGCCGAGGACCGTGGCGGTGGCAAGGCTCTCACGCAGTTCAACTGCGTTGTGAGAAATGGTCTTTGCCTCCTGCGGGTGGGAGACTACACGAGATTCCAGTAGCTCGACCTCGGTGGCCAGATCCTCGTAGCGCTTGCCGTAGTGGGCATAACCCTCTTCTACGGTGCCAGCCTGCCAGGAGCCAATATTGCGTTCGCCGGCGCTGGTGACCAGCCAAACAGTGCCGTCTTCGTCAATGCGGCCAAACTTCTTTGGATCATTGTGGACGGCATGTGCCACAGCGGCCGACCCCGCAGGCGCTGGAGTAGCTCCAGGGGCCTTACGATGAGCCGGCATTGAGCCTGGTCGAGGTCCCGGACGTGGACCCGGGCGTGGACCTGGCTTAGGGGAATTGCTGGTACCGGTCATAGTGGGTAAACCTCTTCCAATCTTCATGCAGAACTGCCGCGCGACACGGCTGCCATCAAACACTTACGGTATGTGCTCGAGTATCCCAAAAATTTTGGCACAGCGCGCGTAACACCGCCGGATTAAGGCATCGACTAGCCCCTCACGGTAGCGTTGAGGACGTGAATTCGCGTTTGCCTCGGCTTGTTATCGTTCCGCGTGCGCTCCTCATCGTCGAGGAGCTGGGTGGTTTTGCACCTATCGCCACGGAATTGCGCCGTCATGCCCGTGAAACCGTCGCGACGCTGTGGACAGATGACGAACCCGGGGAGCCCGGCGCGGTCGCTATTATCACTGGCAGGATGCAGGCGAAGTCCCCGCACCAGACCAGCGCACCCGGCAGTTTTTCTCCGTATGGGGTTGATGTCACGGTGTCAGGCGGAACCGAATTACCTGAGCTGCTGGGACGCTGGCTTATCGAAGACTACGCGCGACGGAATTCTGAAGGACCCACTGGCCGCGTCATTCAGGCAACGTGCTTCGACTCTATCGCTGAGGCACTCGCTGCCGGTCACACGCGTCTGCTTGTGCTTGTCGACGGCGCATTCGGCCTTGCGGACGATTCCCCGGTCGGCGTAATTGAAGGTGCAGCGGAGGTTGATGCGCTGTGCAGTCTGATTGCTGGTCAGGACTGCTCAAGTATTAACGTGGAAAATATTGTGTTTCCAGCTCCCGGCGCGTACGCAGCCGAGTTATGGCAGCAGCTGAGTAAAGCTGCTGAAAGCTGGAAGGGGTCTGGATTGACCGTCGTAAAGCGTTCTTACTATGACGGGGCGCCTTATGGAATCGGCTACCACGTGGCCAGCTGGCGGTGTGTTGCGAAGTAAGAGCGCGCGTTTTTAGTTTTTGTGCAGGAGTGTGAACTGGGTAGTGACGGCTTTCGAGAGTGAGAGCTTGCCGGTGCCGATTGCGGTGGTAGGGCCGACGGCGTCGGGAAAGTCGGATTTGGGGCTGGTACTTGCGGAGCAGCTTGGCGGTGAGGTCGTCAATGTTGATTCGATGCAGCTCTATCGAGGAATGGATATCGGAACAGCGAAGCTGTCGGTGGACCAGCGGCGGGGGATTCCGCACCACCAACTCGATGTGCTGAACGTGACGCAGCCGGCGAGTGTGGCGACGTATCAGCGTGAGGCGGTCGCGGATGTTGAGGCCATTCGCGCGCGGGGGAAAGTCCCCATCCTTGTCGGCGGGTCGATGATGTATGTGCAGGCGTTGGTGGACGACTGGCAGTTCCCACCTACGGACCCTGAAGTACGTACGAAGTGGGAGACAGTGCAGGACGAGATCGGTCCGGCGGCGTTGCATGATCGGCTGGCAGAGATTGATCCGGATGCGGCGGCAATTATTGAGACCAATGACCCGCGGCGCACCGTCCGCGCCCTGGAGGTCATCGAGCTCACGGGCAAACCTTTTGCAGCGTCGAAGCCGTCGATTGATAAGCCACCGCGGTGGAACACTCGCATATTGGGGTTGCGCACGCAGGCGGAATGGCTAAATCCGCGGATTGAACAGCGTACGCGGGGCATGTTTGCCGCTGGCCTGGTGGAAGAAACTGAGAGTTTGATTGCGCAAGGGTTGCGCGAAGGTGTGACCGCTAGTCGCGCGATCGGCTATGCGCAGGTGCTGGACTACTTCGATGGGGTTTACGACCTGGATACGGCTTGTGAACGCACGATTACTGGTACGCGCAGGTATGTGCGACGTCAGCGCTCCTGGTTCAACCGTGATCATCGGATCATGTGGCTAGACGCTGCCGGTGACGTGCCGGGACAGGCGTTTTCCGCACTTGGTCTGTAAGAGATTCGGACCTCCCGCTAGCATCAAGGGCATGGTTTCATTTGCCAAAGGCCACGGTACGCAAAACGATTTCTTGATTTTTCCAGATGATTTGGTGTCGATTGATTTGACCGAATCACTGGTCGCAGCAGTGTGCGATCGACAGCGAGGTCTTGGCGCTGACGGCGTCCTGCGGGTTGCCCGTGCGGGGAAACTCGTCGATGCCGGTGTTTTGGCGGCATTGCCGGAGGGCGTTAAAGCCGACGATTGGTTTATGGACTACCGCAATAGTGACGGTTCTATTGCCGAGATGTGCGGGAATGGTGTCCGCGTCTTTGCACACTATATTGCCGCGATTCACAGCCCGGACAGTGTCGTCGACGGAACTTTGCGGGTGGGCACTCGAGCAGGGCTGCGCGCTGTTTCGATTGATGAGCTCAGCCGCAGGCACGCGGTCGTTGGGGTGGATATGGGCCAGCCGGAAGTCCTCGGCCTCGCTACTGCGTTCATTGGTTCGGGCAACAATGCCCAGAAATTCGCCGGGATTGGTGTCGACGTGGGAAATCCGCATTTGGCCTGCGTCATGCCTGGCCTAAATGCCGCCGCTCTGGCGGAGCTGGAATTGGAAGCGGCGGGTAGTGTCGCGAAGCCAGTGCGTGCCGACGAAGCCATGTTCCCGAACGGCCTCAATGTGGAAATTGTCACCCCGCTGGATGCCTCTGATTCGGTGTCCATGCGAGTAATTGAACGTGGAGTTGGTGAGACCCGCTCGTGTGGCACCGGTACGGTTGCGGCAGCTATTGCCGCGCTGGCCGATGCCGGCCGGACTGAGGGGGTTGTGACAGTCAAGGTGCCTGGCGGTGTGGTGACTGTGGATGTCCACAAGGCCAGCAATGCGGATGGGGACTTCTCGGCGACCTTGACCGGGCCGAGCGTGATTCACACGCTCGGCGATATTGAGCTGGAAGCCCTGTGACTGGTAGCTAGTGCAGCAGGAGCCCTAGCGGGGTAGTGGAAGCGGTGGGGAGTTAGCGGACTAGTGTCCGCCGCAGCCACCGTCGCCACAACCACAGCCGCCATCGCCACAGCCGCCTCCGCAACCTTGAGGCGGAATGATCTCACCGGTCAGTGAGAAAGTGCCGGAGACGACCATACCTGGCTGGGGAGCTTCGTCGCCGCCGGGGACAAGTACGTCCATGGGGGTCGGAAGAGCAAGGTTGAGCACCCAGAACTTCTTGCCGGTCAGCTCATTGACATGCTTGCGGGAGTTATTGATAACACCAGCCAGTTTGACGGTTGCGCTAGGCGATGCCTTGCCGACCTGATCTCCGACAATTGCCTTAGCACCTTCGAAGTCCAATGTTGTCGGGGTTGCCCCAGTGCGCTTTTCGTACTCCTCAGCGGATGCGTCGAGGGTGAAATCAGTTGCCAGAGCTGATAGCGCGACATGCTCAAAAGTCTGAGTTCCGGCATCAACAATCATTGGCCCCTGTGACAGCAGGCAGGTAGCGACCTCGATGACCTTGTCAAAGTTATCCGAGGAGGGATCATCCTCGACGATTTCCACGAGCGCCAAGACATCGTCCACGCTGGATACATGGGCAGTGACGGTCGGGCTGCCCGCGAAGCCGGCGTAGGTAGAAAATGGTTCAACACCCAGGATGTGCAGACGCGCACCAGAGGAATCTTCGAAACGGACCAGCTGGCCACCGCGGACCTCGCCGATGACCGACAGATTGTCACTGGCAATCGCGGCTTCCATCGCGTCTCGCCAGCTGGGGTAGTCCATGCCAATGCTTCGCAAGTCAGTAGTCATACTTTTCGATGATACTTCCCATATCTTCATCTGCGAACTAACGAATCGCACGTGAGCACATTGTGCTCTGGGGTACCTAGAACCATTCCTCCACGCCGCGGCAACTATTCGGATGGGACTAACAATTCTGCCACGCTAAATAGGCAAATATTAAGTGTGGCATAAATAACTTTCCTTAGGTGTGCCCGGTTTATTCCATTTAGGCATGCCTAAGAGTAAGCTCATCTCCGTAAACACGATTTGCTTAGCTTAATTCTTATCTATATAAGCGAGGTTTCTCATGCTCGGATTGCGGTCTCGAAAACAGTCGGATGACATTCAGTCGCTTGCCGACGTCCCGGTGGGGGTAACCGTCACTCTGGGAGCGTCGCATGTGGATGAGCGCCTGTGCCGCAGGCTTTCGCAACTGGGGCTTCGCCCTGGAATGAGTGTCACTGTGGGACGGAGCACCAGCGGCGGTGGGCGAATCGTCCATGCTGGCGCAACGCGCTACGCCATCGATGCCAGCACGCTGCACAAGATGTCCGTCGTGGGTTAGGTCCCCTACATCTCTTTTCTCACCTCCCTCCTGAAAGTAAACAATGACAACACCTACGGATTCCTCAACGCGAAAATTCGCATCCACGCCCAGCTGCCATGCATGCAGTGGCGGAGCACCAGCAAAGGATGGTGCACCTGTTGTCGCAGTAGTCGGCGCACCGAACTCCGGTAAGTCAACACTGTTCAATAGTTTGACTGGTGCGAAAGCGCAGATGGGCAATTGGCCTGGTACGACCGTAGAGGTCAGCCGCGGCGCGTGGAAGACCGATGCCGCTGAGTACGATGTCATCGATTTCCCGGGTGCCTACTCGCTGGATGCCATGAGTCCGGACGAAGAGCTCACTCGCGAGATGCTCATCGAGAAACCGGAAGAAGAACGCCCGGATCTCGTCGTTGTCGTTGTCGACGCCACGGCACTGGGCCGTGGTCTCTACATGGCCGCGGAATTGGCGGAACAGCCCCAGCGCATCGTTCTGGCTCTGACCAAACTAGATGTTGCCAAGGCCAAGGGCATCGATGTGAATCCGGACGCATTGCAGTCAGCTATGGGGATGCCGGTGGTGGCGCTGGATCCCCGTCGTAAAGCGGGAATGGCGCGGTTGGCCGACGCGGTAGCAGCGGCTCTGGACGGATGTAGTTCGGTGTCGTCACCGATTCGCCAGGTCGATGGTGAATCGATTGAACGCCTGGACGACGCACGCTTTGCCGCGATTGATGCGGCGGTTGCGGCATCTACGGGCGGGGTGGAAGATCGCCAGACTTTCTCCGACCGCATTGATAACGTGGTTCTTCACCCGGTGCTCGGACCGATTGTGTTCCTGGCAGTTATGTGGGCAGTCTTCCAAATCACGACGACGGTAGCAGCACCGTTGCAGGACGGTTTGGAAACCCTTATTACCGGTAATTTCGCAGATTTGGTTACTCGTGGATTAGAAGCGGTGGGATGGGACCATCCGATTGTCACCGGGCTGCTTGTAAACGGCATCATCGGTGGTGTCGGCATGGTGCTGACCTTCGTTCCGCTGATGGCACTCATGTTCCTGTGCCTCGCAGTACTCGAGGATTCAGGGTATATGGCGCGTGCAGCCGTGGTGGCTGACCGTGTCATGCGTGCAATTGGTCTTCCGGGTAAGGCATTTATTCCGCTGATTGTTGGCTTTGGTTGTAACGTGCCAGCGATTTCGGCAACACGTGTGCTGAGTAATCCGCGCCACCGCATTTTGACGGCACTACTGGTTCCGTTTACCTCCTGCTCGGCGCGTCTAACCGTGTATGTCATGTTGGGTGCGGTGTTCTTCCCGGAACACGCGGGCACAGTCGTCTTCGCTATGTACGTGATCTCGATTCTGCTGATCGTTCTGACCGGCCTTGCACTGCGTAAGACCTTGTGGCGCACCATGCCGTCGGAACCGCTGGTCATTGACCTGCCAACCTACCAGCTTCCGACCGCACGGCTGGCACTATCTGTGATGTGGATGCGTCTGAAGGGCTTCCTGCAGACCGCTAGTGGAATCATCGTCAGCACCGTCATCGTCGTATGGCTTCTGATGTCTATCCCGGTTGTCTCCGGGCACTCCTTTGCCGATGAAGACCTGGCACCGCAGGACTCCGCATACGGTGCAGTCAGCGAAACTATTGCTCCTGTGTTTAACCCGGCAGGTTTCGGTACATGGTCTCTGACAGGTCCGTTGGTGACGGGCTTTGTGGCCAAGGAAGCCGTCATTTCTACCTGGGCACAGACCTATGCAGTGGAGGACGTCACCGACTCCGATTCGAGCGAACAGGCCTCCAGCCCGCTCGCGGAGAGTATTCGACGTGACTTTGACAATGCATCCGATGGACATGGATTGGCAGCAGTCTGGGCCTACATGATCTTCCTGCTGGCTTACACACCGTGCGTGGCTACGCTCGCGGCACAACGTCGAGAGATCGGCTTGAAGTGGACGGGCTTCGGTTTGCTAGCGCAGCTGGTCGTTGCATGGGCACTGGCCGTGATTGTTTTCCAAGGGTTGAAGCTGTTCCTGTAAAGCCTCGTTGATTCCTAGTAGCTTCGGCAAAGCTACTAAGTCACACTTGCGAACTAGAAATCAGATCCAACAAGAATCGCGATACGGAAAGGAGCTATCGCCGTGGGACTCTTTAGAGCCAGGAAGAATACGACGGTTACTCGTCGGCCTTCAGAAGCCGTTCAGGATGCAATTGCGCAGGGCATTAGCTCCCGACGCAAGATTTGCGAAATCACCGGATTGCAGCGAGCAACGGTAGACCTCATCCTTGACCGCATGGAACACACCGGCCAACTGCGCCGGGAATCCCTCGGTGGCATGTGCCCAGGCGGAGGTTGTTCCAACTGCGGAATGTCCGACAGCGGTACGTGTACTGGTGGTAGTTCTAAGAGTGGTCCGGTCGCACTGGTTCTGACACGCAGGCCACCTTCTGCAGCCTAAGTCTTGAGCTTCGGCTCGGTATTCTCCGCACACAATGCGGAGAATTTGGCTTGTCATGCGACAATAGCAGCTAGTATGACGAATTTTTCCAACAACTTTGATGAGGTCAGCGACGAAACGTCGCAGCAAGCTCGCACCTCGCACGAGATGGACGATTTTTTCATCGACGCTAACGATGCTGGCGAAAACGCCGATAGTGCCTCCGGGGATGCGTTCGCAACGGACGTCGGCACGCAAAGGGAACCTACCGTCGGTGATTTGGATCTGGAGGCGCGTTCCTCTCTGCGCCGGCTGACCAGGTCAGTAGCACATACTGAATCCGAAGAGGTGATGGTCGAGTACCGTCAGCTCCGACTGGAGCGCGTTGTGTTGCTCGGTGTCTGGACATCCGGGACCCTTCAGGAAGCCGAAGTGGCGATGGAGGAGCTCGCCGCACTGGCAGAGACTGCAGGTTCGGAAGTTTTAGAGATGGTGCTGCAGCGTCGTGATAAGCCGGACCCTGGTACTTACGTGGGATCCGGCAAGCTCAACGAGCTTCGCGATATTGTCGCCTCTACCGGCGCAGATACAGTTATTTGCGACGGTGAGCTGTCTCCCGGCCAATTGGTGGCGCTGGAGGATCGCCTTGACGCCAAGGTTATTGACCGCACCATGCTGATTCTGGATATCTTTGCTCAGCACGCGAAGTCCAAGGAGGGCAAGGCGCAGGTCTCGCTGGCGCAGATGCAGTACCTGTACACGCGTCTGCGCGGCTGGGGTGGCAACCTATCGCGTCAGGCTGGTGGTCGCGCGGGCTCCAACGGCGGCGTGGGTCTGCGTGGTCCGGGTGAAACTAAGATCGAAACCGATCGTCAGCGGCTACGCCAAGATATGGCGCGGATTCGCAAGGAATTGGCTGGCATGAAGACTGCGCGTGAGATCAAGCGCGCACGTCGTAAGGCTGGACACCTGCCGCGCGTGGCAATTGTCGGCTACACCAACGCGGGTAAGTCTTCGTTGCTCAACGCACTGACAGGTGCCGGTGTGCTGGTGGAAGATGCGCTGTTTGCCACGCTGGACCCGACGACTCGTCGCACCAAGCTTCGCGACGGTCGCACGGTGATTATGACCGATACGGTCGGATTTGTTCGCCACTTGCCGACGCAGCTCATTGAAGCTTTTCGCTCGACCTTGGAAGAGGTGCTCGAAGCCGACGTCATCATGCACGTCGTAGACTCCTCTGACCCATTCCCGCTGGAGCAGATTAAGGCTGTCAACAAAGTCATCAACGAAATCGCGGAGGAAGAAAAGGCCGAGATTCCGCCCGAGCTGTTGGTAGTCAACAAGGTGGACAAGGCCGATGGCATCACTCTGGCGCAACTGCGCCACCAGCTCGATGATGCGGTCTTTGTCTCTGCGCGAACGGGTGAGGGGATCGGTGAACTGGAGACCCGACTCGAGCTTGCACTCAATGAGCTGGAGTCTCACGTCCACATGTTGATCCCCTATGACAAGGGCAATATTGTCTCCATGCTCCACGAAGATGCGACCGTGCTGTCGGAGACATGGACAGAGCAAGGCACCCAGATGGATGTGCGTTTGCCCACTAGCCTCGCGGATGAACTGTCGGCATACCACATCGAACCTGCAGAGAATACTGACTTCTCGGCCGACGCGAATGAGGATAGTAGCAACGACGGCTAGTCGGAATAGGGCGAGCGGAGTTGGAATAGGGAGAGCGACAAAGAGCTCCGGCAGTCCTGGGTTTAATGCTGTATCCGTGGCGTGATCTGCGGTGGGCATCCACTAGCATTACAACCATGAATTCTACTTCTGACGCGGAGACCCAACAGGGAACCTCCGCAAATCCGCCTGCTGAAAACGCCGAACGTGGCCGTCTTTTCGGTTGGGATATTCACGGTGACGGTCGAAAGATTGCACCGGGAGCCGTGGTGGCTCCCAACGAACGCCTCGATTGGCCTCGTACAATTGGCATTGGCGCACAGCACGTCATTGCCATGTTTGGTGCAACTCTTCTGGTGCCGCTATTGACTGGTTTCCCAGTCAATACCACACTGCTGTTCTCGGGTATCGGCACGATTGTCTTCCTGCTAATCACCCGAAACCGCTTGCCCTCTTACCTGGGCTCGTCGTTTGCCTTCATCGCACCACTGACCGCGACACAGGCGCAGGGTATTGGTGTTCAGCTCGGTGTCGTGCTCTGCGCCGGCATCGCGCTCATGCTCGTTGGCTGCGTTGTAGAGTTCGCCGGCAAGCGTGTCCTCGATGCAGTGATGCCACCTGCAGTAACCGGTGCCATCGTCGCTCTCATCGGACTTAACCTGGCGCCTGCCGCCACGGAGAACTTCGCCACTCAGCCGTTGGTCGCATTTGTCACGATGGCATCCATTGTCTTCGCAACCGTCGCTGGCCGCGGTATGGTCAGCCGTCTGGGTGTCCTTATCGGCGTACTAATCGGCTGGGTCTTCGCCGCTGCCACTGGAAATCTCTCGCCCGAGGCTACAGAAACTGTCGGCAATGCCGCCTGGATCGGTCTGCCCGCATTCCACGCGCCGGAGTTCCACTTCAATGCGATGCTGATTGGTCTGCCCGTCATCGTAGTACTCATCGCAGAGAATGTCGGTCACGTCAAGGCTGTTGCTGCCATGACCGGCCGAAACCTCGATGACATCGCTGGCGATGCTCTTATTGCAGACGGTCTAGCCACCACCATCGCCGGTTCAGCTGGTGGTTCTGGTACCACTACCTACGCTGAAAATATCGGTGTTATGGCCGCTACCCGTGTCTATTCGACCGCAGCTTACTGGGTGGCAGCTTTCACCGCCATTGCACTGGCTTTCATTCCAAAGTTCGGCGCACTCATCTTGACCATTCCTACCGGCGTGCTCGGTGGGGCAACGATGGTGCTCTACGGCCTAATCGGTTTGCTCGGTGTGCGCATCTGGATGGACGAAAAGGTCGACTTCAACAACCCGGTTAATCTCACCGCTGCCGCTACCGCGCTGATCGCGGGTATCGGCAACCTCACCCTCGACATTGGTTCGCTGACGCTGGAGGGCATTGCTTGGGGGTCGGTCGGCATTATTATCGGCTATCCAATTTTGAACTGGCTCTACAACCGCATCGGCGAGAACCGCTCGTAGGCCACCCGTCCAGGGCAGAATCTCGCACGAATGCTTAACGACGGAACCACGTGACCGTTGCCACGATGTTTCGTCGTTAAGCTCTTTTGCTTTTTAATCGCTCAGATCTTGGGCGATGAGTTCGGCGATTTTCTCTACCGCAACCGCGTTGCTACTGGTCACAGTGACTTCATCGCCGAATTCGGCACCGAGTGCCATGAGCATCAACGAGGATGAAGCATCGGCCGGTTCGTTGTCGGGCTCGTCTGAGTCAAGGAGCTCGACCAGAATTTCTTCCTGAAAACGGGAGGCACGCTCAGCGATGACCGTTGCAGGGCGGGCATGAATACCCACCTTGGAGCCGACGTGGACATGTTGAGTAACCATGCGAGCGGCATCCTGCCTTTCTGCTTCTCGATTTCCTCGATGCCATTTCTGAGCTTAATAGGTTGCCCGGATGGGTTGGGGAATGTTTGCTGAAAATCGTAGAAATGCTCGTTGGGATAAACCAGCCGGTGCGGTAAAAACTACGCTTCCGCTGAAACGTCCGCTTCTAGGTTTTGATTATCGGTGCTGACTTGCCGCGGCCACAGGCTTTTAGCTGCCACAACGAGAATTGCTGCCACTATGCTGCCCAAGACGATTGCAGTAAGCCATGCGACAGGGTTGTCGATTGCAAACAGCACAAAAATACCTCCGTGCGGAACACGTGTGGCCGCACCCAAAGCCATTGAGGTGCCACCGGTGACGGCACCGCCAATCACAATCGGCGGAATCACACGTAGCGGATCTGCGGCGGCGAAGGGAATTACTCCCTCTGAAATGAAGGCCGCACCGAGCACCCAGCCCGCTTTGCCGTTTTGACGCTCCGCCGAACTGAACAGCTTTGGTCGGAGCACAACTGCCAGAGATGTAGCCAATGGAGGTACCATGCCCGCCGCCATCACAGCGGCCATGACCTTCCATGATGCGGGATCTGCTGAGGCGATGTTTGCGACGGCAAAAAGATAAGCAGCCTTGTTGATCATTCCGCCCATATCCACGCACATCATTGCGCCGAGAAGACCACCGAACAGGAACGCCGCCGTCGTATCCAGTGATTGCAGCCACTGCTGCAGAGCCGTCATCAGCCAAGCCAGCGGCATCCCGAGCAGCAGGTACATGGTGAGCCCAACGGCCATAGCTCCGAGCATAGGAATCACGACAACCGGCATCAGCGGTCGCAGCCAGTCCGGGACTTTCATCCTCAACAGTAGGGCTACAACTAGTCCCGCCAGGATGCCTGTCACCAGGCCCCCAAGGAAGCCGGCGCCAACCGTGACCGCGATGGCACCGCCAATAAAGCCTGGTGCAATGCCGGCTCTGCCAGCCATGCCAAAGGCGATATAAGCACTCATTACAGCCACAATGACCTGCATGCCGTGGTTGCCAATGGCAAAAAGCGCCGAGCCGAGATACAGCCACAGCCCACTACGATCAATTAGCACGGTGCCGAGATCTTTTGTCGGCACAGCAATCGGGGCATCGAGTCCGATAATCTCCGGCAGCCGCAAATCCCTAGTCACGGCGTCAGCTACTACACCAACCTGATGACCGCCGACGAGGAATCCCAGCGCAATCAACAACCCCGATGCGGCCACGAACGGCACCATATAGCTGACACCGGTCATAATGGCATCACGAACCCAGTGTCCGAAGGCTTTGTCACCGCCTAAGGATGATTTATGTGCCCCCACCTTGGTAGTTGCTTGTACCCTCTCAGATGAAGGGTCCGCGCCGGTAGTACCGGTTTGCGGACCGGCCTCCTTGTCGTGGTCATCCTTAGGTTGCGGCGCCTTTCGGTCGTAGGCGCGAACCCGTGATTGTTCTGCTTTTGCCTTCGCTTGTTCAATAACCGCAGTAGGTTCATTGACTGCCTTACGAATTGGCACTTTGACCTGTGGTTTATCGCTGAAGCGCTTAAGCCCCGTAACCCCAATATCGGCTGCGATTACTAGCACGTCGGCCCGGGCAATTGCCTCTGCGGGGGCTTCCTGGGTTCCTGCCGAGCCCTGCGTCTCTACAGTTAGTGTGACATCAGACATGCTTTCTGCCGCGCCAGTAAGCGCTTCGGCTGCCAAATAAGTGTGTGCGATGCCCGTGGGGCAGGCCGTGATGGCGACGATATTGGTCTTCGCCGGAGGTTTTTTCGCTTTCCGACGAGGCGCTTTGGTGACGTGCTCGCTAATGATCCGGGCAGTCTCTTCATCGCTTTCAGCACCGCGAAGAGCTGCGCGAAACCCCTTATCGCGAAGTGCTTTTGCGAGTGCGGCCAGAATATCGACGTGGACATCGCTGTTACTAGATGGGACACCAATGAAAAAGAGCAGGTCCGCCGGCCCATCTGGTGTGGTGAATTCTGTAGCGCTGGTTAAGCGGGCAAACATCAGGGTCGGCTTCGACCAGTCCTCATGGCGGCAGTGGGGGATGGCTATCCCTCCCGACAGACCTGTCGGGGCCTTCTCTTCGCGTTCGAGGGCTGCTGCGACGATGCCGTTGCTGTCGGTGGCGCGGCCGGTCTCTACAGCTTTAGCGATGAGATAGTTAAGGATCTTCTCCTTTTGCGGACCGATATCTAGGTCAAGGAACACTGTCGACTCATCGGCTAGGTCTGATGCAATAGCGGAAAAATCTGCCGAAGAAGACATGGTTTTCTAATGCTCCTTATCTAGGCATCGAAAAGCTAAGTGTCGAGCTGCCATAACCGGCCGGCCTCGGGGTGAACCTGTTCTGGATAGGGGATGGTCGTACCGGGAAGACTGGTTGCCGCCGCCCCATAAGCTACGGCGGTGGTTAGTGCATCTTGGTAGCTATCACCGCGTTCGCGGGACATAACGTAGCCGGCCAAAGCACAGTCTCCAGCACCGACCGTCGACTGAGCGACTATCGAGGGGGAGGTAGCAGCGAAACAACCGCCTGACTTCACTGAAAGCACCGCCCCTGCTTCGCCGAGAGTGGCCAGGACTTCGGAAACGCCAAGCTCGTTCAGCGCACGAGCAGCCTGCGCTACGGGAAGATAGTTCCCTTCGGCTGCAGCGGCCTCAAGTTCTTCGCCGTCCTGATCAATGATTTGACCAAGTTCGTAGGCGTTCGGCTTCATCAAAAAAGGTCGCACCTTTGGAAATGCGCGAACGACCTCAGTCAGTGGGCCGTCGCTCGTATCCATAGCAACACGAATATTCGGGTTGACCGAATACACCGCCTCGGTGCATTGAACGTAAAAATCCCTGGGGACACCAGGGGGCAATGAACCTGCGAAAACTACCCACGTGGCGTGTTTAGCATGGTGGATAAGTTTCTCCAGGACACGCCTACGGTGCGCTTTCGTCAATGTCATGCCAGGGGAATTGAGCTTGGTGGTCGTCCCATCTGGCTCTGCGAGTGTGAGATTAACGCGGGCTTCGTTAGTCGTGTTGATGGCTTCATGGGGTATGCCAGAGACTTCCAACAGGCGCGTGAATTTTCCGGAGTCCGATGCCGGGTAGAGCGCGAGCGTCTTTTCTCCGGCGTAGTGCAACGCCTTGGACACATTAATTCCCTTGCCACCAGCCATGTCCTCAGCCATTGGTAGGCGGAACACGCCACCTCGCTTGAGCTCCGTATCGAGTCGAGCAAGTCGATCGATTGACGGATTTACAGTCAAGGTCAGGATCATGAAGCAACCACAACCTCGACACCTTGCTCCCTGAGATCGTTGACGAACTGTTCCGGGGCAGAGGAATCTGTAATCACGACGTCGATATCTTCCAATGCTGCAAAGCTGACGAGAAAGTCGCGGCCAAGTTTCGTCGAGTCCGCCATAACGATGACCTTGCGCGCATTCGTAATCATCGCGCGCTTTACCGCCGCTTCCTGCGGATCAGCAGTAGAAAGACCGTGGTCAATTGTCAAGGCATTAGAACCAATGAAAGCGACATCGGCACGCATAACCGCGAGAGTGCGGAGTGCCGTATCGCCAGCAACCGCCTGAGTAATGACGCGAACTTGGCCGCCAAGGAGTTGAAGCTCAATGCGGTTCGATCCTGCGAGTGTGATGGCGTTGGGAAGAGAGTTTGTGACAACCGACCAACGGCGGTTATCAGGGGAGTGGACCATCAGCTCTGCAAGAGCCTCGGTGGTAGTTCCAGCATCGAGAAAAATTCCACCACCAGAGTCAGGCAGAAAATCCGCAGCACAGCGGGCAATAGAGAGCTTCGCGTCCTTTTGCGCGTTCTTTCGAGCGGCAACTGAAAACTCAACAGTCTGAAAAGAACGAGTAGCCACAGCGCCACCGTGTACGCGGTGAACTGCGCCCTCTGCATCCAACTGAGCTAGGTCACGGCGAATCGTCTCTGCTGTGACATCGAAAGCTTCCGCAAGATCAGCGACCGTCACGCGCCCTTCGACTGCTGTCAAAGACGCAATCTTCCGGCGGCGTTCCTCTGCGTACATTCCCCGCTCCTTAGCTGTTAAGAAATTTCAGCTTTACTATCTGTTCCCAGTATGCCCGTTTATGTCTGTTTCGGGCAACGAAAATGTGGGAAATTAGAGGCTGCGTAGGACGCTGACAATCTTGCCGAGGATTTTGGCGTGCTCCGCGGGGAGTGGGTCAAAGGCGCGATTATGGGGCATGAGCCACTTGCCAGCAGCGTCTTCGTGCCATTCCTTGACTGTTGCTTCATCTTCAAACAGGGCTGCAACGAAATCTCCCTGTTCGACCACGTCTTGGGAACGGACTACCACCCAGTCTCCGTCGAGAATGCCCGCGTCAACCATGGAATCACCCACGACCTTGAGTAGGTATAGCTGACCAGAGCCCGTAATCTCCATCGGAAGTGCCATGTGACTTTCCACATGCTGCTCCGCCAAAATAGGGTTGCCAGCCGCAATCTGTCCAACGATAGGAACGAAGATTGGCTCTGGCATGTCCTCTGGCATCTCGGGAGTTTGGGTGGTGCCAGTAGCCTTTGGCCCAGGCTTTACCGGAGTGAAAGTGCCAGCGGAGGACTTCGAATCCCTTACGTTTACCGCGCGGGGTTTGTGTGGGTCGCGGCGGAGAAAGCCCTTCTTCTCCAACTCCTTGAGTTGGTATGCCACCGACGAGGTGGAATTCAAGCCCACAGCATCCCCAATTTCTCGAATGCTCGGTGGGTATCCGCGAAGTACGACGGCATCCGAAATGACGTCAAGAATCCGACGCTGCCGATCGGTGAGTGTTTTAGGGTTCGCTTTCTTCTTTTGAGCCATGGAACATCCCTTCTCAAACTCTTTCGAATGAATCATAACTCAAAACTGTTCGAATCGTCGAGCATCGAACACTGTGCGCCCTTGAATTCTTTAGAAAACGTGTACATTATCCGTGCTCGGAGGCGGTGATGATGTCGAAAATCGAAAATAAATCCGGATAGCAGTAGACAATATTCGAACATGGTGTTATAAATCGAACATGACAAGTTACTCGAACAGTCGTTTGATGAAAGGGTCTAGACGGATTCTCCGCATCCGCCCTTGGACATAGTCTCCACAGCGTCGGGAAACGGTCGTACAACTCTTATTCTCTCCAGGCCGGCAACGGTGGGAGAGTCAACGTTGGAAAGGGAGAAAACATGATGTCTACGGTTTCAACCGCACTTGGTGTTAGCAGCACATCTGATATTGACTTTTCTCAAGTTTCCGAGCTCCCTGCTCGGACGACACGGAAAGCCCCGTTGGTGTGGGGTGAACGTAGTGCGTCTTGCACACAGCACATCGTTCGGCCCGGTCAGCGTGCACGTATTGCACAGCGCAATCGAAATGGGGCTTCATCGGCGCGAATGCGGAGGGACAGGTCGCGGCCCAGTCATGTCTCGGTCAACTACGGGCGTCCGTCTCTATCCGTTAGCAGGGCGCAGCAGTCCAATCGTAGTGATGTATCCGCAGGCACTAACCTGACTCGCCTGATGGCGGTATGGGCTCTAGGGCTTGGTGCTTTCTTCGGAGTTTTCGGCAGCATGGTCTTTGAACAGGGACAAAGTGAGGCGGTCGAAAGCACCTTTACGTCTACGTACGCTTCCTACTCCGCGCAATAATCATTCCAGTTTCCGGTGTTGGGGTGGGACGTAGACTGGAGACCGTGTATTGCCAGTTTTGTCATCATGATCAGACACGAGTCTTGGACTCACGGTTGATAGATAACGGTATGGGGATTCGTCGCCGAAGGGAATGCCTGAATTGCGGCAAACGTTTTTCTACGATTGAACGCTCGCAGCTGATGGTCGTTAAACGGGATGGAATCCCTGAGGAATTCAACCGCGAAAAGGTTATCCAGGGTGTTCGACGTGCGTGCCAGGGGCGCGAAGTATCAGAGTCTCAGCTGAAGAAACTTGCACAAAAAGTGGAGGAGAGCCTCCGCGAGAAAGGCACGCCCCGGGTGGACTCAAACGATATCGGCCTTGCCATCCTTGAGCCGCTCAAAGAACTGGACGAAGTTGGCTATCTCCGCTTCGCTTCGGTGTACAAGTCCTTTTCCTCCGCGGACGATTTCGCGCAAGAGATTGCCAGCATGCGCAAGGGGAAAGGACCGCAGGCTAATGGCAACGAGGTTAAAAAGAACTAACGCAGTTTATCCACACGTTTCTTTATTCGAGTCAGGGATACGCTCTGGGCGGTACCCAGCCGTTGTGCGAAAAGGCTGACGCGCAGCTCTTGAATGAGCCACTGAATATCCCGTACCTCCGCGGAATTCGAACGTGCCTTAGGCAGCTGCTGAAGCTTTGCCGCCAAGTATTCGCGGGCCTCAGTCACCTCATCTTCACGTTCGGCATCACGGTCCGGGTCACGGTTCATTTCCTCAAGCCGAATCTCCATCGCTTGGAGATAACGTGGCAAATGTCGTAGGTGCTGCCAACCGTGCCTTGCCACAGCGCCCTTAGGGAACATGAACTCCAGCTGGCGACGCATATCGTCAATAGCATCGCCTTCCCACTTGTTTAGCTGATTTACCACCGAGACATAACGAGGCATTGCCTGGGCAACGCCGACGACCAATTGGCGCACCTCTGAGGCGACTCCAGAACGAACGTGTTCGAGTAGTTTGTCGAATTCCTTCGGATCGCGGACCGGGCCGCCGGCAGCCATCATACGGTCGCGAATCACTGCGACACGGCAGTCCTCGACAAGCCCATCGGCGCCCCCATGTGGCCATGCGTCCACGCCAACACGTTGCTGGAGTGGAAGCCCCTTAGTCATTTGTGCACCATTTACTGGGCAATCCCGCAATAGCATTGTCAAGTTTGTGGTCGCCAACGTCGCCTCAGCCTGAGCCTTAGTTGGTTTGACCTCAATGGCCACGCCATCCTTGGTGGTCACCAGCGTCGGATACATCGTGACGGACTGACCGTCGACATTACTTTTGACCGTTAATGAGACGGCGCCCAAGTTCTCTGAAGTCCACTTTTTCACAGCTTCGCGTGCTGCAGACTTCGAACGTTTCGACACAGCAGTTGAGACCGTCGAGGCATGCTTGTCTCGAAGCGCAGCAAGATCTCGGCTCTGATCGACGATCTTTCCATGGCGGTCGACCACTGCGTAGTTAAAGCGCAAGTGTGCTGGCAGCTTCGAAGGGGCAAAGTCTGCACCATTGATGCCCGAGCCTCCGAGTCGTCGTAAAGCATCGGCAAAAACATCGACGAAGCGGCCTGAGTACGGAGTCATCGTCTCCAGCGCGCGGCGTGCGAAATCCGGGGCGGGGACAACGGACTTCCGCAGTGCCTTCGGCAGAGTGCGAATGTAGGCTTCCGCGAGCTCAGCGCGAAGACCTGGTACCTGCCAGTCGAAGCCATCTTCACGCAGACCTGCAAGAAGAGGCACGGGGACACGGAGAGTCACACCGTCATCAGGGGCGCCCGGTTCGAATTTATAGGACAGAGAGAAATCGACCGAGCCCTGCTGCCACATTTCGGGGAAGGCGTTGTCGTCGATGTCGCCGGCTTCGGGGTTGAGCAGCTTATTGGGATCAAAGTCCAGTAGATTTGGCTGCTTGGGCTTAGTTTTCTTCCACCAGCGGTCAAAATTGGTGGCCGTGGTGATAGAGGCGGGCAGCTTGGAGTCGTAGAACGCGTAGAGCACGTCGTCATCGACGACAATGCCGCGGGAACGCTGCTTTTCCTCGATCTTCTCGGCTTCGGCAAGTTTGTCTTGATTGTTCTTAAAGAACTCGTGATGTGTGTTCCATTCGCCGTCGACAAGCGCAGAGCGAATGAAGATCGAGCGGGCGGCGTCGGCATTGACTCGGTGATAAGGCATCAAACGGTCAACCACCACGGGCACGCCGTAGAGCGTCGACTTCTGGTAAGCCATCGCTGCACCGCGCTTAGTAGACCAGTGAGGCTTTGAGTACTGGTGCTTGAGCAGATGAGGGGCTACCTTCTCTAGCCACTGCGGCTGAATCGTGCCGACGTTGCGCGCAAAAGTGCGCGAGGTCTCGACGATTTCCGCAGCCATCACCCAGCGAGGCGGCTTCTTTGCCAACGCGGACGAGGGGTGAATGAGGAACTTAGTGTTGCGGGTGCCAGTAAATTCCTTGCCCTCGCCCTCGCGCGTACCAATCATCGATAACAGACCCGGTAACAGTGACTTTGCCACCTCGTCGGGATTGTCGACACCGTTGGTTGAGCTGCGGGCCGAAAGATGCCAGCCCAGCTCGGCCGTTGCCTGGTGGAGCTGACGCACCAAGTCCTGCCACTCGCGAACGCGCAGATAGTGGAGGTACTCGCGCTTGCACATCTTGCGGAATTGGTTACCGCTAAGCTCGCGACGCTTTTCCTCCAGGTACTCCCAGAGCTTCAGTAGGGAGTTGAAGTCGCTGGTGGTGTCCTTAAAACGGGCATGTAGCTGATCTGCCTGAGCTTGGAACTCCAGTGGACGTTCGCGAACATCCTGCAGAGACAAAGCGGCGACAATGACGGTTACCGCCCCAAGAGTGGTGTTCTCGTACCCTTCGACCAGCATGCGGGCAAGACGCGGGTCGACTGGGATACGGGCAATTTGTCGGCCGATGTCCGTCAGCTCGGGGGCATCAGACCCCGACGTGGTGGTAATAGCCTGAAGCTCTGTGAGCAGGTTAATGCCATCGCGGATTGCTTTGTGCTCTGGTGGCTGGACAAAGGGGAAGTCCTCAATCGCGCCAAGCCGCAGTGAAATCATTTGCAGTACAACCGAAGCGAGATTGGTGCGCAGAATCTCCGGATCCGTAAACTCGGGGCGCGAGAGAAAATCCTCTTCGCTGTAGAGACGAATCGCCACACCATCAGCTACACGGCCACAGCGTCCAGAGCGCTGATTCGCGGATGCCTGGCTGATGTCCTCAACTGGCAGGCGCTGCACCTTCGTGCGGGTGGAGTAGCGGGAAATGCGTGCGGTACCAGTATCGACGACATACTCGATACCAGGGACCGTCAGCGACGTTTCCGCAATGTTGGTCGCCAGCACAATGCGACGCCCGGAATGCGGAGTGAAGATCCGATGCTGCTCTGCATTAGATAGCCGACCGAATAGTGGAACGGCTTCTACACCTTTCCAGTGTTTGCCCTCGATGGCTTCGGCAGCTTCTCGGATCTCTCGCTCACCCGAAAAGAACACCAGGATATCGCCGTCGCCAAGCCGCATCAGCTCTTCACACGCAGCGATTACACCATCGATCTGCTCGATGGCGACTTCCTTTTCCTGCCCATTCTTCGCAACAACGGTCCGCACCAGCGGGCGATAGCGGATTTCCACCGGGTAGGTGCGCCCCGACACCTCGATGATGGGCGCAGGGTGCTCGTCGTCAGGCGCGAAATGACGAGCGAACCGTTCCGGATCAATCGTCGCGGAAGTGATAATGATTTTCAGATCTGGACGCTGCGGCAGAATATGCTTTAAATATCCCAGCAGGAAGTCGATGTTGAGGCTGCGCTCGTGCGCCTCATCGATGATGATGGTGTCGTACTCGCGTAGCAGTCGGTCGCGGCCAATTTCGGCCAGCAGGATACCGTCGGTCATCAGTTTGATGCAGGTATCCTTGCTCACGCGATCATCAAAACGCACTGCATAGCCGACGTGCTGTCCAATCTTTTCGCCCAGCTCATGAGCGATGCGCTCCGCGACGGAACGCGCCGCAATACGACGTGGCTGAGTGTGACCAATCTTGCCCCGCACGCCGCGTCCCAGTTCGAGGCATATCTTCGGGATCTGCGTAGTCTTACCAGAGCCAGTCTCACCAGCAATAATGACGACCTGGTTGTTTTCAATTGCCTCTGCAATGTCGTCGCGGCGCGCGGACACCGGCAACTGGGCAGGGTAGGTGATGCGAGGAATCGCTTTACGACGATCTTCTAACCGCTCCAGCGCAAAGTCGAGGTCTGCAGAGATTGCAGACAGCGCCTTCGGCGCGGATGCTCGCTTTAGCCGGCGTCGGAAGGACTGAGCCTCCCGAATCGGCAATTGATCAGCGAGCTGGTAGAGCTCCTTTTTACGCGTGTCCTTAGCAGGTTTGCCAGAGCGCTGTGGCCTGGCGGAATTGCGGTGGCCGGAGTGGTGGTTTCCCGACTGGGCACGTGGAGCTGGTTTATCAGAACGGCTAGGAGTACTCATGGTTGCCTACTAGATTAGCCGCGTCTGGGGAGACAACCCACATCTGTGCTGATTAAGAGGTGCTCGAGATAGTCCGATGGCAGCAGGGAGCGTCCTACTTTGCGGCTGCTAGCTCTTCGGCAACTTCCTTGCAGTCCTCGCGCCCACAGTGCTGTGTCTCGGTGTGCTCCCAGCAATCATCGCAAATAAGCACCTGACGACGGCAGGTATCTTCGTTGATGCAGTTCTGGAAGGTGTTTGTGGGCTTGCCGCAGTGGACGCAGTGCCCGAGCTGTACGTAGTCCTCGTCTTCGATGCCATCGCCAAACTCCATATGCATGCGCTTGTCGAAGACATATAGGGAGCCTTCCCATAGCCCCTTATTGCCAAACTTTTCGCCGTAGCGCACAATACCGCCGTCGATTTGGTAGACCTCTTCGAAACCGCGGTTCTTCATAAGTGCGGAGAGGATCTCGCAGCGGATGCCGCCGGTGCAGTAGGAGATAACCGGCTTGTCCTTCATCCAGTCGTACTTACCGGATTCCAGTTCGTCGATGAAGTCGTGCGTGGTCTTTACGTCCGGGACGACAGCGTTTTTAAACTTGCCAATCTCGGCTTCCATTGCGTTGCGGCCATCGAAGAAGATGACATCGTCGCCGCGTTCCTCGACCAGTTTATTGACCTCTTCCGGCTTCAAATGTGTGCCGCCGCCAATGACACCATCGACATCGACTTTCAGCTCACCCGGAGCACCGAAAGCGACGATTTCGTCGCGAACCCTGACGGAGAGTTTTGGAAAGTCATCAGCGCCGCCTTCGCTCCACTTGAACTGCATGGAGTGAAAAGCGGGGTACTGCTTGGTTTTCTTGATGTACTTCTTGCAGGCATCGAGATCACCGCCGACGGTGCCATTGATGCCGTGCTCGGACACCAGAATGCGGCCCTTGAGCCCTAACGACTCGCAAAGGTCGCGCTGCCATAGCATGATGGCACGCGGATCGGACAGTGGGGCGAACTGGTAGTACAGAAGAATCTTGCTGATGCTCACGGGGACTATTCTAGTCTGCTCTCTCAGTTATCCTATTTTCGGCGTGAGCTGCTGGTATGGCTTAGTGCTTCTGATAGAGAGCCTTCTTCTGGTACTTAGGCTCCGAAGTCACTAGCACACCGAGGTTGCGGAAAATTGTTTCGTCCACGCTGCCCAGAATGGTGGTGGTGTGGACATCGCAGTTTCGAAGGTTCTTCAGCTCGGCGAGGGCTGCGCGGGCATCGTCGCTGGTGGCCGCCGACACGGAAAGGGCGATAAGAACCTCGTCGGTATGTAAGCGGGGGTTGCGGCTGCCCAGGTGATGCGTCTTAAGCGTTTGAATTGGCTCAATGGCAGCTGGGGAGAGCAAGTGCAAGTCCGGGTCGATATTGGCGAGCTTCTTGAGAGCGTTGAGGAGCATTGCTGCTGAGCATCCGAGTAGTTCAGAAGTCTTGCCCGTGATGATTGTGCCGTCGTGCAATTCGATTGCGCTACCCGGTGCCCCGGTAGATTTCTCAACTTCAAGTGCTGGTGCGACGACTCGGCGGGCGGCTGTCGACACGTTGGCCTTGCTCATAATCATGGCAATGCGCTGTGAGACTTCGTCGTCTGCGCTGTTCTTGTGTTCGTCGACAAGAGCCTTGTAGTAACGGCGAACGATTTCCTGGTTGGATGCCTCTCGGCACACTTCGTCATCGTCGATACAGTAACCGGCCATATTGACGCCCATGTCGGTCGGTGACTTGTACGGCGACTCGCCCGCGAGCTTCTCCAACAGAGTGCGCAGCAGCGGGAAGACCTCGACATCACGGTTATAGCTGGTGACCTTGGTGTCATAGGCGGCCAAATGAAAAGGGTCGATGAGATTGATGTCATCGAGATCAGCTGTTGCCGCCTCGTAGGCCAGATTTACCGGGTGTTCGAGTGCCAGGTTCCAGATAGGGAAGGTCTCAAACTTTGCGTAACCGGAACGAATTCCGTGTTTGTGATCGTGATAAATCTGCGATAGACAGGTCGCCAGCTTTCCAGAGCCCGGGCCCGGCGCTGTAACAACGACCAAGTCCCGCGACGTTTGCGCCCATTCATTCAGCCCGAAGCCGGCTTCACTGACAATTTTCTCCGTGTTTGTCGGGTAGCCCTCGATATTGCGATGGCGGATTACGCTCAATCCGAGTCGCTGCAGGCGCTCAATGAAGTTCTTTGCCAGGGTGTTGTCGTCGGAAAGCTGCGTGACGACGACGCTGTCGACTAGAAACCCGCGTTCACGAAAGACATCGACGAGGCGCAGCACATCGTCTTCGTAAGTGATGTCGAGGTCAGCGCGGACCTTGTGGCGCTCCAAATCCTTGGCATTGATGCACACCATGATTTCCAGATCGTCTTTGAGGCGATCGAGCATAGCGATTTTATTGTCAGGCGTGAAGCCGGGGAGCACGCGCGAGGCATGCATGTCATCAAATAGCTTGCCGCCCATTTCGAGATAGAGCTTGCCGCCTTCACCTGCGATGTCTGCGCGCCGCTTCTTAATATGAGCGGATTGCATTTCGATGTACTTTTCGCGGTTAAAACCGACAGCCTGAGCCATGGTGCCCTTTCTGAAGTTGTGTCTGCGAGGAGCGCGCTAAAGCTTGCGAAATTCTACTGTGTCCATGGTAGTGATACTGCCTTGCGAATGTCGTATCGGTTACTGCTGTCGCGGGGGGAATTTTGGGAACTTTGGCTTATTAGGCCACGCGTAGGGGATTGTCTGATTAAAGTCCAACATATTGATATTCAAAAAGAAATATGAAGAGGATGTGACATGCTCGATCCCCAGATGGCATCATCGTCGAATTCGGCAGAACCAACCGCACGCGCCCCGTACCAAGTGGGCAGGCGAGGCTTCCTCGTCGGAGCAACTGCCGTGTCAGCTGCGAGTATGATGCCTGCCGTAAATGGTGCATCAAAGGCAAACGCCGCTCCTGCAAACGGGGCTTCTGCCGCCGCGGGGAATTCGACCACCACTTTGAATGTCGGTCGAGGAATGGCTGACATGACAGGCGAGCCACTCGGCGCTGGCATGAACGGGTATGCGGTCATGGACCAGACCACCTCGGGTCTGCGTCTTCGCCAGATGGCGCGTGCATTCATCTTCGGTGATGACAACGACAACCGTGTCGTCCACGTCACCGCAGATATGGGGCTCATGTTCCAGTCCATCCAGATGGAAGTTCTGCGGCGACTGCGAGCTCTCTTCGGAGACCTCTACCACGAGGGCAACGTGCTTATCTGCGCATCTCATACGCATGTCGCGCCGGGTGGTACATCGGGCCATCTTATGGTCGACCTGACTACTCTCGGTTTCCGTCCCGTCACTTTCGAAGCTGTGGTCGTCGGTGTGGTCAAGGCTATTGAACGTGCACACGCTGATTACCAGCCGTCGACTATCCACCTGACCAAGGGGATTGCCAAGGATGCGGGTGTTAACCGCTCCCTGGAGGCATTCAGGCGTAACCCCGAGGAAGAACAGCGTCTTTTCCCCGACGGAGTCAACCCGGAAAGCCATACACTGCACGTGAGTCGCGGTGGTCGCGAAGTCGGATTCATTAACTGGTATGGAATTCATCCGACCACCTTCGGCCCCGAGCACACCATCATCGACGGCGACAACAAGGGCTATGCAGCATGGAAGGTTGAGGTCGACCGCGGGGTTACCCACCGTGAGCCGGCCGATGCCCCCTTTGTCGCCGCATTTACCATGTCGTGCCCGGGTGACATCAGCCCGAACATGGGGCTCGTGCCAAATTCGGGTCCCGGCAACGGAGACGAAGCAGAGTCCGCCCGCATTCTCGGTCAGCGTCAGATTGACGCTACCCAGGGTCAGACCATTGCACTGCCAGGAGGCGGAATCTCTACCGTCCACAAGTGGGTCAACCTCGGCGATGTCGACATTGACGGCCAATTCACGCCCGACGGCCAGCCGCACCGCACTGGACCTGCAATCCTCGGTGCGGCCTTCGCAGCCAGTAGCCAGGAGGACGGCGGCGGCGAACCAGCCCTAGGTTTCAACGAGGGCCAGCGTGGAGGCACACCGTGGGTACGTCAGCTCAATAACGTCGTACTCCCGAAAAATATCGGGGAGATTCAGGGCGAGAAAGAATGCCTGCTGCCAGTGGGCTACATCGATGGTCTTCTCCAGCAGACCCACATGTTCTCCATCACCCGCATCGGTGGCTTCACCTTGATTACCAACGGCCTTGAACCCACCACGATGTCGGGTTACCGCATGCGTCAGCACGTCGCCGATGTCCTCGGCGTTCCAATCGACACTGTCATCTGCCAGGGCTACACCAACAGCTATGGACACTACGTCGTTACCCCAGAGGAATACGATCAGCAGGACTACGAGGGCGGCGCAACGGCTTTCGGCAAGTACACGCTCAGTGCGATGATCTCCATCTATCACGATCTCGCCCACGCGCTTGCCGACGGCATGGCTGTCGACCCGGGCAGTGCTGCAGGTGATCTCACTGGCATCATCCCGCCGTCGCCAGCAGGAGGAAAGACTATCGATTCCGTACCAATGGGCAAGAATTTTGGTGACGTGCTCGAATCGACTGCAAGCGTCACGGTAGGGCAGCAGGCCGTTGCCCAATTCGTCGCGGCAAATCCGAATAACGACTTGCGACTGGAAGACGGCTACCTACTCATCAAGAATGACCGCGGTGAGATCGTTTCTGACGACTGGGACCAGGCAACTGTCATTGAATTTGCCAAGGACGGTAATTACACCACCGCCAAGGTCACTTGGGAGACCGGAGGAGTCGCGCCGGGCAAGTATGACATCATCGTGCGTGGTAGCGCGTTGGGTGCCGGTGATTCGCTGAACGAGTTCGAGGGAGTCGCCGCGGTGGAGCTCGTGTAAGAACGTCCAATTAAATACGTCCATGCGCACAATGTGACTTATACTTCGGCCTTTAAAAACTCATCAAGGGCTTGTCTCACGTATAGTCCGTTGTGCGCGTTATTTGTATGTATCCGTCAATTTGGCAGGAGCAATTTGCTTCATGAATACCTCAAACGATCCATATAGCAACAACGATTCTTACGGTGACGGCAGCCGGGACAATGAGTCCAATAACTATGACTCCCAGAGTCACGGTTTTCCCAACAATGGTTCGCAGGACTACAACCCTTACGGGTTCGATTCGGACGCACAACATGGCCCGCGTGGACCAGAGGATTCGCCACAGTGGAATCAGACTTACGGCCGTGAACAGGCTTATGGCGAAATTCCTTCTTATGGAACTGGCGAGTCGCGCGATAGTTACGGCGGGCAACCCTATGGTGCGGACTCGAGCTACTGGCAGCACCAGTCCAGCGGGGCTTCTGCAGCCGGTGCACTTGCTCCCGGAGTCAACATGCCAGGTGGCGATGAGCCGCCGGTGAAGCCTGTGGCACAGGGGCCGACGAAGGTCGACATTGGAAGTGCCTTTTCCGCGGCGTTTCGTAGTCTAAACAGCAATTTTGCTTCCTGGCTTGGCATCATGCTGACGTTCTTCGCCGTACTAGTCGCACTGATTGTTGGCGCAGCGGCAATTCTCTTTGCGACTGGTGACTTCGATCCGGACTTTGAGCCGAACTATCCAGGCGATGTTCCGTTTGAGGATCTAGGGTCAATGTTCGCGACTCTCGGCGCGATGGCACTCCTATTTGCCGTGGGCATGTTCGCGATGCAGGCATTTATGCTGCGCGGTGCATTCGAAGCTGTCGACGGCCGAGTGCCGAGCTACGGTACTTTCTTCCGTGTAAACCGGTGGGGATCTCTTATCGGTGCCTACATTGTCACGTTCCTGGTGGGGCTGCTCGCCATGCTTCCGGGGATGGTGCTCTTCATCGCTGGAGTATCGCTGTCTGCCAACGGCAGTGAAGCTGCAGCTGCGATGATTCCCATCGGCTACCTGTTGGTACTTGTGCTGTCCATCTTCATCATGCCAATCACAGCGACTATGCCGCTTCTTGTTTTTGATGGTCGAGCAACAGCACTTGAGGCTCCGGTCGTCGCATGGCGCTTGGTGAAGCCTCAGTATTGGACGATGCTCGTTGCATTCATTCTGACGTCAATTGTTTCTTCCGCAGGTGCAATGCTCTTCTATATCGGTATGTTGTACACAGTCCCGCTTGCTCTCCTCGTGCAAGTACATATCTACCGTCAGCTCATCGGTGGCCGTCGAGTAGTTAATGAAGCCCAGGAGAATCCGGGTTATTACCCGCCACAGCAGTAGCCAAAAACGTACAAGAAAAAGCGCCCAAGGAACCGATAAAAATTGGTTCCTCGGGCGCTATTTCGTCAGCAGGTAATCCTGCGGGGGAGCGTTCGGCTATCAAAAGCCGAACCTAAGCTCTGAATATTTAGCGGGTAGCCTCAGCGAAGACAGCCTGTGCAACACCAGAGACGGTGCCTGCAATCTTCACAGCTTCCCAGACCTGCTCCTTGGTCAGACCAGCATCGCGGACGACCTTTGCGTGAGAAGTCACGCAAGCTTCACAGCCGTTGATGGCAGAAACTGCCAGAGACCACAGCTCGAAGTCTTCCTTCTCGACACCCGGATTGGAGATGATGTTCATGCGCAGGCCGAACTTGACCTGTGCGTAGTCATCACCGAGCATGTGGCGAGTGCGGTAAGCAACGTTGTTCATGCCCATAACGGTGGCCGCACCAAGTGCAGACTCGAAAGCCTCGTCAGACAGGTGCTCCTTGGCTTCCTCGGCGATCTCGGAGAAAACGGTCTCGTTGCGGGTGGCAGCAGCGGATGCAAGCAGGGTACCCCACAGCTGCTGCTCGGAAAGTTCCGTAGAACGGGTGAGAGTGCCAAGGTTCAGCTTCATGTCCTTGGCGTACTCCGGTAGACCGGAACGAAGGTTATCGATGCTCATATGAGTTACTTCAGCTCCTGCTTCAGAACGTCCATCTTGTCGATGTTCTTGGTCGGGTCATTCTTCTGCCAGTTACATGCGCAGACCTCTTCAGACTGAAGAGCGTCGAGAACACGCAGAACCTCGTCAACGTTACGACCGACAGCGTCCGGGGTAACGGAGACGAACTGAATGATGCCGTCCGGGTCAATGATGAAGGTTGCGCGGTCTGCAACACCGTCAGCGTTCTCGACGCCGAGTGCACGCATCAGGTCATGACGGATGTCGGAGAACATCGGGAACGGGATGTCCAGCAGTTCCTCGTGAGTTGCACGCCAGTTGAAGTGGGAGAACTCGTTGTCGCCAGAGCCACCGAGAATAACGGTGTCGCGGTCCTCGAATTCCTCGTTCAGCTTGCCGAATGCAGCAATCTCAGTCGGGCAGACAAAGGTGAAGTCCTTCGGGTAGAAGAAGACGACCTTCCACTTACCCTCGTAGGACTCATTGGTTACCTGCTCGAAGTAGTCATCCGGAGAAGAAGCGTTTGCATCACGCAGGTTGCCGCCCTTCAGAGCGGTCAGAGAAAACTCGGGGAACTTGTCGCCAACAGTCAAAATTGCCATGGAATCCTCCTGAATGTATTCCTTTTGGGGTCACACACCATTATGCCTATGGATCCCCGAACCGTCAAGAGGAAAAAGTTAATAAGCTCGTGTAGGCTTATAGGTATGCGTAATAGAGATTATCGGCCTACTTTGCCTCAGTTACGTGCCTTTGTCGCGATTGCCGATACCGGTCACTTCGGTCAAGCCGCTGCCCGCCTCGGCATTTCACAGCCCAGCCTGTCACAAGCGCTTTCTACCCTTGAGCAGGGACTGGGGGTGCAGCTTGTAGAGCGTTCGACTCGCCGAGTGCTGGTGACGCCACTCGGTCGCGGTCTGATTCCATATGCCCGCCAAGCATCTGAAATTGTTGACGAGATCGTTGCTCGCGCCTCTGGCCGTACAGATGATTTGTCCGGACCACTATCCATTGGTGTTATCCCTACGGTTGCTCCATACGTGCTGCCCAACTTCCTCCAGTTGGTTCGTGACGAGCTGCCAGATCTAAAGCCTAGGATCGTCGAAGAGCCGACCGAGCGTCTCATCGAATCACTTCGCTCCGGCACCATTGATGCAGCGATCATGGCACTGCCGTCTGATGTGCCTTCCTTTGAAGAGATTTACCTCTACGACGAGGAGTTCTACATCGTCGTGCCAGAGGATCATCCGCTGGCCGGTAAAGAAGACGTAAAGCTTGAGGCGATCAGGGACTTGGACTTGCTCCTGCTTGACGACGGTCATTGCCTGCGTGACCAGGTGTTGGATATTTGTCGCAAGGTCGATGCTGTTCACGGCGAGACCTCCGGCTTGGAAACACGGGCGGCTTCTCTATCGACCGTCGTGCAGTGTGTTGCCGGTGGGTTGGGGCAGTCGCTTGTACCGGAATCGGCTGTCAAGATTGAGGCCGACCGACCCGGCCTGGCTGTTGCGCGATTCGAAGGTCCGGCACGGCCGGGACGCACCATTGGGCTGGTTCACCGCGCATCATCGGTACGCGGCGGCGAGTTCAATCGAATTGCCGAACTGGTACGGCAAGCATACATAGACGCTGTTGCCTAAAGCTCTCTTGGCGCATGCCGCAGTAGCGTACGAAATAAGCAAAAACCGGGCTGGCAGTTCCAGCCCGGTTTTTCGCGTCTATCCCTGAATAATTCGCAGCGATGCCAACCTGACCTCGCCGTATTCATCAGATGCAGCCAAGTCAATATCCGCTTCAAAGCGCCAACCGTGGTCGCCCTCGGGATCATCGAGTATCTGAATCACGTGCCACAAGCCCTCACCAGCCTGGCGGTCAATCGAAATCATATCGCCACCGCGAGCCTTTGCATCGATGCCTAGGTCATCGTATTCATCGAAGTAGTCATCCATCGCGGCAGGCCAATCCGGTGCGTCGTCGAGGTAGTTGTCCAGGTCGGCCAGCTCCTCCTCCTTTTCAAAGGCAAAGAGCTGCACGTGGCGGAACATGAGATTGCGCACCATACGGGTGAATGCGCGTTCGTTGCCCGTAAGGGGCCGCGACTCGTCGGTGCCAAAAGCCGCTTCCTTGAGAGTTTCCTCGTCCAATGGCTTGTCCGGATCGGCCATCTGCGCCCATTCATCCACCAAGGAGTTATCCACCTGTACAACGAGCTCGCCGAGCCATTCCACAATGTCCCGGAGCTCCTCGTTAGCGGCTTCCGGTGGGAGAGTATGTCGCAAAGTGCGCCAGGCATCGGTGAGGTAGCGCAAGAAAATACCTTCGGAGCGGGCAATTCCATACTCAGATACCACGTCCGAGAAAGTCATGGCCTTTTCCACCATCTCGCGCACCACAGACTTGGGCGACAGCGAAAACTCACGCACCCACGGGTGGCCTTGAGCATAGGTGTCGAATGCACCCTCCAGCTCGTCGGCAAGCGGCATCGGCCATGTGATGTCTTCGACGATGTTCATACGTTCGGTGTAATCAACGCCTTCGGCCTTGAGCGCGGCGATCTCTTCACCGCGTGCCTTTTTCTGCTGCGCGATGAGCAGTGGGCGAGGGTCTTCCAGAATTGATTCAAACACACTGATGACATCGAGTGCGTAGTTCGGGCTGTCCTTATCCAACAGTTCGAGCGCGGCGATGGCGAAAGGCGACAGCGGCTGATTGAGCGCGAAGTCACGCTGCAGCTCCATTGTCAGCTCGGGGCGGCAGTCATCGCCCTCGCCATGCATGACGACGATTCCCGCGTTGACCAAACCGCGGTAGAGCTCAATTGCGGTCAGAATAGCCTCATTTTGCTGGTGGCGGGTGTCGTGATTGGTGCGCAGCAGATGACGCATGTGTTCGTAGGTATCGCCACCACGTGCAATGACGTTGAGCAACATACCGTTGGTAACTGCAAAGCGGCTGGTCAGCGGCTCCGGTGGCTGAGAAACGATTTTGTCGAAGGTCTTCTCCGACCATGTCACTTCGCCCTTGGGAACGGACTTCAGCCGCAACTTCTTCAGTTTGGCCTCATCCTGGCCGGCACGGCGCCGCAGCTTGGCGTTTTCGATTTCGTGTTCAGGTGCTTCGACAACTACGGTGCCCTCGGTGTCGTAGCCAGCACGGCCGGCGCGTCCAGCGATCTGGTGGAACTCGCGTGACTTGAGAATACGGCTACGACGGCCATCGAACTTGGCCAAACCGGTAATCAGCACCGTGCGAATAGGCACGTTAATGCCGACGCCGAGGGTATCCGTGCCACAGATGACCTTCAGCAGACCAGTCTGAGAGAGACGCTCAACCAAACGACGGTACTTCGGCAGCATTCCCGCATGGTGGACGCCAATGCCCTGGCGCACCAACTTGGAAAGAACTCGACCAAAGGCCGTGGTAAACCGGAAATCGCCAATCTCTTCGCGAATCCGCTCCTTCTCCTCCTTCGTCAGCAGCTTCAGACCGGTCAGTGCCTGAGCCTGTTCAGCTGCTTGGCGCTGGGAGAAAAAGACGATGTAGATTGGGGCTTTGCCGGATTCCAGCAACTCCGCCAGCGTGTCATGAACTGGTGTGTAGACATAGTGGAAATCCAGCGGTACCGGGCGCGTCGTACCTGTAACGAGGTTGACGTCGAGTCCCGTGCGTTCCTTCAAATCCGTCTCAAACTTTTGAGTATCGCCGAGAGTGGCGGACATCAACAGGAATTGGCAACGGGAAAGCTCGAGCAAGGGCACTTGCCATGCCCACCCGCGATCGGGATCCGCATAGAAGTGGAATTCATCCATTACCACCTGGTCAATATCGGCGTCGGCCCCGTCGCGCAGGGCGATATTGGCGACAATTTCCGCAGTTGCGCAGATGATGGGTGCACCACCGTTGACGGTGGCATCGCCGGTCATCATACCGACGTTCTCAGCGCCAAAGACCTCGCAGAGGGCAAAGAACTTCTCGCTGACCAAGGCCTTAATAGGCGCTGTGTAAAAGCTGCGCTGGCCACGAGCGAGGGCGCAGAAGTGGGCAGCAATAGCCACCATGGACTTGCCCGAACCTGTCGGAGTGGCAAGGATGACGTGGTCGCCACCAGCGAGACCAATAGCGGCCTCCTCCTGGGCCGGGTAGAGCGTGATGCCCTGATCCCTGGTCCAGGCAATGAACGAGTCCATAATCGCATCGTCGAAAAGGGACTCTGGAACCTCAGCTAGGTCGGGAAGCATTTCAGATAGTGACACGCTTCCCACCCTAGCGGTAACCCCGGATTAGAAGCGGAACCAGGGCTTCCAGCCGCGCCGACGGCGAGGTTGTTCCGGTTCACCGGATTCTTCGCTTTCCGCCTGCTCTTCCCGAGGCTGTTCTGACTCAGGCTGTTCGGCAGTGCCGTCTGCAGAAAACTCCGCAGACCTATCATCCGCCGAGGCCGACTCGGATTCTTCCGAGTGTGCGTCAGTGTCCTCTGATGTAGTTGCCGAGGAATCCGAGCTGGCCGGGGTCTCCGCCTCGTCGTCAAGCGAGGAAGAATCCTCTACTGGGCGCAGCGGTTGAGAAGCGAGGAACCTTTCGAACTCAGCGCCAATCTCGTCGGCCGAAGGCATCTCGCCGTTAGGTCCAAGCAGGGGAGAAGTCTCCAGCTCTTGACGACGTTGAACTTCCTGGTCGTACTGTTCCTCGAGAAGATTGACCAGCTGAGAGACCTCGCCGGAATCATTCGTCTGCGTATTGAGCAGCTCCGCCACCCGCGCGGATTCCTTCTCCAACGCCTCAAGCGGGAGCTCGAGCTTGGCTAGTTTTGCTACCTCCTGCAACAGCCGCAGTGACGCCAGCGGATACTCAGAGGCCGCGACATAGTGTGGCACCTGTGCGGTGAAACCAAAGGCATCACAACCGCGGCTTGCGAGCTCGTACTCAATGTTCAGGCTCGCAGCACCCGGAACTGTGACGCGGTTTCCCCAGGTATGCATATCACCGAGTTTCCGCTTATCTGTGCCATGGGCGATGATGCCCAGTGGTCGGGTGTGCGGAACCGTCATCGGAGCCGAGTACAGCGACACAGTCCGACCGACATCGTAGCGCTCCGCCAACTCTGCAACGGCAGTCGAGAAAGCCTCCCACCGCATGTCTGGCTCAGGGCCAGAAAGCAGCAAGAACGGCTTACCGACGTTGTCGCGAACCACATTGAGTGACAGGTTCAAATCGGATACATCCACAATCTGGTCGTGGTTCATCGTCACAGAGGGACGGCGAGAACGATAATCAATCAGCTCGTCGATAGAAAAGTTCACCAATGGACGGTGCTCGAGAGCATCCAAGAGGAAACTAGCTGATTCCGAGACGGCATTACCGGCATCCGCATAACCGCTAAGTGCAATGACCAGGGTCAGATGGCCCTCGCTTCCCGTTACGTCAGGAACCGGAAAAACTACCTCGTACATATTGCCCTGAGGCTTGTCGGTCGGATCACTCACGTACGACTACCTCCTGCATCACATTTTTCGTCATTTGAAGTAAACAACCACGATACCGCAGAAACTATTCCAGTTATCCACAAGTAGAAAGTAGTCCACAGATGGGCCGATTTTTCCGGTCGCGCACAAGCAAGGCTGTTGCGGATTCGATAACAATGAGAGCCACCAGATGGCGAGAGGATTGTCCGCTGTCGAGCTATTCCAATGGGGGAAAAGGGGTAAGGAATTAATGGGAAACAAACAGAACTTCGGTGCAGGACAAAAGCCTGAAATTGAGCCGAGTGTTTTTCTGACGAACCTGCCGGGAATCGTTGGATTCTATCCGCGGGGGCAGGTAGTGATTGCGGCGTTGTATCGTCAGCAGGTCGAAGATCTCATCGATGGCAAGGTCGAGTTTGATCCGACAGCGCATGCTGGCCCGATGCTGATTAAGGATGTGGCCTCGATGGAGAACAATCCTGACTTGGTGCGGGCAGCCGCGGACTTCCTGCTCGATGAAGGATGCACTCACGCAGATGTGTTTATCATCGACGAATCCTGGGGGATTGAAAAGGACTCCACACCTATTACAGGCTGGCTGCGAGAAGGCGGCCTGCATGAGGTGCGTTTGGCGGGCGTTGCCACTATTGCTGCGGGGGAAGTTGTCACGGACGAGCAGGGAGAGATCGTCGGCATTGTCGGTGACAGTCTGATGACCGACAATGCAAATCTGATCTCCCGGCAGGGAGAGCAGATTTTCAAAAACTATGAGGAGTACCGCAGCTATTTTCGAGGTGGCCAATTCCACGACAGTAAAGACAGGGCTCTGATTGAACGCCTCCGGGAACGAGCGACAGCCGTTGAGCAGCCGAGGAAGCTCAAAATTGGTTCGGACAATCCCGCGCTCATCGAGCATTTCGACATGCTAAAAGCCGCCGTGGAAAACGTGGCCGATGGTGTGATGGATGCACATGAGGCGGTTCGCGATGAAACCGCGGGATATGCCATTGCTGCAGCACTGACCAACGTCACCTTGCGCGATATGTCCATGATTTTCATTACTACGCAGTTGGCGCAATCAATGGGAGAAATCTGGCGCGAGGCCGCAATCGTCCACCGCGGCAGCCTGCGTGCTAACGCTTTAGCGTGTTTTGCCATCGCAAAGTTCGCGGCTGGGCTGGAGAACTATGCGCAAACAGCTCTCGATGAGGCAGCGGGGGAGCAACCGAATCATTCACTGACTCAGTTGCTGGAAATTGCGGTCGCCAATCAAATTGTGCCGAGGTGCGTTGGCACAATTCTTGGTGCGGCACAAGAGGTGCTGCGCAGGGTATACAAGGTGAAAATGCCGCGTATTGATTAGCGACCCTGCAAGCTGTGCTGCAGTACCTAGCGGTGCGCCGAGTGGGCTCGGTCGCCGAGGTTCTTGGTGTACTCCCATGCATCGGCGACGATGGTTTCCAGCTCCGTATGATTGGGCTTCCATCCGAGCTCGTCCATGGCGCGCTGAGAAGAGGCAATAAGGGTTGCCGGATCACCGGCTCTACGCGGTGCATCCTCAGCAGGAATCGGGTGACCGGTGACCTTACGGCAGGTCTCAATAACCTGGCGAACCGAAAAGCCGTCGCCAGAACCGAGGTTGAAGATACGGTGGGTTCCCGGCGTGTTGGACTCCAGTGCCAAGACGTGCGCATCGGCGAGGTCTTTGATGTGGATGTAGTCACGAACCGCGGTGCCGTCCGGAGTCGGCCAGTCATTGCCAAAGACCATAATCTTGTCGCGGTGACCGAGCGCAACCTGCAGTACCAGGGGGATGAGGTGAGTTTCCACCTCACGGTTTTCGCCAAAACCGCCCCAGGCACCCGCCACATTGAAGTAACGCAAGCTGGTAGCGCCGATGTTGTATGCCTTGGCGTAAGACGAGATGGCGTAGTCCATGGCCAGCTTGGTGGCACCGTAAGGGTTGGTCGGTGCGGTTGGCATGTCTTCGGTAATTGGTGTCTTCTCTGGCTCACCGTAGGTTGCAGCTGTCGAAGAGAACACCAGGTTATTCGTACCGGTATCACGCATTGCGTCGAGTAGCTTCAGGGTTTGGCCCACATTGTTGTGCCAGTAGTCGGAAGGAACCTCAACAGACTCGCCAACAAGCGATTTCGCAGCGAAATGAACGACGCCGTCGAAGCTGTCGGAGGACAGAACCTCGTAGGCCTTGTCCGCCACATCGCCTTCGACTAGGGTCGCGCCCTCTGGCACCGCATCACGGTTGCCAACAGAGAAGTTGTCCAGAATGGTGACGTCGTGGCCAAGAGAAATCAATACTGCCGAGCACACGCTACCGACGTAGCCGGCACCACCAGTGACGAGGAGTTTCATTTGATAATCACCATGATTGCGTGAGACAGAGTATCCGGAATGTCAAGAGAATGATCACCACGGGCGAGAGTCACGCGGCCGGCGGCAACCTCGGCAAGTGCCTCAGTACCCGGCATAATTCCAGCCTTGTGGAGACGCTTCATGTAGCTCTGCTCGACCTGCAGGATTTCGTTAATCTGGACGATCTCAACGGTGTACTCGCCGGGGTTTAGATCGGACAGTCGGCGAACGTTCTCTAACGACTCTGGTGACTGAGTCCCACCGAGGTCTCCCAAACCGGGAATCGGATTGCCGAATGGGGAGCGTGTGTAAGAGTCAAGCACGTCGAGAAGTTTGCGCTCGACCTCGTCACTCATTACGTGCTCCCAGCGGCAGGCTTCGTCGTGAACCTTGTCCCATTCGAGGCCAATGACATCCGTAAGTAGGCGCTCAGCTAGGCGGTGCTTACGCATGACAGCCGTGGCCAGCCTGCGGCCCTCGTCGGAAAGCTGCAAGCTGCGATCTGGGGCAACTACGAGAAGGCCATCGCGCTCCATGCGCGCAACGGTTTGGCTAACGGTCGGCCCCGACTGCTCAAGGCGTTCGGCAATGCGAGCACGCAAAGGAATGATGCCCTCTTCTTCGAGTTCGAAAATCGTACGTAAGTACATTTCCGTGGTGTCAACCAAATCCCTCACGGTTTTCCTCCGATAACACAGTCTTAAAAGTTTTCACTCAAGTATTAGGATAACCACACTTGCGCAAGAAAGATGTTAGGGCTCGCAAATCTAGTGGCTTTGGTGCTGATTAGGCAGCGAAAAGCTTGGTTCGGTGGGCGCTGCTGAGACGGAAGGGAGCGTACGCGATGTCGAAAGTTCGACGTGCAGACGAAAACGCCGACCGCCAGTGTGGATGAAACTCCGGCACGGGGTCGGCATTGAAGTCCAGCTCTATCTCAGGGCTGAAATTAGGAACCCTATCGATGTCACCGCCATGTGGCGTTAGTTTGCGTACTCACGCAGCTTGTCAGCACGGTCACCCTCGCGGAGCTTGGACATAACTTCCCGCTCAATCTGGCGGACGCGCTCTCGAGACAGGCCAAAGTGGCGGCCAATCTGATCCAGCGTGCGGGGCAGGCCATCGTCGAGACCGTAGCGGAGCTTAATAACTTCCTGCTCTCGAATCTCGAGAGTGGACAGAACCTTGCGGACATCGTGGTGACGCAGGGAAGCGACAACTGCCTCCTCGGCATCAGTTGCCTCTGAGTCCTCGATGAAGTCTCCCAGAGGAGCTTCCTCATCAGTGCCCACCGGCATGTCCAAGCTCACCGGGTCGCGGGACTGACGCAGCAGCATCTCAATCTTGGCTTCTGGAATGCCGGATTCCTCTGCCAATTCCTCATTCGTAGCCTCACGGCCGAGTTGCTGGTAGAGCTCACGCTTGATACGAGAAATCTTGTTGACCTGCTCAACCAAATGAACAGGGAGGCGAATGGTGCGCGACTGATCAGCCATACCGCGGGTAATAGCTTGGCGAATCCACCACGTTGCGTAAGTGGAGAACTTGAAACCCTTGGTGTAGTCGAACTTTTCCATGGCGCGGATGAGGCCCAAGTTGCCCTCCTGGATTAGATCCAGCAGAGGCATACCGCGGTTGGTGTAGCGCTTCGCCAGCGAGACCACAAGACGGAGATTGGCTTCGAGTAGGTGGGCGCGTGCAGCCTTACCTTCCTTTGCCAAAATCTTGACATCACGCTTCTTTGCGCGGGTCATTTTCGCGCCGGTCTGCAGCAAATGCTCGGCGTATACACCGGCTTCAATGCGCTTAGAAAGTTCCACCTCTTCTTCAGCGCTGAGAAGAGCAGTCTTTCCGATGCCGTTCAAATACACACGAACCAAATCGGCGGACGGATTGGAGTTATTGCCAGTGCGGCGCCCCTTGTCCCGTGGCTGACCTTCCAGTTCGTCATTTTGAATATCGGCACTCTTCATGAATCTGCCTCCTGGATTTTTAAGTGGACTCGATAACTACAACGCACGGAGTTACGGAAATGTTCCCGTGAAAGTTGATGAATGTCAATAGGGTAATTTTGCCATGCAAATATAATGTTAAGAAAAACTGCCGCGACTAGCATTCTATGAGAACTGTAAAGGGTCCATCATTGACGGATGCGACCTCCATCATCGCTCCAAATTGTCCCGTTTCGACCGTCAAGCCACGATTGCGCAAGTTCTCGACAATTTTTTCTATGACGGGTCCGGCCTCTGGGCCCGGAGCCGCGTCTACCCACGACGGCCGCCGTCCCTTCTTTGTCGCCCCCATCAACGTGAATTGGCTAACAACGAGCACCGGGGCGCCAGCGTCGACAGCGCTGAGCTCGCCATCCAGAATGCGCAGCTCCGCAATCTTGCGGGCCATCGTTTCCCAAGCATCGGCAGTGTCCTCGCGGCCAACACCTACGAGCGCCAAAATGGCGCCGGTATCGCCTCCGTCAACGTGGCCAACAACGGAGCCGTCGACAGTGACTGACGCGGATTTAACTCGGGTGAGAACGGCTTTCATTTACTGTTTATCCTCCAAGAGCTCGGCGGGGAGAATCAGACCATGGCGAACCAAGTCAACGACGATGGGAACTAGGGCGTCCTTGATTGCAGGGACTTCGGACTCATCAAAGGCTCCAAACATTGCCATGATGTCGATGACGGAGCCCAGGGCAGCTTCGGGATGCAGTGCACCCAGGATGGTTGCGACGGACTCATCGATTGAGTGTGTCCAGGCGGGGCCGTCGGTGCGTGAGATGCGCGTATCGAACTCAGTGAAGCCCTGGCCGCTGTCGACGTCGGCAAGCGAAACGCGTTCTAAGGCGACGCCGGGTCGCACAGTAAAGGCAGCTTCGAGGATGGTGTTAGCAGTTTGTGCGCGAAGCCATTCGGCGCGGCCGAGATACTCCTGGGCTTCGGCGCCGAAGGGAGCGGCCAAAGGCTGCGGCATTTCTTCGCACACGGCGGAAGTCGGGCCGGCAATGCGTTGGACTGTGATGTAGCCGAACCCGATGCCTGTCACGCCGCTGTTGCGGAAGTGCTCCAGCCAGGCACGGGAGCGCTCGCAGCCTTCTGGGCTGCGGGGGTCGATGGACTCGTCTCGAAGCCAGGTGCCGATGTATTCCGCCGGCGTGGCGACATCTCGTTGTGTTACCCACACTTCGAGGCCTTCAGCAGGGAGCCAAGAGGCGATGCGCTGTTGCCAACTTTCGCCTTCGATATGGGCCCAAGCACCGAGCAGATGCGCCGTGCCGCCGTCGGTGAGATGGTCGGCCAGACCGCGGATCATAAGTTCGGTGGCACCGTCCAGATTCAATCCTGAGTCACGGTAAACATGTTCCACACTTGGCAGCCCTACGACGAACGGCGGGTTCGCCACAATGCGGTCAAACTTCTTGCCTGCAACCGGTTCAAACCACGAACCTTCGACGGCCTGCGCCTGGTCGAAGCCATTTGCGGCGAAAGTAGCGCGGGCAAAAAACAGCGCCCGGGGGTGAATGTCCGTCGCGACAATCGACTTTGCATCCGGCTGGGCAAGACTCTGGACGCCACAACCGGCACCGAGGTCGAGTACGGATTCCACCGCCGAGGTCGGCGAAATATCGAGGAGGGAGCGGGAAGCCCGCCCTACGCCCAAGACATGATCGGGTCCAGGAACGTGATCGCTCATAGAGGCATCGCGGTCGGAAAAGACAATACGGTCGACTCCCGCAATCTCGACCGGGCGCACATCGATACACACCTGTGCGTTGGTGGCGGTGCCGGCAAGTATGCCGCTGCCCAGTAACTTGGCTGTCAGCTCAGCCCCAAATAGCTGCTGTGCGTCGGCGAAATCGCCCAGGATGAAAAGACGCAACGCGGTCACAGTGTCCGCAGAAACGCCCTCAGTTTCGGTAAGTAGAACATCGACAACGCCGGGCTCACCGCGGTCCAGCGCGGCCAGTCCCTCGGCGCCTAGGACTCGACGCAGTGACTCACTGGAAAACTCAAGGCGCCTGAGCGCGGTGGCAAATTCCTCCGCACAGTCGACAAAATCACGAAGCTGCTGATCAGTCGGTGGGGTGAAGGTGGAGGGGGAAAAGGTCATCGTAGGCACTACCTTCGTCGTAAAGCGGGGCGGAGGGGCTAGTTAGGGGAGCTTGACGACGAATCGTCGTCTTCCGGCATATCGATGACATTTGCGTCATCGAAGGGATTTGAGGTGGTCTCGTTACCGGACTGCGTCGGTGCGTCGGTGTCTTCGGTACTGGCGGCAGAACCGAGCGCGCGCATCTCTGCTTCCTTGAGGGCGCGCTGGCGTTGCTGCTCCTCCCATTTGCGGTTTTGCTCGCGTACAACTCCAGGCTTGTAGACGCGCGGCTTACGCTTGTCAGCGGGTTCTCCAACGCCATTGGCGATGACAACCGCGATCCACGGCATGGGTACGGAGACGACCATGAGAATCGCTGCAATCCACGGCACATCCCACCACAGATAAAAAGCGCCGGAAAGAAGCAGCAGCGGAATGCGAGACCATTGCAGAGCCGCGTAGACGTGGCGGCGGTGGTCATAGTTGCGAATCCGAGAGCCGCGGGCGTCGGTAATCAACGCCGCGTCTTTCTTGCGTCGCCGGGAACTTCCGCGTTTCGGCAGCGCGGAGTCGCGACGGTCATTGATTCGCGCCATGGTTGTCTAGCATACGCCTGTGGCGTGGGGTCGTCTCAACTAGCTATGTCCGTTGCAGCCGCATGCTCGCGTAGTCGTAGCGATGTTGTGGATGGCTGTGGAAGGCAGCAGTCAGCAGCGGCCAGCACCTGGGTCACTGGGCATAATTTGACCGATGGGGCACAATTGGAATCTGTGAGCACTCCATTGAAGACGACAAAGACGATTGAACGCACCGATACCCGCGTCGATGAGTCGACGAGGGACGATACCCCGAAGTTCTTCCATTACGTCAAGAAGGACCAGATCGTGAACTCCGCGGTCAACGGCTCCTACGTCGTTGCTCTGTGCGGTGAAACCTTCCCTGTGAAGAAGTCAGCGAAGCCGGGTTCACCGGTATGCCCTGACTGCGAGCGGATTTACAAATCCCTGCGTCGCAAGTGAGCGGGCTTCGTAAATGGCAGCAGGAGGCTCTCGACAAATACCTGGCGACTAACCCCAAGGACTTCCTTGCAGTGGCGACACCGGGCGCAGGTAAGACGACCTTCGCCCTGCGTATCGCCAGTGAGTTGCTGTCGCGCCGGATTGTCGAGCGCATCATCGTCGTAGTTCCCACTGAACACCTGAAAGTGCAGTGGGCTGCTTCTGCTGCTCGTTCGGGGATTGCGTTGGATCCCAAATTCTCTAACGCCAAGGGTGTGGTAAACCCCTCCTACCAGGGAATTGTTGTGACCTACGCCCAAGTCGCAGTGCATCCGTTTAAGCACCATGCCGTAGCCACCGCTCGGCCGACATTGGTGATTCTGGACGAGGTGCACCACGGCGGCGATGCCAAGAGCTGGGGCGACGGTATTTCCGAAGCTTACGGCGATGTCGAACGCCGCCTGTGCCTAACTGGTACGCCGTTCCGCTCCGATGACGCGGCGATTCCGTTTGTTCGCTACTCGCCGGACGGCGATGGTTACTCGCGTTCCGTCGCCGATTACACGTACGGCTATTCCAATGCGCTTGCCGACGGCGTCGTGCGCCCAGTGGTCTTTTTGGCTTATTCCGGTGAAGCTCGCTGGCGTGATAGCGCGGGTGATGAGTTCGCTGCGCGACTGGGCACCGTGATGAGCCCAGAGGAGACCACGCGTGCTTGGCGCACCGCGCTTGACCCAAAGGGCGAGTGGATGCCATCTGTGCTGCGGGCAGCGCACACCCGGCTCTCGCAGATGAGGCAGCATATCCCGGACGCGGGTGGCCTAGTTATCGCCTCCGATGCGGCAACTGCCCGTGCGTACAAACGCATTCTCGAGCAGATTGCCTCTACGCCGGTGGCGTTAGTGCTCTCGGATGAACCGGGCTCGTCGGAACGAATCAAGACTTTCTCCGAGTCCACCGATGAGTGGATGGTAGCCGTGCGCATGGTCTCCGAAGGTGTGGACGTGCCGAGGCTGGCGGTCGGCGTGTACGCGACCAGTTCCTCGACTCCACTATTCTTCGCGCAGGCTATCGGACGATTCGTGCGAAGCCGCATGCCGGGGGAGACTGCTTCCGTCTTCTTGCCGTCGATTCCGGTGCTGCTCGACTTGGCCTCGCAGATGGAGGTGCAGCGCAACCACGTGCTCGGCAAGCCGGATCGGCCTTCGGAAGGCTGGGAAGATGACTTGGTCGCTGAGGCCAATCGTCGCAAGGATGAGCCCGACGAATTGCTGCCGGCCTACGAATCCATTGGCGCGGATGCTGAACTCGACTACCTCATCTACGACGGCTCCTCCTACGGCACCGCAACCGTTGCCGGTTCCGCCGAAGAGGCCGATTACCTGGGTTTGCCAGGGCTTCTCGACGCCGATCAGATGCGACTCTTGCTGCGTCAGCGGCAGGATGAACAGCTTAAAGCCGCCAGTGCCCGAGAGAAGGAAGCCCGCGAGGAGGCGAGGGAATCGTCGTCAAGCGGGGGCGAAGGGGGCGCGGTGCACCGGATTGAAGGATCGGCGTACCCAAGGCCGCAGAAGGTGGCTAGTGAGGTGTTGCCGAAGTTGCGGAAGGAGCTCAATACGTTGGTGTCGATGACAGCGGCGCGAACCGGTAAGCCACATGGTCAAGTGCATAACGAGGTTCGGCGCGCCTGTGGTGGTCCGCCGACTGCGCTATGTACGGAGGAACAGTTGCGTGATCGCATCAGCTACCTGCGTAATTGGTAGGGTTTCAAACGAACTGAGCAATCTATGGTGGAGAGAAGAATGTCGGCAAGCAGTGATAAGTCGAGGCCGTCGGAATTGACCGGCGGTGGTTTGTCGGCTGTACCAGGCAATGACGGTCGGACTATTGGCGTGCTGGCACTGATCTTTGGCGTCGGCGGACTCTTGATGTCCTGGATGATTGTTGGTGGCATCCTCGGGGTCTTTGGCATTGTTCTGGGCATTATCGCGATGGCGAAGGCAATGAGTGCTAAGAAGCGCGTGCAGGCAGCTGGGGGAGACGCGGTCATCAGCGGTTCGTTCGGATTGGGCGTGGTCGGCATTGTGACGGGTATTGCAGCCGCCGTGGTGTCGCTGATGCTGTATTCGTCGACATCAGATGCGATGTCGAAGTGCGAGAAGTTCGAGCGCACCTCTGGAGAGTATGCCGAGTGCATCTCTAAGCAGATGGGTACTGATCAGCCAAAGAAGCAATCGGAGTGAGTTCGGAAGCGACATCAATGGCGGTCTTACTTTGTGCCCGGAGTTTTCGGTCAACGCCAGATACGCAATCAGGAAATGAGCTAACCCCGTAATCCACCCCCGAAGCCCAACTGCCTGCAGTTTCGGCCGGGGGTTTCTTAGTGAAATCTCATATTTGGCCGAGTGTTGGTAATGATATTGGTGTCAGAAAGTACCCACATTTGGCATCCCCTACATGCGGTAAACGTTTGAACATGCGTGCAATACAGGATGTCTGCTGATTATTAAATAGGAGCGTGAATCGTGGCAGCGACATCTACGCGCGACAACTCCCCGGAACTGTCACCTGGCCAACAAGACCGTGGATACCTCAGCCGAGAGCTTTTCCGTAAGCGCACCGGTCTAGGACTCGGTATCATCCTGGCCCTGCTCGTGTACTTCTTTATGCCGGCTGAGCTCGATCACAACCTGCGTGCAACCGCAGGTGTAGCAGTGCTTATGGCCGTGTGGTGGATGTCCGAGGCTATCCCGATTGCCGTTACGGCTCTGCTGCCGCTGGCTCTATTCCCGATTCTCAACCTCGCGGAGATTAAGGATTTCTCGGGCAAGTACACAGACCCGACCATCTTCCTCTTTATGGGCGGCTTCCTGTTGGCGCTGGCGATGCAGCGTTGGAACCTCCACAAGCGCGTCGCATTGTGGGTTCTGGTGCTCATGGGGTCGTCACCAAAGATGCTGATTCTCGGCTTCATGGTGGCTACTGGCTTCCTGTCGATGTGGGTCTCCAACACGGCCACGGCCGTGATGATGCTGCCAATCGGTGTGTCCGTCCTGAGCCTCATTGTCCGAATGCTGCACGATGAAAAGGTTCCTGCAGAGGATACGGGCTCTGCGAGTGAATCCGTCGCTGAAACCCCCGGTGGGGATGCGCTGGAGGAGGCCGAGGAGTCGTCGTCAAGCTATGACCCGATGCCAAAGTCAAACTTCGGTATCGCGCTGATGCTGGGTATCGCTTACGCGGCATCGATTGGCTCGCTGGGCACGATTATTGGTACTCCGCCGAACGCGATGCTGGCGGCCTACATGGCGGAGCAGGGTGTCAACATTGGGTTCGGCCAGTGGATGCTGCTGGGTGTCCCGGTGGCGGTTGTGCTCATGCTCTGTGCATGGTTTTTGCTGACAAATGCTCTGTTTAAGCCGGAGATTACGCATATTCCAGGTGGGCGCGAACTCATGCGTGACGAGTTGAAGCGCCTTGGCCGTATGTCGACTGGAGAGCGCCGAGTGCTCCTGGTGTTTATCGCGGCGGCACTGGCGTGGGTCTTTGTTCCGGTGCTGCTGCCCGACACCAAGATTGCCGATGCGGTTATCGCAATGACCGTGGGTATTGCGTTGTTCCTTATTCCGGGTGGCCCTAATGGCGTGAAGCTCATGCGCTGGGAAAATGCGTTGGAGCTGCCGTGGGGTGTGCTGCTGCTGTTCGGTGGTGGCCTGGCGCTGTCCTCACAGTTCGGTGCCTCTGGGCTGTCGGACTGGATTGGCGAGCAGCTGTCTACTCTCGGCTGGATGCCAGTGGCTGCACTCGTGGTTGTCGTCGGCGCCGTTGTGCTGTTCCTGACCGAGTTCACCTCTAACACCGCGACGGCCGCGACCTTCCTGCCGCTGGTTGGTGCGATGGCAATCGGTCTGGGCCACGACCAGATGATCTTCGCAGTTCCAGTTGCACTGGCAGCTACTTCGGCATTCATGATGCCGGTTGCAACACCGCCGAACGCCATCGCCTACGGCTCCGGCTACGTCAGCATGGACAACATGGTCAAGGCCGGTGTCTGGCTGAACGTCGTCGCACTGATCGTGATTTCTGTGGCATCGCTGACGCTCCTGCAGTGGGTATTCGGCGTCGTGTACTAGCTGGGTAGGTAGTAGCCCGTAGTGGATGGTGGGGCAGTGCGCTGAACCGCCACCGGGCTTCTCCGCCTAGCGTTGCTTAGATGCCCGTTCGCCCCGTTCCACTTTGGTGGTTCGGGGCTTTTGGCTGCAAATGTGAAACTGCGTGAGTTTATGACACTTTCAGGCCATTTTTCAGGTCATTTTTGACATAAACGCAGTCAGTAACTCACTAGCGCTGACACCAAAAGAAAAACCGGGCCCGAATAAGGTGTGAAACCTCATTCAAGCCCGATTCTCTGGGGCTAGCTGTTAGCCCCTGAACAACTTCAGGTTAAAGCTTTACTCCAAGTAGTCGCGCAGAACCTGCGAACGCGATGGGTGACGCAGCTTGGACATCGTCTTGGACTCGATCTGACGGATGCGCTCGCGTGTCACACCGTAGACCTGGCCAATCTCGTCAAGCGTACGCGGCATGCCGTCGGTAAGGCCGAAGCGCAGGCGGACGACACCGGCTTCACGTTCGGAGAGAGTCTCCAGAACGTCGCCAAGCTGGTCCTGGAGGAGCGTGAAGCTGACGGCGTCCACAGCGATGACTGCCTCTGAGTCCTCAATGAAGTCACCGAGCTGGGAGTCGCCCTCGTCACCGATGGTCTGGTCCAGCGAAATGGGTTCACGAGCGTACTGCTGAATCTCGAGAACCTTTTCCTCGGTGATGTCCATCTCCTTAGCGAGCTCTTCCGGAGTGGGCTCGCGGCCCAAATCCTGGAGCAACTCGCGCTGGATACGGCCGAGCTTATTAATGACCTCAACCATGTGAACCGGAATACGAATGGTTCGAGCCTGGTCGGCCATTGCACGAGTAATTGCCTGGCGAATCCACCAGGTTGCGTACGTGGAGAACTTGTAGCCCTTGGTGTAGTCGAACTTCTCGACGGCGCGAATCAGGCCGAGGTTGCCCTCCTGAATCAAGTCGAGGAAAGCCATGCCACGGCCGGTGTAGCGCTTTGCCAGGGACACCACAAGACGGAGGTTGGCTTCGAGCAGGTGATTCTTGGCGCGCTGACCGTCACGAGAAATCTCGCGCAAGTCGCGCTTCTGAGCGTAAGCGATGCGCTCGCCGGCTTCCTTGGCCTCGTCAATCTTGTACTGCGCGTACAGACCGGCCTCGATGCGCTTTGCCAGACTGACTTCTTCCTCGGCAGTCAGCAGCGCGACCTTACCAATCTGCTTGAGGTAGGCGCGGACAGAGTCGGCGGAGGCGGTGAGGGCAGCATCTTTGCGGGCCTGACGCAGACGAGCGGACTCGTCCTCGTTCCAGACCTCGTCGCCCTCGTCCTCTTCATCCTCGTCTTCGTCTTCGTCCTCGTCGTCCTCTTCTTCATCATCGTCGAGGTCGTCGTCTTCGAGGTCGTCATCATCCAGATCGTCGTGAAGATCATCGTCTTCGAGATCATCATCCAGATCCGGGTCGTAGTCCTGCTCCTGCTCCAAGTCGTGGTCGAGTTCCTCGTCCTCGAGCTCTTCGTTCTCAGTTGCGTCGAGAGCCTGCGCGTCCTTCGCCTTCGCTGCAGCAGCCTTGGCCGCGGTGGCCTTCGCAGCCGTTGTCCGCTTAGTTGCCTTCTTGGCGGCGGCCTTACGCGTGGTCTTCTTAGCGACGGACTTCTTGGCCGCCTTCTTCACGGTCTTCTTGGCCGCTGCCTTCTTAGCGGTCGTCTTCTTCGCCGCAGTTTTGGTAGCAGCCGTCTTTTTGGCAGCAGTTTTCTTCGCGGCAGTCTTCTTTGCCACGGTCTTCTTCACTGCCTTCTTGATGGCCTTCTTTACAGCCTTCTTTGCAGGAGTAGCTGAACCGGTGCCACTCCCGGTGGATTGGTCCTGAGCTTGCCCCAGTTCGTTGCCTGCCACGAACGCCCTTTCACGATGTACGTTGTGTGCGCCGCCAAAGCCGCCGCCAGCTTCTCTCGGTCGAAGAGAAGCTCAACGCGCCAGTGGTGCGCCTTTACTTCGTCTATAGCCAACTAGCCGAATGGAAAACATTCAGAGCTGACCTTTTCGTGCCACGGTCATCAGTGTTGCTTTCTGGCTCCTAGCGAAGAAGTAATCGGTGAAAATCCTCATCGAAGCAGTGCGCTGGAATTCGATTTTCCCAATCCTCCTCGAGCCTGTTGATTATTCAACCTTGCCGTGAGTCAACTTCTTATTGTAAACCAATTCTTAAAATCGCCGCCACGGGGCATGGCTTCAAGCACGTGTCACGCCCGACACGTAGCTACCAATCCCCATATAAGAAATGAAAGTGGTTAAGGGTAAAGTCCCTGGTCAGCTGCAAAGGCGGCGCCAGCAATACCCGCATTATTATCCAAACTTGCGGGGACAACTGGAGTCTTACATGTCAACAGCGGAATCCACTTTTCGTGTTCGCGACTGATTCCGCCGCCGACGATGATCCGTGACGGCCAAAACAGCGCCTCGTAGGTCTTAAGCACCTTGCTCACGCGCTCAGCCCACTCTTCGAAGCCGAGCCCCTCCACATCCTTAACTCTCGCGGATGCAAAGTGTTCGGCCTCCATGCCATCAATGATGAGGTGGCCTAACTCCGAATTGGGGTAGAGCAGTCCGTCATGAATAAGCGCGGAGCCGATGCCTGTACCAAAAGTTAGCAACAACACGGCGCCTGTCTTATTGCCCGGATCGCCAAACTGGACTTCAGCGAGGCCGGCAGCGTCAGCGTCGTTAAGCACGTGCGCCTTGTTGTTGGGCAGGTATTTAGCGAAGAGCTCTTGGCAGTTCGTATTAACCCAAGAACCGTCAATATTGGCGGCCAGCAAGGCAATCTGATTCTGTACGACGGACGGAATCGTGATGCCGACATCGGAATCCCACTTCGCAATGTCCACAATTTCTGCAATGGTCTCCGCAACCGCTTCCGGAGTTGCCGGCTGTGGCGTGAAAATTTTAATGCGGTCGCCAATAAGCTGCCCAGTTTCAAGGTCTACGCGGCCACCCTTGATTCCAGAGCCTCCCACGTCGATGCCAAATCCAATTCGTTGTCCCATAGCTCAAATTGTACGAAACAGACACAATGGGGGCATGAGCAATAACTCGCATGGCACCGAACAACTCGCTAACAGCGCGGATAATAGGGGGTCTGCTGCACCGAATAGCCCCGGGTCCGTGCGGCCCAGCGTCGGGGAATTGCGTGACCGCGCGGTACTTATCGCCCGCGCAGCCGCGGCGCACATCGCCAGTCGTCGGGTCGAACTCGGCTCCGATGGCGTTTTAGCAAGTTCCGAAACGAAGTCCTCAGCTGTTGACCCCGTCACCGTCGTCGACCGTGAATCTGAGGAGCTCATTCGTTCGCTTATCAAGACGTTTAGCAGCTCTGACCGCATTTTGGGCGAAGAAGGCGGGCTTGACGACGGCGCGAGTTCCCCAGCGCAGGCTGCCAACGAGGGCGAAGCGGTGACCTGGATTGTAGACCCCATTGATGGCACGGTGAATTTCCTTTACGGCCTGCCCAATTGTGCCGTGAGTATCGCTTGCGCCGTAGGCGATGAGGTAGTGGCGGGTGCAGTGGCAAATGCGTCCTCGGGAGAGATTTACAGTGCAGCTAAGGGAGAGGGCGCTCAGGTTTCTCGACGGGACGGCACTGTGCAGACGCTTAGTTGTTCCCCAACGGCCGAGCTGGAAAAGACACTTGTGGCAACGGGATTCAGCTATTCCGCTAGTCTCCGGCAGGTGCAGGGCCGGATAGCGTCGCAGTTGCTGGGGGAGTGTCGAGATATTCGGCGCATGGGATCGGCGGCGCTGGATTTGTGCATGGTGGCGCACGGCCGTGTTGATGCGTATTACGAACACGACATCAAGGTTTGGGATTATGCAGCTGGTGCTCTGATTGCGGCTGAAGCAGGCGCAAGGATTAGGGTCCCGGAATTCACTCAGTGTGCCAACGTTACTGGCCGGCCGGAGGGAGACCCGCTCGACTTTGGTGTCGGTGCGGCGAACTCTGAAGTTGCCGATGCGTTCTTCGAGGCATTGGATGGTGCTATCGCGAAGGCTAGGAATTAGTGCGTCGGTCTAGGAGCAGGTGCTCGAGCCTAACGAGCTCAAACCCTCTAGGTCGGCTTGTTCGCCACGGTTCAATGCGGACATCGTTTCCTCAACCTGGCTGGCTACTTCGAGATCCTTAAACCCCTTACCCAACGACACATCGACGGTTGCATCCGGCCGACCATCGTGGATGAGCTCAAAGCAGGGGAAAAGAGCGTGAAGCGCCGCGGCGTGGCCATTGAAGTCCTCGCCATAACGCAGCTGGCCGAAGCAACCGAGGTCTTGGTTTTCCACAATAGGGTCGTTGCCGTAGGGAACCTGCTCATCGAGGACAAAATCGAGCTGCCGCAATTGCTCGGCGACGGTTGTAGCCTGGCCGACTTTGCCGTTGGCATTATAAACGCGCACATGAACATCCGACGGTGGAACGACGTGCTCTCCGATTAGCGTGGTGGAGGAAACAGGGGCCCCAGCCGCGGGGAGGGAACAGGACACCGGATAACTTGCCGGTTGGCTGCGGAATGCCAATACCCACAACGTAGCGGCAATCACTACAGCAACGACGGAAACCACCACGTAGGGAACAATTTTTCGTCGATGTGATGTGCTCGAAGTGCTCGCGGGGCCTGAACTCATAGCCATCATGTTATCCTCTCCTCGGCTTATGGGCATAGAAACCTATTCTGACCTGCAGAGATGACAGATTGCGTGAATTGCCTTAATATCCGCTGAGAAAGGCGCTGGAGAGTACAGGGTGTCAATCGTCTCAACGCGTTGTATTCTCCGAGAAAAAGTCAGTTCACAATGTCTAGCAAAGGTCCAGAAAGAAGGTTTGGGACATGGCTGTAAACTACGATGCCCCGCGTACTCGTGAAACCGAAGAGCTGGAGACCGATTCCCTCGAGGGCCTTCAGGCTGCATCTGCTGAGAAGGAAATCGACGACACTGACGACGGCGAAATTGTTGAGCCGTTCGAGTTGCCGGTTGCCGACATCGCGGGTGAAGAATTCGATATGGATGTTGCCCCGAAGGGGGAGGATGAATTCACCTGTGGCTCCTGCTTCATGGTGATGCACCGCTCAATGATCGCAATCGATAACGGCGATGGATTCCCCATCTGTCAGGACTGTGCCTAATCCCCGCACAGCCGGGATAGCTTCCTAGGAAAAAGGAAAACCGCCACTACCACGGTTCTGGCGGCGCTGGGGCCGTCGGCAAGCGTGTAGCGGCGGTGAGAGATTTGACCTAGCGGTCGAAGAGACTGTCAAGCAGTGCCTCGGGGTGGCGGGTGGAGACCAGCCAATAGGGGGTGGGGTCGTCCGGATCGTCGAGGACTAGCAGCACCATCGTGGGAATCCACGTGTGTGTAACCAGGAACGCTGCTGGATCGAGCTGACGGCCCAACGCATTGCGCTGCGCGGACTTCGGGACCACCAGGGATTTGGCAACAACCGTTGCTGGCAAAACTGCCGTGCCAGCGTGAAGCCAGCGTTCACCAGTGCTGTCCACTTCCACGGACACCGTGGTCTTCGACATAGTCAACAGCACCCACACGCCCACGGCCAGACAAATAATGCCGCCGATGACAAGCCAAAACGGTGAACGGTTAAAGCCAATCTGGGCCGTGCATACAAAAACGGCAGCAGCGCCGAGTACCCAGAACCACCAGGGAACCCAGAGCTTTTCGGAATAGACAATCGATGAATCTCCGCTCGAGCTCATTGCTATTGCCGCACCTTCAGAGACGGATGCTGAGCTGTCGTCGCGACGAGGCTGCAGGTTATCTTTTCCACTCACGGTTATCCATTCTAGGGCACGGCTATGCTCGGTACTGACAAGGCCGAAGTGCGGTTCTTAAAAGACGCGACAGCGAAGGATATACAAAGAGATGACTTATGCCCCGGTGCAAGTGAAAAAGCTCGCTAAAGACGCTGTGATTCCCCAGCGTGCGCATGCCGATGATGCCGGTGTGGATTTGAGCTCAGTGGAGGATGTCATCCTAGCACCAGGGCAGCGGGCGCTCGTGGGAACCGGTATTGCCATTGCTTTGCCGGCGGGCACAGTGGGATTGGTTCATCCTCGCTCCGGATTGGCTTTCAAAAAGGGGCTGTCCATCGTCAACGCTCCCGGCACGATTGATGCCGGTTACCGTGGTGAGCTTAAAGTCTGCCTGATCAACTTGGACCCGACCAATGCGGTGGAGATCGCCAAGGGCGATCGAATTGCCCAATTGGTTGTGCAGAAGGTCGAGCTCAGCCCGCTGGTGGAAGTCGATGAGCTCGATGAAACTGAACGCGGCGTGGGAGGTCACGGGTCAACCGGAGTGTCCACGACGCTTTAAAACGCCTCTGACAGCGCGGGGACCCTACCAAGTGTGGTTCAATGCGTGAAGAGCTCAATAAAGCGTTTACAAAAGCGTATACAAAGATTTCTTTTTAGCGAGGTGTCAATAAACCACCATGTGGCCATTTGGAAAGAAGAACCAGCCAGAAGAACCAGCTGCTGAGGCAGAGACCGTTGCCACCGACTCTGCGGCGCCAGCTTCTGAGGAGGCTACCGCAACCGTGCATGACGACGCGTCGGAAACCGCCGCGGAGAACGCACCAGCAAACGGCCCCTTCGATATCAACAGCGCTAGCCCGACGCAGTTTGGTTTTTCGGACTTCGCGAAGGCCAGCCTGAACCTCGGTTCGATGCTGCTGCCTATTCCTCACGTTGGTGATATTCAGGTGGAGATGGGGCCGACAGGTCCAACCATGCTGCACGTCGCCACTGAGCATGGCCGCGTAACTCCTGTAGCATTCGCTGCTCCGACGTCGGGTGGCCTCTGGGAGGAGTCCGCTCAGGAAATCAAGGACGGTCTTGAGTCCGATGGCCTCGATGTCCATGTCGAGCAGGGGCCGTGGGGTTCTGAGGTCGTAGGTCGCACCTCCGATATGGAAATGCGAATCATCGGCGCCGACGGCCCGCGTTGGATGCTTCGCATGACGGCCTCCGGTCCGGCTGATCGGGCGGAGGAACTTGCGAATCTCGCCCGCGGTCTCCTTGCCCGTAGCTTCGTCTCTCGCGGTGAGAACCCGATGCCAGCAGGTCAGCCGCTTCCGGTTACGCTGCCGTCCCAGATGGCCGAGCAGATTCGTCAGGCATACCAGCAGCAGACCCAGGCTGCTCAAGCTGAAGGTGAACCTGGACAGGTGCCAGGCGCTACTGGTATCAACCCGGATGGTTCCACCAATTAGTTTGGTTAACCCGCCAGCAGAGAGAGGCTAGCTGCTTGACAAGGTAGAAGAGGATCTGCAGGTGCCACTGTGCACTGCCCGCCGCCGTCACCCGACGGCGGCTTTTCTCTTGTCAGCGGGTAGTATCACACTGCGTGAACATCGAAGTGACTATTGACCGTCCCGCTGCCGGCGGAGAATTCATTGCCAGCTATGACGGACGTATCGGTTTCGTCACCGGCGGTATCCCCGGCGAACGCGTTGTTGTCGAAATTGCCAAACCTGATGCCAAGCTTTGGCGCGGCAATGTCGTTGAGGTTCTGGATGCCTCAGAGCATCGAATTTCGCAGCGTTGCGAAGCAGCTCAGCAGGGCGCGGGCTGTTGCGACTGGGGTTTTATTGATCCTGAGCACGCGGCGCGTCTCAAGGCTGATGTCTTGACCGATTGCCTGCGCCGTCTTGGACGTTTCACCGCCGACGAGCTGCCAGCTATCGATGTTCTTCCACTGGCTCCGACCTCCCGTTGGCGCACGCGCGTGCGGCTGGGTGTGGATTCCCAGGGACGAGCGGGATTACGTCGTTCCCGTTCCCACGAGCTCGTCATCGGCTCCGAGTGCGTCCAAACAGTTCCCAATCTCATCGCTGGCTTTTCGACGGCCGGAACCATCCCTGTTGCTAAGCCTGCTCGCGGTCGAGGGAGCAAGAAGCCGAAGCCAGGAGAACTCCATGTGGCCATGGACACGGAGGGTAACCGAAGTGCTGTATACGTTTCCGGCAGCGGCAGGAACCGCACGCAAACGTTGATTGAAGGCGAGCCAACTACACAGCACACCGTTCACGGAATTACTTTCGATGTGCCGACGACCGGTTTTTGGCAAGCCCATTGCCATGCCCCTGAGTTCTATGGATCGCGCATCATCGACCTGTTGGTTGGTCAGTCTTTCTCCTGCGGTTGGGATCTTTACGGTGGCGCAGGCGTTCTGTCGGCGGCACTGCGCAAGCTAGTTGACGCAGAGGGTTCAATTCTCTCTGTCGAGGGTTTTGCCGCGGCCGCGACGGCGGGGCGCAAGGCTTTCACTGCAGCTGACCACAGTGGAAATGCGTCGCCTGCGGCACCAGTCCGGTTCGTAACCGGGGATGTCACCAAGGTAGTGCGCCGCGAAGTTGCTAATGCGGAAACACCAAACCCGGATATCGTCGTTCTCGACCCTCCGCGCTCCGGTGCTGGTAAGGATGCCATTGCCGCTATTGCTGAGGCAAAGCCACGCACGGTCGTACATTTCGGTTGCGATCCGGCGACTTTTGCCCGCGATGCCCGGTACTGGGCTGACTATGGCTACGCGTTCAAACACCTCGAGGTCGTGGACGCATTTGGTCTAACGCATCACTTTGAAACCATCGCGGTGCTGGAGCAGCTGTAGCTAGAGTGGCTGCCGCATGGGCGCAAGAACGTTGGCGCCGATCACGTCGGCAAGCAAATGTGCCTGCCATGGGCGGAAACCCTGTTCCCTGAGGTGAGCGGAGATTTCTGTAACGGCTGGCAGGCCGCCAGCGTAGTTGTCGTGGTGGCGGAATACGAATGAGCCGACTGCGCGACTGTGAATCCACCACACCAGTTCACGTGTCTGCGCGGAAGTGATGAGTGTGTCTTTGCGCAGGTGTATTTGGGCACAGACGTTGTCGATGCAGTCTCGCGTGGTTTCGAAAATCTCGGCGGCTTGTGGGGCATGTTCAGCCCAACGGCGAAAGTGGGGCATCTGGTTGGGAGCCTGCTTCTGGGGCTTCGGCCATGACGACCTGGGTTCCTGACGGGCTTCATTAACGACCTTCAACCAAGCGTCCGCGGCACCGCGACGGCGACGTGGAAATCCACGGATTGCAGTTAGTTCACGCTGCGTACCGGGGAGTTGTTCTGCGATTGTACGTAGAACGCTGTGACCCATGACGTGTGTTGGGGAGACATCACGGCGCTGCGCGATTTCGTCACGCTCAGTCCACAGTGCACGGGCGACGTGAAGTTGTTCGGGAGTGCGCAGCTTCCCAATCCCTTTGAGCCCCTGCCACGAGTGTCCGACGTGCAGACCATCGAGGTATTTACGGTTTAGAGCGAGTTCGCGTTCGCATTCCTGTTCCAGCCATTCCAAACGGTCGAGCTCAGTCAGCGCCTGACAAAGAACCTCGGCGAGTTCGATGAGCAGCTCGACATCCAAGGCTGCGTAGTCCAGCCAATCTGCTGGCAGTGGACGAGTAGACCAATCCTCTCGACCGTGCCCCTTGGCAAGTCCAACTCCGAGGAGTCGCTCTGTCAGAGCTGCTAAGTTGACTCGCTCCAGGCCGAGAAGGCGGCCGGCCAGCTCAGTGTCAATGACTTTGGTGGGGTAGAGACCCAGAGCTGCGAGGCAGGGAAGGTCAGAATGAGCGGCGTGAATAATCCAGGTCAGGTCGTTGACTGAGGAACCGAAAACGGCCATCGCCTTGCGACCATCTTCGGGATCGATGAGAAAGGTGCCCGCTCCACGGCGGCGAAATTGAAGCAAGAAGGCGCGGTCGTCGTAGCGATATGCCGAAGCTCGTTCAGTATCGACTGCGAGCCAACCGTGTCCTTTGGCCAGCTGCTCACCGGCGTCAATAATGTCGTCGATGGCAGAAAGCACGCGTGGAGTTCCCTCGGCTGGGGCAAGTCTTACTTCTACGTCGGGACTAGTTTCCACGTCGGAGCTCATCGCACGCCTCTTCGGTCGTCGGTATCAGCAGTCGCCGGTATCAGCCCAGCAGGGAAACGCCGACGGGTGGCAGACCAGCGACGTTCGCTAGTACCTGAGCGAAGGATTCAACGTGGGTGCGCAGGTCGGTGCCACGAGCAGTCCACGATGCGCGCATTTCTAATTGAAAGGCCTGTGGCTTGCCGCCGATCTCGCCATAGCGGACAGAGTTCGTAGTAGTCACCGTGCCACCCAAGTTCGACAGTTCGGCGTTGTTCTCAGCCAGAGCCTCGGTGAGCCATTGCCAGGCAACCTGGGGAAGCAGCGGATCTTCCGCGAGGGAGGCGTCCATATCCGCCTGGATGTATGCAACCAAGCGCATGTCACCGTCCCAGGTTTCCTCACTGCGGGGGTCATGGAGCAAAATTAAACGACCAAAGGCATCGTCGTCCGAGGACTCGGGGACGATATCAGCTTCGGGCTGCGTGACCTCAAGCGAGACAGCGTGGCTAAACGGTGCCAGCTTCTGCGGTGGCCGAACGGTGCCCAGAGCAATCTCAGGTCGCAGTTCAGCAGAGTGCATTGACTGGACCGCGGCGCGGAAGTTCTGTGGCATTGAATCGGTTCCATTCACGCGCCTGAACTTAGCCATATGACGCTTGCGTTAGTGGGAGGCGCGCCGAAAAGAGTGGGAAGCGACCAAGCGGTTCGTCGAAAACGCACAGCAGGGCGAGCGATTTCCCTGTTCTTAGTACCCCACACATCAATTTCTAAGGTAAGTGGGGCATGATTGTCCGTATGAACAATCGTCGCACTTTGACTGATGCCCCGATTCTTGATGCAGCTTACGGTCGAACTCCGTCGCGCCGCCCGGTGTGGTTTATGCGGCAAGCCGGTCGTTCACTGCCTGAATACCGTGAGGTGCGCAAGGACATCGGTATGTTGGACTCCTGTTTCCGTCCGGAACTGCTCGCTGAGATTACTATGCAGCCGGTACGTAGGCACGACGTTGATGCTGCGATTCTTTTTTCCGATATCGTCGTGCCGCTGAAGGCTGCGGGTGTCAACCTGGATATTGTTCCTGGCCGCGGTCCAGTAATGGATACTCCGGTGCGCTCGGAAGCAGACATCAAGGCTCTACCGGAAGTCACGGAAGAGCAACTCGCTCCGGTGGCCGAGGGTATCGGCCTCATTCTGCAAGAGCTGACTGATACCCAGGCACTCATTGGTTTCGCCGGTGCACCGTTCACCTTGGCGTCGTACCTGATTGAAGGCGGTCCATCCCGCAATCACGAGCGCACTAAGGCGCTGATGCACTCGGACCCTGAATTGTGGGATCACCTGATGCAGAAAATCACTCCGATGGTGATTGCTTTCCTGCGCGCGCAGATTGGCGCTGGTGTGGACGCTATTCAGCTCTTCGACTCCTGGGCTGGCTATCTCACCGAGCGTGATTACCGCCGCTTTGTGTTGCCGTACTCGAAGGAAATCTTCCAGGCTGTCGCCGACGCCGGCATTCCGCGCATCCACTTCGGTGTGGGCACCGGCGAGCTTCTCGGTGCGATGGCTGAAGCCGGCCCAGAAGTCATGGGCGTCGACTGGCGCGTGCCACTGGACGTTGCTGCCAACCGCATTCGTGCCACGCTTTCCGACGTTCACCGAGGCGCAGACCCGGCGGAAAACAGCCTTGCATTGCAGGGCAACCTTGACCCGGCGATTCTCTTTGCCGGTGAAGATGCAATGACCCAAGAGATTCAGCGCATCTGCTCTGAGACGGACCGTGCAATTAAGCGTGGTGACGCCCGTGGACATATCTTCAACTTGGGTCACGGGGTGCTACCGAATACCGATGCCGACGCGATTACGCGCGCCGTTGAGATCATTCACGCAACGTAAAAGCCGACGCAACAGGCGTGTAAAACACGCACTAGCTAATTTCCTACAAGTCTTATCGACCGTGCCCGCTCGAGGCGCGGGCATAGAGAAAGCGTACGAAATACCGTGGTTGCACAACCTTCTACCATTGCCGTCATAGGTGGCGGTATCTCCGGCCTGAGCGCAGCGTATGAGTTGCGTAAAAAGCTCGGACCCGCCGCAAGAATAATTGTCATCGAGTCCAGTGCACAGGTCGGCGGCAAGCTGAAGACTCGAACAGGAACTAACGGCCCTCTCGAAGCGGGCGCTGAGGCGTACCTGGCGTTCCGTCACGATGCCACCGATTTTTTCAAGGAACTCGGGTTGGCAGATCAGCTAGTCGCCCCTTCGGGGCTGCCTTCCAAGCTCTACATTGGCGGTGAACTCAAGGACCTTCCGCGTAACACGGTCACCGGTATTCCAGGAAGTTCAGAAGGGTTGGGCTACCTCCTCAGCGAGGCCACCCTCGCCAAGATTGATGCTGAGTCGAACCCCGAGCTCACTCCAGCCTTGCACTGGGTACTGGGCGACGACATGAATGTCGGCCAGCTGGTCGCGGCGCGTCTCGGTGAAGAAGTGGTTGACCGCATCGTCTCCCCGCTGCTCGGGGGCGTCTACTCAACCACCGCATACAATCTGGGCCTGCGTGCGACCATCCCACAGCTGGCGGCAGCGCTTGATGAAATTGCCAGTGTCGGTGATCATGTCAGCCTCACCGGCGCTGTCCAGCGCGTTCTGGAAGCACGTAAGCAGGCGCAGCAGGCGCGTCTGAGCAGTGAGGCTGCGACAGACTCTGCGAAGACGAAGCAACCGGTAGTCTTCCAAACGTTCCGAGATGGCTTCGAGGTCCTCTACAACACGCTTGCCGACGAATCGGGAGCCGAACTCCTCTTGTCGACGAAGGCTGCTGGCTTGCGGCAGCATGACAATGGCTTTGAGGTGACAGTGGAAGCGCCGTCGGAAAGCGGCACGAGCGTTAACACGATCGACGTCGACGGTGTTGTCCTGGCGGCACCTTCTGCAACCACATCAGAGCTGTTGAGCAGCCTTGCTCCAGAGGCGGCAGAGCTTATCGGTGGGGTAGACACGTCGAACTCGGCGGTGGTCGGTATGTGTTTCGACACATCGGACGGACTGCCGGAGATCAACGGCGTGTTGTGTGAGATTGGTGCGGACCTGTCCGCGAAAGCTTTCACAGTGTCGTCCCGAAAGTGGCCACATATTGGTGAGCGCTACGGTGCCGTTGTGAGGGCAAGTTTCGGCCGTTTTGATGATGACTCGCACGTGCATCGCAGCGACGAAGACCTCATCGCCAGGGCAAAGGCGGATTTGGCTAAGGCGACTGGCTTTGATGCTGAACCGACAGCGGTTTTCGTCCAGCGTTGGTGGGCAGGGATTCCACGCTTCGATATGGGGCATGGAGGTTTGATGGATTTTGCTCGCCACGAGTTGGACGAGGTGCCTAAGCTTGCAGCAACAGGGGCATGGCTCAGTGGCCCGGGCATTCCGGAGTGTATTTCCAACGCCAAGGCTGCGGCTAACAAGATTGCTGCGGAGCTGGGATAAAGCTGCGAGATTGGTGCTGAGTACGAAACTGGCGCCGAACCATTGAATTTTTGAACAGACTTTTCAACCGAACTAGGAGAGAACTGATGACCAAGCTCGATTACAAGAAGCTCAACGACACCATCCGCTACACCATGTGGTCTACCTTCAAGGTGACCCCGGGCGCACTCGGAGAAAACCGCGAAGAGGCAGTGGCTAAGACCAAGGAATTCCTGGCTCGTTACGAAGACACCGATCTGATCATCCGTGGTTTCTACGACGTTTCGGCCATGCGTGCTGAAGCTGACTTCATGTTCTGGATTCACGCAGAGAAACTGGAAGATCTGCAGGCGTTCTACAACGCTTTCCTGCGCGAGACTCCGCTGGGCCAGGCATCCACCCCGCACTGGTCGAACGCTGCGCTGCACCGTCCAGCTGAGTTCAATAAGTCGCACCTGCCGTCGTTCATCATGGGTGAAGAGCCAGGACGATGGATTGCGGTTTACCCATTCGTCCGTTCCTACGACTGGTACCTGCTGGAGCCAACCGAGCGTCGCCGCATCCTTGCTGAACACGGTATGGCCGGTCGTGACTACCCGGATGTGCGCGCCAATACTGTCCCGGCGTTCGCACTCGGCGACTACGAGTGGATCCTTGCATTCGAGGGGCCGGAGCTCGACCGCATTGTGGACTTGATGTGGAAGATGCGTTACACCGAGGCTCGTCTGCACGTCCGCGAAGAGATTCCGTTCCACACGGGCCGTCGCGTCGATGACATCGCGGAGATTATCAACGTTCTGCCGTAGCCCGTGCAATCTACGAGAAAATCAGCAGCGCCGCTGGTCAAGCCCCGTTAACTGACGGGATTGTGACCAGCGGCGCTGTTTCTTTATCCGGTTATTCAGCCGTCTTGTCCGGTTCCAGCGTGAGTGAAATTGAATTGATGCAATAACGCAGGTCGGTTGGAGTATTGTATCCCTCTCCCTCAAAGACGTGGCCGAGGTGAGACTTGCAACGACTGCACAGCACTTCGGTGCGGACCATACCGAGGCTCGTATCTCGTCGCTCAATAATGCGGTCTCCTGCTAGTGGAGAGAAGAAAGATGGCCAACCGCAGTGAGAGTCGAACTTCTCGTTCGAGCGAAACAGCTCGTAACCACAAGCCCGGCAGCGGTATACACCTTGAGTTTTAGTATCGGTGTACTCACCGGTGAAGGCGCGTTCAGTACCTGCCTGACGCAAAACCTGGTACTCTGCGACACTGAGGAGTTCGCGCCATTCTTCTTCGCTTAGATTCCAGTCTTCGCTATGCGAATTATCCATTCTGAATAGCCTCCTCAGACTTGAGATCAGATTCCTGATTAAACTTCCCGCCTGCGATCTTCCAGTCACCCAGCCAGCTGAAGCCGGATGCAAAGCTACGCCCATTGACGGCATCCACAATCGTCATTCGAATCAGTGCTGCCGTGATGGAGAGAATAAGAACGGCCCATCCAATACCGCCGATTGCAACCGTGAACCACGGGAAAAATAGGTCATCCTCATCAATCCACCAATTGGCGTAGAAGAAACAGAGTACGACTCCGAGTCCTGCGCCCCAATTCAACATGACAGTCGAACCAATATTTCCTTCATTGTCGCAATCCAAAACCAATGGGCGAAGCACGGTGAGAACCATTGGCAAGAGCGTCATCGAGTAGTACTGCTGTCCTAGGCTGGAAAGGAAGAACGCGCCGGTGAAGAGAACTCCGGAAGTTGTAGCAATCCAGAATTTCTCATCCCTTTCGAGCCAGCGAAGAAGGAGAACGACAGATACCAAGACAAAAATGCCGAAAAAGATTTGCCACAGCAAGATCAATGTCGGGTGGGCACCCAGCCAAACAAGCTGCCCAGTCAGTGAAGCATTCGCAAAGTCACGGACAACTCCCAGGTAGGGGATAGTGATATCTAGGTAGTCACGTGGTTGGACCATGAGCGGCCACGCAACGGCATTGGCTGCAATTACCACCCCGATACTGGTCAGTATCGTAGAGAACTGCCTGCGCATGAACGGTAGGAACAGCATTGGCAAGAATACGGGCTTGATAGTGATTGCGATACCGATAATCAGGCCGGCCAGGATATTGCGTCGCTCGGTCAGTGCAATAAAAAACAGCACTAATGCAAGGAACAGTGAACCGTTGACGTTCGTAAAATCAAGCGTGTTGGTAACGGGTTCCGTGAGGTAAAGCAGTGCTATCGACGCTGGAATGATGGGGCCAGAGCGCGCAATACCAAGCCACCTGAGTAGCAACACAATTGCCGCAATGATTGCAGCTGACTGAAATACCGCAAACCAGATTCGGCCCGATTCAAGCGAGCCGAACAAATCAATCGGGGCTAAAAGTAGGGTAGCGCCTGGGGAATACAGATAGTGCGGATCGGCTGTTACGTAGTCTTCCGAATAAACGGGTACCTGCGACACGAATCGATTAATTGCTGACCAGACCGTCGTAAAGTCATCTGTGCCAGACACGTCTTTCGGCAAAACCCAGGTGCGGTGAAAAATTACCACAGCTGCGATAGGCCACAAGAAAGCGCTGAGTCCTCGCGACACCTGCCGAGACAGAGGGCGTGGAGCCACCGAAGGTGTTCCTGGCGTGTCCTTGGACGTTTGCGTTAATGCCGTTGCGCTTGCGCTCACGTCGATTTTTGGTTTACTCACAATACTCCACCCTACTGGGTGAAGCTGCGGGAATAGCGTAGGAAGATGTGTGAGTCGGAACGTAGGATACCCCGCACTTCAAAAGCCTGCGGGTTCGTCGAGTTCGATTCCTCTTCAGGGGCGTTCTCGCCGAAAGTCAGGGGACCGTTACCCACCCACGTCGGCGACAACGTCAGGAACACTTCGTCAACGCACCCTTGCTGCAACGCCTCTCGATACATCGTCGGACCACCCTCTACGACAATGTCGCGGTAGCCGTGCTCGGCCAGCCACGTTATCGCCGCACCTACTGAGGGGTTAGGGAGCTTAACGACGAGCGCCCCGGCTGACTCTATCTTTTTAACTTTGTTCTCGTGCGCGGCTGTTTCCTCTTCGCTATTAAAAGTGTCCTCAGTAGGGGTGAAGATTATCGGAGGATTCGCTTCTGCGTTTGTAAAAAAGTCGGACTCTACGTCCAAGTCCAAGGAACGCGAGAGCGTGGACATTGCCACATGCTCAGAGCGACCAAGCTTTTGACGAACGGCCTCTAGGTGCTCCGGTATCTCAACTGGGCCGTAGTCTTCTGCGACAATGGTGCCCGTGCCGACGAAAACGACGTCGGCAAGCGCACGAAGCGTGTTGAAAATTGTGGCGTCGGTGTTATTGCCAAGCTGTCCTGAGGTGCCTTCGATGGCGCCACGTCCGTCCATACTGGTGACGGCGATGGCGGTGACTGTGGGAGTGGCGGGGAGCTCCGGCGCTGAAGCAGGTGTCGTTTGTGCTGGTCGGGAAAGAAAGTGAAGAAGTTCATCGGTAGATGGGTTTGCGGATGTGAGTGTAGCCATACCGCTGAGGTTAAGCTCACGATTGCAAAGTAGGCAAGGCCTGGCTTATAAGGGCAGCGCCATAATCGTTGTTGTTTACGAGGGTTTTGCCTATAGTGGAGGTATGCGACTCACAGATACCCTTGAAAAGGCATTCAACGACCAGATCACTATGGAGCTCACCGCTTCGCACGTCTACCGTCAGCTCGCTATCGAGCTGGACCTGCTGGACCTTTCTGGTATGGCAGAGTGGATGCGTGCACAGGCGGAGGAAGAAATCGATCACGCCAACCAGTTCATTAACCACCTTGACGCTCGCGACAATCGCCCGCAGATCGGCGCCGTCGAGGCGCCGGAGGTGAAGGTCACATCCGCTATCGATGCATTCCGCATTGCGCTCGAGCACGAGGAGAAGGTTTCGGCATCTATCCGTAACCTGCGCAACCTTGCTGACAGCGAAGGTGACATCGACTCTCGTCCGCTGCTGGATAGCTTCGTAGTTGAGCAGATTGAGGAAGAGGACACCGTCCGCGGCATCATCGGTCGCCTGGAGATTCTGGGTGACGATGGCGCTGGCCTGCTGCGCCTGGACAAGGAGCTCGGCGCTCGCGACGCAGCGTAACCTCGAGTTCAGTTCACAAATTTGATAGAAAAGACCGCTTCAGGGCTAAGTGCCTGGGGCGGTCATTTCTATTCAGCTGGAGCCTCAATCGATGAGTCAAACCTAAATTCGTGGAGCTGCCATGGGCTGATCATTCATAGTCCTAAGCGAGTGAGCTGCTCAGCAAAGCCCGCCGAATTGGAAAACTTGGCAGCCGAGACGCCCGGTGAAAGACATGTCTTGCTACTTAACACGGGGGGGGTAAGGCTCAATGAAATTGGTTGCTTGACTGAGGTTAAACGAAAACTCCCTCCCGGATACCCGGGAGGGAGTTAGTCTGAGCGGATGACGGGACTCGAACCCGCGACCCTAACCTTGGCAAGGTTATGCGCTACCAGCTGCGCTACATCCGCAAATACGTTCGCCCATAAGGGCTTACGTGGTGCGCGATACTAGGATTGAACTAGTGACCTCTTCCGTGTCAGGGAAGCGCTCTCCCACTGAGCTAATCGCGCTGGGTTAAAAGCTATATAAAAGCTTTCATGCGCAACCCCCTTCTGAGAGAAGGGGGCTTTGCACTGAGCGGATGACGGGACTCGAACCCGCGACCCTAACCTTGGCAAGGTTATGCGCTACCAGCTGCGCTACATCCGCAAATACGTTCGCCCATAAGGGCTTACGTGGTGCGCGATACTAGGATTGAACTAGTGACCTCTTCCGTGTCAGGGAAGCGCTCTCCCACTGAGCTAATCGCGCTGGGTTAAAAGCTATATAAAAGCTTTCATGCGCAACCCCCTTCTGAGAGAAGGGGGCTTTGCACTGAGCGGATGACGGGACTCGAACCCGCGACCCTAACCTTGGCAAGGTTATGCGCTACCAGCTGCGCTACATCCGCAAATACGTTCGCCCATAAGGGCTTACGTGGTGCGCGATACTAGGATTGAACTAGTGACCTCTTCCGTGTCAGGGAAGCGCTCTCCCACTGAGCTAATCGCGCAATACATCGAAACCGGTAAGGAATCTCTGCTGAGGTGGAAACGGGAATCGAACCCGTGTACACGGCTTTGCAGGCCGTTGCCTCGCCACTCGGCCATTCCACCGTGAGGCTGCCGCCTCAGTGGTTGCCTCGAAGTTATACCACAGGGCCTAACTTCTTGAGAAACCAGAGCGGATGACGGGACTCGAACCCGCGACCCTAACCTTGGCAAGGTTATGCGCTACCAGCTGCGCTACATCCGCATCGCGTTGCAAGGAGGGCGAAAAGAAAATCTCAATTGCTCCCTTGCGGTGCGAAAGATACTTTAGCGTGATTGTGCGATTGATTACAAATTACCAGGTGAACATCTGTATTGTCCCTGTGGGCGTAGGGCTAAAGACCAATCTTTGATGCCTCTGAATCGCAACAATGTCATTTATTCGCTTTCGCGGGTTTGTTACTGGGCGCCTATCGAGTCGCTATCGTCATGGAGTTCCATCGATGCGGTAAAAAATCTTCGAACTGCGCAATCGCAAACGCAACGCAACTCAATTAGGGAAATCTCCAAAACGCGTGCTAACTTATTCCGCAGAGCAGCAAAGGCTTAGTGCTTTTCTGTCCCAGTCCCATAGCTCAGTGGAAGAGCGTTCCGTTCACACCGGAAAGGTCGCTGGTTCGAACCCAGTTGGGACTACCATTTAAAACCCCGGTCGACGCATCGTATAAAAACGGCGCGGCCGGGGTTTTGCTGTGTGACCTGAACTATATTCGTCTCTCTCGGGAACTTTTCTGGGCTACCATCCGACAATAGGTACAAGGGCAGCGGTCATACTACTGCTGTTCTTCTCGAACTGTCCCGCTTAAAGGAGTTGAACTGTTCTAGTGAGTCCCCGGGTCGCTTCAGGCGAAACGTTTCGGTTCTCAAAGTCGGGTTTCCGACGTGCGGTAGCCGCCGCTGCGGCGCTTGCGGTCTTTGCCGGCGCGTCCGTTATCAATGCAGTCCCTGCGAGTGCTCATGATTCCGTCCTGTCATCGAATCCAGGCGACAAGCAGGTTCTCGATGAATTTCCGCACCACGTTTCTCTCAAGTTCTCCGGCAACCCCAAGAACAACTTCAACACCGTTGCAATTAGTGATGCAGATGCCAAGGAAGTCCTGTACTCCCACGAGCCAGAAGTAGTGGGTAATGAGGTCTCTTTGGATATTCCTGAGGAGATTAATCCAGGGCCTGGCAACTACATTATTGGTTTCCAGATTACCTCCTCTGATGGTCACTCCACCCGAGGAAAGACCTCTTTCTCAGTGGCTGATCCGGATGCTGCTGGCGCAGCCGAAGCTGGGGCAGAATCTCGTCAAACCGGTGCACACGCCGAGGAAACGAAGTCAATACCGCTATGGGCTTATGGCCTCGGTGGTGGACTTATCGTCATCATCGCCGCTGTCGTCACCGTTATTAATCGAAAGGCAAAATAGGCACATGAAACTCAATCGCACTGCAACTGCACTGATTGCTGGTTCCGCAGCTCTGACCCTTGCTTTAGCAGGTTGCTCATCCGACGATAACACTGCTGCTGAGGTGACTGAGTCCGCAACCTCCGCTGCGACCGAGGCTACTTCTGAGATGGAGAAGAGCGATGCTGCTGTACAGCTGGCCGATGCCTACATCAAGGAAAAGCCGGCTGACAAGGGCATGACTGCCATCTTCGGTACGCTGACCAACAACACCGATAAGGACATCAAGGTTTCCTCCTTCAAGCTTGAGGGGCTGAAGGAGGGCACGAAGTTCGAGCAGCACGACACCAAGGACGGCAAGATGTTCGAGGTGCCGGAAGGTCTGACGATTCCGGCTAATGGCGAACTCGTTCTCGAACCGGGTAGCACTCACTTCATGATCATGGACAATGATGAAGCTATGGATGTGGGAGCTGAGTACAAGCTCGTCATTGAGCTTTCCGACGGCTCTAGCATCACCCAGGACGTTGAGGTTCGTGTCCAGCCGGCGGGCGAAGAGGACTACGGTAATGACGGTGACCTGAACAACCCAGAGCATATGGGCGGCGGTGAGATGGATCACTCGCACCACTAATTCTTGTGACAAGTTGGTCAAGCAATGGCTCGTCGTAAAGCGGGCGTGAGCTCAGGTACGTCGAGGAATTGATTAACTGGATCTAATGGTGGCAGAAGCGCTGGAGTTGGCAGGTTATTGCGGCATATGCATCGAACTCCGGCGCCTTTCTTTTTCCGAAAAAGGTTTTCGATACGGTCGAATTGGATAGGCCAGTGGTTGCGTTGAAGCCATTGAAAAATCGTTGGATTCCCAGCCACCTTATGTGCTCCAGTTTGAAGTAATCAGAAAGGTAAGAGTGCACAACATGTCCGAAGGCTTTTCTAGAAGGCGTTTTCTTGGCGGGCTCGGCACCGCCGCAGGAGCCTCAGCGCTCGCCCTGGGGGCGCCGGAAGCCCAGGCGATTGGGTTGGAACGTCCACAGGAAGAGCCGCCGAAACCGCCTTTGCAGACAGCAACCGTACCTTTTGATGGGGCTCATCAGGCGGGGATTGCGACGCCCGCACAGGCGAATCTATGGCTAATAGCCTTCAACGTAAAGAAGGGGGTTAATCGCAATCGTCTCCAAAACCTCATGCGTGCCTGGACCGATGACGCTCGCCGAATGACAGCCGGCAAGGCTACTCGAACGGACTTGGAGCCTGAGCTCATGGGGAGTCCGGCCAATCTGACTATCACAGTTGGATATGGGGAAAACTTCTTCACAATCATCGATAGGGAAGACCAGAAGCCCGAGTGGCTGGAGGATCTGCCAAAGTACGTTAACGATGAGCTCCGCCCGGAGTGGAACGGTGGAGACCTGTGCCTGCAGATTTGTGCGGATGACCCGGTAATGGTCTCCCACGCGGCCCGAATGATGATCCGAAATTCGGGCTCTTATTTGGACGTCCATTGGGTGCAAGCTGGTTTCCAGCACGCCAATGGTTCTAGGCAGGAAGGCGAGACCCCGCGCAATCTCTTCGGTCAGAAGGACGGTACGGTCAACCCGCGCACTCGTGAAGAATTCGACAAGCAAGTGTGGATTGACAGTGGCCCGGATTGGTTGCGGGGCGGTACAGCGATGGTTGTCCGCCGTATCGAAATGGATATTCCAGGCTGGGATGTCTTGGACCGCGAAAGCCGCACTGTTATTACCGGCCGAGATATCGGCACCGGTGCGCCAATTGGAGGTAAGGACGAGTTTGAGACCGTCGACCTGGCGAAGACTGATGAATATGGTCTGCCTCTGACGGATCCGAACAGCCATGTTGCACTGTCCATGCCTCCGAAGGAGAAACCTAATCAGCGGATTCTGCGACGGGTCTACAACTATGACCTGCCACCGGAACCGAATGGTCGATTCGAGACCAACACCGGCCTGGTATTCATTTGTTTCCAGAAGGACCCGTTGGAGCAGTTCAATCCGATTCAGGAGCGGCTGTCCAAGAACGACCGTCTCAATCAGTGGATTTTCCACATTGGATCCGCCGTGTTTGTTATGCCGCGAGGAACTTCTGAGGAGGAGTACTGGGCGCAGGACCTTTTCGAGGCCTGAGTTTTGACCGTGCGGTAAAGTGTGTGAACGACTGACGAAGGTCACCAGGTATGTGATTTTCGAAGACACTTTGAAAAGGAGTACACGCACGCCGTGTCAGAAGAATTTGCAATCCCAGCACCGTTTTCCGTGCCCGTAGGAGTTTCTGCGGGCGAGGCGATGAGAGACCTGGGTTTCCCGAACAAGGGCGTTGACGCCATCGTTTGTGTCCGCGATCCTGAAGGCAATTTGAAGGATCTGTCCTTTAAGCCAGAAGTGGAAACCGTCTTCGAGCCCGTTCCGGCGAATACTCCGGACGGTCGTGATGTCATTCGCCACTCTGCGACTCACGTGATGGCTCAGGCCGTGCAGTTGGAGTTCCCTGGGACGAAGCTGGGCATCGGCCCTGCCATCGACAATGGTTTCTACTACGACTTCCGTGTCGATGAGCCTTTCTCGCCGGAGGATCTCAAGCGCATTGAAAAGCGTATGAAGAAGATCATCAAGTCTGGTCAGCGGTTCGAACGCTTCGCGTTCGAGTCTGCTGATGAGGCGCAGGAAGCGCTTGCCGACGAGCCGTATAAGCTCGAGCTGATTGTTGAAAAGTCGGCCGGCAAGGTGTCCGAAGATGATGAGGCCAATGTCGACGTCGGTGGTGCAGGCACGACCTTGACCGGATACCGCAACGTCAATCCGCGTACCGGTGAGACCGAGTGGTTTGATCTTTGCCGCGGCCCGCACGTACCGACCACCCGCTACATCCCTGCTTTTAAGATCACGCGTTCTTCCGCTGCGTACTGGCGTGGTGACCAGTCTCGCGATAACCTGCAGCGTGTTTACGGCACTGCGTGGGAGTCCAAGGAAGCGCTAGATGAGTACCTTGACCGCATGCTCGAGGCTGAGAAGCGCGATCACCGCCGCTTGGGCTCTGAGCTGGATCTGTTCAGCTTCCCAGATGAGATTGGTTCTGGTTTCCCGGTATTCCATGTCAAGGGCGGCATCATCCGCAACGAGATGGAGCAGCATTCCCGTCGCCGTCATATCGAAGCGGGCTATGACTTTGTGAACACCCCGCACGTAACCAAGGGCGACTTGTTCAAGAAGTCCGGTCACCTGGACTTCTACGCGGATGGCATGTTCCCGCCGATGCAGCTCGACGGCGAATATGACGAACACGGCAACTGCACCAAGGCTCCGCAGGACTACTACGTCAAGCCGATGAACTGCCCGATGCACAATCTCATTTTTGCATCGCGTGGTCGCAGCTACCGTGAACTTCCGATTCGTATGTTCGAGTTCGGCACCGTCTACCGCTACGAGAAATCGGGTGTTATCCACGGTCTGACCCGAGCCCGTGGCTTTACGCAGGACGACGCCCACATCTACTGCACCGAGGATCAGCTGGAAGAAGAGCTCACTAGTGTCCTCGACTTCATCATTTCGCTTCTTCGTGACTACGGCCTGGATGACTTCTACCTGGAACTGTCTACGAAGGACGAAAAGAAGTTCGTCGGCTCGGATGAAATTTGGGAGAAGTCCACGGCAATTCTCCAGCGCGTTGCCGATGTTTCTGGCCTCGAGCTCGTTCCTGATCCGGGCGGAGCCGCTTTCTATGGCCCGAAGATTTCCGTCCAAGCCCGCGATGCCATCGGCCGCACCTGGCAGATGTCGACCGTTCAGCTCGACTTCAACCTGCCGGAGCGCTTCGAGCTCGAGTACACCGCACCTGACGGCACCAAGAAGCGCCCGATTATGATCCACCGTGCGCTGTTCGGCTCCATCGAACGTTTCTTTGGCGTCCTATTGGAGCACTACGCGGGTGCTTTCCCCGCCTGGCTGGCGCCGGAACAGGTTGTTGGTATCCCGGTTGCGGATGACTGTATCCCGCACCTGGAGGACTTTGCTGCACAGCTGAAGTCTCGTGGCATCCGCGTCCACGTGGATACGTCGGATGACCGCATGCAGAAGAAGATTCGCAACCACACCCAGGCCAAGGTTCCGTTCATGATTCTGGCTGGTGCCCGCGACATTGAGGCAGGTGCCGTCAGCTTCCGGTTCCTCGATGGCACCCAGATTAACGGGGTGGCAGTTGAGAAGGCTGTGGACATCATCTGTGATTGGGTTGCTTCGCGGAATAACGAACAGCCGAACAAGGAGAATGTCTCTGCTCTCTAGAGGTCGCTAACGCTCTCTTATTCGACCGCGTTGTTTTAACTGGTGAACCACGCGTGGTAATCCAAAGAAGTTGACCGCGAAGTCGTAAACTACAGCAGAGAAACATATGTGGTCGGGGCTCGAATGGGGCCCGGTCACGCAACGAAGGGGATGGCAGTGAATCAGTCGGGAAGTGAAGAGTTGCCTCCGCAGCAGCAGGGCAATGCCGGCCAGCAGGAATCGTCTGATGGCGTATACGTCGACAGCGGTTACGGCGAACCGGATCGGCTCACGCGCTTATGGGCACCGTACCGGCTGGACTACATCGTCAAGCGTGGTGTACATAACTCCAAGCCATCCCGTAACCCCTTCGTTGATTTGCCGAAGCAAAGCGATGAGGAAGCACTCATTATCGCTCGCGGCGAGTGGGTGTACGCCGTTCTGAATCTGTTCCCGTACAACCCAGGGCACCTCATGGTGGTTCCATATCGCGAAGTCGCCAACCTTGAGGACTTGACCGACGAAGAAACGGCCGAGATGATGCGGTTTGCTAAGCATGCGGTTCGTACTCTCAAATCGGTTTCGCGTCCGCACGCCGTCAACGTAGGTTTCAACTTGGGCAAGGCCTCCGGCGGTTCGGTTGCTGACCACCTGCACATGCACGTTGTGCCGCGCTGGTCCGGCGACAGCAATTTCATGACCGTGATCGACGGCACCAAGGTGCTACCGCAGGCGCTTCGTCAGACGCGCGAATTGCTTGCCGACGGCTGGCGTGCCCTCAATCAGGAGGATGGGGCAGCATGCTGAGTGTCCGTGGCAGGGCTCCAATCCGCCCAGTAGTTGAACCGGTAGCCGCTGCACTTTTGCGGGTCGGGATTAGCCCGAACACGGTCACCCTGGTGGGAACTGCAGTTTCCGTTCTGCTTGCGGTAATCCTGATTCCTACCAACCATCTTTTTGCAGCTGCGGTTTCAATCGCTATTTTCACAGCTTTTGACCTGCTCGATGGCACGATGGCCAGACTTCGAGGGCAGGGAACGAAATACGGAGCGACGCTGGATGCTTCCTGTGACCGCATTACTGATGCTGCACTGTTCGGGGCGATAGCGTATTGGGTGGTGTATCACCATGACGCGGATCCAGTGCTGCTTATTCTGACACTGATTACCATGGGGTCTTCCCAGGTCATTTCCTACGTTAAGGCTCGGGCAGAGGCCAGCGCCCTTAAGGTCAACGGTGGTCTCGTCGAACGTGCGGAGCGCCTGATTATCGGTCTAATCGGCATTGGGCTCCAGGGGCTTGGCGTGGACTATGTCCTCTACGTCGCGATGTGGCTCCTGGCGATTGGGTCGGTATTCACCGTCGTCCAGCGCTTGTACATGGTGGCTAAGCAGCCAGGAGCGTTGGATCCCATCGCCCCGCCAGAAGGCGCAGCTGATAGTTCATCTATTAACCCTGACTCTGCTCCGAAGTCCACGGGTTCGGCTGATTCCTACAACTAAATGAGGATACAATGACTAGTTTCTTCCTGCCTCGCTCGAAAGATGATTTCGTTGCGCTCGGCTATATGGCCGGGTGGAAGATTTTTGGTCTGCTGCCGGAACGCGTGGCCTACCGTATCGGCAACATAGCCGCCGATCGTGTAGCAGCAAATCCCGCGACTACCCGCCAGCTTCGCAAGAACTTGGCTCGCGTTATGGGCTGCCCACCTGAGGAAGTGCCGCAAGGTCTTATTCGGGCTTCCATGCGTTCCTATCTACGTTATTGGGTGGAGGCATTCCGGTTGCCCTCCATCGCGTCGCCAGAGTTGGCAGACACGGTCGAGTCCACCAGCGATGGACTCGAACGAGTTGCTGAGGCCCTCGAGGCAGGAGATTCCATCGTCATCCCGCTGCCGCATTCTGGTAACTGGGATATGGCAGGTATGTGGCTCGTTTCCCGGCATGGCCGGTTCAGTACCGTGGCGGAACGGCTGAAGCCAGAGGTGCTTTACGACGCTTTCGTGGAGTACCGCGAATCCCTCGGATTCCACATTCTCCCGCTTACCGGTGGCAAACCCGCGATGCCGGAACTCCAGAAGCGATTGGAAGAAGGTGGCGTTGTGTGCCTGCTGTCTGATCGTGACTTCGGCGGCCACGGGGTCCCGGTCACTTTTTTTGGCGAGCAGACGACAATGCCGGTCGGCGCAGCAAAGCTGGCACAGGACACGGGCGCTCGGCTTATGCCCGCGGGCCTGTCCTACACGCGCGATGGTTGGCGTTTTGTAACGCATCCCTTCGTGCCGACTGAGGGGCGCAATCTAGCTGACATTGTCCAGGACATCGCTACAGTTTTTGAATCTGATATTGCTCAGCATCCAGCGGATTGGCACATGATGCAGCCATTGTGGCCAGCGGATAAGAAGAGGTCAAAGTAGCCGTGCGAATCGGAATGGTGTGCCCGTACTCGTTCGATGTCCCAGGTGGGGTTCAAGCTCACGCGATTGACCTGTGTGAGGAGTTCATCCGTCGCGGCCACGAGATCAGTCTTATCGGCCCGGCTAGCGTGCAGGCGGACGTTCCGGATTTCGTTGTTCGAGGTGGTGCCGCCATCCCGATTCCGTATAACGGCTCGGTCGCTCGGCTGTCTTTTGGTCCCCGCACGAGCCGTCGAGTCCGCACATGGATTGAGGAAGGTAGCTTTGACATTCTTCATATCCATGAGCCGAATTCGCCCAGTTTTTCAATGTTGTCGTTAGTAAACTCGGTCGGTCCAATTGTCGCGACCTATCACTCTGCGGCGACGGACTCCTTGGCATTGAAGCTGGCCACGCCATTTTTGCGGAAGTACCTTGAACGCATTCGGGGAGGCATCGCTGTCTCGGAAGTGGCACGTCGCTGGCAGGTTGAGCAACTCGGCGGCGACCCGGTACTCATTCCCAATGGTGTCCGTATTGGAGATTTCGAGTCCTGCCCGGCCGCCTCATCGTTGCCCGAGATCCCGCCGCGGCGTGAGGGGTTCTATCGGCTTGTGTTCCTCGGACGCTTCGACGAATCCCGCAAGGGCTTTGACGTTCTGCTCGACGCGCTGCCAGCAATACGTGCGGAGATTCCACAGCTTGAGGTCTGTGTCGTTGGTGATGGTGATGTCGCGGCAGCTCGTCGTAAAGCGGGCAGAAACGCAGATGTCCTGCATTTCGTCGGCAGACTCTCGGAGGATGCTAAGGCGTCAATCCTCGCCGATGCGGATGCGTACATTGCCCCGCAGCGCGGTGGGGAGAGTTTCGGCATCGTGCTGGTAGAGGCGATGGCGGCGGGTGCGCCGGTGATCTCCAGCGACATCGATGCGTTCAAACTCGTGCTTGACGACGGCCATTACGGGCTTCACTTTGAAAACGGTAACTCCGTAGACCTTGCGGATGCAGTCGTACGCCTTTTGACGCAGCCAAAGTTGGGGGAGGAGCTTCGCGCACTCGGGCATAAACGGGCTTGGGAGTATGACTGGTCGCAGGTCGCCGACGGCGTTCTGCGTGTGTACGATACGGTGCGCATGGATGGCGAAAAGGTCGTCATTGCGCCATAAAGATTTCCGTCGTGGCAGCTGATTAAACGCAGCGGAGTGAAAGTGGGTTTTCGGTGGACGTAACCGTTCCAATCTGGGTCGTTGTCCTGGTCATTGCGCTGATTGTCGTACTCGTTAGCGGTTTGGTGGCTTCATCGACAGCGACGCGTTTGAACCGTATGCACATTCGCACCGACTTGGCGCGTTCCTCACTGGAAGCAGCGTTGGGGCGAAGGGCTGCAGTCGCTCGTGCCGCCTACCCGGAACTCGCCGGCGTAGTGACGAAGGTGGAAGCCACACCACTTCGAGCCAACAACACTGGACAGCGCGCTGACGTGGAAAACGAACTGACTAGGAAAATTGTGGCGCTCTATGAGGAACAGCCTGTGGACCGAACGATGGCAATTGAGCTTTCTGACGCCCACACGCGGCTCGAGCTCGCCCGCCGTTTCTACAATGATGCGGTGACGGATACGAAAGCACTGCGAGCCAGGCCGCTAGTGCGCGCGCTGCGGCTGGCGGGTACTGCACCTGAACCGGAATATTTCGATGTTGCAGATGGACTGACAACAGCTTAATTGTGGGAAATCCCGCCGTTGTGCTGGAAGTTCGCCGTGTTTTCTGACTCAATGAACAGCACTGTCTAGTCCAGGCGTTATAGTGTTAAACGACTACAAACAGTCACATTCACCAGTTGTATTAGGGAAGTAGGGTTCGTTGAGCACGGTTGAGAACAACTCCGGGCAGGGCACTGCACGCGTGAAGCGTGGTTTCGCTGAGATGATGAAGGGCGGCGTCATTATGGACGTCGTTACTCCGGAGCAGGCCAAGATCGCTGAGGATGCCGGCGCAACTGCCGTGATGGCGCTGGAGCGCGTCCCCGCCGATATTCGCGCAGAGGGCGGCGTGTCGCGTATGTCCGACCCGGACATGATCGAGGGCATTATCAATGCCGTCTCCATCCCGGTTATGGCCAAGGCCCGTATCGGCCACTTTGTTGAGGCACAGGTTCTGCAGTCCCTCGGTGTTGACTTCATTGACGAGTCCGAGGTTCTGACCCCGGCCGATTACTCGAACCATATCGACAAGTTCGACTTCACCGTGCCGTTCGTCTGTGGTGCGACCAACCTGGGTGAGGCTCTGCGCCGCATCAACGAGGGCGCTGCCATGATTCGCTCGAAGGGTGAGGCCGGTACCGGTGATGTTTCCAACGCTGTGACTCACATGCGCACCATCCGCGCTGAAATTAACCGTCTGCGTTCTATGGCTCCGGACGAGCTCTACGTTGCCGCCAAGGAGCTGCAGGCACCGTACGAGCTGGTACGCGAGGTCGCTGAGACCGGTAAGCTGCCGGTCGTACTCTTCACCGCAGGTGGCATTGCAACGCCGGCTGACGCTGCAATGATGATGCAGCTCGGTGCTGAGGGTGTCTTTGTTGGCTCCGGTATCTTCAAGTCCGGTGATCCGGAGAAGCGCGCCAAGGCTATCGTCCAGGCAACTCAGCACTACGATGATCCGAAGGTCATCGCTGATGTCTCCCGCGGGCTCGGCGAGGCAATGGTCGGTATCAACGTCGACGAGATTCCGCAGCCGCACCGACTCGCTGAGCGTGGCTGGTAAAAATGGCTAACATCCGCGAGGTATTAGATCTGGAGCAGATTGACCGGGACATTTTCCGTGGCCCAGTCATTAAGTCAATCCTACAGCGCACTTTCGGTGGCCAAGTTGCCGGCCAGTCCCTCGTCGCGGCGACGCGCACGGTGGGTAATACCTTCGCGGTGAACTCCCTCCACGCCTACTTTGTAGGCCCGGGCCGCCCCCATATCCCGACGGTGTACATGGTCAAGCGAATTCGCGATGGCCGGTCTTTCTGCCACCGTTCCGTCGAAGCTGTGCAAGATGGCCGTACGATTTTCGTCATGCAGGTCAGCTTCCACCGTAAGGGGGATGAGGGACTCGAGCACTCTGACGTGATGCGCAAGGTGCCAGATCCTGAAGATGTGGTCACCGACACCTCTGAGATGACGAACACACGTCGTCTACTAATGCGCGAGTGGGCGGACTGGGATATCCGGGTAGTGCCGGATGATCAGTTCGAACACAACAAATACACCCCGTCTCAGCAGCTGGTGTGGTTCCGGTGCAAGGATCGCCTGCCGGATAACGAGACCTTCCACGTCTGCACGCTGGCGTACATGTCGGATATGACTTTGCTGTCATCGGCACTCGTTCCGCATCCAGGCGTTGAGGTCCAGGAAGCCAGCCTCGACCACGCGATGTGGTTTATGCGTCCGTTCCGTGCGGATGAATGGCTGCTCTACGACCAGATTTCACCATCAGCGCATGCGGGTCGCGCACTGACTCACGGTCGCATTTTTAACCAAAAGGGCGAGCTCGTGGCCGTCGTCACGCAGGAAGGGCTGACCCGAAGCCTGGCCCCGGGTGTCGAGCCCGTGCCAGTGGCGACGAACTTCGATGCTCGCAGTGAGAACCTAGATTAATGACACAGGAAACAATCGGTATCCTCGCTCTTCAGGGCAACGTTGCCGAACACGGATATGTCCTTGACCAGCTCGGCGTCCCGCACCGAAAGGTGCGCTTGCCCCGTGACCTGGAGGGACTTAGCGGCTTAATTTTGCCCGGCGGCGAGTCCACGACCATGAGCAAGTTGATGGTCTTCAATGAGCTTGAAGGCCCGCTGCGGGAAGCCCTCCGCGATGGCCTTCCGGCATATGGCACCTGCGCAGGCATGATTTTGCTTGCCGACGAAGTGCTCGATACCCGTCCGGATGCCGTAAACCTGCGAGCGATTGACATCACGGTCCGTCGTAACGCATTTGGCCGTCAGGTGGATTCCTTTGAAACTGACTTGGATATCCCGCAGCTGGCGATTGGTGGTGACCAGTCGTCTGTGCACGCCGCCTTTATTCGCGCCCCATGGGTCGAGCGTGTCGGCGACGACGTTGAGGTGCTAGCGCGGGTGCCAGAATCGGCTGGAGAGACCGCCGGTACAGTGGTCGGAGTACGGCAGGGAGCTGCGATGGCCACCAGCTTTCACCCGGAGTCGACGGGGGAGACTCGGCTCCACGAGTTCTTTTTGCGAGAGCTTGTCGGAATTTAAATCCCCAGTTTGTATAATGAACACCTGACTAATTCCCAGCTATATGGGTATTGACGAGAGGATTGGTAGGAACTAGCACATGTCGGGTCATTCAAAATGGGCAACCACAAAGCACAAGAAAGCTGCTAATGACGCCAAGCGCGCCAAAGAGTGGGCAAAGATGATCAAGAACATCGAGGTCGCGGCTCGTACCGGCGGCGGTGATCCTGCTGGTAACCCCACCCTCGATGACATGATCAAGAAGGCCAAGAAGGCCTCGGTTCCCAACGACAACATTGAGCGTGCCCGCAAGCGTGGTTCCGGCGAGGAGTCCGGCGGTGCTGACTGGGAGACCATTGTCTACGAAGGCTATGCACCTGGTGGCGTCGCTTTGATTGTGGAGTGCCTGACGGATAACCGTAACCGTGCTGCTTCCGATGTGCGCTCGGCGTTCAACAAAAACAACGGCAACATGGCGGACAACGGCGCCGTGGCGTACCTCTTCGAAAAGAAGGGTGTCGTCGAGTTGCCGAAGGGCGAGCTGACCGAGGATGACCTGCTCATGGCGGTTCTCGATGCCGGTGCAGAGGAAGTCAACGACCTGGGTGAAAAGTTCGAGGTTGTCTCCGCCTTTACCGATCTGATGAATGTCCGCACCGCTCTTGTCGATGCCGAAATGGAGTACGACTCCGCAGATCAGGACTACCGCGCTTCTACCACAGTCGCTCTCGATGCTGACGGCGCACGCAAGCTCTTCCGTCTGATTGACGCTCTCGAAGAGTCCGACGACGTGCAGAACGTCTACTCGAACGCCGACATCAGCGACGAGGTCATCGCCGAACTCGACGACTAGGCGTTTTTTGTCGACGGTTCTGCTGACTGGCTTCTCGGCGTTAAAGGGTGCCCGTGGTAGGGCAGTCGGCAACGCTGAATTGCTCGGCGAGCTGGTGTCAACAGGAAGTCCCCATCGGAAAGCAGTCCGATGGGGATTGGTTTTTATGGGCGTCCTAGGAGAACCACTGAGTCGGAGGTCCGGCCATCAGCAACAGTGTGAAGACCACCGCGAGAACAATCAAGATGACGAACGCCGAGATAAAGGGGCGACGAATAATCATGGCGAGTGCCCACTCGAATATGCCCTGTGGCTCCTCGGATTCGTCGGTAAAGCGCCAGGGCCGATCCAGAAGGCCTGCCTTCAGGGTGTTTCGTTCAAACGGATAGGTTGCGAATGGAATGATAGAAGAGGCGAGGCCGATGACACCGCGGCCAAAGCTCCACTGCTGGTTGATCCACACCATGATGGTGGTGACTACGTAGCACAGGAACGTAAAGCCGTGGATGCTGCCGAAGATAGTGGTGGCGGCGTCAGTGACTTTGAACAGGTACTTCAGCGCCAGGCCTAAAAGCAGCAGAGCCCACGTGACCATTTCAGCTGCAGCGAGAACGCCGTAGAGCTTCTTCGGTGAATTCATGGTGTTAAACGTATCAGAACCAACGGTTGGTACTCCTTCTAGCTACGATACAAACAGCTGTTCGAAATATGATATTAGTGGAGGAGTGAATTATCGAGCTGGATCTCTGCGGGTGATGGGCATCGACCCTGGCCTTACTCGTTGTGGTCTCTCCATTGCGGAAGGTACTCAGGGCAGGAAAGTCATTCCCATTGCTGTGGGGGTCGCCCGCACACCAACCACGGCGTCGTTGGAGGATCGTCTTTTACGGCTTTCCAATGCCGTGGAGCAGTGGATGGATGAGTACGAGCCGGACGTGGTTGCGATGGAACGGGTATTCGAGCGCGGCAACGTGTCCACCGTGATGCAGACGGCGCACGCGGTTGGTGTCCTTGTCCTCGCTGCGGCGAGACGCGGCTTGGAAGTGCATATGTACACGCCATCGGAGGTAAAGAAGGCGCTCACCGGCAACGGTCGAGCTGATAAGAAGCAGATGACCATGATGGTGACGAGAATCCTTGGGTTGGAAACTCCGCCAAAACCTGCAGATGCAGCGGATGCTTTGGCTATCGCTATCTGCCACTGTTGGCGTGGTCCGGTTCTGCAACGCCAGCGCGACACCTTGGCTGCGCTTGCGAAGCAGCACGAGGAGCGGGAGTTGGAGCTTTCTCGCCGTGAGAATCCCTCGCGGTAGGGGAGCTTGCTAGAGAACACTTGTGAGTTTGGCGTTTATCGCGGTGTCTTTAGGGAAGCCGTAGTGAAAGGAATTGTGAGAAGTGATTGCATCTCTTCGCGGTGAAGTTATCGACCTCGGTGCGGACTATTGCGTTATCGAGTGCGGTGGTGTCGGGCATTTGGTCACCATTACAGGCAGGCTAGCTTCCCAGTTGGTGAGGTATGAGCAGACTTTTATGTTGACCACAATGGCGGTTCGTGAAGACGCGATTACGCTCTTTGGTTTTGCCAATTCACAGGAACGTGAGATGTTTGCGCTCCTGCGCACTGTCTCGACGGTGGGGCCAAAGGTCGCGATGTCTGTTCTTTCGGTACTGTCGCCGGCGGAGATTGCCAATGCGGTCGCCTCAAAGAATGCGAAGGCCTTGCAAGCAGCTAACGGCGTCGGCAAGCGATTGGCGGAGCGCCTGTTGGTTGAATTGAAAGATAAAGTCGAGGTTTTCGCGGACAGGGCGGTATCGCCGCCGGAGGAAGCTGCAAACGGAGCAGCACCTGGCCTTGTTTTGAAGGCAGATCTGGATCAGGTCGTTGGTGCTTTGATCGGGCTTGGGTTCCCGGAAGCTGACGCGAATGAGGCAGCGGAGACCGTTGTTCGGATTGATCCGACCTTGGATACTTCAATGGCGCTGAAGGCGGCGCTAAAGACATTGGGTGAGAAGTAAATCCAGGTCGAGGACCTGCAGCTACATTGATGATGAAAATTGGCAGTGCACTAGGATGAGGGGACTATGAGCGATATCGAGCGCACGGAGTTTAACGTGTCGGGCAATCCCTTCAGGGACTCTTTAGGTGGGGAAGCCAACGACCATTTTGGCGGTGGTGGAAATGGTGTACAACGTGATGTCGATGCCCGCGCTCAGGTCGAGGAAGCCGATGCGGAATCGAACCTGCGACCAAAGTCGTTAGGGGAGTTCATCGGCCAACCCAAGGTCCGCGAACAGCTGGATTTAGTGCTTTCCGGGGCACGGGGGCGAAATGTGACTCCGGACCACATTCTGTTGTCGGGACCTCCCGGGCTGGGTAAGACCACCATGGCCATGATTATTGCGCAGGAGATGGGGAGCTCCCTGCGAATGACCTCCGGTCCGGCGCTTATTCGCGCTGGCGATTTGGCAGCAATGCTGTCGAACCTGCTCGAGGGCGATGTCCTGTTTATCGATGAGATTCACCGCATTGCCAGGCCAGTGGAAGAAATGCTGTACATGGCAATGGAAGATTTCCGTATTGATGTCATCGTAGGCAAAGGGCCTGGAGCTACGTCGATTCCACTCGAGATTCCACCATTCACGTTGGTCGGTGCGACGACGCGCTCGGGTATGCTGACTGGCCCACTGCGTGACCGCTTTGGTTTTACCGCGCAGATGGAGTTCTATGAGGTCGAAGATCTGACAAAGGTGGTTACCCGTGCCGCTGGGATCCTCGGGGTAGACATCAGCCCGGAGGCTGCAGTGGAGATTGCGTCGCGTTCGCGCGGTACACCGCGAATTGCCAACCGCCTGCTGCGTCGCGTCCGCGATTTCGCCGATGTCCACTCCGGTGGCGTTATTGATCTTGGTGCGGCCAAGGCGGCATTGATTGTCTTCGATGTCGATGAGCTGGGGCTCGACCGTCTGGATCGGGCAGTGCTGACAGCTCTGGTCAAGGGACACGGCGGTGGGCCTGTGGGGGTAAACTCGCTGGCACTGGCAGTGGGTGAGGAGCCCTCGACCGTGGAAGAAGTGTGCGAACCCTACTTGGTACGTGCAGGAATGATTGCGCGCACATCCCGTGGACGCGTGGCAACTGCCCGAGCATGGCGGCACTTGGGGCTACAGCCCCCGGAGGGCACTATCGGAGAATAGCTTTCCCCCTAATCCTGTCCCAGGGCAGTGTGGAATTGCGAGCAGGCAATTCGTTAAACTCGGCAGACATGGATCAAACTATTCTCCTCCTACTTATTTTCTTGTTCCTGGCGCTGCCGATTTGGCAGATTGTCAAGCAGAACAAGCAGGTGCGCACCATCCGGGAAATGCAGGATAAGCTGTCCCCTGGCGCGGAGGTCATCACCGGTTCCGGCATGCACGGCGTGGTCGTTGATACCACCGACACAACCGTTGATCTAATCATCGCTGACGGCATCGTCACCCGTTGGGAGAAGGGCGCTATTGCCCGCAACCTCACTACCGGCGCGGGAGCTAGCTACGCTCACCGCGACCAGCGTGGCAGAGTTTCCGATGCGCCGGACGACCACATTGGCGATGTGCAAGAAATTACCGGCCACGGCCCGGCTGATAATGCGGCTTCGGACAGCAACGAGCAGGCCGCGAACCCGGATACAACGAGCAATTCGGATAACCCGGGTACAGATGGCTCGACTTCTACCGAAAAGTAGTAGCAGTTTTGCACGTCCACGCCCCGCTGGTTTGCATGCCATCAAGCTCTAGCGTGCGCCGCAGGGCGAAGGACGCGACCCAGGTTTCGCCGTCGGCAAGCGTGGGAAGATTTTCACTAAACAGGTACAAGTCAAAACCGGCGCAGGCCGCTAAATCGGTTATCCTCTAGCGGTTGGTGTTTATAGCTTTGCTTAGCGACGCCCGCAATGCCCCTGCCTGGTATTGCGCGAGTTCGCGGTGCAGTTATAGACACGCGTTTCAACCCGAAACGTTCAAGTACCTAAACGTCACGATTCAGGAGACTTTGCTTTGAACAGCAAATCCAGATCTGGTGCGAATACATTCAAGAGGAACTGGCCACAGTGGCTGTTGGCGCTGTTTGTCAGCTTCCTTATCCTTACGTACGCACTCGTCTTTTTCACCGGCGGCGGATCGGCCAAGCCAAAGTTGGGTATCGATTTGCAGGGCGGTACCCGAGTAACCCTGGTGCCGCAGGGCGAAAAGCCGACCCGCGATCAGCTCGACCAGGCTCGCAAGATTCTGGAGAACCGCGTAAACGGCATGGGCGTCAGTGGCGCTCAAGTTGTCACCGACGGTGACACGCTGGTCATTACCGTGCCGGGTGAAGACTCACAGGAGGCGCGTACGCTCGGACAGACTTCGCAGCTGTTTTTCCGTCCGGTAGAGCAGCCCACGCAGGGCCCTGATGAAGCTGCCTTTGGTGAAGTAGTCAAAAAGACCGCAGAGGACTGGGTTTCGGTCGGTGTCCTGTCGAAGGAGGACGCCACCAAGCGCGTCGATGGCCTGTACAAGGACATGAACGAGACGCAGAAGCGTGCAATTGATGCCTTCAAGGAACAGAACCCGGACCAGCCGGTCCCGGAGGAACTGTCCAAGTCGCTGGGCGAGGCCCCGAAGCTGGACGCAACGGCTCCGGCAAAGCCGGCGAACTCGATTGAAGCGGCAGAGCTGCGTACGAAGGTTCGTGACGTGCTGCTGGCAACTCGCCAGTCCGAAGATCCGACGACGCAGTTTGCAGCCGCTGCACTGATGAGCTGCGATAACCGAGATGCAGTCGATCCGCTGCAGGGTGCCGATGACCCGGCCAAGCCATTGGTGACCTGTGCGCCAGAAGGTGGCAAGGCTATCTTCCTGGGCAAGGCTCCTCTGTTGATTGGGCAAGACGACGAGGTCAAGGGCCAGCGTCTGTCCGGCGATGCTATCGACACCAATGCGCCGATTAGCGGTGGCTACGATCAGCAGTCTGGTCAAATCCAGGTCTCCTTTAGCTTCAAGTCCGGTAAGAACGACACCGGCGCTCGTACCTGGACCAAGCTGACCAATGACTACCTGCAGCAGCAGGTCGCCATCGTGTTGGACTCGAAGGTCATTTCCGCCCCGGTGATTCAGGAGGCAACCCCGGTCGGTTCAGCTACTCGAATCACGGGTGATTTCACTATCGATGAGGCACAGGCGCTGGCGAATAACTTGCGTTACGGCGCACTGCCACTGTCCTTCGCAGGTGAGGACGGCGAGCCGGGCGGTACCACTACGACCATTCCAGCCATGCTGGGGTCGGCCTCCCTGGAGGCCGGTCTGCTTGCCGGCATTATCGGTATTGCTCTGATTGTCGTCTACGCAATCGTTCTTTACCGAGGCCTCGGAGCCATCTCGCTGGTTTCACTGGCAGCAGCTGGTGCGATGGTCTACGGCGTACTCGTGCTGCTCGGTCGCTGGATTGGCTACTCACTCGATCTCGCTGGTATCGCCGGTATCATCATTTCCATCGGCGTGACAGCTGACTCCTTTATCGTCTTCTTCGAACGCATTAAGGATGAGATTCGTGCGGGTAGGACATTCCGCTCTGCGGTACCGCATGCTTGGCGACGAGCACGGCGTACGATCCTGTCGGGTAACTTTGTGTCCATCATTGCGGCTGTGGTCCTCTACATCCTGGCTGTTGGCGATGTGCGTGGTTTCGCATTCACACTTGGTCTTTCCACGGCATTCGATATTGTGACCGCCTTCCTGGTGACTGCGCCACTGGTCATTCTGGCTACTCGCAAGTGGCCGGCACTGTCCAAACCATCCATGAACGGCTTTGGTTCAGTCATGGAGGTCGCTAACAGGAACAAGTCCGTAGCTACCGGTAAAAAGGCTGTCACCTCCAATGCAGCCGCCAGTGCAGTTGCCGACACCGGTTCGGCTGACTCCGGCGCGAATGAGGGGAAGTAGGAATCCATGAATACTACTCAGACGAATCCGGCGCTGACTAGCGAAAATGACGCGGCTAACGAGGACTCATTCTTCCGCCGCCTCTACACCGGCGAGGGTGGAATCAATATCGTCGGTAAGCGGAAGCGCTGGTACCAGATTGCGATTGCCGTCATTGTCGTTGCGTTAGCATCGATGCTGATTCGAGGGTTCAGCTTCGGTATCGATTTCGAGGGCGGCACCAAGATGACTATGCCGCCTGCGTCAGTGACGACTGAACAGGCTGAGGAGGTCTTCACCGACGCCACCGGCGTCAAGCCGGAGTTGGTGCAGATCATCGGTTCTGGCGAAGGCCGCATTCTGGAAATCACCTCAGAGAAGCTGACCCAGGGCGAGATTAATGATGCTCGCGTCGCACTGAACGACGCATTCAAACCCGTCGACGCACAGGGGGAGCAGACCCCGGATGCGATTGGTGACTCGACCGTTTCGGAGTCGTGGGGCTCGTCGATTACCAACCGCATGCTGCTGGCTGCAGTAGTGTTCTTGGGCTTGGTATTCGCCTACATCACTATCCGCTTCGAGCGTGACATGGCCATTTCTGCCATCCTCGCCCTGGCCGTGGACGCAATAGTGATTATGGGCATCTACGCGCTGATCGGCCTTGATGTCACCCCGGCCACCATTATCGGTCTCCTGACCGTGCTGTCGTTCTCGCTGTACGACACCGTCGTGGTCTTCGACAAAGTCGACGAGAATACGGCAGGCTATCGTTCATCGACACGTAGAAGTTACGCCGAGCTGGTGAATCTGGCTGTCAACCAAACCATCATGCGTTCTATAAACACCACAGTGTCGACGCTGCTGCCAATCTTGGCACTGATGATTATCGCCGTGGGCATGCTGGGTGTCGGTACGCTGAAGGATTTGGCGCTGGTTCAGCTCATCGGCATTATTCAGGGCACGTTCTCCTCGATTTTCCTGGCTTCGCCGCTGTTGGTAACGCTCAAGTCGCGTCAGCGTGAATACCGCAAGCATGACGAGGCGGTACTGTCTGCTCGCGCAAAGGCATCTGAGCGGGCCGGATCGGACACCGATTCCGCCACCACTGATGTTGCGGAGGACTCGGGCTCGAAGGAGCCGTCGGCAAGCGAAATGGAGCAGTCGACGCCGAAACGAACGGTGACGACTCCGACGCTTGAGGGCGATGAAAACAAGCCGCTGTCCTGGCGTCCGGGGCAGTAGGAGGTAGCGCCTCCCAGTGGTTCGGGTGAAACTACTTTAAAAGCGCATTGTGCGGGTATCGTTGACAGGTACCCGCACTTTTTCTTTTCGCCGAAAAGGAGCTTAAACCTGTGTCGTATGCACACGCGCGTGAGGCATTAGCCGATCAGATTCGGTTTGTGCCCGATTTTCCAGTTGAGGGCGTACTCTTCGAGGACTTGACGCCGGCGCTTGCCGACGCCACGACGTTCGCCCTGATTGTGGACGAGATTTCCGCCAAGGTGGAAGAGTTCGGGGCTGATGTTATAGGCAGCCTAGATGCGCGTGGATTCCTGCTGGGTTCTGCGGTGGCGTACAAGCTCGGACTGGGAGTGCTCGCTATTCGTAAGAAGGGTAAGCTGCCACCGCCTGTGCTGACCGAGACCTATGAACTGGAATATGGTACGGCCGCGCTTGAGATTCCGGCTAGTGGTTTTGAGCTGAAGGGCAAGAAGGCCGTACTTGTCGACGATGTGTTGGCAACTGGTGGCACCCTGTGTGCAGCTCGCGCTCTGCTGGAGACAGCTGGAGTCGAGGTAACCGGGCTGTGCACCGTGCTGGAGGTTGAAGGCCTGGGAGCTCGGGAGAAGCTTGCTGATCTGCCTCTGTACGTGGTTAATAAGGGGTGAATGAGTCATGGCTGAAGGGCCCGCACGCCGTTATGGTGCCCGCCTAGCGCGAAGCCTTACCGGCAACAGAACGAAGATCCGCCCGGTGCTAGATCCCCTTGTCGCGGTGCATCGACAGGTGCATCCGCGCGCAGATTTGGCTGTGCTTCAGCGTGCCTACGATACCGCCGAGCGCCTTCACGACGGCGTCTATCGGAAATCCGGCGAGCCATACATCACTCACCCGCTTGCAGTCGCTACTATTGCGGCCGAGATCGGCATGGATACCACCACGCTGGTGGCAGCGCTGCTGCATGACACGGTCGAAGATACCGATTACACGCTGGAGGACCTGGAGCGGGACTTCGGCCCAGAAGTCGCACGGTTGGTCGACGGCGTGACCAAATTGGATAAGGTCGCGTTGGGCTCCGCCGCCGAGGCAGAGACCGTGCGAAAAATGATTATCGCCATGAGCCAGGACCCGCGCGTGCTGGTTATCAAGGTGGCTGACCGGCTGCATAACATGCGCACAATGCGCTTCCTGCCGCCGGAAAAGCAGGCTAAGAAGGCCCGTGAGACCCTCGAGGTGATTGCACCGCTGGCGCATCGTTTGGGAATGGCCAGCGTGAAGTGGGAGTTGGAAGATCTCTCCTTCGCCATTTTGTACCCGAAGAAGTACGACGAGATTGTGCGTTTGGTCGCAGATCGAGCGCCGCAGCGGGACCGGTACATCCAGGAAGTCTCCGAGATGATTCAGAAGGATCTGAAGGAGTCTCACATTGCTGCTGAGGTACAGGGCAGGCCGAAGCACTACTGGTCGATTTATCAGAAGATGATTGTCCGCGGCCATGAGTTCGACGAGATTTTTGACCTGGTCGGACTTCGAGTTCTGGTGGACACGACCAAGGACTGCTATGCCGCCATGGGTGCCGTCCACTCGCTGTTCAAACCCATGCCGGGGCGATTCAAGGACTATATTTCCGCGCCGCGTTTCGGGGTTTACCAGTCGTTGCACACAACGGTCATCGGTCCAGGTGGCTCCCCGCTAGAAGTGCAGATTCGCACCCATGAGATGCACTACAACGCTGAGTACGGCATTGCCGCACACTGGCGCTACAAGGAAACCAAGGGCTCTCACAAGGGAGATTCCGCCGAAGTCGATCAGATGGCGTGGATGCGTCAGCTGCTGGATTGGCAGCGCGAGGCCGCAGATCCTAACGAGTTCCTGGACTCCCTGCGCTATGACCTCTCAGTCACTGAAATTTTTGCGTTCACGCCTAAGGGCGATGTCATCACATTGCCTGCGGACTCCACGCCGGTCGACTTTGCCTACGCGGTCCATACTGAAGTAGGTCACCGCTGTATTGGTGCCAAAGTCAACGGCAAGCTAGTGGCGTTGGAATCACCGCTAAAAACTGGCGACCGCGTCGAGATTTTCACGTCCAAGGATGCCGATTCCGGTCCGTCTAAGGACTGGGAGAAGTTTGTTAAAACTCCACGTGCGCGGGCAAAGATCCGTCAGTGGTTTGCCAAGGAGCGCCGCGAAGAGGCACTCGATGCCGGCCGTGACGCGCTGGCTGCAGAGGTACAGCGCGGCGGTCTGCCGATGCACCGCCTGTTCACTCCGGCGTCCATCAAGCAGATTGCCTCCGAGCTGCACTATGCGGATGTCGATGCGCTCTATACCGCTATCGGTAAGGGGCAGGTCTCAGCGCAGCATGTGACTCACCGGCTGATGGCGCAGTTCTCGAGCGCGGACGATGCCGAAGAGCAGTTGGTCTCCCGCACGCCAATTTCAAAGATGAACGTGCACAACACTCCGCGCCGCGCTGACAGCACGGGTGTGTTGGTAGAAGGCAGCGCGGATATGGCCGCTAAGCTCGCCAAATGCTGTACGCCTGTGCCGGGCGATGCCATCTTTGGCTTCGTCACCCGCGGCGGTGGGGTCAGTGTGCACCGTACGGACTGCACTAATGCGGAGAAACTGCACCAGGAGCCCGAGCGCATTATCGAGGTTTCCTGGGCAACGGATTCCTCCGGTGCGGTCTTCATGGTTACGGTGCAAATCGAAGCACTTGACCGTCACGGACTGCTCTCGGAGATCACTCGCGTTTTCTCCGATCAGAAGGTCTCAATCCTGTCGACGTCCTCTCATACCTCCGATGACCGCGTTGCCGTAATGCGTTTTAGCTTCGAGGTTTCGGACACTAAGCAGATGGGCTATATCTTCAACATTCTGCGCGGTGTCGAGGGAGTGTTCGATGTCTACCGCATTACTTCTGGTCAGTAGGCGGTTTAGTAGCCATCGATATGTGAAAAAGGATGAGACCGCGTAGATACTAAAACAGGGCCAAGGTGATTCACCTTGACCCTGTTTTTGATTAATTTCTCAATCAGTTAGTTGAGTCAACTACTTGACTTCCGCCTTCTCAATACGGACTTCCTTAGCTGGCTTACCGTCAGAGGTACCGCCACCCTCGATACCGTTCTTCGCAATGTCCGCAACCGTCTTGGTGCCCTCGTCAGTCATGGAGCCAAGCACGGTGTACTGCGGAGGCAGCTGAGAATCTGCCCAGTTGAGGAAGAACTGGCTGCCGTTGGCATCCGGGTCACTCGGGTTTGCCATGGCGATAGAGCCCTTCGGGTACACCAACGGGGTGTTCTGATCCAGGCCGGAATCCTTGACCGGCCACTCGCCAGCGAACTTGAAGCCCGGTCCGCCGGTACCGGTACCAGTCGGATCGCCACACTGCAGAACGTTCAGGCCACCACCGGTAATACGGTGGCACACGGTGTCGTTGAAGTAGTTGGACTTGGCCATGTGCTCAATTGCATTGACGCCGCAAGGTGAAATAGCGCGGTCCAGCTCCATCGGAATGTCGCCCTGGTTAGTCTTCAGGGTGATGGTTACAGTGCCAGTGGCGGGAACGTTGTCGGTAGCTGGCTTATCTATGTCCTTCGATGCCTCGCCATCATCCGGGTAGTCACAGGTCACGGTTTCCGGAAGTGGGGAAGAGCGCTTCATTGGAACCTTTTCACCGCTGACGGGAGTAGCTGTCAGAGCTGCAGGTTCGACTGGAGTCGTGGATTCATCAGCGGCCTCATTGTCGTCAGCGCCGCCAGCCGTGGTCAGCAAGTAGATGCCGCCACCGATAAAGAGCAGGATAGCCAAGGTAGTTACGACAACGCCCAGTGGCTTCAGCTTCTCGGCACGTGCACGGCGCTTAAGTTCGCGCTCGAGCGTCCGCATCGCATCTTTGCGCCTTTGCTCATTATTGGCCACTAGTCTTTCTCCGTATCTGTTAGTCATCTATTGCTGGTGACGGAACACCAGCGGACGATTTTGCCCATTGATAGTGACCGCATTTGAAGTAACAGCTCAGTCGGTCACCGTCGCGTACACAATCGACCATTATGCCCGGGATTGCTTCCCATTTGCGAGATGACAGGCCAACGAGCAAGGGGAAAGGTGCTCTCTTCCCGTTGTTGGAAGGCGCAAATAGCCTGCCGGGGGCTGTACACAATCGTTACAATGGAGCGCCATGGAGATATTTGGTTTTGCAGCCGGCCCTTTTCAGACCAACTGCTACGTGGCAACAGGCGCTCCGGAAATGGACGGCCTGTCCACCCCATGCGTCATTGTTGACCCGGGCATGGGGGCGTTCGAGGTAGTACGCGGCGAGGTTGAGAAGCGAGATTGGAAGCCGGAAGCAATTCTGCTGACCCATGGTCATATCGACCATGTCCGCGATGTCGCGGAGGCCGCCGACTTCTGGGATATCCCCGTCTTCATTCACGAAAGCGACAATGTGTTGCTGGCCAATCCGAAGCTCGGCGGTTCTTCTTTCGGACACCTCTTTGACATCGATTCTATGCAGGCTTATACGGAAGCCGATTTCTTCGAGGATGGCGACGAAGTAAAGTGGGCAGGGTTGAATTTCGAAGTCATTCACGCTCCTGGTCACTCTCCGGGATGCGTGATGCTGCGCGCTTCCGATGGGGAAGATGAGATTGTCTTCAGCGGGGACGTCCTCTTTAAGGGGGCTATCGGTCGCGTAGATTTGCCGGGCAGTAGTCCGGAGCACATGCAGCAGTCGTTGAAGGATAAGGTCCTCCCGCTGGCGGATGACCTCATGATTCTTCCGGGCCATGGCTCCGCATCGTCGATAGGCGAGGAGCGCGCGACCAACCCGTTCCTGCAAAACCTCACCTAGCCTGGCTGACACGTCGTGAGAGTTGGCAGGTAGAGTTAGCGGGGTGAACTCTAGCCAGAAGCCAAAGAAGTTGAAGCCATTCTCCGCGCCCAAGGGCGTGCCGGATTACGTCCCGCCGGTCTCCCGCGAATTCGAGGCGGTGCGAAACTCATTCCAGCACCGCGCACGACTTGCGGGCTATGAGCACATTGAGCTGCCAATTTTCGAGGAAACCGGGCTTTTTGCACGTGGCGTAGGTGAATCGACGGACGTCGTCACCAAGGAGATGTACACGTTCGCCGACCGCGGCGACCGTTCGGTCACCCTGCGCCCGGAGGGTACCGCGGGCGTGATGCGCGCGGTCATTGAGCACAATTTGGACCGCGGTCAGTTGCCGGTCAAGCTTTCCTACGCGGGGCCATTCTTCCGCTATGAACGCCCGCAGGCAGGCCGTTACCGTCAGTTGCAGCAGGTGGGCGTAGAGGCAATCGGCGTCGATGATCCTGCGCTGGACGCTGAAGTCATCGCGCTTGCCGACGCATGCTTCCGCGGTATCGGGCTCGAAGGCTTCCGCCTTGAACTGACAAGCCTTGGCGACAACACCTGCCGCCCTGAATATCGCGCTAAGCTGCAGGAGTTCTTGTTTGACCTGCCTCTGGATGAGGAAACGCGCCACCGTGCAAACATCAACCCGCTGCGCGTTCTCGACGATAAGCGACCGGAAATGCAGGAAATGCTTGCCGACGCGCCGCTGATGCTGGACCACCTTTCTGACAGCGCTCGCGGTCACTTTGAAGCTGTGACTGGACTGTTGGATGACATGAAGGTGCCCTATGTCATCAATCCTCGAATGGTGCGCGGACTGGACTACTACACCAAGACGTGCTTCGAGTTTGTTCACGACGGCCTTGGTGCTCAGTCGGGTATCGGTGGCGGTGGTCGCTACGACGGGCTGATGGCGCAGCTAGGCGGCCAAGAGCTGTCTGGAATTGGCTTTGGTTTGGGTGTGGATCGCGCGCTGCTCGCACTGGAAGCAGAGGGCAAGCAGGCCAGCGATGGTCGACGCGTCGATGTGTATGGTGTTGCGCTCGGTGAAGAAGCCGCTCACGCTATGGCGGTGCAGATCAATAAGCTGCGCCAAGCGGGTATCCGCGCAGATATGTCCTACGGCGGCCGCGGTCTGAAGGGCGCGATGAAGGGTGCCGATCGCGCTGGAGCCCGATTTGCGTTGGTCCTCGGCGAGTCTGAATTGGCCGCGGGCGAGGTTCAGCTGAAGAACCTTGAGTCCCACGAGCAGCACGCAGTCGCCCTAGATGCACTGGTTCAGGAGTTGCAGTCGCGCATCTAGGAAACGCGCATTTGTTGAGTGCGGAGTCTAGCTGTAGACGCCGCGCTCGAGAGTGTCGCACTGAGACATCTTTCCTGACTTGTAGCCGGTGAGGAATGCCTTCGTACGCTGCTCGGCCGAGCCGTGGGTCCAGGAGTCCGGTTGAACACCACCGCCGGAATGCTGCTGGATGGTGTCATCGCCAATGGCCTTCGTAGTTTTGAGGGCATCGGCAACTTGCTCGTCGGAAAGCGGTTCGAGGATTGCGTCCGGCCCCTTGTCCGCGTAATGAGCCCAGATACCCGCGTAGCAGTCGGCCTGCAGCTCGATCTTTACAGCGTCGGAATCGGGGCCCGGTTCGTTGTAGTTACTGCGGCCGAGTGTGCCCTCCAACCTTTGGATATGGTGGGCGAATTCGTGGGCCACGACGTATTCCTGTGCGAGCGGTCCGTTGCCTCCGCCCATGCGCTCCAGGGTGCTAAAGAACTCCGTGTCGAAGTAGGCCGTTTGATCGGCGGGGCAGTAGAACGGGCCGGTGGACGAGGACGCTGCGCCGCAGCCCGACTGAGTGGAGCCTTCAAAGAGGACTAAGCCTGGGTTCGTGTACTCGATGCCGGCCTGTGCGGGGAGTTGTTCTTCCCAGACTCGGTCGACCGAAATACCGGTGAATTCCATCCGGCAATCGATGCGGCTGTTGGCATCTTCGCCGGTCTTGCAGGGATCCTCGCCAGGGGACTGCTGTGCAGTCTGCGAGGACTGGTTGTTCTGGGCACCTGTCAGCTGTCCCAATTGTCCCGGGTCGCCGCCGAGAAGTAAGTACAGGCCGATGAGGACAAGGCCGCCGATACCGCCACCGCCTACGGCGATAGCGCGGCCACCACCCGAGCGTCGCTCGGCACGAGCCGAGCTCTTTTGGAAGTCATTCCGGAAGGTCATAGGAGTAAGACTATTGCATAAGGTGCGGAAAACGGGCCATTGAATAGCGCTGCGTCATAGTATCCGCATGTAAATCAACGTCAGGATCTACGGAGAACTTTGTCTAAGTGAGTACATGAAGCCCGAGGTAGGCCCAAGGCGATGACCGGTAATAAGCAAAATAGCCGGGGTCTTCTTCTCACCTTTCTGGCTTCAAGGTAGACTACACGGACGAAACCGCTATCCACAGCGTTAATCCCTATAGCACCAATTTTGGAAGGACCAATTCGCAGTGCTTCGTACGCATCTTGCCGGAGACCTCCGCGCTGACCTCGCCGGCAGCACAGTAACCCTGACCGGTTGGGTAGGACGCCGCCGTGACCATGGTGGCGTGATCTTCATCGACATGCGTGACCGCTCCGGTTACGCCCAGGTTGTGTTCCGCAACAGCGAAGTTGCTGAGCGTGCACACCACCTGCGCAGCGAATACTGCATTCAGGTCACCGGTGTCGTTGAGAAGCGCCCGGAGGGCTCCGAAAACCCGAACCTGGCATCGGGTGAAATTGAGGTCAATGTTACGGAGCTGACCATCCTCAACGAGTCGGCGGCATTGCCGTTCCAGCTCGAGGATGTTGGAACTTCTGGCACTGTCGGCGAGGAAGCCCGCCTGAAGTACCGCTACCTAGACCTACGCCGTGAAGGCCCGGCCAAGATTATGCGTCTCCGTGCGGCTGTCAACCGCGCAGCCCGTAAGGTGCTGGACAGCCACGACTTCACCGAAATCGAGACCCCGACGTTGACTCGCTCTACGCCGGAAGGTGCTCGTGACTTCGTGGTGCCGGCTCGTTTGAAGCCGGGCACTTTCTACGCACTGCCGCAGTCCCCTCAGTTGTTCAAGCAGCTGCTTATGGTCGCTGGCATGGAGCGCTACTACCAGATCGCCCGCTGCTACCGAGATGAGGACTTCCGCGCTGACCGCCAGCCGGAGTTCACTCAGCTCGACGTTGAGATGAGCTTCGCCGAGCAGGACGATGTCATTGCGCTGGCAGAAGAGATTCTGGTTGCTATCTTCGCCGAGGCCGGTGTCACTGTTCAGACCCCGATTCCACGCATGACCTTCAAGGAGGCCATGGAGAAGTACGGTTCTGACAAGCCGGACCTGCGCTTCGACATTCCGCTGGTGGAGTGCACCGAGTTCTTCAAGGACACCACTTTCCGTGTCTTCCAGAACGATTACGTCGGTGCAGTTGTTATGGACGGTGGCGCATCGCAGCCTCGTCGTCAGCTCGACGCTTGGCAGGATTGGGCCCGCCAGCGCGGCGCAAAGGGCTTGGCCTACATCCTTGTTGGGGAGGACGGCACTCTGGGCGGCCCGGTTGCCAAGAACATTACTGACGCAGAGCGTGAAGGCATCGCGGCGCACGTAGGCGCGAAGCCGGGTGACTGCATCTTCTTCGCTGCAGGTGACGCTAAGAGCTCCCGTGCACTGCTGGGTGCTGCTCGTGGAGAGATTGCCAAGAAGCTCGGCCTTATCAAGGAAGGCGACTGGGCATTCACCTGGGTCGTCGACGCACCGTTGTTCGAGCCGGCTGCCGACGCTACCGCTTCCGGTGACGTTGCCCTGGGCCACTCGCAGTGGACTGCTGTGCACCACGCCTTCACCTCGCCGAAGCCAGAGCACATGGATACCTTCGACAAGGATCCTGGCAACGCACTGGCTTACGCCTACGACATCGTCTGCAACGGTAACGAAATTGGTGGCGGCTCCATTCGTATTCACCGCCCAGATGTCCAGAAGCGCGTCTTCGATGTTATGGGCATCGGCGAGGAAGAGGCACAGGAGCAGTTCGGCTTCCTGCTGGATGCCTTCCAGTACGGCGCTCCGCCGCACGGTGGTATCGCATTCGGTTGGGACCGTATCGTTTCCCTGCTGGCCGGCGTTGACTCCATTCGCGAAGTTATCGCCTTCCCGAAGTCCGGTGGCGGCGTTGATCCGTTGACTGACGCCCCGACTCCGATTACCGCTCAGCAGCGCAAGGAGACCGGTATCGACTTCAAGCCGAAGCCAAAGCAGAAGGCAGACGGCGTTAAGGCAGCAGCCGACGCAGGCGACAGCAAGTAAACAAAGAAATCACATTGCGAGGAATGTGATCTGCCACTCCAGCGTGAACAGCGCGAGTGGCGCCAATTCCTCCTAACCAAGGCGGTACTGGCCACAACGCAACATCCGTATCGCCTGACTGAAACTGGCTCATTGAAAGGGCATTCAATGGAGTACTCGGACGACGCTGCAGCAGAAGTTGACAGCGTAGTTAAAGATGCAGAGACACTGCTTTCCGCACGATTCGGCGGCACTCCAGTGTTGTCGGATCCAGAAGTACTTACAGGTCAGTCAAACGCTCTTGTTGTCCGCGTACGGGTCGCCACAAATCCCTTTATGCAGGAACGCACGGTCGTCGTAAAGCAAATTCCTACGACGACTGAAGGCGTCGATCCCGCCGTTTTACGGGAAGTCGTGGCGTACCAGTTCATCAATACACTGCCTGACGACGTCCGCCCGGGGCCTCAGCTTCTTGCTTACGATGTTTCAAAGCAGCTATTGGTTCTCAGCGACGTCGGTGTCGTGGACACTCTTGCGGACGTACTCTTTCGTGGCGATGAAGAGCGACGATTGCGCGCATTCCGCAGCCTCGGCGCTTCGCTGGGTCGGATGCATATTCACACGCATACTCGTGAAGAGGGATTTGAGACCCTGCGTCGTCGTATGTGGGTGAAGAACAAGGTCGATCGCGAGGCTCTCGAGGCGCGTGACCACGGCATTGTGTCGGGGATTCGCTTTGGTATGCGAGCTGTCGAGGGGTCCGGCATTCCTGTTCCCGACGCTGTGCGCTCTTTCGGTGAGGATGCTGCTCGTCGAATTGAGAAGGGCACGCATAGGGCGTTTACTCCGTTTGACCTCGCCCCGGACAACATTCTGCTGGCGGATAAGGTCCAGTTCCTCGACTATGAGTGGGCTGGTTACCGCGATGTCATCTTCGACGTGGCCAGCGTCGTCGCAGGCTTCCCGCTGCACGTTTTCGTGGAGCGTCCATCGGAGGCAGAGGTCGACGTGTTTGTCCGTGCCTGGATGGAAGAGATTCGTGACCATTGGTATCGCGGCACGAGCGACCGCCGTTTGATGGCGTTCATCGCTGCGGCGTTGCTCGGTTGGTTTTTCATCTCCGCAACGGTTTCCTTCTTCGGTTCTCCAAAACAAGCGCTGTGGGTGGGGCATGAAGGACGCACGGACCTGAAGCCGGAAGTTGGCGGCTCAGCACTGGAGCGGCGCGACATGGCTAACACGGCTCGCGCGATTGCACAGTTCGCCCATAAGTGTGAGGACGATCGTGCCGACGAGCTGGAACAGTTCGCGCATGCAGTCATCGATTTCTTAGAGCAAGAGGAAGGCTAGGGCACACGTGGCGGATCCGAATAAGCTGCCGTCAGGCGGTGCAAACGGCTCCGCCGATGACGCTCCAGGGCTTTTCGACGAGCCTTCGGTCGCCGGACCTACAGCGGCCAAGAGCCAAGGTCGGAGTGCGGGGCCAGCAAGCACTGGCCTGAACTCCGATGCGAGCGCCTATTTTCACCCAGGTGCACACGCGCCGTTGGCGGTTCGGATGCGACCGCGAAACCTCGATGAAGTCGTTGGTCAAGACCACCTGTTAGCCCCCGGAGCACCGTTGCGCCGTCTGGTCGAAGGTGGCGGCGACACCTCCGTTATTTTGTTTGGCCCTCCCGGAACTGGCAAGACCACTCTCGCCAGTTTGATTTCCGCGGCGACTGGACGACACTTTGAAGCGCTTTCCGCGCTTAATGCCGGGGTAAAGGAAGTGCGTGCGGTTATCGACACTGCTCGTCGCACGCTCGTTAACCAGGGCATTCAAACGGTGCTCTTCATCGACGAGGTGCACCGTTTTTCCAAGACCCAGCAGGATGCCCTGTTGGGTGCCGTGGAAAACCGGATTGTCCTTCTCGTCGCGGCAACGACGGAAAACCCATCCTTCTCAGTGGTGTCCCCGCTGCTCAGTCGGTCACTGCTGTTGCAGTTGCAGTCACTGGACGACGAAGCCGTCGGCACGCTCATTGATCGAGCACTTACCGATGAGCGCGGCCTGAATGGTCGCGTCAGTATGACAGACGATGCACGTAAACAGCTCATTGCGCTGGCAGCTGGTGATGCTCGTCGTTCCCTCACGTACCTCGAGGCAGCCGCAGAAGCCGTCGCCGATGGTGAGCAGATTACCGCTGAGTCGCTTGCCAATTCGATCAACAGAGCCGTGGTTCGCTATGACCGCGACGGCGACCAGCATTACGACGTCACCAGCGCGTTTATTAAGTCCGTTCGCGGATCTGATGTCGATGCTGCCCTGCATTACCTGGCGCGGATGATTGAGGGTGGGGAAGACCCTCGGTTTATTGCCCGCCGAATCGTTATTCTGGCCAGCGAAGACATCGGTATGGCCGACCCGACAGCTCTGCAAACCGCCGTCGCCGCGGCGCAGGCAGTTGCCTTGATAGGGATGCCGGAAGCCCGGCTGACGCTGGCGCAGGCCACGATTCACTTGGCAACAGCACCGAAGTCGAATTCGGTCATAAGCGCAATCGACGGGGCATTGAAGGATGTTCGTTCCGGGAAGACCGGACCGGTGCCACCACATTTGCGGGACGGACATTACAGCGGGGCTAAGGACCTTGGTCACGCGGTGGACTATATCTACCCGCACAATGACCCCATGGGTGTCGTCGCCCAACAGTATCCACCAGATCAGTTGGTGGGCACTGATTATTTCGTCCCATCCAATCACGGTCGTGAAAACGGCATGGCTGAATACCTCGGACGCATTCGCCGAATTATCCGGGGGAGCCGCCGGAAATCGAAGTAGGCGAGATCGGTCGGAATCTACGGGGTGCCGGTGGGGTGGTTTTAAAGTTGCTCGAACCGAGCGGGTAGACTGCTAGTTTTGTATTAAACATCTCGGACGCTCGACGTGAAACGAGGAAGTAGAACACCGTGCAGACTCATGAAATTCGAAATCGCTTCATCCAGCATTTCGTAAAGGCGGGACACACCGAGGTCCCCAGTGCCTCCCTGGTTTTGGATGACCCGAACCTGCTGTTCGTTAATGCCGGCATGGTGCCGTTCAAGCCCTACTTCCTCGGCAATGAGACTCCGGACTTCTCCACCGCGACCTCAATTCAGAAGTGCGTGCGCACACTGGACATTGAAGAGGTGGGTATCACCACCCGCCACAACACCTTCTTCCAGATGGCGGGTAACTTCTCCTTCGGAAATTACTTCAAGGAAGGTGCCATCACTCATGCATGGAGCCTTCTGACTGGTGCTGTTGAGGACGGCGGCTTTGGCATCCCGGCTGAGAAGCTGTGGGTGACGGTTTTCCTCGATGACGATGAGGCCCATGACATCTGGCACGAGAAGGTTGGTGTGCCGGAAGAGCGCATTCAGCGCCGAGGCATGGCGGACAACTACTGGTCCATGGGTGTACCTGGCCCGTGTGGCCCGTGTTCAGAGATTTTCTACGACCGCGGCCCGGAGTACGGTGCTGACGGTGGCCCAGAGGCGGACGAGGATCGCTACATCGAGATTTGGAACCTCGTCTTCATGGAAAACGAGCGTGGCGAAGGAACAGGCAAGGACTCTTTCGAGATTCTTGGCCCACTGCCGAAGAAGAACATCGATACCGGTATGGGCATCGAGCGCGTTGCTTTCCTGCTACAGGGTGTCGACAACGTCTACGAAACCGATCTGCTGCGTCCGGTTATCGACGAAGCTGAGCGGCTCACCGGTTCGAAGTACAGCTCCAACCACCAGGACAACATCCGTTTCCGCGTCATCGCCGACCACAGCCGCACCGGCTTGATGCTGATGCTCGACGGTGTCACCCCCTCGAACTCCGATCGTGGCTATATCCTGCGTCGCCTGCTGCGCCGCATCATCCGCTCTGCGCGTCTGCTCGGCGCTAACGGTCCAGTGCTGGAGAAGCTGATTGGTATTGCGGCCGAGACCATGACCCCGTCGTACCCAGAGATCGCGGAGAACTGGAACCGTATTCGCCGCGTCGCCGTCGCCGAGGAAAAGACCTTCACCAAGACTCTGTCCGCCGGTGAGGAGCTGTTCGAACGTGCTGCCACCAAGGCCAAGGCAGAGGGTAAAACCGTTCTATCCGGTCACGACGCCTTCACCCTGCATGACACCCACGGCTTCCCAATCGACCTGACCATCGAGATGGCCGAAGAGGCCGGCCTGACCATCGACCGCGAGGAATTCGATCGCGAGATGGCTGAGCAGCGTGCGCGCGCAAAGGCCGACAGCCAGGCAAAGAAGCAGTCTCACACCGACCTGCATGTCTACCGCGAGTTCATCGATGAACACCCGACGTCCTTCACTGGTTACGATCGGCTTGCCGACGAATCCACGATTCTTGGCATCATTGCCGATGGCCAGAAGCAGTCGTTTGCCGCAGAGGGCGATGAGATTGAGGTTATCCTCGATCGCACTCCGCTCTACGCCGAGGCCGGCGGTCAGCTGGCTGACCGTGGTCGTATCGTGACTGATTCCGGCGCTGTGGTCCACATCAACGATGTTCAAAAGGTGGGCAAGAAGCTGTGGCTGCACAAAGGCATTGTCACCGCTGGTGAATTCACTCCGGGTGTCTCCGCTGAAGCTTTGGTCGACGAGCAGTGGCGTCACGGTGCTCGTCAGGCGCACACTGCAACTCACTTGATTCACGGTGCTCTGCGTCAGGTACTGGGGGATACTGCAACTCAGGCTGGTTCCATGAATAAGCCGGGCTACCTCCGTTTCGACTTCAAGTACGGTGAGCAGCTCACACCGGAACAGCTCCGTGAGATTGAGCAGATCACCAATGAGGCTGTCGACAACGACTGGGCTGTCAATACTGCCGAGATGCCTTTGGAAGAGGCCAAGGCAGCTGGTGCCATGGCATTGTTCAACGAGAACTACGGCGACATCGTCCGCGTTGTCGAGGTCGGTGGCCCGTTCTCAATTGAGCTGTGTGGCGGTACCCACGTTTCGCATTCTTCGCAGATTGGTCCGGTAGCTGTGCTGGGCGAGTCCTCGGTCGGATCGGGCGTGCGCCGTATTGAGGCTTACTCGGGTATGGATTCCTTCCGCTACCTGTCCACCGAGCGTCTCCTGGCTGAACGACTGGCCACTGAATTCAAGGCTCCTTCTGCTGAGCTGCCAGACCGCATTGCAGCACTGGCTGAAAAGCTCAAGGCTGCAGAGAAGCAGCTCGCTGATTTCAAGGCCGGACAGCTGCTGGCCAATGCCGCGTCTCACCTGGAGTCCGCTCGCACCATCGGCGATGTCACCTACCTCGGCCTTAAGCTTCCCGACGGTACGGAGATGAAGGACATCCGTTCGCTGGCTAATGACTTGGCGAAGCGCCTTGCGGATCGCCCAAGCGTCATTGCGTTGATTTCCAACGCTGGCGGCAAGGTTCCGTTTGTGGCCTCGGTTTCGGATGAAGCCGTCAATCGCGGTATTAAGGCCGGCGATTTGGTGAAGCTGATGGGCGCTGAGGTCGGCGGCAAGGGCGGCGGTAAACCGGCAATGGCACAGGGCTCCGGCTCTGATGCTTCCGGAATCGACGCAGCATTGGCCGCGGTTGAGGCCGAACTGTCCAAGTAGCCAATTAACGGCTGTGCTATCGGAAGAGCAGTAAACAATGGCTAAGCCCCGTATTGATACCCCCGGTCAGGATGATCCCGGTCGGGGTCGACGGCTCGGAATCGACGTCGGCGATGTCCGCGTTGGCGTCGCGGTCTCTGACCCCGACTGTATCCTGGCGACCCCGGTTGAAACAGTCACTCGAGCAACGGGGCGAAAAGATCCTGACGGGCCGGATATTGACCGGCTCGTGGAACTTGCCACTGAACTTGAGGTCGTCGAGATTGTTCTCGGCATGCCCCTCATGCTCGACGGCTCGTTCGGGACTTCTGCGCGGAAAGCTACTGACGTTGGATTCCGGCTGCAGCGCCGACTCGGTGACCGAGTCGTAGTGCATTACGCCGACGAGCGGATGACGACGGTAATGGCCCAATCACGGCTGCACGCAGCAGGTATTGATGTTAAGTCCGGGCGGAAGATTATTGACCAGGTTGCGGCAGTAGAAATTCTGCAGTCCTGGTTGGACAGACGGGCAAAAGCTTTGGACGGAAATACCGACTAAGGGGGCACACAAAAGTTACCGAAAGGTGACAATTCACCCACCTTTGCGCAATTATTAAGTGTGTAATACCTAAGCACGTTTGTCGCGTGCATAGGATTTGAAAAGTTGAAGTGGCGATTCACACCTACAATGCAACCTAGTGCTACGACTTCGTCGTAAAGCTATGTCGCACCAGTCGTTATCAGTCGCGTGTCGTACCCGAACGGGAAGACTCCTTGCTGATACCGATGGGAGAGTGAGCTGCATTCGAGGAGATTATTGATGAGTAAAGACGCGCAGACTGCGCGCCGCACTGATAGCGGCGGTGCCGACCGGGACCGCGCTGGTGCTCGCAGCGGTGGGACAAAGTCTCGAGTTCGTCACCGCCAAACGGCAGTGGCAATCAATGTGACTTCTGTCCTGTTATGCGTGTTGGTCCTCGGAGTGATTGGCCTCGTCTGGAACCGTGGCGGCATTGTTGACGATTACGATGGCAAAGCTGAGGGTCCATTGACGATTGTTGAGGTCAGTGAAGGCACGTCACTTACTGATTTGTCCAACCAGTTGGTGGAAAGCGGCGTCGTCAAGTCTTCCCGTGCGTTCATCCAGGCCGCGAATGAGAACTCTCATTCAAGTGAATTGCAGCCTGGTTTCTACCGACTCCATCAGCGGATGAAGGCCGACGAGACCGTCGAGGCTCTTCTGGATGTCGAAAATCAGGTCGGTACCGTTGACATTCCGACTGGCGCCCGTTTCGCCGATACCCGCATTGTGTCCTCATCGGATGTACGTAAGGGAATTTTCTCGCTTATTTCTGAGGCCACTTGTGTTGAAGACAATGACTGCGTATCCAAGGCCGATCTCGAACGTGCTGCTGGCGAGGCCGATTTGGCCGCGCTGGGTGTTCCAGAATGGGCACGGGACGCGGTAGCTGCGCGTGGCAACGACCCTCGTCGTCTTGAGGGACTCATTACGCCGGGTATTCATCACCTTGACCCGCAGCAGACGCCCGAACAGATGCTTGCAAAATTGGTCAAGGAATCGGTGAAGAATTATGAGGACACGGGTCTCATGGCTTCAGCGGACATGGTTGGTCTTACTCCATACGAGCTGATTACCGCAGCTTCTTTGATCCAGATGGAGGCGCCAGATGGCGGCTTCGATAAGGTCGCTCGCGTTATTCTCAACCGTCTCGACGAACCGATGCAGCTGCAGTTCGACTCGACAGTCAACTACGACCTGCCAGATCAGGAAATCGCAACCACGGATGAGGACCGCGCGCGAAAGACCGCGTGGAACACCTACGCCAAGGAGGGGCTGCCGGAAACCCCCATTGCTTCGCCCTCCATCGAGGCGATTCGTGCCATGGAAAATCCGGCTGACGGCACCTGGCTGTACTTTGTCACGGTGGACAAGGAAGGAAATACTGTCTTTAGCACGACCTTCGAAGAGCACGAGGCCGCTATCGACGAGTCACGCAACAATGGCGTGCTGGATTCCAACCGCTAAGAGGTAGAACTCCTATGCCTATAACTCATCGCGCAGCCGTGCTGGGAGATCCGATTGATCACTCGTACTCGCCGGCTATTCACAACGCCGGTTACCGCGCTGCGGGAATGAATGACTGGCACTATGACCGCATCCGATGCAACGCCGAAGAGCTTGCCGACGTCGTTGGTGGCGCAGACCCCAGTTTCCAGGGGTTTTCCGTCACGATGCCCGGCAAGTTTGCCGCGCTGGACTTCGCCGATGAAGTCAGTGAGCGCGCGAGGCTCATTGGTTCAGCGAACACTCTGGTCCGTCGCGATTCGGATTGGTTTGCCGACAACACCGATGGCGACGGCGTACTGGGAGCACTGCGCGAGATAGACTGCACGAACGCACCACGTGGCCGCGCCGTTGTTGTTGGTGCCGGTGGCACAGCACGGCCGGCACTTTGGGCGCTGTCGCAGCTGGGGGTCAATCATGTGACCGTGGTAGCGCGCTCCGAGCGCGCATATGACATTGAACCATTAGCTGCCGCGCTGGGGATGGAATTTGTTTGGGTGACTTTTGATGTTCCAAACCTGGCAGATATTGCTGGTAATGCCGACGTGCTGGTCTCTACGGTGCCGTCAGCCGCAATTGAGTCGGTTGCTGGCTACCTCGCTCGAGCACCGAAGATTCTCGACGTCATTTACAATCCCTGGCCAACCCCACTTGTGAAAGCAGCGGAACGCGGAGGGACACAGGCGGTCGGTGGATTGTCCATGTTGCTACATCAAGCGGTGGGACAGTTTGAGCAGTTTACTGGACGCACTCCCGATGTCGAGGCGATGCGTGCAGCGCTGCCGAACTAGCTCACAACCGTTACAATCCCAAAGTTATGGGGTGGGGAATAACTGAGATAGGGCTGTCTCCGATTGGACAGCACAGGATTGCCCCGGTCTACCTTGACCGGGTTTTCTATTTCCTAGTCGTGATGCTTGTACTCGGCTGGGGCGGTATTGGCTGCTGGTTGGATGTGACTCGGCGAAGACTACCGAACTGGTGGTTAGTGCTAGGGGCAGTGGGTCTGATAGCAACCACTGGAATGGTGCTCCAGCAAAAGAGCACCTTGGCTGACAATCTCGCCAGTGCAGTCGCAGCCATAGGAACAGGAATAGGCCTCTGGTTTGGCCTCTATGTAGCAGTCTTCATCTTCAACCCACGCTCTATGGGGGCTGGAGATGTGAAGCTCGCAGCAATTCTCGGGGGCGGTGTCGGTCTGGTATCGGGCGAGCCAGTGGCGACAGCAATTTGGATTGCAGTGGCAATTCTGTTGGCTGCCGGACTCACTCTCCTCATGGCAGGAGTCACCGCGGGAAAGCGGGGCTGGGGTGACCGTCGTAAAGCAAAAACAGCGCCTGTACCGGCGAGCGTGCCTCATGGGCCTGCGATGCTTGCAGCAACCGCCATTGTGTGGGGGATAAGCGGAGGGTACCTACAAGTCCCCTGAAGCGGTAGACCAGGGGCGATGAAATGGGGCATATTTGAAACTTGTATGCCCCCAAATGCACAAGAAGTACGGCAAACGTGACATTATGATACCTATGCTTCGTTGGACTACCGCGGGTGAATCTCACGGCAAAGCGCTTATCGCTCTCGTAGAAGGCGCGCCAGCCGGACTTCCCCTGACTACAGATGACGTATCACGCCACCTCGCACGCCGCCGCCTCGGCTATGGTCGCGGGGCGCGAATGAAGTTTGAGGCCGATGAGGTCACCCTGCTGACTGGCATTCGACATGGTGAGACGCTGGGATCGCCGATTGGCATTATGGTCGGCAACTCCGAATGGCCCAAGTGGACTGAGGTCATGAGCCCGGATCCAGTTGACCCAGTTGTTTTGGATACAGCTCGTGGCGCCACCTTAACCCGCCCGCGCCCGGGGCATGCCGATTTCAACGGCATGCTGAAGTACAACCACACCGATGCTCGAAACATCCTGGAGCGTTCATCGGCTCGCGAGACTGCAGCACGTGTGGCGGCATCGGTTGTGGCACGCTTAATTCTGCGTGAGACTCTCGGTGTGGAAGTTGTCAGCCACGTTATTTCCATCGGTCGTTCGGAGCCCTACGAGGGGCCACTGCCGACCTTCGCTGATCAGGACAAGATTGACGAGTCGCCAGTGCGTGCATTCTCCGCAGCTGCGGAGGAGTCGATGATTGACGAAATCAAGGCCGCCAAGAAGCAGGGCGACACCCTCGGTGGCATCGTCGAGGTCGTTGTCCACGGTCTGCCGGTGGGTCTGGGATCGCACATTTCCGGTGATGCCCGTCTGGATTCGCAGCTTGCGGCTGCCTTGATGGGAATTCAGTCCGTCAAGGGCGTGGAGATCGGCGACGGTTTTGAGGAAGCCCGTCGCCGTGGCACCGAGGCTCACGATGAAATGGTGCGTACCGACGACGGCGTGGATCGGGAAACTAACCGCGCCGGTGGCCTGGAGGGTGGCATGACTAATGCTCAACCTCTCGTTGTGCGTGCTGCGATGAAACCAATTTCGACCGTTCCGCGTGCGCTGAAGACCGTCGATATGGCCAGCGGCGATGCAGCTACCGCAATCCACCAGCGCTCTGATGTCTGCGCGGTCCCGGCCGGCGGTGTTGTCGCAGAGGCAATGGTCGCGCTGGTACTGGCGCGTGCAGTGATGGAAAAGTTCGGCGGCGATAGCCTGGAGGAAACCAAGCGTAACGTTGAGGGCTACTTGGAGCAGACTCGACGTCGCCTTGATTGGAAATAGCGCCACAGTCGCGCACACGAAGAAGGGTAAAACGAGGGGAATGTCCGTTCCTACTATTGTCCTTGTCGGACCGCCCGGATCGGGAAAGTCCACCATCGGTCGTCGACTGTCTCGTGCATTGAGCACAAGACTCACCGATACCGATGAGATGATTGAACAGCGCATGGGCAAGACTTGTGGGGAAGTCTTTTCCGAGCTGGGAGAGCCGGAATTCCGCCGTATCGAGGAACAAATCGTGGCGGAGGCTCTGACCCACGACGGAATCGTCTCACTTGGCGGTGGTGCCGTGATTTCGCAGGCGACCCGTGACCTGCTGGCAGACCATAACGTCGTCTACCTCGAGATCAGCATTGCAGAGGGGGTCCGTCGTACAGCGGGTAACAATTCGCGCCCGGTGCTCCAGGCGGATGCCCCTGAGGCTCATTACCGCGCGCTCTATGAGGCTCGCCGAGCTTTTTACGAAGATGCAGCCACTTTCAAGGTGCGTTCCGACGAACGTTCCCCGCAGCGCGTTGTGGCCGAGATCCTCAGCTACCTCGATGAAACCTGCGACGAGGCTTAACTGGCGACTCTTAAAAGGCGGCAGCTAATCACTGCCGTATAACCAGCAACTCCATACATTTCTTACGCTAACGACTAGGGACTGACAATGAACTCAACCCGCACAATCCGTGTTGAAGGCCCATCCCCGTACACGGTGACCATGGGGCATGGACTCACCGAGCAGATTGCGGAGGCCGCTACCTTTGCCTCCCAGGTTGCGGTAATTCACCAGGGGAGCGTTCAAGAGCTGAGCTTCGGCGTCATCAAGGCACTGGCGGACAAGGGAGTCGACGCTTTCAGCATCCAGATTCCGGATGCGGAGGAGGGCAAGACGCTCGCAGTTGCTGAAACAGTTTGGGACACTTTTGGTGAACGCGGTCTGGGCCGGCGTGACGCGGTAATCGCGATTGGCGGCGGTGCAGCCACAGACTTCGGTGGATTCGTCGCCGCCGCGTGGATGCGTGGAGTGAAGGTTATCCAGGTCCCGACGACGCTGCTCGGCATGGTCGACGCGGCTGTCGGCGGTAAGACCGGTATCAACACTGCAGCCGGCAAGAACCTGGTCGGCGCTTTCCACGAGCCTGCCGCGGTGTTTTGTGACCTTGACGTCCTGCGCACCTTGCCGAAGGCCGAGCTGATTGCGGGCTCGGCAGAGATTATCAAGGCTGGATTTATCGCGGACACGAAGATTCTCGATCTTTACGAGGCAAACCCGCAGGCCTGCCTCGATGTTGACGGTGACCTGCCAGAACTGGTCGAGCGCGCGATTGCTGTCAAGGCACGCGTTGTCGTTGAGGATCTGAAGGAATCTGGCCTCCGTGAGATCCTGAACTATGGCCACACTTTCGGTCATGCCGTTGAGCACTTTGAAAACTACCGCTGGCGCCATGGCCACGCCGTAGCTGTAGGCATGGTTTATGTTGCTGAGCTGGCCAAGATCACCGGACATATTGATCAGGAACTCGTAGACCGCCACCGTCGCATCCTAGAGTGCATTGGGCTGCCAACGACCTACCAGGCAGGTCGTTTTACCGAGCTCTACGATGCTATGACCAGGGATAAGAAGAACCGCGATGGTGCGATCCGATTCGTTATTCTGGACAACCCCGGTGAAACAGCCCGTCTTGAAGGCCCGGGAATGGATGACCTCGAGCGTGCATACGAACTGCTCTGCAACAATGGGCACGCCGCATCGGAGGAGTCAGCCCGCTCATGACCTCTCTTCGCGCAGCAACTGATGCCACAACGGCGATTCCGACCGTGCTTGTTCTGAACGGCCCGAACCTCGATCGTCTAGGCAAGCGTCAGCCAGAAATTTACGGTGCCACTACTTTGGCCGATGTCGAATCTGAACTTCGCACCCTAGCCAAGGAGCTTGGCGTCGTAGTGGATTGCCGCCAATCCAACTATGAAGGTCAACTCATCGAGTGGGTTCACGAAGCTGCCGACTACGGTTGGCCAGTCATTATCAATCCAGGGGGGTTGACACACACCTCCGTCGCCCTACGTGACGCGCTTGCCGAAATTGCCGACGGCGCGGGCTTCCACGAGGTCCATATTTCAAACATTCACGCCCGGGAGGAGTTTCGGCACCACTCGTACCTGTCGGCGCTTGCCGCGGGCGTTATCGTCGGATGCGGAACTGATGGGTATTCCATGGCACTGAGAAGGGTGAGTACGAAACTATGACAGATATCTCCACGAACTACGCCGCCCGCCGAGCCGCTCTTATCGACGCATTGTCCGACAACGACTGCGACGGTTTCCTCACAGTCGATCCGACGCATGTTGGTTGGCTTACAGGTTTCCACGGCTCGAATGCTGGTTTGATTGTTGCGGCCAGTGGGGAAGCGCTGCTTTCCACCGACGGCCGCTATACGGTTCAGGCTGGCAAACAGGCACCGGACGTGGAGTTACTCACCGCCCGCAACACCGGCGTGGCACTCGTCGGTCAATGCCGAAAGCTGGATATCTCGCGTCTTGGTGTTGAATCTGAGTTCCTCACTATGGCCGCTTATCAAGAGCTAGAGGATGCCCGGCCACAGGCACTCGAGCTGGTATCGACTACGGGCGTCGTCTCTAAACTGCGGGAGGTCAAGTCCGATACAGAACTCGTCGCTCTGCGCCACGTCGCCGACATCGCGGTCTGCGCATTCGAGGACTTGCTTCACGACGGCATCGTGGTCGCCGGCCGCACGGAGCGCGAAGTCGCCGCAGAGTTGGAGTACCGCATGCGCATGCATGGCGCCGATCGGCCTAGCTTCGACACGATTGTCGCGAGCGGCCCGAATTCCGCCAAGCCACACCACGGGGCGGAAGATCGCGTAATCGAGGCAGGTGACCTGGTCACTATTGACTTTGGCGCCTTTGCCGGGGGCTACAACTCAGATATGACACGTACCCTCTTTGCCGGTGAGGCGGGAACGTCGTCAAGCGAAAACGATCCGAACAATACGTCGTCAGATTTGGACGGCGCGATTGTTGCCGGGGTGGAGTTCGCAGACGAGAAGGCCCGAGAGATTTACAATGTCGTGCTGGAAGCCCAGCTGGCTGGCGTAAAAGCGGCCGTGCCAGGGGCTGATGTTGTGGCTGTAGACGCAGCATGCCGGGACATTATTGAAAAGGCTGGTTATGGGGAGCACTTCGTTCATTCCACCGGCCACGGAATCGGTATTGAGGTGCATGAGGCTCCATTTGCTGCTCGCACCGGCAAGGGGAAGTTGGCAGCTGGCATGACGTTGACCATCGAGCCTGGTATTTATGTGCCGGGGTTCGGCGGTGTGCGCATCGAAGATACGTTGATTATCACCGACACCGAGCCGGAAATTATTACGCAGCTGCCGAAACCGCGGGCCTAACATCACGGCGTTTTATTTTTCTCTCGATGAGATACGGAGTATCGTGGTTTCGTCAGAGAGCTTTTTAACAATTTCAGGAGAGTTTAGTTGGCTACCACCGCAGATTTTAAAAACGGTCTAGTTATCAAGCACGACAATAAGCTTCAGCAGATCGTGGAGTTCCAGCACGTCAAGCCAGGTAAGGGTCCGGCATTCGTCCGCACCAAGCTGAAGGACGTTCTGACCGGCAAGGTTGTTGACAAGACTTTCAACGCTGGCGTCAAGATTGAGACTGCTACCGTCGACCGTCGCGACATGACGTACCTGTACCACGACGGTGAAGGATACGTCTTCATGGACGACAAGACCTACGACCAGATTTCCATCCTGGACGCTCAGATGCCGGAGGGTGCTAAGTTCCTGCTTCCGGAAACCACCTGCCAGGTGTCCTTCCATGAGGGCAACGTTCTTTTCGCTGAAATGCCTGTTTCGGTTGAACTGAAGGTTGAGCAGACCGACCCGGGTCTGCAGGGCGACCGCTCCACCGGTGGCACCAAGCCGGCAACTTTGGAGACTGGCGCTGAGATTCAGGTGCCGCTGTTCATCGAAACCGGCGACGTACTGAAGGTCGACACCCGTGACGGCTCCTACCTGTCCCGCGTCAACCACTAATTCCCTCATCTAGTTCACCCTTTTGTTGAGAGCGATACATACACATCCATGACTGAAAAGGATCACAAGTCCGTCGAGACCCCGGATGCGCAGGAGTCCGCGAAAGTTCGCGAACCTAACTACAAGCGCCACGGCGCGCGCTACCGTGCGCGCCGTCGTGCGGTAGATCTGCTATTTGAGGCCGAGCAGCGAGGCGTCGACGTCGTCAAGCTTCTTGAAGAGCGGCTGGAAATGGTCCGTAATCCCGATCTGGATGTGAATCCAATTGCGGAGTACACCGAGCAGATCGTGCGCGGTGTAGCTGCGGAAATTATCGGTATCGACTCGACGATTTCTTCGTACCTGACGGAGGAGTGGCCGCTGCGTCGCCTACCGGCAGTCGACCGTGCTATCTTGCGTCTTTCCACCTGGGAGCTGTTCTACAACTCCGACGTGCCTCCGCGTGTGGCCGTGGTGGAAGGCGTTGAGCTGGCATCGGAATACTCCACTGATGTGGCGGCACCGTACATCAACGCAGTTCTCGATGCCGAGGCCAAGATTGCCGACCAGGCACGCCTGGCAGCAGCAGCTGTTAGCACTTCGGTGGGCGAGTCCCAGTTCGACGAGGCTATTCAGGCACAGGCTGCTGCAAATGAGGAAGCTGACAAGGCACTGGCTGACTCCGATGAGATGGCTAAGATTACCGGCCTGGACATGAGCGATATTGCCAAGCTGGTGGCTGAAGACGTGGCTAAGAGCGAGAACGGGTCCTAGCCAATCAAAGCGGCCGGGCTCACTGCGAGCCGATCACAGTCGGTTCTCGCGGATTGTCTGAAACTCCAAGTCCCTTTTTTGGGGGCTTGGAGTTTTGTTGCATTTAGAGGCAATTTAAGTGTGAGTGCTATTCTGGTCAGCGGAAGTTTGCACCGCGCCCGTAGTTGCGAGTCATGCAAACTGATAATCAAATATCCACAATCAAGACATCCTTTAACGGACCGCACTGAGAGGCGGGGAAGGAGGTCACGATGAGCGAAGGAACGCCGCAAACAACCGAGCTGCTCAATGCAGACGAAGTTGCACGTACCATCGCGCGCATCGCGCACCAAATTATTGAAAAAACTGCGCTGGATAGCCCAAATGCTGGGCGCGTAGTTCTCCTCGGTATTCCATCTGGTGGCGTACCGCTGGCGGAGAAGCTAGCCGATTTGATTGAACAGTTCTCCGGCATTCGCCCGGAAACTGGATCGCTTGATATCACCCTGTACAGGGATGACTTGCGCAAGGGCCCGCACCGCGCCCTGCAGCCCACGAACATTCCAAACTCCGGAATCGACGGCACCACCGTTGTTCTCGTAGACGATGTCCTCTTCTCAGGTCGCACAATTCGTGCCGCACTCGACGCTATTGCTGACATCGGTCGCCCGCGAGTAATTCAGCTTGCAGTGCTGGTTGATCGTGGTCATCGTCAACTACCAATTCGCGCCGATTACGTCGGTAAGAATCTGCCAACTTCCCGCGACGAAGACGTCGATGTGCTGGTAGAGGCACTTGACGGCCGTGACGCGGTTATTCTCACCCGGGCGGAGGAACAGTGAAACACCTGATTAGCATTGCGGATTTGACCAAGGATGAAATTGTCGGCCTGATGGATGAGGCCGATCGTTTCAAGGAGGTCATCCGCGGTCGGGAAATTAAGAAGCTGCCGACCCTGCGCGGCCGCACTATTTATAACCTCTTTTACGAGAACTCCACGCGTACCCGCTCTTCTTTTGAGACTGCGGGTAAGTGGATGAGCGCCGATGTTATTAATATCTCGGCTTCCTCTTCCTCTGTGAAGAAAGGCGAAAGTCTGAAAGACACCGCGCTGACTTTGGATGCTATCGGCGGCGATGCCATCGTCGTTAGGCACCCATCGTCGGGCGCGGCACAGCTGATCGCCAAGTGGACTGAGGAATTTGGCAACGGCCCATCGATCATCAACGCGGGTGACGGAAAGCACCAGCACCCGACGCAGGCTCTCCTGGACGCGGTGACGTTGCGTCAGCGCCTCGGTGGAATTGAGGGGCGCAAGGTCGTCATCGTTGGCGATATTTTGCACTCTCGCGTCGCTCGCTCTAACGCCGATCTGCTAAGCAAGCTCGGCGCCGAGGTCGTCTTCGTCGCGCCACCGACGCTGCTGCCGTTTGGCATCGAGACCTGGCCGGTGCGTGTTGCCTACCGCATGGAAGACGAGATTCGCGATGCTGATGCCGTGATGATGCTCCGCGTTCAGCAGGAGCGCATGAACGGAGGCTTCTTCCCATCCCATCGCGAATACGCCACTCGCTACGGGCTGTCGAAGGCTCGCGAGAAGATGCTTCGCGACGACTGCATTGTGATGCACCCAGGCCCGATGCTTCGTGGCATGGAAATTAACGATGCCGTCGCTGATTTGCCGCGCACTGCCGTGCTGCAGCAGGTAGCCAACGGTGTCCACGTCCGCATGGCAGTTCTTTTCACACTGCTGACCTCAGGTGTTTCCGCCAACTTGGAAGGGCAGGCATAAATGTCGAATCGCAATGAGTATGACGAAGCCTCGTACCCCGAGGTAGGACCATTGGCAGCACCCGCACGGGGACAGCTGCTGCTGAAGGGTGTGCGTCCCTACGGTGAAGGCGAAGACGTCGACGTCTTGATTGAAGATGGCGTTATCGCTGAGATTGGAGAAAATCTCACGGCCGAGGACGGGGTAGAGGTCCTGGAGTTCGACTCCCTCGTTCTCTTGCCAGGCCTGGTTGACATCCATGTGCACCTGCGGGAGCCGGGCCGTGAAGATACGGAAACCCTGGCCACTGGTTCCGCTGCCGCAGCACGCGGTGGTTTCACCGCAGTGTTCACTATGGCCAATACCGCGCCGGTAACCGATGACCCCTCGATTGCTGAGTCGGTGTGGCTCAAGGGCCAGGCGCTGAACCTCTGCGACGTTCACCCGGTCGGATCCATTACTAAGGGGCTGAAGGGCGAGACGCTGACTGAGTTCGGCATGATGGCAGACTCGCAGGCGAAGGTACGCATGTTCTCCGATGACGGTAAGTGCGTTGACAATCCGCTGATTATGCGCCGCGCGATTGAATACGCCCGCGGCGAGGACGTATTGCTGGCGCAGCACTGCGAAGATCCGCGTCTGACCGCAGATGCATCGGCTCACGAAGGTCCGACCGCCGCACGACTCGGCCTGACCGGGTGGCCGCGCGTAGCTGAGGAGTCCATCGTGGCCCGAGATGCCATTATGGCTCGCGACTACGGCGGACGCATGCACATCTGCCACGCTTCCACCGAAGGCACGGTTGAGCTGGTCAAGTGGGCAAAGGAGCATGATATTCCGCTGACCGCCGAGGTTACCCCGCATCACCTGATCCTCACCGATGAGAAGTTGGAGACCTACGACGGCGTCTACCGCGTCAATCCGCCGCTGCGTGAGCAGCGCGACACCCTGGCTCTGCGTCAGGCTCTGATTGACGGGATCATTGACTGTGTCGCTACCGACCACGCTCCGCACGGCTCTGAAGAAAAGTGCTGCGAGTTCGAGCACGCTAAGCCCGGCATGCTTGGTCTGGAGACCTCGATGCCAATCATCGCCGAAGAGTTCGTTTTGAAGGGCGATTGTGATTGGCGCTGGCTGGCCAAGGTCATGAGTGAGCGTCCCGCTCAAATCGTGAAGCTACCGGGGCACGGCCGTCCGATTGCTGTCGGTGAGCCTGCCAACCTGACCGTTGTTGACCCGGGCAAAAAGTGGACGGTCCGCGGCGAAGACCTGGCGTCGAAGTCTGAGAACACTCCATATGAGGAAATGGAGATGGCCGTGTCCGTGGCAGCTACCGTGCTGCGCGGTAAGGTGACCGCTCTTAACGGAGAGGTCGCTGGATAATATTCATGTCAACGCATAAAAATTCACATGCGTCCCGTATGATTAATGTAAATTCCTCGCACGCTACCCAACTGAAAGGCAATAACGTGAGCAACGAGTCGCAGGCCGCGGCCGCTACAGCGGCAGTCCTGGTATTGGCAGATGGCCGAGTGTTCCGCGGACGCGGTTTCGGCGCCACCGGTACAACCCTGGGTGAGGCAGTTTTTACCACCGCTATGACGGGCTACCAGGAAACCCTGACGGACCCGTCCTACCACCGCCAGCTGATTGTGGCTACCGCACCACAGATCGGCAACACCGGTTGGAACGATGAGGACTACGAGTCCCGCGGAAACAAGATTTGGGCAGCTGGCTTTATTATCCGCGATTTGTCGCGCATTCCCTCCAACTGGCGCTCGGAGCGCAGCTTGGAAGATGAACTGAAGGCACAGGGCATCATCGGTATCCGCCAGATTGATACCCGCGCGCTGGTTCGCCATTTGCGCGACAATGGCTCGATTGCCGCTGGTATTTTCTCCGGTGAGGACGCACAGCAGCCCGTCGATAAGCTGGTGGAAATCGTTCGCGCTCAGCCTGCGATGAAGGGCGCGGATCTGGCTCGCGAGGTCAGCACCGATGAGGCCTATGTCGTGGAACCGCAGGGGGAGAAGAAGGCACGTGTTGTGGCCTACGACCTGGGCATCAAGTCCAACACCCCGCGTGAGCTGGCTAAGCGTGGCCTGGAAGTCGTAGTTGTTCCGGCGAACACTCCGTACGAAGATATTAAGAAGGAATACCAGCCGGACGGTGTCTTCTTGTCCAACGGCCCGGGTGACCCGGCAACTGCTGATGAGATGGTTGCGGTCGCCAAGGCTGCCCTCGATGACGGCATGCCGCTATTCGGTATCTGCTTCGGTAACCAGATTCTTGGTCGCGCACTCGGCCTGAATACCTACAAGCTGGTCTTCGGTCACCGCGGCGTCAATGTTCCGGTGAAGGACCACCGCACTGGCCGTATTTTTATCACCGCTCAGAACCACGGTTTCGCACTTGAAGGCAAGGCCGGCGAGAGTTTCGATACCCCGTGGGGCGAGGCAGAGGTTACGCACACCTGCCTTAACGACGACGTCGTGGAAGGTGTCGCACTGAAGAACGGCATGGCCTTTTCTGTGCAGTACCACCCGGAGTCCGCAGCCGGCCCGCACGATGCGCACTCTCTCTTTGATGACTTCCTGGCGCTGATCCAGAAGGTCGATTTCAACAAGTCCGCAACCGGAAACTCGAACAAGTAGGAAAGGGCTAAGGGACCTAACACCATGCCACGTCGTACAGACATCAACCACGTACTGGTTATCGGCTCCGGCCCGATTGTTATCGGTCAGGCCTGCGAGTTCGACTACTCCGGCACCCAGGCTTGCCGCGTGCTGCGCGAAGAGGGCCTGAGAGTCACGCTGGTCAACTCCAACCCGGCAACGATTATGACTGACCCGGAGTTCGCAGACTCCACCTATATCGAGCCGATTGAAACCAAGTACATCGAAAAGATTCTGGCCAAGGAAGCTGCAGAGGGCAACCCGATTGACGCTGTCCTGGCAACTCTCGGTGGCCAGACTGCACTGAACGCAGCTATTCAGCTGGACCGCGAGGGCATTCTGGAGAAGTACAATGTCGAGCTGATTGGTGCTGATATTCCGGCCATTCAGCGCGGTGAGGATCGCCAGATGTTCAAGGACATCGTCGCCAAGATTGGTGGCGAATCCGCTCGTTCCCGCGTCTGCCACAACATGGAAGAAGTCCATGAGACTGTTGCAGAGCTCGGTCTTCCGGTCGTTGTTCGCCCTTCGTTCACCATGGGCGGTCTGGGTTCCGGTCTGGCCTTCAACCAGGAAGACCTCGACCGTATTGCAGGTGGCGGCCTGGCCGCATCGCCCGAGGCCAATGTTCTGATCGAGGAGTCCATCCTCGGCTGGAAGGAATTTGAGCTCGAGCTCATGCGCGATGGCGACGACAACGTCGTCGTGGTCTGCTCCATTGAAAACGTTGATGCCCTCGGTGTCCACACTGGTGACTCGGTGACTGTCGCCCCGTCGATGACTCTGACCGACCGCGAGTTCCAGACCATGCGTGACCAAGGCATCGCAATTCTGCGTGAGGTCGGCGTTGACACCGGTGGCTGTAACATCCAGTTCGCCATCAACCCGAATGACGGCCGCATCATCACCATTGAGATGAACCCGCGTGTCTCCCGCTCGTCGGCGCTTGCTTCCAAGGCAACTGGTTTCCCGATTGCAAAGATTGCTGCCAAGCTGGCTATCGGCTACACCCTCGATGAGATCACCAACGACATCACCGGTGAAACCCCGGCAGCGTTTGAGCCGGTGCAGGACTACGTGATTGTCAAGGCTCCACGCTTTGCTTTCGAGAAGTTCCCAGGTGCTGACGATACGCTGACCACCACCATGAAGTCCGTCGGTGAGGCCATGGCTATCGGCCGTAACTACATCGGCGCGCTCGGTAAGGTCATGCGTTCGCTGGAGAACAAGCCAGCTGGTTTCTGGACTGTTCCGGATGAGAACTTCGCAGGTGAGCGCGCAAGCGATGTCAACGCTGTCCTTGAAGATCTGAAGCGTCCGACTGAAGGCCGCATTTACGACGTTGAGCTGGCTCAGCGTTTGGGTGCATCCATCGAGCAGATCCACGAAGCTTCCGGCCTGGATCCGTGGTTTATCGCCGAGATGGAAAACCTGCAGGATATCCGCAAGGAGCTTATCGACGCTCCGGTGCTGACCTCCGACCTGCTGCGTGAGGCTAAGTACTGGGGCCTGTCCGACGCCCAGATTGCTGCGCTGCGTCCGGAGTTGGCCGGGGAAGACGGCGTGCGCGAGCTGCGCTGGCGCCTGAACATCCACCCGGTATTCAAGACTGTCGATACCTGCTCCGCCGAGTTCGAAGCACAGACTCCGTACCACTACTCGGCATACGAGCTGGACCCGGCTGCTGAGTCCGAGGTCGCCCCGCAGACCGAGAAGGAAAAGGTCATCATCCTCGGTTCCGGTCCTAACCGCATCGGCCAGGGTATTGAGTTCGACTACTCCTGTGTCCACGCGGCGCTCGAGCTCTCCCGGGTTGGGTACGAGACCGTCATGGTCAACTGCAACCCGGAAACGGTTTCCACCGACTACGACACCGCAGATCGCCTCTACTTCGAGCCATTGACCTTCGAGGATGTCCTCGAGGTCTACCACGCTGAGAGCCAGTCCGGAAAGGTCGCAGGCGTCATTGTTCAGCTCGGTGGCCAGACCCCGCTGGGCCTGGCGGAGCGTCTGCAGGCCGCAGGCGTTCCGATTGTCGGCACTAGCCCAGAGGCAATCGACCTGGCTGAGGACCGCGGTGAGTTCGGCAAGGTGCTGGCTGAGGCCAAGCTGCCGGCGCCGGAGTTCGGTACCGCCACCTCCTTCGCAGAAGCTCGCCAGGTTGCCGCTGGTATCGGTTACCCGGTGCTGGTCCGTCCGTCCTACGTCCTCGGCGGCCGTGGCATGGAAATCGTCTACGATGAGGCCACTCTGGAGGACTACATCAACCGCGCTACCGAGCTGTCCAATGAGCACCCGGTACTGGTTGACCGCTTCCTGGACAGCGCCATCGAGATTGATGTTGATGCACTGTGTGATGGGGAAGAGGTCTACCTCGGCGGCGTTATGGAGCACATTGAGGAAGCCGGTATTCACTCCGGCGACTCCGCGTGTGCGCTGCCTCCGATGACTCTGTCTGCAGGCATCATCGACAAGGTGCGTGAATCCACCAAGGCACTGGCACACGGCATCGGTGTCAAGGGCCTGATGAACGTTCAGTACGCACTCAAGGACGAGACGCTCTACGTCATCGAGGCCAACCCGCGTGCATCTCGTACCGTACCGTTTGTCTCCAAGGCAACCTCAGTTCCGCTGGCTAAGGCCGCGTCCCGCGTCATGATGGGCGCTACTATCGCGGAACTGCGCGAAGAGGGCATGATTCCGTCCAACTTCGACGGTGGCTCTCTGCCTGCTGACGCTCCGATTGCGGTTAAGGAAGCCGTCCTGCCGTTCAACCGCTTCCGCGACTTCGAGGGCCGCGCTCTCGACAGCCTGCTGAGCCCGGAGATGAAGTCCACCGGTGAAGTCATGGGCTTGGCAGACAACTTTGGTGCCGCTTTCGCCAAGGGCGAGCTGGCCGGTTTCGGTGAGCTGCCGACCGAGGGCACGATCTTCGTCTCGCTGGCCAACCGCGATAAGCGCACTCTGGTCTTCCCGATCCTCACGCTGGCGGATATGGGCTTCCGCATCCTGGCAACGGAGGGTACTGCCGGCATGCTGCGCCGCAACGGTGTCGAGTGTGAGGTCGTCGCAAAGCGTACGACTGATTCCGAAGCGCCGTCTGACGAGCGCGACATTGTCGACATGATCCGCGACGGTGAGGTTGACATCATTATCAACACCCCATCCGGTTCCGCTGGCGCACGTTCTGACGGATACGAGATTCGCGCCGCTGCGGTGAGCCAGGGCGTAACTTGTGTGACTACCGCTCAGGGCGCTGTCGCAGCACTGCAGGGCATCCTGGCACTGCGCAACGGTGAGATGAGCGTTAAGGCTCTGCAGGAGCTCCACCCGGCAGAGTTGGCTGCTCAGGAGCAGGTCTAACATGACCGCGAAGGCTGAAGGATCCGCAGTGCGGACAATTAAGGGTTTCGGCGATCGCCTCAGCGAGGTTGTCGCCGAGCGCGGCCGGCTCTGTGTGGGAATCGACCCGCACCCTAGGTTGCTGGATGCCTGGCAGTTACCGCGATCGGCAGAAGGTCTAGAGCGCTTTGCCACCACATGCGTCGAAGCGTTTGGTGACATCGTTGCCGTCGTCAAGCCCCAGGTGGCGTTCTTCGAAGCCTACGGTTCCAAGGGCTTTGCCGTCCTGGAGCGGACGTTGGCGGACCTGAAGGACGCAGGTGCGCTGTCGATTGCAGATGCCAAGCGTGGCGATATCGGTTCGACTATGGCTGCATACGCCGAAGCCTGGCTGTCGGATAGCTCGCCGCTAGCCGCCGACGCACTGACGGTATCTCCGTACCTTGGGTTCGGTGCTCTTGATCCGGCGGTTTCGTTGGCGTTGGAGAACGGACGGGGCTTGTTTGTGCTGGCCGCGACGTCCAATCCGGAAGGTGCGTCAGTGCAGAAGGCGATGGTTTCGGGTGAGACTCTGGCTCAGACCATGGTCAACCAGGCAGCCGCTATTAATGCTCGCCAAATTGACGCTGGTGCAAAGGCGGGCAGCATCGGCGTTGTTGTTGGCGCAACGCTTGACGACGCCCCGGTGCTCAGTGACCTGCGCGGTCCCATTCTCATGCCCGGTGTGGGAGCTCAGGGTGGAACCCCGGCAGATGTAGATCGTCTGGCAGGGGAATCCAAGGGGCTTGCACTGCCGAATATTTCGCGTGCGATTCTCTCCGCTGGGCCTGATCCTGCTGCGCTGCGGCGCGCAACGATTGAAGCTGCAGCTCCGTTCCTTTCCGAGAGTTAGCAGCAAATCGCCGAATTGTCAGAAGCCCGCGGGGACACCTCATAGAACAGGTGCCCCTGCGGGCTCTTCCGTACCTAGCTGCCGGGATTTTCCTAATGACCCTCGGATGGCGGTGGCGTAGGTATAGGCCAGTTACTGTGACAATTACTAGGAGATTTCGTACAAAAACCGTGGTCAATTTCCATTCTCCTGGGCAAACGGTGCTACAATCGCCGGAGTTGGTTGACCACGACCGAAAGGTGGGGCGGATAAAGCCCTGGTGTCATTTTTATCGACACCCCGTCAGCATTTGCCTCAACAACCGGTGAGTGCGGTACGGTCTCCAATCGTTAAGCACGGTGTCGTTGCCTGCCCTTGGTGGACGCGAGGCTCGTGCTAGTAAATAAGAAGCTAACCAATCTATTTTTACGGAGGAACACGTGGCCCTTCCGCAGTTGACCCCGGAGCAGCGTGCAGCAGCACTCGAGAAGGCAGCTCAGGCCCGCAAGGTACGCGCAGAGCTCAAGGACAAGCTGAAGCGTGGCGCTATCGACCTGCCAGAGGTTCTCAAGCAGGCTGACGAGAACGAAATCATCGGCAAGATGAAGGTCTCCGCTCTGCTCGAGGCTCTGCCGAAGGTCGGCAAGGTCAAGGCGCAGGACATCATGAATGACCTGGAGATTGCTCAGACCCGCCGTCTGCGTGGCCTGGGTGACCGTCAGCGTCGCGCTCTGCTGGAGCGCTTCGGCTACGCAGTGGAGGACTAGTCGCAGTGGCCGGGAATGAAAACGGTCAGTTGGTAGTCCTCGCCGGCCCTGCCGGTGTAGGAAAATCCACTGTTGTCAGTCGGCTTCGTGCCGAGGTTCCCGGACTGTACTTCAGCGTTTCCATGACCACCCGCGCCGCACGGCCGGGGGAGGTCGATGGCCGCGACTATTTCTTCGTGACCCCGGAGAAGTTCCAACAGCATATTGATGCAGGAGAGATGCTCGAGTGGGCTGAAATCCACGGTGGTCTGCAGCGTTCTGGTACGCCGCGTGGCCCGGTGGATAAAGCTCTCGCCGAGGGACGTCCGGTACTCGTTGAGGTGGATCTGGCGGGAGCCCGCTCCATCCGTAAGGTAGCGCCGAATGCTCACCTGCTGTTCTTGGCTCCGCCAAGCTGGGAGATTCTCGTCAGCAGGCTCACTGGTCGTGGCACGGAAACCGAGGCGCAAGTCAAGCGTCGCCTGGAAACCGCGCGAGTGGAAATGGATGCTCAGCACGAATTCGATGAGGTTGTTGTCAACGACAATGTCGATGATGCTGTGGCGGCCATCGCTCGGGCGCTGACTACTGGCAAGTAACAGGGCGACTCCACATCATCGATAGTAGAAATCGTTTCCAAGCAATGGTGTTTCTATTGCTCCGACGGTTTCTATTGTCACCCCAGTAACTCACGTTCTATTGAGGAAAGATTTCTCGTGACCCAGGAAAATACCGCCACCGAGGCAGTGTTCGACCCGCCAATTGGTATTACCAATCCGCCGATCGATGAGCTGCTTGGTAAGGCTTCTTCGAAGTACGCTCTGGCTATCTTCGCTGCCAAGCGTGCACGCCAGATTAATGACTACTACCAGCAGATTGACGAAGGCATGCTGGAGTACGTTGGCCCGCTGGTTACTCCGGGGGTCGCTGAGAAGCCTCTGTCCATCGCTCTTCGTGAAATTAACGCTGGTCTGCTGGACCACACTGAGGGCTAGAGCATTTCCTTAAGGGGAGATATCTGTATGCATGCCGCCGGTAATGCTGACGTATCCGAATGTTTAAAGGTTGTCGTCGGGGTTGCCGGCGGCATCGCTGCATATAAGGCCGCACACGTTGTTCGTGGCTTCAAGGAACTCGGTCACGATGTTCGCGTCGTTCCCACCGAGTCCGCATTGAATTTTGTAGGTGCGGCTACTTTCGAGGCGCTGTCGGGGAACCCGGTGTCGACTACGGTTTTTGACGCAGTCGATGAAGTTCAGCATGTCCGCGTGGGGCAGGAGGCCGACCTCGTCGTCGTGGTTCCCGCGACTGCCGACTTTATGGCGCGTGCCGCACACGGGCGTGCCGACGACCTTCTCACCGCAACTTTGCTTGTGGCGACCTGCCCGGTGGTTCTGGCCCCTGCCATGCACACCGAGATGTGGAACCATCCAGCTACGCGGGATAATGTCGCGATTCTTCGTCGCCATGGCACTATTGTCCTCGATCCGGCCCATGGCCGTTTGACTGGTAAGGACACTGGTCCAGGTCGTCTGCCGGAGCCAGAGCAGATAGTTTCGCTGGCATTAGCGGCAGTCGAGAATCCGCGCCACTTCCGCCGCGACTTCGAGGGCGTGCGCTTTATGATTACTGCCGGTGGCACCCGTGAGGCTATCGACCCGGTACGTTTTATCGGCAACCACTCCTCAGGGCGTCAGGGCTTCGCGCTAGCTGAGATGGCAGCACAGCGTGGCGCTCAGGTCACTGTGGTGGCAGGACATACAGATCAGTTGCCGATACCGCTGGGCGCGAATGTTGTAAAGGTTGATTCCACTTTGGAGATGGCCAAGGCCGCCCACGAACACTCCAAGTTGGCCGATGTCTGCATTTTTGCCGCTGCCGTCGCCGACTTCCGTCCGGCATCGACCGCTGGGGCCAAGATGAAGAAGGGCGTCGCAGACGACGCTTTGAGCAACATCCAGCTTGTAGAAAACCCTGACATTCTGGCTACCACTGTGGAGCGTCGTAAAGCGGGCGAGATTCCGGCAACCACGACGATGGTGGGCTTTGCGGCTGAGACCGGCGACGAGACGACGACGCCACTCGAGCTTGCGAAGCAGAAAATTGTGCGCAAGGGCTGCGATTTGCTCATGTGTAACGACGTCTCAGGTGGGCAAACTTTCGGTGCGACGGACAATGTCGGATGGTTGTTGTCTCTCGATGGCGAGCAGTGGGACGTGCCGCGGGGCTCAAAATTCTCGGTGGCCGGTTCGATTTTGGATGCAGTTTCCGAGCTGCGACAGGAACCTCAGCCAGCGGAGTAGCGGAGGCCTACTACGGCGACTGAACCGCTTGGTCTATAATTATCGAATCAAACGAAAACCCACGCCGCAGCGACACCGCAGGCGTGGGGAAATGATCTAGAAGAAAGTTGTACTGCTCGTGGCCTCTAATCTTCGGCTGTTTTCCAGTGAATCTGTTACCGAGGGGCACCCAGATAAGATTTGCGACTCGATTTCGGACTCCATCCTTGACGCTATGCTCGCGCAGGATTCTGCATCGATGGTCGCCGTTGAGACTGTGGTGACTACCGGTTTAGTCCATGTTGTTGGCGAAGTTCGCACGAAGAGCTACGTTGACATCCCCGGTATTGTCCGGAGTCGACTGAAGGAGATCGGTTTCGATTCTTCTGAAAAGGGCTTTGACGGCAAGACCTGCGGCGTCTCCGTTTCGATCGGTGAGCAGTCCTCAGATATTCACGACGGTGTGCACACTTCTCTGGAAGCACGCAGCTCTGATGGCGAAGTCGAAGCAGAAGATCTCAAGGGCGCTGGCGACCAGGGGCTGATGTTCGGCTACGCTACCAACGAAACTCCGGAGTACATGCCGCTACCGATTGCGCTGGCACACCGCCTGGCTCGCCGCTTGACGCAGGTACGCAAGGAAGGCATCGTCCCATCGCTTCGACCGGATGGTAAGACTCAGGTCACCTTCGCTTACGACGAAGACAATAACCCGGTGTACTTGGACACTGTTGTGGTGTCCACGCAGCACGACCCGGATGTGACCCAGGAGTGGATTACCGAGCAGATTAAGACTCACGTAGTCGATTGGGTGCTCGACGACGCTAACTTGCGCGAGCGCTTTGTTACCGATGAATTGAAGCTGCTGGTCAACCCGTCTGGCCAATTTATTATCGGTGGGCCGATGGGCGATGCCGGCCTGACCGGCCGCAAGATTATCGTCGACACCTACGGCGGTATGGCTCGCCACGGTGGCGGCGCATTCTCGGGTAAGGACCCGTCAAAGGTGGACCGCTCCGGCGCTTATGCCACCCGTTGGGTTGCGAAGAATGCCGTGGCTGCGGGTCTGGCTGACCGCCTGGAGATTCAGGTCGCCTACGCTATCGGCCGCGCTCGCCCGGTAGGCCTTTACGTCGACTCTTTCGGCACCGGTCACGTTTCAGACGACGCCATCCGCGAGGCTATCAACAAGGTCTTCGACCTTCGTCCGGCCGCTATTATTCGTGACCTGGACTTGCTGCGCCCGATTTATGCGCAGACCTCCACCTACGGTCACTTCGGCCGAACTGACTTGGACCTGCCGTGGGAGCAACTCAACCGTGTTGAAGAGCTCCGCGCAGCCGCTGGCCTGGGATAAACACCACCCGCCAGCATGACCCTGGGGTGGGGAAGTAGAGTAAGACTCTATGACCGACGCCCCCTTCGCACCCGCCGCCGCAGCTGAGAAGCTGCCAGTCGCGCGGGTGCTTCCACTTTTGGGGCTGCCGCAGTTGGATCGCCCCTTCGATTACCTGGTTCCGCGCGCGCTAGCGGAGGAAGCGGTTGTCGGTTGCCGGGTGCGGATTCGATTCCACGGCCAATTGGTCAATGCGCTGGTGCTGGAGCGCTGTGCCACGCCCACTCACGACGGCAAACTGTCCTATCTCAAGGATGTCATCAGCACTGAGGTTGTCTATCCGCCACAGCTTCGACGGTTGGTGGATTCTCTGGCGGAGTATTACGGCGCAACACGCTCAAACATCATTCGCTCCGCCATCCCAACCCGCCATGCACGGGCCGAACGTGCCCGCAAGGAGAACATGCCCCCGACGTGGGAGGAATTGGGAAAGCTTGCCACCGAGGATCCGGATCTTTCCGCTTGGGGCAACTATGTCTTCGGCGAATCCTTTGTCGATTCCGTCCGCAAGGGCGCCCCGGCACGCGCAGCGTGGCAGCCAGTTCCAGGGGAACAGGTGGCAGCCATGCTCGCCGCGCTCAGCGTTTCGGTCGCCCGCGATGGTGGCGGTGTTCTCATCATTGTGCCGGACGCACGCATGCAGGCGCGCTTCGAGAGCGCTTTTCGCGAGCTCATTTCTGCCCGTCAGCTCACTCTTCTCGGGGCTGGTCTCGGGCCCGAGTCCCGCTATCGCCGGTACCTGGATATCCTGCACGGCCAGGGGCGCATAGTCGTCGGCACGCGTTCGGCAGCGTACGCCCCAGTGCAGAATCTGCGTTTAGCAGTGATTGTCGATGATGGCGATGACAACCTCGTAGACCCCCGCGCACCCTACGTCCACTCTCGCGAGGTGCTGGTCACGCGAAGTGCGCAGGAGGGATGCGCTCTTATTTTTGCATCGTATAGCCGTACAGCAGAGGTGCAGCTGCTGGTCTCCTCAGGTTGGGCGCACAATCTGGTTGCAGGCGCCGACGCCCTGGCTGAATCCATGCCGGAGATGATTGCCTCCACGGACACTTCCGAAGACCCGGATGACGTCAGTAGGGGACGCCTTCCTGCCATCGCTTTTCGACGGGCAAAAGCCGCGCTGCGCGAAGAGCTTCCGATTCTGGTCCAGGTACCCCGCAAGGGATATGTACCGACATTGTCGTGTCGTTCCTGTGGTGCTCCTGCGCGCTGTCGCTGGTGTAACGGTCCACTGGGAATTCCACCGTCCGATAACCCGGACGATCCGGCGCCGCCGACCTGTCGGTGGTGTGGCCGCATCGACATCCACCACCGTTGCCATAGCTGCGGTTCCACCAAGATTCGGCCAGTCGTGGTCGGCAGTGAACGTACGGCGGAAGAGTTTGGTCGTATTTTCAGTCCATTCCCAGTCGTCGCTTCCTCTGGCGAACGGATTGTTGACGACATTCCCGAAGGCCCGAGGGTCGTGGTGGCCACGCCGGGAGCCGAGCCTTATGCGCCGGAGGGCTACGGTGCAGTGATGCTGCTGGACACTTGGGCGATGCTCGGCCGGCAGGACCTGCGCGCTCATGAAGAGGCCTATGCGCATTGGTCTCGAGCTGTCACGCTTGCGCGACCGCGGGAGCGAGGAGGGGCAGTGGTTATCGATGCGGATGCTGCAGTCCCGACTGTGGCCGATCTTCTGGCATGGGACGCGGTAGGCGCTGCGAACAGGGAATTGGCCGACCGTACAGCCGCCACTCTGCCTCCGGCCTTTCACGTGGCAGCGGTGGACGGGACTGAAGAGGGCCTGCGTAACTTCATGGAGTCCCTGGAGGTTCCATCGGGCGCGGAAATCCTGGGGCCGGTAGACCTTCCCCGCAACGCCAGACCACCAGCAGGCGTGGAACCGGGTACACCTATTCAGCGGATGTTGGTGCGCTGTGACCGTCGGCAAGCACGGGCGGTGGGAGCGGCGTTGAAGGCAGCACAGGTCGTTCGAGCGACCAGGAAGGACCCGACGCCGGTGCGCGTTGTCGTCGATCCGATTAATTTCGGCTAGCTGCTAAAATGAGCGCGTTATCGCTTGATTCACACCAGTTTTCTTGGAGGCTCTAAGTTCATGGCAGTTCGTGAGGTACGTCTTTTCGGCGATCCGGTGTTGCTGTCCAAGGCGGATACCGTCACTGATTTCGACGCGACGCTGTCGCACCTGATTGATGACATGTTCGACACGATGGACGAGCAACAGGGCGTCGGGCTCGCGGCAAACCAGGTCGGCGTGCTGCAGCGCGTTTTCGTCTACGACTGCAACGGCACCCGCGGGCACATCGTCAATCCGGAATGGGAAGCCATCGGCGACGAGACTGTCCACGAAATCGAAGGATGCCTATCTATCCCGGGTATTAATGGACCCGTGACTCGACACGCACGTGTGCGCGTTACTGGCCAGGATCGCCACGGCACACCGGTGAGCTTCGAAGCTGATGATTTGCTGGCTCGCTGTGTGCAGCATGAAAGCGACCACCTGGATGGTGTGCTGTTTTTGAAGCGTCTCGAGGGCGACGAGCGCAAGACCGCGATGCGTTCTCTGCGTGAGCAGGACTGGTTCCTCAACCGCGGTTAACTCACCTGCGCCTAGACCCCTGGGTGTGGCGCCCCGAGTTTCATCACTAGATTAACTAGAACAACTAGGTCCACCAGGAAGGAATCCACTTACTGTGCGCCTGATTTTTGCCGGAACCCCGGAACCTGCTGTCGTTGCACTGAAGAAGTTGCTCGAAGACTCCCGTCATGAAATCGTCGCTGTTCTCACTCGCCCCGATGCCCGCCGTGGCCGCGGTAAGTCGCTTTCGCCCTCGCCGGTGAAGGCTCTGGCCTTGGAACACGACATTCCCGTGCTCACCCCGACGACCCTGCGCGATGAAGAGATCCAGCAGCAGATCCGCGAATTAAACGCCGACTGCATCCCGGTGGTCGCCTACGGCAATCTCGTGCCGGAGGAATTGCTCGATGTACCGACGCACGGCTGGGTCAATCTGCATTTCTCACTGCTTCCTGCTTGGCGAGGTGCCGCGCCGGTGCAGGCAGCTATCGCTGCCGGCGATGAAGTCACGGGTGCCAGTACTTTCCGGATTGAAAAGGGTCTGGATACCGGACCAGTTTTCGGTACCGTCACCGAAGCGATTCGCCCGACCGATAATGCCGACGACCTTTTGACCCGCCTGGCATACTCCGGCGCGGATCTTCTAGCCGCCACCATGGACGGCATCGAAGCCGGTGCGTTGCGTCCGACCGCTCAGCCAGAACAGGATGTCAGTTACGCCGCTAAGTTCGGGCCGGAGGATGCCCGAATCGTTTGGACTCAGCCGCGACATCTTCTTGACCGCCGCGCTCGTGCATTCACGCCTGCCCCAGGTGCGTGGACAACTCTCGACGGCGCACGTTTGAAGGTCGGAGAGCTCACCCCGCTTTCCGACGAGGACAGCGCCGCGGTCGACGAGGTGCGAAAGGCAGCTGCTCCGGAGGCGGCAGCCGCCACACCGGGTGAGTTGGTAGTGGAGAAGCACCGAGTATCTGTGCGTTGTGCCGATGGCTATGTGCAGCTGGTGAAGGTGCAGCCACAGGGTAAGAAGATGATGGATGCGTCCGACTGGGCGCGAGGTAGCCAACCCGGCGGAAAGGTCTGCGAGTAAATGGGCAACGACAAACCCCGCCACACCGGTGGCGGACGGCAGCGCGGCAACCGCAGCGGACAGAACCGCAATGACCGCAACCGTAACCGTGACAACAGAGGTGGGGACAATCGCGGTGGCATTGACCAACCGCGCAAGGTCGCACTGAAGGTACTAGCCGACGTTCGCGAGAATGATGCTTACGCGAACCTGCTGCTGCCCAGGTTGCTGAAGGCACACAAGCTCAAGGGTCGGGATGCTGCTTTTGCAACTGAGCTGACGTACGGCACACTGCGGGCGGAAGGCCTGTTGGATGCCGTGATTGAGGCATCGTCGTCACGCCCGTTAAACGATATTGCTGGACCGGTGATGGATGTGTTGCGCCTGGGCACGTACCAGCTGCTGCGTACGCGCGTCGATGCCTACGCGGCGGTCGATACCTCGGTGCGGGCGGTGGCGAAGGTAGCGGGACCTGGTGCGCGCGGCTTTGTCAATGCCATTTTGAGGAAAGTTTCCTCGAAGACCGAAGGCGAATGGGTGGCTGAGGTCGCGCCGGATCCTGCGACCGATCCGATTAGCTACGTAGCGATGAAGCATGCCCACCCGCGCTGGATTGCGATGGAGTTTGCCCGCGCACTCGGTGCACAAGCCGGTGAGCTGCAGCAGGCACTCGCTGCCGACGATGCGCGCCCGTTGGTGCACTTGGTCGCTCGTCCGGGCGAGATTACTGCTGAGGAATTGGCACTGATCACCGGCGGTGAAGAGGGACCGTGGTCGCCGTACTGCGTGCGCTTGGATTCCGGTGCCCCAGGAGAATTGGAGCCGGTCCGACAGGGCTTGGCTGCGGTGCAGGACGAGGGTTCTCAGCTCATTGCGCGTGCCGTCACCATGGCACCCGTTGCCGGTGAAGACAGCGGCCGCTGGTTAGATTTGTGTTCCGGCCCCGGTGGTAAGTCAGCTTTCATCGGCGGCATCGCAGCTATTGAGGGCGCGAAGCTCGACGCTGTTGAGGTATCTGCGACTCGCGCAGAACTGGTGAAGAAGGCCACGGCCGGGCTGCCAGTGACTGTAACCGTTGCGGATGGTCGCGATACCGGGCTGGAGGCAGGCTTTGACCGCATTTTGGTAGACGCGCCGTGCTCTGGTTTGGGCTCGCTTCGCCGTCGCCCGGAAGCGCGCTGGCGGAAGTCGCCGTCCGATCTGAACTCCTTGACTGCGCTGCAGTTTGAACTGCTCAGTGAAGCTGTGCGTCTGGCACGGCCGGGTGGCATCATCGTCTATTCCACGTGTTCTCCGCATCTGCGGGAAACCAGGGGCATTGTCGATAGGGCAGTGACGGAATTGCCGGTGACGGAGCTGAATGCACACGAGTTGGTAGCGCCGATGACTGATGTCGGACCGTATCCATCTGTGCAGATGTGGCCACACCGCCACGGTACCGATGCGATGTTCTTCTCAGTTTTGCGCAAGAACGACTAGGCTCAGAGGTTATGAGCGCACCAATTATTGCCCCGTCCATTCTCGCTGCTGACTTCGCTCGCCTCGACCGCGAGGTTGAGGCTGTAGCCAATGCAGATTGGCTGCATATCGACGTCATGGATGGCCACTTCGTTCCCAACCTGTCCTTCGGCGCTCCGGTGCTGGAGGCCGTAGCTGCGGTGACGGACAAGTACTTGGATGTCCATCTCATGATTGAGAACCCGGAGAAGTGGGTCGACACCTACATTAAGGCGGGGGCGAGCTCCGTTATTTTCCATGTGGAAGCCGTCGACGATGCCATCGCACTGGCACGCCACATTCGTTCCCAGGGCGTGAAGGCCGGGTTCTCGCTGCGCCCGGGTACCCCAATTGAGCCGTGGCTGGATCACCTCGCCGAATTCGACGAGGTGCTGGTCATGAGTGTCGAACCCGGTTTCGGGGGCCAGTCCTTTATGCCGGATCAGCTAACCAAGGTCGAGAAGCTGCGTCAGCGCATTGATGCCGAAGGTCTGGATACTCTGATCGAGATTGACGGTGGTATCTCCGCCAAGACCATCGAATCCGCTGCCGCCGCCGGTTGCGACGCCTTCGTTGCAGGGTCGGCCGTTTTCGGCGCTGATGATCGTGCGGCGGCTGTCGATGAGCTGCGCGCATTGGCCACTACTGCTGCAACTAAGTAGACGGCGGTGAAGCACGGTGGCACAGTTTCCGGATCTCGTCTCCGCACAGCCGCTGACTGACGCTCAAGCTATGGCATTGGCCATAGAAGCCGGCCAGCGAGTTCGGGGCACCACCTATCCCAATCCACCGATTGGTTGCGTCATCCTCGATACCGCAGGGATTGCGGTAGGAGTGGCCGGAACTGAGCCGGTAGGTGGCCGACACGCAGAGCCACAAGCATTAGAAATGGCGGGGGCACGAGCTCAGGGCGGTACTGCAGTGGTCACACTAGAGCCGTGCAATCATATCGGCCGTACACCACCGTGCACCGAGGCACTTGCGGCAGCCGGAGTTTCCCGCGTCATATTTGCGGTCGCCGATCCTAATCCCGTGGCCGCTGGCGGCAGCGAGTGGTTGCGATACAAGGGAATCGACGTGGTCGAGGAGTTCCAACGCAATCGTGTGGCGGATGGCTATCTGCGTCCATGGTTACACTGGCAGCGCACTCGGCGCCCACACATCACGCTGAAGACGGCGGGCACGCTGGATGGTTTCGCCGCCGCTACCGACCGCACCTCGCAGTGGATTACGGGGGAGCAGGCGCGGGCACGGGTACATATCGATCGTGCACGTCGGCAAGCGATTGTCGTCGGAACGGGAACAGTGCTCGCTGACAATCCGCGATTGACCGCGCGCACACCAGACGGCGAGGAGCTGTCAACGCAACCCCTGCGCATCGCGATCGGCACCTCGGAGGTCGCCGCCGATGCGAATATCCGCGGCGATAACTTCCGCCACATTCGCACTCACGATGTGGAAGTGGCGCTGGAGACAATGGCGGATATGGGACTTATTGACGTGCTGGTAGAAGGCGGCCCACGGCTCGCCAGCGCTTTCTTAGAAGCCGATGCTGTCGACGCGATTGAGTCTTACATTGCCCCGGCGTTTCTCGGAGCTGGTCTGCCGGTGACATCGGCCAACCATGAGACCACCATCACTGACATCTCGCGCTTTCGTACCGTCGCGGTCGAGACTCTGGGAGATGACATTTTGATTACGGCTCTCCGCAGTGGCAAAGATCGCGGGTAGACCGGCTAGAGTTAATTTTGTAAAAATCTTTCAATTTATAACAAACGGTAAAGGATTTTCCTGACCACTATGTTTACGGGAATTGTTGAGGAACTCGGCGAAATTCGCGAAATCCACCGCGAAGCCGATTCCATTACTCTGACCATTCGCGCGACCACCGTGCTTGACGACGTGCACCACGGTGATTCCATTGCTGTCAATGGCGTTTGTTTGACCGTCGTGGAGTTTGGCGATGATTTCTTTACCGCTGATCTCATGCAAGAGACTCTGGATAGGTCGAGCCTCGGCCAGGTTGAGGTCGGCTCCAAGGTCAACCTCGAACGTGCAACCGCAGTGGGTCAACGCCTCGGCGGCCATATCGTGCAGGGACATGTCGATGGCACCGGCGAGGTTATTTCGCGCACGCCAGGGGAGCGCTGGGAAGTAGTGCGGATTTCGCTGCCGGAGCATCTCTCCAAGTATGTCGTGGAAAAGGGCTCAATTGCCGTGGATGGTACTTCGTTGACCGTCTCTGCAGTAGGCGAGGGGTTCTTTGAGGTCAGCCTGATACCGACGACGCTGACGGACTCCGTTATTGGTTCGACCGCGGTAGGCGCCAAGGTCAATTTGGAAGTCGATGTGCTAGCCAAGTACGTCGAGAAAATGTTGGAAAGATAAGCTACAAGACTGTGATTAAGTTCGATTCTGTAGAGCGGGCCATTGCGGACATCGCAGCCGGTAAGGCCGTGGTCGTCGTCGACGATGAAGATCGTGAGAACGAGGGCGACATCATCTTCGCCGCCGAGAAGGCAACGCCTGAACTTGTTGCCTTTATGGTTCGCTATTCCTCTGGTTACATCTGCGCGCCGCTGACCGCCGAGGACTGCGAGCGTCTGAATTTGCCACCGATGGTGTCAGAGAATGAGGATGCCCGCGGTACCGCATACACAGTGACCGTGGATGCCAACACCGGTACGACCGGTATTTCCGCCACAGATCGTGCGAACACCATTCGTACTCTGGCTGATCCCACGTCGAGCCCGCACGATTTCACCCGACCAGGACACGTGGTTCCGTTGCGAGCTCGCGATGGTGGCGTCCTCGTCCGTGCCGGCCACACCGAGGCTGCGGTCGATCTCGCCCGCCTGGCAGGGCTTCGTCCTGCTGGCGTGCTGTGTGAGGTTGTCTCCGAGGAAGACCCGACCGGTATGGCGCGCGCGGAGGAACTGCGTCGCTTCTGCGACAAGCACGATTTAGCGCTGATCTCCATTGAGCAGCTGATCGAATACCGTCGCCACAACGAGCACTTGATTGAACGCGTTGTCGAAACCAAGCTGCCGACCGACTACGGCGAGTTCCGTGCCATTGGGTACCGGAGCCTTATCGACGGTGTTGAGCATGTCGCTCTCGTTGTGGGGGATGTGTCTTCCAACGATGGTCAGGACGTCCTCGTGCGTGTGCACTCCGAATGCCTCACTGGCGACGCACTGGGATCTCGCCGCTGCGACTGCGGTCAGCAGCTGCACAACTCCATGCGCATGGTTCACGAAGCGGGGCGTGGCGTCATCCTCTACATGCGCGGTCACGAAGGCCGAGGCATTGGTCTGATGCCGAAGCTGCAGGCCTACCATCTGCAAGATGAAGGCGCTGACACCGTTGATGCCAATCTTGCGCTCGGTTTGCCGTCGGATGCCCGTGAGTACGGCACTGGTGCACAGATTCTGCAGGATCTTGGAGTCACCACTATGGCGCTGCTGACGAACAATCCGACCAAGCGTGCCGGCCTAGGTGGTTATGGACTGGAGATGAGCCGCCGGGTACCGGTGCCAGTTGAGGTCAACGAGGATAACTTGAAATACTTGTTGACAAAGCGCGAACGCATGGGCCATGAGCTCCCTTGGTTGGATGAGTACATGGAGACCCACGGCATTTCGACAGAAGGAGCACAGTAGATGAGTGGCGCAGGTCTTCCTGAAATTTCCGTTCCCGATTCCACTGGTGTGACCGTCGGTCTGGTCACCTCTCACTGGAACGAGGAGATTACTGGGCAGCTTCGTCGTGAAGCGCTGTCCCAGGCCGAGGAGGTCGGCGCTGTAGTCACGGATGTGACTGTCGTCGGTGCTCTGGAGATTCCGGTTGTGGTGCAACAGCTCGCCCGAACTCACGACGCCGTGGTGGCGCTGGGGTGCGTTATCCGCGGTGGTACGCCGCACTTCGACTATGTCTGCGACTCGGTGACTGAGGGCCTGACGCGGATCGCACTGGACTGTGAAACGCCAGTTGGCAATGGTGTGTTGACCTGCAACACTGAACAGCAAGCAATTGATCGTGCCGGCGGTGAGGGCGCCGCGGAGAATAAAGGTCGCGAGGCCATGGCCGCAGCGCTGCACACCGTCGCAGTGTTGAAGTCCCTTCGTGAAGGTGGAGCTGAGTAAGAATGGGTAACTCCGAACGCCACAGCAATTCGACTGCCGTCGACACCGGTAGCGAAGACAAATGGCTGTTGGAAATCACCTCGCAAAAGCTGCGTCTGTGGGCGATTATCGCTGCAGTTGTGGTTTTCGCTATCCATATCTTCATGGGTATCGTGGTGGACTTTGGTAACACCGGAGCTTCGGTGACCGCTATCGACCAGCTGGCTTTCCCAATGATTGGTTTGATCATCGCCGGGGTAATCCTGCTGCTGACTCGGGCTCGCGTTCGCGTCAATGCCAGGGGTGTGGAAGTCCGCAATCTACTCAATGCGAAGTTTTACCCGTGGGTCGATATCTACGGCCTGAGTTTTCCAAAGAAGTCCCGCTGGGCTCGCTTGGAGCTGCCTGACTTTGAGTTTGTGCCGATGCTCGCGATCCAGTCGGCCGACGGCAGCCGCGTCGTGGAAGACATCCGCCGGTTCCGTGAACTTGAAGACGAGTTCATGCCGGAGGACTAACCCAAGGACACGTTTTAAGGACACCGTAAGTGACTGACCCTTCTCAGTACCGTCCCGCCCCCGGCACCATTCCCACGGAGCCGGGGGTGTACCGTTTTCTCGATTCAACCGGGCGCGTTCTCTACGTCGGCAAGGCGAAGAATCTCCGTGCGCGTTTGTCTAACTATTTCCAGGACTTAACTCGGCTTCATCCCCGCACCCGCCAGATGGTGCAGTCCGCTTCGAAGGTGACGTGGACTGTCGTCCACAATGAAGTCGAAGCGCTGCAGTTGGAGTACACCTGGATCAAGCGCTTTAATCCGCGGTTCAACGTGATGTACCGCGACGACAAGTCGTATCCGATGTTGGCCGTCAGCGTTGGAGAGCTGTACCCGCGGCTCTTTCTCTACCGAGGACCGCGCCGGAAGGGCGTGCGTTATTTCGGGCCTTATTCACACGCGTGGGCTATCCGAGAAACGCTCGACTTGCTTACACGAGTTTTCCCAGCCCGCACCTGTTCAAAGGGAGTCTTCAACCGGCAGCAAGCCCTGGGGCGGCCCTGTTTGCTCGGCTATATCGACAAATGCTCGGCGCCTTGTGTCGGCCGTGTCAGTGCCGAGGAACACCGCGAAATTGTCCGTGGTTTTACCAGCTTCATGTCGGGAAATACGGGCCCGGTCACGAGGCGCTTAAAAAAGGAAATGGAGGAAGCTGCCGGCGAGTTAGACTTCGAGCGCGCCGCTAGTCTGCGCGACAACCTCGCTGCCATCGACAAGGTCATGGAGCGGCAGTCAGTCGTGCTTTCCGACGCCGCCGATGCCGACTTTATTGCGCTAGCAACCGACGAACTGGAAGCGGCCGTGCAGATTTTCCATGTTCGGGCGGGACGTATTTACGGTCAGCGCGGCTGGGTAGTGGAGAAGTCCGGCGAGTACGCGACTACGGAGTTTCGAGAGGGAGAAACTGACCCCAGCTTGGGTGGGCTGCTAACGCAGTTCCTGACACAGTTCTATGGCGACGCCGCCAAGCACGCGGATGTCGACGGCGATGAATCAACCACTGCCGCCCAGGTTGTGCCACGCGAAATTCTCGTTCAGGCCACGCCCGACGATCTTGACGAGGTTACTGCATTTTTGACCGATATTCGTGGCACCAATGTAGATATTCGCGTCCCACAACGCGGTGACAAGCGGACGCTCATGGAGACCGTGCAGAAAAATGCAGCTGAAGCGCTACGCCAGCACAAGCTAAAGCGAAGTGGAGATCTAACTACTCGATCGCAGGCTCTCTCCGAACTCCAGGACGCGCTATTTATGGATGAAGCGCCGCTGCGCATCGAGTGCACTGACATCTCGCATATTCAGGGCACCGATGTGGTGGCCTCGTTGGTGGTCTTCGAGGATGGATTGCCCAAGAAGTCCGACTACCGCCGCTACCGAATCAAAGATGCAGCGGGTGACGGTCGCTCGGACGACGTCGGTTCTATCGCTGAGGTGGTGCGCCGTCGTTTTCTGCGCCATAACGAGGACAAGCTCGCCATGCCCGATGATGCAAGCGAGATGTTCGTCGAAGAGACGACTGATGCCGTCGATGAGCAGTCGCGGAGTAACCGCAAGTTTGCCTACCCGCCACAGTTGTTCATCGTCGACGGTGGTGCACCGCAGGTCGCAGCCGCACAGGCGGTCCTCGATGAACTCGAGGTCACCGATGTGACGTTGGTGGGGATTGCCAAGCGCTTAGAAGAGCTGTGGATTCCCGACGATGATGAGCCACTCATTCTGCCGCGCAATTCGGAGGCGATGTACCTTATTCAGCGAATTCGTGATGAGGCGCACCGCTTTGCCATTAATTATCACCGCCAGCAGCGCTCTAAACGCATGCGTTCTTCGGTGCTTGATGGCATTAAGGGGCTGGGGCCAGCACGCCGCAGTGAGTTGGTCAAGCACTTTGGTTCCGTTGCGGCGCTGAAGAAGGCCAGCGTCGAGCAGATCGAAGAAGTGGCTGGTTTCGGGCCGATGCTCGCGAAAACTGTTTACGATTACCTCCATCCAGACGAGAAGCCGTCAGATCCAAACTCGGATGTCGGTCCGGGAGAGTAGGCGTAGAAGTAGGTAAACAAGTGGCTAAAACCGCACTTGAAACAGTGCTAGGGGGTTTACTTCCGCTAGTAAAACCGAGAGCGGTTGGGCGGAATTGTATTAGAGTGATGGCATGATTACTTCGGGTTATTCCCCTCAGGCTGAAAAGTCACTTGTGTTGATTACCGGCATGTCCGGTTCCGGACGCAATACGGCCGCCAGCGTCTTGGAGGAGATGGGCTGGTATGTCGCAGACAACCTGCCACCGGAGTTAATTATGCGCATGGTCGAGTTGTCGTTTGAGGCGGACTCTCCAGTAGAGCGCCTCGCTATCGTCACCGACGTGCGCTCGCGCGCGTTCGCCGGCAGTTTGGGGGAGGTGCTCGACGGACTCCGCAATGAGGGGCGCCAGCCCTATGTCATCTTCTTTGATGCCAACGACGACACCCTCATCGCCCGCTACGACTCTGTCCGCCGCACCCATCCGCTGCAGGAAAATGGCACGCTTTCACAGGGTATTGCCGCTGAACGTCAGATGTTGCTGCCAATAAAGGGCATGTCGGATTTAGTAGTGGATACCTCTGACATGAGCGTGCACGATTTGCGCCGTGAGTTAGAGCATCAGTTGTCGGATACCGCTAGCAAGATTCAGCAGATCACCATCGAATCCTTTGGGTTTAAGCACGGTGCGCCGCGCGATGCCGACATGCTTTTCGACGTCCGTTTTCTCCCCAATCCCTATTGGGTACCTGAGCTGCGTGCGGGCCGCGGTACCAACAAAGCCGTGGCCGACTACGTGCTGTCCCAACCTGAGTCTCAGGGGTTTTTGGACAACGTCACAAACTTGATTGAATTGGTTTTGCCCGGGTACCGCCGTGAGGGCAAGGGTTTTATGACTATCGCTGTGGGATGCACCGGAGGCCATCACCGAAGTGTGGCCATGTCGGAGGCGCTGGCTAAGAAGCTCGAGGGAGTTTCCGGGATCAACGTCAACGTCGTCCACCGCGATATTGACCGCAACTAGCGGTTTTAGTGGAGGTGTAGAAATTGACATCAATTACCAGTCTGGGTGGCGGTCATGGTCTATTTGCCACGCTGAGAGCTGACCGTCAGGTTGCGGACCATGTCACAGCGGTGGTCACAGTTGCCGACGACGGCGGATCCTCGGGTCGCCTTCGTCGTGAGCTGGGGCAGATTCCCCCTGGAGACCTTCGCATGGCACTCGCCGCGCTTTCCGCAGATACGGAAAAAGGCGATCTGTGGGAAAAGACACTGCAGCACCGCTTTGGCGGAACTGGCGCACTGGCAGGGCATGCGATTGGCAATCTGATTATCGCTGGCCTCACCAGTGTGATGGGAAATGAAGTCGACGCGCTTGACGAAATTGGCCGGTTGCTGCAAATCCGAGGTCGCGTCGTGCCCATGTCGCCGATCCCGCTAGAGATTGAGGCCGAAGTCGTTGGCTTGGAGCAGGATGCTCGCGTTGTGCGCCAGGTCCGTGGCCAGGTCGCAGTGGCCACGACACCTGGCCAGGTGCGCCGAATCCGGCTGATTCCTGAGACTCCGCCGGCATCCGAGGAGGCCATTGAAGCTATCCTCAATGCCGATTTGGTGACGCTGGGTCCGGGTTCGTGGTTTACTTCGGTTCTGCCACATCTTCAGGTGCCCGGGCTGCGGGACGCTCTGCAAGAAACCAATGCCACAACCGTCGTGGTGCTGAATCTTGTCGCCGAGCCGGGGGAGACCGCCGGTTTTTCTTCCGAACGGCACATCCATATGCTCACGCAGCATGCACCTAACTTGAAGCTCAATTACGTGCTTGTCGACGACAACACGCCGCTCGCGGATACCGAACGAGAATACCTGCAGCGAGCGGCGGATAGCCTAGACGCGCAGGTTGTCTTCGCCGATGTGCAAGAAGTTGATGACCACGGAGCTCTGACGGGTCGGCATTCGCCGGAGAAACTAGCTGTCGCACTTCATCAGTTCCTCTAAAGCGTCCTGTCAATCGAGGGTTTTTATGCATTCTCCTGCGGGGATGCAGCAGGCAATCAACTAATTGCCACTCGATTGGTTCCGGATACTATCCTTGAGGTTTATTGCTAAAGCTCAAATGGGGTTAATTTCACCTAAATTAACCAGGCCCAAACCCAGCTCGTACACATGAAATGAGGATGGACAGCATCGTGGCATTGACGGCGAAGGTCAAAGACGAACTAGCCCGCGTGTCAGTTTCGCAGGAAAGCGCTCAGGCAGCGGAGATTGCGACCCTGTTCCGCTTCGCAGGAGGACTCCACCTGGTGGCAGGTTCGATTGTGCTGGAGGCTGAGTTGGATTCCGGCGCTGTCGCACGCCGCCTGCGCTCCATGCTGGCCGAACTCTACGATGTCAAAGCCAGCCTCAATGTCTTATCTCCCGGTGGCTTGCGAAAGACCTCGAAGTACATCGTGCGGGTAACTGATGGCGCGGAACTCGTCGTTAGGCAAACTGGCCTGATTGACTCTGCGGGACGTCCCGTACGTGGGCTACCACGCAAGCTGATCATGGGGCAGAAAATTGATCAAGAAGCTGCATGGCGGGGTGCTTTTTTGGCACATGGTTCACTGACTGAGCCGGGGCGTTCCTCAGCTTTGGAAGTCACTGCTCCTTGTGCTGAAGCGGCACTCGCATTGGTGGGATGTGCTCGTAGGCTCGGAATTACGGCTAAGAGCAAGGAGAATAAGTCCCGCGGTGGCGATCGCGTAATCATCCGAGAGGGCGATGCAATCGGTGCGCTGCTGACGCGAATGGGAGCCCAGACTACTCGCCTGCAGTGGGAAGAACAGCGAATGCGTCGTGAAGTGCGAGCGACGGCCACCCGCTTGGCAAACTTCGACGATGCCAACCTGCGGCGCTCGGCTCGTGCGGCCGTTATTGCAGCAGCGCGAGTAGAGCGTGCTTTAGAGATTCTCGGTGACGATGTACCAGACCATTTGGTGTCTGCAGGACAGCTGCGCATCGAGCACAAGCAGGCTTCATTGGAAGAACTTGGGCAGCTGGCCAATCCGCCAATGACCAAGGACGCCGTCGCAGGACGCATCCGCCGTTTGCTCTCCATGGCGGACAAAAGAGCAAACGAACTCGGAATTCCCCCCACAACTGCAGTCGTTACAGACGAACTTTTTGACAAAGAAGTTGACGAGTAAAGCACCTGTTATGCCTAGTCAGGTGCGTAATTTTTGATAAATCTCCGTTTATTTGGGATTTTCGCACCAAACCACCGCTGCGCGAATGAAAAACCCAACGTACACTTCTGTAGTGAACCTGTTGGAGCGCAATCAGCGCCCTGACAAGTGGCATCGATTCGCCAATCCATTAAGGAGATTATTGTGACGGTTCGTGTAGGTATTAACGGTTTTGGTCGCATTGGCCGCAACTTCTTCCGCTCCCTGCTCGCTGCGGGCGCTGACCTGGAAGTCGTTGCTGTAAACGACCTCACTGATAACAAGACCCTGGCTCACCTGCTCAAGTACGACTCCATCATGGGCAAGCTTGACGCAGAGGTCACCTACGACGATGAGTCCCTCACCGTCAACGGCAAGCGCATCGCGGCATACGCTGAGCGCGACCCGAAGGACCTGCCGTGGGGCGAGCACAAGGTCGACATCGTCATTGAGTCCACCGGTTTCTTCACCGATGCCAACGCTGCCAAGGCTCACATCGAGGCTGGCGCCAAGAAGGTCATCATCTCCGCTCCGGCTAAGAACGAAGACGCGACCTTCGTTGTCGGTGTTAACCACACTGACTACGACCCGGAGAAGCACAACATCATTTCGAACGCTTCTTGCACCACCAACTGCCTGGCTCCGATGGCTAAGGTCCTGGACGACAAGTTCGGCATCGAGCGCGGTCTCATGACCACCATCCACGCATACACCGGTGACCAGCGTCTGCACGACGCTCCGCACAAGGACCTGCGTCGCGCCCGCGCTGCTGCTCTGAACATTGTTCCGACCTCCACCGGTGCTGCAAAGGCAGTCGCTCTGGTTCTGCCGCAGCTCAAGGGGCTGCTGGACGGCTACGCACTGCGTGTTCCGACTCCGACCGGCTCTGTCACCGACCTGACCTTCACTGCGAAGAGCGAGGTCACCGTCGAGTCCGTTAATGCTGCCATCAAGGAAGCTGCTGAGGGCGAGCTCAAGGGTGTTCTGGGCTACAACGAGGACCCAATCGTTTCCAAGGACATCGAGGGCGACCCGCGTTCCTCTATCTTCGACGCACCGCTGACCAAGGTCATCGGCGATCAGGTCAAGGTTGTCTCCTGGTACGACAACGAGTGGGGCTACTCCAACCGCCTCGTCGACCTGGCTGTCTACGTCGGTGAGCGCCTCTAATAACTCACCTGGTTAATCCCAGACCCCGAACGGGCCGGGGTGGTTGTGCCTGAGTAGGGCACGCCACCCACGGCCCGTTTTTTACACACTTTCACAAGGATTTCATTGAGATGACTGTTAAGACTGTCAAAGACCTGATCAACGAAGGTATTGAAGGCCGTTACGTCCTCGTCCGCTCCGACTTTAACGTTCCGTTGAAGGACGGCGTTATCACCGATCCGGGTCGAATCGATGCTTCGCTGCCCACCCTGTCCGCGCTTGTCGAGGCCGGTGCCAAGGTCGTTGTTATGGCTCACCTGGGTCGCCCGAAGGGCGAGGTTAAGTCCGAGTTCTCCCTGGCCCCGGTCGCTGAGGCGCTGTCTGAGCGCCTGGAGCAGTACGTCGCGCTCGCCGGTGATGTCTCCGGTGAGGACGCGCACGAGCGCGCTAATGGCCTGACCGAGGGCGATGTACTCTTGTTGGAGAACGTCCGCTTCGATCCGCGCGAGACCTCCAAGGACGAGGCAGAGCGCGCCGAGTTCGCAGCCGAGCTGGCTGCACTTGTTCCGGACGGAGCATTTGTTTCTGACGGTTTCGGTGTTGTTCACCGCGCCCAGGCTTCCGTCTTCGACATCGCTAAGAAGCTGCCGCACTACGCCGGCAATCTGGTTCAGGCTGAGCTTGAGGTTCTGCGCAAGGTTGCAGAGACCCCGGAGAAGCCGTACACCGTCGTGCTCGGCGGTTCCAAGGTTTCCGACAAGCTGGGCGTTATTGAGGCTCTCGCGCCGAAGGTTGACTCCCTGGTCATCGGCGGCGGCATGTGCTTCACCTTCCTGGCTGCCAAGGGCTACGCCGTTGGCGCATCCCTGCTGCAGGAAGAGATGATTGACACCTGTAAGGATCTCCTGGACCGCTACGGCGATAAGATCGTTCTGCCAACCGACGTAGTTGTGGCTGACAAGTTCGCTGCAGACGCTGAAAACAAGGTGGTAGACGCCACCGAGATTCCGGAAGGCTGGATGGGCCTGGACATCGGACCGGCTTCCGCCGAGGCATTCGGCAAGGTGCTCGCTGAGTCCAAGACTGTGTTCTGGAACGGCCCGATGGGCGTGTTCGAGATGGAGGCTTTCGCAGCTGGCACCCGCGAGGTTGCACAGGCCATCATCGATGCCACCACTAACAACGGTTGCTTCTCCGTCGTCGGTGGCGGCGACTCCGCAGCGGCAGTACGTACTCTGGGGTTGAACGAGGACGGCTTCAGCCACATCTCCACCGGTGGTGGCGCTTCGCTGGAGTTCCTCGAGGGTAAGACTCTGCCGGGCGTCTCCGTCCTGGAAGACTAAGATTTTTCCACCACCGGATTTTCATCGCTTAAAAATCCGCTAGTTGATAGGGAAGTGAATTCCACCACTATGGCACGTACACCATTTATTGCTGGTAACTGGAAGATGAACCTGAACCATCTCGAGGCTATCGGTGTGGTGCAGAAACTCGCGTTCGCTCTGCCGAAGGAGTACTACGACAAGGTTGACGTCGCTGTCATCCCGCCGTTTACCGACCTGCGTTCGGTCCAGACTCTGGTTGAGGGCGATAAGCTCGGCGTCACTTACGGCGCGCAGGATGTCTCAGTCCACGAGTCCGGCGCTTACACCGGCGAGATTTCCGCATCGATGCTGGCAAAGCTCGGCTGCACCTGGGTCGTCGTTGGTCACTCCGAGCGTCGCGATATGCACGCAGAGGACGATGAGCTGGTCGCAAAGAAGGCCAAGGCAGCACTGCGCGAGGGCATGAACCCAATCGTCTGTGTCGGCGAGCCGCTGGAGGTCCGAGAGGCCGAAGAGCACGTCGATTACGTTGTCTCTCAGGTCAAGGGATCCCTGGCTAACCTGACCAACGCTGAGCTGGCCAAGACCGTCATCGCTTACGAGCCGGTCTGGGCTATCGGCACCGGTAAGGTCGCATCGGCTGCAGACGCTCAGGAAGTCTGTGCAGCTATCCGCGAGACCGTCGCTGAAATTGCGGACGAGAACATCGCAAAGGAAATGCGCATCCTCTACGGTGGTTCCGTCAAGGCCGAGAACGTCGCTGAGATCGTCGGCAAGCCCGATGTCGACGGCGGCCTCGTCGGTGGCGCTTCGCTCGACGGTGAAGCATTCGCGAAGCTCTGCGCACTTGCTGCAGATGCCGCTCAGAACGCCTAAGTGCATATAAATTCAGAACAACTGATAAGATAGGCGCCATGCGCGACCCCGGATTGGTTTTATTGATCCTCATAAAACCGATTCGGGGTTATTGCCTTTAGGCGGACTCAACCCAGGCACACCGACTGGCAATGTTTTAGCGCAATACATTTCCCGAGGCTTTCTACTTGGAATGCCCGGCAATTTTCAAAGGACGTGCTCAATGAACGAACAAGTACATCGTGACACTGACCGACACACTGCAAGCAATGAGCAATCTTCATCGACCGCTACCGCGAAGCAGCAGGACTTGCTCTGGGAGGATATTCGCCACCTGGGTCGAATTCTTGGGCAGGTAATCCGCGAGCAAGAGGGTGACGAGGTCTTTAACCTGGTCGAAAATGCTCGCCGCGCAGCCTTCGAACTCCATCGTGGCGATGGCGACATCGAGAAGCTCACCGGCCTCTTCCGCGATATTGACCCGGCCGAGGCAAGCCCGGTCATCCGTGCTTTCACGCACTTCGCACTTTTGGCCAACCTCGCTGAGGATTTGCACGAGGAGCTGGGCATCGAGGCCTCTCTTGATGCTGGCGATCCGCCGAAGGACTCCACACTGGAGGCAACATGGCAGAAGCTTCGCGACGCCAAGGTTTCCAGCAGCGCCATTGCGGACATGATGGACCACATTGAGGTCGTCCCGGTTCTGACCGCACACCCAACGGAAACTCGTCGTCGCACAGTGTTCGATGTGCAGAAGCACATCACGGCCGCAATGCGTCGCCGCCACGAGATCCAGGCAGCCCCGTTGAATGCACGTACCGCGGACCGACTTGCTGAGATTGATGCCGATATCCGTCGCCGTATCCTTACGCTGTGGCAAACGGCTCTGATTCGCATGAATCGCCCGGATATTCGCGACGAGGTCGAGGTTGGTCTTCGCTACTACCAGCTTTCTCTGCTGGAAGCTGTGCCACAGATTAACCGAGACGTCGTCAAGCACTTGCGTCAGCTCGGCGGCAACAAGCTGCCGGCTAACCCAACGATTCGCATGGGATCGTGGATCGGCGGCGACCACGACGGTAACCCATACGTGACAGAGGAGACGCTGCGCTACGCCTCCGATAGGGCAGCGGGTACCATCCTGCGTCACTACTTCTCGCAGTTGCATCTGCTGGAGCGCGAGCTCAGTCTCAGCGATCGCCTGACCAAGGTCACCGTGGATCTAGTCGCCTTGGCCAGCCGAGGCCACAATGACGTACCAAACCGCGAAGATGAACCGTACCGTCGTGCGGTTCACGGTATCCGCGGTCGCGTGGCGGCAACAGCGGTGAACTTCTTCGACGAGTCCATCATTGAGGGCGACTGGTCGGAATTCACTCCGTATGACAGCGCCGAGGAGCTACTTGAAGAGCTCTCGATTATCGACGACTCACTGCGGTCCAGCCACGATGACCTCATCGCCGATCACCGCCTGCGCGATCTGATTGATTCAGTCGAAGTATTTGGTTTCCACCTGTACTCGATTGATATCCGCCAGAATTCGGACTCTCATGAGGAAATCCTCACCGAGCTGTTCTCCGCTGCCGGTGTGGTGGACAACTACGCGGGATTGAAGGAAGCCGACAAGGTCGAACTGCTGACCAAGGAACTGCAGTCCTCCCGTCCGCTGGTTTCGACTTCCGCAGATCTTTCCGAAGCTACGGCTCGCGAGCTAGGCATTATGCGTGCGGCATCTCGTGCGGTGCGCAAGTACGGTCACGACGCGGTACCGCACTGCATCATTTCGATGTGTACATCGGTCTCCGACCTGCTGGAGCCGATGATTCTGCTCAAGGAAGTCGGTCTGATTCGCCCGAATGGCTCGCAGCCGACCGGTTCTGTTGACGTCATCCCGCTGTTCGAAACCATCGAAGACCTGCAGGCTGGTGCCGACGTCCTGCGTGCTGCGTGGGACATTCCGGTCTACCGCGCATACGTGTCCGCACGCGGAGATCTGCAGGAAGTCATGCTCGGCTACTCCGACTCCAACAAGGACGGCGGGTACTTCGCTGCAAACTGGGCGCTTTACGACGCGGAGGTCGCCATCGTGGCAGCCGCGAAGGACAACGACATTCGCCTGCGTCTCTTCCATGGCCGCGGAGGTACTGTCGGCCGTGGTGGCGGTCCGTCCTACGAGGCAATCCTGGCGCAGCCTTCCGGCGCAGTCCAGGGGTCGGTGCGTATCACCGAGCAGGGCGAGATTATCTCTGCCAAGTACGGTCACCCTGCAGCGGCACGCAGGAACCTCGCCGCGCTGGTTTCGGCAACGATTGAGTCGACTCTGCTCGACGTCGATGACCTGAAGAACCCGGCTCGCGCCCACGAGATTATGTCGGAGATTTCCGACCTGTCTCGCGAGGCCTACTCGAAGCTCATGCACGAGGACCCGGGCTTTATTGACTTCTTCACGTCGTCGACCCCGGTCGATGAGATCGGCAGCCTGAACATCGGTTCGCGTCCGACCTCACGCAAGCAGACCCAGACCATTTCTGACCTGCGCGCAATTCCGTGGGTACTGTCCTGGTCGCAGCAGCGTTCTATGGTGCCGGGCTGGTTTGGTGTCGGCTCTGCACTGCAGGAGTGGATCGGCGAGGACGAAGACGGTTCCCGCCTGGCTGAGCTCCGTCAGCTCAACGAGATTTGGCCGTTCTTCAATTCGGTGCTGTCGAACATGGCGCAGGTCATGTCCAAGGCTGACCTCAACCTGGCGCGCGCCTACGCTAGCCTGTGCCAAGATAAGGCCGACGGTGAGCGCATCTACGGCATCATCAAGGCTGAGTTCGACCTGACTTTGGAGATGTTCCTGAAGGTAACCGGGTACAAGCACCTGCTGAAGGACAACCCGCTGCTCAGGCGCTCGGTGGACATGCGCTTCCCGTACCTTATGCCGCTGAACATCATCCAGCTGGAGATGCTGCGTCGTTACCGTGCCGGCGATAATCGCGACAAGGTGCGTCGGGGCATTCAGCTGACCATGAATGGTCTGGCAACTGCACTGCGCAACTCCGGCTAGGAATTCGCCTAGGGATACGGCTAGGGATACCTAGCCAGCGGAGCAATTGCGCTAGTATAGTTGGAGTTCTTAAAGAAGCGACGTTTCAAAAGGAAGTGCGCGTGTACCTCGCCATTCAGATTGTCCTGGTCATCACATCCATCCTGATGACGCTGTTCATCCTGCTCCACAAGGGTAAGGGTGGCGGACTGTCCAGCCTCTTTGGTGGCGGCATGCAGTCGAATCTGTCCGGTTCGACTGTGGTGGAGAAGAACCTTGACCGCGTCACTATTGTGACCGTGATTATCTGGTTGCTCTGCATTGTCCTGTTGCTGCTGTTCAATACTTTCGGCTGGTAGGTTCCGCACGCAGCACGCCCCACCGCAGGCCTTTAAGCAATAAAAATTCCCGTCGATAGCATTTCGCTTATCGACGGGAATTTGCTGTTTCTGGGCTGTTAGCGGTGAAGCGGAAGCCTAGAGCTGCGCAGCCGCAGCATCGTCAACAAAGACAACGGTTTCCTGAACACCGCGAACCCCGGCCGCCGGCCACTGCGCTGGGTCGTCCTGCTGAGCGATAGCTGCAATTGCCTCAGCCTTTTCGCCGCCCGCTACAAGTAGCCACACACGCTGAGAGCTGGCGATGGCCGGCATCGTCAACGTGATGCGGGTCGGCGGTGGCTTCGGGCAGTTATGCACGTCCACGACCAAGCGTTCCTGCTCAGCCAGCGCTGCGGTATGTGGGAAAATCGAGTTGATGTGTCCCTCTCCGCCCATACCAAGAAGGTGAAGGTCAAAGCCATTTGGAGCCTTCTCCCGAACGATAGCTTCGTAGCTTTCGGCGGCCTCCGTGGTGGTCACGCCGCTGTCGGCAGCGGCAAACTCGAAGATGTTTTCCTCCGGCACGCCGACAGGGGACAAGAGACGCTTACGAGCAGCCAACGCATTGCGATCTGCCGAGTCGGCAGCGACAAAGCGTTCATCTCCGAAGAACACCAGGACTCGGTTCCAGTCGATGTCTCCGGAATCGTCGGCAAGCGCACTGAGCAAAGCGGTACCCGCGCCGCCACCGGTGAGAACGACGCGTACGAAACCGTCATCGGTGACCGGAGAGGCGTTGCCATGTAGGACGGCGACAACCGCATCGATGAAGCGCTGACGTGCAGCCTCGACGATGCCCGCCTGGTCAGCGGCGCGGTGGAACTGAGGGGCAGGGACGGTATTCGACGCGTTATCGGTGGTCACTTGTCAGAGACTCCTGGTTCGTTAGCGAAGCTAGTTGTTGTGGACGTCGGAGGTTGCATTCCCACCGTGTGAATCTGGCTGAGGCCACGCAGGGCACGTCCGTAGGCAGTATCGTGGTCGAGGTGACGCAGCTCCTCTGCCAAACATTCGGAGCGTGTTGGACGCGATACTGCGACCTTGAACGGGGGCTTTTCTCCGTTGGTGACTGATGCAGTGGTGGCGCTCTCAATATCGATGCGCAAAGTCTGGCCATTTTCACGCTCAAAGGCGACGGAGGTCACCGGTGGCTTGGCGCGGCCCTTTTCGTCCACCGGAATCTTCTTCTCACCGGTGGAGTAACGGTTGACCGGCAGCCCCAGGCGATCTGCCAACCATCCAGCGGCGACCTCGACCGATGGCGAGTCCTGTGGGCCGTAAATGGACACGGAGGTCACCGGCGAGTGCGGCGGCAAGTCGAAAGCGGATGCCAACACACCGCGCCAGTTCGTCAGCCGCGACCAGCTCAGGTCGGAATCGCCGGGCGTGTAGCCCGTACGGCGCGTGTAGATAGCGTTGCTATTCGGGTCACACAGTGAATCGGTGATACGGCGCTGGGCAATTCGGCCGATTGGTGTCGCCGCTGGGACCTGCGGCGCCTCAGAAGGCCACCACGCCACGACCGGCGTATCCGGCAGCAGCAGGGGAGTCACCACAGAGCTGTGGTGCTGACCAATCTCTCCGGACATGTGCATAACGACGATCTCAGCGGCACCGGCATCACCACCGACGCGGAGTTCCGCGTCAAGGCGATTGTCCAGGCGTGGATCATCGGAGACCAATACCAGCACACGGGATGGGTGCTCGCGGGAAACGGAGTTGACCGTGGAAATAATGTTTTCCAGGTCGTCTTCGCTCTTGGCCAAAACAATCAAGGTGAGGACACGTCCTGTGGTGACAATGCCGCCCTGCTCTCGAAGCTGCACCAACTGACGAGCAATGCTCGCGGTGTCAGTATCTGGCAAATTGACGATCATGAAAGTGTTCTTTCTGTCAGAAAACTCTTAAGAAGTGAGAGGTTGGCAACCTATGGCCGTCGCCAAGCGCGACCGTCGCGCTCGAGCATGTGGTCAGCGGAGGAAGGCCCCCACGAACCTGCGGGGTAGCCCTCGGGACGACCGCGCTTGGCCCAGTACTCGATGATGGGGTCAAGAATCTTCCAGGACAGCTCGACTTCCTCGTTGGTGGGGAAGAGGCTGGCCTCGTCGAGAAGCGCATCCAGAATTAGGCGCTCGTAGGCCTCTGGCGACTGCTCGGTAAACACCTCGGAGTAGGAGAAGTCCATGTTGACATCGCGCACCTCCATGGCCGAGCCCGGGACCTTCGAGCCGAAGCGCATGAGCACGCCTTCGTCTGGCTGAACACGGATGACCATTGCGTTCTGGCCGAGAGCGGCAGTCATTGTCTCTGCGAAGGGCAGGTGAGGTGCGGACTTAAAGACCAGCGCAATTTCAGTGACGCGGCGGCCGAGGCGCTTGCCGGTGCGCAGGTAGAAGGGGACACCGGCCCAACGACGGGAGTTGATCTGCAGCGTACAGGCGGCGTAGGTCTCGGTCGTGGATTCGGGGTCGAAGCCTTCCTCATCGCGCAGCCCCGGCACGAAGTTGCTGCCCTGCCAATCCGCCGTGTACTGGCCACGAGCGGTGTATTTCGAAAACGGACGCACTGGCTCGACGGCACGCAGAACCTTAATCTTTTCCGCCTGCAGCTCTTCCGGGGTAAAGGCGATGGGCTCTTCCATTGCCACCAGCGCCAGGAGCTGGAGTAGGTGGTTCTGAATCACGTCACGAGCTGCACCGATACCGTCGTAGTAGCCGGCGCGACCGCCCAAACCAATGTCCTCGGCCATGGTGATCTGGACGTGGTCAATGTAGTGAGAATTCCACATCGGATCGAACAACTGGTTGGCAAAACGCATGGCCAGAATGTTCTGGACGGTTTCCTTGCCCAGGTAGTGGTCGATGCGGAACACAGCGTCTTCTGGGAAGACCGAGTTCACAATCCGGTTGAGTTCCTGAGCGGAGGCTAGGTCGTGGCCGAATGGCTTCTCAATAATCACGCGACGCCAATAATCCTCGCCCGACTGCGCCAGCCCCGAACGATCGAGCTGATGACAGACATCGGGGAAGTTAGCTGGCGGAATGGACAGGTAGTAGGCCCAGTTGCCAGCGGTGCCGCGGGAGCGATCGAGCTCCTCAAGTTGTGCGGCCAGGCGATCGAAGGCCTCGTCATCGGTGAAGGTACCGGTGACAAAGTGAATGCCCTCAGCCAGGCGCTGCCAGACACTCTCACGGAAGTCTGTGCGGGCGCCCTGTTCCACTGCGGTGCGCACATAATCCTCAAAGTCCTGTTTCGACCATTCGCGACGACCGTAGCCAACTAACGCGAAGGAGGCAGGCAGCAGACCGCGGTTGGCCAGATCGTAAATGGCAGGCAGAAGCTTCTTTCGGGCCAGATCGCCCGTCACTCCGAAAATCACCATGCCGCCCGGACCCGCAATACGCGGCAAGCGTTTATCCTGCGGGTCGCGCAGCGGGTTGATGTATCCGTCGTGGTTGGTGCTGTCGTCTCCGTTGTGCGGAGAGCTGGCAGTAGGGGAGTTCGAATCGTTGCGTTGCAGAGAATCACTCACGGTTTACATAATGTCATATCGAGAAAAGTCCGGTGGAATCGTTTCCGATTCCTCCGATGGGGCCTTGACGGGTCCCTTTCTTCTGCCTTAGGTTTATGACCTAGGTGGTATACCCATAAACCACGGAGGTGTATATGCAGGCGAAGGAGGCGGACCCTCGGCCCATCTACGTCCAGATCGCCGAGGATCTGAAATCAATGATTTTGTCCGGGGAGCTCTCGGCTGAGGATCGTGCCCCTTCAACCAAGGAGCTCTCGGAGTTTTATCAGGTCAACCCAACCACGGCCGCCAAGGCCATGACGGAACTGTCGATGGTGGGGCTTGTGGAGAAGAAAAGAGGACTCGGAATGTTTGTCACTCCAGATGCCCGTGAGCGCATTCGCGCTGAGCGTCGTGAAGCGTTCCAGCGCACCTACATCGAGCCATTAAAAGCGGAGGCCGGCATTCTCGGCCTCACGCTCCACGACATCATCGCCATGCTGGAGGAGGAGAAATGAGTATCTACGGCGTGATTGGCCCCAACGGCGCCGGCAAGACCTACTACCTGCTGCGTACCCTCGCGCAGATGCCTACAGCGGCCCTGGCGAAGGCTGCACCCGACACCCAGGTCTTCGGTGCCACCCCGCGCGAATATTTCCAGATCCTGCGCACCGGCTGGGATCAGCTCGATGTGCCCCACGCGGAGTCCCTCCTCGATTTCCCCGCTGACACCCCAATCAAAAAGCTCAGCCTGGGCCAGCGCCAGCTGCTCATCGCCGCTGCCACCCTGGCATCGGGCAAGGAAGCATTGCTTTTCGACGAGCCCTTCAACGGCCTCGATGTCGAGCACCGCGCCACATTGCGCGGCATGCTTATCGACTCGGCCGAATCGGCCAACCTTGTGGTCACCTCGCAGCACTCCCAGGATCTAGCCGGCCTAGTCGACACCTTGATTGTCATCCACAAGCAGGATGCGTACGGGCCCTATGACGTCGATAAGCTGCGCGCTAGCCATCCGGTGCTGCGAGGCCCTACGGATCTCGTGGCGCAGGTGGCCAGCCCAGTGCTCGCTAAGAAAACCCTCGGCGAGCGCTGCGAGGCAATCCTGGCTACAGAGCTCAGTTCGTCTGCCGCTGCGCATGCCCGCGCCCTCGGCGTTGAGGTGAGCTACCTCGACCCCGCGGCCCTCATCGACCTCGCAAGCCCCTCCTCCTACATCGAACGGAGCAAGAAATGAGCACCGGAGCTTTCATCGCGACCAACAAGAAAACCTTCCTCGGTGTTGCCGCCGTGGCCATCCTGTACTCGGCCTTCGGGCGCATGCTCGTAGGCAGCGGAACCGGCAACACCTTGCTTGGCATTATCGCGCTGGGCATCCTCTTCCTCATCACAGCCCGGCGTTCGGTCACCCTGCGTGACTACGGCGTGAGCACCGCCCGCTGGGTACGCTCCGCAATCATCGCAATCTTGGGCACATCGTTGGTGGCTACCGCCTTCATCGTCACGGCGATGGTCATCGAACAGAACAAGTCCGGTTACTACCGCGGATTCGATAGCTTCATTGTCACCTCCGGACCGGCCCTGTTTCCGGACACTAACGGGGAGCTGTACATGATTGAGGATTCCGGGCAGAACTACACCACAGTTCTGCTCACCGCGCTGTGCGTCTTCTTGAGCTTCCTCATGGCTACCGTGGCGAGCACCGCAGTCGGCACCGTCGCCGGCGCGAAGGGCACTCGTGCAGGATCGATCACCATTGGCCTGGCCCTGGTCACGCTCTTCCTCTTTAGCTATCTGCTGGACGTGACCGACTCCGTACCGGGCGCCCCCTGGCCGGCTGTGCCGATCTTTGCCTCAATCATCACCGTAATCTCTGCGTTCGTGATGGCCTGGGCATTAAAGGAAGAGAAACGCCCGCTGCCCACTGTGCGCCCCGCCTTCGCCGCGTCCTAGCTCCATCAAAAAAGCTCCCCTGCGCGGGGAGCTTTTTCATGTCCAACGTTGAAAATGCGGGTTAAGTAACACAACAGGCGAACCGAAACTGACAACCCCAAAAGTTACGGGCTGCAGATGTGAAACTGTGCAAGTTTATGACACCTTCAGGCTATTTTTCGGGCGGTAGGGTCAGGCGGTCATTGCATCATGGATAACACCAGAGATTACCTCCCGGGGAGTTAACCCGTCGAGCACTACCCGCGGCCGGTTATTCAGCAATGCTTCCGCCTCGGCGACCTCTTGGTCGGTGACATCGGTAAAGTTGGTGCCTTTGGGGAAATAAAACCGGATATCCCGATTCATCCGCTCATTGCTACCTCGCTGCCACGGCGAATGCGGATCGGCGAAAAACACCTGGATATTCTCCGCGACAGAAAACTCCGTGTGTTTGGCAAACTCCACTCCCTGATCCCAGGTCAACGTCGAAATCGTGGTGTCCATCGACTCTTTGAGCCGACGAATCATCCGTACCATCACCTCATTGACACTGGCGGCAGTATGGTCAGTGCCGAGTCTGCCGAGCAGCACAAACCTGCTGCGGCGTTCCACCAACGTCGCTAAAGCACTGGTGCCATCTGCGCCAATAATCAAATCGCCTTCCCAATGACCAGGCACCGCACGATCATTGGCTTCGGCTGGGCGAAGTGAAATATTGGCATCATGAGTCCAGCGTTTTCCACGTGGCTTGGGCACCCCTGCGAGAAGCGAGCGGGGTTTACGCCCTGGCCGGGTAGTCCGGCAGGACTTTTCAAACACAAGTTCTTTGCGCAAGCTGCCTGCCCCTTGTACGTAAAGGGCCTGGTAAATCGACTCGTGGCTAATAGTCATGGACGTATTATCACCCCACAGTGCAGCCAACCTGCCACTGGCCTGACGCGGCGAGGCGCCACGGTTGAGCAGATCGACAACCTGGGCGCGTAAGAATCGATTGTCATCGAGTTTGCGCGGCTTTGGACGAGCAAGACGCCCGCGGCTGGCCTGATCAGCGTGATAGGCATCGTAGATACCATCGACGCTGTTGCGTGCGATTTCACGACTGATAGTGGATTGACTACGACAGACTATCTGGGCGATACGCCGGTGCGAATGACCTGCCCGCAGGCAATCGGCAATAATTAAGCGTTCCGCCAGCCCTAGCCGCCGACCAGCGCCAACACGAGATACATCACCAGGTGTTATCCGACTGCGGGTATTCATAGTGGTTAAACTAGCCCGCCGATTATACACCGTGGTTGTGCACACCCCAGCCTGCGCGGCAATCTCGGCAACACTATATGAGCCGGCCATAAGCATCTCGTAGATCACGCGATGCTTATCCATCATCGATAACTTCGGGCAGTGCGATTGGTGCTGAATCGCAATTCCGGCTTGTCGCGCCCACCGCCTGACAGTTGGTGAGGGAATCGCTAAATCGCGCCCAACCGCGCTTGCTGATGCCCCGTTGGCAATGTGTTGAAGCGCAATCGGTTTGATGGCACTGTATTTCGTTCGGCGGGTTTGCTTCACTACTTCTCCTGGTCGAAAGTGGTGATGCATTCACCGCCTGAACCTACCGGGCCGTTTTTGACATAACCGCAGTCAGTAACTCGGATCGCCAGGCGACCTGCTGGCGCCAGCCAGAAACGCAGCCACTACCAACAGGCCCCTAGATAATCAGCAGGCTTACTTCAGCTGCTCCATGCGCTGTGCAATCGACTCGAGCAAGGATTGCCAGGAGTCCACGAACTTCTCCACGCCCTCGCGCTCCAGGACAGCGAAGACGTCATCGAGGTCGATGCCAATCTCGCTGAGCTGAGTCATAACGGCATTGGCTGCGTCACCCTGGCCGCTGACGGCGTCGCGAACCTCGCCCTCGAAGCCCGCGGCAGCACGCAGCGTCTTCTCCGGCATGGTATTCACAGTCTGCGGTGCAGCCAGCTCAGTGACGTAGAGGGTGTCCGGGTAAGCCGGGTTCTTCACACCGGTCGAAGCCCACAGCAGGCGCTGCGGCTTAGCACCGGCGTTTTCCAGCTGTGCCCAGCGAATATTCTGCGCCGAGAAAGTCTCCTCGAACTTGGCGTAAGCTGCACGGGCATTGGCCAGACCAGCCTTGCCGCGCAGAGCCAGGGCCTCCTCGGAGCCGATCTTGTCCAGGCGAGCATCGATTTCGGTGTCAACGCGGGAAACAAACAGCGACGCAACAGAGTGGACCGAAGCCAGGTCCACGCCGTTGTCCTTCGCACGCTCAATGCCCTCGATGAACGCATCAATGACCTGCAGGTAACGCTCCACCGAGAAAACCAGGGTGACGTTTACCGAGATTCCCTCGGACAGAGCCTGGGTGACAGCCGGCAGGGAAGCATCGGTCGCCGGAATCTTAATCATCGCGTTCTGCTTGCCGACGCGCTCCCAGAGCTTACGGGCCTGCGCAATCGTGGCCTCGTAGTTGTCGGCGTAGCGAGGATCGACCTCGATGGACACACGGCCATCGACACCGTCGGTTTCTTCGGATACACCAGCGAAAAGGTCACAGGCATCGCGGACGTCGTCGATTGCCATCGCGAACACAGCATCTGCCGGGTTCGCACCCTCTTCAGTGAGCTGCGCCAGCTGAGAGTCGTAATCCTCACCGGCGGTCATCGCCGAAGAGAAGATTGCCGGGTTAGTAGTGACACCGACAACCCGAAGCTCTTCAATAAGATTTTTCAAATCGCCCGAGGTGAGGCGCTGGCGCGAAAGATCGTCGAGCCACGCCGAAGTCCCTACCTTGGCGAGCGCTTCCATCGTGGTGTTTCCCATAGTGTTTAACGCCTTTCTGTCAATACCGCTTCGTTGCCTAAAGACTTCGCTAAAAGTTGTATGTCCTTAAACTACTGTGCGTCACAAACAATACTGGCGCTACCGGAGCGCGGTACGGTTTTCACAAATCCCGTCCCGACAACGGCCGATAGCGCCAGGTTTTAACAAACTTACTTAGCAGCCTCGATGGACTCCTTGGCGGCATCGACAACAGCCTCTGCTGTGATGCCGAACTTCTCGAACAGCTCCTTGTACGGAGCCGATGCACCGAAGTGCTCCAGGGAGACAGCGCGACCAGCATCACCCAGGTGGCGGTACCACGGCATTGCAATACCGGCCTCAACCGAGACACGAGCGCGGACGGACTTCGGCAGAACCTGCTCGCGGTAGGCATCGTCCTGCTGCTCGAACCAGTCAAGACACGGAACGGAGACAACGCGGGCGCTGACGCCTTCCTCAGCCAGCTTGTCAGCAGCTTCGACAGCGAGGTGAACTTCCGAACCGGTAGCCATCAGGATGACGTCCGGGGTCTCCTTGGCACCGTCGACAAGCACGTACGCACCACGACGGACGCCCTCAGCGGCCTTCTCCTTGGTACCTTCCAGGACCGGAACGTTCTGGCGGGTCAGAGCCAGAGCCTTCGGGCCTGCCTCTCCCTGAAGAACAGCGGCCCAAGCCTGAGCGGTCTCGTTAGCGTCAGCCGGGCGGACAGTGGACACACCCGGGATAGCGCGCAGCGAAGCCAGCTGCTCAACAGGCTGGTGCGTCGGACCGTCTTCGCCCAGACCAATGGAGTCGTGAGTCCAGACGTAAATAGGGGAGATGCCCATCAGCGATGCTAGGCGGACAGCCGGACGCATGTAGTCCGAGAAGATAAGGAACGTGCCGCCGTACGGACGGGTCCCACCGTGGAGCAGAATGCCGTTGAGAATCGACCCCATGGCGTGCTCACGGATACCGAAGTGCAGGTTACGGCCGTACGGGTCGGTGGTCCAGGTGCCGGTGGTGATGGACTTCGGACCGAAGGACGGCTCGCCCTTCAGGACAGTGTTGTTGGAGCCAGCCAGGTCAGCTGAGCCACCCCACAGCTCCGGCAGGGACTTACCCAGTGCCTGCAGCGCAGCCTCAGAAGCCTTGCGGGTGGCAACGCCCTTCTCGTCCGGCTCCCAGGTCGGCAGCTCAGCGTCGAAGTCCTCTGGCAGCTCGCCGGCGGTCAGACGATCCAGCAGCGCCTTGCGCTCCGGGTTGGCCGCAGCCCACTCGTCGAACTTAACCTGCCACTGTGCGTGAGCCTCAGCACCTCGCTCAACCAGCTTGCGGGTGTGCTCAATGACCTCGTCAGCGACGTCAAAGCTCTTATCGGTATCGAAGCCGAGAGCTTCCTTGATGCCAGCAATCTCCTCGCCACCAAGAGCAGCACCGTGCGAAGCGCCGGTGTTCATCTTGGTCGGAGCCGGGTAAGCGATCACAGTGCGAACGCGAATGAAGGTCGGACGCTCCGTATCCTTCTTGGCCTCCTCGACAGCAGCCTCGAGTGCTGCGACGTCCTCGCCGCCGTCGACCTCAATGACCTGCCAGCCGTAAGCACGGTAGCGGTCCGCCACATTCTCGGTGAAAGCAATAGTGGTGTCGTCCTCGATGGAGATGCCGTTATCATCCCAGAAGACAATCAGGTTGCCCAGCTGCTGAGTGCCGGCCAGCGAGCAGGCCTCGGCAGTGACACCCTCCTGAACGTCACCATCAGAAGCAATGACGTACACGTAGTGGTCGAACGGAGAGTCGCCCGGAGCAGCTTCCGGGTCGAACAGCCCACGTTCCCGTCGTGAAGCCATGGCGAAACCGACAGCCGAAGCCAGACCCTGACCCAGCGGACCAGTGGTGATTTCCACGCCGTCAGTGTGGCCGTACTCCGGGTGGCCCGGGGTGAGAGCGTCCCACGTACGCAGCGCCTTCAGATCATCGAGCTCCAGGCCAAAACCGCCGAGGTAGAGCTGGACGTACTGCGTCAGAGAGGTGTGACCACAGGAGAGAATGAAACGGTCACGGCCGATCCACTTCGTATCCTTCGGGTCATGGCGCATAACGCGCTGGTAGAGAGAGTAAGCTAGCGGTGCGAGGCTCATCGCAGTGCCGGGATGTCCCGAACCTGCCTTTTCCACGGCGTCGGCAGCCAGCACACGAGCCGTATCTACGGCCTTCGTGTCCAAGTCAGACCAGTCCGAGGGGTAGTTGCGAACAACCCGTGCTTCATGCTCAGTCGACAGTGTCACGTGAATGACTCCTAGTATCCAAATGGATGAGTAAAGATCTCTTCCATACTAACTAGGAATACGTGCGCTCGGTTTAAACCGGGCAGAATAGCTCGAAGGTAAGTATCAGAGGGCGCGCCGCACATGCTTTACGACGGTCATTATTGGAACCGTTATGATTATCGGTAAACTGATTGCCTGCCCCTCATTTTATTTTGCGGAAAAACTCGTCGGGAACTTTCCGACCGTTGCATCCGACTATCTGTAGACGGGGGGGCTTTGTTTATGGCGCGTGAAAGGGACATTGCTTTGTTGGAAACAGTCAAGGCGTATATTGCACTGACTAAGCCAAGAATTATTGAGCTCCTGCTCGTCGCGGCCATTCCCGCAATGCTTCAGGCTGATCGCGGCCATGTACACGTTGGACTGATTCTTCTCACCCTGTTCGGTGGTTGGATGGGTGCAGCGGCAGCGCACACCTTCAACATGGTCATGGATTACGACATTGACCAGAAGATGCGCCGCACTCGTCGGCGCCCGCTCGCGCGCAACCAGGTTAGCCGTCGCGCGGCAGCAATTTTCGGCACCATCTTGATGATTGCGTCGTTCCTCTGGCTGTGGCTGCTATGTAACTCGCTGCTGGCCGCCGTTTTCATTCTGATTACGATTGCGTTCTACATCTTCGTCTACACGTTGTGGCTGAAGCGCCGAACTGATCAGAACGTAATCTGGGGTGGCGCTGCGGGTTGTATGCCGGTGATGGTTGGCTGGGCCGTCATCACTGACAACAATCCGGAGATTACGGGGCTCGCTCACTGGTGGCAGGCTTTCATCCTGTTCCTGCTCATCTTCTTCTGGACTCCGCCGCACACCTGGGCGCTGGGGCTTCGCTACAAGGAGGATTACAAGGCCGCTGGCGTGCCGATGATGCCAGTGGTCAAGCCGGCCATCGTCGTTTCCAAGCGCATTATTTACTACACTGCTGCAACCGTGATTACCACTCTGCTGTTGGTTCCGTACGCTGGTTGGATTTATCTGATTGGCTCGGTTGGCGCTGGTGCCTGGTTCCTGTGGGGCGCCATTGACCTGCACCGTCACGTTAAGACCGGTGGCAAGATTAAGCCGATGAAGCTGTTCTTCATGTCGAACAACTACTTGTCTATCGTCTGTGTGGCGCTTTCTCTCGATGCCGTACTCGGATTGCAGACAATTTCGAGCATGTTCTAGGTCAGCTGCTGAGCTCCTTTGAAGAGGCCCTTTCCGGTTGCGGGAAGGGCCTCTTTTTGTGTGTGGAGATGGGCACGGGCTGCAAACGTGAAACTGTGCGAGTTTATGCCACTTTCAGGCAATTTTTCGCGCGATTTCTGTCATAAACATAGTCAGTAACTCGGATCGATAGGTGGGCAGACCGCCCCCTTGCACCGCCCGCGCAGCCCGCGCAGCCCGCTAGCCACTGGGAAACGCACATCCGAGCACACGGAGCCGAGCAGACAGCAGAACCGCCTAAACACGCACAACCAAAGCGCGTGTTTAGGCGGTTCGAGCAGGAATCAACGGCCGGTAACTACAGTCGTTAACACAGCCGCTGACCGGCAGCTAGCTACGCGGTAACCTCGACGTTCTTCTCCGAAGCAACAGTGGCGGCAGCCGCATCGCCTTCAAGCGAGCCAGTGACTTCTGCGCTCCCACCGACAGTGCGGTAACCGTGCTGGAAAAGTACTGCAGTCAAAGCGGTGCAGATACCAGATCCGGCAACGTGAACCGGCACCAATGCCTCCGGTACACCGGACCAGTACTGAATCATTCCAACTACGCCCTGAGCCAAAATGAACACAACGAGTGCGATGGCAACCTTACGCACAGGTGCAAAGGCTTCCGAGGCCAGCAGACCGAAAATGAGGCCGATAACCAGGCCAAGGTAGAGGTACATAAAACCAGCGTGGATATGTGCCAGGTCAACAATCGGTAGCTGGAGGCGATCCTCCGGGAGCACCGAAGCATCTCCAGCGTGTGGTCCCGCACCGGTGACCATAGTTCCGGTAATCAGCGTCATCGTCAGGGCCAGGCCGGAGGCGGCAGCCAGATAGCGCAGATAGCGCGGGTACATGCGGGTAGCAGTGCCGTCATCAGGCTCAGAAATCTTGACGAAAAGCATGCCAGCGAGCCAGACCAGAATCATCGAAGGCAGGAAGTGCAGCGCTACGGCGTACCACTTCAGGTCAACCCAAACGGAGATACCGCCGATAACAGCCTGGACGATAACGCCGAGACCGTTGAGGAAGGCCAGCAACTTGATTTCCTGACGGCGACCGACACGCATAACCGAAAGGAAGAGCAGAAGTGTCAGAGCAACCAGCACAAAGGTGAGCAGCCGGTTGCCAAACTCAATAATCTGATGGAGCATTTCTGCTTCCCCCGCGACAGGAACGAAGCTGCCTGGGTGACATTCAGGCCACGAAGCACAACCGAGACCTGAACCAGTAACACGGACGATAGAACCGGTTACCGCAATTGCCGCCTGTGCAATCAAAACCAGCAGGGCATAGAGCTTCTGGCGCCCGATTGGTGTCAGCGGCAAAAACGATAGGGGCAAACTTCGATCTGCAGTATTCACATTAAGAAATTCTACCCATGCTGGCGGAAAATGGTAATAAGCGAAACCCCTGCGTTGGGCTGCGCTTTTCTATGCAGACTCCCCGATAGATTCCTAGTCATTCGGCATATCAAAACGGAACCAGCGAGCCGCCAGTGCAGCGCCAAGGACACCCCACACAATCAGCACCCCGACAGCTGGCCAATGGACGGACATGGCCAATGCCGCGGAGATCACGTCGGTAAGCGCGACGGACGGCAATAGGTGTAGCAGTACAGAGCTGATGTCATCTAACGATGGCGCAACGGCCACATACGTAGTAGCACCAATGAGGATGAACCAGATCAGGTTGGCCAGACCTAGGATTAGCTCGGCTCCCAACGTACCGCCCATGAGCAAGCCCAATGAGGTAAAGACGAACGTTCCCAGAAGCATCCCCACATAAGCCAGCAGCCAGCCGCCAATCGACAGCTCTGCGCCAAGGGAGAGCCCCACGAGACTAAACAGTACGTACTGCAACGTGACGGTGGTGCAAACCGACACAATCTTGCCTGCGATAATGCCCCAGGGTGGCACGCCTGAGGCGCCGATGCGCTTCAGGGCTCCGTAACGGCGGTCAAAGCCCACGGCAATTGCCTGTCCGGTAAACCCTGCAGACATGACGGAAATCGCCAGCACCATGGGGAAGATACGCTCGAGCGGATCATCGAGTTCCAACACCGGCACCATCACCAGGCCGATGAGCATCGCCAACGGGATAATGATGGTGAGGAGCATTTGCTCACCATGTCGCCAGAAGAGCTTCGTCTCCAACCACGCCTGCGACATGACCAACTTCGCCATGTCCGAACGCTGTGGCGCTGGGGCGAAAGTGCCCTTCGCAAAGCGGGAGGCATCAGACCTCGGTGCGGTAGTCATTAGCTCCTCATCTCCGTTCCAGTGATCTGCAAGAAGACATCTTCAAGCGATTGCGTCGCCCTATTCAACGAGGTGATCAACACCTCTTGCTGCTCGCAACTCTGCGCCAAGACAGTCAAGGCGCGCGGTGAAGCCTCACCAATCAGGGAAAACTCTCCACCGCCAGAACGCTGCAGACGCTGTGGAAGACCGGACTCGCTGAAGTTGCGGTTGACCTCTTCGAAGTCAAGGCTGCCTCGAACGCTGATCTTCATAGCAGTGCTTGACGACGTTCCCTGGAGAGCCGATGCGCCTGCGCTAGTGATCTCCTCGGTGGTACCGGCCACAACTAAATGGCCCCGGTCGATAATCGCAACGTCGTCGGCAAGCGATTCGGCCTCGTCCATGAGGTGCGTTGTCAGGACCACGGTGACCCCATCACGGCGCAGCGACGAGATGAGATCCCAGACGGCTAGACGGGACTGAGCATCGAGGCCTGCTGTCGGCTCGTCGAGGAACACAAGCTCCGGGCGTCCGACCAGGGCACATGCAAGCGACAGTCGCTGCTGCTGACCGCCAGAGAGCCTGCGGTAGTTCGTCTTACGATGGCGTTCTAGGCCAACGACTTCAAGGAGCCAATCAGTGTCCAGCGGGTTTGCGGAGTAACTGGCAACGAGGTTCAGCATTTCGCCAACGCGAACACCGGGGTAGGCACCTCCGCCCTGGAGCATGATGCCAATGCGGCTGCGCAGTGCTGTGGTTTGAGTGACCGGATCGAGATCGAGAATGCGAATTCGCCCTTCATCCGGCTTGATGAAGCCCTCACACATTTCAACGGTTGTGGTCTTACCAGCGCCGTTGGGGCCGAGGAGCGCAAGAACCCTACCTCGATCCAGGGAAAGCGAAAGGTCTGATACAGCCTCAACGTCATCGAATTTCTTCGTTACGTTCTCAAGGCGCAGAGCAGGAGAATTGGCAGCGTTATTCACGGTTAGTCAGTCTAATCTCACAGTTTTAATGAAGGCGAAATACCTTAGATCGCGTCGAGTACGCCAAGATGACGAACATGACTGCGACGAAGAATACCAACGCCAGTAGGTAAATCTGAGCGACGGTGCCCGGAGGCAACCCCAGGCCGCGTGGTAGTACTACAAAACTGAAAATTGCCGAGTACAGAACCACGGCAATGCGAAATTGTACCCGGTTGGCCCAAGCGGACAGGGGCACGATGGCCCATAGCAGGTACCAGGGGTGCACGACGGGGAAGAGGATTACTAGAGCGAACATCGCCAGGCCGTAGCCACCGAGCGGGTGAATGCGACCACGGAACGTCGCTAACAGCATGCGCAGGAGCCAGGCAGCCACCAGCACTACGCCAATGCCGCGGGTAAACAGCAAAGCACTGTCGCTGATATCGCCGAGCCCCAGAAGCCTGCCGAAGAAACCAGCGATAATCCCGAGCAGGGTAGTCAACGACATCCAACTGCGCACCGTTGCGGCGCCACCCTGCGCGGTGATCCAACCAAAGCCCAGACCAGTTCCTAAGGAAACAACGACTGCCGTGACGACGGTTATTGCGCCCGTCACTACCGCGGAAAGAACAACGGCCTTCCAGGTGCTGCCAAACTTTCGGGCCAGCCACATGCCGGCGAAGCCGAGCGCCACAAAACCAGTGACTTTGACCATTCCGGCGAGACTGATGAGCACGATACCGCCTGCATACAGCGCCCACGATCTACCTCGGCTTTGGTTCTCGTGTCCGATTGGTCCGGGTTCTGGCAGCTCATCGGGCACCATCGATTGCGCAGGGCCGTGGATAGCTCGCAGACACAGTTCGAGACCAACGAGCAGGAGAGCCAGCAGCAGGGCCTCATTGTGGATACCGCCCACCAGGTGCAGCAATACCAGCGGATTGAGCGTGCCCAGCCAGAGGGTGAACTGAGAGCTAACGCCGCAGCGGCGACCAAGCTGCACCAGCGCCCAGGACACCACGAGAAGCGAAACAATGGCGACGAGTCGATGCAGAAAGACGGAAGCGATTACCCCGTCGCTGGTTATCTTGGCGATACCCCATGCCACTGCGAGGGCCGTGGGACCGTATGGGCTCGGAGAGTGCGACCAAATCAATGGCACCGATCGGGCAAGTGGGTCGTTGGCTCCCAATAGGTCAACAGGCCCTGCGAGGTAGGGATCCATACCCCGCTCCACAATTGCAGCCTGCGCCAAATAGGAATAGATATCCTGTGTAAACAGGGGAGCGGTAAACATCAAGGGCAATACCCATGCCGCGTAGGTGCGTATGAGCATCGGAGTAGTCACTGCGGTGACACGAGTCCGCGCACCGGCCAGAACGAAAGCGCCGACACCCAACCAGGCTGTGACTAACATGCCAATGCCCACGAAGGTGACGATTGTCGTTGCCACCAACATTCGACCGAGGATTAGCCCAAGTGGTGTACCCCAAAACTCATTTCCAACCACCGGTGTCGCGCCTGCGCCAATCCCGGCGACCATAATAAAGACCGCCCCGAGAGTACCCAGCCAACGCAACCAGGTGAAGCGTCGGAGTTCGCGGTAATTGATGCGGTGTTGGAGCGGCTGTTCTGAGCCCTGGTGGAGGGTTGCCGACCTAGAACCGGCCAGACCAATTTTCGGAATGGCGTCACGCACCCCGAGAGCGTCGTCGAAGGTGGACGAGCGGCGCGAGGTAGGTCGGTTAGTTTTCACAAGGTCACATAGTAGACGATTCGACACGCCGAAAGGGCGTTCTAATCAGCGACGTTGCATTGATATTTAAATGCGTTGGACATTGTGGCCCAATTACGACACAATTATGTTGTCTAATACACCAGCGGCGCAAGTGGGATACTTGCCTCGCTGAGCCACCTAGACACCCATTATTATCCAGCAGTCCAATCGCAGGAGGTGACTCACCAGTCATGGCAGATCGGAAGCCGACAGTCAATGATGGTGATACGCGCAAGCGCATTCTCCAATTGCTTCTGGAACACAACCCGGCGTCCGCGACTTTTATCGCAGACACCCTGGGACTATCCGCTGCAGGCGTCCGCCGTCATATTGACATTCTGGTGGACGAAGGTCTTGCCGAAACCGCTCCGGCACCCAGCACCGGCCCCCGGGGCCGAGGCAGGCCAGCAAAGTCCTATCGCCTGACAGATCGGGGCCGCGCTAGATTCGGGCACGCTTACGACGATCTTGCCAGTGCAGCTCTGACCGCACTGCGCAAGGCCGGTGGTGAGCAGGCAGTTGCCCAGTTTGCCCGTCAGCGCATTGATGACATTCTGCTCGGCGTCACCCCAGTGGGGCAGTACGCAGAGAAGGAAGAGGTCGTAGAGGCCGTCGTCGATGCTTTCCGACGGGCCGGGTACGCGGCAACTATCAACCAGAACACTGGCGGCGTGCAGATTTGCCAGCACCATTGCCCAATTAGCCACGTAGCCTCCGAGTTTCCGGAGCTCTGCGCGGCGGAGCATGAAGCCGTTAGTAAATTATTAGGTCAGCACACCCAACCGTTGGCGACTATCGCTGATGGAAACGGTATCTGCACTACGAATATCCCACTCACTCCCGTAACAAAGACACTTACTGAATCGCCACAAGAAAGGAGCGGAGAATGACCCTCGCCCATGAGAACTCCACCGACGTGGCTGAATCCACGAAGGCTGCCACTCCGCAGACTGACGAAGAGATTATCGAGTCCATTGGTGCCTACCAGTTCGGTTGGCACGACCCGGATACCGCTGGCGCTTCCGCGAAGCGTGGCCTGTCTGAAGCGGTCGTTCGCGATATTTCGGCTAAGAAGAACGAGCCGGAGTGGATGCTTGAACGTCGCTTGAAGGCTTTGGAAATCTTCGACCGCAAGCCGCTGCCCACCTGGGGCGCGGATCTGTCGGGCATCGACTTCGACAACATTAAGTACTTCGTTCGCTCCACCGAGAAGCAGGCCCAGACCTGGGAAGACCTGCCGGAGGATATTAAGAACACCTACGACAAGCTCGGCATTCCGGAGGCTGAGAAGCAGCGCCTGGTCGCAGGTGTCGCCGCTCAGTACGAGTCTGAGGTTGTCTACCACCAGATTCGCGAGGATCTGGAGGCCCAGGGCGTTATCTTCCTGGACACCGACACCGCTCTCAAGGAGCACCCGGAGCTGTTTAAGGAGTACTTCGGCACCGTCATTCCGTCCGGTGACAACAAGTTCTCCGCTCTTAACACCGCAGTCTGGTCCGGCGGCTCCTTCATTTACGTGCCGAAGGGCGTCCACGTGGACATCCCGCTGCAGGCATACTTCCGTATCAACACGGAAAACATGGGACAGTTCGAGCGCACGCTCATTATTGTCGACGAAGATGCCTACGTGCACTACGTCGAGGGCTGTACCGCTCCGATTTACAAGTCCGACTCGCTGCACTCGGCTGTTGTGGAGATCATCGTGAAGAAGGGTGGCCGCTGCCGCTACACCACGATCCAGAACTGGTCGAACAACGTCTACAACCTGGTTACCAAGCGCACCAAGTGCGAAGAGGGCGCAACCATGGAGTGGATTGACGGCAACATCGGTTCCAAGGTCACCATGAAGTACCCGGCAGTGTGGATGACCGGTCCGCATGCCAAGGGCGAGGTGCTGTCCGTGGCTATGGCTGGCGAGGGCCAGTTCCAGGACACCGGCGCCAAGATGGTGCACATGGCTCCGCACACGAGCTCCAACATCGTGTCCAAGTCCGTGGCCCGCAACGGTGGCCGCGCTGCCTACCGCGGTCTGGTGCAGGTCAACAAGGGTGCCAAGCACTCGCACTCCAACGTCGAGTGTGACGCACTCCTGGTGGACACGATTTCACGTTCGGACACGTACCCATACGTGGATGTCCGCGAGGACGACGTCACCCTCGGCCACGAGGCAACGGTTTCCAAGGTCTCTGACGATCAGCTTTTCTACCTGATGAGTCGCGGCATCGAAGAAGAAGATGCAATGGCCATGGTCGTGCGCGGCTTTGTCGAGCCCATCGCCAAGGAGCTCCCGATGGAATACGCCCTCGAGCTCAACCGCCTCATTGAACTGCAGATGGAAGGTTCGGTCGGTTAATACCAATGACTACGACGATTAACAACGAAAACCAGGCTGCTCATAGCCGTCGCGTGCTGGCGAACAAGGGCGACGTTTTCTCATCCTTCAACGTGGAGGACTTCGCCGTGCCGCATGGCAAGGATGAAGAGTGGAAGTTCACGCCGCTGCGTAAGCTCCGCGGTCTCCACAACGGCACCGCAGCAGAGCCGGTTGCAGCCTCAATTTCGGTCGAGACTGCTGGTCAGGATGGCGTCGCTGTGGACGTCGTCAAGCGTGACGACGAGCGCCTTGGTCGCGCCGGCGCCCCAACGGACCGCGTGGCAGCACAGGCGTACTCCAACTTCGACGATGCGCACATCGTGACCTTCGCGAAGAACTCGGTGTCCAAGGAGCCTGTCGTCATCGACATCGATGGTCCGGGCGAGGACAAGGTGTCCTACGGCCACATTGTCATTGACGTGCAGTCCCATGCCGAGGCCGTCTGCGTCATTAACTACCGAGGCAGTGGCACGTTCGCGGACAACATCGAGTTCGTAATCGGCGACGGCGCCAAGCTGGGCGTCGTGACCATGGTGAACTGGAACGAAGATGCCGTTCATGGCTCTGCGCACCACGTTCGTGTCGGCCGCGATGCTACGCTGCGCCACACTGTCGCAACGTTTGGCGGCGAGGTTGTCCGTATCGTTCCGCGCGTTGCTTTCACGGCACCCGGCGGCGACGTCGATCTGCTGGGCGTGTACTTCGCTGATGCCGGTCAGTACTTTGAAAACCGCATGCTGGTCGACCACGCTGTGCCGAACTGCCGCTCCAACGTGATGTACAAGGGCGCGCTGCAGGGCGAGCCGAATGTCGCTCATCGTGAGGCCCGCACCGCGTGGGTGGGAGACGTGCTCATTCGTGCAGAAGCGACGGGCACCGACACCTACGAGCTCAACCGCAACCTGCTGCTCACCGAAGGCGCGCGTGCCGACGCAGTTCCGAACCTGGAAATTGAAACCGGTGAGATTGCCGGTGCTGGGCACGCTGCCACCGTTGGCCGCTTCGACGAGGAACAGCTCTTCTACCTGCTCTCGCGCGGTATTCCGGAGCTGGCCGCTCGCCGTCTGGTGGTTCGCGGCTTCTTCAGCGAGGTCATCAACCTGATTCCGGTCGAGTCCGTTCGCGAGAAGCTTGAAAAGCTCGTTGACGAAGAGCTCAACACCGCTGGCTTCTAACCGCTTATCTTCTTTCTCACCCTTTCCGTCCTGTCAACCCGGAAGTGCCGGGGGACAGGCCACTTACACCGATTAAAGGAAAAGATTTCACTATGAGCACTTTGGAAATCCGTAACCTCCACGCGCAGGTGCTGCCGACCGATGAGTCCGCCGAGCCCAAGGAGATTTTGAAGGGCGTCAACCTGACGATCAACTCCGGCGAAACCCACGCTGTGATGGGGCCGAACGGCTCTGGTAAATCCACCCTGAGCTACACCATCGCAGGTCACCCGCGTTACGAAGTCACCGAGGGCGAGATTCTCCTCGACGGCGAAAACGTGCTGGAGATGAGCGTCGACGAGCGCGCTCGCGCTGGGCTCTTCCTGGCAATGCAGTACCCGGTCGAGGTCACCGGCGTGTCCATGTCCAACTTCCTGCGCTCTGCAGCAACCGCTGTCCGCGGCGAGGCTCCGAAGCTGCGCCACTGGGTCAAGGAGGTCCGTGAGGCAATGGCTGACCTGGAGATCGATTCGTCGTTCTCCGAGCGCTCCGTCAACGAGGGCTTCTCCGGTGGCGAGAAGAAGCGTCACGAGATTCTGCAGCTCGACCTGCTGAAGCCGAAGTTCGCCATCCTGGACGAGACCGACTCCGGCCTGGACGTCGACGCTCTGCGCGTTGTCTCTGACGGCATTAACCGCTACCAGGACGAAAACGACGGCGGCATTCTGATCATTACTCACTACCAGCGCATCCTGAACTACGTGAAGCCGGACTTCGTCCACGTCTTCCACGATGGTCGCTTCATCACCTCCGGTGGCCCGGAGCTTGCAGACGAGCTGGAAGAGCACGGCTACGAGAAGTACATCAATGCCTAACGCCGAACTACTCAGCCCATCACTCCGCGAGGACTTTCCGATTCTGTCGCGCACTGTCCGTGACGGAAAGCGGCTGGTCTACCTGGATTCCGGAGCGACCTCGCAGCGCCCCAAGCAAGTCATCGATGCTGAGGTGGAGTTCCTAACCCACCACAATGCACCGGTGCACCGCGGTGCCTACGAGATTGCTGAGGAGGCCACGGACGCCTACGAAGATGCCCGCGAAGCCATTGCAGGCTTCATCGGCGCCGACTATGACGAGCTGGTCTTCACCAAGAACGCCACCGAAGCGTTGAACACAGTGGCATTCGTGCTTGGCGACGACCGCGCAGGTCAGTACCAGGTCGGCGAGGGTGACGAGATTGTCGTCACTGAGCTGGAGCATCACGCGAACTTGGTGCCGTGGCAGGAGCTGGCTCGCCGCACTGGTGCGACACTGCGTTGGTATGGCGTGACTGAAGACGGCCGCATTGATATGGACTCGCTGGAGCTCAGCGAGAAGACCAAAGTTGTGGCCTTTACCCATCAGTCAAACGTCACCGGTGCAGTAACCGATGTGAAGGAAATGGTGCGCCGTGCTCGCGAGGTCGGAGCGCTGGTAGTCCTCGATGCCTGCCAGTCGGTGCCGCATATGCCTGTCGACGTCAAGGAGCTCGATGTGGACTTCCTGGCGTTCTCCGGCCACAAGATGCTCGGCCCCAACGGGGTCGGCGCGCTCTACGGTCGCCGGGAACTGCTCGAGGCACTGCCGCCGTTCCTCACTGGTGGCTCGATGATTGAGGTCGTCACCATGGAGAAGACCACCTTCGCGGCGCCTCCGCAGCGCTTCGAGGCGGGTACCATGATGACCTCCCAGGTCGTCGGCCTGGGTGCTGCGGTGAAGTACCTGGATGCCATCGGTATGGATAAGGTAGCTGCTCATGAGCACCACCTGACCGCGCTCGCACTGGAGAAGCTGCAGGAAATTGATGGCGTGACCATCATCGGTCCGACTACTCCAGAACAGCGTGGCTCTGCAGTCTCCTTCAAGGTCGAGGGCATTCACCCGCACGATCTTGGCCAGGTTTTAGACGACCAGGGCGTGTGCATCCGCGTCGGTCACCATTGCGCGTGGCCGATTCACCAGATCCTCAACGCCCAGTCGACCGCCCGGGCATCCTTCTACATCTACAACACGGAAGAGGACGTTCAGGCGCTTGCCGACGCAGTGCGCCATGCACAGAAGTTCTTCGGTGTCACCCCGTAACTTTAAGAAAGGAGAAGGACATGAAGCTCGAGCAGATGTACCAGGAAGTTATCCTGGATCACTACAAGCATCCGCAGCATGCGGGTTTGCGGGAGCCTTTCAATACGGAAGTGCATCACGTCAACCCGTCGTGTGGCGATGAACTCACGCTTCGCGTCACTCTGAACGACGACCTCACCGTCGTCAATGACGTCTCCTATGACGCCGTGGGCTGTTCTATCTCGCAAGCCTCTACCTCAGTTATGGCTGAGGAGATTGTCGGCAAGACTGTCGACGAGGCCATGGCCAAGCTTGCCGAGTTCGAGAAGATGGTCACCTCCCGAGGCAAGATTGAGGGCGATGAGGACATTATCGGCGATGGGATTGCCTTCGCTGGAGTTTCTAAGTACCCCGCCCGCGTGAAGTGCGCACTTCTCGGATGGAAAGCTTTCCAGGCCGCAACCGCTGAGGCCCTGGCCAACGCTGCTGAAGGCAACGGCGTTGGTACCGCGACTGTAACCGTTACCAATGACGAGGAAGGCCATCGCCATGACTGAACCAATCGCTAATGACGCCACCTCGCCCGCACAGCCTGATGCTGTCGACGAGGACACCATGACTACTGGTGCTCCCATTGATGAGGGGGATGCGTACGAGTCCATCACCGTCCCGCCGGCACCGGAGCAGACCGAAGCCGATAACAAGCTGGCCATCCAGGTTGAAGAGGCAATGTACGAGGTTGTTGATCCGGAACTCGGAGTCAACGTCGTGGACCTGGGCCTGGTATATGACATCTGGATTGAAGAAGGCGACATTGCCGCTATCTTCATGACACTCACGTCCCCGGCCTGCCCGCTGACCGATATGCTCACCGACCAGACTGCCTCCGAGGTTATGAAGGTCGAGGGTATCCGCGACTTCCGCCTCAACTGGGTCTGGTCTCCGGCATGGGGCCCACACATGATCACTGAGGACGGCCGCGAGCAGATGCGCGCTCTCGGCTTCTCGGTCTAGATGATCAGTGACAGCGGTGATTAGAGAACCGCTACGTTAAAAGTGCTTGGCGACGAGCTCCTGGCTCGTTCAGCTAGGCACTTTTTCGTTTGTTTTTTGAGTTGCTGACTGCGTTTATGGCCGGGATCGGTAGGGCGATGCGAGTTACTGACTGCATTTATGTCAAAAATGGCTCAAAAAATGGCCTGAAAGCGTCATAAACTTGCACAGTTTCACATCTGCAGCCCGTATTCACACGAGCATCCCCGCAATTTTTTCAAGCTGTCCGACTCGGAGTTAAAAACGACCCCACCTGGCACTGAAAAGTGCCAAGCGGGGTCGCTATTGTCTTCGACTGCTAATCCAAGTTGTGAGAGTTAGATGCGAGATGCATAGCTACTCGCATCTATTCACAGCTCTTCGCAGCTATTCGCGACTCATGTCTGCGGTGGCCGGGTCAACGAGCTTGGAGCCCGTGACCTTCTTATGGATGAACCACAGCAGGACGAATACCGGAATACCCAGGTACGGAGTGAGGATAGCGAAGATATTTTCGCCAGTGCGGATCGGATCAAGTGCCTGTCCGGCCACCACAAAGAAGCACATAATCAGTGCCAGCACAGCACCGGCAGGGAAAAAGTTCGCCTTGTAGGGAAGCGAACCCAACGGGATGTTCTGGGCCTTCAGACACTTGCGGAAGCGGTAGTGACTGTAAGAGATGCCAAACCAGGTGATAAAGCCCGCGAGCGCAGAAAGTGTCAACAAGAAGGTGTACGCCACGCCATCGCCTACCAATGAAGTAATGAAGCCAGCCATACCGATCACAGCGGTGGCAATCAGAGCGCGCAGCGGAACGCCGTGCCCGGAAAGCTTGCCGAAGTAACGCGGAGCGTGTCCCTGGCGGGCCAGGGAAAACAGCATACGAGTGGACACATACATACCGGAGTTACCCGCGGACAAGACCGAAGTCAGAATGACAGCGTTCATCAGGCCAGCGGCAATCGCGATACCTGCGCGTTCAAAGACCAGGGTGAACGGTGAAATGGAAATGTTGTCCTCGGCGGCGTTCAGAAGATTCGGGTCCGTGTACGCAATAAGGAAACCAATAACAGCGATGGCACCGATGTAGAACAGCAGGATACGCCAGAAGATAGTGCGAATCGCGCGGGGAATCGTACGCTCAGGATCCTCGGCCTCACCTGCTGCTACACCAACCATCTCGGTGCCCTGGAAGGAGTATCCGGCTACGACGAAGACAGCCAACAGTCCCATTCCGCCATTGACGAATGGGGCGTCGCCCGTGGTCCAGTTTTCGAAGCCGGGGGAGGACCCGCCCAAGATGCCGAAAATCATGCCGACACCAAGAACGAGGAAGACGATGACGGTAATGACCTTGATGGTCGCAAACCAAAACTCACCCTCGCCGAATGCACGTGCGGACAGGGCATTCAGCCCGAATAGAATCGCGAGGAAGAGCGCGGACCAGATGATTGAAGGCACATCCGGGAACCAATAGCGCATCACCAGCGCAGCAGCGACGAGCTCTGCGGCCACAGTAATCGCCCAGTTAAACCAGTAGTTCCAGCCCATGGCAAAGCCGAAGGATTCTGAGACGTATCGGCGACCGTACTCCTGGAAGGAACCGGGCACCGGCAGGTAAGCGGCCATCTCGCCGAGAGACTGCATAACCAGCCACACCATGATGCCGATAAGAGCGTAAGCGATAAGCGCACCGCCTGGACCGGCCTGCGAAATGGTCGCACCGGAGGCAACAAACAGGCCCGTACCAATGGCACCACCAATGGCAATCATGTTCAGGTGGCGAGCTCTCAGCCTGCGCTGAAGCTTATGGTTTTGTGAGGAAGTCTCCTCAGATTGCGTCGAAGTCATTCATTTATCATAAGCGTTTGTACTCCGGTGAATGCAAAAACCACACCGCTTTAATTGTTGGTATCACCCCACAAATCGGCTGATGTATATGCTCCCGGTCAACGAGTTCTCCATCTCCCAGGTCCCCGCACAAACCCAGCGATGAGCTTTCCGCACGTACGCGGACTCATTTTCAGCAAAGGCACGGCCACTTTCGCCATAGCGCGAAGCGTCGTCAGTGGGGATGTCCCTATCAAATAGGCAAAAATGTCCTTCTCCGGCAACGAAAAGAACGCCCGGAAAAACGCACCCGTCTGTCGTGCATCGAACCCCAGCAACGCCGCGAGCCCACGTTCGCGTAGCCATCGCTGCAATCGCATGCTTAACGACGTCCCCAGCGTCCGGCTTCCCTTCTTTTCCATATCGGCCAAGAAGCGGTCGACATCTTCGATAACCGAACCCACCGAGTAACCAGTGGCAGGATGCATCCAACCACCAGCAAAGCCGAAGAGAGTGCCCATGGATGGTCCACTGTGCGTCACGTCACCGCGGCGAGAGGGAAGGTTTGCCAGTAGGGGAAAGGACACCACTTCTTCGTCGATGGCCAGATCTTCCGAAAGCCCCAGGGACTTCAACCGTGCACTTTGGCGTCTACGCAACAGCGCTAGAAGTACGGAGTCATCGGCCTCACCGCCGCTGCCGACTGGCGCACCGGCTTCGCCACGATACCCGTCAACCATAGGAGTCGGAGTAGCGAGAATGGTCTCTTCAATGAGGAAGGTCCTGTCATCCAAGAAAATGCGATAGGAGAAACTAGCCGGCTCTGTCGCTGGGTCAACCGGTTCAGCCGGAGTGAAGTCCATGAAAACTGCGCGGCGGTGGGCGCTGGGGACGTCGTCAAGCGAAAAGATGTGCCCGATGGCGAGCTGCCGTACCTGCCCACCTCGCCCGACTGCGGCGTGCGTGCGCCCGGTGGTGACAATTGTGATGTCAGTACCCGTGGTTTCGGAATCGGTGAGTGCGCGGCGTTCGATGTGGAAACCGCCAAGTTCTTGCAGGCAGTCCTTGTTAACAACGCCGTAGTTGCGGGCGAGCTGACGTTCGGTGCCGTCGGCAAGAATGACGCTGGGTTGAAAGGTGGCGGCGAGGAAGTCGCTGGGCAACCAGTCGGGGAGTTGGTCGCACCAGAGACCAATCGTCGAGGGCAGTGTGCCACCGGCTGGGTCATAAGCGGTGACATCCCAGCCGCGAGCGGATGCACGGTGGGCGGCGATTCTTCCGGCGGGTCCGAGGCCGACGACGGAGGCGGTCACGGGAAATGAAGTCATAACTGGTAGGCTACTCGTTCGTGATTGTGACCCATGACCTTGAAGTCCGAGTCGGCGCCCGTACCCTGCTCACTGCGCCGGGTGAGCAGCTGCGCGTCCAGCCGGGAGACCGGATTGGACTCGTCGGGCGAAATGGTGCTGGCAAAACGACGACTATGCGTATTCTCTCCGGTGAAACTGAACCCTACGGCGGTTCAGTAGTGCGCTCTGGCTTGATTGGTTACCTGCCACAGGACTCGCGCGAGGGCAACATCGACATCTCCGCCCGCGACCGTGTGCTGTCGGCGCGAGGTCTTGACCAAATCCGCCGCAGCATGGATCGCCAACAGGAGATCATGGAGACCGCGACCACTGACACCAAGCGCGATGCGGCGATTAGGAAGTTTTCGCGTCTCGAGGAGCGCTACCACGACCTCGGCGGCTACGAGGCGAACGCCGAGGCAGCCCGCATTTGCGACGCGCTGGGGTTGCCGGAGCGCGTACTCGACCAGCCGCTGAAGACGCTTTCGGGTGGTCAGCGCCGCCGCGTCGAGCTTGCGCAGATTCTCTTCGCCGCTACCGAAGGCTCGGGCAAGTCCGCCACGACGCTGCTTCTCGACGAACCGACGAACCACCTCGATGCGGATTCGATTACCTGGCTGCGCGAATTCCTCAGTAAGCATGAGGGCGGCTTGATTATGATTTCGCACGATGTCGAGCTGCTCGAGGCCGTGTGTAACAAAGTCTGGTTCCTCGATGCAGTGCGCGCCGAAGCTGATGTGTACAACATGGGCTGGAAGAACTACCTGACGGCACGCGCGACCGATGAGGCTCGACGTCGCCGTGAGTTCGCCAACGCGGAGAAGAAGGCCAGCGCACTGCGCAAGCAGGCCGAGAAGCTAGGCGCGAAGGCGACGAAGGCCCGTGCGGCCAAGCAGATGGTGGCTCGTGCTGAGCGCATGATGGACAGTCTCGACGAAGTCCGTGTCGAGGATAAGGTCGCTCATATTTCCTTCCCAGAACCGGCGCCCTGTGGCAAGACTCCGCTCAACGCCACGGGACTGACCAAGATGTATGGTTCGTTGGAAGTCTTCGCCGGTGTGGATCTTGCGATTGACAAGGGGTCCCGCGTGGTTGTCCTCGGCTTCAATGGCGCTGGTAAGACGACGCTGCTGAAGCTACTCGCCGGTGTGGAGCGCACCGATGGCGAAGGCGGCATTGTCTCCGGCCACGGCCTGCGCATCGGCTATTTCGCCCAGGAGCATGACACGATTGACCCGGACAAGACTGTCTGGGAAAACACGGTCTACGCCTGCCCTGACGTCAACGAGCCGGAACTGCGGAGCCTGCTCGGTGCCTTTATGTTCTCCGGCGACAAGCTGCAGCAGCCAGCGGGAACCCTCTCCGGTGGTGAGAAGACACGTCTGGCGCTGGCGACGCTGGTTAGCTCCCGCGCAAACGTCCTGCTTCTCGACGAGCCCACTAACAACCTCGACCCGCAGTCCCGCGAACAGGTTCTCGATGCACTTCGCACTTACACCGGGGCCGTCGTTCTGGTTACCCACGATCCAGGTGCGGTCAAGGCGCTAGAGCCCGAGCGCGTCATCGTGCTTCCCGACGGCACCGAAGACCTCTGGAGCGACGACTACATGGAAATCGTCGAGCTGGCTTAAGACGGATCCATTGGCCCTGGCAGGTAACCGTCCTGCTGAGCGAGCCTATACATCTCCGACTTGTTAAGGCTGTTCTCGGCCCGGCCAGCTGCCGCATACTTGGCTCGAATACGACCCAAGTAGTCCAACACGGTGTTCGGTGTCAGCCCTGTCATCGACGCGACTCGCTTCGTCGACTCACCGGAGGCGTAAAGCTCCAGTACCTCACGCTGGCGTTCCGACAAATCGACAGAGTCGAGCAGGGGATCAGAGTCAACTACCGATGCCCATTCTGTAGTCAGCGCACCCTTGCCAAGTGCCGCCAGCCGTACTGCAGACACGATTGTCTCCCGGGTTTCCGATTTTTGCACAACCCCCATCACTCCGGTACGCACTGCCTTTCGGACAAGGTATGGGCTTTCAGCTGACGAGAGGATGAGCACGTGATCGGTAACCAATTCCAGCGACAGAACGTTCTGCGCTGGATCTGAATTATCCGCCAGCCGTAGATCCAGCACGACCACATCCAGGCGGTCATCGGTGCCCACATCGGCCAGTAGCTCCGGCACAGTTTGATAACAGCCGACGAGCTCAAAGTCTGGCTCTGCAGAAAGCAGGGTTTCGAGCCCCTGCAGAGTCAAGGCATGATCATCAATCGCAGCAACGCGAAGCAAACGATCCGACTGCACGCTGTAATCTCCGATGTTGTCGGAGTCAATTGCAGCCGAGACGTCGATGGAAGCATTGCTCATTCCCGCAATACTCTCCCTAGTCACGTGACATCACTATCCTCTCACCGGCTTCATCAAACCTTTGCACTCCATTGTCATCAGAAATAGATGCAAATGCACGTCTGCCCGGGGGCAATAGGCGAATTGTTACCGATCCTTCTTCGGCGTTATCGATTGCTTCGAGGAAGTTCGGCATCAACTTGGCCACCGCGGAATCGTCGTCGACAAGCGGAATACGGCGCACATCGGTGCTATCGGAAACGGCCTGCGTGTGATTGCGGTCATCGAGGAGCCGGACATGAACACCTCTTGCGCGGGCATCCCAAACAGCTTGGTGAAGGGACCCAACATTTAGATGCGGCGAACGTAGGACGTCTCGGAGAAGCTGCTCTGTAAGCCGCGCACGCAACTGCAGTCGCGGGGTCGGTTCTTCCAAAACTGCAGCGGCGCTAAAAATGGGGCCGACCCGGCGCTGCAGCCATTCGTAGTTACTCTGGCTGCTAATTTCGTACTCTTTTGCGGCCCCGGCAGCGTACAGCGCACGATTATAATCCTGAATAGACTGCGGAACGGTGCGCATAAAAAAGCGGACCATGATGGACGTCAAAATTCCCGCGACCAACATCACGGAGCGAACTAACAGGTCAACTCCAGAGATACTGATGTGGGTCGTATCCGAGGGGGCAAAGGGGAAGAACTTGAGAAGCTCCACCATGATCGCGCCACCGAGCACTGAATTCAGCGCAACCCAGGGGCGGCCGCGGATGGCGAGCAATGCAGATGCAAAAGAAATTAAGCTAAAGTGCCAGAAATACGACCATTCCAAATTATTTGGAATGGGCTGGTAGAGCCCCACCACAGCTAATACAACGATCGCGACACCAGTTACGATTGCACGGGCTAACGGCAATTGTGAATGGCGGCCATACATAATCAGCCCGAGAAGGCCGATCGCTAATGCCAGACTGATTTGCCCGGCCGCGGTAAATAATTGTCCATTACTGACTAGAACCATGAACAACACGCCGACGATCGCGCCGTAGAACTGCCAGGAAAAAACAATTGACATTCCCATGAGGTCATACAGCGATGTCGTGTGAGCGGAGGAATCGACTACATCTTCCTCTTCCACAGGAGAGGTATTACCGTGCCATTTGAGAATAACCTGAGTACCTTTCCCAGGCTTTGAATTAACGAGAGCATCTCCACCGCGAAGGGCCTCCATTCGCCCTTTAACGCTCAACCGGATACCTGCACGATGCGGGTCAATTCCCTCGGGGTCGAACCCGGTGCCATCGTCACGAAAATCAATGGACACCTCTCCCGAGGCAACACGAATGTGGCATTTCTTTTCCGCTGCGGCACCTGCGTGACGCTTGGCATTATTTGCCACCTCGGTTGCGGCTAATAGGAACGTGTTAGCAACTTCTCCTGGCAGCCGAACTGGACCGCCTTCTTCGCTGGTGTCTAGCGTTACCGAAATGTCGGGGCTCACCGACATCAATTGCGCCCGTACAGCCTCAGCAAAAGTTCTACCGCTTACTGTTTGCCGAGGCGAGAAAAACAGCCCAGTCTGCTCGTCTAGCGAGAAGTCAATCTTAGAGCCCTTACCGATTGCAGACAGTGCGGCCAATACATAGTCATGGACATAGGCGTTGAAGCTGCTCATCGCCTCGCCGCGGACACGCATACGCTCCGCTCTCTCATTGACCTTCCGAGAGTTCTCGTAGGTGAAGTCAATAAGCCTTGCGACGGGTTGTGCAGAGCCTGCAATAATCACAAATGGAAAAGTGTTGATGAGATTGAAACCAACATCCGACAACATGTCGAGCCAAAAAGTGTGTCCCAGCAACCACGAATTAATGACCGCAATAAGTCCGGGAACAAATACCATCACGGACAAACTGATGTGGAGTGGCACTGTCAGAGCAAATGCAGCGAGGGCTAAACCTGAAAATGGGCTATACCAGAGCGCATTTCCAACGAGGTTATGAGGGAGATCCCAATAGGTTGAAACCAACATCAGGAAAACCAACATGATGTACATCGGCACACGCAGTGCGGTAATAAGGCCTCGCCGCGTATTATTAATCACAGCCCAAATCAGCAACATATCGCTGAGAATGAATATGAGCAGTGATGCAAAAGGGAACCAGTGGCTCAGAAAGTTTTCAAAGGGGACAGAACGAACAGCCGATTCAACCTGCCACAAAAAGCCGGTGACGGCAATAATAATCGCGCCGGATCGCAGCACAGACATTTCAATTGATGGTGACTGTCCGGCAAGTGCCGAATCGGGATTCCACCTCTCCATGCGACAATCACATTCCTTTTGCTTATTGCCACTAGACAAAACTAATTAGTCTCTACATGCGGTATGGAGCCGAGCGAAATTCTGAAGAATACGCCCACTTCGAGCAACATCCAACTGTCGCGCGGCCGACACCGCTTTAAGATCTGTTCCTGGTAAATAGTAGCCCTCATTTGCGTAAATCTGGAGACGCTGGGCAAATGTGTTGGCATCTAATTCCGGGTGAAACTGCGTCGCATATGCATTGCGGCCCAACCGAAACATCTGTACGGGGCAGTCCTTTCCAGTTGCCAACAACGTAGCGTCGCCAGGCAGTTCTTCGATGGCCTCCTTGTGGCCGACGATGGCGTGAAAGTGGGCCGGTAAACCATCAAGAATTGGATCTGATTCGCCATCTGGAGTTGCAGCTACTTCGATTACAGCTGCCTGCTCCCCGTGCTTGCGGGAGACACGGCCATGGCCAGCAGTACCGAGCAGGCCGACGCCATAACAAGCTCCGAAGAAGGGGAAGTCTCGTTCGAGCACTTCTGCCAACAAATCCTCGAACCAGGTCTCGACTTCCTTCTGTAGATAGCTCTTATCGTCATCAGAGGCGTTAAAGGGTCCTCCGCCAACGATTACGCCCGAGTAGTTATCTAGATTCAGATTCCCCGGACGAGACTGTTCCAGGCGAATTTGATGCAACTTTGCCGGCGCCAATGCACACCTCCTGGCAAATGAGAGATGTTCAGCGTGAGCTGCGGCATCTTCGCCGCGTGTGGAAAGCAAGAGGAAGGGCTTGGCGGAGGTAGGCATTTGCGGGAACAAATTTCGTGAAAAAGGGAGCTAGAGGGGGACGGAGACTACTGCACCACTAGCAGGCTCGGATTGGCTGCATGCGTACATACGTGCATAAATCGGGGGATGATTGACGAGACGGCCTGGAGGTCCACATCAGATACCTTTAGTCGAATCGCGTCGACTTCCAACGGGTCAAAGTAACCGACGTCGGTGTAGAAAGACATTCTGCGGAGCAGTCCGTTAGCATTCATCTCCGGATGAAATTGGGTAACCCAGTTATTCGATCCGATCGAGTACATCTGCACCGGACAGGTTGGACCTGTGGCAAGCAAAGTTGCGTGATTGGGAAGTTCCGCAACGGATTCCTTGTGGCCAGTCAACGCATAAAAAACCGGAGGCAACACCGAAGCTATTGGATCTTGAGTGGCGGCTTCGGTGAGCTCTACCCGGGTAGAACCCGCTACTTCGCCGTGGCGCAGGTTAACCAAACCACCCGAAGTAAAGGCTGTGTAGCTAGCGCCGTAGCAGATAAGCAGTGCGGGGACAGGACTCCTAAGTACGTCGTAAAGCACATCGTGCGAATACTTCTGCAAACCCGAATGCTCAAGGTCGGTGATGTTAAATGGGCTGCCTCCGACAAATACGCCGTCATAGGAGGTCAGGTCGGGCAACTTAGCGCCGACAGCGTCGATGGTAAACAGATCCAACTGGCTGGGCTCAAGCCCGGTGGAATCCAGAAAGTCCTGGTACTCGGCTTGCCCCGCACCATCTGCGGGGCGGAGCGCCACCAACAAAAACTTACCCACACTCATAAATAGACAGCTTAGTCCATATTGAGTGAAATCTATGCATCTTCACCGGTCAAACGGGGTAAATGCACGGCAGAAAGCCGAAACCCGCTCCCGTATTAGGGGAGCGGGTGGTACGTAACGCTATCAGGCCTAGCCTGAGTGGCTAGTCCTTGCGCCGTAAGCTGTCTTCAACTAAATCAAGCACGGAATCCAATTCGTCGACAGTGCGACCAGATGCCAGACGAACGATGATGCCATCGAGCATCAGCTCGAGAAAAAGCTGCATCGTGCGAACCGAATAATCCGACCGTAGGGAGCCGGATGAGGATGTCTGGGTCAATCGGTGGGCAACAGCGTCATCCAATTGATCCTGATGGCCCAACCATTGGCCCTTAAACTCCGGATCGCTGCGAAGGCGACGGGCAATCTCAAGGCGAGTTCCCAGCCAGCCATGCTTGTCTGGGTTCGCCACGATGTCACGCATTACTTCCACTAAGCCGGAAGCCTCCGCGACTTCCGCCATATTTGCGGCATCTTCTTCGGCCAATGCTAAGAACAGACCTTCTTTGGATCCGAAGTGATGGAAAATAGCACCGCGAGACTTACCGGTAGCGGACTCCAGACGAGAGACCGTTGCGCCGTCGTAGCCGAATTCTGCAAAGCACTGCCGAGCGCCGTCGAGAATTTCGTGCCGCCGTTGAGCTAAATCCTGGTTACTCACTTTTGGCATAAGGAAACTCTTTTCTTGCCGGCGACGCCCAGGGACATGTTTCACTGCATGACGTGGCAGCGCCATTCCTATACTTCCCAAGCCTCATTTTGGTTGGGGTAGAGAAACCCGAGGCCGGCAGGGCGCTAGCCCGTGGGGTATGAATCCGCGGGCTAGCGCTACCTACCGGCCTCTAGAAGCGCTGCTTGTAACAAGCCCTAGCGCGCACGAGTCAAAGGGAAACTAGTTGCCCTTGATCATGTTGCGCAGGACGTACTGCAGAATACCGCCGTGGCGGTAGTAGTCAGCCTCACCAGGGGTATCGATGCGGACCACAGCGTCGAAGTCGAAGGACTCGCCGTTTTCCTTGGTAACCGTAACCTTGACGGTCTTCGGGATGGAGCCGTTGTTCAGCTCCTCCAGACCAGCGATGTCGAAGGTCTCAGTGCCATCGATGCCCAGGGACTTCCAGGACTCACCCTCCGGGAACTGCAGCGGAACAACGCCCATGCCGATGAGGTTCGAGCGGTGGATACGCTCGAAGGACTCAGCGATAACAGCCTTGACGCCCAGCAGCAGGGTGCCCTTAGCTGCCCAGTCACGGGAGGAACCGGTGCCGTATTCCTTACCACCAACGACGACCAGCGGAGTGCCAGCCTCCTTGTAGTTCATGGCAGCGTCGTAGATGAAGGCCTGCGGGCCACCCTCCTGGGTGAAGTCGCGGGTGTAGCCACCGGCAACACCGTCAAGCAGCTGGTTCTGCAGGCGGATGTTAGCGAAGGTGCCGCGCACCATGACCTCGTGGTTACCACGACGGGAACCCAGGGAGTTGTAGTCCTTGCGCTCAACGCCCATGGAGTCGAGGTACTGCGCAGCCGGGGTGCCCGGCTTAATGGAGGAAGCCGGGGAGATGTGGTCGGTGGTCACCGAGTCACCCAGGGCAGCAAGGACGCGAGCGCCCTTGATGTCGGAAACCGGTGCCGGCTCCATTTCCATCTCGTCGAAGTACGGTGCCTTGCGGATGTAGGAGGACTTGTCGTCCCAAGCGAAGGTCTTGCCCTCCGGGGTCGGCAGGTTCTGCCAGCGCTCGTCACCAGCGAAGACATCCTTGTAGTCCTCGTCGTACAGCTCGGAAGAGATGGAGGCCTCGATGGTTGCTTCGATCTCTTCGGTGGACGGCCAAATGTCGCGCAGGAAGACATCGTTGCCCTCTGCGTCCTGACCCAGGGCGTCGGTTTCAAAGTCGAAGTCCATGGTACCGGCAATCGAGTAGGCGATAACCAGGATCGGGGAGGCCAGGTAGTTCATCTTCACGTCAGGGGAGATGCGGCCTTCGAAGTTACGGTTACCGGACAGAACCGCGGTAGCAGCCAGGTCGGCCTCGTTGATGGCGGAGGAAATCTCAGCCGGCAGCGGACCGGAGTTACCGATACAGGTTGCACAACCGAAGCCGGACAGGTAGAAGCCCAGAGCCTCGAGGTCCTTCCACAGGTCAGCACGCTTGAAGTAGCCGTTAACAACCTGGGAGCCCGGAGCACAAATGGTCTTGACCCACGGCTTAGCCTGCAGACCCTTCTCGACTGCCTTGCGTGCCAACAGACCAGCACCAATCATGACCGACGGGTTGGAGGTGTTGGTACAAGAGGTGATGGAAGCGATAGCGACCATACCGTGGTCGAGCGTGTACTCGCCGCCCTTCGGGGAAGTGACGGTAATCGGGGAGCTCGGGCGACCTTCAGCGCCGTTAGCGGCGGACTCGCCGTGGCCCTCGCGGGACTCGTTGTAGTCTGCGGCCAGCTCGGAGGTCGGTGCGGAAGCCTTGACAGCGCCCTTAATCTCGCCGTCGGAGTAGTTGTGCAGGTCCTTGCGGAACTGCTCCTTGGCGGAAGCCAACTCGATGCGGTCCTGCGGGCGCTTCGGGCCAGCGATGGACGGAACGACGGTGGACAGGTCCAGCTCGAGGTACTCGGAGTACTCAGCCTCCGGAGTGTTCTCGTCCAACCACATGCCCTGAGCCTTGGCGTAAGCCTCGACGCGCTCCAGGGTCTCCTTGTCACGGCCAGTCAGGGCCAGGTACTTGACGGTCTCATCGTCGATCGGGAAGATTGCGGCGGTGGAACCGAACTCTGGCGACATGTTACCGATGGTCGCACGGTTGGCCAGCGGCAGCTTGGAGACGCCAGCGCCGTAGAACTCTACGAACTTGCCGACGACGCCGTGCTGGCGCAGCATATCGGTGACGGTGAGCACAACGTCGGTTGCGGTAACACCCGGCTGAATGTCGCCAGTCAGCTTGAAGCCAACGACGCGCGGAATGAGCATGGAGATTGGCTGGCCAAGCATTGCGGCCTCAGCCTCAATACCACCGACACCCCAGCCCAGGATGCCCAGGCCGTTCTGCATGGTCGTGTGAGAGTCAGTACCAACACAGGTGTCCGGGTATGCCAGGCCGTTGTTCTCGAAGACGACGCGAGCCAGGTACTCGATGTTGACCTGGTGGACAATACCGGTTCCCGGAGGAACAACGCGGAAGTTGGAGAATGCGCCAGTACCCCAACGGAGGAACTTGTAGCGCTCATCATTGCGCTGGTACTCAATTTCGACGTTCTTAGCCAGAGCGTCTTCGCTACCGAAGGCCTCGATGATGACCGAGTGGTCGATGACCATCTCTGCCGGGTTCAGCGGGTTAACCTGATCCGGGTCGCCGCCGAGAGTCTTAACAGCCTCACGCATGGTAGCCAGGTCAACAACACAGGCGACGCCGGTGAAGTCCTGCATAATAACGCGAGCAGGGGTGAACTGAATCTCGATCGACGGATCAGCCGAAGGAACCCAGTTGGCGACAGCCTTGATGTGCTCCTCAGTGATGTTGGCGCCATCTTCGTTGCGCAGCAGGTTCTCACCGAGAACCTTCAACGAGTAAGGCAGCTTCTCCATACCCGGCACGGCGTCAAGAGCGAAGTAGTCATAAGACTTGTCTCCGACCTCAAGCTTGCGCAGGGCGTTGAAAGAGTTCTTGCTTTCAGCCACAGTCAGCTCCATTTCTATTCGGGTGAATTGTCGCCTTAACTGAAGAGTCCGGCACTCGAATTTCGGCTCTCCACAAGGCATAGGTGCGATCACGCCGCCCCTTATCAACCAATTAAAGCAATAATCACGACGCGGGGCACACGAGCCCACACACACGTTTTTAAGGAAGCGTTACCGTCCTTGCATTAACAATAACAGTACGAACGTTCTGTATGTAGATTGCTCGCGGCGCGCCGAGTCACGCTACCCCCGTTCACATCCAGAGCAGGCCATTATAGATAGGACAAACGAAGCAGCATCTCCGCCAAATTGGGGCGCGTGGAAACCATTCTCACGCAAAACAGGAGCACGATACGGAAGGCAGTTAATGCATACGCCAGCAGATTCACAGGCAGCGAAAGAAACCGTCGAAAAGGCGGTCGCTCAGCTACGCACCGACAACATCGTGACAAATAACCCACAGCTCCGAGAAGCAGTCCAGCCAATTGTCGACGATGCAGCAAATCGGGGGGTGCCCAATTTCAATATCATCTACCTAGATAGCGAGAAGATTTACCCCGTCGCCGAACAAAAGAACACCGACATCTTTTCCTTTGCCCGCCAAGTAGCGGACCAAGTCGGCGGCACCACTGTCGTGCGCACACCGGGCAATGTGGCCACCGCATCTGCCGATTTCCCCCGCGCAGCCATTGAACGCGCCGACCACGCAATGATGGAGACTCCACGAGACTATCCGGCGGGTCTCGATGCCTATTTGCACGAGCTCACTAACTACGTCGTTCCGTGGACTCTTTACAGCCTCATCGCAGGCGTCGTTATCGTCGCACTCTTCGTCGGACTGACGTTCTACTGGCTACGCACACGCCCAACCGCCTAAGAGTTCGCTTTACGACGGACGCTGAAGCTAACGGTCTCACTGAATACATTCACCGTCCCCGGTTTTCCACCCCCAGGCGAAAGACAGGGCAAATGCCCCAAAAACTGGTAGCAGTAGAGAAATCAGCCACTATCTGAATTGGATAACACTGTTGCAGCCACCGTAACCGTGTCAACGATTTTCACAAAGGTCAAGCATTAAAACTTGACCTTTTCTTATGTCCGGTACCCCAGGTAAAGGCCTACGACACTCCGGCACGCCGATAAGTCATCTAATAGTGACATAATTCACATAGAAACCTAGGGCTCACCATAACCGCAGGCCACGACATATAACGAAACGGTCACAAAGTGGGGGACAGTTGGTAATTTTGTTACTTATGTTTTTTTAGAGCTTTTTGACCCGTAAAGTGCTTCGTGATGCCAATAGTGGACTCAAGGGTCCAGTATTGACCGAAGAAAACTCGCGGGAGCGCCGCTGTTGCTTTTGGTTCTGGTTTCGGTTCGACGTTTTTCGAAGTTCCACTCAAGACCTGGAGGCAACAACAGGAAGATATCCAACGATGGGGAAGTCGCTGGTGTCGATTCTGAGGCGTGAACGCACCCATAGGAGAAATGTAGGAGTAACGCGGTGCCGAGTAATCGCAAAGTCCGTGCATCATATTGGACTCGTCCAATTGCCGGTATTATCACGGCGGGTCTTCTGGCGACGAACACTCAGGTCGCAGCTGCACAACCACTAAATCCGAGCGACGCCCAGATCCGTCAAGCGCGCGAGGCGGCCTCTAACGCCGAGTCGTACTTGCAGTCCCTGGTCGCCGAGGTAACTTCCAGCGAGCGCCGGGTATCTGACCTCGAGCTACGCATGGGCACTCTCCGCGAGGATGTCAACAAGGCCATGGTAGACCTTGAGAACGCTCGAGATGCCGCTAACCGTGCGCGCGAGGCGGTCGACGAGGCACGGATCCAACTCGACCGTTCCCGCGCTGAGCTCGCTAGTGCCCAGAAGCAGTTCGACGAGCTAGCACGCACCATCATGCGCCAGGGACGTTCCAGCGGCTCGATTCTCGAGGGTGCGCGAGATGCATCCGAGGCTATTAACCGCCTGTCCGCTTTGCGTCGCGAAGCTGATCGTCAAGAGCAGACCGTTGACTCTCTGGATAAGAATCGAACCGAGGCTGCTAACCAAGAGTCCACGCTTCGCAAGAAGAGTGACGAGGCTCAGCAGGCGGAAGCCACCGCAAACCAGCGAAACACCGATGCTCAGAACGCGTACTCCGAGGCAAACGAGGAGCTTCAAAAGGAGCAAGCTGATTACCAGCAGGCTCAGGTCGATCGCGATGCCGCAAAGGCATCTTTGGATGCAGCCCGAAACGCGGTCAACGAGCTGAACTCCCAGCGCCAGAATTATGAGAACGAGCAGGCCCGCAAGGAAGCGGAAGACGCCGCTGCCAAGAAGGCCGCTGAGGAAGCCGCAGCTAAGACTCGCGCCGAGGCGCAGTCGAACCAGACTGATGAGGATTCCTCTTCTGAGTCCACAGATGAAAGCTCTAGCACCACTGGTTCTACGGGCTCGACTGATTCCACTAGCTCTACCGACTCGACTGGTTCTACGGCCTCCACTGGCTCTGACAGCTCCACCGGCTCCACTGGCTCTAGCAGCTCCACCGGCTCCACCAGTTCCTCTGAGACGACCGAATCTTCGGACTCCTCTGAGTCCACCGAGACTTCGGAATCGTCTAGCACCGGCAGCTCGTCGTCAAGCGGCACCCCGGCACAGACTGTGGCGCCAACGAATCCGGAGACCGGTCAGAGCACCTCGGGTTCTTCCAGCCAGAAGGTTGAGACTGTCATCGCACGTGCGATGGGGCAGCTCGGTGTCCCATACGCATGGGGTGGCGGCAACGCCAACGGCCCGACCAAGGGCATCCGTGACGGCGGAGTAGCTGACTCCCACGGCGACTACAACAAGATTGGTTTCGACTGCTCGGGCCTGACTCTGTACGCCTACGCCGCTGTCGGCATTGACCTGCCTCACTACACCGGCTACCAGTACCAGCGCGGAAAGCACTACCCGGCATCTCAGATGAAGCGTGGTGACCTGCTGTTCTGGGGCCCGAATGGTCATGGCCACGTCGCTATCTACCTGGGCGATGGCAAGATGATTGAGGCACCGCAGTCCGGTTCTGTGGTTAAGATCTCGCCAGTCCGTTATAACGGAATGACACCGAACGTTGTCCGCCTCGTCTAGTTTCTAACGACGTGTTCTACAGGTCGGGCGACCGACCTAAAGAAGGGTTTCTCTGTGACCTACCCAACGCCCACTGACCACACGGACCTCGAGCGCGCATACGCGGAGCTGGGGAAGGTTGTGGTTGGCCAGGAGCACCTGATTAAGCAGCTCTTCATCGCGATGCTCGCAGGAGGTCATGTCCTGCTCGAAGGTGTTCCGGGTGTTGCGAAAACTCTGGCAGTGTCTACTTTTGCCACAGTGATGGGTGGGTCCTACTCCCGTATCCAGTTCACTCCGGATTTGGTGCCATCAGATATTGTCGGCACCCGGATTTTCCGCCAGGACACCTCGGAGTTCATTGTCGAGCCCGGCCCGGTCATGTCAAATATCGTGCTCGCTGATGAAATCAACCGCGCACCGGCGAAGGTGCAGTCGGCTCTGCTGGAAGTCATGGCAGAGCACCAGGTGTCCATCGCAGGGGAGTCCACGCCAGTACCGGAGCCGTTTTTGGTTCTGGCCACGCAAAACCCAATCGAAAACCAGGGTGTCTACCCACTGCCGGAGGCCCAGCGGGACCGTTTCCTATTTAAGGTCCTCGTGGGTTACCCCACTCCGGCGGAAGAGCGGGAGATTGTCTACCGCATGGGAGCCACCCCTCCAGTCGCGCAGCAGATTCTCACCCCAGAGAGCGTTCGGGAACTGCAGCGCGCTACCCGCGAAGTCTTTGTCCACCACACACTGATTGACTACATCGTGGCCGTCATCGAACTCACCCGCAATCCGATGCGGGCGGAGTTGAAGGATGTCGACCGCTGGCTTTCCTATGGCGCATCACCGCGTGCAACTCTTGGTGCTGTCGCGGCTGCCCGCGCCCACGCGCTGTTTTCCGGTCGCGACTATGTCGTGCCGGACGATGTGGTCTCCGTGCTTCCCGACGTGCTGCGTCATCGCTTGGTCCTGTCCTATGAGGGCCTGGCCGATGGCGTTACTCCCGAACGGATTATTGACATCGTGTTGTCTCACGTGCGCCTTCCCCAAGGCGCGAGCACTGGCTCCGATGAGGGCACTGCCTCCTAATGTCAGCTCGTGAAGACGATCTTGCACGCGTCCTGGCGTACTTAGAGCTAACTGTTACGCGTAAGCTCAACGGACTTTTGCGCGGCAGCTTTCTCTCCACCGCTACTGGAGATGGCTCTGAGCCGGTTGGCTCCCGCGAATATGTCATCGGCGATGATGTTCGCCAGATGAACTGGGCAGTGACAGCCCGCACTGGAGTGCCGCACGTTCGCACCTCCGAGGCCGAGCGTGAGCTGGAGTGCTGGATCGTCGCCGAACCCGCCGCACGTCTGTCCACGGGATTGGCCGATACCACCAAACGACATCTGCTCACCGCCGCTGCCGGCGCTGTGACGATGCTTAACGACGCCCCGGGGTCCCGAACTGGATTAATCGCCGGCGGCACTCCAGTGCCCGCGGGCCAGGGCCGTGCCCACAGCTTGATGCTGCTCAAGCAGTTGGCTGACGCGACTGCTGAGCATAACCTCGCAGCGGATATTGACACAGTAATGACTCAGGCTCCGCGCGCTGGGCTGTTGGTTGTCATCTCGGATTTCCTTGGATCACTCGATTGGGCGCGCCCGCTGCGCGTTGCCTCGGCCTCGACAGAGATTATGGCGATTCGCCTGGTAGATCCAGCCGATGAAGCCTTACCCGGCGAAGGCCCGGTGGTCATGGCGGATTCAGCAACCGGCGAGACCATTGAACTCAACATCAACGACAAGACCCGCGCCGAGTATGCAGCTCAGGCTCGTGCCCACCACGAGCGTGTAATCAATGAACTGCGCAAATGCCGTGCTCGCGTTATTACCTTGCGTACGGATTCCGATTGGGTACTGGATTTTGCTCGACAAATTGGCCAACATTAGCGTCTGAGTAACCGCTTGTTAGTGCTATCTTTTTTGGGCCACCGACTAACCGGCTATAGCCACTGGTTTATACGCGACTGTTTAGGCGACTGGATGTGAGGAAACTGATACCGCGATGACGTTCCTAAACTCAACTTTTGCGCACCCAGGGTGGCTGCTCGCACTCGCTCTGCCTCTCGTGGCAGCCGTGGCCTATTGGATCAGCACTAAGCAGCGAAAGCAACGTGCCATTGCCTTTGGCAACTTCACCATCGTTGGATCACTAGGGAATAAGTCGTCGGCACGCCTGCGCCATGTCGTAGCTATCAGTGCGCTGTTGTCGCTAGTTCTGGTCATCATTTCATTGGCTGGTCCGATTTCGGAGACCAAAGTCGCCCGCAACCGAGCGACGGTTATGCTGGTGGTCGACGTTTCGCTGTCCATGTCGGCCACAGATGTTGCGCCCGACCGCATCACTGCCGCTAAAGAAGCCGGCCAAGAGTTCGTGGAGAACCTTCCCGACGACCTCAATATCGGCCTGGTAACGTTCTCTGGTCGCGCTCGCACTGCTGTCAGCCCGACTACCAACCATGACACCGTGAATCGAGCGCTCCAGGCTGCTGAGTTAGATCAGGCGACTGCGACCGGTGATGCTATCGCTGCCGCGCTGGATGCCATCAATCAGTTCAGCGACTCGGTTCAGGGCGGGGGAGAAGGCGCCCCGCCAGCGACAATTGTGCTGCTTTCCGACGGCAAACAGACCGTCCCACAAGAGCTCGACGATCCCCGCGGCGCGTATACCGCGGCCGCCGAAGCCGCCAAGGCCGGGGTGCCTGTCAACACGATTTCGTTCGGTACCGCGCAAGGCGCAATCACGGTTCAGGGCGAATTGATTCCAGTGCCTAACGACGACGATTCGCTGCGAGAGATCGCCCGTCGAACAAAAGGTGAGTTCTTCAGCGCTGGTTCCCTCGAGCAGCTCCGCGATGCCTATGGCTCACTGGAAGATGACATCGGTTACGAACTCAAGCGGGCCGAGAATCCGAGGCCCTATCTGATTGCAGCCTTCACGATGCTGCTAGTGACCGTGGGCTCACTGCTTGTAACCAATCGTCGAATTCCGCAGTAGGGCGGGGTTAGGGTGCCGTCGTCAAGCGATTGGTATGGAACCCCAATCGGCAAGAGACGCCGGGGGGCATTGAGCAGTCGTCTTATGGAGTCCTCAGACTGCGCTACTAACATGATTGGCTATGTCTTCTGATAATTTTGACGCTATTTTGCTGTTGTCTTTCGGCGGTCCCGAAAAGATGGCCGATGTGCGTCCCTTCCTGGAGAATGTCACCCGCGGCCGCGGAATTCCGCCGGAGAGGTTGGACGAAGTCGGTGCTCACTATGCGCACTTCGGCGGTAAGTCCCCGCTCAACGATTTAAACCGCAAAATTGTCTCCAACCTTAAAACTGAGCTGACTCGCCGTGGCTATGACTTGCCTGTTTATTTCGGCAATCGCAATTGGCATCCGATGGCTGAAGACACCGCGGCAAAGATGGCTGATGACGGCGTTAAGCGAGCGCTCGTTTTCGCCACTAGCGCCTGGGGCGGATACTCCGGCTGCCGCCAGTATCACGAAGACATTGCTCGGATGCGCGAATCTCTGGGCCACCGTGCTTTTGACATGGAGAAAATCCGGAGCTTCTACGATCATCCGCTCTTTATAGAAGCCTATGCAGACGCAGTGCGTGAGGCGTTTGCCAAGCTGCCGGATGACCGCCGTGACAAGGCCCGGCTTATTTTCACCGCTCACTCTATTCCGGTCTCTGCGGACAAGGCATCCGGGCCGGTAGAGCTCGGCGGAAATCTTTACTCCCGCCAGGTCAACGAAGCAGCACGGCTCGTCGCCGATGCAGTGGGTATCACCGATTTTGACGTCGTCTGGCAGTCCCGCTCTGGCCCGGAGCACGTGCCGTGGTTGGAGCCTGACATCGTCGACCACGTTGAAGCGAAGGTCGCCAACGGCCTCCGATCCGCAGTAGTGTGCCCGATTGGTTTCATCTCGGACCATGTTGAGGTCGCCTGGGATTTGGATGCCGAGCTACAGGATGAAATGGCTCATCACGACATCGTCATCGAGCGTGTCGCAACGCCTGGCCCGACGGCTACTTTCACTGACATGCTCGTGGAGCTCATCGAAGAGCGCATCGCAGATGGCGAACCCCGCCGCCTGGGAAGTGAACCGCTACTCGGCTCGGCCTGCAACGGCGCGCCCTGCGCCGCAGCCTGTTGCACTCCGGCAAAGCGCCGCCCACACTGATTCCTTTGGCGTCAATTGGGCCACGGGGCAAGGAAAACCTCTAGCGGGTCCACTCCTGAATCGCGTATTCCACCGCGCTCATCCGCGCCTGCCGAATCTTTCGCCACAAGGGGATGAGCTGCGCATCAAACGCGGCGCTGCCGTGCCCCGACTCGCTGCCCTGTGCCACCGCCAGAATCGACGACACCCGATCAGCTCTGGCGAGCACTCCCAGTGCACGGCGCGGCACATCATCCGGCACAAAAGCCATGTCCAGGTGATCATCGAGCATGCCGACCATCAGCCGGGGATCCACTTTCGGGGCACCACTGCTTGACGACGTCAGCGGTGAACGCGGCATCGCCGCAATCGTGGCAGCCGCAACCCGCGCCGCATCTGCCAGCTGTAAATCCGCCTCGCCAGGGGAGAGATAGGCCGGCTCGGGAATGTGGCCTTCCAGTGTGTACCAATGCCACTGCGGTAGGCCTGGCACCGGCGTTGTCACTGGTATGAGCACATGGTTCCAGCCCGGCTCCGCATCCGCAATCACAATGGCCGAGCCTGCTGCGCGTGCAGCTTCAGCGGCGTCGGTTCCCGCAGGCAGTGCAGGTGCATCACCGGGCCCGGAGAGAATGAGGCGGACGAGGGGACGGTGGTCACTGTGCCAATCTCCCGCTTCAGTAACCGCTCGAAGAAGGCGGAGCATGTCGCTTCGATCGAGATCAGCGTCGCAATCGATGACATTCGGAACCGTGGCGTCGGCAAGCACGAACGTCCCCGGAACTGACGTGGGTCCGCCGAGCGAGTCTAGCGCGTCGAGGAGATGATCGTAGTTTTCCAAACCCGACAACCACGCGCCCAGCCAAAGGGCGATGTGCTGAGTTGGACTCCAGACCTGGTCGAGAACACTGCGCTGCATAGTGCAGCTCATCCTAGTGCAGCGTGTCGTTGGTCCCGTAACCGATGCTGTTAATCTCAGTACCCATGAGCTTTCAAGACCCGTACCGCAATCAGGACGTGTTCGCTGGCGCACGTGGCCACCGCCGTCGTATCCCACAGCCGGCACGCGAGGTGACAGCAGAAAATGGTGTTGTCGTCGAGGCGTCCTATGACGGATTCGTCGGTGCGATTATCGGGTTGGAGAAAACTTTCGACGGCTGGTGCGTCCGGCTGGAGGACCGCCACGGCAAGTCGCGGCTATTTCCCATGCACGAGCGCGGATTTCTCATCGACGGCAAACCTGTGACTCTGGTGCGTCCGAAGGCACAACCCAAAAAGCCCTCACAGGATCTATCGGCATCGGGCTCGCGCAAGGTTCACAACGTCAAGGCGAAAGTTGCTCTCCCCAGCCGTATTTGGGTCGAGGGTATTCATGACGCGGCAATTGTCGAGAAGGTATGGGGCCACGATTTGCGTGTCGAAGGCGTAGTCGTGCAGTATCTGGAGGGCTTGGACAACCTTCCAGAACGCTTGGCCGAATTTGGTCCGGGTCCGAAGCGCCGCGTCGGAGTCCTGGCAGACCACTTGGTGGAGGGCAGTAAGGAAAGCCGCATGACTCAGCAGCTCGGCCCGCACGTGATGGTCACAGGCCACCCGTTTATCGATGTCTGGCAAGCGGTCAAACCCTCGTCGGTAGGCATCGAGGCATGGCCGGAAGTTCCCTACGGGGAGGACTGGAAGACAGGAATCTGCCGTCGCTTGGGCTGGGGAGACGACCCCAAGGAGGGCTGGCGACGTGTCTACGCAGGTGTACACACCTACCGTGATCTGGAGTCAGATTTGATTGGCGCAGTTGAGCGCCTGGTCGACTTCGTAACTGAGCCACATATGCAGTACTGACCCCGGAATACTGGCTCCACTCGCCCCACATTTGTTCTGCAAAGTAGGTAGGGTGAGGGCGTGATTCCTCTCCTTTGGCTCGGAGCAAGCCTCCTACTGGTTCTCGGTGAACTCGCAGTCGGAGATTTAGCACTGTTAATGCTCGGAGGTGGCGCACTGGCAGCGTCCGGTGCGAGCCAGCTTGGAGCGCCGCTTTGGCTATCAGTGGTCATCTTCGCCGTTGTGTCCGCCGCACTTGTGCTGACAGTTCGCCCTGTGTTGCGCAAAAAGATGGCAAAACCGGACAAGTCCGCCGAACTGGAGTCGCGTCCGGAACTGCTAGCGGGCCGTCATGCTGAGGTCATCGAGCCAGTTTCCTCGTCAGCGGGTCTGATTAAGGTCAATGGCGAGTTGTGGAGCGCGCGCAGTCTTCTGACTGCGCAGACCTTCGATGCGAAGGAAAGAGTCACGATTGTAGAGATTTCGGGCAATACCGCAGTAGTGGACAAGCTGCTCTGAGCAGCCAACTCACTTAAAGGGCGCTCGGAGCACTCTTAGTTACTGACCATTAAATAACTGACCACACAGTTTCTAGCTACGAGGGAATCCCATGGAAGGCTTTATCATCCTCGTCGTTTTCATTCTCGTGGTTGTTACCTTGGTTCTCAAAGCGATTGTCCTGGTTCCTCAGGGTGAAGCGGCAATCGTAGAGCGACTGGGACGATACACGCAGACACTGAACAGCGGCCTGAACTTCATCATCCCGATCATTGACCGAGTGCGCGAGAAGGTCGATACCCGTGAGCGTATGGTTACCTTCCCGCCACAGGCAGTGATCACCGAAGACAACCTGACTGTGGCTATCGATACCGTCGTGACCTTCCAGGTCAATGAACCGGATCGGGCAATTTACGGTATCGATGACTACATCTTCGGCGTCGAACAGATCACCACCGCAACGCTTCGCGACGTCGTGGGTGGCCTGACACTGGAAGAGACACTGACTTCCCGTGACTACATCAACCGCCGTCTGCGCGGCGAGCTGGACGAGGCCACTGCCAAGTGGGGTCTTCGTATCGCTCGTGTGGAGCTGAAGGCCATTGAGCCGCCACCGTCGATTCAGCAGTCGATGGAAAAGCAGATGAAGGCCGATCGCGAGAAGCGCGCCATGATTCTGACTGCGGAAGGTACCCGCGAAGCCGATATTAAAACTGCTGAGGGCCGTAAGCAGGCACAGATTCTGGCCGCCGAAGGTAACAAGCACGCAGCAATTCTGGCTGCTGAGGCTGAGCGTCAGGCAACCATTCTGCGCGCTGAGGGTACTCGCGCCGCTACCTACCTTGAGGCACAGGGTAATGCTCGCGCTATCCAGAAGGTCAACGCAGCTGTTAAGGCTTCACAGTTGACACCTGAGATTCTTGCCTGGCAGTACCTGGAGAAGCTGCCTGAGCTGGCAAATAAGGACGGCAATACTGTTTGGATGATTCCGTCGCAGTTCGGCGACAGTCTCGAGAGCTTCGCTAGGGCTTTCGGCAAGAAGGATGCCGACGGTGTCTTCCGCTACGAGCCTCCGGCCGTGAGCCGAGAGACCAAGGAAGAGGCTGAGCAGGGCCGCGACGAGAACTGGTTCGACATGTCGACCAACCCGGAGTTGGCTCGTGCAGTTGCCGCGGCGAACGAGGTCGCTAACCGCCCGGTTGATGATCCGGTAGCTGCAGCAGCTGGTAATACCCCTGAGAGGAAGAAGAACCGCCGCGCTGAGTCGGCTCAGTCCGCTCAGCCTGAACAGTTGGGTGGTCAGAACGGCCCGGCAGCGGTTGAACCTGCGACACCGGCTGCGCCCGCTGCGCCGTCCACACCGGCTGCGCCGTCAGTTCCTTCCGGCAAACGTGACCTGCCCTCGGCTCCTGGCACCGGTAATACCAATGCAGGCAGCGGTGCGCACTCCACCGATCGTCCAGATTTTTCTGGATGGTCACGTGACCCTTACGCCCCGGAAAATGGGCAGTAAGTTTTTATAACTCATCAGCTCGCTGAAGCAGGTGGACGGCCAGGTTCCATCCGGCCAGCTCCGCCTGCCAGCCAGCTGCAGCGAGGCGCTGATTGACGGCCTGCTTAGAAACTCCCAATTCTTCCGCGGCCTCTACCTGTGAATAACCAGCGCGAACCAAACCAGTTGCCTCGCGCCCTTCGGGGGACCTGCGAGAGATAACGTGGTGCAGCAATGTGAATGCTGCACCAATATCCTCCGAGTAGTCCTTACCACGCGGATCGTTAGTCCGAATGCGGGTTTTTACCGTACCGGCTCTGCCTCCCTTACCGACGACTGAGCTCGATGCCAGATGCGCTTGCTCAATGTCGTCCTGAGGACAAACACCGATACCTATCGCCCAGTCACCTGCGGCCAATAGCGCCAGCACAAGCGTGGTGACTCCCACAGCATTTTCAGGAGCTGCGCGAAGCTCTTCGATACCTGCAACCTCAACAGTTCCTACGCCTTCCAGGCCGGAAAGTGCCTGCACAGAGGCCTGAACGTGATCTGCCCTGCGAGTAGATCGACCGCGATACCTGGCAAAGACTGAGTACATACGCTCTAGTCTAGCCCCACCCCTTGACAGATGGGCTAAGACACGTTCCTTCGCTCCGCAAACTCACAGGCAACCAACACCAGCTCGCCGAAAAACTCACGCCTAGCTCAAGAGCGCCAAGCGGTGTTTTAACGTTTCGAAGAACCGGTTACGACAGGGAACTTGGCGTCCGCAAGAAGTCCCAGCAAACCAAGCACGAGCAGAATTCCCGTGGCCACCGCAAAGCGCACGTCGAAGCCGACCAACAGCGCGTCGCCAAGCAGAACGACGGCGAGTGTGTTCGGCGCCGAACCTAGGGCAGTGGCGATGATATACGGCACGATGCGTATCGACGACAGCCCACAGGCGTAGTTGAGAAACGAAAATGGCACGCCAGCAATCATGCGCAAGCTGAGCACTGTGAGCCAGCCGCGTTGCTCCAACCGATGGTCGAGACTGAGAAGACGGCGGTTGGTCAGGTGCGTGCGAAACCAATCGCGCCCCAAAAACCGCACAATGCATAGGGAGAGAAGGGCAGAAACCGTCGTCGCAGTAATTGCCAGCAGGAAACCGAGCACTGGCCCGAAGAGGATTCCGGAAGCCAAAGTGAATACGGTGCGGGGGATTGGGAACTGAGTCAGTGCAACGTATGCGAGGAAGTAGAGGAGCGGGAACCAGTCACCGGCATCGATGGACCACTGCCGGATGGTAGCGACCGTGGGAACATCGACGTACAGCGTGACGACGACCCCCACACCTACGGCTAGCACCAGCAGAACCTTTTTGAGTGTAGGGGTAATTCGCACATCGGATACGTTCACCCATTTGAGGTTACCGGGGATTGCGGGGAAGCGTGTGACCTGCGCATTGGAGGCTCTGCGAGGAGGGCTAGTCAGCGGCTAAAGGCGTTTGCCCATTATTTCACTAGGATGGGAATCAAGGTCACTATGCCTTGGCTCGAGCACTTGACGTGCCCGTCAGCACAAAACCGAACGTAAGGGTATTGCACAAATAGCTGAAAAGTTCAGTGCATGGACACTCGGGTGAGTCTTAGCGTCTGACTAGTGGCTCTTATTGACTATTGGAGGAAGCCAACGCCTTTAGATCCCTTTCCGTCGCGGAGAATTCGGAAATTGTCGCAGCCGAATTTCCTCGGTCATGGATTGATAGAGGCGTTGCTTAGAACATGTAAGGGAGAAGGTCTGTCGTGACTGACCGAACGACCCCCGAATCACCTTCCACGCTGCCACCAAACTTCGAGGAATTGCAGAATTCCTGGTATCAGGGCGTGGCCAAGGTATTCGCGCGGGTGCACAAGCAAGACGTTGCAGATGTACCGCTCGATATTTGGAAACGACTGATTCAGACCACCTATGACGGTGTCGATGTTCGCCCGCTCTACACCCGCGCGGACGAGCTCGCGGAAAGCCCAGCTCCGGGCCAGTTCCCATTCGTCCGTGGCGCAAAGGTCACTTCGGACAACACCAACGGTTGGGGTGTTCGGGAGACCTTCGGTCGCCAGTACCCGGGTGAGGATGCCCTTGACCCAAAGGCGGTCAACGAGACTCTGCTGACTGCCTTGGAAAACGGCACCACGGACATCCGCCTGGACTTCACCGGCTCCCTCGAAGCCGCTGATGTGCCGGCTCTGCTCAACAACGTCTACGTCGACCTTGCTCCGATTGCCGTGCATGCCGGTAAGAAGACTGCGCAGGTTGCGGAAGCACTGACGTCCTACATCGAGCAGGCGAACCCGACTAATCCGGATAACATCGCAGTCGAGCTTTCTGCAGCTCCGCTGACCTCCGCTTTTGCCGGTATTGACGATGTTTCTCTCGACGAGGCCACTCAGCTGGCCGTCAAGGCGGCTAAGCAGCCGGGCGACGTCCGCGCCCTGCTTGTCGACGGCGTTGTTTTCTCCAACCTGGGCGCAAACAACATCCAGGAGATTGGCTACAGTCTCGCCGTTGGTGTCGCCTACCTGCGTGCGCTGACCGAAGCCGGATTGAGCGCTGAAGAAGCGCTCGGCCAGATCGCTTTCCGCTTTGCCGCTACCGACGACCAGTTCGACACCATCGCGAAGTTCCGCGCTGCTCGCGTCCTGTGGGCCCGCGTTGCTGAGGTTATCGGTGCCCCCGAGGCTGGCCGCGCTCCGATGCACGCCGTGACAGCCCCGGTCATGTTCAGCCAGCGCGATCCGTGGGTCAACATGCTGCGTGTGACTGTCGCCTCCTTCGCCGCAGGTGTCGGCGGTGCCTCCTCAGTTGAGGTTCTGCCGTTTGATTACGCAGTTGTCGGCGGCATGCCGAACGTCTCCAAGGCTTTCAAGGCTCGCATCGCTCGCAACACCAACCTGTTGCTGCTGGAAGAGTCTCACCTTGGTTACGTCGCCGACCCAGCAGGTGGCTCCTACTTCGTCGAAGACCTGACCGAGGAAATGGCCGACAAGGCGTGGGAGATCTTCACTGCCACTGAGGCTGCCGGTGGTTTCACCTCCGCGGAGGCCGATATTCGCGCCGCCCTGGACGCTACCTGGGAAAAGCGCCGCGCCGACATCGCACACCGCCGCACCAAGGTCACCGCTATCAACGAGTTCCCGAACCTGGCTGAAGCCCCACTGGCTCCTGAGGCCCGCCCGGAGGGCGACCCGATTCGCCGTTGGGCCAGCGACTTCGAGGCGCTGCGCAACCGCTCCGATGACTTCCTGGCTGAAAAGGGCAACCGTCCGCTGATTGCCATGCTGCCGCTGGGTCCGCTGGCCAAGCACAACATCCGCACTGGTTTTACCTCCAACCTGCTGGCTTCCGGCGGTATCGCCGTCGCCAACCCCGGCCAGGTTGTGCCGGGCGAGGTCGGTTTCGAAGAGGCAGTGAAGGCCTCACCGATTGTCGTGCTGTGCGCAGCCGACAGCGAGTACGAGACCTCGGGCCAGGACGCTGTCAAGGCCGCCCGCGCCGCCGGCGCTAAGGAGGTCCTGGTGGCCGGCTCCGAGAAGAGCTTCGCCAATGCCGCTGAGGACGCTCGCCCCGACGGATACCTGAACATGACCATCGATGCTGTCGCGGAGCTGTCCCGACTGCTGAACGAACTGGGAGCGTGAAGGAAGTAATGACCACCATCCCAAATTTCGCTGACATCTCCCGCAACACCGACGACGCGGCCGCTGCCACTGACAAGGAAGCTGCCGCGGAAGCAGGTGAAGTGTGGACCATTCCAGAGGGCATCGATGTCAAGCGCGTCTACGATCGCGCTGACCGCGACGCCGCTGCCGCCGAGGGCCACCCGGTAGATTCTTTCCCGGGTATCGCCCCATTCATGCGCGGGCCGTATCCGACCATGTACACCAACCAGCCGTGGACTATTCGCCAGTACGCTGGCTTCTCCACCGCAGCTGAGTCCAATGCCTTCTACCGCCGCAACCTCGCGGCCGGCCAGAAGGGCCTTTCGGTCGCTTTCGACCTGGCTACCCACCGTGGCTACGACTCGGACAACCCGCGTGTGTCCGGCGACGTCGGTATGGCCGGCGTGGCAATTGACTCGATTTACGACATGCGTGAGCTCTTCCAGGGCATTGACCTGGGCGGCGTCTCGGTGTCTATGACCATGAACGGCGCTGTGCTGCCGATTCTGGCCTTCTACATTGTCACCGCTGAAGAGCAGGGCGTTTCGACCGAGCAGCTGCGCGGTACGATCCAGAACGACATTCTCAAGGAGTTCATGGTTCGTAACACGTACATCTACCCGCCGAAGCCTTCGATGCGAATCATCTCCTCGATCTTCGAGTACACCTCGGCAAAGATGCCGAAGTTCAACTCGATTTCGATTTCCGGCTACCACATTCAGGAAGCGGGCGCGACGGCCGACCTTGAGCTCGCTTACACGCTTGCCGACGGCATCGAGTACCTGCGGGCCGGTATTGACGCTGGCCTGGAAGTTGATAAGTTCGCTCCGCGTCTGTCCTTCTTCTGGGGCATCTCGATGAACACCTTCACCGAGATCGCCAAGCTGCGTGCAGGCCGCATCCTCTGGTCCGAGCTGGTTGGCAAGTTTGGCCCGAAGAACCCGAAGTCCCAGTCCCTGCGTACTCACTCGCAGACCTCCGGTTGGTCGCTGACCGCTCAGGATGTCTACAACAACGTCGCGCGTACTGCTGTTGAGGCTATGGCCGCAACACAGGGCCACACCCAGTCGCTGCACACCAACGCACTGGACGAGGCCCTGGCACTGCCGACTGACTTCTCAGCCCGTATTGCTCGTAACACTCAGCTGCTGCTTCAGCAGGAGTCCAACACCACGCGTCCGGTTGATCCGTGGGCTGGTTCCTACTACATCGAGTGGCTGACTAATGAGCTGGTCAAGCGTGCACGCCAGCACATCGACGAGGTCGAAGAGGCCGGCGGTATGGCACAGGCCACCATCGAGGGCATTCCGAAGCTGCGTATTGAAGAGGCTGCAGCTCGTACGCAGGCCCGTATTGACTCGGGTCGTCAGGCTCTCATCGGCGTGAATAAATACCAGGTCGAAGAGGACGAGGCCATCGAGGTTCTCAAGGTTGAGAACTCCCGCGTGCGCCAGGAGCAGATTGACAAGCTGGCTCGCCTGCGCGCCGAGCGCGACGAGGAAGAGGTTCAGAAGGCACTGGCCGCTCTGACCGACGCTTGCCGTAACCCGGGTGAACCGGGGGACCTGGACAAGAACCTTTTGAAGCTCGCTGTCGACTGTGCTCGCGCCATGGCCTCCATCGGTGAAATCTCCGACGCCATGGAAGAGGTCTTTGGCCGCCATCAGGCCGAGATCCGTACTCTCTCCGGCGTCTACAAGGACGAAGTTGGCAAGGAGGGAGCCGTGTCCAACGTCTCCAAGGCCATCGCCATGGCCGATAAGTTCGAAGAGCAGGAAGGTCGCCGTCCCCGTATCTTCCTGGCCAAGATGGGCCAGGATGGTCACGACCGTGGCCAGAAGGTCATCGCGTCCGCCTACGCGGACCTCGGCATGGACGTTGACGTGGGACCGCTGTTCCAAACTCCGGAGGAGGCCGCCAAGTCGGCAGTCGACTCGGATGTCCACGTCGTCGGTGTTTCTTCGCTGGCCGCCGGACACCTGACGCTCGTTCCTGCCCTGCGCGATGAGCTGGCAAAACTGGGTCGTGAGGACATCATGATTGTTGTCGGTGGTGTTATCCCACCGGGCGACTTCCAGGAACTCTACGATGCCGGCGCCGCGGCTATTTACCCGCCGGGCACTGTCATCGCTGATTCGGCAATCGACATGATGACCAAGCTCTCTAACGAGCTGGGCCTCGACCTTGCCGTTGACGAAGAGTCCTAAATAACTACCGCATCCGCGCTGGGCTGACTGTTCAGCTCAGCGCGTTGTCGGAATTGAGAAGTAGCGATGAACGAGTATCTTGAAGAAAACCTGGGCACCCTCGTCACTACCGCTGGCACGGTCGTTGAGGGAAAGACCGCTGTAGCCCCCGAAGTCGTCCGCCGTGCGCGACGACGGATTGATGTCGACGACCTCTTTGAGGGCGTGCGGGCTGGAAACCGCACTAAGTTGGCTCGGGCAATCACGCTGCTGGAGTCGACTGCTCCGGCGCATAAGGTGCTGGCTCAAGAGCTACTGGTGAAGTTGCTGCCATTTTCCGGCAAGGCCATGCGCGTCGGACTTACCGGCGTCCCCGGCGTCGGTAAATCAACCACGATTGAAACCCTCGGGCTAAAGCTGATCGAGGAAGGCCACCGCGTTGCAGTGCTGGCCATCGACCCGTCGTCGACGAAGTCCGGTGGCTCGATTCTGGGCGACAAGACCCGTATGTCCCGGCTCTCGGCCGCGGATGAAGCCTTCATCCGTCCGTCGCCCTCTGCGGGCACACTCGGTGGTGTCGCCAAGGCAACGCGTGAGGCCATGGTGGTGCTCGAGGCCGCAGGCTACGACATTGTCATCGTCGAAACTGTCGGCGTCGGTCAGTCCGAGGTCGCGGTGGCCCAGATGGTGGATACGTTTGCGTTTCTGGCACTCGCCGGCGCTGGTGACCAACTCCAGGGCATCAAGAAGGGTGTGCTGGAGATGGCCGACGTGATTTCTATCAACAAGGCGGATGGTAAGAACTTGCGCCCGGCAAAGCGCGCTGCGCGTGATCTGATGACGGCCATGAAGATGGTTCGCTCCTCAGATCAAGTCTGGACCCCACCGGTGCTGACTATGTCGGCACTGGAGGACGACGGCATCGACAATTTCTGGCAAGCCATCGAAGACCATGTCGAGGCTATGCACGAGAATCATCTCTTTGATGAAAACCGCGCTAACCAGCAGATTAAGTGGATGTGGTCCATGGTGCACGAAACGCTCTTGCAGAGACTCAACACCAACGAGGCTGTGCAGACAGAGAGCACCCTGGTGGAAAAACAACTCCGCTCGGGGCAGCTGACACCGACGCTCGCCGCCCAGCGCATCATGGAGGCATTTGACCAGGGAAGGGCATCGAACGCCGGGCTCGCCAACTAGGTTTCGAAGGGCACGGGGTTTTCGTCGTAAAGCGAGTAAAGCGGGCGTATCCGTGTGCGCCTACTGACCGCGGTGATGGGGCGGATCGCTGTAGAGCGTGTGTTCGGCGAAGTGGAGAGCGTTGACCACCAGGTTGGTGAGGTGCTCGTCGGGCTGAGAGTAGAAGCTAGACGTGCCCTCCTTGCGGGTCTGCACCATATTGGCCATGCGCAACTTCGCCAGGTGCTGAGAAATCGCGGGGACGGGGCGATCGAGCGTACTAGCGATCGCGGTGACGGTCATCTCCCCGTCACGAAGGAGCGACAGGATGGAGAGACGCGTCTTGTCTGCCATCAACTTCAGTACGCTAGTGGCAACGTCGAGCTCGGTGCTCGTAGGAGCCTTCTCAGTCATTTGGAGGGGTTAGTCCTTTCGAAGTCGACATGCCAAACGCTTACTATGTTCAATAAGTTGAACATTACTACGTATTGATACCAGTATTCAATTTCAGATGTCACAATAGGCTGTCACGAAAAGGGGAGAGTGCACCTAAGGGGCCGCGACCAAAGGTACTGAAAAATCCTTCAGTAATATCATCTGCATGGATTGGTTGATGGGCACCTTCCCGTGGCTGGTGGAGGACTTAACGTGGTGGCAAGTACTATTTTTCGCACTCGACTACACGATTAAGTTCATCGCGATTGGGTGGGTGCCGGAAAACCGAAGCCCATCGGCTTCGACGGCGTGGCTGCTACTGATTCTGCTGATTCCATTTATCGGCCTACCTCTGTTCCTCTTCCTGGGCTCGCAGCAAATCACGGGCCGTAGGCACGAGGTACAGGCACTGGCGCAGGAGCTCATTGCGGAACGTACCGAGCATCTGCCCGACGTACCGGATGATGCCGAGATAGAAGATGATGTTGTCAACGTATTCAAGCTCTCGCGTCAGCTCACGGGAATGCCGGCAATTGCCAGCGCAGAAAAGGGACTTTTCACCGAATTCAATGCCTCCATTGACCGCATGATTGAGACCATCGATGCGGCTCAGAAATCTATCCACGTGCAGTCCTACATCTTTGCACTGGATGACAGCACGGAGCCTTTCATACAGGCTCTCGAGCGCGCGCAAGACAGGGGACTAGAGGTCAAGGTACTGGTCGATCCAATTGGTTCGTGGAAGTACCCCGGCTACTACAAGTTGAAAAAGCGCCTGGACCAGTCCCAAATCTCCTGGCACCCAATGCTGCCCGTGAGCTTGCTGAAGCTCACCTGGCGCCGCCTGGATCTGCGTAATCACCGCAAGCTCGTAGTTATTGATGGCGACATTGTATTCATGGGTTCGCAGAATTTGATTGAGCCCGAATATCAGAAGAAAAAGAACCATAAGATCGGCCGCCGATGGGTGGACACCTGGATTGAACTCGAGGGCGATATTGCGCTGGCCTTCGACGCAATTTTCGCGGTTGATTGGACCAGCGAGCTATACAAGACCCCAGACGCCACCAGGGACTATTCACTCCACAACACCGAAGTCAACGACAACTACAACGTTGTCCAGGTGCTGCCGTCGGGTCCGGGCTTCAGCACGGAGCCGAACCTGCGCGTCTTCAATAACATGATCTACCAGGCACACGAGCGGATTATCGCCGTCAGCCCGTACTTCGTCCCCGACGAATCCATGCTCATGGCGCTGACCTCTGCCGCATATGGAGGCATCGACGTCCAGCTCTACGTCAACGAAGAGTCCGATCAGTTCATGGTCGGCCACGCGCAGCAGTCCTACTACCAGGCACTGCTAACCGCTGGCGTGAAGATCTACCGCTATCCGGCGCCTGCGGTCCTGCACTCCAAGTTCATGGTTATCGACGACCGCATGGCCATGTTCGGCTCCTCCAATCTGGATATGCGCTCGTTCGGCCTCAACTACGAGATCACGCTTCTTTCCGCCGCCGGTTCCATCGTGGACAAACTGATCACGCTTGCCGACGAGTACCGCGACAAATCTTTCCTGCTCACCCAGGAGGAATGGAATGACCGGCCCCTTCGCCAGCGCTACCTGGACTCTGTTTTCCGCTTGACCTCGGCGCTGCAATAGGGCAGTCCCATTGGTCCGACAGACAAAGCAAAAATCCCGAGAGCTGCACTAATTGCAGTTTCTCGGGATTTATCTTGTGTCCGGAGGGGGACTTGAACCCCCACGCCCGTTAATAGGGCACTAGCACCTCAAGCTAGCGCGTCTGCCATTCCGCCACCCGGACCGGGTAGGAAGCACTTCCGTGCTGACCTGTGATACTGTATCCCGACTACATAATGAAACACAAATTGGCAGGTCAGAGGGGCATTAGCGCGCCAAACCTAGGTGTAATTACATCAGCGGTGTTAGCCCCGCATCCGCCTTGGATTCGCACTGAGAATCAGGCCCTGCAGATAGGGAGTCTTGTAAAGTCCCTGCAGCGCGCTCATAAAGTAGGCACACTGGTAGTTATGACTACGAATTCCAACGACACCGCAAACGACACCGCAAACGACACTGCAAACAACGCTACAAACAACACTGCAAATGCTCCGGTTTTCCCGGGACCAGATCCGTACGCACCGCTGAAGGATTTGCCAACCTTCGAGCTGTCCTCGCCAGATATCAAGGACGGCGAGAAGATTGCGGATGAATTCCGCGCTCCGTCGAATGTTTCCCCACAACTGGATTGGGCAAATCTGCCGGAAGGAACTAAGTCCATTGCCGTGACCTGCTTCGATCCGGATGCTCCGACCGCTTCGGGCTTCTGGCACTGGGCTGTCTTCAACATTCCAGCGACCGAAAAGGGTCTGCCACAGGGAGCTGGCTCCGAAGACGGCTCTAAGCTGCCAGAAGGCGCTATCCAGCTTGTCGGCGACTCGGGCATGCGTGGTCACTACGGAGCTAACCCACCGGCGCAGCATGCCCCACACCGTTACATGTATGCGGTGCACGCGGTCGACGTGGAGAAGCTTGATGTTCCGGAAGATGCGACGCCGACCGTGCTTGGCTTCAATCTGTACTTCCACTCGATTGCGCGTGCCATCATCACGCCGTGGTGGGAGAACGTCGGGGAGTAGGGATACGACGCCCACACGGGCAACTCAACCGACCGGGCACGCTACTCATACAGAAAACCCCGGGGCCAGCGCCTTCATGGCAGCTGGCCTCGGGGTCACGTGTTTATTGGGTTAGGAAGCCTCAACGGCTTTCAGCAGTTAACCACGCCACGGCAGACCACAGCCGACTGCCTCCGAAATGGAGTAGAATCCCTGAGCTCGAATCTGGCGAGCCAACCCTTGGTGAATGTCACGAATCCAGTCCGGACCGCCATAAATCAACGGTGTGTAGCCCTGCAGTAGGGAAGCGCCGTTGGCAATCCGCTCCCACGCCTGCTCAGCAGTTTCAATGCCGCCGACGCTGATGAGAACTAGTTTGTCTCCGACGCGCTCGTGCAGCAGCTTCAGCACCTCTAGTGACCGAGCTGCCACAGGAGCACCCGAGACTCCACCGGCCCCCATCTCCGCGACCTCATCCGCGGGCGTACGCAGGCCCTCGCGAGAAATGGTGGTGTTGGTAGCCACAATGCCTGCCAGCCCAAGGTCAACCGCCAAGTCAGCAACTGCGATGACATCATCGTCGGAGAGATCAGGAGCAATCTTGACCAGCACCGGCGAGTCGGTCTCCTCAGTCACCGCTGCCAGAATCGGGCGCAGTGACTCCACTGCCTGAAGGTCGCGCAGACCCGGCGTGTTCGGTGAGGAGACGTTAACAACAACGTAGTCCGCCAAGCCGCCGAGCTGGCTAGCCGATTCTCGATAATCATCGACGGCCTCTTCCAGCGGAGTCACCTTGGTCTTACCAATGTTGATACCGATGACGTCGTCACTGCGACGCGCCCGCAAGTTCTCCGCTACAGCAGCGGCGCCGGGGTTGTTGAAACCCATGCGGTTCAAAATGGCGCGGTCTTCCTTCAGACGGAACAGACGCGGGCGATCGTTGCCCGGCTGCGGCTTGGCAGTCACGGTTCCCAGTTCCGCGTAGCCAAAACCAATTGGCCCCCAGCAATCCGGGGCAATAGCAGCCTTGTCGAAGCCCGCGGCGAGCCCCAGCGGACGCGGGAAGTCCACACCGAACACGGTTTGACGCAGCACAGCATCGTCAACAACGAGTAGCTTGCTCACCGCCCGCTGTAGACTCTCCGACTTCTGCAGCCCCTTCAGGGTCTTCGAGATGGCCTCGTGAATCTGCTCCGGTGGAACCTGGAACATTGCCTTTAGCGCGAGTTGATAGGACTTGGCGCGAAGTTTCGAAGGCATCTACTTAGTCTCTCCCTCGGAGTCGTCTGCTCCCTTGGTGTCACCTGCACCGGTCGGTAGTTTATCGGCTGGTTCCCGAACCGACATCTCCTCACGAATCTTCTCTGCATCCTGCTTGAAATCAGCAATTGCCTTATCGACGTCCGCGGAGTCAAAAATCTGGGCCCCGTCACCGGTAGCCGAGAAGACGCCAATCTGGCCATCCTCGGTGGCAACAATCGACTGTGGATCTGCAACCGTGTTGATGTCCGCGACCTTGACTGGGGTACCCGAGCTGATGTCGTAGCCAGTCAGCTTGTTCACCTTCGTCGAAGTCACCCAGACAATTCCGCGCGATTCATCGACCGCTACCGCCCACGGAGCCTCCGGGGCCGGAGCTGCCTGGTGGAGGCGAATGACGTCAGTGGCAGTGTAAATAAGAAGCTGGTTGCCCTTGGTGTCTGCGGCAGCAATGACATGATCACCGGAAGCTACCTTGCCGACGCCGATACCCGCACGCAGCGCAGAGCCAGCGCGGGACTCATCGAGCTTGAGCTCATGCACCGAAGTCTCCGGACGGTTGACCTCTAACAGCTTGACGTCCGCGTCATTGTCCGCTTTGGGAATCTCAACGAGCTGCGACCCGTTATTGGCAGCCTTGAAGTCACTGGCCAACTCACCATCAGCGCCGAACACATCGACGACATTGCTATCCGCATGGGCACCGATGATGCGGCCGCCTTCCAGGCCAACTGCGGCGGAGTAGTTGGTGCCACGGCCGACAACGGCCGTTTCCGTAGCCTGGTCAGTAATGACGTGGATGCCATCTTCACACGGCAGCAAAGCGTTAGGGCCGCCCGGCGCGAGCTCACCACACTTCGCGCCCAGCTTCATTGATCGCTCAATTGGGTTATTCAGCGGACCGGCAAAGATTTTGTCCCCGGCCTTCAGGACAACTCGGTCGCCGACCAGCACGGCATCGGTAACGTCCTCATCAATCTTCTTGGCCCTCCCGATAGCAGTATCGGGAGCAGCGGGTGAAGCGGCCGGCACTGGCGTGGCGTTGCCCATTCCGGCATCGATGTCTCCTTCCACATCGGAGGAGCACCCTGCCAGGACCACTGCGCTAGCGGAAAGCCCCGCTAGAAGGGAGGTTATGACACGTCGACGACTGTTTTCACTCACGCTATAGAAACTACCACCCCGGCCTGATTACTTTGTGGACGCCTCCAGCCGTGGGAGGCTCTCGCATTCGTTGTGCCTTATAAGTCTTTATAAGAATGCGGTTACTGATTACAGCGTGACGTCGTCAAGCGCGTTGCAAATCTGCGGTGGCAGCGTGAGTTGTTCGGCGGTGAGGTTTTCGCGTAGCTGAGCGCGGTCTCGAGCGCCAACGAGGATCGAGGTGACGCCCGGCCGATCGCGTGCCCAGGAAATCGCTGCGACGGCAGCACTGACGCCGAGCCCCTTGGCTGCGGTGGTCAGCGCGCCTGCAACCGTGACGCCGCGCGTGTCGAGATAGTCCTGTACCTCTGCGTCGGCGTGTTCGGAAGCAGCGCGGGAGTCCTCGGGAATGATGTGCTGGTATTTGGCGGTCAAAACGCCTTGGGCCAGTGGGGCGCCACCGATAAAGCCGAGCCCCAAATGCTCACAGGCGGGCAGTAGTTCAGCCTCAGGGCTTCGCTGGAGCAGCGAGTACTCATGCTGTGCGAACACCGGAGCGATTCGATCCGCGGCGGCATGCGTCACCGCCGCCTGCCAACCGCTGTATCCACGCACTCCGGCGTAACGTACTTTCCCCGTGAGCACAGCCCATTCCAGGGTATCGGCGACCTCTTCCGGTGGGGTCAGCCCATCCCAGTAGCCGGGCGACCACAGATCAATGTGTTCGACGCCGAGGCGTGCGAGCGTATCGTCGAGGTCCTTTTGCAGTGTCTTACGCGAGCAGTCCACGCGCCTGCCGACGGGCCGCTCGGGGTGTATGCCAGATGCGACCGAGAGCACCAATTCGTCGGCGACACCGCGCTTTGCGATGACTGCACCCAGCATGTCGGCAACAGTGTCGCCGCCGTGGAGTGGGGAAGCGTCGACAAGGTTGCCTCCGGCGTCGAGGAAGTCCGTCAGGATGCGTCCGGCTTCGTCTTGCCTGGTACCCGCACCCCAGGTGGCCGTACCCAGCCCCAAGGCGGAGACGCGTAAACCGCTGTTGCCCAGAATTCGTTGTTGCACGATTTTTACTTTAGGACACCCGTGTGCGGTCGCGGGAAAAGTTCCGCGGGAGAGGTCTCGCTATCGCCGCACCGAAACCTCGCTATAGCCACAACACAAACCGGACGAGTAGCCTATACACCCGTGACTATCATGACGACACTAAGCGCCTCAGCAGATACCGCTGCCGATACCGCCGGCACCGGTATGACCTGGGCGCAGACAATCATCCTGTCCGTAGTGCAAGGTCTGACGGAATTTCTCCCGGTGAGTTCCTCGGGGCACCTTCGGATTGTCTCCGAGCTGCTGTGGGGCCAGGACGCCGGTGCATCCTTCACCGCTGTGGTGCAGCTTGGCACCGAATTGGCTGTGTTGGTGTTCTTCGCCAAGGACATCTGGCAGATCCTCACTGGCTGGTTTGCCGGTCTGTTCAATAAGGAAGCCCGCGGTTTCAACTACCGCATGGGTTGGATGGTGATTGTCGGTACGCTGCCGATTGCCATCATCGGTGTGCTGGGGAAGGACCTCATCCGCGATAACCTGCGCAATCTCTGGATTACAGCCGCTGTGTTGGTGCTTTTCTCCTTTGTCTTTATCGCCGCAGAGAAGTTCGGCCGTCGTGAGCGCAACTATGAAGAGCTGACCATGCGAGATGCCATCGTCATGGGTTTCGCGCAGTGCCTGGCGCTCATTCCGGGTGTGTCGCGCTCGGGCGGTACGGTGTCTGCCGGCCTGTTCTTGCACTTGGACCGAGAGGTTGCAACGCGCTTTTCCTTCCTGCTGGCTATCCCCGCTGTTTTCGCTGCTGGAATTTTTTCGCTTCCAGACGCGTTTGACCCTGCGGCGGGACAGGCCGCTAGTGGAGCGCAATTGGCCATCGGTACGCTGATTGCCTTCGTCGTCGGCTATGCGTCTATTGCATGGCTGCTGAAGTTCGTGTCGAACCACTCCTTCGCTTGGTTCGCCGCGTACCGCATCCCGGTCGGTTTGATTGTTATGGTGTTGCTCGGCTTCGGCACGATCAACGCTGTTTAGTGAGGTAGTGAGTATTTAATGCATTCGTGGCCCCAACCACAGGTTCCCAGTCTCGGCGATGCGCGTTTCGATGTGTTCAACCGCGCCAGCAATACAGGTAAGGCGCATTCGCTTGACGACGAAAGCTCAACATCGGTACCCCTACGCCTCTACGACACCGCGGATCAGAAGGTCTCCCAGGTGGAAGCGGGACCGGAGGCGACCATGTACGTGTGTGGCATCACACCCTATGACGCCACGCACCTGGGGCACGCAGCAACCTACCTCACCTTTGATCTGATTTACCGTCAGCTGCTGGACAATGGACACTCGGTGCATTACGTGCAGAACATCACCGATGTCGATGACCCGTTGTTCGAACGTGCGGAGCGCGATGGGGTGGACTGGCGCGAGCTGGGCACCTCGCAGATTGATTTGTTTCGCTCGGATATGGAAAACCTGTCGGTGATTCCACCGCGCGACTATATCGGCGCCATTGAGTCCGTGGGCGAGGTCGTGGAAATGGTCGAGAAGCTGCTGGAGAATGGCTCGGCCTACCAGCTCACCGATGACGAGTACCCGGATGTGTACTTCCGCAAGAGTGCCACTGAGAACTTTGGTTACGAGTCCAATTACTCGGCAGAGCAGATGGCGGAGTTCTTTGCGGAGCGCGGTGGCGACCCGGATCGCCCGGGCAAGGAGGACCCACTGGACGCGCTGGTGTGGCGTGCCGCTCGCCCCGGGGAGCCAAGCTGGGAGGCTCCTTTTGGTGCGGGCCGGCCGGGTTGGCACATTGAGTGCTCGGCGATTGCCACCAACCGCCTGGGTAAGAGCTTCGACATTCAGGGCGGTGGCTCGGATCTCGCGTTCCCGCACCACGAGTTCTCGGCGGCTCACGCTGAAGCCGCTACTGGCTGTGCACGTATGGCGCGCCATTATGTTCACGCTGGCATGATTGCGCTCGATGGCGTGAAGATGTCCAAGTCGCTGGGCAACCTGGTGTTTGTCTCCAAGCTGGTGGCCGCCGGCGTCGACCCGAGTGCTATTCGCATTGGCGTGTTCGCCAGCCATTACCGCTCTGATCGCGATTGGTCGGACGAGGTGCTGGAGGCGGCCAAGGCACGTCACGAGGCCTGGCGTGCGGCTTGCGCAGCTACAAAGACTGCCACCGATGAGAAGGCTGTGAGCGCAGCAGCGACACTGGTTGCCGATGTGCGCGCAAGCCTGGCCAATGACCTGGATACGCCGGCTGCTCTGGACGCTATCGATGCCTGGGCTGCGGAGTGGTCCTCGGATACCAGCAACAAGGCAGATGCTGGCACAGTAACCGGCGCAGCGGGTGCCGGAGAATTCGTTGCCGCCGCGCTGGACGCGCTGCTTGGCGTTAAAATTTGAGCATGAGCAACTCAGATCTGTCTGCTGTCGAAGTAACGCAAGAGAACATCGATAAGCTAGTTGCCGATTTGCGCATGTTTGCCACCGGCAGCTACCTGCAGCCCGAGGAACGCGAGTTCTGGGAGCCACTTTTTGACGAATCGGTAGCCGACCAGGTCGGGGAAGCCCTCCGTGAGGCCGCCGCTGGTATTGATCAGGCGGCGGAACTGGCCGTCGATAAGCGAGAAGAAGCCGCAACGCAGGCGGTAGAGAACTGCCTACAGCGCGTGGCTGCGATTGAGCATGAGCACGGTGGCTCGATTTTTGATGAGGAGCTCGACGAGATTCTCGCGATTATCAATTCCGCAACGAAGGCTGTCGGTTTGGACCTGCCTGCGGTGAAGGCGGAAAGCTACTTTGAGATGGAATAACCAGCCCGATTAACGGCGCGGTTATGAAAGTAGACTAAGGTGTCTATTCATGACTGATCGCCACTCTTCCGAGTTCCTCACCGCACTGCACAGCCGTGTACTCATTGGCGATGGCGCCATGGGTACCCAGCTGCAGTCTTTTGACCTCGACGTTGACGCGGACTTCCTCGGCTACGAGGGCTGTAATGAGATTCTCAATGACACTCGTCCCGACATCATCGAGACGATTCACCGGCGTTATTTCGAGGCCGGCGCCGACCTGGTGGAAACCAATACCTTCGGCTGCAACTTCCCGAACCTCGCGGATTACGACATTGAAGACCGTATCCAGGAGCTAGCGCACAAGGGCACCGCAATCGCCCGCAAGGTCGCTGACGAAATGGGGCCGGGGCGCGAGGGTATGCGACGCTTTGTCCTCGGTTCGCTGGGCCCGGGCACGAAGCTGCCGTCTTTGGGGCACGCTCCGTACGCTCAGCTTCGCGACGCTTACACGGAGGCCGGACTCGGCATGATTTCCGGTGGCGCGGATGCGTTTTTGATTGAGACCTGTCAAGACTTGCTGCAGGTCAAGGCAGCAGTCAATGGCATCAAGGCCGCCATGCGACAGGCTGAGAAGAAGATCCCGATTGTCGTCCACGTGACTGTCGAGACCACAGGCACCATGCTGATGGGCTCGGAGATTGGTGCAGCCCTGGCAGCGCTGCAGCCGCTGGGTATCGACATGATTGGCCTGAACTGTGCAACGGGTCCGGACGAGATGAGCGAGCACCTACGCTACCTGTCCAATTTCGCCTCCATCCCGGTATCGGTAATGCCGAATGCGGGTCTGCCAGTGCTGGGTAAGAACGGTGCGACCTACCCGCTGACCGCCCCAGAGCTGGCCACAGCGCTGCGCGGCTTTGTTGAAGAGTTTGGCCTGGCGATGGTCGGTGGCTGCTGTGGTACCACACCGGAGCATGTTTCCGCTGTTCGCGATGCTATTACCGGTGCCGGCGCCTACGCTGAGCAGGGTCCTGCTGTTCAGGCAGCACGCCCATCGACGGATCCGGATGCAAAGCCAATCGATGAGGTTAGTTCTCTGTACTCGGCAGCCCCGCTGACGCAGACAACCGGTATCACCATGATTGGTGAGCGCACCAACGCCAACGGTTCCAAGGCATTCCGCGAGGCCATGCTGGCCGGCGACTGGGAGAAGTGTCTTAACACCGCCCGTGGTCAGGTCACCGATGGCGCACACATGATTGACCTGTGTGTGGACTACGTGGGGCGCGACGGTCGCGATGACATGGCAACCCTGGCATCGCAGATCGCCACCTCGGTGACGTTGCCGGTCATGCTGGACTCCACGGAACCGGAGGTTTTGAAGACTGGCCTGGAGCACCTCGGTGGTCGCTGCGCGGTCAACTCTGTGAACTTTGAAGACGGCGATGGCCCGGACTCGCGTTACCAGCGCATTATGCGCCAGGTTGTTGAGCACGGTGCTGCCGTGGTCGCTTTGACTATCGACGAAGAAGGTCAGGCGCGTACAAAGGACAAGAAGATTGAGATCGCCGAGCGTCTCATCGTCGACATCACCGGCACGTGGGGACTGCGCGAGCAGGACATTATTGTCGACTGTCTGACTTTCCCGATTTCCACTGGCCAGGAGGAAACTCGCCGCGACGGCATCGAAACCATCGAAGCCATCCGCGAACTTAAGCGTCGCCACCCGAACGTGCACACCACGCTCGGTCTGTCCAACATTTCCTTCGGTCTGAACCCGGCGGCTCGCCAGGTACTCAACTCGGTGTTCCTCAACGAGTGCATCGAGGCCGGCCTGGACTCCGCCATTGCCCACAGCTCCAAGATCTTGCCGATGAACAAGATTGACAACAAGCAGCGCGAAGTCGCTCTCGATATGGTGTACGACCGCCGTCGTGAAGCGGGACACCCCGACGGGGAGTACGACCCACTGCAGGTATTCATGGAGCTCTTTGAAGGAGTCTCCGCCGCTGACGCGAAGGACGCCCGGGCCGAAAAGCTTGCCGCCATGCCGCTGTTCGACCGCCTGGCGCAGCGCATCATCGACGGTGAGCGCACGGGTATCGAGGCTGACCTCGATGAGGGCATGAAGGAAAAGGAACCGCTGGCGATTGTTAACGAGGACCTGCTGCGTGGCATGCAGACCGTTGGTGACCTGTTCGGTTCCGGCCAGATGCAGCTGCCATTCGTGCTGCAGTCGGCCGAGACGATGAAGGCCGCGGTGGGCTACCTCGAGGGCTTTATGGATGCCGAGGATGCCACGGGCTCCAAGGGCTCGATTGTGCTGGCCACGGTGAAGGGCGATGTCCACGACATCGGCAAGAACCTGGTGGAGATTATTCTCTCCAACAACGGCTACACCGTGCATAACCTGGGCATTAAGCAGCCGATCGCTACGATTCTGTCCGCCGCCAAGGAACTGGATGTCGACGCTATCGGCATGTCCGGCCTGCTGGTGAAGTCCACTGTGGTGATGAAGGACAACCTGCTGGAGATCAACTCCGCCGGCGATGCCACCCGCTTCCCAGTACTGCTCGGCGGCGCCGCGCTGACGCGTAGCTACGTAGAAGACGACCTGTCCGAGCTCTACCACGGCGATGTCTACTACGGCAGGGATGCCTTCGAAGGACTGCGCATCATGGACGAGCTGATGGCAGCGAAGAAGGGCCTCGGCCCAGACGAGAATTCGCCAGAGGCCATTGCTGCCCGCGAGAAGAAGGAAGCTCGCCGCGCCCGCCGTGAGCGCTCCAAGCGCATCGCCGCGCAGCGCGCCGCCAAGGCTGCTGCTGAAGCCCCCGAGGTGCCGGAGCGTTCCGATGTCGCCGCTGATGTCCCCGTTGCGACACCGCCGTTCTGGGGAACCCGCATTGTCAAGGGCCTGCCCCTCGACGACTACCTGACCACCCTCGACGAACGCGCTCTGTTCATGGGGCAGTGGGGACTGCGCGGCACCCGCGGCGACGAGGGGCCGAGTTACGAGGAACTGGTCGAATCCGATGGTCGTCCACGCCTGCGCGCATGGCTGCAGCGCCTGCGCGCCGAGAACATCCTCCAGCATGCGGCTGTCGTCTATGGCTACTTCCCAGCAGTTTCTGAGGGCGATACCGTACACGTACTGCCGCTACCTGCGGAAGGGGAGCAGCCCGACCCCGCGGCAGAGCCAGTGGTGTCCTGGACCTTCCCGCGCCAGCAGCGTGGTCGCTTCCTATGCATTGCTGACTTCATTCGCTCGCGCGAAGATGCCATCGCCGCAGGACAGACCGACGTCATGCCGTTCCAGCTGGTGACCATGGGACAGCCCATCGCTGACTTCGCCAACGATATTTACGCCAAGAACGAATACCGCGACTACCTGGAGGTTCACGGTATCGGCGTGCAGCTCACCGAGGCGCTGGCCGAGTACTGGCACCAGCGCATTCGCTCCGAGCTCGCGTTCTCCGACGGCACAAGTGTTGGCGCGGAAGACTCCGACGATACCCAGGACTTCTTTGACCTGAAGTACCGCGGCGCTCGTTACTCCTTCGGCTATGGTTCCTGTCCGGATCTGACCTTCCGTCAGGGCATGATTGACCTGCTGCAGCCGGAGCGCATCGGCGTGGAGCTCTCTGAGGAGCTCCAGCTGCACCCAGAGCAGTCCACCGATGCGTTCGTGCTCTACCACCCGGAAGCGAAGTACTTTAACGTGTAGCTTCGCGTTATCCCTGCGGTCGCACCAGCAAGGTCTGCATGCTGCGGCCGATGGGGCCGTGCACATCGTAGAGCTCGCCCGCGGTCATGCCGATTCCGTCCGGCCCAATGGAACCGCGGGCGGCGATGCCCACCCAGCCGCCGTCTTCCGACTGCAACTCCGATTCCGCCGACTTCTCCGAGGCGCCGAGCTGGGGGAGTCGGTGCAGGTGAACCACTAAGTCGGTATTCATAAACGCCCACTGGTGCGGGCTCAGCGTGGCCCCGATACCGTTGGCGGTATCAGCTACCTGCATGACTCGCTCCACCGCAGTCGGCTCCTCCCCGAGCACGATTGGGTACTGCGCGCGAACCCAGTGAATTTGCGTCTCGGCCAGCTCTTCCGTCGCGCCGGCGCGGGCTTCAATTGATTCGATGTAGCCGCCACTCCAATCGTCGGTAAGCGGAATGTACTCGGCGCTGCATTCCTCGGGCCCGGGCACCTGCTTGTCGAATGCACGCTCAATATCCCGCGTATCCGCAGTGGCCATCATCCATGCGGACGCGGTGGCAACTGGTCGCCAGGCACCCTTGACGTCGGCAAGCAATTCGGCTTCGACCTTGGCGATCTGCCGCCCCGGGCGCGAGACCCATGAGCGCGCGCGGAGCTCCGTGTACGGTACAGCCGACAACAGATCCACGGCGATGCGAGTAATACGCATCCCCTCGCTTTCCAGACGGCGGCGCTCCAACATGCGCGTCAGCAGCGCCGACGGCGGCGCACCGTGCTGAAACGGCCCCCACGCCCCATAAGTGAAGCTGGTGGGCATGAAGCGCTCGTAGCTGAGCTCGCCTTCGGTGACCGTCCCTAGCGGAATGAAGTATGCCTCGGGTTGGTCGATAGCCTGGGCGAGCGAATCTTCAGTGGTTGTCATAGCGAGTCGATGCCTTTCATTCACGCGGGACACGTTCATGCGGTGATTTCATGCAGCACCGCAACATACTTTCCTTCCTGAAACTCTAAACCTTCATCCGACGGTTTTGCTGACATAATCGCTAAATGCTTGATTGCCTGGCATAGTCGCATGGTGTGAAAGCAATTTTGTGGGACATGGACGGCAGCCTCATCAACACGGAACCTCTGTGGGAGATTGCCACGTACGACCTCTCGGAATTCGTAGGCCGTCGCCTGACTCCGGAGTTGCGCATGCAGTGCGTCGGCAACACACTCTGGGATACGCTGTCGATTTGTGCTGACCATGCGGGACGCACGCTTGACGACGAGCTGTTTGCCTCGGGCTCCCAATTCGTCGAAGGTCGCTTCACTGAATTGGTTCTAGAACATGGGGTGGAGTGGCGCCCGGGTGTGCCGGCGATTTTGGACCAGGCCCGGGCTGCTGACATTCCGGTGGTGTTGGTGACCAATACCCGTCGGCACGTGGCGCAACCCTGCATTGATGTCATGGGGGAGCAGCACTTCGCCGCAACAGTGTGTAGCGATGAGGTGGCCAACGGCAAACCGGCACCGGATCCGTACTTGCGTGGCGCAGAGCTAGCCGGATTTGCGCCAGAGGACTGCCTGGCTATCGAAGATTCCTCAACGGGGGTGCGCTCTGCACTCGCTGCGGGATGCACGGTGGTGTGGAATCCAATGCCGGATGTGAGCGTTTCGCAGGCTGATGTGGGGACGTTAGTACCCCCGGCGCGCTTCATTTCGGGCAATTTGGATACCTCGAATTTGGGCTTATTGCGGGCTGCTTTCGCGGGCGAGTAGACGACATGGAACAATAGACCGGGTGAAGAACTTTGATGACCTGTTTGCAGAGCTGAAGGAAAAAGCACAGTCGCGCCCCGAGGGATCGGGCACAGTCAAGGCGCTGGACGCTGGTGTGCATTTCCAGGGCAAGAAAATTGTCGAAGAGGCCGGTGAGGTCTGGCTTGCAGCTGAGCACGAATCTGACGAAGCCCTCGCAGAGGAGATTTCGCAGCTGTTGTACTGGCTGCAGGTGGTCATGGTCGGTCGCGGGCTGAGCCCCGAGGATGTTTACAAGTACCTGTAGGAGAAATCAACACCATGCTGCGTATTGCCGTGCCCAACAAAGGATCGCTGTCCGAGGCGGCAGTCGAAATCCTGAAGGAAGCTGGCTACCCGGGTCGAGGCGACTCCAAGAGCCTGACCATCCACGACGAAGCCAACGACATTGAGTTTTTCTTCCTCCGCCCGAAGGATATTCCCATCTACGTTGGCAACGGCCATCTGGATTTGGGCATCACCGGCCGCGACCTGGCCGCTGACTCGCTGGCTCCGGTCGATGAGGTTCTGAATCTGGGCTTCGGCGCCTCGACCTTCCGCTACGCCGCTCCGGCCGATGAGGAGTGGACCGTAGAAGCTCTGGAGGGCAAGCGCATTGCCACCTCGTACCCGAACCTGGTGCGCGAGGATCTGAAGGCTCGTGGCATTAACGCCACCGTTATTCGCCTTGATGGTGCAGTGGAGATTTCCATCCGCTTGGGAGTTGCCGACGTAATCGCCGATGTTGTCTCCACCGGTCGTACCCTGCGCAAGCAGGGATTGAAGCCATTCGGCGATGTTTTGGTCAGCTCTGAGGCAGTTGTTGTCGGACGCAAGGGCGTAGAGGTCACCGAGGAGCAGCAGGTGTTCCTACGTCGCATGACCGGCATTCTGCATGCCAAGACGTACTTGATGATTGACTACAACATCCGTGCGTCCGCGCTGGAAGAGGCATCCAAGCTCACCCCGGGCCTGTCTGGTCCGACCGTGTCGCCGCTGGCTAACGAGGATTGGGTAGCAGTTCGCGCGCTAGTTCCGAAGGCAGAGGCCAACCCGCTCATGGACGCACTGGCAAAGATTGGTGCCGAGGCGATCTTGGCTTCGAATATCCGTATCGCGCGTATTTAAGTCACGCGACCCTTACACGCTATCCAGTGGGAGCTTCCTAGCTGAATCCACCCTTTACCTACGCTAGCGTAGGTAGTAATATTGACACTAAGAGTGCGCACGGCGTTAGCCGGACCGAAGCAGTAACTTTATGCCTGTACATGCGGCACATACGCCAGCGCTGTAGTTTTGGCGGTGTAACCAATCATCGCCACTAAATGTGGCCCACAAGGCTGCGTCTACTAGGTCTGCTAAAAGGCTAGAAGGGATTGCTTCCACATGTCCGCAACACGTACCGAGGTCGACCTGCTTGGCTCTATGGAGGTCCCGGCAGAGGCTTACTACGGCATCCACACCCTGCGCGCAATCGACAACTACCAAATCTCAGCCAAGACCATCAACGACGTGCCCGAATTCATTCGTGGCATGGTGATGGTGAAGAAGGCCACGGCCATTGCCAACCAGCGCGTCCACACGCTGCCCAGCGATGTTGCAGACATCATCGTCGCCGCATGTGATGAAATCCTGGAAAAGGGACGCTGCATGGATCAGTTTCCAATCGATGTCTTCCAGGGTGGAGCTGGCACCAGTCTCAACATGAACACCAACGAGGTCATCGCTAACCTCGCTCTAGAACTGCTCGGCCTGGAAAAGGGCCGATACGACGTCATTCACCCCAACGATGATGTCAACCAGTGCCAGTCAACCAACGATGCCTACCCAACAGGTTTCCGTCTTGCCATCCACATGTCGCTGCTGAGCCTGCAGAAGCACTTCGACTCCCTGGTTGAGGCTCTACACGCCAAGGGTGATGAATTCAACGACATCATCACAATGGGGCGCACGCAGCTGCAGGATGCCGTTCCCATGACCCTGGGACAGGCTTTCCACGCATTTGCCCACAACCTTGAGGAAGAGCAGGAGTCCATCGCAACTGCGTCGGCACGCCTGCTGCAAATCAACCTGGGAGCAACCGCTATCGGTACCGGTGTAAATGCGCCGGCAGGCTACCGCGAGGCCGTGACCCAGGCGCTGCGTGAGGTCAGTGGCTTTAAGGTGACCTCTGCGAAGGACCTAATCGAAGCCACCAGCGATACCGGCGCCTACGTCAGCGTGCATGCATCCCTGAAGCGCGCGGCCATGAAGATTTCCAAGATGTGCAACGACCTGCGCCTGCTGGCATCGGGTCCACGAGCCGGACTGAATGAAATCAACCTTCCGGAGCGCGCCGCTGGGTCTTCGATTATGCCGGCAAAGGTTAACCCGGTAATCCCAGAGGTCGCGAACCAGGCCTGCTTCAAGGTCTTCGGCAACGACGTGACCCTGACCTGGGCAGCCGAGGCTGGCCAGTTGCAGCTAAACGTGATGGAGCCTGTCATCGGCGCATGCCTCTTCGAGTCGATTGAACTGCTGCGCAGTGCTACCGACACTCTGCGCGACAAGTGCATTACCGGCATCACCGCTAACCCGGAAGTTTGCCGCGGCTATGTGGAAAACTCCATCGGTATCGTGACCTACCTGAATCCGGTCATTGGCCACCACGAGGGCGATATGATTGGCAAGGAAGCCGCTCGCACTGGCCGCTCCGTCCGGGACATTGTCCTCGAACGCGGGCTGATGGACGAGAAGGAGCTCAACCAGGTCCTGAGCACCGAGAACCTCATGCACCCGGAATACCGGGGGAAGCGCTACGTGGCAGGGGAGTCTCGCCTCGACGATTTGTCCTAAGCGGCAACAAGTCTAACGAGTGACTTTTCGGAGATACACATGTTAGTTGCCGTCCAAATCTCTATCGTTCTAGCAGCGATCCTCCTTGGCGCGCGTCTTGGTTCAATTGCTATCGGGTTCGCCGGTGGGCTGGGCGTTTTGGCGCTGGGCATCACCGGGGTTCCGGTCACCAAAGACGACATTCCGTTCGATGTCATCGGCATCATTATGTCGGTAATCGCGGCAATTGCCGCTATGCAGAAGGCCGGAGGCATGGACTATCTCGTCCACATTGCCGAACGGTTGCTGCGCAAGAATCCGCGACACATCACCTACTGGGCCCCGGTTGTCACCTACCTGATGACACTGCTCGCCGGCACCGGCCACACCGCATTTTCCACCCTCCCAGTTATCGCCGAAGTATCCAAGGAGGGAGGCGTTCGCCCGTCCCGCCCGCTGTCCGTGGCGGTCATCGCATCTCAGTTGGCGATTACGGCATCACCCATTTCAGCGGCTGTGGTGCTGATGGCTTCGCTCATGGAACCCCGCGGCGTTGGTTATCTCACACTCCTGGCGATTGTCATTCCTTCGACGTTCCTCGCCATCCTTCCGACCGCCTTTGTCACGAATCACCTAGGCAAAGAGCTTGACGACGATCCGGAGTATCAAAGCCGCTTGGAAAAGGGGTTAGTCTCCAAGCCACGTGGCCAGATGAGCGAATACGTGCCAACCAAGTCGGCCAAGTGGTCCGTGGCGATTTTCCTACTCTCGATTCTCGCGGTGATGGTCTACGCGACCATCAGCACTGAACAGGTCGGCCTCATCGCTGACCCCACGCTCCCACGAAACGAGGCGATCATGTCAATCATGTTGACCGCTGCCACCGTTATCGTGCTGGCCTGCAAGTTGGACGCGGCAACCATTTTGAACACACCGGTGTTCAAATCGGGCATGTCCGCCAGCGTCTGCGTTCTCGGTGTGGCGTGGCTGGGAACCACAATTATCAACCACTACATCGACGACATTAAGGCCGCGTCCGGCAGCCTACTGACCACAATGCCGTGGATGCTGGCAATCGTGCTCTTCTTCGCGGCCGCATTGCTGTACTCGCAGGCGGCCACGGCAAAGGCCATCATGCCCGCTGCACTCGCGGTGGGAGTTTCTCCCATCACTGCGATTGCTTCCTTCGCAGCGACTTCCGCGCTATTCGTACTGCCTACTTACCCGACGCTCCTTGCCGCGGTGGAGATGGACGACACTGGCACAACCCGAATTGGCAAATACGTGTTTAACCACTCGTTCATCATCCCAGGCACCTTATGTATTGCCCTGTCCGTCGCGTTCGGTTTCGCCTTCGGCAGCGCACTGCTGTAGTGGGGGACTACCTAAAACACCGTATAGAGAAACTGACTAGGTTTATGACAAAATCGAAGCTGTGAATTCCATTCACCTGTCATAAACCTAGTCAGTAACTTTTACTGGCACCGTTACCGCCGACGGCGGCACCCCGCGAAAGCTAACATCGCCGCGAGAGCCACCGCCATCCGCAGCTTTTACTCAGCGCCACCATCGCCGACAGCACCCGGCCAACCGGGGTACTCCGGTGTGACCCCGCCATAGGCAGGGCACATCTCCTGGAAAGAACACCACCCGCAGAGCTTGGACTTCTTCGGTACAAAGTCACCGTTTTCACCGTCGCGCACGATCGCCGACCACAAGTCAGCAATCTCCGCTTGGAAGGCCTCTAATTCTGTCGCGTTGGGACTCAGCACCAGGTCATCGGCGACCTTCAGGTACATCAACCGCAGCTGTTCCGGGATACGACCGGTGAGCCGCCACCACACCAGCGCGTAAAACCGCATCTGGAAGAGTGCCTCATCCTGGAAGCGAGGAGAGGGCTTCTTGCCCGTCTTGTAGTCGACAATCCGAACCTCACCGGTCGGGGCAATATCGACGCGGTCGATAAAACCACGAAGTGGCACCGACAACGGCACAGTCTGATCTGCATCCGGATCGATAACCAGCTGAACGAACTTTTCCATCTCGGCCGCATCGAAGCCCATGGGGTTTTCCATCATGAAATAACCCTTGAGCAGTCCGCGGCATTCGACCAGGAAGTCGTAGTAATCATCCTCCGGAACTAGCTCAATCAGTTCCTCGTCCTTTGCACGCATGTCCTCCCAGGTCGGCTTCAAACGCTTCACCGCTGCGGGGTAAGTGCGTTCTTCACGGGGCCAGGCATGCATCTGTTCGAGCACAGCATGCACCAACGTGCCCTTGACCTGCGCGACAGTCGACGGCTCCGGAATCTTGTCAATCGCACGGAACCGGTACTTCAGCGGGCACTGGCGGTAGTCATTAGCTCTCGACGGCGACAGCGCCAACTTAGAGCGGCGGGAAGGCTGAACAGCTGACTTAGAACTTTGGGCATTGTCGGGCATACTAGCCAGGTTAGAGTACCGCCCGGATTTGGCTGCACCCGACACAACCCGACCCAACCAAACCGAACCAGACCCAACCCGACCCAACCAAACCCCAAAAGGAGCCCACACACCTATGGCATTGAGCGGACCATTCCAAGTCGGCGACCGAGTCCAGCTGACTGACTCGAAGAATCGCCACTTCACCGTCATCCTCGAGGAGGGTGGCAAGTTCTTCACCCATCGCGGCACCATCCTCCACGACGACCTCATCGGCGCCAAGGAAGGCACCACCGTCACCTCCGGCGAAGGCACCGTCTACCTGGCGATGCGTCACTTGCTGGTCGATTACGTCCTGTCCATGCCGCGCGGTGCTGCGGTGATTTACCCGAAGGATGCCGCACAGATCATCGTCGAGGGCGACATCTTCCCAGGTGCGCGCGTGTTGGAGGCCGGCGCTGGCTCCGGCGCGCTCAGCCTCAACCTACTCCGCGCCATCGGCGCTGACGGGCAGCTTATTTCCTATGAGGTCCGCGAGGACCACATCGAGCACGCGGAACGCAACGTTGTCGACTTCATGGGTCACAAGCCCGACAACTGGGACTTGCGCCTGGGCGATCTCAACGAGGCCTCCGTCGAGTCGCTCGGCGGCCCGGTCGACCGAGTCATTCTGGACATGCTCGCTCCATGGGAATGCCTGGACACCGTTTCGAAGGTGCTTCAGCCTGGCGGCGTGCTCATGGTCTATGTCGCCACTGTTCCGCAGCTAATGAAAGTCATGGAGGGCATCCGCGCGCAGAAGTGCTTCACCGAACCACGCGCCTGGGAATCCCTGGTCCGCGACTGGAATGTTCAGGATCTCTCCGTCCGCCCGGCGCACCGTATGCAGGCGCATACCGCATTCCTGGTGTGGGCACGCAGGCTTGCCGACGGCACGGTGCCTCCGCGCCCACAGCGACGAAATCAAAAGAAGCTCTAGACCCGCCGCTTCGCGCTGGGAGGTGTAGCCGTCGTAAAGCGTGATGCGACACACGGTCTAAATCGACCAAGCAACAACGGCATCTGGCCCTATGGGTAATCTGGGATACATGACAACGCCGTCTGACAAAATCCGTGATCTTGAGCAGAAGAACTACAACCTCGGCATTCGTAATAATCGCCTGGTTGAGCTGTTGCGGGACTCCCGTAACAAGCTAGAGCTACTGCGCCAAGACATGGAGGACATGCTGGAGCCGCCTAGCACGTACGGTATTTTCCTTAAGCCGGGGCCGGAGAAAGGCACCGCAGAGGTTTTTACCGGAAATCGACGGATGCGCCTGCGGGTGCAGCCGGAGATTAATGAGCGGGCGCTTCGGCCGGGTGCACAGGTGCGTCTGAATGAGGGCTCGATAATCGTGGAGGACTGCGGTTATCCGGAAAGCGGCGACATCGCCAATGTTCGTGAGGTGCTGCCGGATCGGGAGCGCATTTTGGCCTCGGATACTCACGGTGAGGAATTCGTGGTGTCTCTGGCGGGGGATTTGTCGCCGAAGCCGGGGGACTCGGTGATGATTGACCGCAAGTCGGGCTATGCGTTTGAGGTCATTCCGAAGTCCGAGGTGGAAAACCTGGTGCTGGAAGAGGTACCGGATGTCACCTACACGGATATCGGTGGTTTGGACAGTCAGATTGAGCAGATTCACGATGCCGTGGAGATGCCGTTCCTGCAGCCAGAACTGTTTGAACAGTACAACCTGCGTCCGCCGAAGGGTGTGCTGCTCTACGGCCCTCCCGGCAATGGTAAGACGCTGATTGCCAAGGCTGTGGCTAATTCGTTGGCACGCAAGATTGCGCTATCCCGAGGCAAGAGCGAGGCGGAGGCGCAGCGGGCGCAATCGTACTTCTTGAATGTCAAGGGCCCGGAGCTGCTGAACAAGTTCGTGGGTGAGACCGAGCGTCAGATTCGCCTGATTTTTGACCGCGCTCGCGACATTGCCGAGGATGGCAAGCCGGTAATTGTCTTCTTCGATGAGATGGACTCGATTTTCCGCACTCGTGGTTCGGGCATCTCCTCGGATATGGAAAACACAGTGGTCCCGCAGCTGCTCAGTGAACTTGACGGTGTGGAGGGGCTGGAAAACGTCATCGTGATTGGTGCCACCAACCGCGAGGAGATGATTGACCCGGCAATTCTGCGCCCAGGACGCTTGGATGTGAAAATCCGCATTGAGCGCCCGAATGAGGCTGCGGCGAAGGATATCTTCCGCAAGTACTTGACTCCAGAGCTGCCGTATAAAGCAGCCGAGGTGGAAGCGCGCGGTGGGGTGGAGCAGAATGTCGCACACCTCATTGACCAGGTTGTTGAGCGGATGTACGCCAAGACGGAAGAAAACGAGTACGTGCGGATTCGCTATGCCGATGGCACCAGCGAAGTTATGTACTACCGCGATTTCAACTCCGGCGCGATGATTTCCAACATCGTCGACCGTGCGAAGAAGTCCGCCATCAAGTCGGTTATCGCTGGCGGCGAGGCTGGTATTAGCTTGGATCACCTGCTGTCTGCAGTGGCGGAGGAGTTCGCGCAGAACGAGGACCTGCCAAACACCTCGAACCCGGATGAGTGGGCTCGCATCTCCGGTCGTCCAGCGGCGCGCGTTGCCTCGGTCGAGGTGATTCGCCATGGCTAAATCCGCCGCCAGTTCTGCACAGTCGAACCGCTTCTTCGGCACGGAGATTGAGTACGGCATTTCCAGCCCGGACAACCCGGATGTCAGCCCAATTCTCACCTCCACGCAGGCCGTGCTCGCTTTCGCGCATGAGCAGGAGGAGGGCCTGTCGGGGCGCATCCGCTGGGATTACGCACCAGAGTCGCCACTGCGCGACAGCCGTGGTTTCGACCTGCGCCGTTACCACCAGCCACCGATTGTTGACCCCAACGCCGTCGGTGCTGCAAACCTGCTGGTGCAAAATGGTGCTCGCTTCTACGTCGATCACGCGCACCCGGAGTACTCCTCACCGGAAACGGCAACTGCCCGCGAGGCGGTTATCGCTGACCGCGCAGGTGACAAGATTATGCTGCGCGCAGCTCAGCTTGCCGCCGAAGCCACCGATGCCGAGGGCAATCCAGGTCCGACGCTGAAGCTCTACCGCAACAACGTCGATGGCAAGGGCGCCTCGTATGGCGCCCACGAGAACTACCTTTTCTCCCGAGAAACTGAGTTCGATGACATTGTCGCCGGTCTGACACCGTTTTTCGTCACTCGCCAGGTGTTCACGGGCGCTGGTCGCGTAGGTCTTGGGCAGACGGGGCAGGAGTCGGGTTTCCAGATTTCGCAGCGCGCGGACTACATCGAGACTGAGGTCTCGCTGGAGACCACTTTGAACCGCGGCATCATCAACACCCGCGATGAACCACACGCAGACTCCGATCGCTTCCGCCGCCTGCACGTCATCATCGGTGATGCCAACATGAGCGAGGTCGCCACCTTCCTCAAGCTGGGCACCACAGGTTTGGTCATCGACGCCATCGAGGACGGCGTGCGTTTCGACGACCTGCAGCTCCGCAACCCCGTCGAGGCCGTCCATAAGGTCTCCCGAGACCTGACTTGCACCGAGAAGCTGCAGCTGGCAGACCATGTCACTTGGATGTCCGCAGTGGAAATGCAGTACGAGTACCTGCGTCGCGTGGAGAGCTACGACCAGCAGGGCGACGTCGTCAAGCTCTGGCGTGAAGTGCTCGACGTGCTTTCCGACGACCCCCGCAAGGCAGCCCACCTGCTGGATTGGGTGGCGAAGTACAACCTCATGGAGGGCTTGCGTACCCGCCTGGGCGCGGGCTGGGACCACCCGAAGTTGGCGTTGATTGATATTCAGTACTCGGATATTGATCCGGCTCGTGGGCTGTACCATGCGCTGGTGCGCCGTGGTTCGATGCGCACGCTCGTGACAGAGGAAGAAGTCGACCGCGCGGTTGAATACGCGCCGGAATCCACGCGTGCGTATGTACGCGGTGGCATTCTGCGCCGCTTTGGCAAGGATGTCGTCGCGGGCAGTTGGACCAGCTTGGTGGTGGACACCGCGGGGGTGTATCGGAGCACTCGTGACGTGGAGTCGCCTGGAATTACGCTGGCCTACATTACGCTGGATGAAGTTGACCGTTTCACTGCCGCAGAATGCGGTGACGTGTTGGAGTCTGCGGAGACAGTGGCCGAGGTGGTTGAGCATCTGCGTACTCTCGGGGCTATCCGCGAACAATAGGCATACATAGTGCAGTAATAGAGCAGTAATACTCAAAAGTTCATTTTTAAGGAGCAATATCATGGCTGGTAACACTCAGGTTTTCGGCGGCGGTTCCGGCGGAGGCGACGAGGAAGAGTTCGGCGAGGTCGCTGGCGGCGGTCAGGCTCAGGAGCACGTTGCAGCTGCTGACGACCTGCTGGATGAAATTGATGGTCTGCTGGAGAACAACGCCGAGGAGTTCGTGCGCTCGTATGTCCAGAAGGGTGGCCAGTAAAAAGTGACTGACCAGCAGGTAGGGCAGCAGGAACCGGAAGCAACGCCGACACCGGTACCGGCGCAGGCGTTGACCCGACGCATCACCGGCATTGAGACCGAGTTCGGCATCACTCTGACGCTGGATGGCTCGCGCCGTCTGGGACCGGATGAGATTGCCCGCTACATGTTCCGCCCAGTGATCGCTAAGTACGGGGCAACCAACATTTTCACCCCCAATGCTGGTCGTATGTACCTCGATGTCGGAAGCCACCCGGAGTACGCCACCGCTGAGTGCGATTCGGTCTCGCAGCTGGTAGCGTACGACCGCTCGGGCGAGGTCATCTTGAATGAACTCGCTGAAAAGGCTGAAGCAGAGCTTGCCGACGAGGGCATCGGTGGCAAGGTCTACCTGCTGAAGAACAACGTTGATACCGTCGGTAACTCCTACGGTTGTCACGAAAACTACCTGGTTGGACGTGAACTGGGACTGAAGTCCCTTTCCAAGCTGCTGCTACCTTTCTTGGTTACGCGACAGCTCATTTGTGGGGCGGGGAAGATTTTCCTGCCGTACCCAACCTCGCCGTATCACAACGATCCGATTCAGTACTGCTTCTCGCAGCGCGCGGATCATGTGTGGGAGGGCGTCTCCAGTGCAACGACGCGCTCCCGGCCGATTATTAACACTCGCGATGAGCCACACGCGGACTCCAACCGTTTCCGCCGCTTGCACGTTATCGTGGGCGACTCCAACATGAGTGAGACGACGACTGCGCTCAAGATTGGCTCCACTCAGCTGGTACTGGAGATGATTGAAGCCGGCGTGAGGTTGCCGGACTTCGAGGTCGCCAACGAGATCAAGTCCATCCGTGCGGTGAGCCGCGATATGACGGGCAAAGCCGAGATTCCACTGCGCAGTGGCGAAACTGCCACCGCGCTGCAGATTCAGCGCGAGTTCCTGGACGCTGCGACGGAGTGGCTGAAGGTCCGCGAAGAAAACATGGTCAACGAGGACAAGGGCATTGCCGGTGCCGGCACGTCCAACGAGGAAATGGACCGCATTGTCGAGCTGTGGGGGCGCGCGCTGGATGCCGTGGAAACCGGTGACTGGTCTCTCATTGAGCACGACATTGACTGGGCCATTAAGTACTCGCTCATGAAGCGCTACCTGGACCGCGGTCTAACGCTGGAGGACCCCAAGCTTCATCAGATCGACTTGGCCTACCACGACATCCGTCCCGGCCGAGGCATCTTCCGTGCGCTGGAAGCCCGTGGCATTGCCTCGCGGTGGATTACCGATGAGCAGGTCGCTGAGGCGGTCCGCATCGCACCGCCAACTACTCGTGCGAAGCTGCGCGGTGATTTCCTCGTTGCAGCTGAAGACTCCAGTTTGAAAACCGTCGTGGACTGGACACACCTGAAGATTTCCGGCGACGATCCCATCTCCACCATGCTCGGCGACCCCTTTGCCACGGAAAACGATGAGGTCAATGAGATGATCGAGATTCTGACGGCCGCGAAGAAGACCTCGGATACGGATCCGGAAAACTAGTTCCGTCCCAGGAAACTGCCCCAGGAAAAGGAGCCCCACAGTCGTGTCTGTCCCACCGGTATCGGAAAGCCCCGGATCCGCTGCGATCAGTGAGAACCAACGCCAGGTTCAACTGCTGTTGGCGCTTGCCGACGACACCGGGTGGGTCAGCGAGTCGTGGATCTCCAAACATGTCGAGGGTTACTCCCGTGTTTCCGAGGATTCCCGGGCTCGTTATTTACGTGCGGACACCGCGGCACTCCTGGCAGCCGGGGTCCCGGTGGAGGTTTCGTCGTCAAGCGCGGGCGATAAGGTCAAGCGTCTGCGCCTGAACAGACTGCGGTGGCCCCGGCACGACCCCGAGTTCACTGAAGCGGAGGCTTCGGTGGTTTTCCAGGCGGCGAATGCGGCGTTTGGTTCGGAGGAGCTGAGCTCGACGGCTGTGGCGGCGTGGCGGAAGCTCGCATCGTTTGCGCAGCGCAGCGCCATTGCGAAGCCGGATGAGTCGGTGGTGGTGGCCGATGCGGTGGATATGAGTCGAGTGGATTTCAGCACACTGCTGACTGCAATGACCTCGCCGCGCCGGACAGTGGAGATGTGGTACTCCCGCCAGTACGGCGTGGATGATGAACTGCGCATGCTGGAGCCGTGGGGTCTGATTAACCTGCGCGGGCGCTTTTATGTGTTGGGCTTTGATCCGCAGCGTGAGGCGGCGCGTATGTTCCGGCTCAGCCGTATCCGCGATGTGTCGGATACAGGGACGTCGGCGACCCAGCCAATGCCCGATGGTGACTTGCAACAGATTGCGGAAAACATGTTGCACCGCGGTGGCAAGACCTATCAGGCGGTTGTTCGTATCGCTCCGAATACCTGCGCTGATGTGGTGATGAAAGCGACCGCGTTGGGGGATGGGCGCTACGAGCTGCCAGCGGCACCTGTGAGTGAGATTGTGTCCGCAGGTTTGAGTTACGCACCGGATTTGATTGTGGAATCACCTGAAGAGGCACGGTCGGAGATTATTGCTCGGTTGGAGCAGGTACTCGCTCGCCATGGCGGATTGAATGGTGCGAAGAACGCTTTGGAGGGCAACTAATGACAGTGCATGCAGCCCGGGAACTTGACGCAGGTGTCAGCGTCGACGAGTTGTTGGCGGTCGTACCGTATTTTTCGCAGCACCGTTCAATGACAGAGGCCGCTACCGAGCTGGCCATTCCTTTCGCCCGAATTCGGGCAATCGTGGAGCAGATTGCCGACATCGACCAGCCGGGACTCCTCGGAGTGCGGGCTTTTGAAGTTGATTACCGCAACAGCTTTGATGTCCGTATTCGCCCTCAGGCAACGGTGCTCAGCCAGCCACGTGCGCTCACAGCCGAAGAAACCGCGACCTTGCTGCTCATCCTGGAAACCATCGAGGACTCCGCAGCCACCACTTCCTCCGAGGCCGCGCAGACGGCCGCGACAAAACTACGCAGTGCTCTGGGAACAAACGTCCCCATCATTGACTCGACCGCCGCGGACGATGGCAAATCCTTTTCCTATTCTGAGCAGATTTACGCCGCACTGCATCAGCGCAAGGTGTTGAAGGTGCGCTACCGGAATGCCTCAGGGCAGGTTACAGTCCGTGAGCTTGACTGTGTCAACGTTTATACAGTTGAGTCCACGACGTATCTCCGCGCTGTCGACCGTGCGCAGGAAGACCGTCGCCAGAAGAGCTTCCGCGTCGACCGCCTGGAGGCCGCCGAGGTCCTCGACACTCCCGCCGGTTTCCACCGCCCAGAGCCTGTCGATATCCGTGATCCCCACGCCTTTGGTGCGGAAACGGGAACGTCCGAATGGGCGAGTGTGCTTATCGACGCCGATGCTACGTGGATCGCAGACTATGAACCGGTCTTCTTTACTGAAGATGAGGGAGAAGAAGAGGATACCGAACCGGTCTCTGACCAAGGCTTAGGGCAGTCGAAATTTGCCGCTGACGTGCCCATGTCCGACCTGGCTGCAACAGTCTCCTTTGTGCTCCGCCGTTCACCGAGCGTAAAAGTCACTGAGCCCCTAAAATTGAAAAACGCCGTTGTTGCGCGAGCTTCCGAAGCTTTGGCAGAGTATGGTCGAAACGACAAAGCTTAAACTAGAGCTTCTATCGCGCACAATGTGGCAACTTGCCACTTGTATTTGTATTCATTTGAAAGGTCTCTAAGCGGATGCCGAACCTAGGTCCCTGGGAAATCATCATTATCCTGGTCGTTCTTGTTTTGCTCTTTGGCGCAAAGAAGTTGCCGGATGCCGCTCGTTCGCTCGGCCGCTCCATGCGTATCTTCAAGTCCGAAGTCAAGGAAATGCGCAACGATGACGAGCAGCAGGAGCAGGCTGCAATCCAGCAGGCTCCGCAGGCCCAGCCACAGCAGCCGTACCAGCCGCAGCAGCAGTACCAGCAGCCGGCGCCGCAGGCTCAGCCGCAGCAGCAGTACCAGCAGCCGGCGCCGCAGGCTCAGCCGCAGCAGCCGTACCAGCCGCAGCCTGGCCAGAACAACCCTGGCCAGCCGCAGCAGTAGTAGAAGGCCGGTTGAAGCGTGACTTCAGCTACATCCACATCACGTCCTCGGAAGCGCCAACGTAAGCGCAATCCCGAGGGCGTGATGACTATTGTCGAGCACATTCAAGAGCTCCGGCGTCGTCTCGTTCTCTCTCTTGCTGGTATCGCCGTTGGCACTGTTGTGGGCTTCATCTGGTACCAGACCGCCTTTACAATTGGCCAGTTCCGCATACCGTTTACCTCGACCGATGTCGGTCCGCTGCACTTTAAGTCCCTGGGTGAATTGCTCAAGGATCCGTACTGTCAGCTTCCACCCGAGATGCGTCTCGGCGGCGGCGAGGGTGCGGAGTGTCGTCTGCTGGCGACCAGTCCGTTCGAAATGTTCATGCTGCGACTAAAGGTCGGCGCGTTGGCCGGTCTGGTGATGTCGTCGCCATGGTGGCTCTACCAAATTTGGGCCTACATCACCCCTGGCTTGGTTCGGAAGGAACGCCGCACCACCCGCCGAGTTGTGACTGCCGCAGCACTGCTGTTTGTCATGGGTTCCGTCCTGGCTTACTTCGTTGTCGCCTTCGGTTTGGAGTTCTTGCTTCAGATCGGTAAAGAAACGCAGATTTCTGCACTCACCGGTTCGCAATACTTCGGTTTCGTCCTCGCACTAATTCTGGTTTTCGGAGTCAGCTTCGAAGTTCCACTCTTCGTGGTGATGTTGAATATGGCGGGCGTCATTACCTACGAGGGCATCAAGGACAAACGCAGCATTATCATCATGTCGCTGTTTGTCTTTGCGGCTTTTATGACCCCAGGTCAGGAACCAATATCTATGGTCGCAATGGCGACGGCGCTGACATTGCTGGTGGAAGTCGCAATCCAGATTTGTCGCCTCCATGACCGTCGTAAAGCAAATGAGCGTCCGGAATGGCTGGATTTGGATGACGAACAAGGCTCCGGACCAATCACGGCCTCCGGTCCAATTGGCTCTACTGGCGGTATCGGTGACGTGGGCGGCATCGACGCCCCGACTTCAGTAAGTGCGCCGACGTCGATTCAGCCGGGCGGCATGCCGACGGCATCAGCGGCCCCGACGACCTCTCCGGTCTCTGGCCCCACGCCAGTGAACGCGCCGACGCCGACGCGGGCATCCCAGATGCGTCCTACTCGCAATTCGCGTCCACCACGGCCACAGGGCATGATTCCGGAGACTCCGATGCCGACGCAGGACTTGCGAAATCGTCCGACGAGCGACTTTGATGATGTTCTCTAGCGCGGTTTATGACACTCTAGAGGCATGACTCTTCTCGGCGATTTCGTCAGCCAACAGGATTTCGATCTTGACGACTTTCAGCTCCGCGCCTGCCAATCAATTGAGGCAGGGCGGGGCGTTGTCGTCTGTGCACCCACCGGTGCGGGCAAGACCATTGTTGGCGAATTCGCTATTTATGCAGCTCTTGAGCGCGGTGGCAAGTGCTTTTACACCACACCTATCAAGGCGTTGAGCAACCAGAAGTACCACGACCTAATCGAGGACTACGGCGAGGACCGCGTAGGCCTGCTCACTGGCGACACTTCTATTAATGGCGACGCGGACATCGTGGTGATGACCACCGAGGTGCTGCGCAACATGATTTATGCGGACTCGCCGACGCTGAAGAGGCTCACGCATGTGGTGATGGACGAGATTCACTACCTCGCAGACCGCGAGCGCGGCGCTGTCTGGGAAGAGGTTATTTTGAACCTCGACCAGTCCGTGGCCGTCATCGGTTTGTCCGCGACGGTGTCCAACTCCGAGGAGTTCGGCCGCTGGCTGTCCACGGTGCGCGGGCACACGGACGTCATTGTCACGGATCTGCGCCCGGTTCCGCTGCATCAGCACATGCTGGTGGGAAACCGGCTCTATCCGCTTTTCGAGGCGAAGTCGGACAAGGTCAATCAGGACCTGTTGGAGGCGTGCCGTCGTGCCGAGTTCGGCTACGGCGACGCTGGGGCCAGGGAGCGCTACCAGTACAAAAAGCACAAGGGCGGTGGACGCTCGTATAGCTGGGGCGATAAGGGGCAGCGCAAGTTCCGCCCGCCGAAGCGCGGCGATGTTATCCGCATGCTCGGTTCCATGAACATGCTGCCCGCAATTGTTTTCATCTTCTCCCGCGCGGGCTGCGAAGGCGCGCTGGCGCAGGTCGGCGCTACTCGCGCAGAGCTCACTGACCGGGATGAGCAGGAGCGCATCGCCAAGATCATCGATGACGGTGTTGCGCACATTCCGAAGGAAGACCTGCAGGTTCTCGGCTTCCTGCGCTGGCGCCGCATTCTCATCCGTGGTTTTGCGGCACACCACGCGGGCATGCTGCCGGCGTTCCGGCACATTGTCGAAGAGCTCTTTAACGAAGGCCTGGTCAAGGTCGTCTTCGCCACCGAGACGCTCGCACTGGGCATCAACATGCCTGCCCGCACGGTCGTGCTGGAGAAGCTGGTCAAGTTCAACGGCGAAGCACATGTGGATCTCACGCCGGGTCAGTACACGCAGATGACCGGTCGCGCTGGCCGCCGCGGTATCGACACTGTCGGCAACGCAGTGGTGCAGTGGGCCCCGGCAATGGATCCGAAGGCTGTCGCAGGGCTGGCATCTACGCGCACATATCCGCTGATTTCCACCTTCGCGCCGAGCTACAACATGAGCGTCAACCTCCTGCAGACGCTCGGTTACGACGGCTCGAAGCGCGTCATGGAGCGCTCATTCGCCCAGTTCCAGGCGGATGGCGACATCGTCGGAGTTGCCGCCGAACTATCCAAGGCCAAGCAGGAAGCCGCGGCCCTGCGTGCGGAATTGCTCGGCAGGGGAGCCGACGCACACGCTGAAGGGTCGGAGGCTGAAGCGTCGTCGTCAAGCGAGGAAGGCAGTTCGCGTGACGACGAGCGCCTGACCCAGATGCTTGAATACCTGGATCTGCGCGCGAAGCTGACCCAGGAGGAGAAGAACGCCAAGCGCCGCAATATTGAAGACCACCACACAGAAACGGTGACCGCGCTGCGCAGACTCCGTCGAGGCGAGGTTATTCCGCTGCCGAAGGGTAAGAAGGTGCAGCTGGCGGTGGTGTACCGAGAGGACCATTCGAAGTCAAATCCACGTCCCGGTGTCATCAGTGTCGGCGGGTTCGTGGGGCGTGTGGAGCCGCATATCTTCCCAGCGGCGCCGCAGACGGTCGGCGCGATTAAGCTGCCTCGGGATGCGGACCGGCATCCGCGACGTGCGCTCGGAATTGTGCGCGCAGAGATTGGCCGCAAGGGGCTAAAGGGACCAAAGCGGCTGAAGCGTCGCACTGGTGGCAACTCGCCGGCGGTGAGGAAGCTGCGACAGGAGCTGCGCGAGCATCCGCTACATGGCGATCCTGCGGTGGAGACGATGGCTCGTCACGCCGATACGCTACGGCAGGCCGAGGCGCATGTGGCCAAGCTGCAAAAGCGCGTCGATTCCGCCTCGGATACATTGGCGCGCACATTCGACCGCATGCTGCAGTTGCTAACACAAATGGACTACGTGGAATGGCCGGAGAGCGCGGAGCCGACAATTACCGAGGAAGGCCTGCGGCTGGCGCAGATTCACAACGGCTCGGATTTGCTGGTGGCCACGTGTCTGCGCCGCGGTATTTGGGATGATCTGGACCCCGCGGAACTGGCCGGTGCGGTGTCGAGTTTGGTCTTTGAAAACCGCAAGGCCAGTCAAGGCAGTGACGAGGTGCCTACCGAGCCGCTGGCCAAGGCGCTGGGGAACACCTACCGCATCTGGGAGGAACTGTCGGAGGACGAGCGCCGTTACCGGCTGCCGGTAACGGACTTGCCGGATATGGCTTTTGCCACCGCAATTCATCAGTGGACTGCGGGTGCACCGCTGGGGTACTGCCTGCAAGCCGCCGCCGAGAGTGGCGCGGAGCTGACCCCGGGCGACTTTGTCCGCTGGTGCCGTCAGGTCATTGACCTGCTGCAGCAGATCAAGAAGACCGGCTACTCCACGGACATTCGCGACAAGTCCGCCGAGGCTATTCAGGCAATTCGCAGGGGCGTAGTGGCGCTGAACAATTAGTTGCCGGTTACGTTGGTCAGCCGAAGCCTCGCCGCCCCGAGGCCACTCAACCGGCGACGGGCACAGGCCGACGGGTACAGTTGGCAACTATGAGCAACGGTATCTTTAGCTTTGACATCTATCAGCAGCGTCTGGATCGCACTGCGGAGCTACTCCGCAGCCGCGATGCGGACGCTGCAGTCTTTGGAACCGGCGCTGACCTGCAGTATCTCATTGGTTCTGCGGTCACTTCGCATGAACGCCTGACCGCGCTGGTGGTCACTGCATCCGGCACCACCACGCTGGTACTGCCCGCTGTTGAGCGCGGGGACCTGCCACTGTGTGCAATCGGTGACCTCAATGCCGATGTGGTGTTGTGGGAAGACGGCCAGAATCCGCACCGCATTGTCGCCGACTTGGTGGGCCACGTGGGCACCCTCGCAGTGGGAGCCTCTTTGACCGCTGACCACTTGATTCCTATCCAGGATCTCACCGGAGCTAAGACTGTGTTGGCCGGAGACCTTCTGAAGGAACTGTTCATGCGCAAGGACGCCGCTGAGATTGATCAGCTGCGCGAGGCCGGCGCCGCTATTGACCGCGTTCACGCTCGTGTGCCGGGTATGCTGCGCGCAGGTCGCACTGAGCGCGAGGTCGCCGATGAGATTTCGGCTGCCATCCTGGAGGAGGGGCACGTCGCCATTGACTTCGTCATTGTCGGCTCCGCTGAAAATGGTGCGAATCCGCACCACGATTTCTCCGACCGCGTCATCGAGGAAGGCGACGTGGTGGTCGTCGATATCGGAGGCACCTTGCCGCTTGGCTACCACTCCGATTGCACGCGCACCTATGTCGTCGGCAAGCCGGGGGAGAAGGAAGCTGCAGCGTGGGCGGCTCTGCGCAAGGCGCAGGAAGCTGCCGTGGCGGCGGTGCGCCCCGGTGTGACGGCTGCAGAGATCGATGCGATTGCGCGTAATAGCCTCACCGCTGCGGGCTACGGCGAGTACTTCATTCACCGCACTGGTCATGGCATTGGCCTGTCCACGCATGAAGAGCCGTTCATTATGGCTGGCAATGAGCTCAAGCTCGAGCCTGGCATGGCGTTTTCGGTGGAGCCGGGTGTGTACCTGCCGGGTGAGTTCGGTATGCGGCTGGAAGACATCATCGTTGTCACCGAAGACGGCGGAGAATCGGTCAATAATGGTCCGCACGATTTAATTACCGTCTAATCGAGGTTTAGAGGAAAGGTATTTTCTAGCGCATGGGACACGTACTCGTTCTTGGTGCCACCAGCGAGATCGGCGGGGAAGTTGCCGCGCGACTGGCCAACCACAACACCTTCACGCTCGCTGCGCGCCGCACTGAGGCGCTCGACGGCATTGCCGGTCGGCTCATCGACTCCGGTGCCGTCGCGGTGCACCGCATCCACTTTGATGCCGATGACATCGCGGCACACCGCCAGTTCGTCGAGCACGCCTGGCAGCACGGTCCCATCGACACGGTGATTGTCGCGTTCGGTATCCTCGGTGATCAACGGAAGTGTGAGGAGTCCGGCGAGGCTGCTGCGGCAGTCATTCATACCGACTTCACAGCACAGGCATCGATTCTCACTGAGATTGTCGCGCGCATGGAGTCCGACATCGCCTCCGGCACGCTGCCTGTGCGCGATAAGGTCGCGGGCCGCATCATGGCCTTTTCCTCTATCGCAGGTGCCCGCGTGCGCCGCGCCAACTACGTCTACGGTTCGGCGAAGGCCGGTCTCGATGGTTTCCTCCAGGGCATGCAGGACCGCCTGCACGGGAGCCATATTCAGCTGACGATTGTCCGGCCGGGCTTCGTCATCGGCCGCATGACCGAAGGCATGAAGCCAGCGCCGATGTCCTCGCGCCCCGCCGAGGTCGCGGAGGCCGCCGTCACTGCTTTCGACGGTCGGAAGCCCCACGTCTGGGTGCCGCGTAAATTGGCATTGCTCGCACGCGCCACACATCTGACTCCGCGCTGGATTTGGCGGAAGATGCCCCGATGAGCCCAAAGCTTCGCGTCGTCGGCATCGGCTGCGACGGGTACCCTGGCCTATCCGCCCGCGCTGTCGAGGCGTTGTCGTCGGCTCGCCGCATCATTGGCTCTCCCCGTCAGCTCCATTTGCTTGCCGACGTCAACCTGGACGCCGACCTCTCACCTTGGCCAGGTGGCTTCTGGAAGGATTGGCGGGCCACCCTGGCAGATATTGACCCCGCAGTCGATGTCATCCTCGCCAGTGGCGATCCCATGTTCCACGGTGTCGGCGTGTCCCTGGTCCGGGAGCTCGGCCGTGGCGCCGTGGAGGTTATTCCAGCGCCATCGTCAGCCTCGTTGGCCTGCGCTTACCTCGGCTGGCCCTTGCATGACACTCCGGTGATTTCGCTGGTGACAGGCGAGCCGGGGCTACCTGGTGCCGCGCGTGTCGTACCGGTAGCGGATTCACTACGGCCCTTCCTGGTGCTGTGCCGAAACGCGGACTCAGTGAAAGAGGTCGCTACGGTTTTAGCCGACCGCCCAGACACCAAGCTCACCGCGCTGACCAATCTCGGCGGCACGGAAGCTACAGGGCTGCCGGAGTCCGTTGCCGCAGGCACGGTGGCGAACCCACCAGTTCCAGCTGGCAACCTCACGGTGCTGGCGGTGGAGCCGTCGGGAAGCGCGCGCGGCTGGCTGCGCGACGGTGACTTTGATTCAGATGGCCAGCTGACGAAGGCGCCGATTCGCCAAATGACGGTCGCTGCGTTGGATCCGCGGCCGGGAGCGCTGCTGTGGGATGTCGGCGGTGGCACGGGGTCGATTGGCATTGAGTGGGCTCGGCACGGCGGACGTGCGGAAATTTTCGAGTGCGATGCTATTCGTGCAGAGCGAATTGCTAAGAATGTGGCGACTCTGTCTGGCAATGTGAATGTCCACCATGGCGCAGCGCCAGAGGTTTTGGCTGACTCGAATCTTCGCCCCGATGCCATTTTCATCGGCGGAGGTCTCACTGCTGACGGCATGATTGAAACCTGTTGGCAACGCCTTGCCCCGGGAGGCACCATCGTCGCAAACACCGTGACGCTGGAGTCGGAGGCTCTGCTGTGGCAGGCGCGTCGCGACTATGGCGGGGATGTCACCCGGATTTCCGTGGAGCGCGCAGGTGCAGTCGGCAGTTTCACTGCGTGGCGCCCTACGTTGCCGGTGGTGCAGTGGGTGGCGGAGAAGCCAGTAGAGCCTGCGCTACCATAGACGTAATTTCTCTGTCTAGAAAATATTGAGGACTCTGTAACTCACAATGACTGTGTATTTCATCGGTGCAGGCCCGGGGGCAGCGGATTTGCTGACGCTGCGCGCGGACCGGCTTATTCGTTCCTGCCCAGTGTGCCTTTACGCGGGATCGATTGTCCCGCCTGAGGTGCTGGAACACTGCCCCGAAGGCGCAGAGATCATCAACACCGCGCGAATGCCGCTGGATACCATCATCGAAACCATTCAGGCAGCGCATGCGGCGGGCAAGGATGTCGCACGCCTGCAGTCCGGCGACCCGTCGGTGTGGTCGGCGCTGGCAGAACAGGTCCGTCGTCTCAGCGAGCTCGGCATTGACTACGAAATCGTTCCGGGTGTGCCGGCATTTTCCGCGGCTGCGGCCGCTCTCGGCCACGAGCTCACGGTGCCAACTGTTGGCCAGTCGGTGGTGCTGACTCGTATCTCCGGGCGCGCTTCCAAGATGCCGGAGGGCGAGACCCTGGAGAACTTCGGCCGCACGGGCGCAACTCTGTGCATTCACTTGGCCGCCCACGACATCGATCGTGTGGTCGAGGAGCTCACCCCGCATTATGGTGAGCACGGTCCGGTGGCAGTCGTGGCTTTCGCATCCCGTCCGGAACAGGTTATTCTCCGCGGCACGCTGTCTGATATCGCGCAGCAGGTCAAGGATGCAGGTGTGACTCGTACGGCTGTCATCATTGTCGGCAAGGTGCTCACCGCCGAGGCGTTCCCGGATAGCTACCTCTACAGCGATGATCGTCCACGCGATGAACACGGACGGACCATTCCATGCGTGCACTAATTCTGGGTGGAACTGCTGAAGCCCGCGCCCTGGCCAAGCGCTTAGTGGGCGAGGGCTGGTTTGTCACCTCTTCACTGGCCGGTCGCGTTTCTAACCCGAAGCTGCCCGTCGGCAATGTCCGCATTGGCGGTTTTGGCGGTCCCGCAGGACTGACTCGGTGGCTCATCTCCGATGCCACTGAAGTCATCATCGATGCCACGCATCCGTATGCAGAACAGATCAGCGAATCTGCTGCTGAAGCTGCCCGCGCCACCGGTATTCCGCTTGTTGCGCTGCATCGCCCTGCGTGGGAGAAGCAGCCAGGAGACAACTGGATTGAGGTGTCCTCTATGCAGGAGGCCGCGGACGTTGTTGCCGACCGTTTCTACAGCCCGTTTCTCACTATTGGCCGTCAGCAGCTTGCTCCATTTGCCGGTGACTCCAACGGCCGTTACCTCATTCGCTGCGTGGAACAGCCCGCGCCGCCGCTGCCGAAGAATCGGAAGATTATTCTCAGCCGTGGGCCTTACGATGTCGCAGCGGAGCGCAAGCTCATGCGGGATTACGCCGTGGACTGCGTAGTGACCAAAAACTCCGGTGGTGCTGCTACCTACGCCAAGATTGAGGCCGCCCGCGACCTGAAGAAGCCGGTCGTTATCGTGCAGCGCCCACAGCTGCCCGGCGCGGATATCGCCACCGTCGCCACAACGGTGGATGAGGCGTACAACGCCGTCATCCGCCGGGCGTAGCGGCTAACGCAGCAACTCGCCAGTTCCGCTGGTGCCGCCCTCACCGTAGTGACGTGCGGTGTAGACCCGAGTGGTCTTGCCGACACGATACGCCTTCGTCGACGACGAACCGATAATCACCATGGTTCGCATATCGACGACATCCGGATCGAACTCCGCCAACGTGGTCACGGTAACGTTTTCCTGCTCCGAGCCAACTGCCCGTGCCACAATCACAGGCGTTGTCGGTTCGCGGTACTCCATGGCCAATGCGCGTAGCTCTCGAATCTGCCATCTCCGCGACTTGGATGCCGGGTTGTAGACAGCAAATGCCATGTCTGCTCCGGCTACGGCACGCACTCGCTTAACGACGACCTCCCAGGGCTTCAACCTGTCGGAGAGACTGAGCATCGCAAAGTCATGGCCAAGGGGAGCACCCACTCGACTTGCGACAGCCTGAGCAGCAGTCATGCCCGGCACGACTCGAACTGGAATGTTTCGCCACATATCGTCATCAGCGACTTCCAGCACTGCGGCCGCCATGGCGAAGACCCCCGGGTCACCGGAACTGACCACCGCAACTCGACCTCCACGCTTGGCGATATCCAGCGCCATAGTGGCTCGCTCTGCCTCTACGCGGTTGTCTGAGAGGTGGCGGCGTTGCCCGGCGCGCTCAGGAACCCGGTTGATGTAGGTGGAGTAGCCAACCAGATCCGTGGCTCGGGCCAGTTCCTCGGTGACTTCTGGGGTGGTCCAGCGCTCCGCACCCGGGCCTAGGCCGACAACGACGACTTCACCAACTGCTGGGGCAGCCGACTCAGTCGCCGTATCGGTGACTGTATCGCTCGCCGCATCATTAGCTGGCTCAGGCGCCCCAGAAACACTCCGTTCAGTTCCGTAGACAGCGGAAGGCACGACGGCTACTGCGAAGTACGGAACTTTCTCCGGGTCTGCATCGGCCAGCGGGTAGCTGGTGTGCTCATTCATGGTTGCTCGCTCGACAACGTAGGCGCGCTCGAGCATGCCTGCGGACTGCAACGCTGTACGAACCTTCTCAACGTTTTTCCCCAGCTTCATAATGACTACACAGTCTGAGGCGTCAAGAACCGCAGCGATGCGCTCGGAATCAGCGGTGGCGGGAACAACGCTGACGATTTCGGTAGCCTCGCCGAGCGGCTGACCAATCTCTGCTGCCGCCGCAGTAATGCTGGCCACTCCAGGGACAATCTCAGTGGGAAAGTCCTCGCTGAGGGCGTGATGCAGATGCTGGTACGAGCTATAGAGCATCGGGTCACCGAGCGAAAGAACTGCAACACTTCGTCCCTCGGCCAAGTGCTTGTGCAGGCGAGCAGTGGCCTCTGCATAGAAACCGGCGAGCTGCTCGCGGTAGTCGACTGGGCGCCCGGTGGTCACCGGGTATTGCAACTGCTCTTCCACGGCAGCGTCGTCACGCGCGTCAATCAGTTCGGCGGCGATTGAGCGCGCCGTGGAACGTCCGTGAGTTCCTGCATGGTAGGCGATGACATCGGCTGTGCGGATGATGTCGGCACCGCGGAGTGTAATGAGACCTGCGTCGCCGGGACCGAGTCCGACGCCGTAGAGATGACCAGGCTGAGCACTGTAGGAGCCGGACATGGTTTAGATAATCTCCTTTGCGGTGGCAATGGCATTGAGGGCAGCACAGGTGATAGCCGAGCCACCGCGACGGCCGGTGACGGTGATGTACTTCAGCTCTGGGTTTTCGGCACCGGAGTCGATAGTGGCCTGCTTTGATTCCGCGGCACCGACGAAGCCCACTGGCAGGGCCAAAATGGCAGCGGGCATGGGGAAGGAGCCCTCATTAATGCGGTTGAGCAGGTGGAAGAGGGCAGTGGGAGCGTTGCCGATGGCGACGACCGCGCCCTCTAGGCGTGGCTTCCACAGCTCCACGGCAGCAGCAGTGCGCGTGGTGCCGAGTTCTTGAGCCAGCTCGGGGACGCGCTCATCACGCAGCAGGCAGATGACCTCGTTGTCAGCAGGTAAGCGCTTGCGGGTAATACCCGAGGCGATCATGTTGACATCGGTGAAGATAGGAGCGCCTTCCTCGAGAGCCTGGCGAGCTGCGCGCACAGCTCCCGTGGAAAAGACGATGTCCTTGGCCAGGTCGGTCTGACCTGCTGCGTGAATCATTCTGACAGCGACGGTTTCCTCATCGGCATCGAAGCGGGAAAGATCGCTTTCTTCGCGAATGATGGCAAACGAGTTACGGTAAATATCCGCACCGTCGGTGTTGTACTCAAAGCGCTTCATAGGCTTAAAGCCTAGTCCACAGCAGTGACTTCGTATTCTCCGTCTCCGGTGGCGAGATAGTCGAAGTAACCGCCCTTGGGCTTGCCGCAGCGACGCTCACAACCGGAGAAGTGCACGCGCCCCTCGGGCAGTCGGCCATCGGCAATTGCGTGAGAAGCATCGCCGCGGGTGTCAGCCAGAGACTTTTTGCAGCCGGGGCGTCCGGTGCAGGCGCTGACGCGCAGCCAGGTGGACTTCCGGTCGAAGATCAGGCCATTGGGCGCCAATACCTTGACGACCTGTTCGGCAACTTCCTCTTCCAAATCGTGCAGAATCAGCGAGTACCACGGAGTGACGTGCACAGGAACTTGCGTATGCGAAATCGCACGGGCCAGACGCGCCGGGAGGACGCCAAAGCGCAGGCCAGCGGCCAGGCTAACCAGGCCATCCGGCTGGTCAATCCAACCGATCTGGCGGGACAGCCCGGCGGTGGCATCAAAGCTCTCAGCCGGGGTCGGCTCCTGGCGACGAACTCGCGCGCCCAATTCCTCGACTACGGCATCAGCAATGCGCTCGGCCGCATTGGCTTCCGCGATGCGCCAGGCTGAACCACGGCTGTCATTCCACACCTTCGCTGTGGTGATGAGAGCCTCCACGACGTCGTCACGCGAGACGACAAGCCCCGAGGTCGCGCCGCCAATGATGAGTTCGAACGTGTTCTCATCGTGGGCGACAACACCGAAGTCGGGGCGCTCACCGAGCACGTCACCGCGGCCATCGTCGAAAGCCATGAGTGTGCGACCTGGCAGTGTTGCCAGCGACGGCTCCGCGATGAGAGCCTTGTCGAACTCTTGAACCAGGTCACGCACATCAGCTTTACCGCCGACGCGACCGGACAGCGGCGACTGAAGAACGTTGCGTACGCGGTCGTGGCTGGTGGAGGGAACCAGCTTCTCTTCTTCCGCGGCATCGGCGAATGCGCCGGTGTTGGTGATGCCCCGGATCTGAACATTGCCGCGGGAGGTGAAGTGAATATCACCGTCGCCGAAATTCTCGGCCAAATCGGCGAGTACGGCGAAGCCCGGCGCGGGGAGAAAGCCTCCGGGGAAGCGCAGACGACCAATTGCGCCATCAGCTGCGATATGAACCTTGCGGCTGCCGGGGCAACCGTCCTGACGAGTGCGGGTTCCTTGATCAGATGCAGTCATACTCTCAAGAATACGCAAACACACACAGAGCTGAGCCCCCGAAAACAGGGGCACATTATCCAGCCCCTTTCCAGCCCAACGAAACCATCCTGAAGTGGAGTTTTCATACCCCTCCGCAAAAACATACAAATTCTTCACTGAAAATCCACCGATCTACCTTTTTAAAACCTTATTGTTTTCATAACCTAACTTCCTCTGAATTAAGGGAAGTTTTCATTGGGTTTTCAATCTGGGGTTATTCAGGAGATTTCATGCCACATCACGACGCTGAAGCACTCACGCACGAGGCACACGACACCGTCGGCACCGGCCGTGCCTCGACACAGACACGCTCTGCTTCACGACGAAACCGTCGCACAATCCGAACGGGAATCGGGGTAGCGTTAGCGGGTCTTATGACCATCGGTCTGGCTACCCCGGCAACCGCACAGCCGCTAAACATCCCGGACCTGTCAGATAGTGCGCTGGGGGATAAGGTGCCGTCGGTGGGCGCAAGCCGCGAATTGCCTGGCTTCGGGCATGTGCCAAATCCGAATGTCGAGCGGCTGCTTGGCATCGAGGAGGACGATGAGGAGTCTGACAGCGAGGGTGCAGGCAGGCAGCTGACCCCGGAACAGGCACGCGTGGCCGCAGCCTCTCCGCTGAATTCCCTGCCGCTGACCCCGTCGCGCACGGCAAATGCCGGCACGCTGGTCAGCAGCGAGAATGCCGAGATGATGGTGAACGACAAGCTGTGGAATGTAGATGCCAAGCGTATTCACTACAACTCCACAGATTCTCTCGGAAATCCCAGTGTCGACACCGCCATTGTGGTGACTCCGAAGACGGAGTGGAAGGGCAGTGGTCCGCGCCCGGTCGTGGCAATCGCGCCGGGCACGCAGGGTGGCGCGGAAAAGTGCGATCCTTCGGTCTCGTCACAGACCGGGTTGAAGATCGAGTTCGGCCCGATGGACATTATTGCCCCATACGAGACGATTCCGATGGTCGCAAACCTGAAGCGAGGCGCAACTGTGGTGATGATTGACCACCACCGCAATGCCCAGGGCAACCAGGACTATGTCGACAACATTGCCTCGGCACAGTCGCTGTTTGATGCCGTGTCTGCCTCACACGAGCTCGGCGTGGACAAGAAGGCACCCGTGGGAATCTATGGCTACTCCCAGGGCGGCTCCGCAGCTGCCGCAGCCGCTGAGCGCGCAGGTGTCTATGCTCCGGAGCTCAACGTCGCCGCATCTGCCGCAGGCGGCCCGCCTTCCGATCTCGCAAACGTCCTCGACCAGATTGACGGCACCACGCTGACCGCCGCGATCGCACTGGCAATCAACTCTGTCCTGGACAAGGATCCGGAGCTGCGCCGAGTCCTCAAAGAAGAAATCAGCCCCGAAGGCAAAGAACTGCTGGACAACGTAGGCAACTACTGCGCGGGTGGCTTGGGTTTCCATCACTCGTTTGAAACCACCGATCAGTACACGACTAGCGGGGAATCCCTCAGCGAGCTGATTAAGCGCTACGATCCGGTGCAGAAGGAACTCGCACGCCAGCGTGTCGGCAACTTCGTGCCAAATGCCCCGGTGTACCTCTACTCGGGTGAGCACGATGACATTATCCCTATCAACCAGGTCCGCAAGCTCCGTGATGCCTGGCTGAATCTCGGCTTCACCGACCTGGAGTACGTCGAAAACACGACTTCGCCTCTGCTGCCGAAGACTGGCCTGAACCATGTCGTTCCGATGCTCGCGGAACTGACTAATGCCACCGACTTCCTCTGGTCGCACTTCCCGGACCAGCCCGCAGAGCAGTCGCTGGAACTCTAGCAACAGGCGCTGCAGTAGAGTGATGGAGAAATCCACTGCCATGCCTCTGACGAGAAGCTCGGTGAAAATCCGCACGGTCGCGCCACTGTCACAGTCAGACCTCGTCATCGGTTAGAAGGCAGACTCCCGCCGACCGGGGACGCGTTGCTCCCCAGGAAGTGAATGTCTACACCGTGATTCTGCTGCTGTCGACCTCGGATACCGACCTTCTGTCCGCCCGCGCGGCCGCTCAGGCCAACCCGGAGGTGTCCTACCGTTGGGCAAACCCGGCGCGTCTGCTCGACGATGATTTGCCCACGCTTGCCGACGGCGCCGATGTCGTCATCATCCGACTTCTCGGTGGCCGCCGCGCCTGGGAATCCGGCATCGACTACTTTGTGAACTCCGGTATTCCCACCGTCCTCGTCTCCGGTGAGCAGGCACCCGATGCCGAACTCACCGAGTATTCGACAGTTCCCGCAAACGTCGCCACGCAAACGCACATTTACCTGGCGGAAGGCGGCGCAAAGAACCTCGCACAGCTGCACAATTTCCTGTCGGACACACTGCTTCTGACCGGTCTTGGCTTTGAAGAGCCCACTCGCATGCCGGCCTGGGGTTTCCTGGAGCGCGACTCCAAGGTGGCCACGGAAGATTCCCGCGGCACCGTCGGCATTATTTACTACCGCGCCCAGCACCTGGCGGGAAATACGCACTACATTGAGGCGCTTGCTGACGCGGTCGAGGCTCGCGGCTACGTCGCCAAGCCTATCTTCGCCGCGTCCCTGCGCACCGCCAGCGATGAACTGCTGGCAGAGCTAGCTTCCTGCGACGCGCTCATCACCACGGTGCTCGCCGCTGGCGGCAACCGCCCGGCACTCGCGCAGGCCGGCCAGGACGATGACGGCTGGGATGTCGCCGCACTCGCAGACCTGAACATTCCCATCATCCAGGGTTTGGCCCTGACTTCGTCCAAGGCGGCATGGGAGGACAACGACGAAGGTCTGTCGCCGCTGGACGTCGCAACACAGGTCGCCGTCCCCGAATTCGACGGCCGCATCATCTCGGTCGCGTTCTCGTTTAAGGAAATCGACTCCGACGAGCTCATTTCCTACGTCCCGGATCTCGAGCGTTGCGACCGCCTGGCCGGCATCGCCACCCGTTACGCCGCGCTCCGCCACATCAACAACGCTGACAAGCGCGTCGCCGTCATGCTCTCTGCGTACCCGACCAAGCACGCCCGCATCGGCAACGCTGTCGGTCTGGACACACCAGCATCCACGTTGAAGGTGCTGCACGCGCTTGCCGACGCCGGATACAACCTCGGCGACACCACCAAAATCCCCGGATATGCCACCGCCGAGAATGGTGCCGATGAACCAGATGCGTTCATGCACGCCATCATCGAGGCCGGCGGCCAAGACCCGGACTGGCTGACCGAAGAGGTTATGGAGGCAGCCGAACTCCGCCTGCCCGCTGCCACCTACGAGAAGTTCTTCGCTACCTTGCCGGAAGAACTTCGCTCCGACATGCAGGACAAGTGGGGTGCCGCGCCGGGCACCCTGTACGTCCACCCGGATACCCAGGACATCTACATTGCGGGCCTGACCTTCGGAAATGTCGTGGTCATGGTGCAGCCACCGCGCGGTTTCGGTGACAACCCGGTGGGTATCTACCACGACCCGGATCTGCCGCCGACGCACCATTACCTGGCCTGCTACCGCTTCCTGTCGCTGTCGCAGGCGCAGGGCGGTTTCGGCGCTGATGCCGTGGTTCACATGGGCAAGCACGGCAACCTGGAGTGGCTGCCGGGCAAGACCGTCGGCCTTTCCGCTTCCTGCGGCCCGGATGCTGCCATCGGCGAGCTGCCAATGATCTACCCCTTCTTGGTCAACGACCCGGGCGAAGGCACACAGGCCAAACGCCGTGCTCACGCCACTCTGGTCGACCACCTCATTCCGCCGATGGCCCGCGCCGAATCCTACGGCGACATCACCCGTCTGGAACAGCTTCTCGACGAGCACCAGAACATCTCCGCCATGGACCCGGCCAAGCTGCCGGCCATCCGCCAGGAGATTTGGACGCTGCTGACCGCCGCGAAGATGGACCGCGACCTCGGCTGGGACGAGCGCCCGGACGAGGAGGTCTTCGATGACATGCTCATGCATGTCGACGGCTGGCTCTGCGAGATTAAGGACGTCGCCATCCGCGGTGGCCTCCACGTGCTCAGCCAGGCACCGGAAGATGAATCCCTGATCGGCACTGTGACCACCATGTTGCGCGCCCGCCAGCTGTGGGGCGGCAAGCAGACCCTGCCGGGCCTGCGCGAAGCTCTCGGCCTGGCCGAGGATGGCACCGATGAACGCCACGCTGTGGACTCTATCGATGCACTGGCTACGGCGCTGGTAACCGCCGTGGTGAAGAATCCCGACCAACCGGTGACACAGATCGCGGCTGATGTGCTCGGCTCCGAGGAATTTGCCGATATCGCGGCACCAAACGGCCTTGATCAGGTTGTCGAGCTGCTGCAGTTCACCCGCGACGAAATTCTCCCGCGCCTGGCTGCTACCGCCGAGGAGATCCCGCGCATTCTTTCCGCTCTCGATGGCGAATTCGTTCCAGCTGGCCCCTCTGGTTCACCACTGCGCGGCCTGGTCAATGTACTGCCGACTGCCCGCAACTTCTACTCGGTTGACCCCAAGGCGGTGCCGTCGCGCCTGGCTTGGGAAACCGGTGTTAACCTCGCCGATGGCCTGATTGAGCGCTACCGCGCCGACCACGGTGAGTACCCCAAGTCGGTTGGTCTGTCGGTGTGGGGCACTTCCGCCATGCGTACCTCGGGCGATGACATCGCCGAGGTGCTCGCGTTGATTGGTGTGCATCCGGTGTGGGATGACGCATCTCGCCGTATTGTCGGCCTTGAGCCGATTCCGCTGGAGGAGCTGGGCCGCCCGCGCATTGACGTGACCGTCCGTATTTCCGGCTTCTTCCGTGATGCGTTTCCGCATGTTATCGACCTTTTGGATGATGCGTTTCAGCTCGTCGTCAAGCTTGATGAATCCGATGAGGACAACTACGTGCGCGCCCATGCGAAGGCCGACCAGCAGGAGCGCCCGCGTCGCATCTTCGGTTCCAAGCCGGGCACCTATGGAGCTGGCCTGCTGCAGCTGATCGATTCCGGTTCCTGGCGCGATGACGCGGACTTGGCAAAGGTCTACACGACCTGGGGTGGCTACGCCTATGGCCGCGGCGTCGATGGGGAAGAGGCAGCTGACGACATGAAGACGGCCTACCGCCGTATTCAGGTTGCCGCGAAGAATGCCGATACCCGCGAGCACGATATCGCCGACTCCGATGACTACTTCCAGTTCCACGGCGGCATGATCGCCACGGTCCGTGCACTGACGGGTTCCGCTCCAGAGGCGTATGTGGGAGATTCCACGCGCCCGGACGCCGTGCGCACCCGCACCCTGCACGAGGAGACTCGACGCGTCTTCCGAGCCCGCGTAGTCAACCCACGCTGGATGCAGGCCATGCGTAACCACGGCTACAAGGGCGCCTTCGAAATGGCCGCAACCGTCGACTACCTCTTCGGTTACGACGCGACGGCGCAGGTCATGGATGACTGGATGTACGAAACGCTTACCGACGAGTACGTTGCGAACCCGGAAAACCGCGAGTTCTTTGAACAGTCGAATCCGTGGGCTTTGCACGATATTTCCGAGCGCCTGATGGAGGCCGCCGAGCGCGGTATGTGGGAAAACCCCGACCAGGAACGCATGGATCTGCTGCGCCAGACCTACCTGGATACAGAGGGCGACTTGGAGGAGCGCGCTGACCGGTAGGTAACCGCTAGGCGACCGGTAGGCGACCGCTAGTCGTGGTCTAACCGGCCGATAGCCGTAACCACTTGCTCATCTAGTGGCGGTTACACTGGGGAACTATGAGCAAGTGGTTCACAATTATTTACCTCATCGCCGAGATTGCGGCCTTTATCGCACTTGGTGAATGGATTGGCTATGGCTGGACCGTCCTGCTGGTTCTGGGTCTATTCATTCTGGGATTGGTTTTCGCCGCCATCGAGTTCAAGCGCATCTACCAGAAGTTGCTGCTGGATACTTCTCGTACTCTTACTGAGTACGGACAGAAGCATCCGGAGGAGGCAATCAAGCGCTCGGCAAAGGGCGCGGGACACTTTGTGGCTGACTCGGCAATTCTGTTGGTTGGCTCTTGGCTGATTGCCCTGCCGGGCGTCGTCACCACCGTTGTTGGTTTCCTCATGGTGCTACCGCCGACTCGCTGGCTGATTCGTAAGAGCGGATCGGTGGCGCTGCTCAACGGACTCCGCAACTTCAGTGACCGCAGCATGATGGTGGTCTCTCAGTACGGCATGAACCCCGGTGCTCCAGGAACTGGCGCTGGTGCTGGCGGTTTTTCGGGTTTCCCTGGATTCTCTGGTGGTTTCCCGGGTGCGGATGGCAAGGCCTTCCCACAGGATAAAATCGTCCCACCGGCACCGGACAACGCCTGGGATGATGACCAGGACGACAGCGACAAGCGCTAACTCAAAAACTCGCAAACGTAGAGAGTTCTCTTATACAAGTGCACACTAACCGCCAAGCGCGCTCCAGCGAGCACGGGAACGTCGCTCAGAAAGACGCTTCGAAAGGCATTCCGGAGAATCCGAATCGCTGGCAGGCGCGCTTTCGCGCGCTTACCCCACTAAAGCAGCGCCTCGTTCTCGCCTTCATTGCAATCCTCGCTGGTGGATTGCAGTTCTTAAGCTATGCGCCCATGAGCTGGTGGTGGACGGCCTGGATCGGCCTCGCCCTGCTCATTTTTGCCTTCTTCTGCGCAGCCGATTGGAAATCCAGCGTAGTGGTGGGCTTCAGCTGGGCAACAGCGACGGCACTTTTCTCACTGCCGTGGATCGGCTCCTTCGTCGGCATTGGCCCCTACGTGGCGCTCTCAATTGTGCTGGGTCTCCTGACAATTCCGGCGGCGCTTGCGATGTGGCTGATTGCCCAATCCAGTTTCCCCCTCGCGCTGAAGCTCCCTGGCATGGCCGCTGCGCTCGTGGCAGGGGAGGCGCTGCTAGCCCGCTGGCCTTTCGGAGGCTTCCCCTGGCTCCGCGTTGCCTGGGGGCAGGTCGACGGCCCGCTGGCCCCAGCAGTGGCAATCGGCAGCACTGCATTGGTCACTTTCCTCGCTGCTTGCGTTGGTGCGGGACTGGTCGCGCTCACGCTACGTTCCTATGCAACCTCCGCTGCGCTTTTGGTGGGAGCGTTATTCGTCGGCTGGGTTCTTCCTGCGTGGACCCAACCACTGCCTGAGCCTACGGCCGCTGACAACACCCGTGTCGCGGTTATCCAGGGCAATGTTCCTCGCCTCGGTTTAGAGTTCAATGCCCAGCGCCGCGCAGTCCTGCAAAACCACGCCGATGCCACCAATGAGCTGGCACGACGTGTCCACCAAGGTAAGGAACAGCAACCGGATATCGTCATCTGGCCCGAAAACTCCTCCGATGTCAGCCCGTTTACGGATGGGGAAGCGGCACGCATTATCGAAAACGCCGCGATGAATATTGGCGCTCCCATCGTGGTCGGCACCTTTACCTACACCGATGGGGTGCAAAACACCATGGTGGTCTGGGATCCGCAGACCGGCCCCGGCGACCAGCACGAGAAAATCTATCTCCAGCCCTTCGGCGAAACCATGCCATTCCGCGAGCTACTGCGCCACTTTTCCGACATGGTCGCTCACGCCGGAGACATGACTCCGGGCAACGGCGATGCCGTGGTCACAACGCCAGGCACAGATGGTTTAAAGAAGGTCAATCTAGGCGTGGCCACCTGTTACGAAGTGGTCTTCGATGGCGCCTTCCGCAACGCGGTCAACCACGGCGCAACCATGCTGGCCACGCCCACAAATAACGCCACCTTCGGTTTCACCGACATGACCTACCAACAGCTGGCCATGAGCCGCATGCGAGCCATGGAGTTCCAACGCTCCACGGCCGTCGCCGCAACCAGCGGTGTGAGCGCGATTGTGGATGCGCACGGAGACGTCGTAAAGCAGAGCAAAATCTTCGAGCAGAAGGTACTCACTGAAACTCTGCCTCAGTACGCCCACCTGACTTTTGCAGCCCGCTTCGAGACGTGGATTGAAGGTCTACTGACCGCATTCGGTATTCTTTGTGTGGTTGGTGCCGTCCTGCGTCGCCGTGGCGGAGATGCCAGGGCAGGCGCAGATGAAGTTGATGGCCGGGATACTGAGCAGAACATGCACTAAGGAGAATCACGAGTGACTGCCCTAAATGAGTCGACGCTGGTTGTCATTCCCACTTTCAACGAGCGGGAAAACCTGCCGGGCGTGATTGCACGCCTGCGCGCAGCGGAGCCTCGCGTCGACATTTTGGTTGTCGATGACTCTTCACCAGACGGCACCGGTGAGCTCGCCGATGAAATCGCTGCCGCTGACAAGTCGGACAACGGCGAAGAACACATCTACGTCCTGCACCGCGAGGGCAAGGGCGGTCTCTGGGGTGCGTACCGCGCGGGCTTCGCTTGGGGTCTCGAGCGAGACTACGAGGTTCTCTGCGAGATGGATGCCGACGGCTCCCACGCACCAGAGCAGTTCCATCTGCTGCTGGAGAAGCTCGAGGACGGTGCCGATGTCGTCATCGGTTCCCGCTACATTCCGGGCGGCAAGACCGTCAACTGGCCAATGAGCCGTCAGGTTCTCTCCCGCGGCGGCAACCTCTACATCTCGCTGGCGCTCGGCGCGGGCATCTCGGATATCACCGCTGGCTACCGTGCTTATCGACGGGAAGTTCTCGAAACCCTTGACCTCGAGAACATTGGCAAGGCTGCGTACCTGTTCCAGACCGAGCTCGCTTTTGAGGCTGTACAGGCGGGCTTCTTGGTGGAGGAGGTTCCGATCACCTTTACTGAGCGCGAGTACGGCGAGTCCAAGATGGATGGCAGCTTTGTGAAGCAGTCTCTGCTGCAGGTCACCAAGTGGGGATTCAAGCACCGCTCGCAGCAGGTAAAAAACCTGGGGTCGGAGATTGGTCGCCTGGCTGGTCACGAGTTTAAGCAGCGATTCCGCAAGTAGGGCTAGGGCAGCCCCAAAGATTGCGGCCTGCCCGTGTGGAGACGGGCTGCCTGTATGACTGCGGGCTGCCTGTATGAATGGGGGCTGCAAATGTGAAACTGACTTAGTTTATGACAGTTTCAAGCCATTTTTCAGGCGGTAGGTTCAGGCGGTGAATGCATCACCACTTTCGACCAGGAGAAGTAGTGAAGCAAACCCGCCGAACGAAATACAGTGCCATCAAACCCATTGCGCTTCAACACATCGCCAACGGGGCATCAGCAAGCGCGGTTGGGCGCGATTTAGCGATTCCCTCACCAACTGTCAGGCGGTGGGCGCGACAAGCCGGAATTGCGATTCAGCACCAATCGCACTGCCCGAAGTTATCGATGATGGATAAGCACCGCGTGATCTACGAGATGCTTATGGCCGGCACATATAGTGTTGCCCAGATTGCCGCGCAGGCTGGGGTGTGCACAACCACGGTGTACAACCGGCGGGCTAGATTAACCACTATGAATACCCGCAGTCGGATAACACCTGGTGATGTATCTCGTGTTGGCGCTGGTCGGCGGCTAGGGCTGGCGGAACGCTTAATTATTGCCGATTGCCTGCGGGCAGGTCATTCGCACCGGCGTATCGCCCAGATAGTCTGTCGTAGTCAATCCACTATCAGTCGTGAAATCGCACGCAACAGCGTCGATGGTATCTACGATGCCTATCACGCTGATCAGGCCAGCCGCGGGCGTCTTGCTCGTCCAAAGCCGCGCAAACTCGATGACAATCGATTCTTACGCGCCCAGGTTGTCAATCTGCTCAACCGTGGCGCCTCGCCGCGTCAGGCCAGTGGCAGGTTGGCTGCACTGTGGGGTGATAATACGTCCATGACTATTAGCCACGAGTCGATTTACCAGGCCCTTTACGTACAAGGGGCAGGCAGCTTGCGCAAAGAACTTGTGTTTGAAAAGTCCTGCCGGACTACCCGGCCAGGGCGTAAACCCCGCTCGCTTCTCGCAGGGGTGCCCAAGCCACGTGGAAAACGCTGGACTCATGATGCCAATATTTCACTTCGCCCAGCCGAAGCCAATGATCGTGCGGTACCCGGTCATTGGGAAGGCGATTTGATTATTGGCGCAGATGGCACCAGTGCTTTAGCGACGTTGGTGGAACGCCGCAGCAGGTTTGTGCTGCTCGGCAGACTCGGCACTGACCATACTGCCGCCAGTGTCAATGAGGTGATGGTACGGATGATTCGTCGGCTCAAAGAGTCGATGGACACCACGATTTCGACGTTGACCTGGGACCAAGGGGTGGAGTTTGCCAAACACACGGAGTTTTCTGTCGCGGAGAATATCCAGGTGTTTTTCGCCGATCCGCATTCGCCGTGGCAGCGAGGTAGCAATGAGCGGATGAACCGGGATATCCGGTTTTATTTCCCCAAAGGCACCAACTTTACCGATGTCACCGACCAAGAGGTCGCCGAGGCGGAAGCATTGCTGAATAACCGGCCGCGGGTAGTGCTCGACGGGTTAACTCCCCGGGAGGTAATCTCTGGTGTTATCCATGATGCAATGACCGCCTGACCCTACCAGGCCATTTTTGTCATAAACGCAGTCAGTAACTCGGCTCGACCCGCCGCAGCCAGGCACCAACGAAAAATGGGTCCGAATAAGGGGCAAAACCTTATCCGGACCCGAATTTCAGTGTTTGATTGACGCCTACAAAGCTCTAAAGCTCACTAGCGCAAACCAGCTCAAACCTTAAGCGTTCTTCTCTGCTTCTTCGGCTTCCTTCTGAGCCTTCAGCAGGCGAGCGGCGTTACGACGACGCTTGCGCAGCAAGTCAACGCGCTCATCCAGCAGCACGTCGAGCTCCTCAATGGAGCGGCGCTCACGGAGCATGTCCCAGTGAGTCCTCGGCGGCTTCACCGGCTTGGCTTCAGTGCCTTCGCCTTCAACCAGCTCACCAATCTGGCCATTCTTGCACAGCCATTCACCTGGAATTTCCGCGTCATCCGCGAATGGGACCTCGAAGATCTCACCGGATTCAGTGCGGTAGCGGACCATCATTCGCGGCGCGAGGTCATGATCGCGATCGGTCTCATACGAAACGGCGCCCATGCGACTGCCACGAAGAACTCGATCTGCCATGTGGAACGTGCCCCCTTTGGTAGAAATACTAGACCACACATTATAACGCCTTAATCTGTATTCATGCCATAATTGACTTCTGTGTCAGATCAAAAGCCGAGCACAACTACCGCCAATTGCCAGTGGTGTGGCCGCGAAATGGAGGTCGCTATCCGCGGTCGCCGTCGCAAGTTCTGCAGCCAAGCCTGCCGGCAGCGCGCGTATGAAAAACGCACTGGCGTAGCAAAAGGCGCTTCCAGGCCGATTGCCGAGCGAATCAATTCGGATCTCACGCTGAAGACCGCCACCGATGCCACGAGCAGGCCGGCGGGCGATGACGTCGTAAAGCGAATAGGGGACGGGCTCTTCGAAGTACGTTGTCTCGCCGAAGACTTGCGCACCGCGCTTGACGACGGCATGGAGACTGCCGTCCTGCAGGAGATTACGCAGGAATTGATTATGAAAACGCGCGAGGTGGAACGGTTTATCCCATAGCGGATTAAAAGGATAGGATGAGCACTATGAATTCTGGTGTCCGTAAGTCAATTATTACTTTGATAGCCGTTGCAGTTGTTGCGCTCGCAATTGTTATTGTGGGGCCAGTTTTGTATCGCGTTTTCACGCATGAAGGGGTGCGTACTGGGGATTTCGAGGCCACGGAGCTGCCTGCAGCAACGACTGATGCGAATGGCACCTGGAAGATTATCGGTGGCGATAACTCACAGAACACTTCCGTTGGTTTTACTTTTAACGAGGTACTGCCGGGCAGCAGGCGTACGACGTCCGGTTCCACTCACGATGTCACCGGTGAGCTGAAGGTTGCTGACAACAATCTTGAGGACGCATCCGTTGTTGTTGACATGGCAACTCTGACTAGCGATATTGAACGTCGTGACATCAATGTCCGCAACAATATCTTCAGTGTTGATCAGTACCCAGAAGCTAAGTTTGAGCTTGCAGAGCCACTCGATATTTCAAGCATTCCAGATAACGGCCAGTGGGCGAATATCGAGATTCCGGGACGCCTGACCATCCGCGGCGTCACCAATGACGTCACCGTGCCAATGAAGGCCGCTCGTACCGAAAACCTGGTTTTGCTGTCGGGCACTCTGCCAATCAACCGCCTGGATTACAACGTGCGCCTGCCACAGTTTGTAGCTGCATCCATCGAGGAGAACGGCGAACTCAATCTGCGCATTGTCGCAGAGAAGCAGGACGCGTAGGACGCGTAGGTTTCGCGGCTGGCAGACACAGCCATCTAAAGAGAATCGCAGTAGCGCTAATCCAAAGAGGCTTATAGCCAGCGAAAATACACCTCAATTCGTCACTGTGACGCAATAAAGCCATTTAGTCACACACCACAGAAGTCCTGCCAAAAACAATTTTGGCAGGCCAGTTGGGAGTCACAACGATATGAACACCTACGAAGCAATGTTGCTCGCACGAAAGGTGCGAATGGTACTACTGATTATCTTCATTGCATTCGTGGCCTACAAGGGCGTGTGGTGGCTCGTGGCTGTCGGCATACTCCTGATTGGCATGACGCTATGGCAGAACAAGCGGCTACGGGAAGAGATTGCCGTCCGCAACGCGGATGAGCTTGCAGCGAACGCCAAGGACAATGAGCAATGATCCCGACGGCATAGATCAAGCGCCAAGATAGAACACGGCAGCAGAAAAGGCGGCGGCGAAGAAGGCGACAGCCCTGGAAATTCAGAAAACCCCAGGGCCAACCACTTTCATTATTTGTCCGATAATATACATTATGACATTTTGGCCTTAGGATCCCGTCCTCCCCATTACCGCCGATGCGCCATTGCCGTCAGGTCTAAGGAATTTTTAGTAAGATTTCTCGCATGCCTGAACTCTCAGACACATCCAGCAGCTCAGACAGACCCAATGCGTCCGACACATCAGATAGATCTGGCTCGTCCGACGACCCAGAGCCTCGCGCCAACGTTGACGGGCTCTCTGTAGCCGCAGTAAGCGCAATCACCGCAGCAACCGCCGCAGCATCCCCAGCGAACGCAGCGAACACTTCAGGTGATGCCGCGTGATTGTATCCGCACTCATCGTCTTAGCGGTCTTTCTTTTCCTCGTTTTCGCCAACGCAATTTTCGTTGCTGTCGAGTTTTCCTACCTCACGGTTAATAGAAACGACGTCAAGAACGCCGCAAACGCCGGCTCAAAGTCCGCATATTTAGTAGACCGTGCTCTATCACGCACCTCTACTAACCTCTCCGGAGCTCAGCTGGGAATTACAGTCACCAGCCTCGTCGCTGGTTTCCTGACCGGACCTTCCCTCGGCGTCCTCCTCGAAGCCGCATTTGGTGGCACAAGCATCTCTCCCGCCACCGTCACTGCAATCAGCACTACGGGCGCTTTCATTATCGCGACCTTCACTCAAATGGTCTTTGGCGAACTCGTCCCCAAAAACTGGGCCATCGCCGAGCCCACTAAAGTCGCAAACCTCGTGGTCAGACCACAGAATGCCTTCATGTTCGCATTCGGCTGGCTGGTCTGGCTACTTAACAGCGCGGCTAATTGGGTGTTAAAACGGCTCGGCTTTTCCCCTGAGGAAGAGGTTGCCAGTGCCAGGACCGCGGAGGAACTCCGTGCCGTCGTCACGCGCTCTAGCGATGAAGGAAAGATTAACCCGCAGACCGCCGAGTTGGTGGCGCGATCGATTGAGTTCGGCGAGCGCACGGCGGCTGATGTGATGACGCCACGCACGCAGATTATCTTTATCGAAAATCAGAGCGTCGCAGAGATGCTGACGGTCGTCGCAGATTCTGGACATGCACGCTTCCCCGTCGTTGGCAATAGCGTCGACGACATTCGCGGCGTGGTGCATTACACCGACCTGCTCAGCGTGCCACACGCACAACGCTTGACGACGTCGGCTGCGAGCCTGGCCAAAGATGTACTCGTGGTAAATGACTCGACCACACTTGATCCGCTGATGCGTCAACTGCGTGAGGATGCATACCAGTTCGCAGTGGTTGTCGATGAGTACGGCGGCACGGACGGCATTGTGACGTTGGAGGATCTCGTCGAGGAAATCGTCGGTGAAATTGACGATGAACAGGACGATCGTTCGTTGCTCTACAGCCGGATTAGCCCCAATACGGTGATTGTTTCCGGTCTCATGCGCCCTGATGAGTTGGGAGAGATCCTAAACCTGGTCCTGCCGGAGGGCGAAGAATCCGACACTATTGGTGGATTTATCACCGAACGCTTGGATCGCATGCCTCGCTTCGGCGACACGATTACGGTCGAAGCCACCGACCACGAAAACCTCGATGAGGAGAACTTGCCTACCACCGCTGAAGTTGCTTTTCGAGTCGAGCGCATGGCGCGTCACCGCGTTGGCCGTATTCGTGTCCAGGTGGACCGCGCCGGCAACAAGGTCACGCGCACGGATGAAGGCGCTCACCAGGACGGCACCAGTCACAACCACGTCGAGCACAACAGCGAAAAGGAGGGCTAGAACATGCCACTACTTACTCTTATTTTGCTGTTGGCCCTCAATGCCTGGTTTGTCGCCGCTGAATTTGCGATGGTCTCGGCTCGCCGCGATCAAATTGAACCGGATGCCGTCAGCGGCTCTACCAGCGCAAAGTACGCGCTGCGTGGTATCGAAAACGTGTCGGTCTCCCTGGCGGCAACACAGCTGGGCATTACCGCCTGTTCCCTGCTCATCGGTGCCGTCGGCGAGCCTGCGATTGCGCACTTCTTCGAGCCCTACATGACAGCGCTGGGACTCCCCGCGGGCACCGCCCACGTGGTTGCGCTGGCGTTGGCACTGCTGATTGTCACTTTCTTACACATGGTTGTCGGCGAAATGGTGCCGAAGAACATCGCTATTGCGGCCCCCAGCCCGACGGCGAAGTTCGTGGCTATTCCGCTGTATGTGATTGTGCGGGTGCTCAATCCGGTTATCTGGGCGATGAATACGACCGCGAACATCGTGGTTCGCAAGGTTCTTCGCGCCACTCCGAAGGACGAGGTCGATTCCTCCTTCACCGCTAGTCAGGTGCAGGATTTCGTCGCCGAGTCCGGGCGTCAGGGCCTTCTCGACAATGACGAGCTCGCGCTCCTCCACAAAGCTCTCGGCTTCGAGCATCTCACCGCCGCGGATGTCACTATGCAACTCGACACCCTCGTTACCATTGGCCCCGACGCCACCGTCGCCGACATCGAAGAGCTCAGCGCACGCACGCGCTTTTCCCGCTTCCCCATCACCGATGCCGATGGCAGCTTCATCGGCTACCTTCATGTCAAGGATTTGCTCTCGCTTGACGACGGTCACCGCGACCGACCCTTCCCGCGGAATCTGATTCGCACCTTCGCAAGCGTCAGCCCGGATTCCAAGCTCCAGACGGTCATGCGGCTTATGCAGCGCGAGCAGGCTCACTTCGCCTTGGTGACGGAGGAAGATAGTACTTCGGAGAACTCTGTCAGCGGAATCGTTGCGCTGGAGGACGTACTAGAAGAGCTCGTCGGCGAAGTCCGCCAGGCAACAGCCTAGCGAGTGCGCCGACGAGCCCCGTCGATTCCAGCTGGTTACTTGCTGCTGAAAGCTTGTTAGCTAATTACTTCAGTGCAGCCAGTGCGGAGTCGTAGTCCGGCTCCGTGGTGATCTCATCGACCAGCTGGTTGTAAATGACCTTGCCCTCTTCGTCAGTGACGACTACGGCCCGAGCAAGCAGGCCGGCGAGCGGGCCATCCTGCTGGACAACACCGAAGGCTTCGCCGAAGCCGTGGCGGAAGTCCGAGGCAACCTCAACGTTGTCCAGGCCTTCTGCAGCGCAGAAGCGGCCGAGAGCGAACGGCAGGTCACGCGAAACATTAACTACGACGGTGTTGTCCAGCCCAGCAGCGTCCTCGTTGAAGTGACGCACCGAAGCTGCACAAACACCGGTGTCTACCGACGGGAAGATGTTGTAGACGACCTTCTTACCAGCGAAGGTCTCATTGGTGACCTCCCCGAGGTCGCCACCGGTGAGGGTAAACTCCGGAGCCTTGTTGCCCACCTGGGGCAGGTCTCCGGAAAGCTGGACTGGGTTGGACTGAAATGCGGTTTGTGTCATAGCGCCCTTTTTACCGCCTTTCGTCCGGATCCTCCAGGCTGTTTTCTGGAAATCAGTAGAATCGTGACAGAAATGAAATTCCGGGCCGCAGTATCTTGAGCAATCTTGCGTACCTTGCGGTCCGGGCCACGCTATTCAGCGGGCCCCACGTTTAAACTCCGAGGAAAGGCAGCCATGAGTTTGATTACCGCAATTGTGTCCATCGATGTCGAAGCTGACAGGATTCCGGAGGCCGCCGAGACCATCGTCGAGATCGACGGCGTGACTGAGGTCTACTCCGTTACTGGTGACTGGGACTTGGTCGTCGTGGTGCGCGCAACTAATCACGATGATTTGGCGGAAATCATTCCAAATCTCATCAGCAAGGTCGACGGTGTTATTCGCACTCAGACTCAGCTGGCTTTCCGCACCTACTCTCAGCACGACCTGGAAAGTGCATTCTCCATCGGGCTGGAGTAGGCGCGGTTTCTTCTACCGAACTGTGCGGTATGCGGGAGCTACTTAACCACTTCCGCCATCGCGCGGCCTGCCTGGCGGCCACTGAAAATACAGCCGCCCAGGAATGTACCTTCCAGCGCGTTGTTGCCGTGGACGCCGCCGCCACCGAAGCCAGAGGCCTCGCCTGCGGCGTAGAGCCCCTCGAAGGGAGTTCCGTCCGGGTGCAAGCACTGGCCGTCGAGGGTGGTCTCGATGCCACCGAGCGTCTTGCGGGTCAGCATGCGCAGACGAATAGCAATCAGTGGGCCGTTCTTCGGATCCAAAATCGGTGATGGCGGCACGGAGCGGATGATCTTGTCCCCGAGGAAGTTCCGGGCCACGTTGACGTAATTGACCTGGTAGTCCTTGGAGAAGGGGTTACCGGTCTGCATATCGCGCTGACGAATCTGCTCCTCGAGCTTCTCCATGTCAATCTTCGGCGCTGCGGCTCCGGACTCCCCGCCCGAGCTCGCCTCCACAATCTCGTTCATCCCCTCGACCAGCTTTGGCAGATCGTCGGCAACCACCCAGTCTTCGCCGTTATCCATAAACGCCTGAATAGGTGCGGCAACACCAGAGGTCACCTTGCCAATCAGCTTCTTGATCTCCTTGTCGGTCAGATCCGGATTCTGTTCTGAGCCAGAGAAAATGAACTCCTTGGCCACGATGTTCTTATTCAGCACAAACCAGGAGTAAGAGTGTCCGGTAGCCAGAATGTGCTTCATCGTGCCGACAGTATCGGCGCCCGGAATATATGGCGCTGGCAGGCGGTTTCCTTCTGCGTCGAACCACATGGCCGACGGCCCCGGGATGATACGGATACCGTGATTCGGCCACACGGGATTCCAGTTCTTCATGCCCTCGGTGTAATGCCACATGCGGTCACGGTTGACGAGGTTTGCGCCGGCCTGCTCTGCAATCTCGATACCACGGCCGTCAACATGCTCTGGCACACCGCAGACCATGTCCTTCGGCATCTCGCCCAGGCGCTCGGTCGGCCAGCACTTACGCACGGCTTCCAGGTTGCCGCCAACACCGCCCGTCGCAATGCACACGGCCGACCCGCGGATCTCAAAGTCCTCCCCTGTTTCCTCGCGTGACGACGCCACTCCTCGCTCTAAAGATTCACAGGGAACCAGAATCTTGCCACGCACGCCGACGGCGCGGCCATCTTCCACAATCACCTCGTCAACGCGGTGGCGATGACAGTATTCCACCAGGCCCTTCTTCGCAGCCTCAGCGACCGGCTCTGCGAAAACGCGGACGATTTCGGGGCCTGTGCCCCAGGTGAGGTGGAATCGGGGTACCGAGTTACCGTGACCGTCGGCACGCCCTTCACCGCGCTCAGCCCACCCGACGACAGGCAGGAACTTCACGCCGAGATTGCGGAGGTAGTCACGCTTCTCCCCTGCCGCGAAGTTCAGGTAGGCCTTGGCCCACTTGCGTCCCCAGTTGTCTTCCTCGCGGTCGAACTGCGCGGAGTTGAACCAGTCAGCTTCAGCGAGCTCGCGGTTGTCCTTGACTCCCAGGCGGCGCTGCTCTGGCGAGTCGACGAGAAAGATTCCTCCCAGCGACCAGAAAGCCTGTCCGCCGAGGTTGTTGGCATTCTCCTGATCGACAAGGATGACCTTCTTGCCGGCCTGCGTGGCCTCATACGTCGCGACCAATCCGGCAAGTCCGGCGCCGACGACAACAATGTCTGCAGTACGTGTGGTGCTCTGTGCGTTCATAGTTTCGTTTTTAGACCCTAAACATCACCTTTGAGGTGGTTTTGCCTAAAAACGTGATTTATTTTTACAGGCATTATTTATCTGGCGAATTTCCAACGCGCCCGGAGCCGCCCACTGCTAGTGAGGCCTGCGTGGCGCATGCACGAGCTCGACCTGCACGAGCGTGACTTTCTCTGCGCGCACGAGCGCTTCAAACAGCGACAGATAGTAATTCCACATCCTCCGGAACACTCTGTCGTAGCCGATACCAGCGGCTTCGCGCGCATGCGCCGCAAAGAAATCTCGCTGGAGCTGCAAGGTCGTCGCGAAGTGCGCCGGAATGTACTCTTCCGCCGCGATACGCAGGCCGGTTTCCCGGTCCACCATCTTGCGCAGCTCTTCCATGGTGAAAAGCTGCAGCTGCGGCCACACGTAAGCGCGTACGAGGTCCAAGCTGCGCTCGGCGAGCGCATCGAATTTGTCCGTCGCTACCACCATTTGGACGACGATGGTGCCGCGGTCGACAAGCAGACGCTCGGCGCTCTTCAGCCAGCGCAGCGCACCTGCACGACCGAAGGTCTCCAGACGCCCGACGTTGATAACCGCCTCGAAGTCGGACTCGAATTCGCGTGGCGACGGAATGTTGCGATCCATCTGGATCACATCGACCGCGCCGCGCAATCCGGCTTTTTCCACCCGTTCCAGCACCGTTTCGGTGTGGTCATCAGAGACGGTAATAACCTCCGCACCCGCTCCCCTCTCTGCAGCTCGAAGGGCAATTTCTCCGCCTGCCGACGGCCATTCGGCGACACGGTCGCCGGCTCGCACTCGAGCCAGATCGAGGATGTGCTCAATATTGCGCACTTGAGCATGCAGAAAATCGGCACGCGCGACGGATTTCGGGGCATCGACATAAGTCACGTCAACTGACCAGTGCGAGGGAACCCCACCCTTGCCAGCACCACGGGCATAGTTTTGAATCTGTTCCCGCGACGAGGTACGCACTCCGGAGGCGAACAGGCCGGAACCGCCCATCAGCAATTCGCCGGAATAGAGCTCCAGCAATGAGGTCGGCAACTCTCCCGCCATATCTGGCCCATCGAGACGCGGACGTGAACGCGCGACTTTCATCAGACCACGTGCCAGCGGCCCCAACGAAGCAATATCAAGCTCGGCGCTGAGCAGTCGGCTGAGAAGCTCTGGCAAATCATCACTGGACCATTCGCCCGCGAGATAGGCCTCCCCCAATCCGAGCCATTCTGAATCAGCTAGTCGAGAATAGAAAACAGGATCAATGACGCTGAAAATGACTGGACGAAACGATTCAGAACTAGTGGGAGATTCACTGCCGCCGCTAGAGCTGGCACCACCGACTCCGTCGATAGCCAAATCGGCGTCACCCGTCGACCGAGTAATGAAGGACTCTCCGACAAACTCACCGGATTCGACCAGTTCAATGCCGTTGTCCTGGCAGAGCCGCTCAAAAGAGCGTTCCATCATTTCGGCACGTTTCGCTAGGAAACGCCCCTCTGGAATACGCGCAACCCGAGGCCATCGCTCTGCGTCAATTGCCTGCCGGCTTGCCGAATTCACCCTGCCCGAACCTCCTAACAATCGCGCCGCATAAAGGTACGAATAACGAACTGAGTTTGCTCTCGAAGCCTACCGCGCAGGGACCCAGAATAGGCGGTGGCGCACCGAGAGGATTACTATTGTGGCTTGCCGGCTAAAAGCCGAATCTAAAACTTCGAGAACTTTAAAGTCTGTGAGGAGAAAATACATGACCGAGACTCCGTACCGCCCGCACTCCGGACGCCCGCACGTGGTCGTCATCGGTTCGGGTTTCGGTGGCTTGTTCGCGGCGAAGAAGTTGCAGGGCGCCGAGGTCGACGTCACTCTCATCGACCGCACTAACCACCACCTGTTCCAGCCACTGCTCTACCAGGTAGCAACGGGCATCCTGTCCTCGGGCGAAATCGCTCCGTCCACTCGTACGATCTTCGACGGTGTTCAGAACGTTCGTGTTGTCAAGGGCGATGTCACCGACATCGACGTCGAAAAGCAGGTTGTGACTTCGGAACTGGGTCACCAGACTTCCAAGTGGGAATACGATCACCTCCTGGTTGCCGCTGGCGCTGGCCAGTCCTACTTCGGCAATGATCACTTTGCCGAGTTTGCTCCGGGCATGAAGAACATCGACGACGCACTCGAAATCCGTGCCCGCATCATCGGCGCGTTTGAGCGCGCCGAGCTGACCAACGATCCGGCTGAGCGCGAGCGCCTACTGACCTTCGTCGTTGTCGGCGCTGGTCCGACCGGTGTTGAGCTTGCTGGCCAGCTGGCCGAGCTGGCTAACCGCACCCTCGCATCGTCCTACCGCAGCTACAACCCGCACGCTGCACGCGTCGTCCTGCTCGACGGCGCACCGCAGGTTCTGCCGCCGTTTGGCAAGCGTCTGGGCCGCAAGGCTCAGAAGTCCCTGGAAAAGATGGGCGTCATCGTCAAGCTGGGCGCGATGGTGACTGACGTCAATGAAGAGGGAGTCACCTACAAGAACATGAAGGATGGAACCGAGGAGTTCATCCCGTCGTTCTGCAAGATTTGGTCCGCCGGCGTGTCCGCTTCCCCGCTGGGCAAGATGATTGCCGAGCAGACTGGCGCCGAGACCGACCGCGCTGGCCGTGTCGTTGTCAACGAGGACATGACAGCTGGCGACTACAAGAACGTCTACGTCGTGGGCGACATGTCCAACCGCGAGAACCTGCCGGGTGTTGCTCAGGTTGCTATTCAGGGTGGCGAGTACGTCGCCGCCAACATTGCAGCTGAGGCCGACGGCCGCGACGTCGCAGAGCGTCAGCCGTTCGAGTACTTCGATAAGGGCTCCATGGCAACCGTCTCCCGCTTCTCCGCAGTGGTGAAGATGGGCAAGGTTGAGGTCACCGGCTTCATCGGCTGGATTCTGTGGCTGGCCGTCCACCTGATGTTCCTGGTGGGCTTCCGCAACCGCCTCGTCTCCTGCGTCAGCTGGGGCCTGAACGTCCTGGACCGCAACCGTTGGCAGATGGTTTCCACCCGCCAGCAGATGTACGCACGCAACGCCATCGACCGCCTGGCCGAGTTCAACAAGGACAAGGCTGAGCAGGATCTGCCGCTGGAGGTTCGCGACACTCGCCGCGAGCACCGCGCAAAAAGGAACAAGTAGTTAACTTGCAGGTGGCCAGATTAGAAAACAGCTAATCACGACAAGCCACCTGCGAGCTTCCTACCAGGCCCGTTACCACCTATAACGATTTGCTACAGCGGCTTGTCGAGTACCGCAATTCGTAGGTTGGTGCGGGCCAGCAGTTTTTCATCTGCCTTGCGGGTGTGCTCAATACGCCACAGTTGCATGGTGCGCCCCAGGTACTCTGGCTCCGCCGTGGTAACGATTACCTCGCCAGCTCGGGCGGAGCGGTAAAAATCGGTGTTGTTGTTCACACCGACGACCGGCTTCTTCGCACCGCAGGCAACGAAACCAGCAATAGAGCCAGCAGTCTCACCTAGCGAGCAATAAACACCGCCATTGGCTAGGCCCCACGGTTGCAGGTGGTCGGGCCCGACCTCGAGCTCCATCTGAATTCGCTCCGGCCCGACATGGACAAACTTCGTGCCCAGCAAGGTATCTAGACCGCCGATTCCGTTATCGCCCAAGGTGCTGTTAAAAACAGCCAGCTCCTCATCGCTCAGCGCTTCCTGGCTAGCCTTCGTCGCCAGTGTCATATAATCGCGCAGCGCCTTCCTCTTCGCCTGCTCGGCGGAAGAAGCTGCAGAGTTCGAGTCCTGTGAACTGCCATTATTCGCAATAGTCTCGTCAGTCATGCCAAACATTGTGCCAGCGCACGCCATCACTCGTGGCAGTTTCAACGTTAAAAGCAGTAACAATTTCTGAGTCCCAGATACAACGAACCCCGGCCAGGCTTTAAGATGGTGGGCATGACCGATAACAATGAACTCGCACAAATTGGTGTCGTCGGGCTCGCCGTCATGGGCTCGAATATCGCACGCAACTTCGCCCACAAGGGACACACCGTTGCCGTGTACAACCGCAGCCCGGAGAAAACTCGCACCCTCATCGCTGAACACGGTGATGAAGGCTCATTCATCCCGTCCGAGACCATTGAAGAGTTCGTCGCTTCGCTGGAGCGCCCGCGTCGCGCTCTGATCATGGTTCAGGCAGGTGCCGCTACTGATGCGGTCATCGATCAGCTTGCCGACGTGATGGAGCCCGGCGACATCATCATTGATGGCGGTAACTCTCTTTACACGGACACCATCCGTCGCGAGAAGGCTATTCGCGCCCGTGGCCTGCACTACGTTGGCACTGGTATTTCCGGTGGTGAAGAAGGTGCTCTGACTGGCCCATCCATTATGCCGGGTGGAACGAAGGAGTCCTACGAGTCCCTCGGCCCGCTGCTGGAGTCCATCTCCGCTCACGTTGATGGCGTTCCGTGCTGTACTCACATTTCCTCCGATGGCGCTGGCCACTTTGTAAAGATGGTCCACAACGGCATCGAGTACGCGGATATGCAGGTAATTGGCGAGGCCTACCACCTGCTGCGTGAGGCCGCTGGCCTCACCCCTGCCGAGATTGCAGATATCTTCCGCGAGTGGAATAAGGGCGACCTGGACTCCTACCTGGTCGAGATTACCGCTGAGGTTCTCTCTCAGGTCGATGAGAAGACAGGCAAGCCGCTGGTGGATGTCATCGTTGATGCTGCTGGTCAGAAGGGCACCGGCCGTTGGACGGTCAAGGCCGCTTTGGACTTGGGCATTCCAGTAACTGGTATTGGCGAGGCCGTGTTCGCTCGCGCCCTGTCGTCTTCCCTTGCTCAGCGTGAGGCTGCCCGCAACCTGCCGTCGGGAAGCCTGGCTAAGGCACCGGAAGATCGCGATGCTTTTGTGGAGCGCGTCCGTAAGGCGCTCTACGCTTCCAAGATCATTGCCTACTCGCAGGGCTTCGATGAGATTAACGCTGGTGCCAAGGAGTACGGCTGGGAGATTGACCGCGGTGCGCTGGCGACCATCTGGCGTGGTGGCTGCATCATCCGCGCACAGTTCCTGAACCGCATCAAGGAAGCGTACGACCGCAATCCGGAGCTGCCGGCGCTGGTACTCGACGAGTACTTCCGTGACCAGGTCACCGAGTGCCTCGACGCGTGGCGCGACGTTGTCGTCACTGCAGCACAGATGGGTATCCCGGCTCCGGTGTTCTCCTCCTCGCTGGCTTACTACGACGGCCTGCGTGCGGAGCGTCTGCCGGCAGCACTGGTTCAGGGGCAGCGTGACTACTTCGGTGCGCACACTTACCAGCGTGTTGACCGCGAGGGTGCTTTCCACACCCTCTGGTCTGGCGACCGCTCCGAGGTTGAAGCGTAGTCTTGAAGTCTGTCGCTTCACGCTCTTGAAGTTAAAAGGGGTCTGAGATGCCATTTCCCAAGAAGGCAAAGCCTGATTTTGTGCCACGAGTTCTTTCCATCGCCGGCACAGACCCAACAGGTGGCGCTGGGCTCCATGCCGATTTAAAATCAATCGCCGCCGCCGGTGGTTATGGCATGGGCGTGGTCACCGCTTTGGTATCTCAGAACACCGTGGGCGTTCGTGCCGTCCACACTCCACCTGTTGACTTCCTCGTCGAGCAGCTGGCTGCTGTAACTGAGGATGTCACCATCGACGCGGTGAAGATTGGCATGTTGGGTTCACGCGAACTCACGCAGGCCGTCACCAACTGGGTTCGGGAGACCAAGCCAGCCGTGGTTGTTCTCGATCCGGTTATGGTCGCCACCTCTGGCGACCGTCTGCTTGACGAAGATGCCATGGACGCAATGCGCGACTTGGTCGCGGAAGCCACCGTCATCACGCCGAATGTTCCCGAACTGGCATTGCTTGCCGACGCCCCGGAGGCCAGCGACTTCACTGAGCTGATTGAGCAGGCGCTGGAGTTCGCGAGCAAAAACGATGTCATCGTGATTGCAAAAACTGGTCACTTAAGTGATGAAGAAGCCGGCAATGCCGTGGCATTCCCCGATGGCCAGGTTTTCTTCAGCTCTTCTCCCCGCATTCACACTGAGAACACCCATGGCACGGGTTGTTCGCTGTCTGCTGCTCTTGCCACACGGATTGGTGGGGGCTCTGCGATTAATGATGCCCTGCGCTGGACTACACGCTGGCTCAGCGAGTCCATTCGTTTCGCGGATAACCTCAACGTCGGCCAGGGGCACGGCCCCATTGACCACGGCCACAGGGCTCGTCGCCTGGAAAAGGTCGCGCTTCGCCGAATGCAACCAGTGCATCTGAACTCCAGTTTTTACCCGGAGGCCGTCGAAGGCACTGATACTGAGCAGCCGCCGAAGGAGCTGGAATCTTTCTTCGGCCACTCACTCCAGATTGCTCCGGCTGGTCCTTTTACTTCCCAGCTGTGGCGGGACATCGAGGACATCGTTGCCGAGATTGGCGGAATGTTCAGCGTCCCCACGATGCTCCGCGGCGACCTTTCCTCGGACGAAACCAACTTCTTCGTAGCGCAAGAGGCCTGGTACTTGCACCAAGTTTTCCCAGTCCTGTCGCATCTGGCAACCAAAGCACCCTGCCCGAAGGAACAGGTTCTGTGGTCGTCACTCGCACAGGAAGCCCTGGTGCGTGCGTTGGAATTGAGCAATAACGGGCTGGAAGAGACTTCTTCGGCGCTCGAGGACATCGAGCCGACAACCATCACACAGCTTTTGCTGGACGTGCATTCTTCCTGTAGCGCTTTCAACCCATATCGGGTCGCCGTAACCAGTATCGTCGCCGAAATGTGGATTGCAACCGAGCTGACTCTGCAAGGAAAATCGCTGGTTGATGCGGATTCCGCGATCGCGAACTGGGTGGAGGTGTATTCCGACCCCGAGTATGTTGACAGTGTTCAGCAGGCTCTCGAGGTCCTTGAAGAGAATATGTCTACGGCCAGCGATGCGGAGCTCAAATCTATCCGCAACATCTTCCGTCGAGCCGCCATTCTCGAGCGCGAGGCCTATGCGCAACCGGGTCGCGGTTGGTAAATGTCATGGGACGGTAGTTTTCCAGTTCACCGGACGTGCCTATTGCATGGCTGTCCGGGGATAGCGGTATTCTAACAAGCATGCCCCCTCCTGCTGAGTCCAGTGATTTCAGACAGTTGGGCACGCCGGAAGCGATTGTGAGTATTCTGCGTGCCCAGCACATAACTTCGCCTACTGCCGTGCAGGTGGCGACTTTGCCAGATGCTTTCGCTGGCAAGGACGTTCTTGCGCAGGCCCCTACAGGCTCGGGCAAAACGCTCGCATTCGGCATTCCGCTGGTCGCGTTACTCAATAACGCCTCTCCAGCGCTTCCCGGTTACCCGCGCGCGCTCATTATTTCGCCAACGCGCGAACTCGCAGATCAGATTGCTGATGTCCTGGCTGACATCGGTGCCGCTGCAGGTCTGCGTGTCTTGAGCTTGGTCGGCGGTGATTCCGTGGCCAAGCAGCAGACTCTGCTCGCGGCACCAGTCGATATCGCTGTGGTCACACCGGGTCGCGCACACGATTTGCGCCGCCGCGGTCTACTCAGCCTTGAGCACGTCCTCGCTGTCGTCGTCGACGAAGCGGACATGCTCGCTGACATGGGCTTTCTGCCCGATGTTCTGGGCCTGGTCCGTGCGTGCCCGAAGTCGGCACAGCGCATGGTCTTTTCCGCCACGATTAACGACGACGCCGCGGGGCTTATTCGCGATCGTCGCGCAAGTAGCACTGAAGTTGCGAAGCACAAGGTCACTGCCTCCCGGTTGACCATGCGCAATATGCGGCATCTGTTACTTCGGGTGGAGGACAACAACGAAGCCGACGAAGTGGTCGCCTGGATTGCCTCCCGCAAGGATCAGTGCGTCATCTTCGCCAACTCTAAGGCGCGTGTCGTGCAGCTGGCTAAGTTTCTACAGTTCTACGACATCAAGTTAGGTTTCCTCCACGGCGATCGTGGCCAGGCAACTCGTCGCGCGGTCCTCAAGGCCTTTGCCGAGGGTGAAATCAATGTCCTCGTCACCACGGATGTGGCCGCTCGTGGCATTGATATCGATGCTCTTGACTTGGTTGTGCACGCGGATCCGCCAAGGGATTCCGCGACGTATATTCACCGCTCGGGTCGGACGGCTCGTGCAGGTGCTTCCGGCACGGTAGCGATGATTGTGCGTGACCGCCAGGTTGATCAGGCCCGCGAGCTGCTGGCAGGGGCCGGCGTTGAAGCTGAAGAGCTGCGCGCCGCTCCGGGACTGCCGCGATTTGTCAAGGAACTGGGCGCACGGCGTCCGCGCCGGGCTCGTCAAGATCAGAGCCAATCGGCAGGCGGTGCTGGTGGTGCCGGTTACCGCGGGCGCGGCGGTCCGTCGGCAAGCGGAAAGAATCGTGCTGGCGGTCGCGTACACCGCCCCAAGCGAGGGAAAAAGAAGAAGAGATAATCAGTGGATATTGTTCTCAATATTGTCGCGGTTGTCGGCTTTATCGCGCTAACCGCTGGCACCGGCCTCTTTGTGGCGTTTGAATTCGCGCTGACGGGACTGGAGCGATCTACGATTGACGCCGACCGCGCCCGTTCAGCGGATGCACCTGCTGAGGCCGTTCACAAGGCGCATAATCGACTGTCCTTCCACCTCTCCGGTGCACAGCTGGGCATTACGTTGACGACACTGGCAACTGGTTTCCTCGCGGAACCGGTGCTGGCGCAGTACTTCACGCCGATGTTGCATTGGATGGGGCTCAGCGAGTCTGCAGCGGGACCGACCGCGCTGATTCTTGCGCTCATTGTGGCCACGATGTTGTCGATGGTCTACGGCGAATTGGTGCCAAAGAATGTCGCGATTACAGAGCCGCTGGCAGTAGCGCGAGTTACGGCTCGTCCGGTGATGGCGTTTAACTGGGTGTTCCACTACTTCATCCATTCGCTGAATGCCACGGCGAACTGGCTGGTGCGCAAGCTCGGTATTGAACCGGCGGATGAGTTGGCTTCGGCGCGTTCCCCGCAGGAGCTGGAAGCGCTGGTGCGCAATTCTGCGGAGCAGGGGGCATTGGATGAGTCGAAGGCCGCTGTACTCGAGTCGTCGTTACGCTTTGGCGAAACGACGGCGGAGGACCTAATGACGCCGCGGTCGACGATCACCTCCCTCGATGTCGATGACACGGCGCTGGATCTGCTGGCTGTCGCTATCGAATCGGGGCATTCCCGCTTCCCCATTACTGACGGGGACCTCGATGCCACTGTCGGTGTTGTCCACGTCAAGGACGCATTTGCGGTACCTGCGGCGAAGCGCTCAACCACCACCATGCGGGAGATTGCACGGCCTGTGCCGACGCTGCCGCAGTCGCTGGACGGCGATGCCGTACTGGAGGCCGTGCGTTCGGCCGGTTCGCAGATTGCGCTGGTCGCGGACGAGTACGGCGGCATCGCCGGCATTGTCACCATCGAGGATGTCGTCGAGGAAATTCTTGGCGAGGTCTGGGATGAGTACGACGACAAGGAGTCCGAGCAGGAAGTCAAACGCGCGATCGAAGGCTGGAACTGCTCCGGCCTTGTGCGTACCGACGAGCTGCCGACCAAGGTCGGATACTTCGCCCCAGAAGGTAGCTTCGAAACGCTCGGTGGATTGATTATGTTTGCGCTCGGTCGCATCCCGGAGGTCGGTGACGTCGTCCTGCTGCCAGAGACCGAACGCGACTTCATGGACGAGTTCGAATCGGGTATCGCCGGACGCTGGTACGCCCGCATTCTGGCGATGGATGACCGCCGCGTGGACCGTGCCATTTTGATTCCTGTGACCAACGAGCGCGCTAAGGAGATGTTCAACCTATGAGTGACTGGTTTGGAATCCTCCTGACTTTCTTCTTGTTGTTGGTCAACGCGTTTTTCGTGGGCGCGGAGTTCTCACTTATTGCTGCGCGCCGTGACCGTTTGGAAGCGCTGCTGGCTCAGGGAAAGAAGCGCGCACGCACAGTTATCAATGCTTCTGAGCACCTGTCGATGATGCTCGCCGCCGCACAGCTGGGCATCACCATTGCCTCGCTACTGCTGGGTAAGGTCTCTGAACCGGCGCTGGCACATCTGCTGGAAGCTCCTTTCCACGCCATGGGTATTCCGGAGTCGCTGCTGCACCCGCTGAGCTTTGCCATCGCATTGATGCTGGTGTCAGTGCTGCACATCATGCTCGGTGAGATGGTACCGAAGAATATCGCGCTGGCAGGACCGGAAACGATGGCCATGCTGCTTATTCCTGTTCACATGGTCTTCTACCGCTTGACCAAGCCGCTGTTGCTGCTGTTTAACTGGATGGCTCGCCATACGCTTAAGCTGTTCGGCATTGAGCAGCGCGATGAGCTCGACACTACTGTCGATTCCACTGAGTTGGCATCGATGATTGCGGAGTCTCGTCAAGAGGGGCTCCTTGACAGCGAGGAGCACGTCCGCCTTCGTCGCACACTGGCTTCGGCCACGCGCACCATTGAGGAGGTACTGATTCCGCACGAGCAGATTCGGCGCCTCCCCACCGCACCGACTGTCGGCGATCTAGAGACGGCGGTCACCGAAACTGGCTTCTCCCGGTTCCCCGTCGCTGCGGCCAACAATGAACCCAACGAGTACCGCGGCTATGTTCACGTGAAAGATGTCCTCGACCGCGTCATGGATCCTGCCTCCGGCCCAGAGACGGCCATCCCTGATGACGAGATTCGCCCGATGATCGAGATTCCTATCGATGCCACGCTGGATGAGGGATTGCGCATCATGCGCCGCTACAGCGCCCACATGGCAGTGGCTGTACGCGCGCGCATGCCAAAGCCGCATCGGCGCGCAAACGCCCCGGCAAGCATCGCCCCGAAGACCGGTGCTTTCTCCGGTGCGGAGCAGATCGGCATCGTGGCTCTGGAGGACCTCATCGAGGAGCAGGTCGGTGTCGTGCGCGACTGGACCCACGAGGTCTCCCCGCGTCGCAGCGGTGCGCCAAAGCAGCACCCAACCGTGAACCCGCCCCGGACCCGACCGGGCAGCACGCAGGGACGCCAGCAGTGACGCCTACGCCCGATTCGTCTTTCGATTGGCGTGAAGCCAAAGCAAGGCATATCGCCCGCGTCGATATCCTGACCCGCGACCACCTGTCCCGTCGCAGTCGCGGCCAGCGCCACCCGGTCTGGGACTTCATCTTCGAGTACTACCCCGTTAAACCCGGCCAACTCCGCCGCTGGTCACCGGGCATCGGCGTAGATCTTCCCGGTGCGACGGCCAAGGACATCAGTCACCTGAAGTTCTTTACCCTCGACACGGACGACACTACCGATAGCCCTGCCCGCAAGGAGCCCACCGATACCGCCTCGGGGACGGCGCGTATGGATGTTTCGGCGTACGTCGATAAGCGAGGTAAGACGGTGGCGTACATCGGCAATCTGTTGCGTTCGACACGCGCGAATCCGGCGCACTTTGACTGCTTTGGCCTGCATGAATGGGCGATGGTGTATCGCCAGCCCGAGCATCGTCATCCGGAGCCACTGCGGCTGGGTCAGGCAGGCACGGACGAGGTCGTCGAGGCCCACACGGTTCGATGTACGCACTTCGATGCCTTCCGTTTCTTCACGCCCGACGCCGTGCCGCTCAACGAGTTTGCACCGACGCGCGAGACGCAGCCGCACTGTGAGCAGATGGGTTGTCTGCACGCCAACATGGACTTGTATAAATGGGCGACCAAGCTCGGCGAGGCGGTCCCCGGCGACCTGTGGCTGGATACTTTCGAGCTCGCGTGCAGTGCCCGTGAGTTGGATATGCGCGCCGCTCCCTACGATCTGCGGGATTGGGGTTTTGCGCCCATTCGCATCGAAACGCCCGAAGGCAAGGCCGAGTACGTCCGTCGCCAGCGTGAGCTCAGTGCGCGTGCCGATGTTCTGCGCGGCCGTCTTCTCGAAGTGGTAGATGTCGCATTGTCCACGCAGTAAAGTTGGCAGGAGTTACGTGCGCGTTTGTGCTTTACGACGAGGTCTGCTGCGAGTCGACAGTGCCGAGCACACTCAGCATAGAAAGGGCTAGAACGACATGGGACGACACGCCTCGGGTGAGAACAACTATCGAGTGGCTAAGGGGCCTTTTATTGCCGTCTTGGTCGTAATTGTTCTGGTGGCTGCGGTTTTTGCCTGGGTTAATCTGCGCAAGAGCAACGATTCGTCGATTGATGCTGACCGTGCACGATGTACGAAGGGTGACCTGACGCTGGTGGTGACCGCTGATCCTGCTGCGGTGGGCTCGGCACAGAAACTTGTGCAGGACTATGGCGAGTCGAATCCCGTGGTGAGGGACTTCTGTGTCCGGCCACAGATTACGGTGTCGGGCTCGCAGGAGGTTGTGAACGCCCTGACTGAGGCTGGTGGCACTGAAGCTGGTGAGGGAGCTCCGGAGGACCCCGCTGCGGATGAAGCCGGTACTGGAATTATGACTCCAGGTGTCTGGATTCCCGCCGATATCTCTTTTGTGGACCAGGCGAAGAACTCAGACAAGGTCAAGGTCAACAACCCCAAGACGTGGTTGCCGCCGATTGCTAGCGGCGTGGCCTTCACAACCAATCGTGCTGACCAGCTGAACAACGCCACCTGGGAAGAGCTTGCAGGATTGCGCGTGGCCGCCCCAGGTGGCTCCGATGCGGCACTGTCGGCCGTGATTAGTGCTCGACTTGGCGGTGGCCCGGACGTCGCTCGCGAACGCGCGGGCTTGGGTGAGGTCTACACCTCCAATACTCTGCTGACCATGCTCAGCCAGAACGTCGCTGATTTCGACGGCGTGGCCGCGACCCAGCCCATGCTGCAGATGGCCGGCGAGGGGCTGAAGCTGGTCTCCCCTGCGGATGCACCCCAGTTGCACGCGCCAGTTGTCACCTTTGGCTCCGGCGGCAAGATCGACGAGAACACGGCTCGCGCGGCCGAGGACTTCCGCAACTTCGCAGCAGATCACGGCGCCGACGGCGAAGCTGCTGAGAGCACTTTCAGCCCTGAAGTAGCAGAGAACTTTGGGGTGCTCTCGCAGATTCAGACGGACTCTTTTGCGCTGCCACCAGCATTGGAGCAGCCGGACGCGCAACAGCCCGCAACTGCGGTGGGTTCGGCGCTCCTGCTCGCTGACACCTCCGAGGGCGTCGATGTTGGGGCGCTGTCTGCGGCACTGACCGGCGCTATCGATGCGGCACCTGGTGGCCGTTACGGCCTGTGGACATTCGCACCTGAGGTGAACCGCCTCGCGGAACTTCCCGCGCCCGATGACGAGGCCAACAATGGCGCGGACGCCGTAAAGGGGTCGCTGGCCGAACTTCCGGCCGGTGGTGAGGCACAGTTCTGGCCAGCGCTTATCGATGCCTACCAGGCCGCCCGCGACACCTACTCCCCTGACAAGCCCAACCGTCTCGTCGTGCTCACCTCGGGTCGCGATGCCTCGGGCGCCGATGCCGCCGAGTCCGTCGAGAGGATCAAGGAACTCATTAGCCCAGACCGCCCGGTAACGATTGAGGTCATCGTGCTTCCCGACGGCGACAGCTCCAGCCCCGAGCTGCAGGAGGTGGCAAATATGACCACTGGCTCTCTGCGCATTGCGGCCGACTACGGCGATGGCCTGGCCTCTCAGTTGGCTGCGGCTATCGGTACGGAGTAAGTAGCAAAAAACCGCCTCCATCTGGTCCAACCTCGGGAGAGGAGGAACGGAACCAGTTGTGGAAGGCGGTTTTCGTTTAGTTTGTTTCGGCTATTTGAACGGAGGCCATAGCAGCGACGCCGCTGTCCAGCCGTATCGTTGGCGGTTACCGTATCTGTTGGCGGTTAGGAGATGCGACGGCGACGACGCTCAGCCAGCTCGTCGATGCCAGTGCCTGGGTTCTCCTGAGTACCGTCAATACGCTCGGACGGGAAGGAGGCGATGGTGCCAGTCAGTTCCTTCATAATGCCCGGGACAGCAATGCCGAACACTCCCTGGCCACCGTTGAGCAGGTCGATGACCTCTTCATTGGAGCGACACTGGTAGACGGTGCGACCGTCGGAAACCAGCGTGATGGTAGCCAGGTCATCGACGCCGAGATCGCGCAGGCGGTCGACAGCCAGACGGATGTTCTGCAGGGAAATACCGGTGTCCAGCAGACCGCGAACAATCTTCAAAACGAGGATGTCGCGGAAGGAGTACAGACGCTGGGTACCCGAGCCCTTGGCGGTACGGATAGAAGGCTCCACCAGCTTGGTGCGTGCCCAGTAGTCCAGCTGGCGGTAAGAAATGCCCGCTACCTGACACGCGATGGGAACGCGGTAGCCAACCTGCTCGTCCGGCCCCATGTCGAACAGGGATTCCTGGACCGCGCGCGGCTCTTGCGAGTCCGACGCACGGAGCTCATTGTCGCCAAAGAGCGAACCGCTGTTGTCGTCGACCATATAAATTCTCCCGAGGTAGTTTCACTGCCGTTATTTATCTTTCGCCAAGGTTAATCGGCTGTCAATACATCACAGGACGACACGCCGAATCTCTAAACCTAAAGTTAAGGTTTAGAGTTTGGAGCCGCAGTTTCCCCAGCTCAAGCACAACCCGGGAGCAAAACCGCAGGACGGGATGAAACTATAACTTCCGAAAAGTTACCCCTTTTATGGGGTCATTCAGCGACACGCCGGAGGAAATAAGCGTCACAACTACCCCAAAAGTAGCCAGTTATTCACTCCAGTCACACGTTTAACGGTCGCCATCGGAAGCTGAATCGGCGCCACCGTCGGCTTCACCATCAGACTTCTTGTCCTCCGCATCACCATGCGGCTCGGCGAAGTAGTCAGCATCAATGCTGTCGAGGAATTCCGCAAACTCCGACACCGATGCCTCGACGGAGTCGGTCTCCGACTCGTCGGCAAGCGAACCGCCATTGGTTGCGACGAGACGCGCCGCTACCGACGTGGCGTCGAGCACCTCGCGCGCAACATACAGCGGGACCTCAAGTTCCCTAGCGATAAGGATGAGGTCGGACGGGCGCATATCAATCTCTGCGCCACCTTCGAGCACCAGGTTGGCGATGAAAACGCCCTCATGCACGCCCGTAATCTGGCCGCGCAGGGCGCTCTGCCCCACCATGTCCAGCGTATCGACGAAGACCTCATGCATGCCCGGGCGACGCTGCGTAGCGCCGGTCTCACGGGCGGAGTACTCCGTCGCCGTCGCCAAATCAATCCAAATCGGGATAATCCGATTGGTCTCTTCGGCATGCAGGAGCAGCACTGGATCGTCCTCAGGAGGATGCGCCATCCAGTCTAGAAACTTGACTTCTACGAGTTTTTCGTCCATAACAGCGATAATTGTAGCGAGCCGCTATTTACGCGGGACTACCGACTACTTCCCCAGGTCCTTGTTGACCTGGCGCTTGACCAAAGTGCCGTGCAGCGTGACCATCAGCGCAGTCATCTCACGGCCCATCTCCACAGCCTTCTGCTTGCCGCTAGCTGCACGCGACTTACTCAGCGGACTAGCAGCGAGCGACACCAAATCTGCCTCACGGGCCGCAGCGGTACGCACAGTTTTGAGGTGGCGGGCATCCAGGCCAAACTCAGCCAGCTTGACCGCCGTCTCAGTGATGAGCAGGTCATCGCCATCGAACATGTTCAGCGTGTCCGGAGTAATCAGGCCCACTCGAACCAGTTCGGTGATGAACTTCTCGCTAGCGCCGGTGCGCTCTGCCAGCTCCGCCTGCGTCAGCGAAACCACTGCGGCTTCGCGGAACTGATCCGCCGTCACCAGTGGAGTGACCGATGCCAGCCCGTCGCCGCCAGCGTTGCCCGCATCAATTTCGTCGAGCTGCTCTTTAATAACCTTCAGCGGCAAGTAGTTATCGCGCTGAACGGTGAGAATGTAGCGCAGGCGGTCAATGTCCGCCTGGCTGTAGCGACGATAACCCGAGGAGCTACGCGACGGGCACAGCAGCCCCTCCGACTCGAGAAAACGAATTTTGGACAGCGTTACATCAGGGAACTCAACCTTGACTTCCTTCAGCACAGCACCGATGGTCTTCTTCTTGCCCACCGAGCGTGCTTGCTTCGCAGTGCTTTCCGACGAAGTCGGCTGCGAAACTGCTGATTTGCGTACTGCTGCCACTGGTCTTTTCCGAGCCTTTACAAAAATAAGGGGTTAATGCCGACAGGCGTCGACATTAACCGATGTCGAATTAGTTACCGATCAGGAAGACGAGGCGGAACTTACCGACCTGAACCTCGTCACCATTAGCCAGAACCGCGGAGTTCTTCGGCTCGCGGTTAACGTAGGTACCGTTCAGCGATCCCACGTCGACGACCTCGTAGGAGTCACCGTTCTTGCGGAACTCTGCGTGACGACGGGAAACAGTCACATCATCGAGGAAGATGTCGCTGTCCGGGTGACGACCAGCGGTGGTGACTGCCTGATCGAGCAGGAAACGCGAACCTGCGTTTGGCCCCCGCTTGACAACCAAGAGTGCCGAGCCCGCCGGAAGTCCTTCAACACCGGAGACCGTGGAGTCCGTGTTAGAGCCGGACTCCATTTCCTTCAGCAAATCTGCACGGAAGACCGAGGTGGTCTCGACCGATGCCTCTGGCTGGCCGCTATTGCTAGTCATATCTTTCCCTCCGGGATAACCTTGGGCGATTTACTCGTTACTTTTTAGATAATAGCGCCCCAACCGCTTTCGTGTTGTTATCTAATCCCAACCATGTTGTGACGCAGCTCACCAGCAGGGTATGTACAACATGATTGATATGCGTAAATACCGACATCTGAGAGCTTTCTCTGTGGGTGTACCTAGGCCGGTCACCTGAGAAATATTTTCAAATTGTTACCAAACTTGTGGTTACGGCTTACCTAAACATCGCGGCAATCGAGCCGACGACCGAGCCGCCACCATTGCTCAATGGGTTGTCGTTGACCATGTACGTCCACGTCGAGCTCGGGCGAGCAAGACCCGTGTCCTCTAGATGTGCGCCTTCGCTGTCGATTTCGACCTCTTGGAAGGTCTGCACCGACTCGGTAACGGCATTGTTCACCAGGCTCTTAAAGGCGCCGATGGCGGCGCGGTGGAACTCATCAATGGGGCTTTCCTTAGCCAGCGCGCGCAGGTGAATCGACTCCCGCAGGTCATCCAGATCCGCCAGGTGGTCTGACCATCCGCGATCCAGGTGGCTCAGCATGATTTCCCGGGCAGCATCCTCGGCGACATCGCGCCCGACTACGGATTCGACTTCCTTGGCCCGCGCCGATGCCAACTTGGACAGTTCTTCCCAGGCTGCATTAGTAGTCAGCAGTTTCTCCCGGCGCTCATCCAGAATCTCGCGCTGGTCACCGATGAGCTTGTTGTACTTCCACGTCGTCGCATGAATCGACAGCATGGTCGCCTCTGTCACTCGCTGTGCGCGGTCGATGAACTGGTATGCCCTCTTATCCCGGACACGGCCATCATCCTCGGGCAGCACGCTCAGCGTCTCGCCAGCAGCGCCCTCGGAAATCACCGGATCATCCAGGGAGACAAAGAACACCGACGAGCCCGGATCGCCCTGGCGCCCGGCGCGGCCACGCAGCTGATTGTCCAGTCGGTCAGTGCGGTGCTTGCCCAGGCCAATAACGCATAGTCCACCGCGTTCGACCACCGCATCTCGGTTGGATTCATCTGCCCCACCGAGGCGGATGTCGGTTCCTCGTCCGGCCATCTGGGTGGACACCGTCACGCGGCCAATATCGCCAGCATTGGCGATGACCTGGGCCTCCAGCTCGTCATTTTTCGCGTTCAGCACCGAGGATTCGATACCACGCAGAACCAGTGCATCGGCCAGGCGTTCCGATTCCGCCACGTCACGGGTGCCTACGAGTATTGGTCGACCAGTGCCGTTGAGTTCCACGACCTCGTCGACAAGCGCGGCGAACGCGTCGTCGGTGGTGGCGTAGATGCGGTCGGGCTCGTCGTCACGAATGCATGGGACGTTGGGTTCGATGACGGAGACGTGAAGTCCGTAGAACTCGCGGAACTGGTCGCCCGCGGAGGTGGCGGTGCCGGTCATGCCGCAGGTGATGTCGTAGCGGCCGACGAGCTGCTGGATGGTCATGGAGTCGAGGATTCGGCCGCCCTCCGAGACCTGCAGCCCCTCCTTGGCCTCTACCGCTGCTTGCAGACCGTCCGGCCAGCGCTGCAGTTCCGCCACGCGTCCCTTCGAGGCGTCGATGAGCTGTACCTTGCCGTCGCGCACGATGTAGTCGACATCGCGCTGCAGCAACTCGTGGGCGTGCAGTGCAACGTTGACCTGAACTAGGGTGGTGCCGACATGTTCGGCGTCGTACAGCGAGCCGATGCCAAGCAGGCGTTCGACGCGTGCGGCGCCGGTGTCGGTGAGGAAGACGTTGCGACGACCTTCGTCGACGGTGTAGTCGTCGCCGAGCTGCAGGCGGCGCACCACGTCGGTGATCTGTCCGGTCGGTGCTGTGCCCGGCTCATTGCCGGCAAGCACGAGCGGGACCAGCGCTTCATCGACCAACACGGAGTCGGCTTCGTCGATGATCACGACATCAGCGGGCGACTGCACGCGGTCTTCGATGGCCGGCGCGCAGCGGTCGCGCAGAACGTCGAAGCCGAGTTCGTTGACGGCGGCGTAGACGATGTCTGCCGCATATGCTTTACGACGCTCCCCCGGTCCCTCCTGCGGCGAAATAGCCGCCACCGAGAGCCCTAGGAACCCGAACAGCGGTTGCATCCACTGCGCGTCGCGGCCTGCGAGGTAGTCGTTGACGGTCACAGAATGCACGCGGTGGCCACGCAGCGCGAACCCGGCTGCAGCCAGGGCGCCGGAGAGAGTCTTGCCCTCACCGGTGGCCATCTGGACGACGTCTCCCTCCATGAGCGCCAGTGCGCCTTGCAGCTGCACATCGAAGGGGCGCATGGACAGGGTGCGCTGGGAGACTTCGCGGAGCGCGGCTAAAAGCTCCGGTGCGTCGGTGGCGTGTTGGCGGGTGAAGTCGGCGAGGTCGGCGTCGGAAAGCGCCTGTACCTGCGGCTCGAGCTCAGCGGCGTGTGCCACCAGCCCTACGCTGCGTTTTTGGTTGCGCCCCTGCTTGCCGCTAAGAGCCTTCCAAAACCAATTAAACCCAGCCATCTTCTACCCTTCCTGCGCGCGTGTGGTTGTCGGCGCGTTCTGACTCACCAGAGTAATCAATCTGGGCCGGCCTTCGGAGTGTCAATCGCCGCCAGCGAATTTGCACCATATGTCTTTAGTCACATCTTGAGTTTGAAACAATGGGTTTAACACTTGATGCGAGAATTTTCGGAAGGACTTGAATCCCCTATGGCAATCGAATTCATCCCCACCGCTGACCTGGTTGACGAGATCGGCCCGGACGTGCGTTCCTGCGATACTCAGATGCGTAACCTCGGCGGTCGCGTGGAGTTCTGCGGCAAGATCTCCACGGTCAAGTGCTTCCAGGACAACGCGCTGCTGAAGAAGGTCCTCTCCGAACCGTCGGAGGGTGGCGTGCTTGTCATCGACGGTGACGCTTCTGTTCACACGGCACTGGTCGGTGACGTTATTGCGGGGCTCGGCAAGGACAATGGCTGGGCTGGTGTGGTCGTCAACGGCGCGATCCGTGACTCCAAGCTGATTGGCGAGATGGACTTCGGCTGCAAGGCGCTTGGCACCAACCCGCGCAAGTCCACCAAGACCGGCGAGGGCGAGCGCGACGTCGTTGTCTCCTTCGGCGGCATTGACTTCGTTCCGGGCGAGACGCTCTACGCTGACTCCGACGGTATTGTCGTGCGCTAGTAGCATCGCGCGCTAGACGGCAAACAAAAGCCTTCAGCAATAGCCGTAAACAAAACCGCCGCCTCCCGGAATCTTCCAGAAGACGGCGGTTATTTTGTCGGGCTGACCGGATTTGAACCGACGACCCCCTCACCCCCAGTGAGGTGCGCTACCAAACTGCGCTACAGCCCGCGTGCACGAAAGTGCAACGAGCTATAGGTTACATCATTGGAGTTTGAAGGCGAAAATCGCCCCTGCCACCCTCCCTGACCACCGCATTACTGCAGGTAGATGGTCACTGGAGTGGATGTCTCCGCCATCTGTCCCTCCGGCGGATCAATCGAGGCGACCTTGCCCATAATCGCGGCCACCGAGTTGGTCGGATTGCCCTCGGCGTCGACGACAGTCACGTTCTGGTAGCCGTTGGTACGCAATTCCACCTCGACCGATGCCGGGCTCTTGCCCACCACGCCCTGCGGGATGGTGCCCCAACCGCTGCTGCGCTCACCGGGGCCAGGGATAGCTGGCGGCGACTCGCGAAGTTGGTCGAGCTCCTGCTCGAGGCGCTCACGGGTGTCGTTAATCGTGCCCGACGGGTCCAAGCGATCGGTGGGACTTGTCGTGGTTTCTTCCGGCGAGGTTGTCGTCGGGGTCGGGCTTGACGACGTCTCCTGCGTCGGCTCCGCCGTATTGTCGTTTTTGTCTTCGGTTCCGGAAGTAAAGGACAAGACCAGGGCTACCAGCGCGACTACGGCTACCATCGCGGCGATGGCCACGATGGCGACAGGCTTGCCCCAGCCCTTCTTGGAGTCATCATTGCCACTGTTGCCACGGTTATTACCGCGGTTGTTGCCGTTGTTCATGTCACCGTAACCGCCTGCGCCACCTGCGGCGTACTGCTGGGTTGCGCCTGCCTGCTGGCCCGCCTGACCATAGCCGCGTTCTTCTTCAGAAAGCGGAGCCCAGTACTGGCCGCTCCCCTGCGCGCCACCGCCTGCGCCACCGCCTTGCGGTCCGGCACCGGTACCTCGCGAGTTCTCAAAACGTGTTTCATCGCCACGCTGCAGGAATTGTGTCTCAGAGGAGTCGCCGCCGAAGTATTCGGTCGGCTGCTCGCCCGCGAAGTCGGCATCCGGGTTGTATCCGCGGTATCCCTCGTCCCGCGGAATGTAGCGAGTCGCGGAGTCATCGCCGTATGAGCTTGAGGAATCGCGTCCGTAGCTGTTGTCTCGGCCATCGTGCTGAGAGCCGTCACGGTTGTTGCCGCGCCTGACCATTGTCAGTTCTCCTTATCGCTAATTTACTGAAACTCTAAAATGCCAACGAAAAGCCCAAAATGCAATTGCCTAAATCACATTTTGGGCTTTTCTCAGCTCAATTCGAGCGACTAGCAGGCCTGAACGGAACTACCTGACGGTGCTTCCTAGCAGGTCCTAGCGGCGCTTCTTCTTCTCGCGGACACGCACCGCGATGCGCACCGGTGAGCCCTCGAAACCGAATTCTTCACGCAGCTTCCGCTCCAGGAAGCGACGGTAGCCGTGCTCCAGGAAGCCGGTAGTGAACAGCACAATCACCGGCGGGCGCGAGGATGCCTGGGTGGCAAACAACACGCGCGGCTGGCGGCCACCACGCAGCGGTGGCGGGTTCTGCTGCATAATCGCACGCAACCATGTGTTCAGGCGACCAGTGGAGATACGCTTATCCCACGACTCCACGGCCTCCAGCATGGCCGGCTCCAGCTTCTGCACAGCGCGACCAGTCTTGGCGGAGATGTTCACCCGACGAGCCCACGGCACGTGTGCGAGCTGCTCTTCAATTTCGCGCTCGAGCAAATCGCGACGGTCCTCATCCATGAGGTCCCACTTGTTGTAGGCGACCACAAGTGCCCGACCGGAGTCGAGAATCATGCGCAGCACGCGCTGGTCCTGCTCGGTAATCTGCTCAGAGGCATCGACCAGGAAGATTACGACCTCGGCGTTGTCAATCGTCGAACGAGTACGCAGCGAAGCGTAGAACTCGTGGCCCTTGGCGGTCTTGGTCTTCTTGCGGATACCAGCGGTATCCACAAAACGCCAGAGCGCCTCGTCCATCTGCACCAGCGAGTCCACCGGGTCAACCGTGGTACCGGCCACGTCGCTGACCACTGCGCGATCTTCACCGGAGAGCTTGTTCAGCAGCGAGGACTTGCCCACGTTCGGCTTGCCCACCAATGCCACGCGACGCGGCCCGGTCGGCAGCGACTTCGCACGCGGCACCTCCGGGAAGGAGGACACCACTTCGTCCATCACGTCGGCATTGCCACGACCGTGGAGGGCCGAGGTCGGGTGCGGCTCGCCGAGCCCGAGGGCCCAGAACTCCGCGACGTCGCCAAGCTGCGAATCCGACTCAAACTTGTTGGCGGCGAGAATAACCGGCTGCTCCGCGCGCTGCAGGCGGCGGGCCATGACCTCTTCCGTGGCGGTGATGCCGACGGTGGTATCAACGACCATGACAATCACATCGGCGGTCTCCATGGCGGTCTCCGCCTGACGAGCAATCGCCGCATGCATACCCTTGGCGTCCGGGTCCCAGCCGCCGGTGTCCTGCACCCAGAAGCGACGACCGCCCCATTCACCCAGGTAGGAGATGCGGTCGCGGGTCACGCCCGGGAAGTCTTCGACAACTGCTTCACGACGGCCAATGAACCTGTTAACCATGGTGGACTTACCAACATTCGGTCGTCCCACAATGGCCACGGTCGGAAGAGCTTCTTCCTCCTCGTCGCTCACGCCAAGCGCTGCGAAGGCGTTTTCCAGTTCTTCCCAGTCGGCATCGTCGTCGATCTGACCGGTTTCGGCGCGCTCGATGGCTTCGGAGATGATCGTCTCGTGGTCGGCAATCGTGCGGTCGATGAACTCGTCTGCGCTGGTGTGGCTGCCTGCGGTGCCCGGCGCGTTTTCGCTCTCCACGTTTGCGACCAGGTGTCCGGCGGTGTCGTCCTCGGAGTCCTCGGAGTCCTCGTAGGAGCCCTCGAACTCCTCGTTGTCCACATCGTCCCAGTCCATGGTGGACCCCGGGTAGCCGGCTTCAACGACATCGAGGACGTTTTCCACGACCTCTTCAATGTCCATCTCAGAGGTGTCCAAAATGAATGCGTCCTCGGCTGGCTTCAGCGGAGAGGTCGCACGGTTGCTGTCGAGTTCGTCGCGGCGGATGACGTCGGCAAGCACGGTGTCGAAGTCAGCCTCACGACCAGCAGCGATGTCCTGGTCGTAGCGGCGGCGAGCGCGGACCTCTGCGGAGGCGGTCATGAAAATCTTCGCAGGGACGTCCGGGAGAACGACCGTGCCGATGTCGCGGCCTTCCACGACACAGCGCACGGCTGATGCGGCCAGCGAACGCTGGAGTGCGACCAGGTTGGTGCGCACAGCCGGAATCGCGGAGACCGCCGACACGTTGCGGGTGACCTCCGGGCCACGAATCTCGCCGGAGACATCCTCGCCGTCGAGGAGGACCGCAGTGGAGTTCGGGTCATCGGAGACTTCCAGCGGCAGGGCGGCCGTCGCCTTGGCCACGGCTTCCTCATCAGTCGGGTCGATACCCTGGCGCAGCACCCACAGGGTGGCCACGCGGTACATTGCGCCGGTGTCCAAGTACTTTGCACCCAGCTCGGTTGCGACCATCCGAGAGACAGTCGACTTGCCAGTGCCGGAAGGGCCGTCAATGGCAACCAACAGCATGTCGTCAGTGTTCTGCTCGCTCATGTGGGCTCCTTCAGCTCCTTGGTTCTCTTCGTTCTTCTTCACTAGTGCCATTTACAGCCCCACCGCGTTGTAGAGGGAGGTCAGCTCAGCGCGGTTGAGTGCGCGGAGAGCGCCCGGGGTCTGCTCGCCCAGCTGGACAGTGTGAATCTTAGTGCGCACCAGGCGCTCGACCGGGAAGCCCGCAGTCTTGAGCATCCGGCGGACGATGTGCTTGCGACCCTCGTGCAGCTCGATGCGGACGATAGAGCGGCCCTGCCAGACGTCGATGATCTGCGCCATGTCCGCCTTAGCGATGCCGTCATCGAGCTCAATGCCCTTTTCCAGCTCACGCATGACCTTGGCATCGACCTCGCCGACAACGGTGGCCATGTAGGTCTTGGTGACCTCGTAGCTCGGGTGCATCAGACGGTTAGCCAGCTCACCATCGTTGGTGAGCAGCAGCAGACCCTCAGTGGGCGCATCCAGGCGGCCCACGTGAAAGAGGCGCTGACCAGCGCTGATCTTCTCACCGATGATGTCGCCCACGCACGGGCGGCCCATGTCATCATGCATGGTCGACTGCACGCCACGCGGCTTGTTCAGGACGAAGTACTGCATGTCCTCATTGACGATGACGCGGGAACCATCAACTCGAATCACAGACGTGTTCGGGTCCACCCGCACGCCCTGTCGTGTCACGATCTTGCCATCGACCTCGACGCGGCCTTCGTCGATAAGCTTTTCCGCCATACGACGCGACGCCACGCCTGCCTGTGCGAGGACCTTCTGCAGACGCACGCCCTCGCCTGCTTCGCTGTGCACGCGCTTGCCCGAGCCGCGGCGGTCGGAGTCCACGTGCTGGTGGCGCGCCGGGCGAGCGTTGGATACGTAGATGTCCTTCGCGTGGACGTTGGAGGTCTCCACCTTCGCGCCGCTGTCGCGACGGCTGCGGTTGCGCTGGGCGTTAGTGGAGCCGCGGTTGGATTGATTCTTACGGTTCTTGTGTGCCGGTGTGCCTTCTCGGCGAGCGGGTTTAGCCACTTGACCTACATCCTTTTCAAGCGTTGGAGAATGTTCTGTTTGTTAGAACGTCAGCGCCAGGCGACGCTGTTCTCTCCCCCCGTGGGCCCAAAATGGCCGGTGGAAGCAGGTTAATAAAGAGAATTACAGAGAAAGCCTCGCGCCTTGTCGTGTAGCCACCTTAGCACGTTTCTAGTAAAGCGCCAGCTTAACGACGTCCCGCGCGGCCTCCACCTACAGCGCCTTTTACAGCGCTGCGGCCCACTCTCGCACGCCCGGCAGCCACTGCGTAGCTTTCGCCACAAACTCCTGCCGGCCCAGCGCGCCCGCTCCCGCCTGCACCGACCCCAGCAGCGGCACCCCGGTGATGCGCGGCAGTTCTTCCAGGTTGGTCTCGATGATCGGGTCGGTCTCCGCCGGCAGCGAACCGCCCACCAGCGCCGTGACATTGACCCCACGGCCTCGCGCCACCTCGACGGTGAGCTCCGCCTCGTTCAGGCAGCCCAGACCCAACCGCGTCACGACCACCATCTGACTACCCGGCAGCAACACCGCCAGCTCCGGCAGCGCCCAGTCCTCGCCGAGTCGCACCAGCAAGCCGCCCGCGCCCTCCACGAGGACAACGCGGTTCGGCCCGTCGATAAGCTTGATCTTCTCCGCGATTTCCGTGGCCTCCGGCAGGCGCATGCCCGCACGCTGCGCCGCCGCCACCGGCGCCATCGGCTCGGGGTAACGCTCGAAGCCATGCAGGTTGTCAATCCCCGTCAGCTCCGCGACAGTGTCCAAATCACCGCCATTTGGGCCCGGGAATCCAGTCTGAATTGGCTTGACGACGTGCACCTCCTTGCCTTCCTCGCGAAGTGCCGCCGCCAAGGCTGCCGTGCCGATGGTCTTTCCAATATCGGTACCGGTGCCGGTGACAAGGACGATGCTCATGGTGGGTGGTGCTCCTTTTGGTTGCGCTACTTGCGTTTTTCTTCGGCGGCGACGATGGCGGCGATGGCCTCACAGATGCGATCGACCTCATCATTGGTGCTGATATACGGCGGCATGGTGTACACCAACTTGCCGAATGGCCGCAGCCACACCCCGGCATCGACAGCCGCTGCCGTGGCCAAGCCCATGTTCACGGGGCGCTGCATCTCCACGACGCCGATTGCGCCAAGGACACGCACGTCGGCCACGGCATCGCTGCTGGCTAAGGGCTGGAGCTGGTTGCGAAGTCGGGATTCAATGCGCGGGACATCCTCACGCCACTGCCCCTCTGCAATCAGGTCGAGCTGCGCGCAGGCCACGGCACAGGCCAACGGGTTACCCATGAAGGTCGGGCCGTGCATGATGCCTCCGGCTGCGCCACTGGAAATGGTGCGAGCCACGTCGGCGGTGGTGAGGGTGGCTGCGAAGCTCATAAAGCCGCCGGTCAGCGCCTTGCCGACACACATAATATCCGGCACAATCCCGGCCGCCTGCGTCGTGAACAGGTCCCCAGCTCGACCGAAGCCGGTGGCAATCTCATCCGCAATAAGGAGTATGCCGTGCTTATCACACAGCTTCCGGAGCCCCACAAGCAGCTCGTGGTCATGGAACCGCATGCCACCAGCGCCTTGGACTACCGGTTCAATGATGATGCCGGCGACGGAGTCGTCGATAAGCGAATCGAAGCGCGCGAGATAGCGTGCGCGTTCCTCCTCGGTTGCGCCGCGGGCGGGTGGTTTGTCGGCGAAGACCTGCGGAGTCCACTGCCCCGTCCACAGCGAATGCATGCCACCTTCGGGGTCGCAGACAGTCATGGGCGCGCGAGTGTCGCCGTGATAGCCGCCGCGCCACGTGGCCAGGCGGGTGCGCTCGGGATGGCCAATGGCCTGCTGATACTGCAACGCCATTTTGATCGCCACCTCGACGGAGACCGAACCCGAGTCCGAGTAAAAGATGGCATCGAAGCCGGGGCCTGCGAGCTTTAGGAGCTTTTCCGCCAGTTCAATTGCCGGACGGTGTGTGAGGCCGCCGAACATGACATGCGACATCGTGGTGGCCTGCTTCTTCGCGGCTGCGACCAGCTTCGGGTGCGAGTGGCCGTGGCAGGCGGCCCACCAGCTGCTCATGCCGTCGATGAGGGTGCGGCCGTCGGCGAGGTGGAGGTTGACGCCCTCGGCGGACTCGACCAGCTTGGGCGCGACCGGCGACGGGATGGGGCCGTATGGGTGCCAGATGTGGTCGGCGTCGAATTGGGCGAGGTCGGCGATGGTTGGCTGGGCGTGTGGTTGGGTGGGTGGTTGGGCGGGCTGCGGGGTGTGCGGCTGGGCGGTTTCCGAGGCTGTCATGATACTCAAGCATAATACCTGTACAGCACCAGACTTGAACGCCGTTCGGGGCTGTTGGTGGAGCTTCTCGCAAGGATTACAGACAGTCTCAGCGACTTCACGACACCTATGTCACCTCGTGGCAGCTGTGGAGGTGGCATGAATTGACACGCGTGGCGTGAAGTGGAGTTTTATGGTGCGGTGGGGACTGGTTTTCGGCGCTGTTGGGTGTACCTACATGACGTTAGATGCTCGGGCTCAGCGCAACCCAGCCCGTTCGGCCAACACCTGGGCCGTCACCGAACGCGAATCCGAGTCCACGGCCTGCTGGACGACTGCCGACGGCGTCCCGGTGACCAGGATCTGCCCTCCTTCGTCGCCGGCGCCTGGGCCGACGTCAATAATGTGGTCGGCCTGCGCGACCACCCGCAGGTCGTGCTCGACAACGACCACCGTCGCGCCGTCATCGACAAGGTGACGCAGCTGGGCGAGCAACAGATCAACATCCGTCGGGTGTAGGCCTGTCGTCGGCTCGTCAAGGAGGTACAGGCTGTGCTTGCGGTTGGAGCCGCGCTGCATCTCAGAGGCGAGCTTGATGCGCTGTGCCTCCCCGCCCGAGAGTTCCGGGGAGCCCTGCCTCAGCCGCAGGTACCCCAGGCCGAGTGCGTGCAGGAATTCGACAGAGCGCAGAATCTTCGGCTCCTCGGCGAAAACCTCCAGCGCCTCGTCCACGGTCAGCGCCAAGATATCGGCGATGCTGCGGTCATTCCACTTAACCTCAAGGATTTCCGGCTTGTAGCGCTTGCCGTGGCAGGCCGGACAGGTCGTATACGTGCCTGGTAGGAATACCAGCTCGACCTCGATACTGCCGGCACCGTCGCACTCTGGGCAGCGGCCCTTTGTCGTGTTATAGGAAAAGTCCGACACCGACATGCCTCGCCGCTTGGCCTCTGGGCTCGCGGCGAAGAGCCTGCGGACGTGATCGAAAAGCCCTGTGTAGGTGGCCACGGTGGAACGCACCGTGCGCCCAATCGGCCTCTGGGTGATGTGCACCAACCGGCGGATCTTATCGACGCCCACTACGCTGTCCACCCTGAAATCCCCAGAGTGACCGGACCCTGCCGTGAGCTCAGCATCCGCATCCCCGTCCGAAGCTTCCTCGGCGCCAACCACCTGCTTGGCCGAGCGGGACACCACGTCGGCTAACACCCCGATGACCAGGGTGGATTTGCCGGAACCGGATACACCCGTAACTGCGGTAAGCGCCCCGAGCGGGAAGTCCACATCGGCACCGTCGAAGGCGCGTGCGTGCACGCCGCGCAGACCGATGGATTCGCCGGTGCCGGCAGGGGTGTCCACCAGCTCGGGGAAGTCCTCGTTCAGGGCGGCAGCCGTGGGCGATCCCAACTGACCGGCGTTGGCCCGGAACTGATCAATAGGCCCGGAGAATACCAGCTCCCCGCCACGCTCACCGGCGCGGGGACCGATGTCCACGATCCAATCGCACCCGGCTACCAGGGACATATCGTGCTCCACCAGAAGTACCGAATTACCAGCGTCGATGAAGCGCTGTAGCAACTCAGAGACCGCCTTGCGCTCCACGACGTGGAGCCCCGCCGAGGGCTCATCCAGCACATAGGTTGTGCCGAACAGGCTTGAGTTCAACTGGGACGCCAGCCGCAGACGCTGGTGCTCGCCGGCGGACAAGCTTCGTGCCGGGCGGGAGAGGCTTAAGTGTCCCAGCCCCAACTCAATCGCTGCACGCACCGTGGGCAGCACCTGATCAAGCAGTAGCTCTTCAGCCTCATCGTGTTCGTTCCACTCCTGCCTCGCGATCCCCTCCAAGCGCTCCAGGCGATCCTCCAGCACAGCCAGCACGTCCTTCAACGCCAAGTCGTTGAACTCGTCGATGGCGTAACCGGCGTAGGTGACCTGCAAGGTATCCGACTGGAAACCGCGACCCTGGCACGTCGGGCATGTCGATGAATGCATGAAGGACAGCACCCGGCGACGGTTCTTATCTGACTCCGTCTCCGCCAAGGTGTCGGTGAGGTAGGTGGCAACCGAGCGCCACTTACCTTCATACGACCGATGCACAGCGTTCTCGTCCCGCACCGGGTGGACGGTGACCACCGGCTGCTCGTCCGTAAACAGGATCCAGTCGCGATCCTCCTGCGGAATATCCCGCCACGGGACGTCGAGCGGGTAGCCGAGGGTGCCCAGGATGTCCCGGAAGTTCTTCCCCAACCACGCTCCCGGCCACGCGGCGATCGCGCCGTCCCAGATGGACAGGCTGGGATCCGGCACCATCGACTCTTCAGTCGGCCGGTGCACAGTACCGGTTCCCTGGCACTCAGGGCACATACCGGCGGTGGTGTTGGGCGAGAAAGCGTCGGAGTGGAGCCTGCCGTACTCCAACCGCTCGCGCATACCGTCCGGGTAACTGCCGGAGCGGGAAAAGAGCAGCCGAATACTATTCGACATATTCGAGATCGTTCCCACGGAGGAACGTGCTCCACCCAGGGTGGTGGACTGCTGCAACGCCACCGTCGGAGGCAGACCCGCAACCGAACCGACCCGCGGGTTGACCGCGCCACCGATCAGACGGCGCGCGAAAGGCGAGACTGACTCCAGGTAGCGGCGCTGCGCCTCCCCATGAATTGTGCCAAAGGCCAGACTGGACTTGCCCGAACCCGACACACCAGTGACCGCCACGAGGGTATCCCGTGGCAGGTCGACGTCGATGTGTTTCAGGTTGTGCAGGTGCGCGTCACGCACCCGAATCATGGCATCGTGCCCCGTACGCGACGTAGCGTACGGTGCCGGGGACTCGGACATGGGGTCAATCATGGTGGCCACCATACCGTGTGGGCTACTCCCCTACCCGGCGAGGTAGCCATAGCCGCGAATGCAAGATCGTGGCACCCAAACTGAACGTGTCGTGGCACACAGCGAAGCAATGGACGCAAGCCCGCTCGACGCGAAGGATGCGTTACTGAAACGGTTGCCCGAGGACCTTGCGGCAGAGGCCACCAAGCTGCGACGAGAAAACCAAGAGCTGCGGGACACCAACGAGTTGTTGAAGGCCGCTTCGGCTTTTTCGCATCCGAACTCGACTGAGAAACGTTAAGAAATGATTCGGTTCATTAATGAGTATCGTCAATCGTTTCTCAGTCGAGTTCATCTGCCAGACGTTAAACATCCACCGTGAAGGCGGCTTCCTTACTTCGCGTGGGTAGCGCTAGTCTAAAATCCGGGGCTTAAGCTCCCGCAGTCTTCGCGACGCTGCCCTTGTAGAGCATTTCCGCGAGGTTCATTCCGAAGATTACGGTGTCTACGGCGTGCGGAAGATGTGTCGCGTGCTGCAACGCCAGGGCATTGACATTGGCCGCGAGCAAACAGCCCGGCTCATGCGCAGCGCTGGTCTGTCCGGCAAAGGGCAAAGGGCAAAGGTAGGGCACCAATCACAACGCGTAAGCCCAAAGGCCCGGATCTTCGCCCTGACTTGGTAAATCGTGAGTTTAAGGCCCCCGGCCCTCATCGGCTGTGGGTGGCGGACATTACCTACGTGCGCACCAGGAAAGGCTTTGGGTACACAGCTTTTGTCACTGATGTGTGCTCCCGGAGGATTGCCGGATGGGCGCTGTCGGATTCGATGCGCACCGAAACCTTGCCGCTGCAGGTGCTCAACCAGGCAATCGTTTGTAACAAAGAAACAACGGGCTTGATTCACCAATTAGACCACGGCTGACAATATGTGAGCCGCGGTCTACAACGAGCGCTTGGCCGAGCACGGTATCGCAGCGTCCACTGGGACGGTGGGCGACTCCTATGACAACGCTTTGGCTAAGAACGTCAACGGCTCCTACAACAACGAACTAATCCATAGGCGCTCGTGGGTCGACGTGGAAATCGCCACGTTCGAGTGGGTTAACTGGTGGAACGAATCACGGCTCCACCAGAGCCTGGGCTACCGCACGCCGGCTAAAGTAGAAGCCGAATTTTGGGAACACCACCCCAGTCGAGAAATGATGGAAATCAAGGCACATGCCTAGGAACAAAACCCAGGGCACTTCAATCTGCCGTAGGGATGTCTTCCGCTGGTGCGTGGGCTACAACACTTGCCGCCGACACACTTGGTGCAGATATCAAGCTCCCGATGAGTTTGAGTCGCAAACCGCATAAAGGGTGATAGGCTTACACCTACATTATGTTCACCCCAAGGTGTCTACTTTCTGGGGGTCGGGCCCGACTTTACACTTTTCTTCATAGGTATGTGTGACCTGCGAAATAGGCCCTGCCTAGCGAGTTCTAGACAGGGAATAAGGCCAAAAGACGCTGGTAACAGAGCTATTGGGTTCCAACACGCCGAGGCAGGCGATCAGCAATTATGTGGACCCCGGGTCACAGGCCCGCATCCATCGTGCCCACACAAAATATTCATTTTAAGAGGACAAACGATCATCTGGACTTAAACAATTCCTGTTTAAGAGCTCGCACCAACAACGATACGGCCCCACCAACCGACCTACAGGACCCCGACACGCAGCGTTGTCTCCGGTTTTTTTGGGGGGGGGGGCAAATGACCCTGTCCAAATTCTCCTGCCAACGATTCCAGGGACCATCGAAGCATATTGCGAAACCTCGATTCAAGAAACCAACATTGGTTTCACAATCAAATATTATCGCAACCTTAACCCAAGTTTTAGAAATCCACAGCCTCGCAAAAGTCGCTTCGCAGATACCATCGACGGAAACACTACTTGAGCTTCCTCGCCGAGCTTACGGCCGCTCGCGAGCGAGTGATCTAAATACGCAGCACCAGCTACATGCTCAAGACCTATGTTTGGCAATTCCGATCCGCAATGAAGGATGGCATCCTGTACGCGCATTAAGACGCGGATTGATTCGCCCTTTGGGTCAGTACAACGAGCACCAACGCCCCATCACATCGTGCCTTTTTAAATGATCCAGACGTCATTAATCGCCGACCGTGCCAATGCTTTCGCACGCCTCTGAATTTCAGCGTCAGTGGGAACAGCACCGGGGCTATCTGACCAGCTGTCCAGTTCGGAATCGAACATTGGAGCTCCCTTTTTCAGTGCGCTCTTCTTAATATCAAACGATCGAGACGACAACTCCGAGTTCAAGCCTTCCGTCAAAAGGATCAAATTTCCTATCGAAAAGACAGGATCTTTATAGGCCTTCCCCGGCATGAAGTCGTTTTTCGCCTTCGACTGTGGCTTTATGTGCTCAATGGACCATGTATCAGGAGAAGTCCCCGCCGGCGTGTGCTTAGCAAATTGCGCAAATTTCTGGAGTACATAGCAAATAAACATTTTACGTGACTTGGGCTTTTGCGCATTGCTTAATTTCACTTTAGGGGCATAGAAAAGCTCTTCAAACTGTTCGATTGACGTCGTCACTAAAGGCAAACTAGCCTTCAGCTTATCTTTGAATTCAGCGATTGTCTCAGACACTGCAGCTTTCGAGTTTGCATTTTCTAGTTGAACCGCAAACCGATTGTATCGACGTCGAGTTCCCCCCGTTGATCCGGAGTTATTGAGCGCACTAAACCTGAAATGAAAAACTTCTATAGCGTTCATAACGTCAAGAAGTTGAGCTTTTTGCATTACATTTGAAGTCTCGTATTTTCGAACTGCCGCAAAAATCGCAGAGTTTGCTACAGAAATATTGAAGATCGCTAGAGCTCGGACCGAATCCACAAATTCGGGTATCTCAAATGCCCCTTTCCTCCCTCCAGTATTCTTGGACAATTTTTCAACTTGAATATGCTCATCCTGTAGCCGCCTATAAATTTCGGCATCATATTCAAGCTCTTCCAGATAGCTCAGGTGAGCCTTAGCGCTGGATCCCAACAACGCAGTGATCGCTTTAAATAATTCGGGCTCCTTGACTGCTTCTCGGCGTGAATTCCAGGACTGCCACAGAAAACGATCAAGCTGTTTTCGATTGTCCTGCTCCCCCATAACTTTTTCGGAAAGCCTCAACCATCGATCTGCGATAGTCTTGCGATCAGCTTGATCACTCGCGGCACCACGCACTAATAAATTCTTTGTCAGATCAGCAAGTCGCAAATCTTCGCCACGTGTATTAAGAGTCTCGAATACTAGAAAGCTGTCGGCCTCAGACGCCATCTCAACTTGGATAACTTTTGCTTTGAGAATATTTGCGCGAATTACTTTCAATCTCTCAATGGCATTTTCCGGTGTACAGGCCGAAATCTTGTGATTCGTTTTTCCTTCAAAGAACTCCCTAGCTCGGCCAATACGTCGCGAACTCGAATCCCACTGTATATTTGATGGAATAGAATTCGGTTTTTGAATTTGTTCAAAAAACATCTTCTCGACACGGTTAATGACCCGATACTCGTTGTCATCATCATCCTGAGCAATGAGATACTTTTGAGTTGTCTTCGCCTGAGCAGAAGCCTTTTGAGCGGTCTCATCATCCGCCGGTAGGTCTTCGCTGATTTTCTCAAAAGCGTCGCGAACTACCGACAAAGCAATCGCACAGGTCGTTAAACGCTGTTGGCCGTCAATGACGGAATATGTGTCATTGAAAAGCCCACGCTTCTGACTCACCCAAGTAACGGTCGAGCCAAAAAAGAAGTCTCCCGTCGCCTGCACCACATCATTCCAAAAATCGTTTAATTGGTCGTCTTCCCAGCTATAGGGACGTTGAAAGTCAGGAATGTCATAGAGACACTCTTTGAAACACTCCTGAATCGTTCGACACTCACTATCAATGGGAATTAGGTCGACATCCTGAGAACTGGTCAATTTTCATACCTTCGTCGGTTGACATAATAGAAACAAGGAATCATTATAAATGAAACGCTTCTTCTCGTCAGCTGTTCTGTCCTAATAGACTTGCACAGGTTCATCCATAAGCACAGCGTTCAGTGGTGGTTGCGTTGGCGAGTAGCTAAACATTGGACTACTAGCAAGAACACAAATCCTCTGATGACGACCAAACCAAACTCGCCATCCGTTGTGGATTAGGCTCCAGGCGCATCGTCCGCATAGTCGACAATGAGAAGCGTCGAAAGCCGGCTAACAAAAGAAGTCGACGCAGATAGCTCACTGTCACCCGCATACCGGCCTGCTATGCGACGTTCGCACTGAGTTACGCCGGCTTGATTGGTCACGTAGCTGGAGATGCAGCATACGTCACACTAATCCCACTCGGTGGGATTGCATTTCGGGCCATTGGACCCAGCCCGATCCTCGGTGCCATCATTGCATTCGTATCCATCTCAACCGGATATGATGGTTCACCCTCGCTGAATACAACTGACATTCTGCTGTCAACTATCTCCACCACGGCCGCCCAGACCATTGATCCGGCAGCATTTATCACTCCTACAGCCAACTACTTTTTCGGCATGGCATCCCCAGTTCTGATTTCCCTGGTTATCACCGTCGTCGTTGAGAAATTCCTTGCCGAGCGCCCCGACCTGGAAGTTGACGAGCACCATGTCGATAACAAGGACGAAGACAGCTCTTACCTGGAGGTGCACCCAGAAGCGGGTCGCGCCCTCAAGTTTGTCGGATTGGTTTCCATCCTCTTTTTTGCAGCACTTATCGCCGCCCTAGCTTTTCCCGCATCACCATTCCGCGGGAAGGGCGATGGGATTCTTAGCTCTCCAATCATGACCGGCATGGCAGGTGTCATCGGTACCTACTTTGCTCTCGTAGGCATCACCTACGGCCGAATCGTGGGCACGTACAGCCGTATTGGAGACCCGCTGGAGGCAATGACTCAGGGCTTCCGCAGCATGGCACGTGAGCTTTAGCTCACGCGCCAGTCACCACACCAGCGAAAACGGCGACGCCCGCAACCGCACTAACGGGCCCGCCCCCCGGAAAGTGGACATGAAGTGCCCCAGGTTTTGTTCCGTTTGAGTAGATGGGAAAATCTTCGAACATGCCGAAGAAGTTTGATCAGAAGGCGAAGGACCGAGTCGTCCGCTTGGTAGAAGATCGAATTCTAGCGGAGAACATTTCCATGCAGGAAGCATGCAAGATCGTGGCACCCAAACTGGGTGTTTCGTCGATTGAAGTGAATCTACTGACGGCGTGGAAAGTCACCTAGCCGCCACCCGACGCCCCACCTAGCTCAACGGCTCATCGATCAAGTCGACCTCAGGCAACAGCGGGGCCAGGTCCGGCAGTTGGTCCAGCGAATCAATCCCCAAAAGCTCCAGGAACAGCGTCGTCGTAACGTACAAATGCGCACCGGTTGCCGGGTCCTCTCCAGACTCCGCAATCAGACCGCGCGCGACCAGCGTGCGCATCACACCATCAACATTGACACCGCGCACACCGGAGACCTGCGCACGCGTGGCAGGCTGTCGGTACGCCACCACTGCCAACGTCTCCATAGCTGCACGTGAGAGCTTCGACTGCGAGCCATCCAGCAAAAATCGCTCCACCGCGCTGGCGTGCGCGGGAGCCGTGTAAAAGCGCCAGCCCTCATCCGTTTCGCGTAGCTCAATGCCGCTGCGACGTGCACGGTATTCGTACTCGATCTCGCGAAGCACGTCACGGACATCGCTTGCGGAAACATCCAGCGCCCGCGCCATATCCTCCGCCGCCACCGGCGTATCGACTACCAGAAGAATCGACTCCACGCCTGCTCGCAACGGGTCAATGGGCGGCAACTGCGCCGAAGAAGCAGCCGCGGACTCTGCGGCCTGCTCGGATGGTGCGGAACTGGTTTCGCTCATGCGCGTCAGATTACGCAACCTCCCGCGCCGGGCGCTAATTGGCCGGGCGCTAATCAGCTGTTAGCGCCAGCCCGACCAAGCCCACGCCCGACCAAGCCCACGCCCAACGCAGCCCCAGCCACCTACTCCCAGTTCGCCGCCGCCACGACGGCCGGGTCCACGTCGAGCCCTGTCCAGGCCACGTGGATTTCCTCCAGCGCCTCCTCCTGCTCCACACCGATCGCCTTGGCTCGGTAGAGCTCCAGTAGCGCCAGGAACCGCCCGACGATCTCCATGGACACGCGGCACTCCGACGTCAGCTGCGTAAACGTCAGCCAGGTCCCCTCGCCTGCCAGCCGCAGCGAGTCCAGAATTTTGCCCGCCTGCTCCGGCACGGACACGGGCACACCGTGGATGTGCCCGACCCCGACTTCCTCCGGCGGCTTCGGTCGCATCACTACGGCCGCAAACTCGGCAAACTCCCCGAGCGTCATGCCCAGACGCACGGGCGGCAGCAGCTCCTCGAACTGCTTGTCCGGCCCCACAGCTCGCGGATAGCGCCGCGGCGCGGTCTTCTGCCACTCCTCGAATTGGTCGGCTACCTTGCCATACGCCTGGTACTGCAGCAGTCGGGCGAACAGCAGGTCGCGTGCTTCTAGCAGTTCGAGGTCTTCTTCGCTGTCGACGTCGCCACGCGGCAGAAGTCGTGCGGTCTTGAGGTCGAGCAGCGTCGCTGCCACGACGAGGAATTCGGTGATTTCGTCGAGGTCGCTGACTGCGTCGAGGCTGCGCGTGTACGAGATGAACTCGTCGGTGACCGCCGCCAGCGCGACCTCGGTGACGTCCATCTTTTTGCTGCTGATTAGCTGCAGCAGCAGGTCAAATGGCCCGTTGAAGTTCGCGAGCGCAACGCGGAAGCCGGTGATCTCTTCCTGCACGCCCTCGCTTGACGACGGTTCGGGAGTGTAACTATCCGGGGAAGTCACCTATTATTTGCGGCCTTTGCGCTCGATGACCTCGCGGGCCAGGTTGCGGTACTGCGCCGCAGCTGGGGTGTTCGGTGCCCAGGTGGTGATGGGCTCGCCGGCGACGGAGGTTTCCGGGAAGCGGACGGTACGGGTGATGACCGTGTCGAAGACCTTGTCACCGAAGACCTCGATGAGGCGTTCCATGACTTCCTTGGCGTGGCGCGTGCGGCGGTCGAACATGGTGACCAAAATGCCGGAGACTTCCAGGTTGAAGTTCAGGCGGTCGCGGACCTTGGCCACCGTGTCGGTGAGCAGTGCCAGACCGCGCAGGGAGAAGTACTCCGCCACCATTGGGATGATGACGCCCTCGGAGATGGTCAGCGCATTGACGGTCAGCAGGCCTAGCGACGGCTGGCAGTCAATGATGATGAAGTCGTAGTCATTCATCACTGGGCGCAGTGCGCGCCCCAAGGCCTGTTCGCGGCCGACTTCGTTGACAAGCTGGATTTCCGCCGCCGACAGGTCGATGTTGGCCGGGACGAGATCCAGGCCGGAAACCTTGGTGTGGTGGATGGCGTCGCGGACATCGGTGGTGTCGTCGACGATGAGGTTGTAGACGGTCAGGTCAAGTTCCTCATGAGGGACCCCCAGACCGGCGGATAGTGCGCCTTGCGGATCCAAGTCAACGAGCAGGACTTTACGGCCAAACTCCGCCAGTGCCGCGCCCAGGTTGATGGTCGAGGTGGTCTTCCCCACGCCGCCCTTCTGGTTACACATTGCCAGGATGACCGCGGGGCCGTGACTGGTCAGGGGTGCGGGTTCCGGCAGCTCACGTGCCGGGCGACCGGTGAGACCGAGTTCAACTCGATCGGCCTCAAACAACCCTTCTTCAGCCACAGTCAATCCCTCTTCCTTGAAGATTTCTCATCAATTCTACTGCGCCACGTAATACTGCGTAATACCGCCATATATTACCGCCGCGTAGTAGCGCTACATACTACCGCCGCATATTACCGCGAGTATTCAGCCCGTGGGTGAGCCCCCGCCCAGACTCGGCGCATATTCTCTGCGGTAATCATGGTGTAAATCTGGGTCGTCGTCACGGAGGCGTGCCCGAGCAGCTCTTGGACCACGCGCACATCGGCACCACCTTCAATGAGGTGTGTGCCGAAACTGTGTCGCAGGGTGTGCGGGGAAATTTTCACCTTCAGCCCGGCGCGCTCACCCAGCTCCGCCAGCGTATTTCCGGCCGACTGCCGCGACAGCCTGCGTCCCAGCGAGTTGATAAACAACGCTGGTCCGGAGTTCGCCCGCACCCAGCTCGGCCGCCCGCGTGTGAGCCACGCATCCAGTGCCGCCATGGCCGGGGACCCCACGGGCACGATGCGCTCCTTGCCGCCCTTGCCGCGCAGCAGTACGAGGTTGGTTTCGCGATCCACGTCATCGATATCCAGGCCGGTGACCTCGGATACTCGCGCACCGGTCGAGTACAGAAACTCCACCAGCGCACGGTTGCGCAAATCCGTCACGTCAGCGGTGTCGTCATCGGGGATGGACTCGATCAGCCGGGTGACCTCATCAATGCTGAGCGCCTTCGGATACCGCGAGGGCTGCTTCGGCGGCGCCACCCGCTTGGCAACATCCACCTCCAACGCGCCCTCACCCACCGCGAACTTGTGGAAGCTCCGCACAGCCGACAGCGACCGCGTCACCGAGGTCGGGGCCATCGCTGGTCTGCCCGCCGACTTATCTCCCCGCGCCAGATACGCCAGGAATTCTGTCACATCCTGCTCGGTGACCTGCGCCAATTCCGTGCGCCCGATCTCCCGCAGGTAGGTGCGGTACTTCTCCAAGTCGCGCTTATAACTGGCGAGCGTATTCGCCGACAGGCCCTTTTCCACCGCGAGGTAAGTCACGAAGGCGTCGACAAGCGAATCGATCGAACTCATCGGATACGTTTCAGGTCCGCGCCGGCGCCGAGCTGCTCTGTTCGACGCTGAGCCAGAGTCGTCGGTCGAATATCGAACGGCTCCGCGACCGAGCGTGGCGTGGCACCCCTCAGCAGCACCTCCGCCGCCAGCAGAATGCCGGACAGCGCGATGCCATTGAGGATCTCTCCGCGCAGCGCCATCGCCACCGTGTCCTCCACGCCAATCCACGACGCAGTCATGTCCGCTTCCTCATCGTGGGCTTCCGGCTTATCGACGGCACGGAGCCCCCTGGCCAGATAGATCCGAACCGCTTCCTCCGCGAAGCCGGGCGAGCTGAACATATCGGTAAGCAGGGACCAGGACTCGGCCTCCAGTCCGGCTTCCTCGACCAGCTCGCGTTTGGCGGCCTCCAGGGGGTCCTCGTCCGCGACATCGAGAAGCCCGGCCGGCAACTCCACCAGGCGCTTGCCTGCCGCCTGCCGCCACTGATTCAGCAGGTAGAGGCGGTTATCCTCATCTGCGGCAACGACTGCGACAGCGCCGAAGTGCTCTACGATCTCGCGGGCGGACACTTTCCCACCCGGCATCCGCACCTGATCGCGGCGGACCGCGATGATAGGTGCCTCGAGAACAATCTCGGAATCAACAACGTCAAATTGGTGCGCCATGAGATTTACTCTAATAGGTAGGCCGGATTCGTCCCCACGGAGCCGAAGCTAGTTGCGCTTGAGGGCTGCGGCGATGAGGCCGTCGAAAAGCGGATGGGCGTTGGTGGGGCGTGACTTCAGCTCCGGGTGCGCCTGGGTGGCCACGAGGTATGGGTGCACGTCCGTGGGGTATTCGACGAATTCGACGAGTTTGCCGTCCGGCGAGGTACCCGAGATGACCAGGCCTGCCTCTTCGAGCTGCGCGCGGTAGGCGTTGTTGACCTCGTAGCGGTGGCGGTGGCGCTCGGTGACATCGGTGGTGCCGTAGAGGCCGGCGACAACGGAGTCTTCGGCAAGCTTCGCCGGGTAGGAGCCCAGGCGCATGGATCCGCCCAGGTCAGCCTCTCCAGAGACGGCCTGGAGCTGTTCCTCCATCGTGGCGATGACCGGCTCGGCCGCGTTCTCGTCGAACTCGGTCGAGGACGCACCTTCAACGCCTGCGGTGCGCGCCGCCTCGATGACAACGCACTGCATACCCAGGCAGATTCCCAGCAGTGGCGTGCCGGTTTCCTTGGCGTAGCGGATGGTCGCGATCTTGCCTTCGATGCCACGACCGCCGAAGCCGCCGGGGATGACGATCGCGTCCACGCTGGCCATGTTTTGCTTCAGCCCCTCGGGGGTTTCGCAGTCATCGGAGGCAACCCAGCGGATGTTCGCCTTCACGCGGTGGGCGAAACCGGCGGCACGCACGGCTTCCGCGACGGATAGGTAGGCATCCGGCAGATCGATGTACTTACCGACGAGCGCCACCGTGACCTCGCCCTTCGGGTTGTGGACACGCTCGAGCAGGTCGCCCCACACGACCCAATCCATGTCGCGGAACGGCAGGTTCAGGCGGCGAATGATGAAGGTGTCCAGGTGCTCGTCGTAGAGGACCTTCGGGATGTCGTAGATACTCGGCGCATCCGGGCAGGACACCACGCCCTCGCGGTCGATGTCGCACATCAGCGCAATCTTGTTTTTGAGGGAGTCGGGGATGTCGCGGTCGCATCGCAAAACGACGGCATCGGGAACCAGACCAATCGAGCGAAGCTCAGCCACCGAGTGCTGGGTGGGCTTGGTCTTCAGTTCCTTGGAAGGGCCGAGGTACGGAACCAGCGACACGTGCAGGTAGAAGACGTTTTCGCGGCCGACGTCGTGACGCACTTGACGCGCGGCTTCCAGGAAGGGCTGCGATTCGATATCGCCGACGGTGCCGCCGATTTCGGTGATGACCACGTCGGGCTTTTCGCCGTTCGCGTCCGCGTTCCCCATGGCGACGATGCGGGATTTGATCTCGTCGGTGATGTGCGGGATGACCTGGACGGTCTGGCCGAGGAATTCGCCGCGGCGCTCCTTAGCGATGACCGAGGAATAGACCTTGCCGGTGGTGACGTTGCCGCCGGCGGAGAGATTGCGGTCGAGGAAGCGCTCGTAGTGACCGAGGTCCAGGTCGGTTTCGGCGCCGTCTTCGGTGACGAAGACCTCGCCGTGCTGAAAGGGGTTCATGGTGCCCGGATCCACGTTGAGGTAGGGATCGAGCTTCTGCATAGTCACTTTGAGACCACGCGAGGTAAGCAGGCGGCCGAGCGACGCCGCGGTTAAGCCTTTTCCGAGGGAGGAGGCTACGCCTCCTGTAACGATGATGTATTTCGTAACCACGGGACTTCAGAATATCGCTTGCGCGGGGGCGAACGCAAGCGACTTTTCACAATGGCGGAGATTACTTACGCAACTAGGTAAGACTCTCGAAAATCATGGTCGCCTGGATGCATAAACGCGATCACGTCGTTACCCTCGGGGCTATGACTGATTTAACGAATAAGACCATTGCAGTTTTGGCCACCAACGGATTTGAGGACTCCGAGCTGACGAGCCCGGCTGAGGCCGTGAAGGATGCCGGTGCGACCGTGCACGTTATCTCTACCGAAGACGGCTCCATTGAGGGCAAGAATGGTACGAAGGTGGACGTCGATAAGCTGACCAGCAGCGTTTCTGCTGATGATTACGATGCCCTGATCCTGCCGGGCGGCACCGTAAATGCAGACCAGATTCGCATCGATAAGGATGCCGTAGCCCTGGTAAAGGCATTCGCCGCAGCCGACAAGCCAATCGGCGTGATTTGCCACGGCGGTTGGATTCTCACCGACGCGGATGCACTGAAGGGCCGCACTATTACCTCCTACATCAGCGTCAAGACCGACCTTATTAACGCTGGTGCCAACTGGGTCGATGAGGAAGTTGTCGTTGACGGCAACCTGATTTCCTCCCGCACCCCAGCTGACCTCGAGGCTTTCAACAAGGCGATCGTAGAGAACTTCTAACCCACTCGACTGCCCCAAGACTCATCAAAGGAAGGCTGTTGCCATGACTTCATATTGGGATAATCCAAAGTCACTGTGGGATCAGATTCCACAAAATGATGCGGAAGAGGCTTCCGAGCAGCAGCCTTCCGCGGCTGAGCAGCCTCCCGCGCAGCAGCCCTCCACGCCCGAGCAACCTCCCACACCTGAACAGCTTCCGCCACAGCAAGGGCGTTACCGGGGATTGCTCTCGCACAACAGCATCGTTATCCAGCAGATTCGAAATTTCATGGCGGATGATTTCGACATCCTGGATAGCGAGGGCAATTGCATCGGCAAGATTGAAACTACTGGCGGCACGTTGAGCCGCATGTTTATGGGCTCTCGTCGTCTGACAGTGTCCGAACCAGACGGCACTCCGGTATTCGTTATTACCGATCCGACCGATTTCGCCCTTGACAGCTACGAGGTCTATTACCCCGACCCGCAGGCAACAAGCCCTGAGGGCAAGCAGCAGGTCGGAGCAGACTCATCGCGCCTATTGGCAACTATTCAGCAGAAATTTGCGTTCTTTAAGCGGCGGCTGGAAATTTCCATCCCCGGTTTTGCTCATTGCGAGGTCAACGGCGACGTTTGGCATTACGACGCAACCTTCAAGATCAATGACATCGAAGTTGCACAGATATCCCGCAAGTGGTCGGGTTTCGCAAATATGCTAACCGGCAATGAGCGCTATCTACTGCAGCTCAAGTATGATTTACCACCACAATTGCGCGCTGCCATTATTGGTGCCGCCATTGCACTGGATTTGATGGCGAAAAAGGCGCGTTCCGACAGCTAGTGACTGCTGCCGACAACGCGCCCTACCTCTTGTCCGGTTCTACCGCCGGTTACTGTCGCGGTCGCGACTATCGCTACCGCGATTCCGCAGCCTGAGCAATACGTCCGTCGATTTCCGTGATGCCATCAGAAACGGCATTGACGTGTTCTGGACGAACACCGGCATTGTCATTGATGCCGCCTTCCACAAAGCCAGTTACCGGCACACACGGAACTTCTACGTTGCGCCCCAGCGCATTGGCGACCTGCGCAATTGCCCGTGGCGAGAAGGTCAATCCCATATGCCCCGACAGGTCCGCAGAGCAGCCATCCTGCAGGAGGATGTTGTTAGAAGTCGGCGCCTGCCACTGACTTGCAGCCATTGGGGTGACGGCTTCATCAACCTGGGTAGAGATTGCAACATAGTTGACACCCGGCTGCTCCAAGCCGCCCTCATTCATCTTGGCCATGAACTCGCTATGCTGCAGCAGATCCACCAGGCTCGGGCTGACAATGTACCCCGCAGCCTTATTGCCAGCATTATCGAACTGGTCGAGCTGCTCCAAACCATAGGAGATACCGAGCAAACTCGTGCCGTGCAGGACGCCCGCCAGGGATACTACCGTGCCTATACCCCGGCCCTGCTCCTGCTTGGCGTAAGCGGCAGCCAAGGTGCCACCAGCAGAGTGTCCAACAATATCGACGGCAGTTGCACCAGTTTCTGCCTTGAGAGTGTCAATCTTCGCAGTCAGCTCAGCCAAAGCCGTATCCAGCGGGGTCATGTTGCGCATGGTTGGAATAGAGGCCAGCACCGAAAACTCGTCAGTGCCCAGCTTGCCGACGTTAAATGCGTACAGACACTTCCCCATTGCCTTTAGCTCCGGTGCCATGCGGGCATAGGTCTGATACGAGTTCGAGTTCATCCCGTGGATCATGACCACCGGGTTCTCTCCAGGAGCAGGAACACACTGCACATTCGTGCCCTCGGGACTGATGTTTTCCGTCATCCCCTGATTGACCATGACGGTGGGGAAATCATTCGCCTTTGGCCCCCACTCGCCCATTTCGGTCCAGGATAGAACCTGATTATTACCAGGTTCTGCACCCGAAGCCGGTGCGGCAGCCGCGATAGGAGCGGCCGCCAGAACGACACCAGCTGCGGCTACCAGTGCTGTGGCCGACCGTGCCAGCTTCGAGATTCCTCGATGAGTGCCCATGATTACTCCTTGCATAGAGCAGTGAATAGTAAAACGCTTCCAATAAGAACTACGACATGGGCAAGAGCAAAAACAGGCTATGAATCGCAATCGTACTCTGAAAGGCGCCCAATCAAAGCCCCTAAATAGGGTTAATAAAATGTGAACTAAATATAACTATAATACTATTCACCTCCAACTCCGCAGGCTTTTAAAGTGATATCGCTCATAGGCCAAAACAGGCCACACTTTCGTTGCAATGCCACAGGATCACTGCCGATACCTAAATCGCCGGTGAGATTAAACACCTGTTCCATCATTACTTCGGGCAGCGAGCGATGCGGGCGCTCGATACCACCAGCCCAGAAAGCAGCACAGAATCGACGACACAATCCACTACCAAGACTCCCAACCCGTCGACACCCCCGACCCGGACAACGGAAAGCCTCGGGGCCACTGGTTACACTGATGCCCCCACTGGTAAGCCGACAGCTATAAACAAAACAATTTCGCATTGTGCGAAATCCTCGCAGGGCCTCTACGAACAAGGCACCACCTGGTTTACCGACGGTACCTCCGGCTGGACACAGTATTGCGCCAACAATTTCTATGACGGCCCTTCCACGAACACTGCCCCGGAGCCTCAGAACAACGAGCCATCCCCGTGGGTTCAAGGCCAAATCGACTGGGCTGATTGCCTGAACTCTGGCTATTCCGAGGAAGAGTGTCGCGCGATGTTGAATTAGGCAGCCCCGCCACCTTCCACGAGATATTATGCGCAAGTCCGACTCTTCCCTGCTGGCCGACACCTGGGTCGACCGCATGTGGGGCACGAAGGTCAAGGACAAGCGCAAGGCAGCCAAGCAGGGCGCCACCGACGACAAGCCGTCGATCAACCCGCCGTGGATCGCTGCTCGTGTCTCCCGCGTGCTGACCACCATCGCACTCGTGGTCATCACCATCGCTGCATTTGCCGAGACAGAAATCTCCGCCTCGAATTTCTTCACCGGCCTGGCCAACCTGCCAGAGACCATAGCGCTGTTCCTGCCGCCGTCCTCCGGCGGTATTGCCGACGAGATCTTCCAGCTGCTTCTCGATACCCTGCAGATTGCCTTCGCCGCCACCTTCCTCGGCGCCATCCTCGCCATCCCGATTGGCATCATGGCCGCCTCCAACGTGGTCGCCAACAAGTGGGTACACGGCTTCTTCCGCGTACTCATCGTGATTATCCGCGGCATCCCGGAGCTGATTCTGGCCATCATTTTCGTGGTCATCTCTGGCCTGGGCCCGGTCGCCGGTACGCTCGCGCTGGCTCTCGGCGCCGTTGGCCTGCTGTCCAAGCTGGTCGCCGACTCACTGGAAGAAACCGACACTGACGTGCAGGAAGCCCTGCGCACCACTGGCGCAACCGAGTCGCAGATTTTCTTCGCCGCCACCGTGCGCCAGGCAATCCCGTCTTTCATTGCCCACTGCCTCTACCTGTTGGACACAAACATCCGCTCGGCCACACTGCTGGGTGTCGTCGGCGCAGGTGGCATTGGCTTCCAGCTGCTCAATGCCTCTCGAGTCAACCAATTCGACGTCGTCACCTACATCCCCATCCTCATGGTCGCTGTCGTCCTCGTCGTCGAGGCGCTGTCCATGTGGCTCCGTGCCGCCGTCCGCTAATCCCCTCCCACTCCCCGTCCCCTTCTACTGAAAAGGAAAATCTCCATGACTTACCAGCTCGCTATCTTCGACATGGCTGGCACCACTATCAACGACCGTGACAAAGTCTACCGTGTCCTCCGCGAAGCCACCGAACGCGAAGGTGCCCGCTACTCCGACGAGACTTTCCAGCACTACATGGGTACCGAGAAGTTCTGGGCAATCCGCAATCTGCTCCGTGAAGGCGGTATCGAGCCGACCCCAGAAGTCCACAACCACGCGTAGAAGTTCTTCCGCGCCGAGCTTGCTCGCACCTACAAGGAAAACCCGCCGACCCCGCTGCCGGGCGTCGAAGAAATGCTGAAGGCACTGCACGACAAGGACATCAAGGAGGGCTTGACGACGGGCTTTGCGCGCGAAATCGTCGACATCATTATCTCCTCCATGGGCTGGGACAACGGAATCATCGACACCGTCGTCGCAGGTGACGAAGTCGAGCACGGCCGCCCTCAGCCCGACCAGATCCTGGCTGTTATGGAGAAGCTCGGCATCACCGACAAGTCGGCTGTCATCAACTCGGATGACACCGAGGCCGACGTCCGTTCCGCCCAGGCAGCTGGCGTCACCAGCGTCGGTGTGCTCACCGGCCACCTGACTCGCGAACAGTTCGAGTCCCTCGGTGCCGACCATGTTCTGGATTCCTCCGCGAACCTGCTGGACATTGTTGGAAAGTAAGCCCCGGACTGTAGATCCGACCAAGTAGGTACCAAGTAGGTTACACAACGCTGATGACGACTCCGACTCCCTCAACACCTTCCGCTCCTACTACGCCAACGGAAAAGGCCCAGGCGCTTGTCTGGCACGGCGGTAGCGACTTTCGCATGCAGGAAGTGCCTATTCCTGCTTTGCAAGAAGGCGAAACCCTGGTAAAAATCACCACCGCCACCATCTGTGGCTCCGACCGTCACACCGTGCTCGGCCGCCGCAGCGCACCGTGCCCCAGCGTTCTCGGCCACGAGGGAGTCGGTGTCATTCGCGCCACCCGCAACCCAGATTTGCTGTTTGGCCAGCGTATGGTGTTCTCTGTCACCGCGCCATGCATGGAATGCGACCGGTGTGAACGCGGCATGACTGCCAAATGTCGAAACCTGAAAAAGACTGGTCACGAGGCCTTTGATAGCGACTGGCCGCTTTCTGGAACCTATGCTTCCCACATTGTGCTGCGCAACCATCAACCAGTGCTACCAGTCCCCGACTCGCTTCCCGATGTCGCCGCATCCCATCGCCGCCTGTGCCGGTGCCACTGTGATGGCTTGTATAGAGCAGGCCGGGACTCTTGCCGGTAAGCGGGTTCTGGTGATGGGCATCGGCATGCTCGGTCTCATCGCTGTTGAGGCAGCTGTTCGTGGTGGCTCAACTGAGGTTGTGGCCGTTGACCGCAATCTGACGCGCCTTGAATCGCCACGAGAGTTGGGGCGGTTGCGCCAGACTCGTCAGCTGCTGGTGCCGAATCGGAATTAGGGTCTTTCGATATCACCCTGGAGTTCTCCGGCAGCGAGTTCGGTGTCACCACCTGCATCGATAGCCTCGATATCGGTGGCCGGGCTGTGCTGGTCGGGAGTGTTGCCACATCCCCTACTCACGCCATTGATCCGGAGTGGTTCGTTCGTGGATGGCGCATAATCACGGGTGTTCATAACTACGAGCCACGGCACCTGGAGCAGGCAGTAGAGTTCCTAGCTGATTCCCGGATTGATTGGACCACCGTTGTGTCGGCGCCAATTGCGCTGGAGGACGTGCCTGCGGAGGTAGAGGGTGCGTCGGCGACGAGCAGGCCGATAAGAGCAACAATAACAAGCAATTAAGTATATACATAATTATCCAGCAAAACATGGATAAATAAAATAAAATAAAGATAAATAGAATGGCAAATGCATTATTGGAGCAACATAGACATTAGAAAATAATCTGAATATCAACGAAACAAGGGCACTGAAGAATGACACCAAAACATCAGCCAGGTGGAGAACAACGCAAAGCGGTTAAACAGCGTCATTAAAAAACCAGCCCAGGACCAACAAGCCGGAAATCAATATAGAGATATCCATCCAATGGGGCTTACTCAGAAATGAAATTCAAATAACAATCAGCAACCGCCCCCCCAAAAATCAAAAGAGGAAGAATTTGCAAGACTACGAGAGCATTCCCAAATGTCACATTAGCCCCTACTCCAAATGAACGCTCACTAGAGACTTTAATTCAGTCAACAAAATGTCATTAACATCGCGAATATCAGCCTCATTTAATATTTCCATATCAATGGAAAACTCATTCTCCGCTACATCAATCGAAATAAAACGCCGAAATCGCCGGTCAAGCAATATATTAACAAGATCCGGCGAAACACCATTACGCATCAAAACAATTGATTCGGGATCCGCAGTTCCAAAGCGAACTTGAAGCATAAAATCCGATTCCACTAGACCAACATCATACAAAATCTCCACAAATTTACACACTTTGTAAGAGATGAATTCCCGTTCTTCCTTCAGTCGAACAACCGCAAGTCCTACAAGATCACTTGTAGTCTTTTCCGCAGGAATAATATAACTTGCGACAGAATCGCCAGACCTTGTAGTATCACCCCAGCGCGAAGAAACATAAACCAACCCTTCTTGCTTACGCCAATAAGCAACAGTTTCTGATACTAATGTTTTCAATGGAAGGCCACTGACCTTCCATTCCAGATGCATCGCATGATATTGCAATGCGCGTGGGTTATCTGACAGATTAGAAAGGAAATGTTCGCGCTTATCAAAGGTACAAATAGAAAAGAAAACGCTATTTAAAATTTTGAAACATGTGGAAGCATCGCCGATTTTTACACCATCATCGCGAAGTTGGTCCACTACCGACTGCATCTGATGTTCATACGAAAAAATATCAAATTCGCTAACACCACGCTTAAAACACATCAGACCAATTTCGGTAGTGGCCAAACGCACGCCATGACTATGACTTCCGGACGCGCCACTCTCAATATTTTCGACGACTTCCACTGCATCATCCCTAGAATCCGCATAGTCTTCCAAAAGCGGATTCGAAACTCGTTCTGCTGAGGAAAGGGCGATATTTGTACGGTCTTGAACAAAGTTCCGTAGCGATAATCGAGCAAGACTATATTCAGACTTAATTACAAAAATCTCCGGTGAAAGCAAGTCGGGGCGAGGCGTATTTCCATCAAAAATTGTATTAAAACGAGATACTCTACCGGCCAAATTTTTGAAATCTGATCTTGATAGGTTTTGCCTACCACGGCGAGGGTCCAAAACAATAAGAACGTCAGGCGATAAATTTACACCTTCCAACAAGGTAGACGTACTAACTATCACCAACGGGTTTGGTTCATCTGAATGTTGAAATACGCTCTCAATATATTGCCGCACACCGTCTGGAAGCTTTCCATGATGGTAAAACACACCATGCCTAACACATCGGACAAGACTAAACTCTGGATGTATAAAATCCGCTAATGCTTTCGCAATCTTTTCGAGCCGACTATCCTCCCCTGCATAGCTACGTTTTGATGTAAGCCTTCGAGCAAAGGTCTCCACATCACGAGGACGGTTTAAATACACCAATGTGCGTAGTTTAGAGTGCTTTAAAACGATATCTTCGATAGAACCTTCTATTGGACGCTCAGTGTCTAAGTGCATATTTAAATACTGGTCATAGATTTTTAAGGAACCACCGGGTTCGCCATAGTAATACCGCTCAGTCTTTAGAGACTCGCGAGTAAGCGCTGAGGTTAGCCCTATATCAACATTATTTATGTGCCTTAACTGTTCCGGATTTTCAAGAAACGGAGTAAAATAAGAAACTTTCGCCTGCCGATTTCTTGATTTTGCTATAAGAATAGTGCTCGAAAGTAAAATACTTCGATATTGATTACTAAAGACTCCATGAGCTTCGTCTATAAGTATTTCCTGGAAACTTAGGCGCGGATTATCTACCAGGAGCCTCAACAAGCGCTCTTGTGTTAAGACTGCAATAAATCTCCTATTAATAGTATAAGCGTCTGGATGGGCTATGACTTTACAATTAATACCCATCTCTTGCGCATGCTTCAAAACTTTGTTAAATGTTTGGGCAATCAATGCTTTTGTCGGAACTACAATGCAAACATTCCCATATTGCGCCGCCTTCGCTGCGCGCAGAATTAGCATCTCCGATTTCCCATAGGACGTCGGTGCTACAACTATGATACTTTCCGACTTACCTACACGCCGCCTCAGTTTGACCTGACCTGCGGATAGCACAATCCCGTCACGCCGAAACATGGAGCGATACGCATCGTCTATGATTTCGACTATGTTCTTGTCATCAAATCTCTCACCGAGAAATTCCTGCGAATCCAATATTTCGACTATTGGCATGTACTCTTTGGCACGCGCTACTTCATAAAGAGGCCGGTAATCTTTATAGGATATCGAATACAAAAGTATAATTCTATATCCAAGTTCTTGAACCGCGTCATCACCTGCGTTCATGAACACCAAACCTATTTCTAGAAGTTTTTCGAACTCTTCCTCAGAAATTTGTTCACCCAGTATCAAATTCTTGTAGAGCTTTTCAAAAATTGAACCCCTTAGATTTCTCTTATTTTTAATCTGCCCAAGACTAATCCGCTTAATCATTTTTGTTTTTTGGCCTTTGCTCTCAGAAGTTCAATAATCGATTCAACTTCATCTTGCTGGATTGCGATTATTTTACGTTTGGCAAAAAACGTTTGCTGCTCATTAGTTAGTTGTATTTCGGCAATAGGATTCATGCTAATTTTATCTCGTAGATGATCATGCATAACCACGCCGACTACGATTGCGTTTTTCTGCTTTATTTCCGTTTCCTTTAGCGCTTCATTCTTATCGTTCCCCAAGAGCTGTAGAACGCTCGTTCTCTCCGCTCCTTTTAAGGTCACGTATGCATCAAGTTTCGCCGCATCCCATCTTTTTGCTGCAACATTCGTCTTAAACATTGCATACAATCCTTGTGCGGCCTCTTTAATCCTTTCCTCAATCTTTTGATTTATGCAATCAATTCCATTTAATTCACCACTTTTTATTTCACCATACCACAATTCCTTTTCGTCTGAACTAAAAAACGTCAAATCAAATCCCTTTTTTACATTTGATTCTTCTTTATTAAAGTAGATGCTAGTAATAGCCAGGTTAAGAGACAAGTTTGGATAGAGTATATAAAACACCAGCTCTCCAGCTAGCCCAACTTTTACGTTATGCGGTTTCGCGTCATAAGTTCGAAAAAATTCATGAAGAACATTTTCTAAAGTTGTCGATTCCGGGTCATCTTCCACAAACGTTGAACCATAACAGTAGTCGGCTAGTTTAGTTTCTATTTCTTTCTCTAAATCTTCCGTTAGTTTATTTAATACAATTCTAAAATAATTTCCGTTACTTTCAATTTCGATTGCTTCTTCGTGCAATTCTTTACCTCTTTCATTAGTCCTTTATTTACGTGACATATCTTTGTCCACTTTTATTTCGTCCACTACTCGTAACGTATCCATTGCAACGCGCACCACGCGCCCGATGAGCTCCACTATGTAGCGTGGATTGCCCACCTCCTCGGCCCAGTCGTTCGGGTCATTGACAATCCCAGAAGCCCTGTCCTTCTTCACCTGGTATCGGTCAATCAACCACGCCACGGCGGAGCGCGAACCCAGCATGTACTCATCCGCCGCACGCGGAATACCGGCGATGGTGACCTTCTTGTTATAGATCAGCTTGGTGACGTCGTTGACGTTTTTGCCGGTCTCCGGGTCTTTACGCTTGGCCCATTTCATCTTCAACACGCGCCAGGTCTCACGGTCGTTTTCATCGCCTTTGACCTGAATGTCCAGCGGCCACGGCTCCATGGACTCGTAATTTACATGTAGATCCATGAGTTGAGCCCCTGCAGCGGCGAACTTATCGAACTCCGCCCGCGAGCTCGGTGTCTCAATGTGCGGCAACATCTTCTTTAGGTCCGCCGCGTACTGGTTACGGTAATCGGGGTCGTGCAGCTTGCCATAGACAAAGTGGAAGATGTCATCACCCGTGATGTCAACACCAAGCGCATCACGGTAGATTTGCTTAATCTCCTCGGTGATATTGTCCACGCGCACGTAGCCATCCTCCACTTCACCGACCTGACCATAGACGCTGACTTCGCCTTGCTTGATGACGTTCCCCTCCCCAAACAATCCACTATCCTTCACCTCGACGGGTGCCCAGGTGAAGCGGGGAAAGAGTTGGCCCGGAACGCCCCAAAAATTGAGGTCGATAATCTGATCAGAGACGATAGTCGCAAATTTCGCACGATCCGCTGCAGCTGTTCCAATGATCCCGATGTTTTGATGCGCTGGGGTCGGAAACATCGACGGCAGCTGATAGGTCATGTCGTTTAGCTTTTGCTCGAAGTAGACATTCTGGGAAGTAAACGGACGGTAAAGCGACCTGTAAACGTGGCCTGGTTCAACGGCAATATCAGTCCCCTTCGCTGAATAGTTCTTCAATGTGCGGTTCCAGGCAATCCTTTTAGTATCAGCAAATTGCGGATGCTGCTGCAGGAATTTCGTTACGTCCCCTTCCTTCGGCTTCGTAATTCCTTGGGTTGCAATCCATTCCTGAAACGCCACTGTCGCCTCTGCATAGCAGTCGGTCAGTGTAGTCAACTGCGAGACGAGTTGATCCTGAGTTTGTGCGTATGCCCAAGCATCGCGAGAGGTAGAAAGACCACGCGAGTAAACTGCGAAGAATTTGGTGCCGTTCCCCTTCTTGTCTCCGATGATGGGCCAAGTCTCAAACTCCTGAGAGCGCTGGGTAAGCCAGTCACCCGCCTTGTTCGGGATAATCTCCTGCCACTCGAGCGACTCTAGCGAAGAGGAATCAATGAGTGACAGCTTTTCCTCTCGGCTAGCGCCATCAGGGGTCTGCACGTATTGGAGTTTGAAATCGGTCTTGGTGGGATCTTTCACACCGATGGCTATTGCAATTGTTGTCTGAGAGCCTCCACCAAAGATTTGTCCACCTTCATCCCGCCAATTGGAGTTACGCATGTTTCCACGAAGGTTGAACACATACAGGTCAGTGAAGTCTTCAGCCATAGACAGACGCACACCGTCGCCGGTGTTGCCGTCAATCCAGCCGCCATTTGAAACAAAGGCCACCACGCCTTGGTCACCAATGCGGTCCGTCGCCCAGCGGAAGGCACGCAGGTAGGAGTCATACAGCGAATTCTTATTCGTCGCAGTGGATTTCGCAGCGTAAGTCTCAGCGATGCGCTTGTCCAGGCTCGGATACTTTAGGTTTGCATTCAAGTCGTTAGCGGACTTCTGGCCTGCCGAATAAGGCGGGTTACCAATCACCACATTGATGGGTGCATTCTTCTGGCGCTCGATGGTGGCGTTGTTCTCCTGGAAAATATGCAGGTCCGGGATGTCTCCTTCCTCATGTATCTGGAAGGTATCAGCCAGCGCAATGTTGGCGAAGGGAACATACTCCGGTGCTGGTTCACCATTGCGCAGTGCCGCTTCTTCACGCAGGGCGTTGTAGGTAGTCTCAATGTTGACAGCAGAGACGTAGTAAGCCAGCAGCATAATTTCGGTAGCGAAAAGCTCGTTGGCGTACTTGCGGGCAAGGTCCTCTGGCTTAATGAGACCGGACTGTAGGAGGCGAACCGTGAAGGTGGAAGTGCCAGCGAAGGGATCTAGGATACAGACGCCCTCGTCGCTAAGCCCCTTGCCGAAGTGCTTCTTGGACACGTCATCCGCAGCACGCAGGATGAAGTCGACGATTTCGACTGGGGTATAGACGATGCCCAATGATTCAGCCTGCTTCTTAAAGGCCTTTTGGAAGAAGCGCTCGTAAAGCTCCTTAATCACCTGCTGCTTACCCGAAGCGGAGCTCACCTCAGAGGCTCGAACACGGACGGACTCGTAAAACTTCTCAAGGGATTCGGTCTCGGTATCGAGATTGGCTTCGGAAAGGGCCTTGACCATCTTCTCCATAACTTGGGCCACGGGGTTATGGGTGATGAAGTCGTGGTTCTCGAAAAGCGCGTTGAAAACCGGAGCTGTAATGAGATGCTGCGAAAGCATCGAAATGGCGTCTTCTTCGCTGATGCCGTCGTTGAGGTTATTGCGGAGTCCCTCGACAAAGCTATCGAATTCTGTGCGGAGGGTGGCATCGGCACCGTCGACAAGCGCTTTGATGCGCGTAATTTGGTTTTCCGCGATGGTAGCGACGTCGTCCGCCCAATCCTCCCAATATGTGCGGGTGCCGACTTTGTCGACGAGCTTGGTGTAAATGGCCTCCTGCCACTCTTCCAGAGAAAACAGTACGAGCTGTTGAGTTAGCTCATCATTATCGGCCAGCGGCTGCGGATTCTTCACCGAGTCGGCTTCGGCCTCGCTAATGGCATCGGTGGCAGAAGCGCTCTCGGAATCGGTGTCGGAGCCCGTTTTCTGGGAATCCTTTTTGCCGATGTGGTCGACTTCGATTGGCAACTCTTCAGCAGGATTCGTTTCGTTCAACGCGATGGAATTGACCTTGGCATTGAAGCGGTCATCATGCGCCCGTAACGCATTCAGGATCTGCCAGACAACCTTGAAACGTACGTTGTCATTGAGTGCCTGCGCCGGCGAAACGTCCGGAGCAACTGCAACCGGAAGAATAATGTAGCCGTAATCCTTTCCTTCAGACTTGCGCATGACGCGACCGACAGACTGCACCACGTCGACCATGGAATTACGCGGGTTGAAGAAGATCACAGCGTCCAACGCCGGGACATCGACGCCTTCGGACAGACACCGGGCATTTGTGAGCACGCGGGTGTGCTGGTCAACCGCTGGTGACTCCAACCAAGAAAGCTTCGTACCTCGCTCTAGGGCGTTCATGCCGCCGTCGACATGCTGCGCAGAAATGGAAACATCCACGTTATGCAAAGAGACATCATTGAGAACTGCCTTTTCTTCGAGCAGTTCTCGGTGGGTGTTGACCAGTTGCGGATAAGAATCAGCGATTGCCTGCGATGTCTTGATGTCACGAGCGAATGCCACAGCACGCGGCATCGGTTCCGCGTCTTCTTCGAAGCCACCCTTTTTACCCTGCAGAGAACCGGAGCGTTTTGCCAGACCGTTCCATGCACCAATCATTGCCGAGGCCAAAGTGAGATTGATCTGGCTGTTCTGGCTGCGGTTGATGGCATCAGCAGCTACGGACTCGTCAACCGTCATGACGAGAACCTTGTAGTCCGTGAGCAGGCCCTTTTCTACGGCTTCGCCGAACCCGAGGCGATAGAACTCTGGGCCGTAAATAGCCTCATCATCCATGGAAGCGAGTTCGGCTGAGTGGTCCTGTGCCTTGCCCTTGACGGAATCGTCATACAGACGCGGCGTGGCCGTCATGTAAAGGCGCTTCGTGGCCTTGATGTAGTCGGCTTCGTGGATGCGGACGAAATTACTTGCATCTTCACCAGCGAGAGTGATGCCGGTGGTGCGATGTGCCTCATCGCAAATGACTAGGTCGAAGTCGTCGAGACCTTGCTGCTGGGCTTCATGAACAGCCGGCAACGACTGGTAGGTGGAGAAAACGATGTGGAGCCCCTTGGCCCGCTTGCCGCATTCAAATCGCTTGGCAATTTCGGCACCGTTTGTTGATACTGGGACTTCTAGGTCATAGGTCGCAATATCCTCGGCTTTACGGGAGACCTTCGAGTCCGAGCACACAGCGAAGGTGCGCATGTCGAGGCGCCCTTGTGCTGTCCATTCCTTAAGCGTTTGCGAAAGCAGGGAAATTGATGGCACCAGAAAGAGGATGCGAGCCTTGCCACCGTTTTCCTCAGCTACGCGTTCAGCGAGGCGTAGAGCGGTGAAGGTTTTACCAGTGCCGCAGGCCATGATGAGCTTGCCACGGTCGTGGGTCACAAAACCAGCCATGGCGCTATCAATAGCTTCCTGCTGGTGCGGGCGGGGCTCGAAGGTTTCGCGCTGCGATAGATTGATCTGGATTTCGGAGCCAGGGAAAGCGACATCCCAGTTAATCGGAGATTCAGCAATTGCTGCCGTGCCAATTCGGCTGGTTGGAATCAGCTGATTAGCCAGAGCTTCTTCTGCGTGCGAAGACCAGTGGTCAGTTGTCGAGATAATAATGCGGCTGCCGAAATGCTCCGGGCCAGATTCAGTAGTAAAGGAGCGTCCCGACGCTTCAAAGAATGAATCGAGATCGGCCTTGGCCAAGCGAGTCGTTGGCATATAGAACTTGCACTGGATAGCTACCCAAGTGCCGTCGTCAATGCGACGAGCGACCAAGTCAATGCCGGTATCCGGCGCTCCCCCGTTGTACTTCCAGTCCGACCAGCGATAGACCTCATCGAACTGAGCTTTCAGAGTTGGGTCGGTGCGGAAATAGTTGACCATGAGCTTCTCGAAAGCGATGCCATACTTCGCCTTCGGCTGATTCTCACGGAGCTGCTCAAGGACCTCTGAAAACTTGGACATAAAAACATTATGCCCGAGGAAAGCTCAAATGATTTCAAGGCGCTCCGAAACAAGGAAAAACTAATCCGAGAATTCTGCTCGCACTCCTTGACACCTTCATAAATAAATATATCTATCAAGCTACCCAAAGCTAGCGCTCCAGCTACCGGATTACTAAAACGCTAAACTACCCAATTTCACAGTTTTTCTATCAAGACACAGAGGAACTATAGTCCAAGGCTGGAGTCGGTAATTACAAATCCTTGATCAGCAATATCCTTACTCACAATTAAAAATATGTCACCTTCACGGATTGTTGATTCCCCTTCATCAAGAAATTCATCATCTGAGTCCTCAACTTGCATCGACTCTCTTTCATTCTCCCATCGCGGCTGCTCAAACACTTTCTTCATATTACTAGAGACATTGTAGCCACCTCGATTGACTCGCCTAAGGCGGTAGGTAGATGCAACTGCAAGAAAATCAGTTAACTGAGTAATGCGCAACGAAGCTTTAAAACCATTTACTACACCGCGAGTTTGCGTACTACTTAAGTCAATAATAGATTCTCGGGCCGCTCCTAGTACAGCAACATAGTCGCCAGCATTGATGCCATCCAAAGCCCCTTTATCAAGAACGACATCGTAGTTTCCAAGAACTTTAGCAATTTTACCGACAATATAATCACTCATTAGCAATTTCCTTCTCTAGAGCTTTTAGTTGTTCTATTGTGCGCGTATGAGTTTCCATATATTCTTCGACTACATTTGAACTAACTTCTGACCATGATTCAATTTGCACTTGCGTCCACTCTAAATACTGATTGACCTGGCTGTTTATATTTATAATTGCAGCCTGAACATCCGTCGTCGGGTTGGTTTTCTCAAAATGCGCTATAATTCGGTCTACATCATCATTTAACGCCTTCAGCGATTGACTCATCCGCCATAAATCCCCCACAGACTTCTTCGCAATAACGCTATTATCTTTGCACTGTTCTTTTGGGGCGAACATAATACTCAAAACAACTGGCCCAAATATCATAATTAATAATGCAATGATTTTCCTTAAGCCGGCAGGAGAATAAACATAATCATAGATTACCGCTACGGTCAAAATGATTCCAACTATAGCTGCAATAACGTTTTTCCAGTTGAACTGAGAAGCTAAATTAGCGCCTTTATTTGCTGCTCGCCTAATTCTACTTTCCACGTTTACTCTTACAATTCAATTCCATAGATAAGAGCTTTGAAAATACTCAAATCAAATCGAACTATGCCCTCAGCTCCCCAACAACCCCAACCTGGCCCGCAGCGTCAGACACCGCGTCCACACGCTTCACAGCAGGGTCGGCGCCCCAACGCTCGTCAGGCAGAGCACTGACACCTTCGCGGCCGAAGCCGTCAGTCCCCACCACAACGTGACCAGCCACGTCCTCACCAGCGCCAAAACCTTCAGCCAGGGCCACCGCCAGATCCGCAACCAGGCCAGCACCAAACTCCGGGTCCTCGCCCTTATCAATCGCAGCACGCGAGACAGTGCCGTGATTACCAACAATCACAATGCCAGCAGCCGGGCGCAGGGTCCCCTCGTCATACTCAACAAAGCCGCCGCCCTTCAGGGCCTCCAGCAGCAGCTTTCGGTCAGCAGCGGTAGCCCGCTCTCCCCCATCCTTATCCAGCTCTAGCACTGGAGCCAGCGCCTGACCAGCCTGACGGCCCGGCTCACGACGCTCCGGATCCAGCTGCACATCAGCCGGCAGCGACGTAGAAACCGTGTCCTTCAGCTCGTCCGCACCAGCGGCGGAGAGGAACTTATCGGTCAACTTCAACACGCCGGCATCCGGGGCACCAGCAGCGCGCAGGGTCTCGGAAACCCCTGCCAGCTGCTCATCGGTAGCATCGGGAGTCACGATAACCAGAACAGGTACGTCCTTCAGAGAGTCCTTGACAATCTCCCCGACGATGGGCTCGATGATGCGGTTAGCTTCATCGGCACGCGCTTGCTGCGCATCGGCACGCGCGACGGCGGCATCGCGCTCAGAGGCGGCACCAGTGCCGAAATCAATGCCGGCACCAGCGGGGTTCAGCACATAAGCACCCAACGCAGCACCTGCCGCAACACCGAGGGCAGCACCTGTCACACCGGCTGTAAACTTCCCGCTCCTGCGTTTCTTCGCCATCGCCCGTCCCTCATTCCTTTCGCCGACGCCTCAATCAGCTCTGACAGCCGAAAACTTTTAGGCGCTCATAGTGCTCTAAATACCGCTATAACTACTTAAACAGCCCCTGGAACCACAGTGCAATGGAGTTCCAGGTATCAATCAGATTCTCGCTGACAGAGCCATCTCCGGAGGTGCCAGCGATAGCGAAGATCACCGCAACGGCCACGAAAATAGCCAGGATTGCCCAGGCCACACCGAAACCACGGCTATTGACTTGGTAGAGGTCGGCGACCATGCGACCGTCGACAAGCTTCTCCCCGACCTTCAAACGCGACAGCAGCGCCGACGGCACGCCACTTTGATCCTCGTCGTGGTAGATGCTGTCGATATTCTGCGGGGCGCCGACGGAGACGACCATGTCGGCGTCGTGATGCGCGGCGAACACCAGCGCCAGGTCAGTGGCGGAATCGGACAGCGCCGGGAAGGTCATGGCACCAATGCCGAGGTCCTGAATGCGCTCAAGACCCACCGCGTGACCGTCCGGGTCGGCAGGCAGGATCACGCAACCGGCAGACCGCAGCGCCTCGGAGTTGATGTTCTCCGGATCACCGATGATGTAGTCCGGCTCGTACTTCAGGTCGAAGAGCGTGTCGGCACCGGTGTCGACGCCGATGAGCAGCGGCTCGTACTCGCGGATGAAGTTCTTTAAGTCTTCCAGCGTCTTGCGGTGTCCCTCACCAGGGCTGACTACAACCACCTTGCGGCCACGCAGCGGCTCCGTCTCGTCCGGAATGCCCAGGCCATCGATGTAGAGCGGGGACTCAGTCTTGGCGAACTCCACCAAGTTGCCGGAAAGCGCCTCCAGGCGGTCGACCATGCTGGTGCGGCCCTCGTCGAAGGCGCGCTCGAGCTCGTCCTGGTCGACCTCGTCGCCCTGACCAATCAGGCGGTCACCGTGGTAGAGCTTGCCGTCGTGAAGCCTTGCGTTCTTGCCGTCCTTGAGCTTCTCAAAGACCTCGTCGCCGACGTTCTGCACCATTTCAATGTCGGCGTCACGCATCATCTGCGGGCCGTAATTCGGCACAAAACCCGTGGTAAACGCGCCGGTGTTCACCACTGCGGCGACCTTGGCATCAATCAACTGCTGTGCCAGTGGACGCGAGATATCCGGCGCATCGATCACCACGATGTCGCCTTCGGCCATGCGCTTGAGCGCACGCTCCAGGCGGGAACCGTCCCGCACGGTCCCCGAAATGCCAGGAAGATCTTTTTCGTTCCGAGAGAACAGACTCATGGCACTTAGTGAAACATAAGTGCAGCTACTTGGCCGCGAAGGCGCGCCGAGCTTGATCCAGAAGATCTTGCGCGTGCGCGCGTCCGGAGTCCGAATCGTCCAAGCCCGCCATCATCCGCGCGAGCTCGTCAATCCGCTCCTCATCGCCCAGGCTCGTCACCTTCGACGACACCGCACCAGAGCGCGCATCCTTGCTGACCACCAAGTGGGTATCCGCAAACGCCGCCACCTGAGGCAAGTGCGTGACGACGATCACCTGGTTATTAACCGCCAACTGCTTCAGCCGCTTACCAATTTCCACAGCCGCGCGCCCACCAACACCGGCATCGACCTCATCGAAAACCATCGTGTGTCCGGCCTGTCCTTCGGCGAGGACAACTTCCAATGCCAGCATGATGCGGGAAAGCTCACCGCCGGATGCGGATGAGGCCAGCGGGCGCGGCTCGGCACCTTCGTGGGCCCGGAGCTTGAATTCAATGTTGTCCACGCCGGCGGGACCAAAGGTGTCGGCCTTGACGATCTCCACCACCAGCGAAGTGTGCGGCATGGCCAGGCCCTTGAGTTCCTTGGTCACGGCCTGTTCCAGGTGCTTCGCGGCCTTTGCGCGAGCCTTGGAGAGCTTCCGTGCGGTGGTGCCGAGCTTCTTCTCCGCGGTTTTGATCTCCGCGGTGAGCTTGTCCAGCGCTTCGCCGGAGACATCCAGCGTGGCGAGCTTGCGCTCCGCCTTGTCCCGCCAGGCCAGGATTCCTGCGATGTCCGGGGCGTACTTGCGGGTGAGATTCTTGATCTCCACCTGACGCTGCATGAGCTTGTCCAGGGACTCGGTTTCCTCCGGCAGGCCAGAGAGAAAAGCGCCGAGACCAACGGAAATTTCGGAGAGCTGGCTGGTCAGCTCATTGAGCTGGTTGGAAAACTCGGTGAGTTCCTCATCGTTGGCGCCGGCGAGCTCGTTTGCGGCGGCGCCGAGGAGTTCAGCGGCACCGGAGTCTTCGGTGGCGGCATCCATGCCGGTCACGCCCACGGCGGCCGCACCGTCGATGGCGGCAAGCGCCATGGCTGCTGCATCGCGCAGGCCATCCAAGTCCTGCATGCGGCGAATCTGCGAGGCCAGGTCTTGATCCTCGTCCGGCTCGGGTGAGACTGCGTCGATTTCCTCGATGGCGAAGCTGAGTTGGTCAGCACGCATGGCCAGCTCGCGGCGCTTAGAGATCTTCTCTTCCAGTTCCTTGACCAGGGAGCGCCAGTGTGCGCGCTGCTGGCGATAAGTTTCCAGGGTCGGCGCGATGGTGTCGGCATCCATGCGGTCAATGGCCGCACGCTGCTCATCAGCGCTTTGCAGGCGCAACTGATCATTCTGGCCATGAATGGCAATCAGGCGCGTGGAGACATCCGCCAATGCCGCAGCCGAGGCACTGCGGCCACCAACCCACGCCCGGGAGCGTCCCTTCGCGGAGACCTGTCGAGCAAGCAGGTACTCGTCATTCTCATCGCGCTCGCCGCCGAGCTCAGAAACCACAGCATCGATGGTGGCTGACTCTTCCTCCGAGAGGTGCTCAGTGGAAACGCGACCTTCCACCAGGGCCTTGTCTGCGCCGGTGCGCACGCGGCCGGCGTCGGCACGCGCGCCACAGAGCAACTTGAGGCTGGTGACCACCATGGTCTTACCCGCACCGGTTTCGCCTGTGAGTACGGTCAGGCCTGGGCTGAATTCAAGCGTCGCGTCGGGGATAACGCCGAGGTCGCGGATGGAAATCTCAGTCAACATGGCGCCTGCAATCAGTCCTTCCCTTGAAGTTGGGGGCCGCGGGCACGGTCCCGGTTGTGGAGTCTCGTGACGGCTCTTGTCTGCCGTGTTTAGGGGCTATTGGGCCTCGGCAGGGCCGCGCCACCCGGACGTCGGCAAGCGGAACTTGTGCACCAGACGATCGGCGAACGGTTGATCGTCCAGACGCACCCAGCGCACCGGCTGCGCGCCGCGCTCGATTTCGATGCGGCTGCCCGGCGGCATGGTGATGTTGCGGAAGCCGTCGAGCACCGCGATCGCCTCGGCGGTGTCGTGGTTGGTCTCAATAGCGATGGTCGAATGCGGAGAGATTACCAGCGGGCGGGAGAACAGCGCGTGGGCGTTGTTAGGCACGACCAGCATGGCATCGAGCTCCGGCCAGAGTACGGGCCCACCTGCAGAAAAGGCGTAGGCGGTGGAGCCGGTTGGCGTGGAAATCAGCACGCCATCGCAGCCATAGGAACTCACCGGGCGACCATCGACTTCCAAGATGACATCCAGCACGCCACGGCGGTTGACGTTTTCGATGCTGACTTCGTTCAGCGCCCAACCGGAGCCAATCACGCGGCCGGTGGTGTCACGGACGGTGACGCGGATGGTCATGCGGTCCTCGATACGCCAGGAGCGCTTGATGACGCGACTAATCGCCTCCGTCATGGACTCCTGCTCCCACTCGGCGAGGAAGCCCACGTGCCCCATGTTGATGCCGAGCACCGGCAGGTCAGCCGAGTGCGCGATATCTGCGGCGCGCAGGAAGGTGCCGTCACCGCCGAGGACGAGGACGAGTTCGCATCCCGACGCCGCCTGCGGGGAATGCCAGTAACGCGGGTACTTACCGAGCGTTGGGTGCGCGGCCAGCGCCTCCGGGTTCTTACCGGCCAGCACGCGGATATCGATACCCGCGGCCTCAAGCAGCTCGGCAGCCTCGGCGGCCATTTCCAGGTTGGCGCTGCGGCCGGTGTGCGGGACCAGCAGGATCTCGCGCTTGCCGGCGCTGGTCTTGGGCTTGCTATCCCGTGAGTGAGTCTTCGCGCTAGTCGGTGAGCTAGTCATTGTGCGGCCCCTCCTCAACGGCCTTAGCGATGGCCGCAGCCATAGCCTCATCACCAATATCGCTGGCGCCGCCGTCTTTCACCAGCCACAGGAAGAACTCTACGTTGCCGCTCGGACCCGGAAGCGGGCTGGCCACAGCCGCGCGGAAGGACAACCCCAGCGTGCGGGCGTACTCGGCGACTTCCTGGACAACTTCCTGACGCAGCGCATCGCTGCGCACGACACCACCGGAGCCAAGACGTTCCTTACCCACCTCGAACTGCGGCTTGACCATCGGCAGCAGGTCAGCGCCCTCGTCCAAGCAGGAGACAATCGCTGGCAGGACCAGCTTCAAAGAAATAAACGACAGATCGCCGACCATGACATCGGCCGTGCCACCGAGAATCTCCGGGGTCAGCGTGCGGACATTAGTCCGGTCGAGCACAACCACCCGCGGATCATCCTGCAGGCGCCAAATCAGCTGACCGTAGCCGACATCGACGGCGTAGACGGTGTCGACATCGCGGCGCAGACACACATCGGTAAAACCTCCCGTGGAGGCACCGGCATCCAGCACCTTTCGGCCCTTCAAGTCCAGGCCCTGCGGCTCGAAAGCTGCCAGTGCCCCGAGCAGCTTGTGCGCGCCGCGCGACGCCCAGTTCTCGTCTTCTTCCAGGCCACTGACGCGAATGGACACGTCCCCTGTCACCGCAGTCGCGGGCTTGGAGGCGACAAAACCACCGACCTCCACTCGACCAGCCTTAATCATGTCCACTGCTGCCTCACGGGAGCGAGCAATCTTCCTCCGCACCAGCTCAGCATCGAGCCTGCGCTTAGGAGCTTTCTTTGCCACCGCGTTCACTTTCCTTCCCTGCGTGACGAGCCCAGGGCCTCATACAAAATCTCATGCGCCCGCTCGAACTGTGCGACTCTCTCCTGCGGAGTCGGCGCAGGTGCGGATAGTGCAGCCGCAACCTGCTCCCGGACGGCCTCCGGAGTTACCTCGCGCGCACCGGGCATTGCCGCCGGGCTAGGTACAGGGCCGGGTTTCGGCCCCGGCACGGGACCAGACTCCTGCCCCTGCCCTGGCTTCGGTGCGACCTCACTCATCGGCTATCACATCCGCCAGGCAGCCAGCGCCGCCTCAGCAGCCGGGCCCTCTGCGCGGACCTGCGCGACCTCGACTGCGCCAGCACGACCAGCCTCAGAGTTCCACACCACATCCACGACCGTCAGCAGAGCCGCCACCGCGGCCTCCGCTGGGTTCGCCAACCGAGGATCCTCCGTGTCACCGCCAGAAAGAACGATGACACCGGCCTCCGCGTCGTCGTAACGCGCGGTGAAACCAGCCTGCGGAGCCGGGCGTGCCTGATCCAGCTCACGGTTCAGCGCGGTCATGTCAGCACCGATGAGCGTCGGACGGTGCTCGGGCGGCGCTGCGACGACATCCATATGCGTGGAAACGCCCGTGACCACCATAAACGTGTCCATCTTCGCAGCATTTCCACCCGCGATGTCGGTATCCAGACGATCCCCAATCGCCAGCGGACTCTTCGCGCCCATACGCTCCGCAGCCTTAATGAACATCGGCGGCTTCGGCTTACCCGCCGACAGCGGCGCAACACCCGTGGTCGTCGAAATCGCCGCAGCGACCGAACCATTGCCGACCAAAAAACCGCGCTCCGACGGCAGCGTCGTATCCAAATTCGACACCAGGAAGCGCGCACCTCGCGACACCGCCAGCGCCGCCTCCGACATCTGCTTCCACGTCATCTCACGGTTGAGCCCCTGGAACACCGCCGCAGGGTTGTCATCAGCGGAATCCACCAGCGTGTACCCCGCCTCACGAGCCAGCTGCTTAAACGACTCCGCACCCAACACAAAAACGTTCGAGCCCGGCTCAATGACCTCCGCCGCCATCTCAATGGCCGCCTGCGCCGACGTCATCACATCGTCCGCGTGAACGTCATAGCCCAGCCCGTTGAGCTGATCCGCCACCGTCTGCGGCGCGCGCGAGGCGTTGTTCGTAATGAACACCATCGGCAGTGCTGCCTCAGCCAGCCCCTCCAGCGCGTTCGGAATCGCCGCGCCACCTTCGTAAATCGTGCCATCCAGATCCAACAGAGCGGCATCATAGGAAGAAGCGACAGAAGCCATGAGGTGCATTTCTCCTTTTACGAAATAGGAACGCTTTACGACGAATTGTAGATGCGCACCCGGATCGCGCCAGCGGTGGCTGGTTGTGCGAGCCGGGCAGCTGGGCTGTTTACTTGCTCAGCTCTTCGATGCGCTCGCGAGCATCGAGCATCTGGTCGACATCAATCTTGGCGCAGCGGGTAAACCACACCTTGGCATCGTCTTTACGGCCGGCCTCCACCAGCGCATCAGCGTAGGCGTAGAACAGACGAGCTGCTTCGAAATCCTCACGGTCCGGGTTCAGATCCTGGGTCTCCAGCTCAACCAGAGCCTCATCAATCTGGCCCATATCGCGGCGGGCACCTGCGGCGACGATAGCAAGCTCAGTCTTGGACTCGTTGTCCAGCTGCTTGGCTTCCTCGGAGCGAGCCAGCTCGATGGCCTTCTCCGGACGGCCGAGGCCGCGCTCACAGTCCGCCATCACTGCGAGCATGCCCGGACCACCGGAGATGCGACGAGCAGCACGCAACTCAGCCAGGGCTTCCTTCCACTCACCTGCGTGGTAAGCGGCGACACCAGCTGTCTCACGAACGACACCGACGCGGCCTGCGCGGTCCTTCGCTGCGCGGGCGTGCTCCAGGGCACGCTGCGGGTCTTCAGCCATCAGGATTGCGGCCATAATCATGTGACGAGCAACCTTGTCGGCGTTGTCCTTAGCCAGGCTCTTCAGATCCTGGCGGACGCTCGGGTCGAGCTCGTCTGCACGAATGTCATCAGGCAGCTTCGGCTCGTTCTTGCGGGCCTCAATGCGCTCCTCGCGGAAACCTGGGCGCTGCGGGCCGGTGCGGTGAGTACGCTTCTCATCCTGGAAGCGGCCACCACGGTTGGAGCGACGTGGCTTACCACCACGACGGTCGAAGTTGCGGCCTCCCTGGCCACCGCGTCCGCCCGGGCCGCGACGATCATTGCGGTCGCCCCGGTCGTTGCGCTCGTTACGATCATTGCGGTCGTAACCGCGGCCACCGCGACCACCACGGTCATCGCGGTTAAAACGTTCATTACGATCATCGCGATTGTTGCGGTTGTAACCACGACCACCACGACCACCTCGGTCATTGCGGTCACCGCGGTTAAAGTCACGATCGTCGCGATCATCACGACGGAAGCCCCGCGAACCACGGGAATCGCGGTTACCGCCATGACCACCGTGACCACCACGGCCACGACCACCTGGGCCACCGCCCTGTCCACGACGATCGTTGCGGTTGCGCCCGTTAAAGCCGCCCTCGCCACGACCATGGGAACGGTTAGACCCGCGGTTTCCGCGATTTCCTCGGCCTTCGCCGGAACGAGGACCTTCGTGCTCAGCCATGAAGTCGGAGCTCCTTATATGTAATGAGTAAAAGAATTTATATGTTTTCAGGCTACCAGTAACCCCGGATTGCCTGATGGTCTACCTAAAAGACCAAACTTTCATACTACTGCTAAGACCTACCCACATTCCAGCCCAGCAAACGCGCGGAACCTGTGGCCTTCCCCACTGCTTGGGACAAATCCCAGACAGCCAGACCAACCCAGTCGTCGGTGGTGAACTGCGCGGTGGCGGTGGTTCCCTCGACGCGGAGCTCATGCTCGGCATCCGAAAGCCCGTCTGGCACGGGGAGGTCGGCGCCCAGGGCGTCGTTAAGCAATGCCTTGAGGGCACGGGCATTGCCCTGCTCAGCGCGCCGTGCGGCGCGACGGAAAACGGTAAGAGCTTCCTTGGCTGCGTCCTCGGGCGTCACGGTGGTGTCGGCAGCGAGGTCAAAGAGACCCTCCTGCTCGAAGGTTGCGGTCTTGGGTGCCTTGGAGTCGGAAGAAGGCGTGGCGGGCGTGGTTTTTGTCGGCGCCGCATTCGTCTGCGCGCGACTACCCGCGCCAGCGAACCCTGGCCCCTCGGGTACGGCGGTGCCCTTCTGATACGCGGTGGCGGCGGCTCGGGCGCGCTGATCAGCGGCCTCGTTCATGTCGTGGCCGGAGTGGCCCTTAACCCACTCGAGGTGGATATTGCGGCCGACGAGCAGCTGGTCAATGTCCTGCAAGATGTCCACGTTGAGGACGGGCTTGCCGTCGCGCTTCTTCCATCCCTTGCGCTTCCACCCCGGCATCCACTTGGTAACGGAGTTAATCACGTACTGCGAATCACACAGTACGAAAAGAGGTTCGTCGGGGATGTGCGCGGTAGCGCGGAGCAGCTCGGCAAGAGCAGTGAGCTCCCCGCGGTTGTTGGTTCCCTCTCTCCATCCGCCGGCGGCCCAGCAGCTGTCGTCGATATACCAGCACCACCCGGCAGGTCCGGGGTTATGCAGGGCGGAACCGTCAACGGCAGCAGTAATAGTCATGAGGCTAGATTGTATCGGCTGCGCGGGGCCGGCCAGGAATTGCCTTAAGAGCCGTAACAGGCGACCGGCCCGTGCGGGCCCTCGACGATGTCAATCTGAGTGTTGAAGATTGGGCTCAGAATCTCTGAACGCATCAGCTCCGCGGTTGGGCCGTGCTCAACAATCTGGCCGTCTTTCACCGCACAGATGTAATCGGCGTAGCGAGCCGCGAAATTGATGTCATGCAACACCACCACCATCGTGCGCCCCAACTCGCGCACTGCAGTGCGCAGGTACGACATGATGTCGACCGAATGAGAAATGTCCAGGTTGTTCAGCGGCTCGTCGAGAAGCACGTAATCCGTCTCCTGGCAGAGCACCATTGCGACATATGCGCGCTGACGCTGACCACCGGAAAGCTCGTCGAGGTAGCGCCCCTGGAGCGACTCGAGGTTGAGGAACTCGATGTACTGGGAAATGATGCGCTCATCGTCGGCGGTCAAACGCCCCTGGCTGTACGGGAAGCGGCCGAAGCTGACCAGCTGGCGCACGGTGAGACGCGTGACGAAGTGATTGTCCTGCCGCAGAATCGACAGCACCTTGGCCAAGTCCTTCGACTTAGTCTTGCCCACGTTGTACGGGCCGACGTTGATGTCGCCGGAGTCGACAGCCAGGAGGCGGCCAATCATAGTCAAGAGCGTGGACTTGCCCGCACCATTAGGACCGATTAATGCCGTAATGGAGTTAGTCGGAATCTCCAGGTCAACGGGGCCAATCGACACCTCACTGGTATAGCTCTTGCGCACACTGTCGAGGAGAATCATAGCCGTCCCTTCTTCAAAACGACGTAGAGGAAGATCGAACCACCAACCAGCTCGATAATGATGGACACCACGCCCTGGGCGTAGAAAACGTGATTGAGAATGAAATACGCGCCGGCCAGCGTGACGTAGCCGATTAGCGCCGCCATCGGCAGCACAAAGCGGTGGTCATAGGTATCCGCGGCCTGGTACGCAATGGTCGCAACCAGGAAACCCAGGAAGGTCATCGGGCCGACCATGGCCGTCGATACGGCCATCAGCACAGACACTGCAACCAGCACGGTGATCGACCGAACCTGGTAGTTCACGCCCAGATTCGTCGCAACCTCACGGCCTAGCGACATCACGTTCAGCGCCCGCGAATGCAGCGCGATTACAACGATTGCCGCTATCACTAGCGGAATTGCCACCGGGAAAAACTCCGGATCAGCGTTGTTGACCGAACCGAACAACCGCGCCGTCAGCAGGTCAAAGTCCGAAGGCGTCAGCATGCGCTGCATAAACGTCGATACCGAGGCCAACCCGCCACCGATGACGATGCCCACCAGCAGCATGCTGTGCATATCCGCGCCCTGCCCAGTCAGCAGCCACGCGTACAGCACCAGCGACAGCCCCACCATCAGCGCGAGCTGCAGAACAAACGCCCCAACCGAGCCGGCATTCATCAGACCCGTCGCGCCGAGGAAGTACACCGCGGCCGTGCTGATAGCCACGTACAGCGCTTCAAACCCCATAATCGACGGCGTAATAATTCGGTTATTCGCAATCGACTGGAACGCCACCGTCGCAATTGCATGACAGCAGGCAACCACAATCATGGCAATCACGGCGTCAAGGCGCCGACGCGCGATCAGCCAAAAGCCCTCCGTGCCGAACGGCAACGGGTTGTCCCATGCGAGCAGACCCGCGGTAAACAACGTCGCCAAGCCCACCAGCACAGCAATGATGATCCAGTACCTGCGCGCCGCGGCGCCCGTGCTAAACGACGTCGTTTGCGGCCCAACCTGGTTGGCCACCGTGTGAGTTGAACTGAGATTAAGCACGACGTCGCTCCACGATCAGATAGACGAAAATGGCAGCACCCAGGATGCCGAGAATCACCGATACCGGAATCTCGAAGGGGGCGATAATGACGCGGCCAATTATGTCCGCGACCGTCACGATGGCAATGCCCACCAGGCACACCCATGGCAAATTGGAGCGCAAATCATCGCCACGAAACATGGAGACGATATTCGGCACGACGAGCCCCAGGAAAGGCAGGTTGCCCACCACTACTGTGACTAGACCTGTTGCAATCGCAATCAGCCCCGTGCCCAGGAACACGATTCGCTTGAAGTTCAGTCCAACGTTGGTCGCGATATCCTCACCAAGGCCCGCTACCGTCAGCCGATCGCTGAATACGAAGACGATCGCGACCACAATGACGACTAGCCACAGGAATTCGTACTGCCCTTTATAAATATCAGTGAAGGAGCCCGCGAACCAGACGCTCAGCGACTGCAGCATGTCTGTCTGCAACGCAAAGAAAGTCGAAATCGAACTGACTACCGCGCCCAGCATGATGCCCACGATGGGCACGACCAGGCTCGACTTCAAAGTCACTCGGCGCAAGAACAGGAAGAACACTGCCGTGCCGATGAAAGCGAAGATAATCGCGCCGCTCATCCGGCCGAGCAACGACGCCGAGGGGAAGAAATACATCACGAAGATCAGGCCAAGCCCAGCCCATTCCGTGGTTCCCGTCGTGGTGGGCTCGACGAACTTGTTGTGTGTAAGCAGCTGCATGACCAGGCCGCACATCGCCATCGCGGCACCAGAGAGCACTAGCGCAATGGTGCGCGGAATACGCGTCGTGGCGAACATCTCCCAGCCGTCGTCGGCGCCCAGGATGTCGTATTGGCCTACAAACAGCGACATAGCCACCAGGACTGCCACAACGGCAATCCCAATGGCTAATCGGGGTTCCAGTAACTTCTGCATAGAGTTGGTGAGGTACTCCTGTGACTGGTCAGAGAACTATTAGGCCTGCTCGAAGGCGTCGGCAAGCTCGTTCAAAATCTCCGTGTAGGTGATGATGGACTCGTTGGTGTAAGTGTCCTCTGGGGCGTAGTAGATCTTGCCCTCCTTGACGGCCTTCACGTTCTTCAGCGGAGCAGCTTCCTCGACCACAGACTGCGCCGAACGGTACTCATCGGTACCGCGCACCGAGGTGCCAGCATCGCGGTCGAGAACCATGATGAAGTCCGGGTTCGCCTTAGCGATGGACTCGGCGGAAATCTCATCACCCTGGTGATCATCGCTGGCCTTGTCGACCTCCAGTGCCGGCTTCATGCCAATCAGATCAAACAGCGGGCCGAAGGTGCGACCAACGGTCGGAGCAATGTAGCCGAGGGTGCCTCCCGACGAGTTCAGCGCCATAACCTTCACGTCCGGGTTGTAAGCCTTGCGAGCGCGCTCCAGGGCCTTATCGAAATCCGCGATGAGCTGATCGGCTTCCTTCTCCTTACCGAAGATGGTGCCCAGGCCCTTAGCGTGGCGCTTGAGCTCCTCGTCCAGCGGCTGGCCCTCGCGCGGCTCAAACTCCACGATTGCAGAGTTCGGGGCGAGCTTCTTCATGTCATCGTAGTACTTGCGGAAACGCTGACCGTTGACGATCAAGTCCGGGTCGGCAGCAGCAACGATTTCCAGATTTGGCTCGCGGTGATTGCCGATGTCCTGAATATCAGGGTTGTCCTTGTAGTCGGTAACCGTGAACGGAATAATCGGCTTCGGAGCTGCAGCCAGCTTAATACCCCACTGATCGAGCATTTCGAAGGAACGGTTGTCCGTGGCCACAACGGAGTCAATCTTGGCAGGTACGGTCTGCTCACCGTGGTTATCAGTAACGGTAATAGTAGACTCGTTGCCTGCAGCTGCAGACTTATCCTCATTACCGGCATCGGTAGAACATGCACCAAGAACAAGTCCAAGGCTCGCAACAGATGCGGCTACGATATTGCGGACATTGCGAATTCGGCCGGAGTTAGAACGCACCACTGAAAGGCATCCCTTCGGTCACAGTAGGATTGTTGAGCAAACGTCACGTCGACGCCATCACCCAATCACTTACTTAGGTAATCATTACCTGTGAGACATTAGCTTAGGGTTCCCTATTTAACAAGTAAATATGTTATGAAATTGCGAAGCATTTAGGTCATGTTTCAGATGGTGATTAGCGTTGGCTAATTTACGCAGGTAGAAGAGCCTTTTCTGGGTAATACAGTCAGGTACCCCCGCTACGTTCTTACCGCGTTTCAACGCGGTCTGTTGTGCGGGCATGTCCATGCGCGAAAGAGCTTTTCTTATAAGTTGCCGAAAACCTGAGGCACACTAACCTCAATACCCGTGAATACAACTAACCTGAGCCGCGCGAACTATCCCGCTAAAGCCGCTGCCCTAACCGCGGCCCTTCTTCTACCACTCGGCACTATTTCCCCATCGCCCGCATCGGCTAGCCCTGACGCCTCCTTGTTTAATGCAGTCACAACAGGGATTAGTGCGACCGAGACACAGGTCACCGGGCAGACTACAACCGCCACGGCCCCAACCGGATCCCCAGCCCCTATCGAGTCCGGCTCACTTTCCTCGCTCAGTAACTTCCGCGATGTAGCGGGCAGTAGCGCCAACCCAATCATGACCGAGGACGGTCGCCACATCCGCCGCGGCCTGGGATACAGGTCAAACGCCTTACGAGAACCTAGTGACGAAGACCTTGCCCGGATGACGCAGGCAGGTGTGACACGCGTCGTCGATTTGCGAAACATTAAAGAGCGCAACGAAGCCCCAGACATATTGCCCGACAGCGTGACTTACCAAGTAGCGGACATCATCGATGTTCGCAATGGCTTGGGCTTCGTGAAAAGTCCTGTCGCAACAACTGGCGAACAGCTTTACGGCCATGCACCGGAGTTCTACGAAGCGGCGGGAGAAAGCATCAAAGCGCACGATGCAGAGATTTTCGACGATGAAGTGAAGTACTTCGGCCAACTGCTCGGCTATGAGTTGATGATTACCGGAGAAGCACCGCGAACCGCTTGGAAAGATCTCCTCCAAGCCCTCGCATACGAAGACGGTGCCGTTGTATTCCACTGCAGTGCGGGCAAAGATCGAACCGGCCTCGGTGCCGCGTTCTTCTTGGCTATCCTAGGAGTTAGTTACGAAGTAATCGAGCAGGACTTCCTTGCCAGCAACACCTACCTCAATCGCAAGAACGCGGTAGACAAAGAGTGGCTCAAGATGTCGTGGGGCGCTATCGAAGAGAACTACGGTACTTTCGACAACTTCGTACGACAGGGCATCGGGCTTTCCGACGCCGACATCAACCAATTGCGCCAGAAGTATTTGGTATAGCGCCACGCATTACCCAATAATTGAACTCCGTTTACTTGTGGGTAAAACAAAAGCGGGCCGCAGCCACCACCCCACAAAGGGGAAATAGCAACCACGACCCACCAACAATTATTAATGCCGGCGGCGACCTACTCTCCCACACCCTCCCGAGTGCAGTACCATCGGCGCTGGTGGACTTAGCTTCCGGGTTCGGAATGGGACCGGGCGTGACCCCACCGCTAACACCACCGACAAAAACCAGGCACCAACCACACCCCACCACAAAACTTCGGGTGGGTGGTGTCATGCCAGACACTGAACAGTAGACGCGAGCAAAACCCTTGTATTTCACACTCTATTTTGTGTGTTGAATGTTTGGTCTATTAGTACCGGTCACCTCCACACCTTACGATGCTTCCAGATCCGGCCTATCAACCCCATCATCTATAGGGGACCTCAAAAGAAACCTAATCTTGGAACAGGCTTCCCGCTTAGATGCTTTCAGCGGTTATCCCTTCCGTACGTAGCCAACCAGCCATGCCCCAGGCGGGACAACTGGCACACCAGAGGTACGTCCATCCCGGTCCTCTCGTACTAGGGACAGCCTTCCTCAAGTTTCTACGCGCGCGGCGGATAGAGACCGAACTGTCTCACGACGTTCTAAACCCAGCTCGCGTGCCGCTTTAATGGGCGAACAGCCCAACCCTTGGGACCTACTCCAGCCCCAGGATGCGACGAGCCGACATCGAGGTGCCAAACCATCCCGTCGATATGGACTCTTGGGGAAGATCAGCCTGTTATCCCCGGGGTACCTTTTATCCGTTGAGCGACACCGCTTCCACAAGCCGGTGCCGGATCACTAGTCCCTAGTTTCCTACCTGCTCGACCTGTCAGTCTCACAGTCAAGCTCCCTTGTGCACTTACACTCAACACCTGATTGCCAACCAGGCTGAGGGAACCTTTGGGCGCCTCCGTTACTCTTTGGGAGGCAACCGCCCCAGTTAAACTACCCACCAGGCACTGTCCCTAACCCGGATCACGGGCCGAGGTTGAGATGTCCAATACGATCAGAGTGGTATTTCAACAACGACTCCACCCCAACTGGCGTTGAGGCATCACAGTCTCCCACCTATCCTACACAAACCGAACCGAACACCAATACCAAGCTATAGTGAAGGTCCCGGGGTCTTTTCGTCCTGCCGCGCGTAACGAGCATCTTTACTCGTACTGCAATTTCGCCGGGTCTGTGGTTGAGACAGCAGGGAAGTCGTTACGCCATTCGTGCAGGTCGGAACTTACCCGACAAGGAATTTCGCTACCTTAGGATGGTTATAGTTACCACCGCCGTTTACTGGGGCTTAAATTCTCCGCTTCGACCCCGCAAAAGGGATCTAACAGGTCCTCTTAACCTTCCAGCACCGGGCAGGCGTCAGTCCGTATACATCGACTTCACCGTCTTCGCACGGACCTGTGTTTTTAGTAAACAGTCGCTTCCCTCTATTCTCTGCGGCCACAACCAGCTCAACCACGTCGGTCACCAGTCATGGCCCCCCTTCTCCCGAAGTTACGGGGGCATTTTGCCGAGTTCCTTAACCACAGTTCTCCCGATCGCCTTAGTATTCTCTACCTGACTACCTGTGTCGGTTTCGGGTACGGGCCGTATATCCACATCGCTAGAGGCTTTTCTCGGCAGCATAGGATCACCAACTTCCCCAAAACGGGTACGCATCACGCCTCACCCTATATGTGCTCCGGATTTACCTAGAACACGGGCCACACGCTTACACCACGATATCCATCACGTGGCACGGCTACCTTCCTGCGTCACCCCATCACTTGGCTACTACCAGTTCAGGTCCCCAGCATCACACACACCAACCAACCTAAAAGGCTAGTAAACGGCGCGTGTTCAGGTGGGTTAGTATCCCTGATTCACCATGGGCGCGGACACACGGGTACGGGAATATCAACCCGTTATCCATCGACTACGCCTGTCGGCCTCGCCTTAGGCCCCGACTCACCCTGGGAGGATTAACCTGGCCCAGGAACCCTTAGTCATTCGGCGGAGGAGTTTTCCACTCCTCATTCGCTACTCATGCCTGCATTCTCACTCGCGCACACTCCACACTAGGGTTACCCCAGCGCTTCACAGCAGTCACGCGACGCTCCCCTACCCAACCACCAAAAAGGTGATTGCCGCGGCTTCGGCGGTGTACTTGAGCCCCACTACATTGTCGGCGCAGAACCACTCGACCAGTGAGCTATTACGCACTCTTTCAAGGATGGCTGCTTCTAAGCCAACCTCCTGGTTGTCTTCGCGATCCCACATCCTTTTCCACTTAGCACACCCTTAGGGGCCTTAGCCGGCGATCTGGGCTGTTTCCCTCTCGACTACGAAGCTTATCCCCCGCAGTCTCACTGCCGTGCTCTGACCTCACCGGCATTCGGAGTTTGGCTGATGTCGCTAAGATGATAGTCCCGCTAAACCAACCAGTAGCTCTACCTCCAGGAGGAAACACACGACGCTGCACCTAAATGCATTTCGGGGAGAACCAGCTATCACGGAGTTTGATTGGCCTTTCACCCCTACCCACAACTCATCCCCTCAGTTTTCAACCTAAGTGGGTTCGCGCCTCCACAGAGTCTTACCTCTGCTTCACACTGGCCATGGGTAGATCACCCCGCTTCGGGTCCAGGACATGCCACTAAAAACACACTAGTTAGTATTCGCTTTCGCTACGACTACCCCACCACACGGGTTAACCTCGCGACATGCCGCTGACTCGCAGGCTCATTCTTCAAAAGGCACGCCATCACCCCACAAAGAGGCTCTGACGGATTGTAAGCACATGGTTTCAGGTACTATTTCACTCCCCTCCCGGGGTACTTTTCACCATTCCCTCACGGTACTAATCCGCTATCGGTCATAAGCAGGTATTTAGGCTTACCGGATGGTCCCGGCAGATTCACAGCAGATTCCACGAGCCCGCTGCTACTCGGGCAACACACCAATTGCAGATGCAAGTGTTTCACGTACCGGACTCTCACCGTCTACGGCAGGACATTCCAATCCACTTCCGCTACACCCACACACACGCAACGCAGGACTAGCAGACCCTGCACAAATGCATCCCCACAACCCCACGCACGCAAACCCTGCCAGGTATCACACGCACGCGGTTTAGCCTCATCCACGTTCGTTCGCCACTACTAACGGAATCACAATTGTTTTCTACTCCTACGGGTACTGAGATGTTTCACTTCCCCGCGTAACCACCAATTAGACTATGAATTCATCTAACGGCGACCGCCCACAACGACGGCCAGGTTTCCCCATTCGGACACCCTCGGATCAACGCTCAGTTGGCAGCTCCCCGAGGCCTATCGCAGCCTCTCACGTCCTTCATCGGCCTACTATGCCAAGGCATCCACCATGCGCCCTTACAACACAACACACAAACAAATAACTAAGAACAATCACAAACAGAAAAACTGCTTGACAAAATCGAACTTACAGAAAAACAAGATGCTCGCGTCCACTATCCAGTTCTCACACAACACCCACACACCACAGAACAAACCACCAAACAGCAGCCCACCTGCAGCATGCAGCAACCTGTCATACAGGAACAACAACACGTGTGTCATCCCAGACACCCAACAGCGCACCAACAACCAACCAACACAAAAAAGGAAAGCACCACAAACGCCTGATCATCACTTACACGCGCGCAGACCACCATCAATGTCAGTGATCTAACCAGTAGGTGTTCCACCCAAAAA
>NZ_KE150404.1:1934228-2485472 GCF_000411235.1 Corynebacterium sp. HFH0082
AAGAAAAAATAATCTCCTTAGAAAGGAGGTGATCCAGCCGCACCTTCCGGTACGGCTACCTTGTTACGACTTCGTCCCAATCGCCAATCCCACCTTCGACAGCTCCCCCACAAAATGTGTTAGGCCACTGGCTTCGGGTGTTACCGACTTTCATGACGTGACGGGCGGTGTGTACAAGGCCCGGGAACGTATTCACCGCAGCGTTGCTGATCTGCGATTACTAGCGACTCCGACTTCACGGGGTCGAGTTGCAGACCCCGATCCGAACTGAGACCGGCTTTGCGGGATTAGCTCGCCCTCACGGACTGGCAACCCACTGTACCGACCATTGTAGCATGTGTGAAGCCCTGGACATAAGGGGCATGATGATTTGACGTCATCCCCACCTTCCTCCGAGTTAACCCCGGCAGTTTCTTACGAGTCCCCACCACAACGTGCTGGCAACATAAGACAAGGGTTGCGCTCGTTGCGGGACTTAACCCAACATCTCACGACACGAGCTGACGACAACCATGCACCACCTGTATACAAGCCACAAGGGAAACACCATCTCTGGCGCGATCCTGTATATGTCAAGCCCAGGTAAGGTTCTTCGCGTTGCATCGAATTAATCCACATGCTCCGCCGCTTGTGCGGGCCCCCGTCAATTCCTTTGAGTTTTAGCCTTGCGGCCGTACTCCCCAGGCGGGGCGCTTAATGCGTTAGCTACGGCACGGATCCCGTGGAAGGAAACCCACACCTAGCGCCCACCGTTTACGGCATGGACTACCAGGGTATCTAATCCTGTTCGCTCCCCATGCTTTCGCTCCTCAGCGTCAGTTACTGCCCAGAGACCCGCCTTCGCCACCGGTGTTCCTCCTGATATCTGCGCATTTCACCGCTACACCAGGAATTCCAGTCTCCCCTACAGTACTCAAGTTATGCCCGTATCGCCTGCACGCCCGGAGTTAAGCCCCGGAATTTCACAGACGACGCGACAAACCACCTACGAGCTCTTTACGCCCAGTAATTCCGGACAACGCTCGCACCCTACGTATTACCGCGGCTGCTGGCACGTAGTTAGCCGGTGCTTCTTCTCCATCTACCGTCAGAAACCCTTCGTCGATGGTGAAAGGAGTTTACAACCCGAAGGCCGTCATCCCCCACGCGGCGTCGCTGCATCAGGCTTCCGCCCATTGTGCAATATTCCCCACTGCTGCCTCCCGTAGGAGTCTGGGCCGTGTCTCAGTCCCAATGTGGCCGTCCACCCTCTCAGGCCGGCTACCCGTCGCCGCCTTGGTAGGCCATTACCCCACCAACAAGCTGATAGGCCGCGGGCCCATCCCACACCGAAAAAACTTTCCACCACACCCTCACGGTGCGGTCCTATCCGGTATTAGACCCAGTTTCCCAGGCTTATCCCGAAGTGCAGGGCAGGTCACCCACGTGTTACTCACCCGTTCGCCACTCGTGTACCCCAGCAAGCTGGAGCCTTACCGTTCGACTTGCATGTGTTAAGCACGCCGCCAGCGTTCGTCCTGAGCCAGGATCAAACCCTCCATCAAAAACCCTTCAAATCAGAAGAATCAAAAAAACAATGAAAGGCCCAAAAACCTGACAAAAACAAAACAAACAACCACCACACACCACAAACAGTGCGCGGCCTGGCCGTTATCCAAAAATAAAACGTTCTCCCCTTCGAACCGACGAGGCCAAAAAAGAAGAGAACAACCATGATCTTTCCCACAAATGAAAAAACCACGCGAAAAGCACCCAAACAAAGGCGCCGCCACGCAATCCATCACCCGCAAGCACAAAAGGACCCAAAACAAACAAAGGCCCCTGGCACCCACCAGCAACACACGCGCAAACGACAACCAAACAAGCACTTTCCCAAAAAAGTATTAGTTAGTACATCGGCACACTATTGAGTTCTCACACAACACACCCACAAAACAACCACCACAACCAAGCAGCAGCCACCCCGTGAGCAGCGAGAGAAAACATTAACAAACAATTAACCAGAAAGTCAAACCAACGACTCCCAGCGGCTAACCGCACGAAAACATTTCCCCCACATCAGCCAACCAGACAACAACCGCCTGGCCACGCTGACCTCCGAATACATTACACACACCTCACCTAAAGACACAAAACCCCAGGTAGATAGATGTGAACTAGCGTTTTGCCTGTGCAGTAGAGCGATTCACCAAGGACCGGAAGCCCACTCCCCTTAACGAAAGCCGGTAGATTTCGCTCATCACTACCACCTTGGCTCCGGTTTCTACGCTCCCCTAAAACAACCAAGACTCCGGACTGACCAGGAGTCAATGATTCTGAAATCATCATTCTCCTAGCTTGCCCGGAGCCTTAGCCCAGCTACCTAAAAAGAATCAAGCTGCATAAACACCAATTGATCTAGAGGCCAACAACGCACCTGTACGGAGACCAACCGGCACCTATACGAACTTCACACCAGCGAAGTTCTTCTTGCCGCGGCGCAGCACAATCCACTTGCCGTGCAGCAGGTCCTCGGCGGCAGGCTCCCACGCTTCGTCCTCGATGCGCTGGTTATTGGCGTACGCGCCACCTTCCTTAATGGTGCGGCGTGCTTCGCCCTTCGACTTGGCAAGACCCGCAGCAACCAGGAGGTCAACAGCAGTACGCGGTTCCCCTTCGGCAATCTCCGCAACCTCGGTCTCAGAGACCGCACCCGCCAGAGTGGTCTCGTCCAGTTCGGTCAGCTCAGCGCGACCAAACAGTGCCTGCGCTGCCAGCTCAACAGCCTTGGTGGCCTCTTCGCCGTGGACCAGGTTGGTCATCTCCTGCGCCAGACGACGCTGCGCTTCACGCTTGAACGGACGCTCCTCAACAGCGACCTCGTACTCCGCAATCTCCTCCTGAGTCAGGAAGGTGAACCAACGCAGGTAGTCGATAACAACCGAGTCACCGGCATTGAGGAAGTACTGGTACCAGGAGTACGGCGAAGTCTTTTCAGCATCCAGCCACAGCTTGCCACCACCGGTGGACTTACCGAACTTCTGACCCTGCGCATCGGTCACCAGCGGCACGGTCAGACCGTGCACCTTGGCACCGTCGATACGCCTGTTCAAGTCGACACCAGAGACGATGTTGCCCCACTGATCGCCGCCGCCAATCTGCAGCACGCAATCGTAGTTACGGCGCAGCTGCACGTAGTCGTTGGACTGCAGCAGCATGTAGGAAAACTCGGTGTAGGAGATGCCGTCGGACTCGAGGCGGCGCTTCACAGTGTCGCGGTCGAGCATGGTGTTGAGGGAGAAGTTCTTGCCGACATCGCGAAGGAAGTCAATGACGGACATGTTCATAGTCCAGTCCGCATTATTGACCATCGTCGCCGGGGCCTCGCCCTCAAAGTCAATGAAACGACGCAGCTGGCCCTTGATGGCCTCCAGGTTATGCTCAATGGCGTCCTGGCTGAGCATCGATCGCTCACCGACATCACGCGGATCGCCGATGAAGCCCGTGGCGCCACCCGCAAGCGCAATTGGGTGGTGACCGGCCAGCTGGAAACGACGCAACATAATCATCGGAACCAGGTGGCCCGCGTGCAGCGAATCGCCCGTTGGGTCAAAACCGCAATACAGAGTAATGGGGCTTTCGCACGCCTCGCGCAGCACGTCAACATCGGTGGACTGATTGATCAGCCCACGCCACTGTAGTTCGTCGATAATGTTCTGTTCAGTCACGTCCTCCATCGTAACGTTTCGCTTGCCGACGTTCACCGCGAGGGTGACCTAGAACTCCTCAACGGCCTTCTTGTGGCGACGATAGACTGAGACGGAATCGTCCGGCAGCCACAGCCGCCACGGCCTATTCGCAGCTCGGCGAACACCCACGCGCGGGCCTGCGTGGATGTCGCTAACTAAATCGGCGGTCTCCGGCTGCGCCACAAACACGCGTGACGACGGATCCAGCGCATCTGCCCCATAGTCGCTTAGGTCAAGGCCAAGCGCCTGACCAACATTGCCCGGACCACGTCCGAGACCCGCAACCGCGGGCTTTTCACCACGGCGACGACGCACCGCATCCATACCCTGCTCAATGCGAACGGAACGGACTAGCACTCCCCCGCCCGTGCCGTCCGTAGCGCTGGTGATGTTGGCACAAAAGTGGATGCCATAGGAGCGGTAGATATACCAATGCCCCGCCGGGCCAAACATGGCGCGATTGCGGTCGGTTGGCCCCATAAAGCAGTGCGCGGCCGGGTCGGGATAACGCTGGTCAACTGGGCCACCATAGGCCTCGACCTCGGTGATGGTGGCGATAACATCCTCAGCGGGGATGACAATTACACACCCGAGCAGCGTCTTCGCAGCCTCAATGGGAGCTCCCGACAGCACAGTGCGGTCGAGGGCGCGGTAGCCGTCGGGAAGCGGGAAAGGCAATTACTTGTCCCAGGCGATAGCTTCGTCGGAAAGCATGACCGGAATGCCTTCGTCGATGCGGTAGGCGATCTTCAGGCGAGGATTGACCAGCACCTGCTCATCTTCGAGGTATTCAAGCGGCCCCTTGTCACGCGGGCATGCGAGGATTTCAAGGAGTTTCGGATCAAGGCTCATAGTCCACTATCTTACCGAACTGAATTGCCAGGGTGTCACGCTGACCTTCCAAAGCAATCAGGTTGTCCTGGCCGATAGCATCCTGGATCTTCTGCACCGCGGAATGCAGCAGGTCGATGGACTCCCGAGCCGGATTCTCGGCTTTGTGACGCAGACGCTCCGGGACCGCGAGATAGGAGTTGACTGTCTGCGGCAAGTACTCCTGGATAATGCCGCCGATGACTACCTTCTGCTCGGGATAATCTTTGAGATACTTCCACTCGCTCAGGACGGATTCCAGCGTCGCACCCAGGTCATTTGCGGCGTTGCCAAGATCTTCGCCAGGCTGGGCATCGAAAAGCCTGCCCAATGTCCGGTGAAGATTCCTACGCAGCTCAGATGGATTGAGCGGGCGACGCTGTGGGATCTCAGGCTTCGGCGCCGAACTAACGGACTTCTGCGCCTCTTTGCTCTGCCTCGGCAACAAAGCAACCGACGCGCCCCACGCGGCAATCGCAACAACCGGCCACAGGAAACCAAGCCCCACGGTCAGGTGCAGCAGCACGACGGCGATGGCAAGGATGAGCCCGACAATGTTGGCGGGACTGTTGAGAAAGCCACCGCCGGAGGAAGTACCGGAGGAAGTGCCGGAGGATTTACTGGTAGCCACGAATCTCCTTGAACACATCAGCAAGCTCGGTCTCACGGGATTCAAGAACCTTACCACCGGTCAGATTCGCAAGTTCCTGCATTTCTCCCGGATCCGCCTCGCCATAGCGAATGACGAATACCGGCGGCAGATTCCCGCCCTTGGACTGGTAGAAATCGCGGAATTCCGCAAAGCTTTTGCCCGACGTTACCTGACCATCGGTCAACACCACGATGGACGGGATGGAGTTCTTATCCGAGCTGCCGAGAAGGTCGAAGGCTTGAATCAGTGCGTCGTAAAGCGCCGTCTCGCCCTCTGCGTACAGACCATCGATGGCGGCGGTGAGCTGCGCGCGCGATTCCGGGCCGTCAATTGTCGTGGTCGTGGGCTCGCCGACGGTCGTGCTGAACGGCAGAATCGTCGCGATTTCGCGGTTTCGCAACCCCACGCTTCCCGTTTCCGTGCGTGCACTGCGGTCGACGATTGCGCGCATCGTCGCCTGTAGATCAGCGATGCGCTCACCGAACATTGAACCGGAGGTGTCGAGAACAAAGACCGACTCTCCGGGCACGCGCAGGTCATTGTCGTAGGCCTCAATAAGGCGGTCCGTGACGGCGCGATCACCCGGGAACGGCAGCTCGATAATGACGCTGTTGGTCATGCTTTCCGGCAGGTTGGCGTCATCGGAGACCGGGCGCAGGAAGTGGTCGGCGAGAACCTGCGAGTTTGCTTCCAGCCACTGTCCGAGAGCCTCCGTCTGCCGCGCGGCGAGATCATTAGCGGGCTGTGCTAGTGGCGTCAGCGGGTAATCCGCACTGATGACACCGTCGCTCGGAACAACAACTTCCAGGTCAGCGCCCTCTTTATTCATCTGCTGCAACACAGCTTCATAGTTGATGAGCGCGTCGACGGAGTCCGGCTCATCCAGGAACTTGTCGCGCAGCCACCCCGACGAACCCGAGGTCATCTTCTGCCCCTCGAAGAACTTCTGCAGTTCAGGCGTGGTGCGGTTGATATCCCCCGTAGTCAGCGCCGATCCGGTGTCGGCGAACGCGGTCGCAACCGACACCACACCGGAAAAGCCCGAGTTCGATTCCGCGGGGTTGGTCATGCCGTAGGCCAATTTGCCTGACGACGCAGCCTCCGCGATCTCAGCCCACGTCGGCTGCTTGGTATCCCAACCGAGCTCCCGAGCCTTCGCCGAATGGATACCGAACGCTACGGGTGAGGTGGCGACTTTCTTGGCTTCGCCCAGCTTGTCAGCCCCACCGAGCAGATCAACGTACCGGTTGGTAGCAAACCAAGTGGCATCAAAGTCGTTGTCGAATTCGCCTGCGACAAGCGCGTGGCTGTTCTTCACGGTGCCGTCGAGAAGCTCAAGGTTAATAGTAAAACCGAGGTCGTCGGAGGCCTTTTGCATCAGTGGCTGGAGCTCTGCAAGCTCCGTGGCCCCGGCGATGCGCATAGTCGAGCCCTTGAGATCAGAATCGACGTTGATCTTGTTCGTCTTGTCATCGTCTGAGCCCAGCGGCAGGTTCAGGCCACCGTCGGAGCAGGCCGCGACAGCGAAGATGCCGAGCACACCGACGAGGCCAAGAAGCATTTTGCGGAGGGCAGTTGGTGCCTTATCCATGTTCATTCGATCCATGTTCATTCGGCTTTACCCCTCTTCCGTTTCCGGCCTCGGAGGGCTCTGGTATCCACGGGAAACACCCTCAATAAGCTGCTCGAGGATGTCGAAACTCGGCGGATCAATGGAGTCCACAAAATCGGTGGAGACCTCCTGGCCCGTCTTCAACTGCGTCTGGAATTCCTCCATCGCCTCAGGCTGGCTGGATCGGTAACCGTGCTTGGCCGCCAGCTTCTGAAGCTCAGGGTCTTCCGCGAGGAGCCGCGCGACCGCAGCGCCATTGTCGTTAAAGCCCAGCGCCACGTGAGTACTCAGAATCGTCGGCGATGGATACGCCAGGCGCATTTCCGGCTTCAACCGGCTGTTCGGGGCACTGTTCTCCCCCAGGAACTGCGACTCGTAGACCATCACCATTGGCTTTGAGCCGACACCCTGCGAGAGGTAGTCCGAAAATGGTCCAGCAGATGAGGACTCCGTGTATCCCTGGCCGGTGAACAGCGGGGTGAGCTCTGGCAAGACCGCATTGACCTGCCCATTGTCAGACACAATCCGGCCTTCATTGGTAATCCAAGACATGAGCGACAAGTACATTGCGGCCGAGTTCGACGAACGAATGTCCGTCGTGGACATCTGCACCGTGCGCGGCGACGGATAATCGTTCTCCGCGAAGTCACGCCAGCGGACATTGTCGTGCTGCATCGTGGCCAGCGCTGCCATATCTACCTGCCACGTAGTGCCCTGTTGGCGAGCAACATTTTCCCGCGCCAATGCCTGCAAGATGTTGTCGAAAGTAGCGATCGCCATCGGTGTGTAGAAGACGTCGTACCGCTCAGCGCCGCTCATTTTCTCGGCAATTTTCTCCGCTGCCGGTGCTGACGACGGAAATGCCAAGTCGAAGGAATCCAGATCCACATCCGTGGCCATCCGACGCGAACCCGCCGTCTTTACTTCTACCGTATAGCCGTGAGAGGCAAGAGCCTTCTGGACCTCTTTGTCTTCGAAGAAGGGCTTCTTCTCAGAGCCAACGATCGCCTTGACGACGGTCTTTTCACCACCGAAGAAATCACGGTTTCCTCCGGAGCTGCCACCAGAAAAACCTGGGATACTACCGCCGCGACCGACATAGACTGCAACAGCCGCGATGACAATCAAAATGACTGCAAGAATTGCCCCCGGGCCCATGCACCCTTTCTTGCTACCACTCTGATTTTTATTTTTATCTCGTGAGCTGCGATTTCCACCGCTCGACCGCGTACTTTCCGCCATGAAATTATGGTAAGAGACCCGGCCAAACCTGGCAACAGATATAGAAATAATCAGTAATCTGCGTCACTTCGGGGGCACCCTGGCATTACGGGGTTGCTGGCGGCGGCGGGTCGATTCGAGTTACTGACTACGTTTATGACTGGCGGCGGCGGGTCGATCCGAGTTACTGACTACGTTTATGACAGAAATGGCCCGAAAAATGGCCTGAAAGTGTCATAAACTTACACAGTTTCACATTTGCAGCCCGTATTCGCACGTGGAGCCCGCAATTTTTCGGGTTGCCAGTTGTCGGGTCATCAGTTGTCGGGTTGCTGGTTTTTCTACTTTCTCCCCGGGCTGTAAAAAATCGGCGTGAGGTCGATTGACCGCACACCGATTAATTAGCCGCGTTAGCTGAGCTAGCAGGTTGCCAGCTTTGCCAGTTTTAGCCGCGAACCGGCTTTTCAGCCCACTGCTTTAGCTCAGTGTTCTTCTCGTCGACGCGAGCGAGCTGCTCTGCAACACGGACACCCGCAGTGCCGCCGCGAGTATCGCGGGAAGCGACAGCGCCGTCGATAGTAAGCACTTCACGGACCTTTGGAGTCAGTGCCGGGTGGACACCGGCGAGGTCCTCGTCGGAAAGCTCGTCCAGACCGATACCGCCCTTGGACTCCGCGATGCGGACGCACTGGCCGGATGCCTCGTGAGCGTCGCGGAACGGTACGCCCTCGCGGACCAGCCACTCGGCCAAGTCCGTGGCCAGGGTGTAGCCCGCCGGAGCGAGCTCGCGCAGACGGTCTTCATGGAAGGTCAGCGTTGCCACCAGGCCGGTCAGGGCCGGCAGCAGCAAGGTTAGCTGCTCAACCGAGTCCACCAAAGGCTCCTTGTCCTCCTGGAGGTCACGGTTGTAGGCCAGCGGCTGCGCTTTCAGCGTGGCCATAAGACCAGCGAGGTTACCGATCAGGCGACCGGTCTTACCGCGGGTCAGTTCTGCCACGTCCGGGTTCTTCTTCTGCGGCATGATGGACGACCCGGTCGACCAGGCATCAGCCAGAGTGACGTAGCCGTACTCCGGGGTGGCCCAGTAGATGATTTCCTCTGCCAGGCGAGACATGTCCACGGCAATCTGGGCGAAGACGAATGCCGCCTCAGAGGCGAAGTCACGCGAAGAAGTGCCGTCAATGGAGTTGTCCGTGGCAGAGTCGAAGCCGAGCTCTTCAGCAATGGCTTCCGGATCCAAGTGCAGCGAGGACCCTGCGAGCGCACCAGAACCGTACGGGGACACAGCCAGTCGACGGTCGAGATCGCGGATGCGGTCCAGATCGCGCAGCAGCGGATGCGCGTGAGCCAGCAACTGGTGGGCCAGCAATACCGGCTGCGCTGCCTGGGAGTGGGTCTTGCCCGGCATGATGGCATCCGGATGTGCCTTGGACTGAGCCACCAGGGCGGCAACCAGGTCAGTGACATCCAGTGCAACGCCGCGCACGGCATCGCGCAGCCACATGCGGAACAGAGTTGCCACCTGGTCATTGCGGGAACGACCAGCGCGCAGGCGACCGCCGACCTCCGGGCCGACGCGATCAATCAGACCGCGCTCCATGGCACCGTGGACGTCCTCATCTGTCGGCTCTGGACCAAATTCGCCGGAGGCAACGTCGCGACCGAGCTGATCAAGGCCTTCGATCATGGTGTCAAAGTCGGCATCGCTGAGCAGCCCACGGGCATGCAGCACTCGGGCGTGGGCCTTGGACGCAAGAACGTCGTAAGGCGCGAGCACCCAGTCAAAATGGGTGGACTTGCTCAATGCGGCCATCGCCTCGGACGGGCCACCGGCAAAGCGGCCGCCCCACAGGGAGCCTTCGTTGGTACCGTGCTTTTCGACCATTGTCTTTTCCAATAGGCCTTTCGCTCTAGTCGCTCTGGAGAATCTTTACAGTTTGAAGTCGCGCTTTGCGGCCATCTTCGAGGACAGGCCGTGCAGCTCGACAAAACCGCGAGCCAGGGTCTGGTCGAAGGTGTCGCCCTCGTCGTAGGTAGCCAGGTTGAAGTCGTACAGCGAGGTGTTCGAACGACGACCGTTGACGTTGCAGTGACCTGCGTGCATGACCATGCGGATGTCACCGGAAACGCCCTTCTGGGACTCCTCGATGAAGGCATCCAGCGCGCGCTTCAGCGGCGAGAACCACAGGCCGTCGTAGACCAGGTTGGCCCACTCGCCCTCGACCTGGCGCTTGTAACGAGCCAGCTCACGCTCAACGGTGACGTCCTCGAGCGCTGCGTGTGCGGTCATGATGGCAATTGCGCCCGGAGCCTCGTAGATCTCGCGGGACTTAATGCCGACCAGGCGGTCTTCAACCATGTCCAGACGACCGATGCCCTGAGCACCAGCGCGGCGGTTCATCTCTTCGATGGCCTCAAGCACGGAAACCTTCTTGCCGTCGATGGCAGTCGGCTTACCGTCCTCGAAGGAGATGATGACCTCGTCCGGGGAGCTGAAGTTCAGGGTCGGATCCTCGGTGTACGCGTAGACATCCTTGGTCGGTGCGTTCCACAGGTCCTCCAGGTAGCCGGTCTCAATGGCGCGACCGAAGAGGTTCTGGTCAATGGAGAACGGAGAGGACTTGGACTGCTCAATTGGCAGACCCTTCTCCTCAGCGAAGGCAATAGCCTTGTCGCGGGTCCAAGCGAAGTCACGAGCCGGTGCAATAATCTTCAGATCCGGGGCGGTGTTGGCGAAACCAACCTCGAAACGGACCTGGTCATTGCCCTTACCGGTGCAGCCGTGTGCGACGTGAGTGCCACCGAACTCCTCTGCGGCCTTCGCCATGTGCTTAACAATCAGCGGGCGAGACAGTGCAGAAACCAGCGGGTACTGCTTCATGTAGAGACCATTGGCCTTAATGGTCGGCAGGCAGTACTCCTCGGCGAACTCGTCCTTAGCGTCGACAACGACAGCTTCGACAGCGCCGGCATCCAGAGCGCGCTGACGCACGGACTCCATGTCCTCGCCGCCCTGTCCGACATCGATGGAAACTGCGACGACTTCGCCGTCGGTCATTTCCTTGAGGTACGGAATAGCAACGGTGGTGTCGAGGCCACCAGAGTAAGCAAGAATAACCCGGTTGGTCATAGGGTAAGCGCTCCTTTAATCGGTGCTTTAAAGCATTTCGTGGAATAGTTTACTGGTTCGTTCCGGCGGCTAGACGCTGGGCTAGGTCAGCGCCGGAAAGTGGTTCTCTAGCCAGGCACATTACGGTGTCATCTCCCGCAATTGTGCCAACGATTTCTTTGAGTCCCGCACGGTCAATCACACTGGCTAGATACTGTGCGGCTCCCGGTGGTGTACGCACAACCGCGATGGTGCCCGAATGATCAATGGAGACCAGCAGCTCGTCTAAAACACGCCGCATCCTGGCCACTGCCCCGCTGGAAACAGCGAGTGCGTCTTCGACGATGGAATAACGCGAACCGTTGGCTCCATCGCGAATCTTTCGGGCGCCCAGCTCATCGAGGTCTCTGGACAACGTCGCCTGCGCAATCTCAATGCCTTCGTCGGCAAGCAGCTCGACGAGCTGAACCTGACTGGACACGTGATGCTGCGCCAGCAGGTCAGCGATGCGCGTCTGCCGAGCTGTGCGAGATCCTGGTTGTGCTGCGGTCATGACCTTACTGCCTCTCCACCAGCCAGGTCAGCAACGCCTTCTGAGCGTGCATGCGGTTTTCCGCCTCGTCGAAGACTACCGACTGCGGGCCATCGATGACCTCGGCAGTAACTTCGTTGCCACGGTATGCCGGCAGGCAGTGCAGGAAGATGGCATCCTCATTTGCCTTGGCCATCAGCTCAGCGTTGACCTGGTACGGCAGGAACGGAGTACGCCGATCCAGGCCGTCGTTCTCCTGACCCATGCTGACCCAGGTATCGGTGATGACAACGTCAGCACCGGCAATGGCCTCATCGACGTCCGCGGTCACGGACACGGCCGCACCGGTCTGCTCCGCGACCTTCTTGGCACGGTCGACGTAGACCTGCTCCGGCTGGAAGTCCTCCGGTGCACAGATGGTGACGTCCAGACCTGCGGTGGCGAAGCCCACGAGGTAGGAGTTGGCCATGTTGTTGGCACCATCGCCGAAGTACACAGCCTTCTTGCCACGCAGTCCCGTCTGGCCTTCCTCCGGGCACTTGTGCTCGATGATGGTCTGTAGGTCAGCGAGAATCTGGCACGGGTGGAACTCGTCGGAAAGCGCGTTGACAATCGGCACCGTCGCGGTTTCAGACATGGCTTCCAAACCGGACTGCGCGTAGGTGCGCCAGACGATTGCCGAGACAAAGCGGCTGAGCACAGCAGCGGTGTCCTGGTAGGTTTCGCCCTTGCCCATCTGCGAGTTTCCGGTTTCGACCACAATCGCGTTGCCGCCCAGAGCCGCAATACCAGCGTCGAAGGAGAAACGGGTACGAGTCGACGTCTTGTCGAACAGCACCGCAACCGACTGTGGCCCCTCAAACGGCCGGCGGGAGTACGGCGCTGCCTTCAGCTCTGCAGCCAACTGCAGCACCTCAGCCTGCTCCTGTGGAGTCAGGTCATCATCGGCGAGAAAATGACGGAGCATCAGTTTCTAATTCCTTCCATTGTTGGCGACAGCCTCGGCGGCGTCGTTCAGGCAGGCATCAATCAACTCGACGGCACGGTTGACTTCCTCATCGCTGAGGTTCAACGGCGGCACAATACGCAGCACATTCGCCTGCGGAGCGTTCAGAATGACACCACGCTCATAACCGGCGTTAACCGCTTCTTTCGCCAGGTTCTCGCGCAGCACCAGTCCAAGCATGAAGCCGCGACCACGCACGTGATCGACATGGCTTAACGACGCGAGCTTGCGAGCCAGGACCTTGCCCTTCTCGGTGACTCGATTGAGCAGCTTTTCTTCTTCCAGCGTCTCGATGACGGCCAGGCCGGCAGCGGCACAGACCGGATTGCCACCAAAGGTGGTGCCGTGCGCACCAGGAGTAAACAGTTCCGCTGCGCGGCCGTTGGCGATGACAGCACCCAGCGGCAGGCCGCCGCCGAGCCCCTTCGCCAGGGTCATAACATCCGGCACGATGCCATCGTGCTGGTGGGCAAACCACTGGCCGGTACGGCCGATGCCGGTCTGTACTTCGTCGACAATCATGAGAACGTCGAAGCGCTTGGTCAGTTCGCGGACGGCAGCGAGGTATCCCTCTGGCGGTGCGACCACGCCGGTCTCACCCTGAATTGGTTCCAGAATCACCGCAGCGACACCCAACGGATCGGATTCGATGGTCTTGGTGAGGAAGTCAATGTCACCGTACGGCACGAACTCGACTCCACCCGGCATCGGTTCGAACGGGGTGCGCTTGTCGGGCTGGCCGGTCATGGCAAGTGCGCCCATGGTACGGCCGTGGAACCCGTGGTGGGTAGCGATAATGCGATTGCGCCCCGTCAACCGCGCCAGCTTGAACGCGGCTTCATTGGCCTCAGTGCCGGAGTTGCAGAACATAACTCGGGTGTCATCAGTGTCCCAGCCAGTGAGCTCAATGAGCTTCTCGCCCAGTGCCAGTGGTGGCTCAGAGGCGAAGATGTTGGACACGTGCCCCATCGTGGAAATCTGCTTGGACACAGCTTCCACGATGGCCGGATGTGCGTGACCCAACGCGTTGACTGCAATACCGGCGAGCAGGTCCAGGTATTCCTTGCCCTCGGAATCCGTGACAATAGCGCCCTTACCCTGCACAAGCTCAATGCGCGGCGTGCCGTAATTGTTCATCATCGTGTGTTGCCACTGCTGCTTGAAGTCGCTCATGTCGTCTTTCGACCTGCCTAACATGTATGTCGGTAAATTCTTGTCCGTCTTTTCTGCCTTATCCGGGCTCTACCATTGTGCCGATACCGCCGGAAGTCATCAGCTCCAGCAGCACCGAGTGTGGCTGGCGGCCGTCGATAACGTGGGCCGCAGGCACTCCCTGATCCACTGCGTTCAGGCAGGACTCCATCTTCGGAATCATTCCGGAATCCAGCGTCGGGAGGATTTCTCGCAGATGCGAAGTGGAAATCCTTGACACCAGCGAATCGCGGTTCGGCCAATCCGTGTAGAGACCCTCGACATTAGTCAGAATCACCAAACGGTTCGCGTTAATTGCCGATGCCAGTGCACCTGCTGCCGTGTCGGCGTTGATGTTGTAGACCTCTTTGCCATCAGCGGACGGCGCAATCGTAGAGACCACCGGAATACGTCCGGCATCAATCAGGTCCAATAGCGTTTCCGAGTGCACCTCGGTGATATTGCCGACCAGCCCGATATCTGTTTCCTTGCCGCCGACGTTTACCGTTCGTCGAGTACCAGTGAACAGGCCACCGTCCTCACCAGAGGTACCCACTGCATAGGGGCCGTAGGCGTTGATGAGGTTCACCAGTTCGCGGCCGACCTGCCCGAAGAGCACCATGCGGACAATTTCCATGACCTCCGGAGTCGTGACACGGAAACCGCCTCGGAACTCTCCCTCCAGCCCCAGGCGCTTGAGCATCGACGAAATCTGAGGGCCGCCACCGTGGACAACCACCGGCTTCACCCCCACGGTGCGCAGAAAAACCATGTCCTGCGCGAAGGCCTTCTTCAGTTTCAGGTCGGTCATCGCGTTACCGCCGTACTTGACCACCACAATCTTGTCGCGGTGGTGCTGCAGCCACGGCAGTGCTTCCGCCAGCACATGTGCCCGCTGTTCGAAGGACAGCCCTTCGGTCAACTGGTGAACCATTGCAGAGTCTCCTCAAAACCTTTACGACGAATATGCCGAGTTGATGTGAACGTAGTCGTGGGAAAGGTCAGTCGTACGAATCGTGGCCTCTTCCGGATTACCAGTACCGAGGTCAACCTCCACGGCAATGTCCTTGCCGGAGAGATCCACTTCACGAGCATCAGGCGTGCCACCGGTATCGCGACAGACTACATGACCGTTGAAGGAAACAGTGATGTGCTCCGGATCCATATCCACCGGTGCAGTGCCGACAGCCGCCAGCACACGACCCCAGTTCGGGTCCGAACCGAACATCGCACACTTGAAGAGGTTGTCGCGGCCGATGATTCGAGCAGCTACCAGAGCATCTTCAGCACCACCGGTGCCACGCACGGTCACGGACACACGCTTGGTCACGCCTTCGGCGTCCGACTGCATCTGGCGCGCGATGGAATCACACACACTGAGCACTGCCTGGTCGAGCTCCTCCTGCGAGGGCTTCACACCAGAGGCACCGTTGGCCAAAATGATGACGGTGTCATTGGTGGATGTGGAGCCATCAATATCTAGGCGGTTAAACGTAACCTCGCTCGCCTTGGCAATAGCCTCGTGCGCCATTTCTGCGCTTACCGACGCATCCGTCGTAATCACACCGAGCATCGTGGCCATCGACGGGCTAATCATGCCAACACCCTTGCCCATAGCGCCGACAGTGAATCCGTCACCATGCGCAACGGCCTGCTTTGCCACCAAGTCAGTGGTCAAGATGGCTTCTGCTGCAGCCGTACCTGCGGCGGCATCGCTGCCCAGATTCTCACAAAGCTTCGGCACACCTGCCAGAACAATGTCCATCGGCAGCCGGTCACCAATCAAGCCGGTGGAGCAGGTACCAATCTCGGTAACATCGACGCCGAGCTCATCTGCGACCTTCTGACAGACTTCGAGGGCGTCGGAAATACCCGGCTGACCATTGCAGGCGTTGGCATTGCCCGAGTTCAGCACCACAGCGGACAGCTTGCCGTCAGCGATGTGCTTCTTGGATACCGTCACCGGCGCAGCCTGGACACGGTTGGTAGTAAAGACAGCCGCAGCAGTCTTCTCCGGCCCCTGGTTTACGATGAGCGCCATGTCCGGGTTTCCGCTGACCTTGATGCCTGCAATGACACCACTGGCCACGAACCCCTGAGGTGCACATACGCCGCCTTCGTCACCAGCGACGTTGACGAGACCTTCTTTTTCTTCCTTCATCATGGGGCAACTCCTACCAATGGAAGTCCTGCAGTTTCATTCTGTCCAGTAACCAAATTCATGCACTGAACTGCGGCACCACCGGTGCCCTTTGTCAGATTATCAATCGCCGAGGTCAGCACCAGACGCTTGGCGCGTTCATCTACCTCAACCTGAATCTGAACCAAGTTAGAGCCAATTACCGACTGCGTCTGCGGCTGCAGCCCTTCGGCCAACACCTGCACAAACGGCTCACCCTTGTAGAACTCGAGGTAGGCCTCCCGTGCGGTTGCCTCCGTCACCCCGTCGACAAGCGGAGCGGTGATGGTGGTGAGAATGCCGCGCGACGTCGGAGCGAGCACCGGCGTGAAGCTGACGGTGAGAGCCTCTGCGTACGGCTTGAGGTTTTGTAGGAACTCTGCGGTGTGGCGGTGCTTGCCCGCAGTGTTGTAGGCGCGGAGATTGCCCATAACCTCGGACCCGAGCAGGGGCACAGCTGCCTTCTTGCCCGCACCGGAGGTACCGGTGACGGAAACAACGGACAGATCCGGCTTGACCAGACCCTTTGCAACTGCCGGCAGTGCCGTAATGGTACCGCCAGTGGGGAAACAACCCGGCACAGCAATACGCTTGGAAGCAGCCACTACTTCCCTGTTGCCCGGCAGCTCCGGAATACCGTAAGTCCAGGTACCGGCGTGCTCCGAGCCGTAGTAGTGCTCCCACTCATCGGCATCCTGCAGGCGGAAATCCGCGCCGCAGTCAATAATCACCGTGTCATCGCCCAACTGCTCTGCAATCGCAGCCGAATGACCGTGGGGCAGGCCGAGGAACACCACGTCATGCCCGGCAAGTGTGTCACCATTAGTCGGCTCAATACGACGATCAGCCAAAGGTGCCACATGAGGCATAATGTCGCCCACACGGGCACCCGCGTTGGATGCTCCCGTTAGTGCGCCGATGGTCAGTTCGCCGGAAAGATACGCCGGGTGCGACAACAGGAGGCGGAGGATCTCTCCTCCTGCGTAACCGGTCGCACCAGCAATGGCAACGGAAATACTCATGCCAAACATTCAACACTTTTATTCACTGCGTTGCAAGATATTCATAGAATTCGTCGCCAAAGTGCTGGAATTCTATCGATGTGACGTGAGTGAATTATGAATATAACGCCGTCGTCGGTACATACATCTGGTTCGCCGAGCCGGCCATTCAATCAGCGCGCCGGATTACTCAACGCCGGACTATTCAACTACGACGCTTGGCTCCTGGCTCATCACGCCATCTGCCCACTGCGCCACCGATGACGTCGTGGTGTAGAGATAGTAACCCGATTCCTCCGGTGCCACGCTGCCATCAAAAGCCACCGCGCCCGAGAACACCGCCGCTAGCTGGCCGTCGATAAAAAGCGGTCCGCCCGAATCGCCTACCTGCAACGCCGCGGGGCGCTCCATGCGCGCCAACACGGAGTCTTCCCGCACGCATTGTTGATACTTCACCGGACACATCGAAGCGGTGACGGTCGCCGACGGCAGCGAGCCATCCGCAACATCGCCGAGCAGCGATCGCCCATAGACCGTGCCTGCCGTTTCTTGCTCCGAAAACGCTTGACGACGTTCCATTGCGGGATACCCCGGAAGAGCTGCGTCGCCCGCAAGGTGAACAAGCGCTACGTCACCGGTGGGCGCAATTTCCCAGCTATCGATAGGAACACGGTGGGAATCCTGACCGAAACCGACCTCTACTTCCCCAGCCTGCTGCGGGACATCACGCACGCAGTGGGCGGCGGTCATTACCCACTGCGGGGCGATTGCAGTTCCCGTGCAAAAGTTTCCGGTATGGGGACTGGTCTGGACCATGATTGACACCACGGAGTCCGCCGCCACACTAGGCGCAGCAGCCTCCCCGCCAACCAGCGCAGCCGCACTCGGCGCGCCGGTGAGCAACAGACCTGCCGTGACAGCAGCTGCAGCCACAGTCGCCGCAGGCTTCGCGCTGCTCACCGCGCGCACTCCAACGCGCTGCTCTCGTGCCTCTGCGCTATTCAGCCTGTTGCCGCGGTGCCGCAAGATGCCAATCATGGGTATCTCTCCCTGTGGTCTCCCCTTTTAGCCACGCAGCTGAGCGCCGTGACGGGTAGTGGCCAGCTCAATGGCCGCTTCACGAGCTGCGGAAGCTTCCTCTTCCTTCAGCGTACGGTCCGGTGCGCGGAAACGCAGGGAGTACGCCAGTGAGCGAACGCCTTCGCCCATCTGCTCGGAACGGTAAACATCGAAGATACGAATGGATTCGAGGAGCTCACCGGCACCTTCCACCAGAGTCTTCTCCACCTCTGCGGCGGAGACCTCATCGCTGACAACAAGCGCGACGTCCTGGTGGACAGCCGGGAACGGGCTGAGTACCGGCGCCGGCAGGTGCTCCGTCACTGGCAGTGCATCGAGATTAATCTCCATCGCGCAGGTGCGCTCCGGCAGACCAGCGTCCTTGCACACCTTCGGGTGCAGCTCACCGGCGTGGCCGACGACCTCGCCGTCGACAAGCAGCTCAGCGCAGCGGCCCGGGTGCCACGGCAGCACCTCAGCGTTACGGATCTCCAGCTCGACGTTGGCAGCGCGGGCAACAATGCGCGCGGCTTCGATGGCGTCGGCGACGGTGTACGCGGCCTCGTCACCCCACGGGCTATCCAGGCGGATACGACCGCAGGCGACAGTGGCGACGTGCAGCGGCTGCTCCGGCAGCGACTTCAGCAGCTCGGCGCGCTCGGCCTCGCTCGGCAGACCCGCGGTAGACGGCATCGGCGAGACACCGTTACCGCGCTCGATGGATACCTGCTCCACACCGTAGAGCGACAGGTCGACCTGGCCGCGAGCAACATTGCGCTTCAGCGATTCAAGCATGGACGGCAGCAGAGTCGTGCCCAGCTGAGCGTGGTCGGACTCCAACGGGTTGATAACCTTGACGGTGTTACGACGCGGGTCATCAGCGTCCAGGCCCCAGACGTCGAAGACATCGTTGGCAATGAACGGTGTCGGCAGAATCTCCAGGTAGCCATTGTGAGCCAGCGCGTGGCCGACGAAGCGGCGGCGCAGCTGACGCTCGGTCAGACCGCGACCGGCCGGGGCGATTGGGAGGATAACCGGAATGTCTTCCAGGCCTTCCAGACGCAGGATTTCCTCAACCAGGTCAGCGGACATGGTCAGGTCGGAGCGCCAGGTCGGCGGAGTGACAGCCAGGCGGTCACCGTTGTCGACGACCTCGCAGCCGACCTCGCGCAGGCGTCCAATGACGGTCTCACGCGGGTAATCAACGCCCGCAACTTCGCTGGCGCGGTTGACGGCAAAGTCAATAGTCGGCATGGTGGCAACCTCACCGAGCAGGGTGCGACCAGTGTCGATAGTGCCGCCGGCGATGTCAGCGAGCAGCTGGCAGGCCAGATCCAGAGCCGGCTCGACCAGAGCGGTGTCCACGCCGCGCTCGAAACGTCGTGAAGCCTCAGAGCTCAGCTTGTGGCGGCGACCACTGCGGAAGACATGCAGCGGCGACCAGTTGGCGGCCTCGAAGACAACATCGGTGGTGTCGTCGGCGATCTCGGAGGTGAGACCACCCATGATGCCGGCCAGCGACTGAATACCATTGTCATCGCAGATGACAACGTCCGCCGGGTCGAGCTTGCGGTCCACGTGGTCGAGGGTGGTCAGAGTCTCGCCGGCCTTAGCGTTGCGGATGTGCAGGCCACCAGCGATCTTAGAACCATCGAAAGCGTGCATCGGCTGACCGAGCAGTAGCATCACATAGTTGGTGACGTCCGTGGCCACGTTGACCGGACGCTGACCAGCAAGCAGCAGGCGGCGGCGCATCCACCACGGGGTCTCGGCGTTCGGGTCGATGCCGGTGACACGGCGCAGACCAAAGCGGCGGGTGTCGGTGTCCTCGTCGATGGTGACGTTCAGGACCTCTCCTTCCACCGGCAGCTCGTTGACCTTGGCCGGATCGGCGAAGTCGAGGTTGAAGGCGGAGCAGATCTCGCGGCCCAGACCGCGGGCCGACAGCGCGTAACCGCGGTCCGGGGTGATGTTGACCTCGAACTTCTCGTCATCGAGACCGATGAACTCCTTGGCACACGAACCCAGCTCAGCTGGGACCGACGGCAGCGTCAGAATACCGGCGGAGGAATCGGTCATACCCAGCTCAGCTTCGGAGCAGAGCATGCCGTTGGAAATCTTGCCGTAAGTCTTCCGTGCGGAAATCTCGAACCCACCCGGCAGCACGCAGCCCGGCAGCGCGACGATAACAATGGAGCCCTCTTCGAAGTTGCGGGCACCACAGATGATCTCCTGCAGCTCGCCGGTGCCATTGGCATCACCGACATTGACCTGACAGAAGCGAATTGGCTTCTTAAAGCCCTCGAGCTCCTCAATGTGGTCGACGCGACCGAAAACCAGCGGCCCCTCGATCTTCTCCAGCGGCTCGTGCCCCTCGGTTTCAAAACCAACGCGGACAAAGCCCTCATCCAACTCGTCCGGGGTAACGGACCAGTCCGGGTTGATGGTGTTCTCTGGGCCGCGAACGATTTCAGTGACCCACGACTGTGGAATGAACATGTAAGTAAAACTCCTATCTGTAGGTCAGTGAATTAGCCGCGGATACCGAACGGCTGCGTGAAGCGGACGTCGCCTTCGACCATGTCGCGCATGTCGGTCAGGCCATTGCGGAACTGCAGGGTGCGCTCCAGGCCCATGCCGAACGCGAAGCCCGAGTACACCTCCGGGTCAATACCGGAGGCACGCAGCACGTTCGGGTTGACCATGCCGCAGCCACCCCACTCGATCCAGCCTGCGCCGCCCTTCTTATTCGGGAACCAGACGTCAACCTCAGCGGACGGTTCAGTGAACGGGAAGTAGTTGGTGCGCATGCGGGTCTTGGTCTCCGGACCGAACAGCGCCTTTGCCATGTGATCCAGCGTGCCGCGCAGGTGCCCCATGGTCAGCCCCTTGTCCACGGCCAGTCCCTCCACCTGGTGGAAGACCGGGGTGTGGGTGGCGTCGAGCTCATCGGTACGGAAGGTACGGCCCGGGCAGATAACGTAAATAGGCAGGTCACGTGACTGCAGAGTGCGAACCTGGACCGGCGAGGTGTGCGTACGCAGCACCTGCTTGGATCCTTCCGGCGCAATGTGGAAAGTATCCTGCAGAGTACGAGCCGGGTGATCCGGCAGGAAGTTCAGCGCGTCAAAGTTGAAGTACTCAGCTTCGACCTCTGGGCCCTCGGCGATTTCCCAGCCCATGCCCACGAAGATGTCACCAATCTGCTCGGACAGGATGGTAATTGGGTGCATACCGCCACGCTGACTCTGCGTGGTGTCCACCGACACGTCGATACGCTCCGCGACCAGGCGACGCGCGTTTTCCTCTTCCTCCAGCACTGCAAGACGCTCAGCATAGTGCTTTTCGACGGCTCCGCGAACAACATTTACGCGACGACCAGCATCCTTGCGCTCAGCCTTCGGAATGGAGCCCAGCGCGCGGCGAGCCTGCGGAATGTAGCCTTCATCCCCCAAGTGCTCACGGCGGGCGGCAGAAAGCTCATCCAGGTTGCCGGCAGCATCAAAGGCATCCGTGGCCTTCTGCGCAGCCGCCTGAAGGGCGTCCTCGGAAAGATCGATAGGATTTGGCGAATCGCTCACGTGTCAACCACTTCTATATAGGACTATCAGTTCTTGTGATGGAACAATCATAGTCGAGGATAACTGCACACGTGCATGCACCTCACCATCGAGGTTTCCTACTTACCCCGAACCGTCTCCCACAGGCACATGGCCGCTGCGGTGGCGAGGTTCAACGACTCTGCCTCGCCCTTAATCGGGATGGACACACTTGCCCCCGCCGAGGCCGTAATCTCCTCCGACAGGCCATGGGCTTCGTTGCCGAAAAGCCAGGCGACGGGACCGTCGGGAAGCGCATCAACGCCGAGCGTGAGAGCGCCATCCATCGCCGTGGCGAGGGTGGTAAAGCCCGCTTCCCTGACTTTCTCCATAACGACATCAATATCGCGCTCGCGTGCGACAGGGGTATGAAAAACAGAACCTGCCGACGAACGCACGGCCTTAGAATTCAACGGGTCAACCGAATCGCCAGCAAGGATAACCGCACCAGCTCCGAGAGCATCAGTCATACGCACAATCGTGCCGACATTACCCGGGTCATTGCACTCCACCGGAATCACCAGACAGCCGGACTGCTTTCCAACCTCAATGGCCTCTTCCAACGAAATGGACACCGCACCTGTGTCGCAGACAGCGAAGAGTCCGGTGGTGGTGACAGTTTCACTTAAAGAGCGGGCGGCGGCGGCGTCGATAAGCGAGACAGACTTACGCTGCGTCCCCGATTCGAGATACCCCGTGAGCAGCTCGCGGAACTGCTCGGCGGCGGCAGCGGTGACGAAAATTTCTACGACAGCCTCTGCGCGGATAGCCGCATCGACGGAATTGAAGCCCTCGATGAGGAAGCGCCCGGCCTTCTTCCGCTTGGCCGCACGGTGGAGCTGAATAGCCGCCGAGACTCGCGGGGTGCGAGGAGTAAACGGCTCGTCGTTGAAGTACAGCGCAGAGTTCATAGTGATTAATCCTAGTGATGCGGCTCGGGATTCATAACCGCCAGCAGGCCAGTGCGGATACGAAAAACCACCGTCGAGGCTATTCGTTAACCCAATCGACGGTGGTTTTACAAAGATGTTGGCAGGCGCACTGCCGGTCGCAGGCGCTTGCCGACGCTACGTACGAGTTACCTCGTAGCTGCTTTACTTAGCAGCAGGAGCGTTGACGTCCTCCGGCAGAGCATCCTTAGCGACCTTGACCAGAGCAGCGAATGCCTGTGGGTCGTTGACAGCCATCTCAGCCAGGTTCTTACGGTCAACCTCAACGCCAGCCAGGTTCAGGCCCTGGACGAAGCGGTTGTAGGTGATGTCGTTAGCGCGGGCAGCAGCGTTGATGCGCTGAATCCACAGACGACGGAACTGACCCTTACGGTGGCGGCGATCGCGGAACTCGTAGGTCTTGGAGTGGAGCATCTGCTCCTTGGCCTTGCGGTACAGGCGGGAGCGCTGACCACGGTAGCCCTTTGCGGAATCGAGAACTTCGCGACGCTTCTTCTTAGCGTTAACAGACCGCTTCACACGTGCCACGGTGATACTTCCTTTTCGTTGTCTTTAAGAACTAGTGAAATTAAGAGGGCGATTGCCCTGGGACGAGGCTTGAAAAATTAAGCCTTGCCCAGCAGACGCTTGACGCGCTTGACGTCCGACTTAGCAACGTCCGTGGTGCCCTTCAGGCGACGGGTACGAGTGGACGGCTTGCCCTCCAGGAGGTGGCGGCGGTTAGCCTGCTCGCGGCGCAGCTTGCCGGAACCGGTAACCTTGATGCGCTTTGCGGTGCCCTTGTGGGTCTTCTGCTTCATGTTAAAACTCTCCCCTACCGATCTTTGACGCTCGTGGCGCAAAAATCTCGTTTACAACCATTTCTGGTCAGGTCGGTTACTTCTTACCCTTATTCCGAACCGGCCCCAGGACCATAGTCATGTTGCGACCGTCCTGCTTCGGGCGAGACTCGACGGTGCCGTACTCTTCGACATCGGCGGCCAGACGCTCCAACAGGCGGAATCCCAGTTCTGGACGAGACTGTTCACGGCCACGGAACATAATCGTGACCTTGACCTTCGAACCCTTTTCCAAGAAACGAACAACGTTATTCTTCTTGGTTTCGTAGTCGTGGTCATCAATCTTCGGACGGAACTTCTGCTCCTTGACCACAGTCTGCTGCTGGTTCTTTCGAGCCTCGCGTGCCTTCTGGGCTTGTTCGTACTTGAACTTGCCGTAGTCCATAATCTTGGCGACCGGCGGCTTTGCTCGCGGAGCAACCTCAACCAGGTCAAGGTCTGCTTCGTAAGCGAGCTTGAGTGCGTCACCGGTGCGGACAACGCCCACCTGCTCACCATTCGGTCCTACAAGGCGGACTTCCGGTACTCGAATATCCTCGTTAATACGAGCTTCAGCGCTGATGTGGCCTCCTAGGTTGAACCTGAACAATCTTCGTTTCAAACCGCGATAGCAAGCGGGAAAGGAAGAAAAGCCACGCGTCTACAGCGGATTACTACACACTGTATAAGGACGCCTTCCAATCGTGCGATGTGACATCACCGATTAGGGTGGACCCCGGCGCTACCGTAATTCTTTGGCGCACCTAGGGTGGGACTTAAATCCTCTTCGCTGCCGAATGCAACTAAATGCTCCCCGAAGGCAGCAAACATCGCATTCTGGCGGTCGTAGACGAGATGTTAACACAGCTGTTCTCGCACACCAAAACCGACGCTTATGCCAGGTTATTTACCACCAGCTCCCCGGCGCACTACCGAGCGCTTAAAAGTGCAATCCGAATTGTAATCAGATTGGTAGATTCTCTCCATAGTTTTTAGGCCAAACACGATTAAAGTCGTCACCATGAATACTGGCTCCAACGGCTTTGGCCCTAAAGCCGAGAACACCGATCCTAATCAGCATTCCGCCCGATACGACAAGCCTCCGACCGGCGATTTTGTCCTGACCGGCGACTCCGTCTCAGAGCTTTCCCATGCTCTGGCAGATCTCGAAGCTAGCTCGCTTCGGCTGGCTCAGCTGACTCATACTTGGCAGGTGCGCCTTTCTCAGGAAAGCGGGCAAGCGCCGACTGGACCGCACGCGCCTCAAGGTGCGACTCAAGCGCCGCCCCATGCTGCACCCCAAGGGGCTCCTCAGCACAATCCGCAACCGCCGCCAGCGCCCAGTCCACCACTAGAGCAGGCGCCTCCTCCCCGTTGGGCACCGCAGGCTGAGCAGACACTGACCACACCGCAGTATCCCCAGCAGCCTCAGCAGATGCAGGTGCCATCACCGCCAACACAAGCGGACTGGCGGAATCAACCAGCTCCCCTGCCACAGAGCGACGCAGCTGCGCAGCCGATGTTTGGCTTCCCCTCTGCCCACCAATGGCGGCGGGATTCAAAGTCACCACAGTCTTCTCCCTCGTCACAGTCTTCTCCCACAGACTCCACCCCGCCACCGAAGCTGCCAGAGGCATCGCGCGAACCTCGCGAGCCCTGGTGGCGCAACGAGAAGGCAATCATCAGAATCATCGCCATCTTCGGTGGTCTCATCACCGCTGCCGGTATCGCGTTTTTCGTCGCGGTCGCAATCCAATCCGGCCTGATTGGACCGGCCGGTCGTGTGATCCTGGCTTACTTGTTGGCCGCCGTGCTCGCGGTCGCGGCTGTGCGAGCGCACCGTCGTCAAGCACCGCCTGCTGGTGTGACGGCGTTGATTGCGACATCACTAGCCGCTGCGCACCTGACAACGATGTCGATGTCCTACCTCCTCGACTGGATTCCGGTGGCAGCGACGCTGGTCATCATGTTGCCTTTCGCCGCAGTCGGTCTATACGGCGCGCGGTGGACGAAGTCGAGTGCAACCGCGGCGTGGACAATCACAATCAACACCGGATTAATGCTGTGGGCGACGATCGGCCTCAACTTCCACGCCCGCCCGCTGAGCTCCTCGCTCGCGCAAATCCCCCTTCAACTGATGGTCATCGCCGCTATCGTCTGCCTCCTGAACGTCCCCTTCCGGAAGTACGTAGTCGCATTCCTGCTCGGCGCAAACGTTCTCATCGGCGTAATCACGACCAACAATGCACTGGTGATGCCCGCAATCGCCGCACTCACCATTGCCCTTTTCGTGTTTGCCCAGTTCGGCCCGCTGGCGATGGCTCGCCAACTCACTCCCGAGCTTGACGACGAGCCTTCGGAAACCAGCACCTGGGAAGACGATCTGGTCACCATCACGTCAGTAGTTGCCTTCTCGACTCCGGTTGTAGCTGCAGTCCCAACGGTCAACGCCACACAGTCCACCTCCAGCCTCTGGTTGCTGTTCTACGGCGGATTCGTGCTGTTCATCGCAATTGCTGCAGTATTCCTTTGGAACCGTGCCATCTTCCGCTATCTCGCACCATTGGCCTTGGCCACGGCAATTCTGCCCTGGCTAGCGCTCGCGGTGGCGGGCCCGGAAAGGAGCTCAGGAGCCGATACTGGAACCTACACTTGGGGTCTCATCCCAATCTCCATCGGTGCCGCGCTCTTTGTCTGGGCGCTGGCCACAGCACCGAAGCACGGCGCGATTGGCGCACGACTACAGGCCCCAGAGCCAACGCGGGATGCCGTCGCACCATATACAAAGATTGCGGCACTGACCTGGCTACTCGGCGCAACGGTAGTACACCTCTACATCCTGCCCGCAGCATTGAATGCCGGTGCTGCGGACGACTACTCGGCAACGTGGGCAGAAATGCTTTCGCTGTTGTTCCTGCTGTGCGCCGACGTCGGCCTGGCCGTGACGGCAGCGAGGTCGCAGCTACCGCCAGCTTTTGCACTGATTGGCCTGGCTGCACTGGGTATGCCATTTATCGTGCTGCTCACGACTATTGGCGTGAGCTTCAACGCTGCACACATGTTGTTGAGTATTTTCTGGGCCACGATTGCCGGCATGCTGGTGCTATCGAAGAGGTTCCACCACATTCCGGCGCGACTGGCAGCGGGTTTAACGATTGCGGCGCTGTCTATCGTCAAGCTGATCTTCTACGACATGGCAACGCTCGATGGCGTTATCCGCGCCTTGGCGTTCCTCGGCTGTGGCCTGATTCTGCTGGCCATGGCGGTCTCCGGGGCGAAGCAGAAGAGTGCCGAGGAGCCGGCGGCACCGGACCGTGACGGCACCGCCAGCAATACTGACGCTGCCGGCGCGAGCGGCGCAGCAGATGCCGACCCCGCTGCTGACAGAATGGAAGGCATCACCCGCACCGACGGTCCTGAGATCTCCGACGGAAACGACCCGACTACCTAAGCTACTTAAGCAGCGGCTTCAGGTACTGCCCGGTGTGGGAGCCGGAACAGTTCGCGACATCCTCCGGCGTGCCCTCTACAACCACGGTGCCACCGCCGGAGCCGCCTTCCGGCCCCATGTCGATGATCCAATCCGCAGACTTGATGACATCCAAATTGTGCTCAATGACAATGACGGTGTTGCCCTTGTCCACCAGGCCCTGCAACACCAACATGAGCTTGCGGATGTCCTCAAAATGCAGCCCCGTGGTCGGCTCATCCAAGATGTAGACCGTCCGGCCATTGGAGCGCTTCTGCAGCTCACTGGCCAGCTTTACACGCTGAGCCTCACCGCCCGAGAGTGTGGTTGCCGCCTGTCCGAGACGGACATAGCCCAGGCCGACGTCGACAAGCGTATTGAGATAACGCGCAATCGACTGAATCGGCTCGAAGAACTCCGCTGCCTCGGAGATGGGCATGTCCAGCACCTCAGCGATGGTCTTGCCCTTGTAACGAACCTCCAGCGTTTCGCGGTTGTAGCGCGCGCCGTGGCAAACCTCGCAAGGCACATAGACGTCCGGCAGGAAGTTCATCTCAATCTTGATGGTGCCGTCGCCCTTACACGCCTCACAGCGGCCGCCCTTGACGTTGAAGCTGAAACGACCGGGCTTATAACCACGAACCTTGGCCTCTTGCGTCTCGGCGAAGAGGTTGCGGATCTTGTCGAACACACCGGTGTACGTCGCTGGGTTGGAACGCGGGGTGCGACCAATCGGCGACTGGTCTACCTGCACCAGCTTGTCCAGCTGATCCAACCCCTCCACGCGGCTGTGTCGACCCGGCACCTGACGAGCACCGTTGAGCTCGTTGCTCATCACCTTGGCCAGGATTTCGTTGACCAAGGTGGACTTGCCGGACCCGGAAACACCCGTGACGCAGGTCAGCACACCGAGCGGGAACTTCACGTCGATCTTCTTCAGGTTGTTTTCGCGAGCGCCCTTGACCGTCACCATGCGCGACTTATCAATCGCACGACGGTTCTCCGGCACCGCCAATACCCGACGACCCGAGAGATACGCACCTGTCAGTGATTCCTCGCAGTCAACGATGCCAGACGGTTCACCCTGGTAGACAATCTGTCCACCGTATTCACCGGCCTTTGGCCCAATGTCGACCAGCCAATCGGCCTCGCGAATCGTGTCCTCATCATGCTCGACCACAATCAGGGTATTGCCCAGGTCGCGCAGGTTTTTCAGAGTCTTGATTAGACGGTTGTTATCACGCTGGTGAAGACCAATCGATGGCTCATCTAAGACATAGAGCACGCCTGCGAGCCCCGAACCAATCTGTGTGGCCAGACGAATTCGCTGCGCTTCACCACCGGACAGCGTGCCTGCCGAGCGCGACAGGGACAGATAGTCCAGCCCCACATCTAGCAGGAACTTCAGACGAGCCTGCACCTCACGCAGAACACGCCCGGCAATCATTTCCTCGCGCTTGCCCAGAGTCAGGGAATTCAGAAATGCCGAGCCATCGTGAACCGATAGCTCTGTCAGCTCGGCAATATTCTTCTGCCCGAACTCCGCCGAATCCAACGTCACCGAAAGAATTTCCGGACGCAAACGAGTACCGCTACATGCCGGACACGGCACCTCACGCATGTACCCCTGGAAACGCTCCTTCTGAGAGTCACTCTCCGCCTGCGACAGCTTGCGGTGCAGGTACGGCATCACGCCTTCAAACGGCGCGGTGTACTGGCGAGTACGGCCATACCGATTGCGGTAACGCACCGTGACCTTGTGGCTGGAACCATGCAGCAGGGCCTTGCGCTGCGGCGCTGTAAGTTCCTCAAAAGGCGTGGTCGGGTCGAAGCTCATCTCGGTGGCGAGCCCCTCGACCAGTTTTTCAAAGTACTTCTTGTTCAGCGTCTGCCGCCATGGCGCAATCGCCTCAATCGTCGGCAGCGACGGATCTGGAATCACCAGGTCCGTGTCCACCTCCAGCTTGGTGCCGATACCGTCACACTCCGGGCACGCACCATACGGCGAGTTAAAGGAAAACGACCGTGGCTCCAACTCATCGATAGCAATACGGTGCCCATTCGGGCAGGCCATCTTCTCCGAGAACCGCTGGGTTCGACGCGGGTCGTCCGCCTCTAGCCCGACGGCGTCGATGACCACGACGCCGTCGGCAAGCAGAAGCGCCGTTTCGACGGAATCGGTGAGCCTGCGCTGCTGCGACTCCTTCACCTGGAGACGGTCAATGACCACGTCAATGTCATGCTTGACCTGCTTCTTCAGCTTCGGCGGATCCGTCAGACGGTGCATTTCACCATCGACGATGACACGCGCGTATCCCTCGGATGCGAGGCGTTCAAACAGGTCGACGAATTCACCCTTGCGCGTGCGCACGACGGGTGCGAGGACCTGGAATTTGGTGCCCTCCGGCATTTCCATGACCTGATCGACGATCTGCTGTGGAGTCTGTGAGGAGATTACTTCCCCACAGGTCGGACAGTGCGGTGTACCGGTGCGCGCGTAGAGAAGACGCAGGTAGTCATACACTTCAGTGATGGTTCCGACGGTCGAGCGCGGGTTGCGGTTCGTCGACTTCTGGTCGATCGACACCGCCGGCGAGAGCCCCTCAATCATCTCTACATCGGGCTTTTCCATCTGCCCCAGGAACATGCGCGCATAGGAGCTCAGCGACTCCACGTAACGGCGCTGGCCCTCGGCGAAAATTGTGTCAAATGCCAGTGACGATTTACCCGACCCCGACAGACCGGTGAAAACCACCATCTTGTCTCTGGGCAAATCGATGTCAACACCCTGCAGGTTATGCTCGCGGGCGCCTCTGACCACTAGACGTTCAGCCACAGTGGGAAACCTCAATTCGTCGACGATTCACTGCCGACTAGTCTACAGCCCATAACCAATTTTTCGCACATGTGTTCAGAGACTCGTGGTTACGTTGCGCTCCTAGCGCGCCGACAGACACCTCATTACCCTGGGGCGCATGAACGACGACATTACAATCAGCCCTTACTCCAATTCGCCGAGCACGCGCGGCGTTGAGCGCATTGACTACGGCAATGTCACTATTTATAAGACCTCCGTCGGACCGATGGACAACAACGTCTACCTTTTGGTCGACTCCCGCGAGCCCGACAATTCCCTACTTATCGACGCCGCCACCGACGCCGACCACCTAATCCGCCTGGTTGAGCACGTCGGCGCGCAGGTCCGCACGATTGTCACCACGCACTCCCACGGCGATCACGTTCAGGCGCTCGGCGAGCTCCTGCAGTCATTCCCGGCCCGCCACATCACGTCCAGCCTCGACGCTGCCGACATTCCCGAGCCCGCCGACCAGCAGCTCGACGGCGGCGAGACCATCACGTTCGGCGAGGACATCACGCTGCCCACGTTCATCCTGCGCGGACACACCAAGGGCGGCCTCTGCCTCGACCTGTCCGCCAAGGAAGCCGGCGCGCTTTCCGAGGACACCCCGTCACACCACCTCTTCGTCGGTGACAGCATCTTCCCAGGCGGCGTCGGCAAGACGTACTCCCCCGAGGATTTCACGCAGCTTATCGACGATGTCGAGAGCCGCGTCTTCCACGTCTACCCCGCCGACTCGGTGATTCACCCCGGCCACGGCAAAGACACCACAGTTGGTGTCGAGAGCCCCGAGGTCGAGAACTGGCGCCAGCGTGGTCGGTAGCGCTGGATGAGCGTGGTCGGTAGTGCTGGATGAGTGTGGTTGGCAGCGCTGGATGCAGCCGGAGCTTCTGAAAAACTCGTCATTCCCGCGACATAAATAGGCCGGGCTGCGTAGGATTAATAGTGAATTACAGCGACCAGATGGCCAAAAACACGGTTTCACCTGGACGACAAAGGAGATGGAATTTAGATGATTCGCAAGTTTGCCCGACCAATGCTGGCCTCGGTTTTCGTTGCCGACGGTGTCGACACGCTGATGAACCAAAAGGATCATGAAGAGGGCGCACGCGACCTAATTGCCCGCGTCCGCTCCGTAACCCCGAACCAGTACAACAAGTACGTGCCAAATAGTGAGAAGCTGGTTGTCCAGGTCGTCGCTGGTACCAAGGTTGCTGCGGGTTCCCTCTACGCTCTGGGTAAGGCTCCACGCCTGTCCGCCACCGCTCTGGTCGCTGCACAGGTTCCGACGATGCTGGCTCGCCACGCATTCTGGGAGACCCAGGATTCGAAGGAGAAGGCAGCTCGCCGCACTGGTTTCCTGACCGACATCGGTCTGCTGGGTGGCCTCTTCCTGGCTACCGCTGACACCGACGGAAAGCCGGGTGTCGCTTGGCGCGCTGAGAAGGCTGGCAAGCAGCTGAACAAGAAGGTTCAGGCTGCCCTGCCGACCAAGTCTGAAACCGAGCAGCGCACTGAGGAAATCAGCGCAGCCTTCGCTTCCGCCGGCGAGAACGTCCGCGAAAAGGCTGGCCTGCTCCGTGACCGCGCTTCTGAGGCCACCGATGGGGCTCGTGAATACGTCGAGGACAACAAGGACGGCTGGCGCGAGCAGCTCACCGACGCCTTCGACACCGCTAAGAGCTACGTCGAGGACAACAAGGACGACTGGATTGCCAAGGCTACCGAGCTCGCTGAGGACGCTCGCGACTACGCCGAGGACCTGGGCAAGGATCTCAAGAAGGACACTCGCAAGCAGCGCAAGGAACTGCGCAAGCGCGCAGCCAAGGCTTCCAAGGAGGCCAAGAAGTCCGCAAAGAAGGCGCAGAAGCGCCTGCAGTAAGTTTGCTGCCGCAGTTAAAGCGGTATACTTAAACGCTCCCCACGCCACTACGCGTGCGGGAGCGTTTTCATATTTTTATATTCATTCAGCACATCAGTTAGCACTAATTCAGCGATTCGTTGAGGAGACCAGGTTGGCGTCGCGCGCATCCGAGCCCGGGCAGGACCAGACAGGCCGCATTGGCCGCACTGGCCAGGCAGGTCTGCCGGACCAAGCAAGTTCAGCACCACAGCGAGAAGAAGAGAGTACCCTCGCTGCCGAACAGGCCTACGTCGACCGTGCGTTCAGCTTCCTCGACCGGGCACGCGAGCGCGACCAAGAGTACCTGCGCCAGGTCATGCTCATCGACGCCCCAGACCCGCAAGCCCGCGTTGAACGCGAGGTGGAATACCACCGACTACAGGCTAATCTGGACCGCTACCGCTCAGCCGAGATCGGCCTGGTCTTTGGTCGAATCGATATCGATGACATAGACCCCGACAATCCTTTGGCAGAGGAAGGGCCGGGGGCGACCGTCGATAAGCGATACATCGGGCGAATCGGCCTGTCCGATGAAGGCGACGATTACCGCACGGTCATCATGGATTGGCGTGCCGACGGTGCGCGCCCGTTTTACCTGGCCACGACCGCGCATCCCGAGGGAGTCAGTCTGCGTCGCCACCTGCGCACTCACGGCCGGAAGGTCCGCAGCATTGACGACGAATGGCTCTCCGGCGAGGAAGCCGACAGCGCACACGAGACCGAAGTTGAAGCGGGCGTCGGTGGCGAATCGGTGCTGCGGGAGGTCATGAATCAAGCGCGCACCGGCCATATGCGAGGCATTGTGGAGACCATTCAGCGCGAGCAGGACCTCATCATCCGCGACTCCACCCGCGGCACCCTGGTCGTCCAGGGCGGTCCCGGCACGGGCAAGACGGCGGTGGCGCTGCATCGCGTCGCGTGGCTTCTCTACACCTACCGCGATCAACTGGCGAAAACCGGTGTCCTCATCATCGGCCCGAACACAACTTTCCTCGACTACATCTCGCGCGTGCTGCCGAGCCTCGGCGAAACTGGCGTGGTGCTGACCACCATCGCCGATCTCTACCCCGGCGTGCGCGGTTCCAACGCGCTTATCGACGGACACAACCCCGAACCCCTGGTTGCGCAGGAAGTTAAGGGCTCGATTGAGATGCTCACTATCCTGCGCGAAGCCGTGCGGGCCTACCAGGAGCTCCCCGCGGAACCTCTTGAAGTCCGGAACGACAACATCACCCTGACGATCACACCTGACATGGTGAAAACTGCACGCACGCGTGCGCGGCGGACTCGGAAACCCCACAATCTGGCCCGGCCGATTTTCCGCGATCACGTGGTGGAGCTCCTGGCCGCGCAGATGGCCGAGGTCATCGGCGCCGACCCGCTGGGCGGCGAGAACCTGCTGTCCGTGACCGACGTTGCCGACTTACGTGACGAAATTGACGAATCGGGAGCAGTCGCCGACATCCTCGACGAGCTGTGGCCTGCGCTTACGCCCGAGCGGGTGCTGTCGGAACTGCTGAGCTCTCGCGAGGCCATCGACTACGCCGCCAGCGATTACGACGAGCTGACGCGCGAGGCTCTCTACCGGCCGGAAGGCACCGACTGGATGCCTTCCGACGCCCCGCTTCTCGACGAGCTGGCGGAACTCCTCGGCCCGGTTGGTGAATCGGAGGCCGATGAAGAGGATTGGCAGGCCCGCGTCGAGGAGGCGCAGGGCGCGTTGGATACCCTGTCCAGTTCTGCATCCCAGGATCTTGACGACGGCTTCGAGGCCGAGATTTTGTCAGCGTATGACGTCATCGATGCCGAGGCACTGGCCGAACGCCACCGTGAGCGCGACCTGCGATCCACCGCCGAGCGGGCGGCGGCGGATCGTCTGTGGGCCTACGGCCATGTCATCGTCGACGAGGCTCAGGAACTCTCCGCGATGGCCTGGCGAATGCTGCGCCGCCGCAGCCCCAACGGCTGGATGACCCTCGTCGGCGACGTGGCCCAGACGGGCTCCCCCGCAGGTGCCGCGACCTGGGATGATGTGCTGGAACCCATCATCGGCTCGAGGTGGCATCTCCACGAGCTGACCGTCAACTACCGCACCCCAGCTGAGGTGATGGAGGTCGCCGCCAGCGTCCTGGCCGAGATTGATCCGGAGCTGGAGGCACCGCAGTCGATCCGCGCGACCGGCCGCAAGCCTGTCCAGGCTCGCACCGTGACGGAGGCTCTGGCGCATGTGGAGCAGGTTGCGCAGCCGGACCGCCTGGTCGCTGTGATCGCGCCCGCCGAGTTGCTCGAAGCCACGCGCGCGGAGGTGCGGGATTTTCTCGGTGGTGGAGCTGATGGAGATGGTGACCCTGATGGTGCTGGCGGGGCTAGTGCCGCCGATGACGCACCTGCTACTCGCCCCAGCAAACTCACCAACTGCGCGGTCTACGACATCACGACCTCAAAAGGCCTGGAATTCGACGAGGTCATCGTCGTTGCGCCCGACCAGATTGTGGCGCAATCCCCACAGGGGCTACAGGACCTGTACGTTGCACTGACTCGTGCGACCCAGGGGCTAATTGTTGTGGCGCCTCAGCAGTCGGGCGTTTTGCCGGAGCTGCAATGGTTAGAATGACGAGGATAGTGCCGTACAGAATGAGTGAGACATAATGTCCCAAAACTATCTACCTCAGCTAGCTGAACTTCGCGCACGCCGTCTCATTGCCCAGGGGTTAGCTGCAAGTCAAGCACGCAGCGATTGGAATACAAACCTCAAGTCGCCTGCATTATCAGCAACGCATGGCATGGTTGCTCTGCAAGGACAGAATTATTCGAACGGTGTTGATGCCATCGCCTTGCGCAGTGGCAGCACCACCGACGATGTTTTAGCAGCCATTTCTTCTTACGACATCGTTCGCTGTTGGTCGCAACGAGGCACCCTGCACTTTGTTTCAGCGCAAGACGCGGGAGCAATTATGAGGTTGACGAATCCGCGCATCGAAAAGGCAGCAGCAAGACGTCGTACGACACTCGGGCTTTCTCAAGATGATGTGCAGACCGCAAGGGCAGCATTTCATTCCGAATTGCGCTCACGTGGCCTGTCCGACCCGCTGACTCGGACTGAAGCCTATGAGGTTTTCGCAGATCATGGAATAGACCCCACGGAACAAAGAGGTCCTCACCTACTGCGCACATTCGGCGGCGAAGGCGCTGTCGTCCAAGGGCCACGAAGAGGATCCGAAGATACCTTCGTCCTGCTTGCCGACGTAACGTCCAAAGACGGCCTCTCAGCAAATACCACAGAGGGCTCCAGCACAGAACACTCAGCTGAATCCACGCTGGCCGACATTGCCTGGCGCTATGTTAATTCCCGCGGACCTATCTGTGTAGCTGACTTCGCGTGGTGGCTGGGGCTGACGAAAACTCAAGCGAAAAAGGCCCTTAAGCTTATCGATCACTTAATAGTTCCTTTCTCCCTCGATTCCTCTGCCTCTCCGGACGCGCCAACTGACACAGAATTCATCGGTGAAAATCTCGCGCAAAATGAGTACTTCATGCCGACATGGCAGCAGAACGTAACTGAAGCCGAGCTTGAAGCCGCGCTTTCACTGACGCTTCGACTGCCCGCTTTTGACGAGTACCTCATGGGCTACGGCAGCCGCACCGAAACTCTTCCTGAATCCCTTCGCAACCAGGTCTTAACCAGAAACGGAATTAGCTGGCCTTTTGTAGTTGAAGAAGGGGTTATCACCGGCCGACAATAGAAAAACCGGCACCTCAACCCAAAGGTGCCGGTTTAAAGCGAAAGCTAAACTGTTAGCTCACCGTTTTATTAGCTCACAGTGTGAACAATCATGACGTCACAGTCCGACTGACGAGCAACATCAGCCGGCACGGAGCCCAGCAGACGACCAGTCAGCGAGTTAATGCCGCGGTTACCGACCACCAGCAGGTCAGCGCGGCGGTCGGTGACCAGAGACATCAGAGCCTCAACCGGGGAGCCGGAGCGAACCTCGGTCTCAACCTTGGTAGCGCCGACGGCCTCTGCGGCCTCCTTAGCAGCAGCCAGGTTCTTCTGAGCCGGATCATCGCCGAGGACCTGAACCGAATCCTGGCGCAGGGTCTTGGACGCATCCTCTGCAGTCTCGTAGTAAGCGCAGCCGATAACCAGGGTGGCATCGAAAGCAGCGGCAATCGAGGCAGCGCGCTCTACTGCGAGCAGCGACGACTTAGAACCATCCGTGCCGACAACAATGGTCTTGTAATCACTCATGAAAACTATCCCTCACTGTGGAAGTTGCATTAAAACAGTTCATCGTGCGTAACGCCGTCGTTGCCCCGAACCCACTGGCCAGAGCCACTTTCGCGAATACACTGTTTTACTTCCCACAACAGTAGCAAAAAACTACTCGACACCGGCCTCAATCATCCCCTTAAGTTCCTTCTTGAGGTCGAAAATCTCATCGCGCAAGCGCCCCGCGAGCTCGAACTTCAACTCTCGCGCAGCCGCGGCCATCTGCTCCGACAGGTCCGCGATAAGCGCCTCGAGCTCAGCCCTCGGCATCTGCTTACCGCTGGCACCATCGGCCGCGCCCGAGCCGTCGGCACGCGAGAGCAGCGCATCAGCGGCCGCACCGGTCTTGCCTTCGTAATCGGTGTCAGCGTTGTCGTAGACCTGATCCAGAATGTCCGCGATCTTCTTGCGCAGCGGCTGCGGATCGATGCCATGCTCGGTGTTGTACGCAATCTGCTTTTCGCGGCGGCGCTCCGTCTCGTCGATGGCGAACCGCATGGAATCGGTGATCTTGTCGGCGTACATGTGCACCTCGCCGGAGACGTTTCGCGCGGCACGACCAATCGTCTGAATCAACGAGCGCTCCGAACGCAGGAACCCCTCCTTATCGGCGTCGAGGATTGCCACCAGCGAAACCTCGGGCAGGTCGAGGCCCTCGCGCAGCAGGTTAATGCCGACCAGCACGTCGTACTCGCCGAGCCGCAACTGTCGCAGCAGCTCAACGCGCTTGAGCGTATCCACATCCGAGTGCATGTACCGCACCTGCACACCATTTTCGAGCAGGTAGTCGGTCAGGTCCTCCGCCATCTTCTTCGTCAGGGTGGTCACGAGAACGCGCTCGTCACGCTCGGTGCGCTTTCGGATCTCGCCGATCAGATCATCAATCTGCCCCTCAGTAGGCTTAACGACGATCTTGGGGTCCACCAGCCCAGTCGGACGAATGACCTGCTCCACATACTCTCCACCGGTCTTTTCGAGCTCATAGTCACCCGGCGTTGCGGACATGAACACGACCTGGCCCACGCGGGCATCGAATTCGTCGAACGTCAGCGGGCGGTTATCCAGCGCCGATGGGAGGCGGAAACCGAAGTCGACGAGGTTGCGCTTACGGGAAGCGTCGCCCTCGAACATGCCGCCAATCTGTGGCACGGTGACGTGCGACTCATCGATGATGGTGAGGAAGTCCTCCGGGAAATAGTCAATGAGCGTCGCGGGGGCCGAGCCCGGCGCGCGACCATCGATGTGGCGCGAGTAGTTCTCAATGCCGGAGCAGAAGCCGACCTGTTCAATCATTTCGAGGTCGTACTCCGTGCGCATGCGCAGACGCTGTGCTTCCAGCAACTTGCCCCGGTTTTCCAGATCCGCCAGGCGTTCGGCGAGTTCGGCCTTGATGTCCGCGACGGCCCGTTCCATGCGCTCCGGGCCGGCGACGTAGTGCGTAGCAGGGAAAATGCGCAGCTCCGGGACTTGGTCGATGACGTCGCCCGTGACTGGATTGAGGTAGTACAGCGAATCAATCTCGTCGCCGAAGAACTCCACCCGCACGGCCTTTTCTTCGTAGGCCGGGATGATGTCGACCACGTCACCTTTTACTCGGAAGGTGCCGCGGGTAAAGGCAATGTCATTGCGGGCATACTGAATGTCCACCAAAAGGCGCAGGAACTGGTCGCGGTCGACTTCCTCTCCCTCCTTCAGCCACACCGAACGGTCGAGGTAGGACTGCGGGGTACCCAGGCCATAGATGCACGAAACAGAGCTGACGACGACTACGTCGCGACGCGACAGCAGCGCTGAAGTAGCCGAGTGGCGCAGTCGCTCCACGTCCTCGTTGATGGAGGAATCCTTTTCAATATAGGTATCGGTCTGCGCGATATAGGCCTCGGGTTGGTAGTAGTCGTAGTACGAAACGAAGTACTCGACCGCGTTGTTTGGCAGCAGGCTGCGGAGCTCATTGGCCAGCTGGGCCGCCAGCGTCTTGTTCGGTGCCATGACCAGAGTTGGCCGCTGCACCTTTTCGATCAGCCACGCTGCGGTGGCTGACTTACCGGTGCCCGTGGCACCCATCAGGACTACCTCGCGCTCGCCTCTATCTAGGCGCTCCGACAGTTCCGCGATTGCCTGCGGCTGGTCGCCCGAGGGCTCGAACTCGCTGATGACCTCGAAGTTTCCCTCAGCGCGCTCGACTTCACCGACGGGCCGGAACTCCGAGTGCGCGAGGACGGGTTGCTCTGCTGCAAATGCCATAGTTCCCAGCGTAGCGAAGGCTGTCTTGAAAGCGGCTGGTTACGTTACTTCCTGGGGCTTTGGGCTGTCCAGGGCTGGGGCCCAGGGGCTTAGGAGCGGCTGTCGAGTTCCGGACCAACATTAAAATCGGCACAGATTTGGACAAGGCTGGCATAAAGTCGCTGCCAGGCCAGCAAAGGCAGGTTCCGCTTCACCAGCTGGCCCTTAGTGCGCATGGACTGACTCCTGGTGAAGCGCAAGCCGTCTTATCGATGGTCCGCGGCTGCGGCTGCGAGGCTGCGAGGCTGCAAGGCTGCGGGAGGCCTGGGTTATCCACACCCTGAAAGTTGTCCACAGATTGGACGTGGAGCCTCTCTCGCAGCGAAGTCCCTGGGCCGAAAAAGCTTAGAGTCCCGACCATGGGAAGTTTCACCACGGCCGAGTTGCGTGCACTCGGCATCGGAGAGAAAAAGACCAGAGCCCTCCTACAACAAGGCAGGCTAACTAAATTGGTACGGGGCCTCTACATTGACGACCACTCTCCCGCCTCAGTCGCCCGAGCAATCACGGGGCATTACAAAAGCATTGCGCTAAGCGGTAAAAGCGCAGCTCAAATCCACTTGAGACTTCCCCTGACACTTCCTATCCAGGCAGAGGGCGCGGGATCAGTTCAGGCCGAGACCTTCTCCATTAGGCACAGCCGCCTGCCGGCCTACACCGACATCAATGGCCTCCCAGTTGCCGAAGCCCTCTGGGCAGCACGCGCTTCAAAAGACTATGCACACAGAATCCTGGAAACACACTACGCCGGCCGGGACGGCGAGAAGCGACTCAACCACGACCTCAGCCGGATGCGGAAAGTCCCCGCATGGCTGCGTGAAACCATCACCACCACGCCGATTGGCTCATGCAGCGAACTCGAGCGCAAGCTGGCCCGTCCACTAATCAAGCGCGGGTACCGCATCCGAATGAACCAGTACATCGGCCCCTACTGCTTCGACATCCTGCTTGACCAGTGGAAAATAGCCATCGAAGTTGACTCAGAGAAGTACCACGCCAACGAGGACTCGTTCATCACAGATCGCTGGAAGACCAACTCCGGCACGCTGCACGGCTGGATAATCCTAAGGTTCACAGACTCATGCATCAATTGGAATCTCGACAGCGTCCTCGACGAAATCGAGCAGGCAATCCGATGGGTACAAAAGCGCCGTCCCCGCGTGGACTATAAACCAGGATGGCCTGCCTGCCAGAAAGTCTGGGAGTGGAATCCAACGGTTGGCTACGCCAACAAGCAATGACACCTGTCATGGGCAATTCGTGACACCACCTATACGTCCATACCTCTAATCCGCGCTGAACTTGGAACTATGAATCCGGACGTAATTCTCGAGTTCTCCAATATCACCAAGCAATTCAGCAAAGGCCAGGTAACCGCACTCGATGATGTCAGCGCCACCGTCCGCCGCGGTGAGGTCGTCGCCATCCTCGGTGAAAACGGCGCAGGCAAAACCACACTTATCGATCTCATCCTCGGCCTGACCACACCCACCGCCGGCCGCATCGAAGTCAACGGCCAATCATCCAGGAACGCGGTCAATGCTCAGCAGGTCGGCGCTATCTTGCAGACGGGCGGTTTGCTTCCCGACGTAACGGTCGAGGACACACTCAAGATGATTGCCAGTGGCTATTCGGAGCATGTGGCGTTGGCGGACGTCGTAAAGCAAGCGCGGCTGGAACCCTTGCTGAAGCGGAAAGTCGGTAAGTGCTCGGGCGGTGAGCAGCAGCGATTGAAGTTTGCGTTGGCCCTGCTCGGTGATCCGGAGTTGATTGTGTTGGATGAGCCGACAGCGGGGATGGATCCGAGTGCGCGGCGCAATTTTTGGGCGGATATTCATGCCCGGGCGGAGCGTGGCACGACGGTGTTGTTCACCACGCATTACATGGATGAGGCGGAGGATTTTTCGAAGCGAATCATCATGCTGCACAAAGGGCGTATCATGGCGGACTTGGATACGCCGAGCATGCTTGCGCTGAGTAAATCAGTGCTGGTTGAGGCTAATTTTCCGGGTGCGGCACCGGAGCTTTCAGAGCGCACTGAGGTCGATGAGGTCACCTGGTTGAGTAGCGCTGCTGGGGAACCGGCCGGGACCAGTAGGCGCGTGCGGCTGCGGACACGGGATTCGGACTCACTGCTTCGTCACTTGGTAACGGAGACGGATGCGACCGACTTCACGGTCCAGCGCGCGAAGCTTGATGACATTTTCATTTCTATGCAGCGTGACGCAGATGTTGCAGCTGATGCCACGCCCGATGTCGCCGTGGCTGCTGGGAACTAAAGGAAATAACTGGAAAGGATTGCCATGACGTACACCGCGACTGAAACTTCGTCCGACATACCCGGCGCGACTGCTGGTACCAGCGCAACAAAGCTAACCGAATCCCACGGCCTGTCGACATACATCGCCATTCAGATCAAACGCTATCTGTCCGACTGGTCGAACCTGTTCTTCTCCATCGGCCTGCCCATCTTGTTCTTTCTGGTGTTCGGTGCCTCGCTCGACCGCGGCGGCGATGCCTTCCCTCACGGCAATGTCACCGCCTACGTGATGATTGGCATGGCTATTTACGGCGGCGTCACAGCAGCGGTGGCCAGCGCCGGACAAACGATTATGGAGCAAACCACGGGATGGGGTCGCCAGCTTGCGCTGACACCAATGTCGACGTCGCATATTGTACTAAGCCAGGCAATTCTGGTGCTCTTCGCCGCAGTGTTGCCGATTGCGGCAATGTATCTTCTCGGCCTCGTCATCGGCGCCGAGATGGAGCCACGGGCCTGGATTGTCAGCTTCATTCTCTGTGTTGTAACCTGTCTGCCGTTTGGTTTCTACGGCTATGCCTGGGCACTGCTGCTGCCGAAGCCGTCAGCGCTCAGTATCGCGTCGGGCTCGATTGTCGTGCTGTCTTACCTCGGTAACCTCTTTATCCCGATGCAGGGCACGTTGCTGGCAATCAGCCGCTTCACGCCACTGTTCGGTTCTGTGACTCTGTCGAGGTATCCGCTGACCGCAGGTCTTACTCCCAGCACGGATACTGGTGCAGGACTCTACACCGAGCCACTGTGGGTGCCCATTGTCAATGTTGCAGTGTGGAGCATCCTGCTAATCGGCTTCTGCATATATCTGAACAAGCGCGAGAAGTCGCGGCTGTAAATGGCGCGGCGAAACACGGCTAGATAGCAAACCCAAGCGATAGCCATCGCCTCCATCTAACCTGTGACTAACTAGACCAACTTCCCTCTGCCACCGACCGAGACCGCCTAGGCATCTATGACAACCACTTTGCGACGCAGCTTCAGCCATCCCTTCCAGGGATTCCATGTCTACTCCGCACTGTCGGCTGGCATCTGGATTGTGGTTTTACCCTTCGTCTTCTTCGGTTTCGGCGCCGAAAAGGTCGCTCAGATAACTGCGCTGATTGTCAGCTTTGCGCTGGTGTACATCTTCATCTGGGGCTCACTTCACTACTATCCTCGCGGCTGGTTGCAACGAGCTCGCAACATACTTGCCCTGTGCATAGTCGCAGCGTTCGGCCTGCTCTCCATCCCGCTTGTGGGAAACGGCGCCAGCGCATTCCTGCCATTTGTCGCAGCATTGCTCAGTTGGATGCTGCCCATCATCCCCGCCATCCTCAGCATTGGCGTGCTCGGCGCAACAATCGTTACCATTAGTCATTTCTTGGCTCCGGAAAGCGGTCTCATCTTACCCATCGATGCCCTGTTTTGGGCCGTCGTTGTCTGCTGCGTTGTTCAACTCAGCAGGTTCTCCCAGGAACGAGCCCAGCTCAACCAGGAAATTGAGCTCAGCCAGCAGCGCGACTCCATCGCCCGCGATGTCCACGACGTGCTGGGCCATTCGCTGACGGTCATCTCGCTCAAATCTGAAGTCGCGCGGCGTTTGGTCCACACCAACCCCGATGCCGCCGCTGCCGAACTCGAGGCCATCACCGCTCTGTCGCGCACATCGCTTGCCGAAGTCCGCTCAACAGTCACACGCATGCGCCAGCCGGATCTCGCAGGCGAGCTCGCCGCCGCCGCGCGGGCATTCCACACCGCACACATTGAGGCTTCGCTTCCCGACGATTCCAGCGGTGTAACCACCAATGCGAAACTCTTCTCCTGGGTGATTCGCGAGGCCACCACCAATATCATTCGGCATTCTGAGGCAGAGAATGTCTCAATCGAACTCACACCATCCAGCGTGGAAATCATCGACGATGGCATCGGCTTCGACATTTCCGACCTAGGCTGCGATTCCTCCGCGGCTACCACGGGCGAAGGCCAAACTGTCGCCGCTGGTGGATTGGCTGGGCTGAAGCAGCGTGTCCAGGATGCTGGCGGTGACCTCATTATCGAGTCCGCACCAGGTCGCGGCACTCGCCTTGTGGCCACGATGACGCAGTCACGCTTGCAGCGCTCGCACCGCTCCCACCACGCGGGCCGTTCATCCACCACAAGCTCCAAAAACCACCTCACTGACACAACCGTCACCGAATATGCGCGGGAGAATAGATGATTCGCGTTCTCATAGCTGATGATCAGCACCTAGTTCGAGGGGCTTTAAAGGCTCTACTGGAAACCGAACCGGACTTGGACATCGTGGCTGAAGCCGCCGACGGCATTGAAACAACGCAAAAAGTCATCGAGCAGGACGTCGATGTCGCGCTTATTGACATCGAAATGCCGCGCCTCAACGGCATTGACACCATCGCGAAAATTTCTGACCACTGCCGCTGCCTCGTCGTCACTACTTTTGCTCGCCCCGGCTACCTCAAACGCGCACTTCAGGCCGGTGCCAGCGGATTCCTGGCAAAGGACACGCCTCCTGAGCAGCTCGCAGAAGCTATTCGACGCATCCACTCCGACCTCCGAGTCATCGATCCGGCCTTGGCCGAGGCCTCACTTTTCACGGCCGACTCTCCCCTGACCGACCGCGAAGTCGAGATCGCTCGACTGATTCTCCAAGGCGCTGATACGGGCACAATCGCCGGCCAGCTCTTCATTGCCAAGGGCACGGTGCGCAATCAGGTGTCGTCAATTATCACGAAGACGAATACCTCAAACCGCGTCGAGGCCGCGAAAACTGCTCGCGACAATGGTTGGCTCTAGAAAACAGGTCGAAATACCGCCCTGATTTTCATCGAATCGTTATTACTTTCATAGTGCGAAAACTCCCTACTGCCCACTGCGTGACGCCTACGAACACCCACCACACCTTTGCTTCACGACGTGCACTCATCGCCGGTATCCTCGCCACAACCGCATTGACCTTCACCGCCTGCTCTCAAAACGACGGCGCAGTAACTAGCCAATCGGCAGCTGACACCGCCACCATGACTCAGACTGACGGCAACGCATCAAACGCAAACTCAGAGAATAGGCCGAACCCAACCGGCTCAAACTCTGATGCTGGCGGCAGCAATAACGGTGGCGCTGCCGGAAACTCCGACGACACCTCCGACGATGCAAATTCTTCCGAGACGGCCCCATCACAAAATGGTGGACAAACCAATGGGGATACCGAAACCACGTCTTCGTCGTCAAGCGAAAATGCAGACATCGGCCAGGCGATGAGGGACATCATCTACAGCAACTCGTCGCCGGGGACCACGTTTACCGGGGGCGAGGAGATGACTGTTTACGTGTATGGCGATGGTTACCGCACGAATCTGGTCGTTGCCGGGCCGAATACCAGCTGTGAGTTTACCACCGAGGTCTTCCATCAGCAGACCGACGGTCTCAACGCCACCGCTGATAACATTCGCGATAATTTGAAGCCGAATATTCAGGCAACGAGCCCTGCGACCGGCCAGACCTACGATGTCAGCTGCGGCACGCAGGGCGATGGTGTCGTGGCGTGCAGCGGCGGAAACGACGCACGGATTTATATCAATTAGCGTTGATTGCCATTTCGGGAGCAGGCATTTCGTCTTCACTCGTTGACAGCGCAATTGCTGAATACTGCCCTGGCCGATTGATCAGTTTCGACAGACTTGCGGTAATGGCAGGCAACGATTTCACATCGGTGTAGGTCAAGTACCGAGACTTCCATACAGGCTTGAACTTCTCCTTGTAATTGCGCAGCCCGCGGAAGTTATAAATCCGTCCGCCGTAGTTGTACACCAAATAGATCGTTTTTTCGCTGAGCCTAGAATGCGGTCGGGCACCTGTGTTTGACATTGGTGCCATGCCAAAATTGAACTCGGTATATCCATGGTTCTTTGCCCACTCCATCAGATTCACGAAAATGCCATCCATCACTCCATCTGGAGCATCAGGTCGAATGCGCATCAAATCCACTGACGCAACCCTTTGCCCTTGCGGCATTATCGAAGCAAATCCTTCGACACGGTCTGAATCCGCCGATCGAACAACTGCAATCGGTGCACGTGACAGATAATTCTCATCAAAGAAACCGAGCGAGAAGCTCATTTCCGTGCGTTTTCCGAGCCACTCCTGCGATGCGTCTCGCAATTCCATAATGAATTCTGGGCTGTACGGTGCCTCGGCAATTTCAAAAGTACAACCAGAGCTTTCTAACTTGTTGTACATACGTCGGAACGTCTTGCCCTTATTACCGACTCGGGTGAAACCCGAAATATCAACCGTCGCATCTTCACCGAGTTTGACCAGGCTCATGCCCTCATTTACACATCGAGCCAAATGGTCTTCGCCCACTTCATAGAATGCGACCGAGCACTGAAAGGTATCCGCATAGTCAATAAAGTCCGCGAACAGTTGATTGAAGGCATCCGGGTCGCCGAATGGATCACCGAGTGCAATCAAGGTCGTGCCATGGGGGCGGTACAGCAACGCTGCACGGTCCGCACCATTTCGCTTATCGACGGTAAAGAAAACCTGCTTATCGCCTAGGTAATACAGATGCGAAAAAGCATTCCCGCCCCATTTTTCAATCAGGGCCTCGAATCGACGTGTCTGCTCTTCGTTTGGGGCTTCGAACTCCGGAGCGCGACAGCGAGAAAACAATACTGCAATTGCCACAGCACATGCGAGCATTACGTAGAAAAGAACCATTGGCCAGTGAGTATTGGCATGCGGGGATGGTGCGGGTACATTGACCACCTTATTTACCCGAAGCGCATGCCAACTCGAAAGAACGATTGGAATAGCAATCGCCAGAGCTGCCGTTGGTACGAAACTACTCCACTTTAATGGGAGTGGATCTCGATCAAACGCACTGCGAGACGCGAATAGTGCAAGTGCAAAGACCCCAAGATAAATAGCCTCTTCGTAGTCGATTCCGCGCACTAGACACGCAACCGCTGCCACCCCAAGCAGCACTAAAACCAGCTGGTAGCAGCGTCTGACTCGTTGGTTAATTCCGCGAGCCAAGATAAGCAACATGACGGCGATAAACAGCACTGTCAAATGCGATGCACGCCGGACAGTGCTCGGCAAAACTTCTTCGATAATCCGAATACGTGAAGCAATTTCAGGTGTCAGCGCCGAAACAAAGAGCAAAAGACTAGAGAAAACGGTGATAACTGCGAGTATCCGAGCCATGACACGGTGCGGAAAATCGGACTCGAGTTCTTTCACGCTGTCGGAGACCCAAAAGACCGCCGCCAGCAGCCACGGAACGATGTAATAGAAAACGCGGTACAGTACAAGGCCAAGCAGAATATGGTTAGTGTCGAGGCCAACTTTGGCGCACAGCGCAAACACTGTGAGGTCGAAGCTACCAGCTCCTGCAGGCAGGAAAGATAGCAATCCGGCCAGAGTGGCGGTTGCAAAAATAAAGATAGCAATCGGGAGTGAAAACTCCGGTGTGAACACCCGAACGCATACCCAGAAGAACAGCCCAGCTGCTGCCCAATCAACGACTGAGGTGCCGAGAAGATACCACTTTTCCCGCTTTCCTATCTGCGCAAAAGTCGTTTTTCTTAAATCAATTACGCCAAGTTTAAATCTATCCGCTAAGAAAAACAGCGGCAGATAAAAACATGAGATTATGGCGACGACAATTAACCAGCCATCGAAATGCACTGCGTACGGCAACGTTATTGCCAACATTACGAATAACCCGAGTAGGTTGGCAGCCCACACACTTGCCGAAACACCAATGGACTTACCTCGGTCCGCACCCGCCCAGGTATAGTATTTCGCACGGATTGTACCTCCGGTGAGCCCACCGAATCCGGCGAAATTATTAAAGGCCTGCGCAATCCAGCCAATCTTCAATGCTTCGCGTGGCGACACCTCCACACCGGCATATTTGGAGGCGACCAAGTCGTAGAGTCCCGTCGCACTGAACGCAATCAGACCTAACACCATGATGATTGCGTTTACGTGCATCGACGTATCAGCAAAAATTTCTCGAAGTTGGCTTCCTGAAATGGCGGCAAACTGGCCACGAGCCACAAGCACGATAATGGAGATTATCGCGATATAGAAAACAATCTTTAAGATTTTTCCGTGCGCCTTAAGCCACTGGTACAAGGATTGCATCGTCATACCTTTAACTCCGATCTTTAATTTCGCAGATGATCTAAACCAGACAGCCATACTTTTGATGGCCGCATCGAGAAAAACAGTGTTCTTGTGTTCTAGTGGCTTTGCGCCCGGATAAGATTCATTTTCTCCGCAAGCCAGGGGAGCTCGTCGTCAAGCGCGCGATCCCACACTTTCCATTCGTGCGTACCGGAATAGGTGCGCTCTTGGACGTCCATTCCCTGTTCCCGTCCGGCTCGGCAGACTTTCCACAGCCCTTCGATGACATCTTTAGATTCCTCATCGCCGATGGAACAGAATGCGGAATAACCTGTGAAGTCTTCGCCAGAAGCGAAAATCGATAACGGATTATTTGCCTCAAACGTGGCCTTGTCGCCACCAAAGCCCTTCTCGATTGTCGTCTCAAGGTTGTGCAGATTTGGGAACTCCTCGCCTGACATGTCCAGCACGGTACGATACGGGCCTCCCTTACGGCTGAGAACTTGCATCGCGCAGGTACCACCATTGGACAATCCACCTACTGCCCACGACTGCGGTCGAGTATCTACTTGGAAATGTTGCTCCAACCACGCCGGTACGTCATGTTCCAAATAGGTTGCGACCGCCCCATTTTCAGTGTCGGAGCAGAGCGGATTCTTGAAGCTCGAAGATAGCTGATCAACTATCGCCACAATCGGCGCCAAACCATTGTGTTGCTCAGCAAAGCGATCCATAGTATTTTTCAGGTCGCCGTTTACCAGCCAATCCTTCGACGTACCCGGCTGTCCTGGCATCAGTACAAGCACAGGCAGCAGAGGACGAGGTCGAGCGAAATAGGCAGCTGGAACATAGATAATGGAGGAGCGCGGAGAAAAGTCAGTAGCAGGGATATCTGCTTGCACGAGAACGCTGCTATCAGAGCTCAGTTTTTCGACTTGGCGTGGCCGCCACCGTTGTTCCAAGGATGTTTGTTTTGCCGACTCACTGTCACCGGGACGATAAACATCCGCGACCGGCGCGAGCCCATCTACCTCGCCAAAAGCCTGCACTTTGCCTGGTCCGCGTAGCACCTGGGCCAAGTTTGCATACGTGCCATAGTGAATATTGGGAACGGCATAGGCGCCGAGTACTGATAATGAGCAGACGAGAAGACCCGCAATGATGCGCCTAGGCTTCTTGGAAAACGCAATTACAACTAGAGCAACGATGCCGGACAAGCCAGATGCGAATGGTCCGAAAACTTCAATACCGATGTAGTCCGGGATCGGTCGCCACACCTTATTAAGCACATACCAGCCGATGGTGCTCACCACAGAGACAGCCACTACAATCGCGCAAACTTGAATTAGTCCCGATTTTCTAGAGCTGTTCCCCTTTGCAACCAGCCAAAGGAGAAACCCGAGAGTCAGCAGCATTAGTATAACTGCGATAATTTCTGGAACTCTGCCACGCAGCTGTACCAATTTGGCAGCCTCAAGGGCGTACCACGACCAATCTTGCATGCGGTAAAGACTATTTTTTAAAAGGAAGAGAATGCACAGAATATCTGAAGCTCTTATCTAGAATTGTCGCTTCGATTTGTAGCGCTCAGAGATGGCACGCCAAAGCTGGTGTACACAGCTTCGCGGACTGACGACCATCACATCCTGCAGCTTCATGCTTCGAACTCATGAGATTCCACCTACAGTAAATACCATGACTGTTTCCCGCTTGCGCCCCTTCGGCGAGACCATCTTCGCCACCATGTCCCGCCTCGCTACCGAGCACGAGGCGATCAATCTTGGACAGGGCTTCCCCGACTGGGATGGGCCGGACGAGGTGCTCGCGGAGGCGCGACATCAGATAGCTGGAGGAAACAACCAGTACGGCCCCGGCCGCGGTATGAAGGTGCTCCGTGATGCCATCGTCGCCGATCGCGCCCGCCGCACGGGGCAGGTCTACGACGCCGACACCGAATGCCTCGTCACGGTCGGCGCCACGGAGGCGATTGCCGCCACCGCCTTGGGGCATCTCGAACCCGGCAGCCACGTCATCGTCATCGAGCCGTACTACGACTCGTACAAAGCCGTCATCGCACTGGCTAACTGCACATATACCGCGGTGCCGCTCATCCCCGCAGCTTCCGGCACGGCACGCTCCTGGTCGCTCGACCGCAGCGCGCTTGCCGATGCCGTCACCGCCAAAACGGCCATGATCATCATCAATTCGCCGCACAACCCCACCGGCACCGTCCTCGCGGACGAGGACTTGCAGGCCATCGCCGATGTCGCCATCGCAAACCATCTACTCGTGCTTGCCGACGAAGTCTACGAACGCCTGTACTTCAACGGATTGTCACACTCTTCCATCAGCGCTCTGCCCGGCATGCGCGAGCGGACCATTGTCGTGTCCAGTGCCGCAAAAACCTTCAACGTCACCGGCTGGAAGATTGGCTGGACGCTCACCCCGACCGAGCTACTCGATGGCGTGGTTAAAGCCAAGCAGTTCTTGAGCTATGTCGGTGCCACTCCCCTTCAGCCAGCCGTCGCCCGTGGCCTGCAGGAATGCGCACCGTGGGTGGACGAACTGGCGGGGCAGCTCGAGGGCAACATGCGGCTCCTCGCCGATGGCTTGGAGGGCCTTGGCGCCGATGTCTTCACGCCGCAGGCGGGGTATTTTGTCGTCGCCGATATCTCGAGCTGGGGGCTTGGCGACGCCCTGGAGACCTGCACCCGGCTGGTCAAAGAATGCCGCGTCGCAGCCATCCCCGTCACCGCTTTTGTGGATGACCCAGAGTCAGAAAAGTACCGCTACCTGGTACGGTTCGCTTTCTGCAAGCGCGCCGAGGTGATTGAGGAGGCTATTGCGCGGCTACGGGATTATCTTGCTGCCCGGCCTGCAGCTGGCGAATCTGATTCAGCGGCTGAATAATCCGCTCCCAAATCCGGTCGACCTGGCGCACGAGGTCCTCCTCGGTGCCTGAGTTTTCCAGAACCACGTCGGCGAACTGCAGGCGCTTGTCATCGCTGATTTGCTTAGCGATGCGCTGCTTCGCATCCTCTCGGTCTACACCGCGACTTTCCACCAGACGGTCGAGACGGACCTCCACTGGGGTGTGCACAACCACGACGAGGTCCTGCGCTTCCGACTGCCCCATTTCAATCAACAGCGGAGAGTCAAAAACAATGATGGCGTCACCTGCCGCGTTGAACTGCTCTTCGGTGCGCTGCTCAATACGCGGGTGGGTGATGGAGTTCAGCAGCTCCGTCTTCTCCGCTGATACGAAGGCCCGCTTCGCAAGCTCGCCGCGGTTGAGGGAGCCGTCGTCAAACAAAATGCCCTCGCCGAAAGCTTCGGCGAGTTCGGCCAGCGCCGGTTCCCCGGGTTCGACGACATCGCGAGCGATCTGATCAGCGTCGATGATGACGGCACCGAGCTCGGCAAACCTACGGGCGACCGTAGATTTCCCACTGCCCATGCCACCGGTTAGTCCTACTTTGAGCATGTCTCTAAGGGTACGTGGACACGCCCCCGCACGTTAGTGCTTTACGACGAGATCCTCGATGCGGTGACCCTCTTCAACGGGATCTGGGTTGACTGGGGCCGGGGCGGTGCCGTTACCGAATGGGCTGCCACCAAGGGCCTCACGGCCGTGCGGCTGGAGCAGGTCAGAGAGCTCCGGCCCCTTCGGGACAATCCCTAAAGGATTGAGGTCGCGATGGACTTCGTAGTAGTGGCGCTTGATATCGACGAAGTCAGTGGTGTCGCCGAAGCCCGGAGTCTGAAAGAGATCACGCAGGTAGTTGTATAGAACCGGCATCTCGGAGATCTTGCTCCGGTTGCACTTGAAGTGGCCGTGGTAGACGGCATCGAAGCGGATGAGGGTTGTGTAAAGGCGAATGTCGGCCTCAGTGATGTGGTCGCCCATGAGGTAACGGCGGGTCTCCAAGCGCTCAGAAACCTTGTCTAGGGCATTGAACAGCCGGTCGTAAGCCTTGTCGTAGGAGTCCTGCGAGCCTGCGAAACCACAGCGGTAGACGCCGTTGTTGATCTCGGTGTAGATGAACTGCATAAGCTCATCCATTTCCTCGCGCATCTCCACCGGGTAAAGATCCGGGGCGCCTTCGCGGTGGAACTCGGTCCACTCGGTAATGAAGTCCAAGGTGATCCAGGGAAAGTCATTGGTCACGACCTCGCCCGACTCGATCTCGACGATGGCCGGAACAGTAATGCCGCGCTGGTAGTCCGGGAAACGCTTGAGGAATGCCTCCTGGAGGCGCTCGTAGCCTAGTACTTCGTCACGGCCACCTGGTCCCTTGTCGAATGCCCAGGAGCGGGCATCGTGCACTGGCCCTGGAATTCCGACTGAAATTGCATCTTCCAAGCCGAGCAACCTGCGAACAATAAGCGTGCGGTGTGCCCATGGGCACGCGCGAGCCGCGATGAGGCGGTAGCGACCGGCTTCAACGGGCCACGTCTTAATCCCCTCGCCTACTTCGCGACCATCCTTAACAATCCGGTCATTGATATAGCGGGTGTCGCGGTTAAAGTCTTTGCCCTCCTGGGAGTACACACCACCGGTGGAGTGGGAGGAATCCTCTACGTGATTGGCCTGATTCTTTGTTGTCATGTCACCAATCATATGGGCAGAAAGATAGGCTGTCAACGGCAGTAAAGACCGCCAGAGCCACCAAAATCGACAGGACCACCGGGGCATTAGAGTCATTAGGGCCATTAGGACGGCTTGCGCTTCGCCAGTAGCCGGTTACTGTGCAGCAAACTACTTCTGGTGAAGCGTAAGCCCGCCCTAGGCAACAGCGGTGCCCCCCTTCATGGCCCAAAGCTCCATCACCCGGACCAAAGATGCAGCAAGCACCCAAGCCGCCGCTATAAGAACAAGGCCGAGCAGGTGCCCGTCGTAAAGCAAAGAAGGCACGAAAAAGCCCCAGCGAGGAAAACCTCGCCGGGGCGATTTCTCAAAGGGACGTGTAAGCCCCTTAGAGGCCTAGCTTAGTTGCCAGCCAGCTTCTCGCGCAGAGCAGCGAGCTGCTCGTCGGAAGCCAGGGTGCCGCCTGCGTTGTCTGCAGCCGGTGCGGCCGGAGCAGCCGGAGCTGCCTCGCCGGACTCGGAGGAGTAGTTCGAAGCGGTCTCTGCAGCCTCGGCAGCTGCAGCGCGGTGACGCTCGATCTGGGCAGCGTGCAGCTGGTGGTGACGCTCTGCCTCTGCGTAGCGAGCCTCCCACTCTGCGCGCTGGGTCTCGAAGCCCTCCATCCACTCGTTGGTCTCCGGGTCGAAGCCCTCCGGGAAGATGTAGTTGCCCTGCTCGTCGTAGGAGTCGCCCATGCCGTACTTGGTCGGGTCGAACTCTTCGGTGAAGTCCTCGTCAGCCTGCTTGAGGGACAGGGAGATGCGACGACGCTCGAGGTCGATGTCGATGACCTTGACCATGACCTGCTCGTCGACGGAGACAATCTGGTCCGGAACGTCGATGTGGCGGGAAGCCAGCTCGGAGATGTGAACCAGGCCCTCGATGCCCTCCTCGACGCGGACGAACGCGCCGAACGGAACCAGCTTGGTGACCTTGCCCGGAACAATCTGGCCGATTGCGTGAGTGCGGGCGAAGACGCGCCACGGATCTTCCTGAGTAGCCTTCAGGGACAGGGAAACGCGCTCGCGGTTCAGGTCGACCTCGAGAACCTCGACGGTGACCTCGTCGCCAACCTGGACAACCTCGGACGGGTGGTCGATGTGCTTCCAGGACAGCTCGGAAACGTGAACCAGGCCGTCAACACCGCCGAGATCGACGAATGCGCCGAAGTTGACGATGGAGGAAACGACACCCTTGCGGACCTGGCCCTTCTGCAGCTGGTGCAGGAACTCAGAGCGGACCTCAGACTGGGTCTGCTCGAGCCATGCACGGCGGGATAGAACGACGTTGTTGCGGTTCTTGTCGAGCTCGATGATCTTGGCCTCAATCTCCTGGCCGATGTACGGCTGGAGGTCGCGGACACGACGCATCTCGACGAGGGAAGCCGGCAGGAAGCCGCGCAGGCCGATGTCGAGGATCAGGCCGCCCTTGACGACCTCGATGACGGTACCGGTAACCGGCTCGTCGTTCTCCTTGAGCTGCTCGATGGTGCCCCAAGCACGCTCGTACTGAGCGCGCTTCTTGGACAGGATGAGGCGGCCTTCCTTGTCTTCCTTGGTCAGGACCAGCGCGTCGATCTCATCGCCAACTTCGACCACTTCGTCAGGGTCGACATCGTGCTTGATGGACAGTTCGCGGGAAGGAATGACACCTTCAGTCTTGTAGCCGATGTCGAGAAGAACCTCGTCGCGGTCAACCTTAACGACGGTGCCCTCAACGATGTCACCATCGTTGAAGTACTTCATCGTCGAGTCGACAGCGGCCAGGAAATCCTCAGCGGTGCCAATGTCGTTGATGGCAACCTGAGGGACGTTAGAAGTGGACATATAAGATGTGCTCCGAAGCGGATAGAAATCGAAAAACGGACAATTTCGGCCTTGCCCCTCAAAGAAACACCTGGACAACCGGGCCAAATCCGCTTTCGGCGAATCTCACCATTGGCAATTAGTTAACCCGATGTCCATGAAGCTCGAGGCTGCAAAGTCGGCACGCTAATGCATACCTAGCGAACAATACCGATTTGAGCTGCGACATTCAAGTCCGCAACACATCCACGGCAAGCCCGCAACAAGTCCGCCGACCAGCACTACGGCCCGACCTTCGCACCACTAATGCGCAGCAGTATCCCAGTTCACACCAGCACCGATAGAAACATCCAACGGCACCAACAATTCAGCCGCCGAGTCCATCTCCCGATGCAGCAGCTCCTTGATGGCTTCCTCTTCCCCATCTGCAACTTCCACAACCAGTTCGTCATGAACCTGCAGGAGGACACGTGAGCGCAACCCGCCCCGTCGTAAAGCATCGTCGACCCGGAGCATTGCAATCTTAATAATGTCTGCCGCCGAGCCCTGGATCGGCGAGTTCAAAGCCGCACGTTCCGCGTTATCGCGAGCGATGCGGTTGTCGGCGTTGAGTTCCGGCAGGTAGCGACGACGATCGAACATCGTGGCCGTAAAGCCGTCCTTACGCGCCTGCTCAACAACCTTGTGCAGATAATCGCGCACGCCGCCGAAGCGCTCGAAGTAGTCCTCCATGAGCTTCTTCGCCTCGCGCTGCGGAATGTCGAGCTGCTGAGCCAGACCAAAAGCGCTCAGACCATAAGCCAATCCGTAGCTCATCGCCTTTACACGACGACGCAGCTCGGGCGTAACCTCATCGATGCCGACGCCGAAGACCTTCGAGCCGACGTAGTTATGCAGGTCCTCGCCCTGGCGGTAGGCCTCAATCAGCCCCGGATCCTGCGATAGGTGCGCCATCACGCGCATCTCAATCTGCGAGTAGTCCGCGGTGATCAGCTGCTCATAGCCATCGCCGACCACGAACGCCTCACGAATCCGTCGCCCGAACTCCGTGCGCACCGGGATGTTCTGCAGATTCGGCTCCGTCGACGACAGACGCCCCGTCGCCGCGACCGTCTGATTAAAAGTCGTATGAATACGGCCATCATCAGCGACAGCCTTAATCAGCCCCTCCACGGTCGACTTCATCTTCTGCGACTCGCGAAACTTCAGCAGGTAATCCAGGAACGGATGCGGGTTGACCTTCGCCAGCCCCTCAATCTCCTTCGCCGCCGTGGAATAGCCAGTCTTCGTCTTCTTTGTCCTGGGCATCCCCAGCTGGTCAAACAGGACCTCTTGCAACTGCTTCGGCGATCCGAGATTCAGCTCAGGCTTATCGACGAGGTTGCGAGCCTCACTCTCCGCCTCATCGGTAGCCGCCTGCGCCTGCTTTCGGAGCTCCTCGAGCGCATCAACATCGACAGCGATACCGGCACGCTCCATCCGACCCAGCACTGGGGCGAGCGGGACTTCCAGGTCGGCGTACACACTGTAGAGCCCGGCCTCGTCGAGTTCGACAGCCAATCGCTCAGCCAGGTCGATGACGGCGGCGACATGGGAAGCGTCTTCGGCCGGGCCATCGAGCAGGGTCATCTGGCCCTCGGCCTGCGAAAGAGTCTGGCCCAGGTGACGCTGGACGACGTTGTCCAAGCTGTAGCTGCGCTGGCTTGGGCGCAGCAGATACGCAGCCAGGAAGGTGTCGTGGATGACCCCGGCCAGCTCGAAGTCGTAGTTCCAGAGTGCATGCATGGCCGTTTTAGAGTCATGCACCAGCTTCGGATGGTCGCCAGCGAGCCACTCGCGCAGTGCGTCGGCATCTTCGGCGGAAAGATCACCCAAGTCGAGAGAAACAGCCTGGCCGGAGGTCTTGCCCTTCTCATCTGCGGAGCCAATCATCAGGGTGTGCTCCCCGACCTGCAACGCGGCCGGCTCGTGCAGATTATCGAGCCAGGCAGCCAGGGCGCCGTCGTCAAGCGAAACAGCCTCGAGCTTTGTCGCACTGTCGCTGGTGGAGGCGGTGACGCCCGCGCCTTCGATGGAAAGGGTGCGGAACACGCGCTCGCGAAGGTTGTCGCCGAATTCGAGGCGGTCGAAGAAGTCGATGATTCCCTGGGCGTCGGCGGGACGGAGCTCGAGCTCGTTCGGACCGTATGGCAAGGGCAGGTCCTTGACCATTTCGGTGATGTCGCGGTTCAGCTGGACGTTTGCGACGCGCTCGCGGAAGTTATCGCCGACTTTGCCGCGGATTTCGTCAGCGTGGTCGATGAGGTTTGCCAGCGTGCCGTACTGAACGATCCACTTCGTCGCGGTCTTCTCGCCGACCCCCGGAATGCCCGGGAGGTTGTCGGAGGGGTCGCCGCGGAGAGCAGCGAAGTCCGGGTACTGAGTCGGCGTCAGACCGTACTTCTTCTCGATAGCAGCAGGCGTGAAGCGATGCAGCGTGGTGACGCCGCGCATTGGATAAAGCACCGTGGTGGTGTCGTTGACCAACTGGAACGAGTCACGGTCACCGGTGACGATGAGCGTTTCGAAGCCCTCAGGCTTGGCTTGGGTAGCCAAAGTCGCGATAATGTCGTCGGCCTCATAGTTGTCCTTTTCCAGCGTGACGATGCCCATCTCTTTCAGCACCTGCTGAATAAGCGGCACCTGACCACGGAATTCCTCAGGAGTCTTCTCACGCTGAGCCTTATACTCCGGGAAGATCTCGTTGCGGAAGGTCTCGCGGGCGACGTCGAAGGCGACCGCCACGTGCGTGGGCTTTTCCTCGCTGAGGATATTGGACAGCATAGAAAGGAAGCCGTACACCGCATTCGTTGTCTGACCACCGGTGGTTGAGAAATTATCCACCGGAAGGGCAAAGAACGCGCGGAAGGCCATGGAATGACCGTCGATAAGCATGAGGGTCTTCTTCATGACATCCCAGTGTAGGAAAATATTGAACAGCGTAGGAAAACTGAGATGCGCGCTGAGGAATCGCGAGCTGCGGAGGATGAGCTGTTGGCCGACCAGCTTCAGTGAACAATAATTACGGTAATCAGGCTGTATTTTGAAACGGGTTCAGTAGCCCCTTAGCCCACCTGAACAGTGATTCGCAAGAGTGAGCCTCTCGAGCGTCGCTTGGCACCTGGTTTCAGTTTCCGAAATGCTGTAATCCAACTTTAATATTCGCCTTATTTTCCTGGAGTTTTTCCATATTTTCCAGCGATTGGTCAACAACATGCACGGAACCCGCCCCAAATGAGGCACCTAGAAATTACCCCCTCTTTGAGGTGGCCGCGAAAACATATCACCACGTCCTGCGCATACCTCTGAAATCAATTGGCGTAGTTACGCTTTCATGGCTTTAGACTCTTCAGCATGAGTGAGTTCGATTCGACCGATTTCCAACGGAGCGCCCAGTCCACCCGCGAGCGCATCATCGCGGCTGCAGCTCGGCACTTCGCGCGCAAGCCTTTGCGAAGCGTGCCGCTGAAGGAAATTGCCAGCGATGCGGGCGTTAGCGCGCCGCTCATCATCAAGTACTTCGGCTCCAAAGAAGGTCTCATGGCCGAACTGATTGACTTCAGCCAGTTCAAAGGCACACTCAGCCGAGCTCCCTTCAATGAACTTGGCCAGCGGATGGCCAGCGCTATTTTGACTGGTCAAGGAATGGCCGGACAATCCATGATTCCGCTGATTGTCGGATCCCTCGACTCCGAGGAAACCGCAAAAGTCATTGCCGAGCGGTTCAATGAAGCTGTTGCAGATGACTTGATTCGCCGCGTCGAAGAGGACGGACCGGAAGACGTTAGCCACGATGCTGCTGTGCACCGCAGCCAGATGGCTATTTCCCTCTGCGTCGGATACCTAGTTCTTTCTGATACTGGTCTGATCGATGAGGCCAACGCGCCGAGGATTTCGGTTGAGGCCCTGGGTAACTGCCTGCAGCAGATTATCGAGCACGGCTAAGAACCGAGCACGGCTAAGAAAGCAGCTCCACTGCCCACTGCCCACCGACTATTCCTGCGTAACTCACTGAATCAGCAGCGCCGCCCCAGGCGCTGCTTTTTGTTTTGTGTCCTTAATCGCACCCCGAAGCCACCAATACACACACGGAAATATGCTTCTTCTCAGGTGGAAGACATACAATGGCCTGCGATGTCTACTGAAAATACGAGCGCTCCTGGCGCAGAGTCGACCACGCTGCCGACCACGAGCCCCTACTCTGAAATCCCGAAGCCGACCCCGCTGGGTGTCATCGCCAACGCAGTTCGCGGTGGCCTCATTGGTCTCGCCGAGACGATTCCGGGGGTCTCCGGCGGCACCCTTGCGCTGATCACGGGCATCTACGGACGCCTGATTGAATCGGCAAAGCGCATCACCGACCTGCCGCGGGCAATTTCGAAGGGCACCTTCAAGGAGGACCTGCGCAGAATCGACTGGTGGCTGCTCATCCCGGTGGCTATCGGCATGGTTGCCGTGGTCTTCTCCATGGCAGGCGTCATGGAGAACTTCGTCACCAACCAACCAGTCGCTTCCCGAGCACTGTTCATGGGCATGATCGCCGCCTCGATCACCATGCCGCTGAACGAGCTACCGCCAGGCGCTCTGCGTCAGCCGGGCATGCGCGGCAAGGCCATCGCCGTCTTCCTGTTCTTCAGCATCGCCCTGTTCGCGCTTACTTCCCTGCCACAGGCCGCACCGACGCAGCCGCCTCTCTGGCTCGTACTCATCGCCGCCTCGATTGCCGTGTGGGCACTGGTTCTGCCGGGCGTTTCGGGCTCTTTCTTCCTACTGGTCATCGGACTCTACGCACCGACCATGGGCGCAATTCACGACCGTGACTTCGCCTACATCGGCACGTTCTTCGTCGGCGCGCTGATCGGCATCGTCCTGTTCATCCGCCTCCTCGAATGGCTGCTGAGTACGCACCAGGCGCTCACGTTGGTCGCCATGTCCGGCCTCATGCTCGGTTCACTGCGCGCTCTCTGGCCGTGGCAGACCGAAAACAACGAGCTCCAGGGCATCGGCTCCGACTGGGGACTCGCCCTCGGGCTCTTCATTCTCGGCGCCGCAATCGTCAGCGTCGTCGCTTATGCGCAGCGCCGTTTTTCTAATTCGGGGTCGATGGACTAAACTAGTCAAAGTCGCTTCGATAGAGCATTTTCGCTTATCGACGGCTTTGCGCCCCTGTAGCCCAATTGGCAGAGGCAACGGATTCAAAACCCGTCCAGTGTGAGTTCGAGTCTCACCGGGGGCACGATTTTAAAACCCGCTTTCACCTGGCTTTTAGCCTGGTGGGGGCGGGTTTTTGCTTGTCTGCGTATTCACTATCTTTCACTCTTTTTCACGCACTTTCACGGGTATTTTGCACCAAAAATGAGCCAAAAAAGAGCCACGTATTGCCTGCTGAATCCTGCGTTAACTCCTGGGTGAATCTGTTTTTGGGAATAAGAAAACCCCGCCACTACCGATTGAGTGAACGGGGCAGTGCCATGGCAGGGACTCGCACCCCGCGAATGTGGCTACTCCATGGCTTTTGAGTCCGTTGATTTCAACAGGCGAGCATACGCTCTGAAAACTTCTTCATCGCCATCGGCGTACTCGGAAATCCCACTCAACAAAGCTTGCCGCTGCTCTTCTATGATGGAGACTCGAAACTCAGCGATGTCTTCTGCAAGATAGGTGGCTGCGTCTGCGTAGCGGCGCAGTGTCGCGGTTACTTCTGATTTGCCGCCGCGGTCGCCGATGCGGGCGCGGTTGATAAACGGCACGAATTGTACCGCGCCGAAGTTGTGCTGCAGACACTCGCTCAACTGCCCGGTCACACATTAAAACTGCCAAGACGGTTTCCGCTTCACCAACAGCCGTTCAGTGTGCAGCAAATGCATTCTGGTGAAGCGGAAGCCGTCCTTTTGCAGCAGGCATCCAACTGGACTCTGGCCAATTGGCGTCATCAACAAACGAAGCCCGCTGCTACAGGTTATCCACCGCGTACTGAGCTTCCTCCGGAGTAAACTGCTCGCCGTATTCCGACGTCAGCTGCTCGTAAACAGCATCCGGGGACATTGCCATCGAATCCTGATAGATTCTCGCCTTTTCCAGTGCGTTCTTATTCCAGTCCGCTTCAAGGTTATCCATTGCATACTGGGCAGCCTCCGGTGAGAACTTCTCGCCATACTCCGAGGTCAGCTGATCATAAATACCGGCCTTCGACATGTGCATGCGATTCGCGTAAATCTCTGCCTTGCGGAGAGCATTTTTGTATTCGGTCGGGACCTTCTCATCCTGCTTTTGCTGCTCCCCCGTCTGACCTTGCTGCTCATCTGCACCTGCCTCAGGTGCCTCAGCGAAATCGGCATTCTCAACAGTCCCAGAATCAGCCGCAACGGCAGTCTCCGAACCAAAGAGAGATGCAGCTTCAGAATCGGAACCCGACTCAGTGTCACCGCCACCAGTCAAGCTGGCCGCCACAGCGAGGACCACGACAGCGCCCGCGGCAATACCACCCCATTTGAAGCAGCCACCCTTCTTCTTTTCTTTCGGAGCCGGAGGCATCTGCCCCGCTGCCGACGGACCCTGCGGGTAGGGCTGCTGGCCGAGCGGATCCTGCGGGCTGTGCTGGTAGGACTGCTGCCCCAGCGAATCCTGCGGATTCTGGGAGCCGTACGGATTCTGGGAGCCATACGGGTTCTGTGGACTCTGCGGGTTCTGGGGGAAAGTGGAATCGGACATCGTAAGAAGCCTCCTGCGTAGAAGTTGCAATAAACGAACAGCTCTCTGTCGTCAGTTGGAACTATCCCAGGAACTCCGGATTCAACTTTCCGCACTACACAAATATTTTCGATTCGCGAACCATAAGGCACCACTGAAGGTAAGAAAAAACCAGGCCTCTACCCCATAGAACAGGGCTTGGAACTGGTTAATCTCTTTAAAAACTAACCTTCAACCCCGGCCAGCGCTTACTCAATATCGGCAAATAATATCGCCAACATTTTCCAAACCAATAGAAGGCCAAAAGCGGCCAAGGCATGGAGCCCCTCCAACGACAGCCGCCCATATGGAACCCGACAGCACATAGACACCCCACCGAAGGCACTTCCTAACAAAGATGCTTCCGAGCAAGCTCGATGCACACCTTCATCACAAACGACGCAGCTGAGTAGCCCTTAACACAAACGATGCCATGGCAGGACTCGTCGAACTCGGCAAAAGCCGGGGTTCCGGCATCACGCCCGCGGCCGCCAGCCCCACGACACTTCCCAAATCCCCGCTCCCCCAACCGCAAAGATTTTATTTTCCACCCCACTGTCCATATAATGAGATACCAATCCCGTATAGCAAGACTGGTTTAGTTTTTACGCACACCACTACGTATCACCTGCCAAGCTTTGCTCCCGGCTTTACGCACTGCCCACCAGCAGCTCACGCCGCGGTCGAGTTTTCTCAAAGTACAAAGTACTCAGTACTCAACACGTTTTGGACTGTCATCATGCCTGCTGCGAATTCCCCCTCTAGCTCCTCCGCCCACACTGCGAACGCGAACTCCGCTAAGACGCCACTTCACGCAGTACCGGAGGACACCGCCCCCACAGATCCGTCGACCATCACCGATGCGGAAATCTTTGAGGCACACCGAGGCGGCAAGCTCCGCTCCCACTCCACCATGAAGCTCGAGACAATTCGCGACCTCTCCATCGGCTACACCCCAGGTGTCGCTCGCGTCTGTGAGGCCATCCACGAAGATCCGGCTCTGGCCCGCACCTACACCTGGACCGGCCAGAACGTCGCAGTGGTTTCCGACGGCACCGCCGTGCTTGGCCTTGGCGACATCGGGCCCAAGGCCGCGCTACCGGTGATGGAAGGAAAAGCCCAGCTCTTCGAGCAGTTCGCCGGCATCTCCGCTGTGCCAATCGTCCTGGATACCCTCAATACAGAGGAAATCATCCAGACGGTCAAGGCGCTGGCGCCGTCGTTTGGCGGAGTGAACCTCGAAGACATCTCCGCGCCTCGCTGCTTCGAGATCGAGCAGCGTCTCGACCAAGAGCTCGACATCCCCATCTTCCACGACGACCAGCACGGCACCGCCATCGTCATCGCCGCCGGCCTGATCAACGCCTGCAAGCTGACCGGCCGCAGCTTCCAGGATCTCCGCGTGGTCATCTCCGGCGCTGGTGCCGCTGGTGTCGCTGCGACGAAGATGCTGCTGTCCGCTGGCGTGTCCGACATCGTCGTCGTCGATTCGCGCGGCATCATCCACCCGGACCGCGAGCCACTGAGCGACATCAAGCAGTGGGTCGCCGGCATGACTAACCCACGCGGTATCACCGGCTCGATCAACGATGCGCTTGTCGACGCTAACGTGTTCATCGGCGTCTCTGCCGGCCGTATCGGCGAGGATGCGATTAGCCAAATGGCCGCTGACCCGATTCTGTTCTCGCTGGCCAACCCGATTCCGGAGATTCCGATGGAAGTCGCCCGCAAGTACGGAGCCGTCGTGGCCACTGGCCGCTCGGATCATCCGAACCAGATTAATAATGTGCTGGCCTTCCCGGGTCTGTTCCGTGGCGCACTGGAGGCGGGTGCCAAACGGATCACCGAGGCCATGAAGCTGGCTGCTACTCAGGCCATTGCAAATGTTGGCGTAGAAGACCTGAGTGCCGACCGCATTATTCCGTCGGCACTGGATTCGCGCGTCATGCCGGCCGTGGCGAAGGCTGTCCGCGATGCTGCGCTGAGCGACCCGGCCTCCGGCGCGGTCGGCCCGCTCGACGTCACTGGCAATGGCTTTGCTGCAGCTGAAGCGAACTAGAAAACCGGCGCTGACTATTCCCCGGGAAGTCTGAAAAGTGTGCGGTTTTCCTGCACCAGCCTAAGACGCAGCTGAATAGGGGTACCGAATTTAAGGTATTCCTGTGCCTAGGTAACATATTCAGATATGAAAAGACCCATCGCATTGGCGGCTGCCACGCTGACTGCGACCTTGTTCTTAGGGCTTACAGGCTGCGTCACCAATGACGAAAGCGGTAACCCCGAGGGCTGGTCAGAGATCAAACCGGCAGCGGTCCCCGAACTGGCGAAACAGGTCCCAGCAGATCTTCGTAAGCGCGAAGTATTGCGCATCGGCACCAACCCAACATTCGCCCCGGCAGAGTTTAAGGATTCCGCCGGTTCCATCATCGGATTCGACATTGACCTCATGCGGGCCATGGCCAGCGTCCTGGATCTGCGGCTGGAAATCCAAGAACAGGATTTCGCACTGATTCTGCCGGCCCTGTCGGCCGGCGCAGTTGATGTTGGTGCCTCCGGCTTCACCTCAAACGAGGAGCGCCGCAAGACCTACGACTTCGTCGACTACCTGGATACCGGCCTGCAGTGGGCACGTCGCCCGGGCAGCGACGCCAGCTCCGACAACTACTGTGGCAAAACTGTCGCTGTTCAGCGCAATACCGTCGCTGACATGGAGGACCTGCCGGTAAAGAATCAGGATTGTCTGGATCGCGGTTTGCCACCAATTAACAAATTGGCCTACCAGGATGCTGGTACCGCAGCTACCACCGTGGTGCTGGGGCGTGCTGACGCGCTGGCAGCTGACTCACCAGTCAGTGCCTACGCGGTCAATCGTTCTGAGGGCAAACTCGAACTTGCCGGAGATATCTACGATGGTGCCCCGTTCGGCTTCGCTATTCCGAAGGATTCAGAACTCGGCCCAGTACTCCAGCAGGCGCTGCAGTACCTCATCGACAACGGCCAGTACAAGCAAATCCTGACCACATGGGGTTTGGAAGACGGTGCTTTGGAACGCGCCACTATTAACGGAGAGGAACTTTAAGTGAGCGACTCATCTGCGTCTGGCGCCCGCTACGAGGCCACACAGGCGGAACTCAACGAAGAAATTAAGGCCAAACCGCTGCCGCACCCGGGTCGCTGGATCACCGCAGCAGTGCTGCTTGTGCTCTTCCTGTGGTTCATCATCGGTGCCGCCCGCAACGAGGCCTACCACTGGGATGTTTACTTCCAGTACCTGTTCGACACACGAATCGCCGCTGCCGCTGGCTGGACCATTGCACTAACGGTCCTGGCCATGCTCATCGGTATCGTCGGCGGTGCCATCGTCGCCGTACTCCGAATGTCGGACAACCCCGTGCTGTCCACTGTTGCTTGGTTCTACCTGTGGGTTTTCCGAGGAACTCCGGTCTACGTGCAGCTGGTCTTTTGGGGCCTCCTCGGCACTATCTACTCGACGATTGACCTGGGCGTTGCCGAGGTTGATCTCAGCACTGTCCTGTCCAATACCTTTGTGTTAGCGTTCGTCGGTCTCGGCTTGAATGAGTCCGCATACATGGCTGAAATTGTCCGTGCCGGCATCCAGGCTGTCCCGGAGGGCCAGACCGAAGCATCGAAGGCACTGGGTATGAGCTGGTGGCAGACTGTCCGCCGCACCATCTTGCCACAGGCTATGCGCATCATCATCCCGCCGACGGGCAACGAGTTCATCTCCCTGCTGAAGACCACTTCGCTGGTCATCGCAGTGCCGTTCTCGCTGGAACTCTACGGCCGCTCCACGGACATCGCCAATGCGCTGTTCCTGCCGGTGCCGATGCTGCTTGTCGCCGCCACCTGGTACTTGGTCATCACATCAATTCTGATGGTCGGACAGTTCTACCTTGAGCGCTACTTCGCCCGCGGCGCTACCCGTCAGCTCACCGCCCGCCAGCTGGCCGCGCTTGCCGACGCCGAAGGTGTGCCGCTTGCAAATGCTCGCGTTGTCGATAAGGACGAAGAGCACTTCTACCGAGAGGATCCGCAGTAAATGACTACCAAAGATTTGATGGTTGAGGCGCAAAAGGTTCGGAAGAACTTCGGCCGTCTCGAGGTCCTCAAGGGCATCGACCTGGAAGTTCCACGCGGTACGGTTACCTGCCTCATTGGGCCTTCGGGCTCCGGTAAGTCCACACTGCTGCGCTGCATCAACCACCTGGAGAAGGTCAATGCCGGCCGTCTCTACGTCGACGGTTCCCTGATTGGCTACCGCGAAAAGAACGGCAGCCTCTACGAAATTTCCGCCGCAGAAGCTGCCCGTCAGCGTCGCGATATCGGCATGGTGTTCCAGAACTTCAACCTGTTCCCGCACCGCACGGTGCTGGGAAATATCACCGAGGCACCAGTGCTGGTAAAGGGCGTCTCTCAGGAGCAGGCTGAAAAGCGTGCCATGGAGCTGCTGGAGACTGTTGGTCTGGCTCACAAGGCCGATGCCTACCCTGTTCAGCTCTCGGGCGGTCAGCAGCAGCGTGTTGCCATTGCTCGAGCCCTGGCCATGGAGCCGAAGCTAATGCTCTTCGATGAGCCGACTTCCGCTCTTGACCCCGAGCTCGTCGGTGAGGTTCTCAACGTCATGCGTGGTCTGGCCGATAAGGGCATGACCATGGTCGTCGTGACGCACGAGATGGGCTTTGCCCGCGAAGTCGCCGACCAGGTCGTGTTTATGGCTGACGGCGTGGTCGTGGAGAAAGGCACCCCGGATGAGGTGCTGGGTAATCCGCAGCACGAGCGCACCCGCAACTTCCTGTCTTCGCTGTTGAAGTAACAGCAAGCCTAAGCGCCAAAAGTTGCGGAGATTCCGCGAAACATAGTGACTGCCGCGCCGGTAGTCGCCAGAATGACCGCGAGCTTTCGGGCTTGCACAATGGGCACTCGTCGGGAAACGCGAGTGCCCAAAAATATACCCACAATCATGGCAACCAAACACAGCGGCCAGAGGATAACCGGTGTGGTGGCGAAGACAGATACGTCACCGCTGATTTCCTTGAACAGCAAGGACAACGCGCCGGAAACAAAGAAGAGCGGTTGCAGGGTGGCTGCAAATGTCTGCGCTGGCCAACGGGAAGCCTGTGCGTAAACGGTAATGGCTGGGCCCGCAATGCCGGCCAGGGTATTCATAAAACCGCCGGCCACGCCTGAGGCAACGGCGTATTGTGGGCCGTCGACACGCATGCGCTGAGGCATAAACGATGTCACCAGCAGCGCAAGTAGCACGAGCCCGCCGACCAACACCTGGAGCGGCCCGCTGGGCGTGTTGTGAACCACCCAAGCGCCGGGGAGCGCGCCGAGAGCCATCACCGGGCCAATCAGCCAGAATTTCTTCCAATCGACGTTTTCTCGCACCGAGATGGTCTGCATGATCGCATTGACCGATGCGAGCACGTTAATAATCAAAATTCCTGCTACGGGACCTGCAACCAGTGAGAGGACCGGACCTCCCAACAGTCCGAGCCCCATACCGGCTATTCGCTGCATCAGGGCCCCGATGAAAATCGTTGCCACGATAAAGACAAAAGCCCACACTGATAACTCCATAGGAGGGAGTTTACAGCGTGGGCTTTTTGGCTATTCGACGGGCGGGGTCGCCGAGGATCCGTCGTAAAGCGGAAACGTTAGCAGACTAGATGACGCCCTGAGCCAGCATTGCGTTAGCGACCTTCTTGAAGCCTGCGATGTTGGCACCGAGCACGTAGTTACCCTCGTGATCGTACTCAGCGGCGGTGGTTTCGCAGTTCTTGAAGATGTTGGTCATGATGCGCTTCAGGCGCTCATCGGTGTAGGAGAAGGACCAGGAATCGCGGGTAGCGTTCTGCTGCATCTCCAGAGCGGAGGTTGCAACACCGCCAGCGTTGGCAGCCTTGCCCGGCGCAAAGTGGACACCGTTGGCCTTGAAGACCTCGATAGCCTCCGGGGTGGACGGCATGTTTGCGCCCTCAGCAACGAAGCGGCAGCCGTTGTCGACCAGCAGCTTGGCGGACTCGCCATTGAGCTCATTCTGAGTTGCACACGGCAGTGCGACATCAGCCTTGAGCTCCCAGATGTTGCCACCCTCGTGGAACTCAGCGCCCTCAGCCTCAGCGACGTACTCGGAGACGCGAGCACGACGAACTTCCTTGATTTCCTTCAGCAGCTCGACGTCGACACCGTTCGGGGTGGAGACGTAACCGGAAGAGTCAGAGAAACCGACGACGGTAGCGCCGAGCTCCTGAGCCTTCTTAATGGCGTAGATGGCGACGTTACCGGAACCGGAAACGATGACCTTGGCACCGTTGATGTCAGCACCGTTGGCCTTCATCATCTCTTCAGTGAAGTAGACACAGCCGTAACCGGTGGCCTCGGTACGAACCAGGGAACCGCCCCAGGTCAGGCCCTTACCGGTGAGAACGCCGGACTCGTGCTGGTTGGCCATACGGCGGTACTGACCGAACAGGTAGCCAATCTCGCGGCCGCCGACGCCGATGTCACCGGCCGGGACGTCACGGTACTCACCGATGTGGCGGTGCAGCTCAGTCATGAACGACTGGCAGAAGCGCATGATTTCTAGCTCGGACTTGCCCTTCGGATCAAAGTCGGAGCCACCCTTGCCGCCACCGATCGGCAGGCCGGTCAGGGAGTTCTTGAAGATCTGCTCGAAGCCCAGGAACTTAATGATGCCGAGGTTCACGCTCGGGTGGAAGCGCAGACCACCCTTGTACGGGCCCAGCACAGAGTTGAATTGAACACGGAAGCCACGGTTGACCTGGACCTTCCCCTGGTCATCGACCCACGGCACGCGGAAAATGATCTGACGCTCCGGCTCACACAGACGCTGAACCAAGCCGTAGTCACCGTAGTGTGGGTCCTTTTCCAGGACGACCTTCAGCGACTCCAGAACTTCTGCCACTGCCTGGTGGAACTCCGGCTCACCGGCGTTTCGGGTGAGAATCTGGTCATAGAGTCCCGAAACCTTCTGCTCGATATTCAAAATAAACCTCTCTGCGAAACCATTATGGCGCCCACGAAGAACAAACCGTCAGCGGTTGTAAACCACTTCCCGGTTGCCGTAACTCGGTGGCACAGGTTGTGTGCACAAGGACTGGGCAACTGTAGATATTGAAGCGGACATAATTATACAACGGCATATTGCTGGGAAAACTCGTAGCGATTTGCGCTACACCCGTTGGCCAAGCCAATCACTGACTCTGTGGAGGCTTACACTTTTCACGAATTAGGTAGGAAATTACCTAAATACGGCAACATTCCAGGGATACGTCGCAACAGATTCGAGCATTTCGTCGAACTCACGCAGCACTGGGTCCGGGGGCAATTCTGCACGCGGAGTCAGTAGCTCAGAGAGGTCCATAGCGAGTTCATTGAGAGAACCGCCGTGCTGATCGAAGCTCAAGAGATAACGGAATACCTTCCTATCCCCCAACGGCTCCTTCGGGTTCTCACGCTCCCACTGCTCCACCAACTGCGCGTCAGTGTCCGCCGACGCCACCGAAACATCCACGTCACTAATTCGCCCGGCGCGGTCAAACTCACTCAACTTGGTACGAAATGCCTCGGCCAGCGCCTCCGATTCGGTCGGCTTCACCAGGCAGTGAAAAACAATCTTCGACATAACTTCACAGGCTAAGCCACGCGAGACGGCCAGACAATAGCTAACCGTCGTCAAGCCCTGTCCCCCTACATTGGCGCGCCGACCGCCAGCAAAGACGTAGTGTTGGACTTATGCAGGCTTTCAGCAATCCCCTCATCACGCTTGCCGACGGCACGGTGAAGCAAGTCAATCCTTTTTCCGGTACCCAGGTGTGGACAGTCCCAGGTCGTGGCAATCGGCCGTTGGGAATTAAGCACACGGATCCGCAGCCATTGAGCGAGGAGGATTTTGGATCCCGCGACTCCTTTGGCTGGAACAACCTGCTGCAAACCCCGCCGGAGAAGGCCCGTGTTGTCCTCGACGAATCGGTATTCGGCGGCTACAGCACGGTGACCGGAGTACTGCCCGACCAGCTCTTCGACACCACCGCGGAGTTCCGCCGCGTGCCCAACCTGTTCGAGATCGTCTCCTATGACTATTGGTCGGAAAACTATGGCTTCGAGCCCGACCGCGAAACTCAGCAACGTATGGAGGCCTACCTCGATGACCCGAAGGGCCGCGAGCACGTGCTCAATATCATTCGCACGCGCTACCGCGCCGCTGGACGCAGTGAAGAGGAAATCAGCGCGCTTTCCGACGAGGAATTGCTGCGCCGCGCCCCAAGCTATTTCGCCGGCGGCCACGATGTGATTGTTGCCCGTCGCCACTTTGTCGACGGCGCTACCCACGATAATCAGCTGGCTTCTTCTGGCACATTGAGTGTTGCCGAGCACCGCGCACTTATTGCGTTTACCGTCGAGTCGATTGCTGACCTGTACCGACGTAACCGCTACGTGCGTTATGTGGCCGCTTTCCAAAACTGGCTAAAACCGGCAGGCGCAAGCTTCGATCACTTGCACAAGCAGCTTGTGGCCATCGATGAGCACGGTGAGCAGCTCAAGCGCGAAGTACAGGCGGTGCGCAAGAACCCGAATATCTACAACGAATACGCAGTGGACTATGCGGCCCGCCACAACCTGGTTATCGCGGAAAACGAGCACGCGGTGGCTTTCGCAGGATTCGGACACCGGTACCCGACGCTGGAGATCTTCTCGAAGTCAGATGTCTGCGAACCGTGGCTGCAAACCCGGGCTGAGATCGACGCAATGTCGGACCTGATTCACGCATGTCATGCAGCTGCCGGCCCCACTATTCCGTGTAACGAGGAATGGCACCACCGCCCTGTCGATTTGGATGCCCGCATGCCGTGGCGCGTAATGATTAAGTGGCGCACCTCGAACCTGGCCGGCTTTGAAGGTGGCACCAAGATTTATCTGAACACCATCTCCCCATGGGATCTGCGAGACCGCGTTGTCCCGGAGATGTACCGTTTACGGGAGACCGGAAAGATCTCGGACAGCATCCACATTGCGACCGAGTGCCAGTGCCAGCCAAACTCGCTGAAATACAACCCGCTCGTTGAAGACGGGTCGCGGCTGTAGTTCTCTGGCACAGAGTAGAGAGAAGTTAGGAGTCTTAAACCAGGTGAGCAACAATGAAGCACGACTGAGCCGCATTCGCGACCTCATCGCCGCCCATCGAGTGCCATTGGACCGGCAGTGGGAAATCTACCGCTACCTGCACCAGCACCCGGAGCTATCTCAGGCGGAGGAGAAAACTGCCGCGTATCTGGCCGGTGCTCTTCGCGACATGGGCACTTACACAGTGCATGAGGGAATCGGTGGTCACGGCCTCGTTGGTGTCATGGAAAATGGCCCCGGCCCTACCGTGCTGTTCCGCGCTGATATCGATGCGCTTCCCGTTTTCGAGGAAACAGGTGTGGACTTCGCTTCCTCTGCTACCGGTACCGCCCGCGATGGTTCTGCCACCGCCGTCATGCACGCCTGTGGCCATGACATGCACATGACGGCCGGTCTTGGTCTGGCTAGCCTGATGGCAGCAACTAAGTCTGAGTGGTCGGGTACTTACATTGCCCTGTTCCAGCCCGCCGAGGAACTGGCCTGCGGTGCACAGGCCATGATTGACGACGGCCTGGCAGACCTCATCCCCACCCCAGATGTGTGCTTCGGCCAGCACATTGTTCCCGGCCCCGCAGGTCAGGTAATGACCATGCCCGGCCCGGCACTTGCTGGTTGTGACACTATTAGCATCACGCTGACAGGTCGCTCCGCACATGGGTCTATGCCGCACAACGCCATTGACCCGACATACTTGGCTGCCGCAGTCGTTCTGCGCTTGCAAGGAATTGTAGGGCGCGAGATTCCTCCCCACGAGTTTGGTGTTTTGTCCGTCGGCACGCTGCAGTCCGGCAATTCGAATAACACAATCCCTGGCCAGGCCAAGATTGTGCTGAACATTCGCTACTACTCCAACGATGTGCGCGCGAAGCTCATTGCGGGCATTGAGCGCGTTGTTCGTGGCGAATGCCTGGCTTCCGGCACTGAGGTTGAGCCTGTGATTGAGTACTCCGATCACGGCGAAGTCACTGACAATGATCCGGAGGCGTTTGCCACGATTCGCCCGGTCATGGACGCTGTGCTCGGCGACGATTCCACCGACGCTGTGCCGTGGACCGCATCGGAGGACTTCTCAGACCTGCCGCGTGGACTGAACTGCCCATATGTCTACTGGACCGTTGGCGCCACACCTCGGGATACGTGGGAAGCCGCCGTTGCTGCCGACCGCGTGGTCGAAGACGTACCGTCGAACCACATGCCGACATTCCTCCCGGATTTCAAGCCGACGGCTACCTCCGCGACTTCTGCCGCCGCTGCCGCCGTGCTGTCCTACTTGGCAAAGTAAGGGCTGTGTGCCGGCCGCTTGCCACCGCGCACCGCGCCAAAAAAGACAGCTCAGTTTTCGGGTTGTCAGTTTTGCTACTTAACCCCCCAGGTCGAAAGGCTCTTACAAAAAGCCGGTAAGCCCCAAAAGGACTTACCGGCTTTTTCAAACGCGCCAGAGAGCTAGCGTGCGTCCTCGCCAATAACGTGGACGTGAATCATGTTGGTATTGCCCTCATTTCCTGGAGGGGTACCAGCAACAACGACCAGCGTGTCGCCAGCGTTGTAGTTTTCCATGGTCAAGAGCTGCTCATCGATGACCTGCATGATCTCATCCGTGCTGTTAACCTCGCGCACCAAGAAGGTCTCCGCACCCCACGTCAGCGCAAGCTGCGAACGAACCTGCTGATTCGGAGTGAATACCAGCAGCGGCAGGCGAGAGTGCAAGCGTGCCACACGGCGAGCGGTATCACCCGAGGTGGTGAAAGCAACCATAGCGCGGGCATTCAAGCGCTCACCGATATCGCGAGCTGCGTAGGAAATCACACCACGCTTCGTGCGAGGCATGTGGGTCAGCGCAGGAACTTCCCCCTCGCGCTCAGCGGCGGTGACGATGCGAGCCATGGTCTTAACCGTGGACTGCGGGTACTTACCAACCGAGGTCTCACCCGAGAGCATCACGGCATCTGCGCCATCGAGCACAGCGTTGGCCACGTCGGAGGCCTCCGCACGAGTCGGGCGCGAGTTCGAAATCATGGAGTCGAGCATCTGGGTGGCGACGATGACCGGCTTGGCGTTCTCGCGGGCAATCTGAATAGCGCGCTTCTGAACCAGCGGAACATCTTCCAACGGCACCTCAACACCAAGGTCACCACGGGCGACCATCACGGCATCGAAAGCCAGGATGATGGCCTCGAGAGACTCGACTGCCTCTGGCTTCTCCAGCTTGGCGATAATCGGGACACGACGGCCAACCTCATCCATGACCGCATGGACCAGTTCGACGTCGGAAGGCGAACGGACGAAGGACAGCGCGATGAAGTCGACTCCCAGCTTCAGAGCGAAGCGCAGGTCGGCGATATCCTTCTCTGACAGAGCCGGCACCGAGATGTTCATCCCCGGCAGGGAAACACCCTTGTTGTTCGAGACCGGACCGCCCTCGATGACACGGCACACCACATCGTTGCCATCTACCTCGATGCACTCCAGGCCCACCTTGCCATCGTCGACAAGCAGGCGATCGCCCGGACGGGCATCGTCAGCGAGATTCTTGTACGTGGTGGAGACGCGGTCGTGCGTGCCTTCGACATCGTCGACGGTGATGCGGACAATCTCGCCGTCAGCCCAATACGTCGAGCCTTCCTTAAAACGACCGAGGCGAATCTTTGGTCCCTGCAAGTCGGCGAGAATACCGACGGCATGTCCCGTAGCGTCGGATGCTTCACGCACCCAGTGGTAGTTCTGAGCGTGGTCCTCATGCTCACCGTGAGAGAAATTCAGGCGGGCAACATCCATGCCGGCGTTGACCAGCCCGGTAATCCCCTCCAGCGAAGCAACTGCTGGACCGAGGGTACATACAATCTTCGTTCGTCTAAGCACGGCCTCCAGCCTAGTCCCTTAACGGGCTATGCGTCAGTTGGAAGCACTGTGAGCTTCAGCAGCCTCGCGCTCTCCCCCGACTTCAGCTGCGGTTTCGCGGCTCTTGGACCGCAGAATCCACAAAGCAATGACAGCGCAGAAAAAGACCACGAGCGACGTGATGTTATTAATACGCACACCGAATATCAGCGTTGCGTCATCGACGCGCATGAGTTCAATGAAGAAACGCCCCAAAGTGTAGGCCGCGACATAGAGCGCAAAGACGCGTCCTCCGCCCATCTTGAACTTTCGGTCCGCCCACACAATGACCAGACAGGCGAGGACGTTCCACACCATCTCGTAGAGAAACGTTGGATGCACCACGGCCAGCACTTCGCCTGTCGACGTTCCGGTGACGGGGGCAACCCGGCCAAACTCATCAACTCGTTGGTAAATTTCCAGGCCCCACGGAAGTGACGTTGGGCCACCGTAGAGTTCCTGGTTGAACCAATTGCCCAGACGCCCAATGGCCTGTCCAAGGATGATCGCGGGTGCGGCCGCGTCAAGAACTGGCGCAAACGGCACCTTTCGCCACTTAGCGACCGCCCACGCGGCCAGCACCCCCAGCGCCACCGCTCCCCAGATGCCGAGGCCACCATTGGTGATTTTCAGTGCATCGGCGGGATTGGCGCCGAGGCCGAAGTACTTCTCCCAGTCAGTGGCGACGTGGTAGAGACGGCCGCCGATAATGCCCGCAGGAATAACCGCAATGGCAATGTCGAGGACCAACTCCGGGTCTCCACCCCTGGCCGCGTAGCGGCGCTGCATCCAATAAATGCCGACGAGTACGCCAACCAAGATGGAAATCGCGTAACCACGCAGTGGTAGCGGTCCTAACTGCCACACCCCCTGCGGCGGAGAGGGAATGTTGGCCAGATACGTCGTTGCAGTTTCAGCGAGAACAAGGGTGGAACTCATAAATGCGCTAGCTCTCTCCTCGTACGCCCGCGGCGAGTTCACGGGCGAGCGTTACCAGGTCATCGGTGCTCTTCATCGCGGCCTTGATCAGTGCCGAGCCAACGATTACGCCATCCGCAAACTCGGCAATCTCCGCGGCCTGTGCCCCATTGGAGACACCCAAACCGACGCACACCGGTGTATCGGTGACCTCGCGCGTGCGGGCAACCAACTTGCCGGCGGCCGAGTCGACGCTAGCCTGGGCACCTGTGACACCCATGTGGCTGGTGGCGTAGACGAAGCCGGTCGACGCGGTGGCAGTTAGCTGCAGACGCTCGTTGGTCGATGACGGGGCCACCAACATGATGTTGGACAGACCATTGGCCTCAGCTGCACGCTGCCATTGGCCGGCCTCCTCGGGGATGAGATCCGGGATAATGGTGCCCCGACCACCAGCGGCGGCCAAGTCCTCGGCGAAACGCTCCGGACCATACTGGAGAATCGGATTCCAGTAGCTCATGACCACACAGGTACCGCCGTGCTCGGTGACTTCGCGAACCACCCGCATAATCTCACGGGTACGGAAGCCCGCATCCAGAGCCACGTTGGCGGCATCCTGAATAGTTGGGCCATCCATCATCGGGTCGGAGAAAGGCAGACCAACCTCGATGATGTCGGCGCCAGCGTCGACAATCGCCTTGATGTTCTCAATCGACTTATCGGTGGTCGGGAAACCCGCTGGGTAGTAGCCGATAAATGCTGCGCGGTTTTCCTCACGGACCTTGTCAAAGACGTCACTCAGACTCATTTAGGACTCCTCCATCAGATCAAACCACTTAGCAGCGGTGTCGACATCCTTGTCACCGCGACCGGAAACATTGACGATAATCAGCGGCTTACGGCCCAGCTCTTCATTCAGATCATCGCTGATGAGTCGGGCGGCAGCTACCGCGTGTGCGGACTCGATAGCGGGCAGGATGCCCTCCATCCGAGTCAGATCCTGGAATGCCTGCATCGCCTGGGTATCGGTCACCGGCAGGTAGGACGCGCGATCAATATCAGCCAGGTACGAGTGCTCCGGGCCCACGCCCGGGTAATCCAGACCCGCGGAAATCGAGTGCGACTCTGTAATCTGACCGTCCTCGTTCTGCATCAGGGCTGCGAAGGAGCCCTGGAACACACCCGGATTACCGGCGGCCGAAATCGGTGCTGCATGGCGACCGGTCTCAACACCGTCACCGCCAGCTTCAGCGCCAATCAGTCGAACCGATTCATCATCGATGAAGTGGTGGAACGCGCCGATCGCATTAGAACCGCCGCCGACACAGGCCACGACAGCGTCGGGAAGCGAGCCGGTCTCCGCGAGAATCTGCTGGCGTGCCTCGGCGCTGATGATGCGCTGGAAGTCGCGCACCATTGTTGGGAACGGGTGCGGGCCGGCTGCAGTGCCGAAGCAGTAGTAGGTGTCATCGGCGTGTGAAACCCAAAAACGCATGGCCTCATTGATCGCGTCCTTGAGAGTCTTCGAACCAATCTCGACCTCGATAACCTCGGCACCAAGCAGGCGCATGCGGGCGATATTGAGGCGCTGGCGGATTGCGTCGACCTTGCCCATGTAGATACGGCAGTTAAGGCCGAGCAGCGCACAGGCAGTCGCGGTTGCGACACCGTGCTGGCCGGCACCGGTCTCGGCAATGATGTTCTTCTTGCCCATGCGCTTAGCAAGCAGAACCTGCCCCAAGACGTTATTAATCTTGTGGCTACCGGTGTGATTCAAATCCTCGCGCTTGAGCCAGACGTCAGCGCCGATATCAGCGGAGAACTTCTCCGCGTAGTACAGCGGCGAGGGACGTCCGACATAAGTACGCTGAAGCCGGTCGAGCTCATCGAGAAAATCCTGATCAACGCGGGCCTTCGCGTAGCCATCGGTGACCTCACCGATAACGGCCATCAGCGCCTCCGGCACAAACTGGCCGCCCCACTTACCCCAGTGCCCAATGGCATCTGATTCGTGGTTCGTTGTCTCCGCGATAACCTCACCCATCGTGGGCAGGCGGTCACCGCGGGCATCATGATTCTTGAAATCTTGGTCACTCACAGTTATCTATTGTGGACTATCCCCACCGGTTGCGGGGACATAAGGCCTAAGAAACTGTGGTGTGCCAGCACAACAGGTGTGACACGCAACTAAACTAGGCGCAGTTCGCAGCGCGGTACAGCTGCTTATCGCAACTGCGGTCTATCACTACTCGCTGCGGAGTGTCGGGTGGACACCGGCGGCAACGAGACGTCGGCAAGCCTCACCCGGCTTGCCCGCGGTAACCAGGCCCTCGCCCACCAGTACCGCGTCGGCGCCGTGGGAGGCGTAGTAGCGCAGTTCCTCCGGCCCCTTGACACCGGACTCTGCCACCTTCACAACATGATCCGGCAACATCGGCGCAAGGCGTTCGTACACGGAGAGATCCACGTCGAGGGTCTTTAGATTGCGGGCGTTGATGCCGAGGATCTTGGCACCAGCGGCCTCGGCGCGCTCGACCTCTTCTTCGGTGTGCGCCTCAACCAGAGCGTTCATGCCAAGCGACTCGGTGCGATCCAGCAGGGATTCCAGCGTCGGCTGATCCAAAGCGGAGCACATCAGCAGCACCAGGTCGGCACCGTGTGCGCGGGCCTCATGGACCTGGTACGGAGTGACGATGAAATCCTTGCGCAGCACTGGAATGTTGACCGCGCGGCGCACGGCATCGAGGTCGGCGAGCGAACCGCGGAAGCGGCGCTCCTCAGTCAGACAGGAAATGACAGCCGCGCCACCCTGCTCGTACTCTGCCGCCAAGACCTCCGGCGAAGGGATGTCAGCCAGCTCTCCCTTCGACGGAGAGGCACGCTTGACCTCTGCAATCACCTGCACCCCGGGCTTAGCCAGTGCCGCCACGGCATCAATCGGCGACGGCGCCTTCAGCGAGAGCTCCTTGATTTCACCGTAGGAAATCTTGGCTTCCCGAGCAGCGAGATCTTCCCGCACGCCCTCAATAATCTTGTCCAGAACGTTAGCCACGGCCTTACTCCTTATCCAGATCCGTAGGATCTACACCGGCATCCAAAGCATCCCACAGAACTCGACCCGACTGTGGGTCTTCCTCCAGGTCCTCGGCGATACGCTGACGGCGTACCTCCGGGGTCTCATACGCGCTGGACTTCTGCTTCTTCACAGTACCCGGTCGACGCACCAACAATACCGCCCCGACCAGCGCCAATGCGCAGCACAGCAAGGCCAGGGCTGGCCCCATCGCATGCACTTCAATCGCTGAGATCTGCGCCCAGTCTGCCACAGTCACCGCATCACTGGCGCGTTGTGAGGCGCTTCCCGACGTCAACAAATCCAGTGCCCGCTGGGAGTCCACACCGTCTTCTCCGCTGGCAAGCAGAGTCATCGGAGTCCACGACGCCGCAATTGCGAGCAGCGCCGCGAGGCCACCGACAATACGGCGCCCCAGTGAGCCCAAAATGGTGGTGGCAAACAGTGCAGCCACCATTGCCAGCGCAATCGACGTCAACTCTGGAGCCCAAACTGCGCCCACCAAATCTGTGGTCGCTGGACCGGACTTGTCATCAACAGTATCGACCGTCAGCCACGCGCTTCGGCTGCACAACCACATTCCCGCTGCGGCCACGCCAATGAGGCCACCGGAGAGCATCGTTGTCGACTTCATCGAAAACCTAGCTCCTTTCCGCTGGGACTAGTGTCTCAGCTGCCGCGACAGCTCGCAGCACGGCCGCGGCCTTGTTGCGGGTCTCCTCATCCTCTGCCACCGGGTCAGAGTCACTGACAATTCCGCCGCCAGCCTGAACATAGACCGTATCGCCCTTCTTCACACCTGTGCGGATGGCAATTGCCTGATCGGTATTGCCCCGGAAGTCAAAGTATCCAACAGTGCCGCCGTAAACACCCCGACGCGTGTCTTCGAACTTGTCGATAATGCTCAGCGCGGAAGGCTTCGGCGCACCCGACAGCGTTCCCGCTGGGAAGGTGGCCGCGAACGCGTCGACGGCAGTGGCGTCGCTGGAAAGCTCGCCGGTGACCGTAGAGACCAGATGCATAACGTGACTGTAGCGCTCAATATGACGGAAGTCGTGCACAACAACACTGCCTGGGCGGCAGACACGTCCGAGGTCATTGCGGCCAAGATCAACGAGCATCAGATGCTCACTATTTTCCTTCTCGTCTGCCAGCAAATCAGCTTCCAACGCATTGTCCTGCTCCACCGTGGCACCGCGCGGACGTGTGCCCGCGATGGGATTGGTGATGACCTCACTGCCCTGAACTGCCACGAGTGATTCCGGGGAGGAACCGACAATTTGAAAAGCGGTAGCGGAGAAGTCCTTGGTTGGAACGTTGACCAGGAACATGTAGGGCGACGGATTGGAAACCCGCAGGATGCGGTAGATATCAAAAGCTGACGCCTGCGTGTCCATCTCGAACCGCTGCGAGAGCACAATCTGGAACGCATCACCAGCTCGGATGTGGTCCTTACAACGCTCAATACGATCCATGTGGTCGTCGGCGGCGCGCTGGCGACGAATCACCGGCTCTGGGAAGCTAATTTCCGCCGGACGCAGATCAGAGGCCCCCGACAGCCGCTCCACCATCGCATTGACCCGATCACAGGCGGTGTCATACGCCTGGTCAATCCGCTCATCCGAGCCGTCCCAGTTGACAGCATTGGAAATCAGCCACAGCACGCCCTCGTGGTGGTCAAAAGCAGCCAGGTCCTCCACCAGCAACTGCATAAGCTCAGGAATCTGCAAATCATTGTCAGTGGTATCCGGCAGCTGTGGCTCAATGTAGCGGACAATGTCATGCCCGAAGTAGCCAACGAGACCAGAGGTGAGCTTGGGCACCGAGGCATCGTCGGCAAGCGGAAGCTCCGTGTGCAGCAGCTCCAGCGTGCGACGCAGAGCATCCAACGGATTTCCGCCCTCTGGCGCACCCGACGGCGCATTACCAATCCAGGTTGCCTCCCCCGCATCATCCACCGTCAACGCAGCACGACTGCCGCAACCGATAAACGACCAGCGCGACCACGACTGCCCCACATCGGAGGACTCCAGCAAGAAAGTGCCGGGACGATCGGCCGCGAGCTTGCGGTAGGCCGACAGCGCCGTTTCGCCGTCCGCCAAAACCTTGCGAACCACGGGCACGACCCGATGGTGTGCAGCCAGTTCACGAAAGCGCTCACGCGTGGTCATGGTGATACGAGTCATAGCCGCTATTGTGCCACGCACCCGGATTGCACATCACTTAACCCCGGACTTCACCGGAGGTGGGCGCGCTTGACGACGAAATCCCCACCTCGGCAGCCGGGGTTGACTGCCTAGTCCTCGAACACGGGATGCACGTCAAAGCAGCTATGCGAGCCAGTGTGGCATGCCGCGCCGTCCTGCACTACCTGCATCAGCACGGTATCGCCATCACAGTCCAACGCCAGCGATGTCACGGTCTGGAAATGGCCGCTGGTAAGCCCCTTAATCCAGTACTCGGACCGGGAGCGCGACCAGTAGGTGCCGCGCTTGGTAGCGATGGTATATGCCAGTGCGTGGGAATCCATCCACGCCATCATGAGCACGCGGCCAGTGGATTCCTCCTGCACAATAGCGGGAATCAAGCCGTCAGCGTTGAACTTGGCGATGTTCGCGATATCTGCTGGGAGCGTGTACTCACGCGGATCGTCGCCGGCGCCGTGAGCTGCAGCGCCCGGGGCTAGACCAGTCACTGGCGCACCTCGATTCCCTCGCGGGCCATCTCTTCCTTAACCTCAGCAATGCTGACCTCGCCGAAGTGGAAAATGGATGCGGCCAAAACCGCGTTGGCACCGGCGCGCACTGCCGGGGGGAAGTGCTCTGCCTTGCCCGCACCGCCAGAGGCGATCACCGGGACGTCGACGGCAGCGCGGACTCTCTCCAGCAGCTCCAGGTCGAAGCCATCCTTGGTGCCGTCGCCATCCATGGAGTTCAGCAGAATCTCGCCGACCCCGAGCTCCTCGCCACGGCGTGCCCACTCGACGGCGTCAATCCCGGCCGAGCGTGAACCACCGTGCGTCGTCACCTCGAAGCCCGACGGCTGCGGCGTGCCTCCCTCGGGAACGCGGCGGGCATCCACCGACAGGACGACACACTGCGCACCGAAGCGGCGCGACAGCTCGCTGAGCAGTTCTGGACGTGCGATCGCAGCGGTATTGACACTGACCTTGTCAGCTCCGGCGCGGAGCAGCTGATCGACATCCTCGACGCTGCGCACGCCACCGCCGACCGTCAGCGGAATGAAGACCTCACTTGCGGTGCGACGCACCACGTCGAGCATGGTGCCACGGCCATCCTTGGAAGCCGTGACGTCCAGGAAGGTCAGCTCATCAGCGCCCTCCTCACCATAGCGGCGGGCCAGCTCCACCGGATCGCCGGCATCACGGAGATTCTCAAAGTTGACCCCCTTGACGACCCTCCCATCGTTGACATCCAGGCAAGGAATCACGCGTACTGCCAGAGACATAGTTTTTAAGTTCTCCTCGTGTTAGCTCAAAGTTGTGGCTCGACGGTTTGCGCAACCACCCAGCTCAGGGGCGTCGCCCACGGTTTAGCTCCGGAAAGTCTCCGGACGACCCAGTTGGTCAATAATCGACCGCAGCGTGGCATGAACATCTCGAGTTCCCGCCAGCACGCCTACGGAATCATGCCGCCAGGGATTGCCCGCCAAGTCTGTGACCACGCCACCAGCTTCGGAAATCTGCAGTACACCAGCTGCGTTATCCCACACATGCGGTGAGAAAGTCACCGTGCCACCGAATGCCCCCATCGCGGTGGAGCCCAAGTCCACGCCGACAGAGCCAGTAATTCGAATCGTTGGATAGCGCTCGCCCACCTTTGACAGCAGCAGTTGGCGCCACTTGCGCGGGAGTGTACCGTCGGTACTCGCAATGACGGAGCCGAAGGCAATCGAAACCGGGCGGCCGGCCTCGGCATCGATGTTGACGCGACGGCCGTTGACGAACGTTCCGCCACCTTTAGCTGCGGTGATACGACGGCGCAGCAGAGGCATGGAGGTAATTCCAACCACCGGCTCCCCCTCATGCATGAGCGTGAGCAGCATGGCACACAGCGGAAAGCCGTTGGAATAGTTTGTGGTGCCGTCAATCGGATCGATGACCCAGGCGGTATGTTCCTCGGGAACCTTGCCACCGAATTCCTCGCCGTAGACGGGCAGGCCGGAATACTGCGTGAGGAGCTGGCGCAGACGACGCTCAATTTCCAGGTCGGTCTCCGTCGCGAAATCTCCGCGCGGCTTCATGACAACCGGGTCCGCGCCCACCTGCTGCGTGAACAGGCCTTCGACCTCATCGAGCGCCGCTTCAGCAATAGCGAGCATCGCCCGCGGTTCCAGGGCATCCATACTTTCTAAATCCTTCATCCGCCGTCTCAGCCGGGGTGCCGTTTGCTCGTTAACGCTTTCGCTTGACGACGTCTCCCCGGCCCGGCCACGAAAGTGTTCTCTTTAGCCGCGAGCTACTGCCAGGGCCTCTTCCAGGGTGAAACGCCCTGCGTAGAGCGCCTTACCCACAATTGCGGAGTCAACGCCCTCATCGACCAGTGTGGCAATAGCTGCAATGTCGTCCAGGCTGCTGACACCGCCAGAAGCGACGATTGGAGCATCGGTAGCAGCGGCGACCTCGCGCAGCAGTTCCACATTCGGCCCCTGCAGGGTGCCGTCCTTGGAGACGTCAGTCACCACGAAACGGGATGCACCCTGAGCATCCAGGCGCTCCAGCACCTCCCAGAGGTCACCGCCGTCGGAGACCCAGCCGCGGCCGCGCAGGCGCCACTGCCCCTCTTCGTTAAGAACATCCAGACCAATGGCTACACGGTCGCCGTAGTTGGCGATAACCTCGCGGCACCACTCCGGATTCTCCAGTGCGGCGGTGCCAATATTGACGCGGGCACAGCCGGTGGCCAGCGCAGCCTCGAGCGAAGCGTTGTCACGGATACCGCCGGAGAGCTCCACCTTCACGTCGAGCTTGCCCACCACGTCGGCAAGCAGGTCGTAGTTCGAACCGCGACCGAACGCGGCATCGAGGTCGACCAGGTGGATCCACTCAGCGCCTGCGTTCTGCCAATTCATGGCAGCTTCCAGCGGTGCACCATAGGAAGTCTCGGTTCCAGCAGCACCCTGAACAAGGCGCACAGCCTGGCCATCGGCTACGTCTACAGCGGGCAGCAGGGTCAAACTCATGGGGGCTCTACTCTCTTCGACTTTTGGGCGTTGTGGCGATTGTCACAACGATGCTTGTTGCTAGTTATCTCAGTATAGGTGGTCTAGGTGGCGAAACTCCGTCACCTACCAGGTAGTGCGGTTAGGGCAGATACTACCGATTGGGCAACTACAGCGTGTCCACCCAGTTCTGCAGCAGCTTCAACCCTGCTTCACCAGACTTCTCAGGGTGGAACTGCGTGGCCCACAGCGGACCGTTTTCCACGGCTGCGATAAACCGATCGGATTCGTGGGCAGACCACGTCACCAGCGGCGGAGCGATGCGAGAATCCGTATTAAGGTCCCACTTGCGCACACCGTAGGAGTGGACGAAGTAAAAACGCTGATCTTCCAGTCCCTTAAACATCTTTGAGCCTTCCGGTACTTCAACCGTGTTCCAGCCCATGTGCGGCAGAATCGACGCCTCGAGACGCTCGACAGTACCGGGCCATTCACCACAACCCGGGGTGCCGGTGACAGCTGCGGATGCGTCGGTCTCCGCTGCGTGGATGCCGTCGGCGTACTCGACGCCGCGGTCAAAGAGCACCTGCATACCGACGCAGATTCCCATCACTGGTCGACCACCTGCGAGTCGAGAGCCGATCAGGCGCGGCCCTTGTACTCGATGCAAACCCTCCATGCATGCGGCATAGGCGCCGACGCCGGGAACGAGCAGACCATCGGCCTCCATCACGGTCTTCGGATCGGCGGTCACAATAACCTCGGCACCCGTGGTGGCCACAGCGCGCTCAGCTGAACGCAAATTACCGGAGCCGTAATCAAGGATGGCAACGGTCGGGGTCTTCGTCGAAGGTGAGACTTGTTCCATAGTTGGACATTTTAAGGCGCTGGGAATCGATGTTTGCCACTTACCCCAAGAAAACTGCCTGGATAGGCAGAAGCACTGGTATACAACTACCGAATACTTTGGTAAACTCAAGGTTAACAACAGGTTAACTAAGTTATTGATTTATCCCTAATACCCCTGATTACTTTTTCACAGAGAGGCTCCGACGCCATGACTACCGCATCCGTTCTTAGTAAATCATTTGCCATTGTCCGCGAGGACCTTCACCGGCTCTACGGTGCAGCCTGCGATGCTGCGACCATCGATTCCATCCTCGACGATGTCATTGCAGAGCTGTCCAACTCTGCGAAGGTGACTAACTTCCTCCCCGTCCTCGCCGAACGCGAGGCCACCGAACGCATCAAGGCCGCGAGCGGATGCAAGGACTTCGCCCCGCGCCAAGAGATTCTCTTTGCCGATAGTCGCGGTTCCGGCCGTAGCCAGATTGCCACTGCCCTGGCCTACCACCTGGTTGGTGACGAAGTCTTTATCCGCACTATCGGCCTCAATCCAGAGGATGGCCTGAACCCTCGCGTCGTCGCGGCTCTTCACGACCGTGGCGTGGACACCTCACGCCTCACCCAAAAGGCGATTACTCCCCGCGTTTCCCACCGCGCCGATGTTGTCGTGCTCATGGGCATCGACGAGACACCAGCAGTCCCCGGCGACCGCTACGTGGAATGGGATGTCGCAGATCCGGACAGTCTCACAGACGATGAGCTGCAGTCGCTTATCGACGATATCGAAACCCGCCTGCGGGCTCTCTTCACCGAGATGGACGTCGCCGTCGCATAAACAGGCACGGCTGACCCCACACCGGGGGTTGCATCTAATAACCAAAAGAGTGGCTGCGCAAGAACTTGCGCAGCCACTCTTTTTCAAACGTCTCTTTGTATGTAGTTACTTCTTCTTGCGGTCCCGAACCGTCAAACGCGTCACTGCATTCTTTGCCGGGCGGGCAACACGCACAGCGGCCTCCGGCGTACGACGCTTCACGGCATCCCCCAGACGACGCAGCGTAGCGCGGGTGTTCTGGTACTCCGCCACGCGGTGCTTTCCGATGATTCGGTCGAGCACCGCACCAATGAGGCCAACTGCCAGCAGAGCTGCCGCAAAGGCAAAGACAGCCGGGTACGGACGGAGTGCAGCCGCGGCTACGGCTCCCAGAACGAACGAGCCGATACCAGTGCCCGAGTCAAAGGACATGTTCCAGAAGGCACTGGCCTCAGCAGTACGGTCACGCGGCAGGCGGGCAAACATCAGCAGCAGAGCCTCATTTTGCACTATGCCGAAGCCCGCGCCGTAGAAAACGGCCGCAACCAGCAGCAGCCAGGCCGACAAATCAAAGAGAACCACGCCGGACATCATCAGCAGACCAATAAAACCACTGATCAATGCCGGAATCAGCAGAATTCCAGCCTCCGACTTCCGGTCGGCGTAGATTCCTGCGAAATAACGGAACACCATCTGCGCGCCACCGAGAACAGACAGCGACAGGCCAGCCACAACCGCACCGGAGACCAGATCGATTTCGCGAGCTGCCGGGGCAAGGAATGCGGAAATACCACCAAAGCCCATCGCAATCGTGCAAATTGCGAGCGCGGGAATGGCCACCAGCTTCCATGTGGCAACGTGCTCAACGGGGCTCGGCTGAGTTGCTGCAGATCCGGGCACAGGATCGCCGACGTCTTCCTTGCCGCCCTTGCCCTCCTTCGGCGCTGGCTTAATCTTCGGGATAAAGAGTGCCATCAACGAACCGACAAGCGAGATGACGGCGCCCAAGACATAAACAGGGGTGTAAGAACCCGTCTTGTCCGCAATGATTAGTCCTAGTGGCAAGAAAATGAGCTCAGATAAACCAACTGCCACACCGAGAACGCCAGAGGCCTTACCCAGAAATTTCATTGGCACTAGCTCGGCAATCAATGCGGACTCGGCGACAGTCAACGCACCGAAGCCCATACCGCGGAGAACCGCAATGATGAGCACCAAAGCAGCATCGGTGCCAAAGATGTGCAGAATCGTCGGCAAGCCCAGAAACAGACCTGAAATCAGCATGGTCATGCCGTAGCCAAGACGGCGACACATACGTGGAGTCTGCGTCTGTGTGAGAACGGTAGCGGCCATAAAAACACCGGTGTAGGCACCGGCGAGCGAGGTTCCACCGCCATCGTCAAGAATTGCCTGCGGAATGACAGGCATGAGGAGTGACCAGCCACCGAAGGCGGCCATCACGGCGACTAGCGTAGGTACTAGTCCGGGCGCTTTCCACATGCTGTCCAGTTCGTCCAACTGCCTGCGGTCCATCACCCGGGACGCCATTTACTCCATCACTCCTATCAACCACAAAATTGCGCCGGCGAGCGCGATCACAGATAAGAGACCAAGGACAATTGTTCCGACCCTCGATCCGGATTTATAGAGTGACCATGTTCCGCCCACCAGCAGACCAGCGACAATGAACAAAAAATAAGTGCTCAGCGTCGATGCGGTAGACACCTGCGCTAAAAGCACGTCTACAGACGTTGTTACCATCGATTCCCCTAAAATGCCAGCTAAGGCGGATTTTCCGGTTTCCTACAGTGGCCGTCTACTTCAGCTGCGACCTACAGAGTGCCCTTGGTCGACGGCACACCGTGGACGCGCGGGTCGTCCTCGACGGCAGCACGCAGGGCACGGGCCACAGCCTTGTACTCAGCCTCGGTGATGTGGTGCGGATCGCGCCCGTAGAGACAGCGAACATGCAGCGCAATACGGGCATTTAGGGCGAAGGACTCAAAGAAATGCTCGTTGATAACCGTTGCGTAGTGACCACCAATGACGGCAGTCAACATCTGCTCTGGTTCGCCAGTGCCAACGAAGTACGGGCGACCAGACACATCAACCACTGCGTGTGCCAGCGTTTCATCCATCGGGATATAGCAGTCACCAAAGCGACGAATACCAGACTTGTCCCCCAACGCCTGGGCGAAGGCCTGCCCCATCACAATGCCGGTATCCTCCACCGTGTGGTGCGCATCGACCTCGGTGTCGCCGTTGGCGTGCACAGTCAGGTCGAAGCTGCCGTGGGAGCCGAAAGCGGTCAACATGTGGTCGAAGAACGGCAGACCGGTCGAAATATCGGTCTTGCCGGTGCCATCGAGATTCACCGAGCAGACGATGCTCGATTCGCGGGTGGCGCGCTCGACACGGCCAACGCGCTCAGTGCGCTCTGCCTCCAGATGGTCCTTATCACTGAAGTGCATAAGTCAGATCTCTCCTTGTAGTGGGATGTACCGGCAGCATTTCGCTTAAGCCAGCGCGGTCGCTGCCAATTTCTTGGCCGCCGCCAGCAGCGCATCATTTTCGCTGGGCAGACCAATAGTGGCACGGAGACGACCGGGCACGCCAACATCGCGGATGAGTACTCCCTCATCCAAGAAGCTCTGCCATGCCGTCGCGGCATCGGCGAAACGACCGAAGAATACGAAGTTGGAGTACGAGTCAATCACGTCGTAGCCATAGCTGTTCAGGGCGGCTACGACGCGATCACGCTCGTCGGCAAGCTTTGCGACGGTCGACAGCGTCGCATCCGAGTGGCGAAGTGCAACCGTGGCAGCGGCCTGCGTCAACGTCGACAGGTGGTATGGCAGACGTACGAGCATCACAGCATCAATAAATGCCGGGTTAGCAACGAAGTAGCCGAGGCGGCCTCCGGCGAAGTCGAAAGCCTTGCTCATCGTACGGGAGACAACCAGCTTCGACGGGAACTCAGCCAGCAGCGTTGTCGCCGACGGCTCCTCAGTGAACTCGGCGTAGGCCTCATCGACAATGACGATGCCCGGCGCGGCTTCAATAATGCGGCGCAGGTCAGCGAGCGTGGTCAGATTGCCAGTCGGGTTGTTCGGAGTCGTGATGAAGATGACGTCAGGACGGTGCTCGGCAATGGCCGCGAGCGCACTATCCATGTCGATGTCGAAGGTCTCCGGGTCGCGGGCGATGCCGATGAACTCCGTCTGCGTGCCGGACGAGAGGATCGGGTGCATCGAGTAGCTGGGCACAAAGCCCATTGCGCTGCGCCCCGGCCCGCCAAATGCCTGCAGCAGCTGCTGGAGAATCTCATTGGAGCCGTTGGCGGCCCATACCTGGTCGACGGTGATGTCCACGCCGGTCTGGCGGGTGACATAATCGGCGAGTGCGCTGCGCAGTGCTACTGCGTCACGGTCCGGGTAGCGGTTGAGGTCAGAGGCGACCTTCTCCACTTGCGCCACCAGGTCGGCGATGAGGTCATCGGATGGCGGGTACGGGTTTTCGTTGGTGTTCAGGCGAACATCGACGTCGAGCTGCGGGGCACCGTAGGCTTCCTCGCCGCGCAGTTCGTCGCGCAGTGGCAAATCTGCCAGCGCCAACTTGGCTACCGACGGCTGTGGCTGATTCTCAGGCTGGTTGCTCATTAGTTGTTCCCCTTTTCTGCGCCATTGTCCTCAGAGCCGAGAAGCGTCTCAAAGCGGGCACGGATGGCCTCGCCGTGCGCTGGCAGTCGTTCTTCGTTGGCCAGGACTACTACGCTGTCGGCAACTTCCTTCAACGCGGCCTCGTTGTAGTCAATCATGTGGACCGACTTGAGGAAGGTGTGCGTTGACAGGCCCGAGGCGTGGCGGGCGGTGCCGGAGGTCGGCAACACGTGGTTAGAGCCGGCCGAGTAATCGCCCAGTGGCACCGGCGAGAAGCGACCGATGAAGATTGCGCCGGCATTGGTAATGCGTTCGGCATCGGCCTGCGCGTTTTCGGTGTGGATCTCCAGGTGCTCAGCGGCGTAGGCGTCTGCAACCTGGATGCCGATATTCATGTCGTCGACAAGCACGATGCCAGACTGATCGCCGGTGAGCGCCTCGCGAACGCGGTCGGCGTTCATGGTGACCTCGTAGCGGTTTTCGACCTCGCGGTCGACGGTGGCGGCGAAATCGGCGTCGTCGGTGATAAGCACGCTGGCGGCCATGACGTCGTGCTCAGCCTGGGAAATCAGGTCGTAGGCGACGGAGACAGGATCAGCGGTGTTATCTGCGAGAATGGCAATTTCGGTCGGGCCAGCTTCGGCGTCGATACCGACGACCGAGCGGCACAGGCGTTTGGCGGCGGTAACGAAGATGTTGCCCGGACCGGTGACCATGTCGACCGGCTCGAGGCTCTCGTTTTCATCGCCGTATGCGAGCAGTGCGACGGCCTGTGCACCACCGACGGCCCACACCTCGGTCACGCCAAGCAGCTTGCAGGCAGCCAGGATGGTCGGGTGCGGCCAGCCGTCGTTGTCGGCCTGCGGCGGAGAGGCGACGACGAGGGACTCCACACCAGCTTCCTGAGCTGGGATGACGTTCATCAATACGGACGACGGGTAGACGGCGTTGCCCCCGGGGACGTAAAGACCGACGCGCGAAACCGGAATCCACTTCTCGCGGACAATGCCGCCGGGCAGAATTTCAACAGTCTTATCATTCGGCTTCTGAGCAGCGTGGAACGCGCGCACGCGCCCGATGGACTCCTGCAGAGCAGAGCGGACATCGTCTTCCAGCGCAGCTTCCGCGGCATCGATAACCTCCGCTGGAACGCGCATGGATGCCGGACGAATACGGTCAAACTTCTCGGAGTACTCCATCGCCGCTTCCACACCACGGACTGCCACGTCATCGACAACGGGCTTGACCGTGGGAATCATCGAATCAACGTCTGCCGCACCACGCGGCAACACTCGACGCAGAGTGGCGGTGGTGGGAGTCTGACCGCGAAGATCAATAGTGGACAACATAATTAATTAGTAACCGCCTATTCGCACGATGGATTCATACGTGAGCACTTCAGAGTGACAAAGAAATGACAACAAAGTATTGAAAATCTGGGTCAAAGCCAAAGACTTTATCCACGGTTTTCGCTACTATTCGCCCTTAAAGGCACCCTTGAGTATGAACTAAGCATATCTTTCTCACGTTAGGTTCATACCGATTGCCCCATTTAACCCCTCATACTGTGGCGCAAGTTAGCTCCGCCACAGTGACCCATTACAGTGTTAAGGAAAGTAGTAACCAGTCGTAGAAAGGTCAGCTGTTGAACCAGGAAGGAAACAGCCCGGATTTGCCGGAGCTCGTCGCAGCCTATGCAGACGCGACCGCAGCCGACAATTCCCTGGCCACGCGCCAACTGGAATCAGTTTTCGCGCATCATTTCTACAACCCACAGCTCTTTTCTGACCCGGAAGCCCACGGCGTTACCGAACACGTCGGCGCGTTTTACCGCATAGTCCGCGAGGTCACCGAATCGCTCGGCATGATGACGGCTGCGCACGATGCCGCCCTGAACTGGATGGTATGGGCATCCGATAACGACAACGTCCCGGAGTACTGGCGCGCCCGGGCACGGCTAGCGGCGGATGAAGCCCGCCGCTACACCACCTTTATCGCCGATGGCCCCACCTCTGCTGCCGCAGAGACCGAAATCCCACTCATCGCACGCATGAGCAGGGAGATCACCTCGTACCGGGCACTCGTGCTTGCCGACGATCTGGATGCCCCAACCAGCAGTCACAGCGCGGTGACCACGGATGCGGATGGGCCGCGGCCGCAGGAATCGTCGGCAAGCGAAGAAGCGGAGGAGCCGTTTAGCCCACGCCAGTGGAAGAAGCGGGCGGCACTGACTGACGCGCTGATTCGGATTGCAAGCGCCCTGCGAAAGGTCAACCGCGAGGACTTGGCACGGGAGCTGCACGAGATGATTCGTGCACTGCCAAATGAGGATAAGTTTGAGTCGATTGCGCTGGCGAAGACTCTGACGGAGGCATCACTGCTGCACCGAGCCGGGAAAGTCGTCGACGCAGCGCGACTTTGCGCCTCACAGCTCAATGCAATCGGTAACCGCTCCGTAATCGCGGGCCTTGAGCTGAGGCAGAATTTGGCACGGTACTCGATAGAGACAGGTAATAGCGATACCGCGTTCCGAATGCTGTCAAACAACGTGGCAGTCGCGGACCAGCACAGACTGGACACTGACTATATTCTCGCGGTTCGTGAGATGGCAGACATCAACTTCGAGGTGGCACACAACAAGCCCGATGCCGGGGAGATGCTGAAGCTAACTCAGCGCGCCCAGGATGTGTCGGCAGACTACCCCAACTGTGAAGTCACCATGGAAATCGCGCTGCTGAAGGCAACGGCACTGTACGAGCTCGGAGATTTCCACCATGCCGGCCAGGAAGCGGAGTCGGTTGCAAAGTGGTCTGAGCCTACCCAGGATTCCGCACGTACTGATTTTTCCTGTGCCATTGCGGCGGAATCGGCAGTCCAAGAGGGCAATACTGAGCATGCCGCAGTACTCTTCGACGCACTGGCCGATATTCGTGCCGGATACTCGTCCCCGATTTCGCCTGCGGAAACTCTGATGGATGCCGCACTATCACTCAGTAACGTGGGCGCTACAAGTGAACTGACTGACCACCTGATGGAACGCTCACGTGGCTACGTGGTTGGGTCCTGGGAATCGGCCAAGTGGCATGAAGCACAGGCGCTGTTGTGCTGGTCTGTGTGGGACAACGACGGCGTGTACAAGTACGCCGACGAAGCTGCCGAGCTTTTCTTAGAAGCCCACGCCCCTGCCGACGCCGCCCGCACACTGACCATCGCGGTGCGTGCTGCTGCTAGTGATAACAATGAGGAACGCGCCCGCCGGTTCGCGGTTCGCATCGGCGACCTAGTCGGCCCGGATCACCCGGTGCGCGATGAAGTTCGTGGACTAATGCGTAGCTTTTCAAACCCGGCTTAACAGCGCACCCGACTGCACAGGTCTGAAAAACAAAGCAGTTTTTGCATCTTCCCGATGCCACGGGCGAAGATAGTCCAATGGTCTGGTGGGAAGAAGAAAACTCTGAGTCTGGAATTCAAGTTGGCGATTGGGATACCGGCATCGCGGCCGACTACGCGTCAGGGAATTCAGAAAACGCATCAGCAACGGAGAACTCGTCCGAACCCCTGGACTTTCCTCCCCTGCCCAATCCGCTAAAGGCATTACCGGACTCACTTCCGGAGCTGCTGGTTATTTCCCGCAGGGCCGGTGCCACGCTCGACCACGTCACCAGTTGGCGCGCTGTCACCAAGTTCGCCCACACGCACTGGTTAGCCGACGCGCCTACCAACTCCCCCGATGTCGTTGGCGAATTCCACGCACTCAGGCACGCAGTCGCCGACCAACTGGAATTAGTAGAAGAAGCCGCTGCTGCACGCGCCGAGTGGCTGCGCTGGGCAACTGAGGCCAACATCCGCCCCGCGATCTTGCACGCACGCTCCTACGGAGCATTCGCCGAGGCAGAGGCCTTCATCGACGCCAACCCAGGTGATGCCATCACCGGCCGGCGCCCCGAGGACTCCGAAATCCCCGAGCTGATCAGGCTTACTAAGGACATCGTCGCCACCACTCCACAGCCCGGGGAGGCCTATTACTACCTGGTCAGCGCGGCTGTTGCTGGTGCCGCAGCATCGCTGGCGCGCCGGGCGGAAATCGCCGGTCAACTCTCTGAATGGTCCGCACGCTGGGCACCAAAGCGAAGCAGTTTTGATGACCGCAAGCTATTGGAGGCGCAGCTCGCGCACAGCCGTGGTGAGCTGCGCAGGGCCGCCCGCATCGCAGCCAGCGTCGCGGCAGCCCCTCAGTCGGAACCCGTCACCACGACGATTGAAGCTCGCCAATTCCTGGCTTTCCTCTCTCTGGAAGCTGGTGAGGAAGCGGAGGCAATCCGCCAGCTACGCCCAATCGTGCAGGCTGGTCTCGATGCAGGACTCACGGTCGCGGTGCTTCGCAGCGTGCGTCTGCTCTGTGCGCTTCTCAACGCCCACGGCGATTTCGCGGAATCCGCCGCAATTGCCCGCCGCGCGCTCGCCAGCGCCGAAGGCATTCCGGTCAACCCCATCACCATGGATATCCAGCTCGTTCTGGCCCGCAGTCTCCTCGACGCCGACGAGGTTGACGAGGCGCTGCGCTTTGCCGAACCAGTTGCGCACTGGTCAGCATTTACCGCCGATGAAGAACGCACCGACGCGGCTTTTTCTATTGCCTCCGCAGCCGCGGGTCTCGGCAATAATCCCCGCCAGGCGGCAAAGCTGCTCATCGAACACGGCGAGCACCTTGAACGCAACGGCGATACCAAGGGCGCTGCCAAGGCCTACCGCCAGGCTGCACGTTCCATCATTCATGTCATTGACCTGGTCATTTCCGAAGAGGGCTCCGAATTCACCGCCGAGATCGTCTCCGAGGACGCTTCCGCCGTCATTGACCACACGCTCAACGAGGCTGAGGACCTTCTGCTGCGTTCTCAGAAGCTCATCTCCGACGACTGGTCACTCGCCGACTGGCACGACGATGCCGCCTACGTCTTCTACTCCGCTGGCCGCGACACTTTGGCCATCAACCATGTGGAAGCCGCCGCGAAGGGCTACCTGCAGTCCGGCGATGGCGAGGAAGCCGCCCGCGCGCTGCTGGCGGGGGTTCGATACCGTCTCGACGCGGGTGATTCCGACGGTGCCGCCGCCTACGCCCGGCGCGTCGAAGAGCTTCTGCCCCGCGACGTGTGGGAAGGCCATCCTGTTCTCGATGCCCTTGACGTCATCATCATTCAATCGCTTGACGACGAATACTAGCGCCCCGCCCACTTCGGTGCTGGCGGTGGCACAAAGTAGAGTGTTAGGTCATGACTACTTCTGGTGATTCCGCGACTTCTAGCCCGCAGCAGCTTTTCGACGCCGCCACGGCATTGGCTGAGGAAAACAACCTCTGGGAAGCAGCCCTAACTCTGATGCAGGGGTTCGAGGAGCTCGGCGACGAGGCGGATGCTCCGCAGACCGACAGTCTGGGGCGCCCCATCCGTGGCTCTGCACCGAAGCTGATGGACAAGGCCGCGGACTGGTTGGATTTGCTGGATAACCTGGAGAAAGACGGCTTCGAGCCGACTGCGGACACCCCTCCGCGCCACTTGCGCTGGGCGATGTGGCACACCTTGAACGGCCAGGCAGAGATTCGTCGAGGACATCAAGGGCGCGCCATTGATCACCTGGAGTTGGCGGCGGGACTTTTCCAGTCCGATAACCTCAATATCCAGGCCGTGCCTCTGCTTGCACAAATTGCACAGTGCCACCTGCATTTGGGCGATGTCGCTGCTGCAGAGAAGGCGCTTTACCGCGCACAGGAAACCTGTGATGAGCAATCGCGGGAGCGCTGGGGGTCGGCACTAAGCGAGATTGGCGCGGAAATCGCCCGTCGCTTGTAGGCGAAGCTGCGAAGCGATACCGGGGGCTGATTCAGCTACTGCTCGTCGAAGTCGAGTCCGACATCGAACACCTTGGCCGAGTGGGTTAGCGCGCCCACAGCCAGGTAATCGACACCACAGGACGCGTACTCACGAGCCACATCGATGGTCAGTCCACCAGAGGACTCAAGCTGCGTGGCCGGAGAAATCTGCGAGCGGCGCTGCACCGCAATCTGGGTCTCCCAGACCTCGAAGTTGTCCAGCATGACGATGTCCGGCTTCATCGGCAGGATCTCATCGAGCTGTGCGAGGGTATCGACTTCCACCTCACACGGCAGCTCCGGGTACTGATCCCGCACCCTCTTCAACGCACCGGACACGGAACCGACAGCCACCACGTGATTGTCCTTAATCAGTGCTTCATCGCCCAAAGCGTAGCGGTGGTTAATTCCGCCGCCGCAGGTCACAGCATACTTTTCCAGGTTGCGCAGCCCCGGCAGCGTCTTTCGGGAATCGCGCACCCGCGCACCGGTGCCGATAATCGCGTCAGCCCACTGGCGCGTCGCAGTAGCTACACCACTGGCGTGCGTGAGGATATTCAGCATTGTCCGCTCAGCAGTCAGCAACCCCCGAGTCGGCGCAGAAATCGTTGCCAGCACTGTGCCAGGACGCACCAGGGTGCCATCTTCAACGTGCTTTTCGACGGTGAACTCACCCGAGATGACCTCCTGCAGCGTCCACTCCACCGCATCGATTGCCGCGATAACGCCCTCTTGCCGGGCCACCAGGCGGGCGAGTGCCTGCGCAGATGCCGAGACTGTCGACAGCGAGGTCACATCCGGCCCGAAGCTCATGTCTTCCTGTAGTGCCGTCCGAATGAGGCCACGGGTGATGTTTTCGTTCAGCACCCCGCGCAGAGTGTCCTTCTCAAGAGTCATGGTTAGCTAATCCCCATCCTTTTCAAACCAAGTGTGGCACCCCAAAGTATATGGTCGTGCCAATGCTGCTTCGACGACTTTCCTTGCGGCCACGACCTGAACCGATTGCGGGAGCCGATCGATAACCGCCAACGCCTGCCGCAAGCTCTGCTCATTACGCGTTACACCAACGCCTTCCTGCATCGCCGTCTGCAACCGGAAAAGCTGCCGTGGTTCCAGTTCTGGCCGTGGCTGAGGCAGGCTTTCAACGGCCGCTGCGAATTCCTCGTCCCCGACCGGCACAGCGTGTGTTTCAGCGACTTTTTCGGCCACCCGCTTGCCGACGACCAGGCCCTCCAGCAACGAATTGGAGGCCAACCTGTTGGCACCGTGGAGCCCTGTTGCGGAGCATTCGCCGGCCGCATAGAGGCCCGGCACACTAGTTGCACCGAATGGGTCGACGGCAATACCACCACAGGTGTAGTGGACCGCCGGGGCCACGGGAATGAGGTCCTTGGTCGGATCAATCTCCGCTGCGGTCAGGCCCGCTGTGATCGTCGGAAAGCGGGCGGCGAAGTTGTCGATGTGACGTGCGTCGAGGAAGACGTGGTCCTCGCCGAGCTCGCGCATGCGAGTCGCGATGGCGCGCGAGACGATATCGCGCGGAGCCAGGTCCCCGCGAGGGTCAACGCCGGCGGTCACACTGTTGCCCCGGGAGTCGACGAGAATGGCTCCTTCACCACGGACAGCCTCGCTGATGAGATGGCGTCGGCCGGTGCCATCTGATGCCGAGCGCTCGTCATAGAGCACCGTCGGGTGGAACTGGATAAACTCCATGTCCCGAATCTCCGCGCCAGCATCGGAGGCCATGCCGATAGCCTCACCGCGGGCACCCGAGGGGGCCGTGGTCGCGCGGTAAATATGGCCCACGCCGCCGGTAGCCAGCAGAGTGGCGCCTGCTCGAATAGCTCCACCCCCACGGGGATCCGCTACCAGCGCCCCCAGCACGCGGCCGTCTTTGCCAACGATGAGCTGGCGCGCTGTGGCGTTTTGTAGTACTCGCACGCCGGTAACTGAGGCTTCTAGGGCGCGCTCGATTTCAGCACCAGTGGCGTCACCGCCGGCATGAATGATGCGCCGCGCGTGGTGTCCGCCCTCTTTGGTGCGGGAATATACGGCCGGGTTATCCCGCGCCGGGTCGAATGTAGCGCCTAGCCCTATCAGCCACTCGGTCGCCGCAGCGCCGGCGCGGATGATAGAAGCCACGGCCCCTTCATCGCAGTGGCCGGCACCGGCATCGAGAGTATCCGCGATGTGGGAATCAGTGGTGTCATCGAACCCATTGGCCACATGGCCGCTGGGGTCGTCGTCAAGCCCGACGACCGCGAGCCCGCCCTGGGCGAGATTCGTGGCCGCATCGGCGAAACGTAGCTGTTTGCGGGCACCGACGCGCCACTCGACGCTGTCGATAACCAGCACGTCGAGGCCGAGCTCAAGGGCCCGACGCGCAGCACTGAGCCCTGCGACTCCCCCGCCGATGACGAGGAAGTCACACGTCAGTGTCCAACTGTCGAATGATGGGCGCAGACCAAACGTGTTACTCGCCTCCGCCTGGGTTACCGATGGCGATCATGCGCTCGACCGAAGCGCGTGCCTTGTCGGCGACATCCGGCTCGACATCGACTTCATCAGTGCCCTCAACGAGGCAGCGCAGCAGAGCCGCCGGAGTGATGAGCTTCATGTACGAGCAGGAAGCGCGGTCGTTGACCGGCTCAAAGTCGACATCCGGCGCGGCCTTGCGCAGCTGGTGGAGCATGCCCACCTCAGTGGCCACGAGCACCTTGCCGTTGGGCTTGTTCTCCTTCAGCTTCTGCGCCTCGGTCAGCATCTCGCCGGTGGAGAGCATCTGCACGCGCTCGGGCTCGATGGTGCCTTCACCTGCGAGGTAAATCGCAGAGTTCGCGCAACCGCACTCCGGGTGAATGAACAGCTGCGAATCGGCGTTCTCTTCCGCGCGGTGCGCGAGTTCCTCACCGTTGATGTTGGCGTGGACGTGGCACTCACCAGCCCATACCTTGATGTTGTCGCGGCCGGTCTCACGGCGGACGTGTGCGCCGAGGAACTGATCCGGGTTGAACAGGATCTCCTGGTCTTCCGGGATGGACTTGACCACGTCGACGGCGTTGGAGGAAGTACAGCAGATGTCGGTCAGAGCCTTTACGTCTGCCGTGGTGTTGACGTAGCTGACTACCAGTGCGCCGGGATTCTCTGCCTTCCACTCGGCCAGTTCATCTGCGGTGATGGAGTCCGCCAGGGAGCAGCCGGCGCGCTCGTCCGGAATAAGGACGGTCTTCTCAGGGCTCAGAATTTTGGCGGTTTCCGCCATGAAGTGGACACCACAGAAGACGATGACGTCGGCATCGGTTTCCGCAGCGATGCGGGAAAGTCCGAGGGAGTCGCCGGTGTAGTCGGCAATATCCTGAATCTCCGGCAGCTGGTAGTTGTGCGCAAGAATTACGGCATTGCGTTCGCGGGCGAGGCGCTTAATCTCCTGGGCCCAGCGTTCATCTGCAATTACGCCACCGTAGCGGCCATCTTTATCGACTACCGATTCGTACAGATCCGATTCGAGGCGCGGCAGGCTGGAAGCATTGGCCGCAAGGCTGGTATTCACGGAAAACTACGTCCTTACTTCAATGGGCTGTGGCTACGACCGGAGAAAACGCCGTCACCGTTACCGGCAACGGTCCCCGGAGGCATTCGCAGCGGACTCAAACGGGCAAGTGCAAGAGACCTAAGCTCGCCGCACAATATCGAAAAAGCCCCTAAATCGGGGCGAATACTGACATCGAAGACGAACCTATTTCCCAAAATTGTAAGGCTTGTATAAGCCTATTTCCCAATAACTACCCCTGTTCAGTAGGAAATAGTGCTTTACGACGGCCCCCCGCGCAGAACCTCACTGCCTCACTTAGTGACCGAATCTGCGTCCGCAACATTGTCCGCAGCGCTCTCGCCGCCTTCCGTGAAGTCCGTTTGGAACAACACCCGGGACCACAGTGCGAGCATGGCAACCAGTGGCGCGACCAGCAGCGCTACATAGGTCTTGAAGTCCGGAATCACCGAGAACTTATCGCCCGGCTGCATTCCCGCCAGATCCGGCTGGAGCAATGCCGCAACCGACTGACCGACGAGGTACGTCACTGCTGCGCTCATCAACGCGGAGAAACCTGCCCAGCCAATTGCTGTGAGCATCTGCACAGGGGTCGTGATGGCACGATTTCGGAACGTAGTAATTCCCAGCACCAGGCCGCTGATGGCAGTGACAGCAACAAACCAGAGCAGCCCAATAAAACCAGCGTCAACGGTTTCCTGAATAATCGCTAGTTGGTTATCCGGGAGCATTTGCACTTGCTGCTTGGGGCGTAGGAATGCCCAGGCCACTCCGGCTATCGTTCCCGTTACGACGGAGAAGAGAACAATACCCGAGGCCATTGCCACGCTCTGCTTTTCAACGTGTGGGACTCGGGTATTTTTCATAGTCATAGTTGACTAACTTACCTCACGGCGCACATCCGGTACTAGCGTGCCCGAATGGCGCACTAGCACAATCAGCGCCTTTATCGCTGCTCCAACATAACGGAGTCCACTTCGCCGTGGCGCGAGCACTTTGCAGTCCAGCCGTCCGGACGCACCTGCACCACCATCCGGCGCCCACAGAGCTGGCAGAACCGAGGCGCCTCCAGTCCAGCTTTTGCACCATAGGAACGTTCGCGCACTTCACCAGCTTCGAGGTCGGCGCCGGTAAAAGGATCGAACTTGGGCTCATCTCCCAGCACCATGGCCTGGAGCAGCTCTGTGGAGTCGACTTTCTTACTCCGCGGCGAGCGCGGGCTAGATGTCCGAGGCTTAGACAGTTGCATTGAGAGCCTTAATTGGGAGTCGTACCTTGCCAAGCATGTCTAGATCCTGCTCCGCCGGACGGCCCAGAGTGGTCAGGTAATTACCGACAATGACAGCGTTGATACCGCCGAGCAGCCCCTTTTCTGCGCCCAGGTCGCCCAGGGTGAGCTCACGACCGCCAGCAAAACGCAGGATGGTCTTCGGCAGTGCCAGACGGAAGGCACCGATGGCACGCAGTGCGTCCTTGGCTGGCATCGGCTCGCGACCGGCGAACGGAGTGCCCGGGCGCGGGTCGAGGAAGTTCATCGGCACCTCGGTCGGGTTGAGCTCCGCCAGGTCCTGAGCGAACTCGGCACGCTGCTCAAGGGTCTCTCCCATACCCAGGATGCCGCCACAGCAGACCTCCATACCGGCTTCGCCGACCATGCGCAGGGTGTCATGGCGCTCTTCCCAAGTGTGGGTGGTCACGACCTGCGGGAAGTAGCTCTTAGCAGTCTCAAGGTTGTGGTTGTAGCGGTGAATACCAGCCTTGGCCAGGCGATCTACCTGCTCCTGCGTCAGAATGCCCATAGAGGCGGCCACATTAATGTCAACCTCTGCCTGAATGGCGGCGACGGCCTGTTCCATCTGGCTGAGCAGTCGCTCGTCCGGCCCCTTTACTGCAGCAACGATGCAGAACTCAGTCGCACCCGACTTTGCGGTCTGCTTGGCGGCGTCCACCAGTGCCGGGATATCCAGCCATGCCGAACGCACCGGAGACTCGAACAGACCCGACTGCGAACAGAAGTGGCAGTCCTCTGGGCAGCCGCCAGTCTTCAGCGAGATAATGCCTTCAACCTCGACCTCTTCGCCGCACCACTTCAAGCGCACCTCATGAGCCAGTGCCAGCAGATCCTCGATGCTGTCGTCATCGAGGTTCAGAACTGCCAGGGTCTCCTCATAGTTCAGCCCCTCACCGCGGCCGAGCACCTTTTCTCGGGCGAGTTCCAAAATGTCCTGCTGCTGTTGAGTCATGGGGGTGACGCTCCTTGAGGCTGGGGATAAAACTTGAACACCGTTTCAGAAGTTGTTCAGTTATCAAACTTAATACCGCAGCTACAGAATGTCGAACAGGGTTCAATTCCCGTCGTGTCGCGGATTTACGCTCCCCATTTCAGCCTTGAGACATCTTCCAGATGATTCTTCTTTCGTCTACGGTAGGCAGTGTGCAATTGACCAAGGACATCATTGTCGACGCAGCTCTCACCATTCTCAACGAGTACGGACTCGGCGATCTCACGATCCGCCGCCTGACTCGCCACTTGGGTACCGCCGCTGGCGCAATGTACTGGCACTACCCTTCCAAGCAGGCACTGCTGGGCGCCGTCGCTGACCGCATCTTGGCTCCCTGCACAGAGTTTTCCGCCACAGGCGATTGGCGTGCCGACATCGAAGCCGTCGCCGAGCTGCTCTACTCCTGCCTCACCGCTCATCGGGATGGCGCCGAGGTCGTCTCGGCCGCGCTCGCTACGGGCACCGCCACGATTCGCCCCGAACAACTGCTTGCCGACGCCCTGGAGAACGCACCCGAAACCTCCATCAGCACCCCATCAGCGGCTGATACCGCGTCTGTCCTCGTGCACTTCATTCTCGGTGCGACAGTCGACCAGCAGACAGCCATCGCGCTTGACCTGAACGGCGCCAAGGGCGTTTCCAACAAGGGCGACACCAGTGGCGAGAACGCCGATGATAAGGATCTTGAGGTCGAGACTTCCTCTGAAGATGCTGCTGTACAGGCAAAAGAGCTCGGCCGCCAGCGCATTGCACTGGGAACCGAGCTCTTTATCGCCGGAATTGCGGGGGTTGCGGGGACTAAGGGAATCGCAGGTCATTAAGCCCCGCTGGAGCAATCACACTCACGGTCAAGCCGCGGCGCTAGAGCACCAGAGCTGCTACCCAACCAGCTGCCAGCAGCGGCAGGTTGAAGTGCAGGAAGGTCGGAATAACCGAATCGCGAATGTGGTCGTGCTGCCCGTCGGCATTGAGACCCATCGTCGGGCCGAGCGTCGAGTCCGATGCCGGCGAACCAGCATCGCCCAGAGCACCTGCAGTACCAATGATGGCGACGGTAGCCATCGGCGAGAAGCCCAGCGATACACACAACGGCACATAGATGATGGCGATAATCGGCAGCGTCGAGAAGGACGAACCAATACCCATCGTGACCACCAGACCAACGACCAGCATGGCGAATGCAGCGGCAGGCTTGTTGCCCGCAAACAGCTCTGCAGTAGCGGTCACCAGCGGCTCGATCTGGCCGGACTCCGACATCACCGAGGCGAAGCCCTGTGCGGAAATCATGATGAAACCAATCAGGGCCATCATCTTCATACCGGCGGTGAACACGTCGTCCGCCTCACGCCAGCGCACGGCACCGGTGAGCATGAAGATTGCCAGACCAGTGAGTGCACCAATCAGCAACGGATCGGCATCGGTCTCCATAGAATTCATCACAATCTGGACGACGAAAGTCACCACGATTGCAACGAGAGCAACGATAACTCGGTACTTCGACACCGGTTCGTCAGACTGGGTTTCTGCGTGTGAGGACTGGGCAATCGGCCGATCTTCGTAATGCCGTGGCTTCCGGTAGGAGAAAAATACGGCAATGGCCAGACCGGCCAGCATGCCGAGAGCCGGGATGCCCATCGTCATCATGATGTTGATATTGGAAACATCAAGGCCAGCATTCTCGATGTTCCCCAGCAGGATGTCGTTCAGGAAGATAGAACCGAATCCGACCGGAACCCACATGTAGGTGGTGACCAAACCGAAGGTCATCACACTGGTAATCATTCGACGGTCGATGTTGAGGCGGTTAAATACCGGCAACAGCGGCGGAATAATCAGCGGGATAAACGCAATGTGAACTGGGATGAGGTTCTGCGACATGATCGCCATGGCCAAAATGCCGGCGACCATGCCCCACTTGGTCCATGCCTCTGCCTTAGATTTAGCGCCTTCATCCTCCGTGCCGATCTTGGCAATCAGCCAATCGGCCAGCAGTTTGGGCAGCCCGGAGGATGCCACTGCCATGGCAAAGGCACCCAGCATGGCATAGCTCAGGGCAATCTTCGCACCACCAGAGAGGCCTTCCTGGAAGGCAACCATTGTGGCATCGAGCCCCATACCGGCGGAAAGACCACCGACTAAGGCGCCAATAAACAGCGCTAGCACAACGTGTACCCGGCAGACCGCCAGGATTAGCATCACCAAAACGGCGAGAAGAACGGCATTCATAAGGAAAATATTAAGGCAACCTTAAGTATTTCCAGCAACCGGGGCTAGAAAGACTTCACCCCAGAATCTTTACACCCCGGCTAATGCGGCTAATCAATCGAGACGAGTCCCTGGCCGCCCTGCACTGCGTCGCCGACTTCAACATGAATAGAGCCGACGGTGCCTGCAGCCGGGGCCGTAATCTCGGTTTCCATCTTCATTGCCTCGAGAATGAGCAGCACCTCCCCAGCCTCAATCTTCTGGCCTTCCTCGACCAAAATCTTGCTGACCGAACCTGCCAGTGGCGCCACCACCGAATTGGCGGAGACACCCGAGACACTAGCGGTGGCCGGCTCAACGGAAGCGCTCGACGATCCACCCAACACGATGGGCGAAAGACGCTTGGGCTCCTCAACTACTTCAACGTCGACATCGTAGGCAATGCCGCCGACAGTCACTTTCAATTTCATGGCTCAACAATCCTCACGTAGCAAAAGTCAATGAGTCAGACTCAATTAAGTCGGTTATCGAAAATTTCCAACTAACGCAGGTTGCGCTGCTGCTGGATCTGGCGTCCCTGCGCAGCCCACGTCTTATGGCGGTTGTATCGAATTGCCTTCACCTTGCCGCGATTGCCCAGGTACGCAGACACCGCTGCCGAAATGGCGATGACAGTATCCTCGGGGATATCTGCGTCCACGCGTTTGCGCAGTTCAGCCAACTCGCTCTCTGCCTGATTCAGTCGTGCCGTGGCCTTCTGCAAGCTTGTCGAGGTCGCATCCAACCGGTCGGTCAGTTCAGCGACGAGCGCTCGCAGCTCCTTAATCTCACCGATGCCGTCAGACATTACTGTGGCCCCAATCCGTGCTTCTTGGCCGGGCGAACCTCGCGCTTGTTACGCAGAACCGACAGTGCGTCAGCCACACGCAGGCGGGTTTCCGCCGGGTCAATCACGTCGTCGACCAGTCCGCGCGAGGCGGCGACATACGGCGTCGAGAAGCGTGTCTTGTATTCGGCGATACGCTCGTCGCGCACGCGCGCCTGCTCTTCCTCGTCGCCCGCGGCGGCAATTTCCTTTCGGAAGACCACGTTGACCGCACCCTCTGCGCCCATCACCGCAATTTCCGCGGTCGGCCATGCGAATACGTAGTCCGCGCCGAGGTCCTTCGAGCACATCGCCAGGTACGCACCGCCGTAGGCCTTACGCATGACGACGGTCACCTTGGGCACAGACGCTGCGGAGTATGCGTAGAGCATCTTTGCGCCGTGGCGAATGATGCCGCCGTGCTCCTGAGTGACGCCCGGCATAAAGCCAGGAACGTCAACCAGGGTGACCAGCGGGATATTAAAGGCATTGCAGAAGCGGATGAACTTTGCGCCCTTGTCCGAGGAATTAATGTCCAGCACACCGGACATCACGTTCGGCTGGTTGGCGACAAAGCCCACGGTACGGCCCAAAACGCGCCCAAAGCCGACAACCAGGTTGGTGGCAAAACCCGCCTGGCATTCGAGGAAGTCTCCATTGTCGGCGATACGGATGATGACCTCGCGGACGTCGTAGCCCTTCTTGCCATCGACGGGGACGATGTCGCGGAGCTCTGGATCCGGCTCGGCGTCGAATACCGGATCCACGATCGGCGGCTCTTCCGTGTTGTTCTGTGGCAGGAAGCTTAAGAGCTTCTGCGCAATCAGGATGGCCTGCTCGTCATCGTCGGCAACGAAGTCAATATTGCCGGCCTTGGCCATGTGCGCATCAGCGCCACCGAGCTGCTCGGAGGTAACTTCCTCGCCGGTCACAGACTTAATAACGCCCGGGCCGGTGATGAACATCTGCGCCTTGCGAGTCTGAATGATGAAGTCGGTCAGCGCTGGCGAGTAGGCAGCGCCACCAGCACATGGGCCTGCAATGATGGAAATCTGCGGCACCAGACCGGATAGCCACACGTTGTTGTAGAAGACCTGGCCATAGCCCGACAGAGAGTCAATCCCCTCTTGAATGCGAGCGCCACCGGAGTCGTTGATGAAAACGAACGGAGTGCCGTTGTCGGCAGCAGCGCGCATGGTGGCCGCAACCTTGCGGGACTGCGTTTCACCAGCGGAGCCACCCATGACCGTGAAGTCCTGGGAGGCCACGTGTACTGCCCGGCCGAGAACCGCGGCAGTGCCGGTGACCACGCCGTCGGCAGGCGCGTCGGCAGTATCCATGCCGAAGTCGGTGGTGCGGTGAGTCATGAACATCCCGGTTTCACGGAAAGTGCCCTCGTCGACGAAGTTGTCGATACGCTCGCGGGCAGTCATCTTCCCACGTTCGTGCTGCTTGGCCTGGCGGGCTTCACCGCCACCGGCCTCAACACGGCGACGCTGAGCATCCAAATAATCCAGGCGCTCCGCCATCGAGGCATCGACGCCCGGCGCGACGGCACCCGCCGGATTCGGCTGGTTTGCTGAACTTTGCGACATTGCTATCTCTTCTCCCGATGTTCCTAGGCGGGTTCCACCTGGACGGTCTGTGAGCGACCGCCAACGGTAACCTTGTAGCGAATTGGCTCGCGAATGGCATTGGCAGCACCAGAGGCCTGCTCCGCCTCGCGCTTGAGCTGTTCGGCAGTCTTACCGACGTTCTTCGGCCCTTCGCCGCGCGTGGTGAAGAATCCCGGTGCGACGGATGGGAACAGTGCGTTGGTCAGGACGTCTTCGGCGGTGCCGTTGTAACCGTCGAGCTCCTTGGCCTGCTCGACCAGGTCGTCCCACTCTGGCTCGAGAAGATCAGCCGGGCGAACCGTGATTTCTTCCTTCTTGGTCTGTTCCGCTGCCTGCTTAATCAGCTCTGGGTTGCGCTCACCCGGGCACTGCCCGTAATAGCCGAGCATGAGGTCAGCGAACTCAGCCGTCATAACCTTGTAGCGTCCCATCAGCACGTTAAACACAGCTTGCGTGCCGACGATCTGCGAGCTCGGAGTCACCAGCGGCGGGTAACCGGCGTCCTTGCGGACAATCGGTACTTCACGCATGACCTCTTCGACGCGGTCGCCCGCGCCCTGGGCCTTGAGCTGGTTTTCCATGTTCGACAACATGCCGCCGGGGATCTGCGACATGAAAATGTCGGTATTGACCAGGGTTTTCGACTCGAACTCTGCGTACTTCGGGCGCACCTTGCGGAAGTGGTCACGAATGGTGATCAGGTTATCCATGTTCAGGTCGGTGGTGTAGTCGGTTCCCTCCAACATTTCCACCAGCGACTCGGTCGGGTTGTGCCCCGGGCCCAGCGACATCGACGAAATTGCCGTGTCCACGACATCCGCCCCAGCTTCGATGGCTTTCATCAAAGTCACCATCGTGACACCGGTGGTCGAGTGACAGTGGACGTTAATCTGGGTGTCCTCGCCGTACGTTTCCTTGATGCCGCGGATGATGTCGTAAGCCGGCTGGGGTTTCAGCAGCGCTGCCATGTCCTTCAACGCAATGGAGTCCGCCCCCATATCCAGTAGACGACCAGCGAGCTTCACGTACCCGTCGACGTCGTGAAGCGGAGACGTCGTGTAGCAGATCGTGCCCTGCGCATGCTTGTCGACGTTCTTGACCGCGCGCATGGCGTGCTCGAGATTGCGTGGGTCGTTGAGCGCGTCGAAAACACGGAATACGTCCATACCGTTTTCAGCAGACTTTTCGACGAACTTGTCAACCACCATGTCCTCGTAGTGGCGGTAACCGAGGAGATTCTGGCCGCGCAGCAGCATTTGCAGGCGGCTGTTCGGCATCAGCTTGCGGAATGTCCGCAGGCGCTCCCAGGGGTCTTCATTAAGGAAGCGGATGCAGGCGTCAAAGGTTGCGCCGCCCCAGCACTCCACACTCCAAAAACCGGCCTTGTCCATTTCTTCACAGACATCGACCATGTCTTCCATAGCCATTCGCGTTGCCATGAGACTCTGATGAGCGTCTCGGAACGCTACTTCCGTTACACCAATGGTTCGTGGACTCATAACTCCAAAAGTAAAGGCCTTTGGGGATCTTCGCGCGTTGGTGACCGCGAATATTGGGGATTCGGCGCCCGCCAAGGTGCGTTTAGAGTGTCAAATTGCCCACTTGCAGGGTTAAATACTTATTTTCACGCGAAGTTTATGCTCTTAATCGTTCGACTCGAATTTTTCCTTGGGGGTCGTTTTTGCGAAGTGCGCTCGACAGATGGGACGGATGGCGCGCCCACACGGGACCGAAAAAGGCTCATGTTTTTTACAAAACGGTTAAGGTAGTCACATGAACCAAGCAAATACAGTCGGCGATTATCAAGTATGGCCGGGTGAGCCTTACCCGCTCGGATCTACCTACGACGGCGCTGGCACCAACTTTGCACTCTTTTCCGACGTTGCGGAAAAGGTTGAGCTTTGTCTGATTAGCGCCGAAGGCGAAGAAACACGCATTGAGTTGGAAGAAGTCGATGCGCATATCTGGCACTGCTACATCCCGTCCATCATGCCGGGCCAGCGCTACGCCTACCGCGTACACGGCCCATTCGATCCGGCCAACGGTAAGCGTTGCGACCCCAACAAGCTGCTGGTCGACCCATACGCCAAGGCTTTCGACGGCGAATTCGACGGTCACCCATCACTGTTCAACTATGACATTCATGACCACTCGAAGCGCAACACCGAGGACAGCCTGGGACACACCATGACCTCCGTGGTCATCAACCCATTCTTCGACTGGGGCGCTGACCGCGCACCTCGCACGCCGTACAACGAGACCGTGATTTACGAGGCCCACGTCAAGGGCATGACCATGACTCACCCGGATATCCCGGAGGAGCTACGTGGTACCTATGCCGGTCTCGCGCATCCGGCGATTATTGACTACCTCAAGGACCTTGGTGTCACGGCTATCGAACTGATGCCGGTCCACCAGTTCCTCCAGGACGACCACCTGCGCGAAAAGGGGCTGCGCAACTACTGGGGCTACAACACCTTCGGCTTCCTGGCACCGCACCAGGACTACTCGGCTTCCCAAAAGCCAGGTGGCGCAGTCAGCGAGTTCAAGGGCATGGTGCGCGCATTTCACGATGCGGGCATTGAGGTCATCCTCGACGTGGTCTACAACCACACCGCCGAGGGCAACCACATGGGCCCAACCATCTGCTTCCGAGGCATCGACAACGAGGCCTACTACCGCCTGGTCGAAGGCGATCGCCAGCACTACATGGACTACACCGGTACCGGTAACTCCCTGAATGTGCGCCACCCACACTCGCTGCAGCTGATTATGGATTCGCTGCGCTACTGGGTCTCCGAGATGCATGTCGACGGCTTCCGCTTCGATTTGGCCTCCACCCTGGCTCGAGAATTCCACGATGTCGATCGACTCTCCGCCTTCTTTGACTTGGTACAGCAGGATCCGATTGTCAGCCAGGTCAAGCTCATCGCAGAACCGTGGGATGTCGGCGAAGGTGGCTACCAGGTCGGTAACTTCCCACCGCAGTGGACTGAATGGAACGGTAAGTACCGCGACACCATCCGCGACTTCTGGCGCGGTGAGCCATCCACGCTCGGCGAGTTCGCTTCACGTATCACCGGTTCCTCGGACCTGTATGCAAACAATGACCGCCGCCCAACTGCGTCGATTAACTTCGTGACCGCGCATGACGGTTTCACCCTCAATGACTTGGTCAGTTACAACGAGAAGCACAATATGGCCAACGGCGAGGACAACCGCGATGGCGAGTCCCACAACCGTTCTTGGAACTGCGGTGTGGAAGGCCCGACCGACGACGAGCGCATCATTTCGCTGCGCGCTCGCCAGCGTCGTAACTTCCTGACCACTCTCCTACTGTCCCAGGGCACTCCAATGATTAGCCACGGTGACGAAATGGGACGTAGCCAGAAGGGCAACAACAACGTCTACTGCCAGGACAACCGTTTGGCCTGGGTCGACTGGAATCAGACTCGCACCAACTCTGAACTGGTCGAATACACCCAGTTCCTGACTGAGCTGCGTGCGGAACACCCAGTCTTCCGACGCCGCCGCTTCCTGCGCGGTGGCCCGCTCGGTGCGGAAACCGACGATCGTGACATTGCCTGGCTGACCTATGAGGGTCGTGTCATGACGACCGATGACTGGAACTTCGACTTCGGCAAGTCGTTGATGGTCTGGCTCAACGGCGATGCCATCACTGAGCCTGACCGCCGAGGTCACAGGATTGAGGATGACTCCTTCCTGCTGTGCTTCAACGCCCACCACGAGGACATCATGTTCCAAATTCCGGGCACCGAATACGCACACAGCTGGGAAGTCATCATCGACACCACAGAGATCACGGGTCGCCCGACCCGCGAGCGCATCGTTGAGCCAGAAGGCGAGCTCCGCGTGCCAGCCCGTTCTACCATCGTGCTGATCGAGCGACACTAGCCGCGTCCGCGTTGGGTGTAGGGGCCTGGGCCTGGGTTGGTTCCTACACAAAAATCCCCTGTCGGCGGAAGGCTTTTCTTCCACTGACAGGGGATTTTCGGCTCTGAGTTCAACTCAAAACAGGGTTTGGGTCAACACAGCACTGCGGGAGCCGAGCTGGCGTGAAGTCTTCTTACGCAGATGCGCGCATATTGAACTCCGCCTGAGAGTTCAACCAGTACTCCGGCTCGGTGTCAAAGTAGTCGGACAGTCGATTTGCGAGGTCAGTAGTGACCGCAGTGCGGCCGGTGCGAAAGCGCTCCAGAGTTGAGCTTGGCACGCCGATGGCAAGAGCCAGTCGGTAGATAGAGAGGTGTCGCGGCTCGAGGAAATTATCGTTCAAGATAGAACCAGGGTGCACAGGATGCGTGCTCAAAATGTTTACTCCTTATTTCATCGCTTCACTGGCATACGTTGTTTCCGCTTTGCCCTACGCTTGAGCTCGAAAGCTCGAACGACCAGTTACCGCCGTTCGTCGAAAAGTATAAGGAGCGCCCGCTCAAAATGCATCCGGACATTTAACCCCCCAAAACATGTGGTTTTCAGGGGTACAGACACCCCCACTGTCCGAACGCTCCATAAATATTCCTATTTTTGTGGGCATTTCCACATTGTCGGAAGCCATGTGTACTCGGCGAGAACCGCAGGTACCGCAGCCTCTATGGGGCTCAATCCGCCATCGGCGCTACCATCTAGTGCATGACTACGACCACGCCATCCTCCGAGTCCGCCGTCGTCTTCGAGCTCACAGGCGACACGGTGACTATTACCGCAGATGGGCTCCGCCTTACCCACACCATCAACACGGCTAGCACCGACCCCGCGAAGCCCCTCCCGCTTGCCGACGTTGCGGAGGTCGCATCGGCAAGTAAAAACGGTGTCTACACTCCGGCCAACCGCTTTTTCCCCGGCACGGTGGACCTCGGAGTAGCTTTGCCAAAGGCCCGTGTGATGCCTCATCGTCAGGCAGCAGCGCAGTTGCTGGCAGACCTCGTGGCGGAGATGGCCAAGAATCCGGAGTTCTACAACTCAGCAGATGCTTTTACTTCCACGTTGATGCCGTGGGTGGCACAGCGTGCGGCGGTCACCGAAGGCGTGAGTGTGGTTGAGGGCGCGGGCGACGTCGTAAAGCAGTCTGTGCCTTTTGCACCGCTTCCTACGGGGGATGAGGTTGCGGCGTCGGACATCGCACCGTTTGCGGCGTTCGATGTAGAGACAGCGAACGAAGACACCGGCTCGATTATTCAGCTTGGCGTTGCGGTCGTGCGTGGCGGGAAGGTGACGGAGCGTTATTCCTGGATGTGCCGTCCGCCAAAGGGGCTGGAGTATTTTGATGAAGCCAATGTCGCGATTCATGGCATCACGGCGGCGGATGTGGCCGGTGAGCCGTCATTTCCGGAGCAGCTGGCGAAGTTTGTTGACGTCGTTGGGGATTTGGACGTAGTTGCTCACAATGCGCGGTTTGATTTCACTGCCCTGTCGCGGGCGTGCCGGGCGGAAGGCATTCCAGCGCCGAAGTTGAATTTTGCGTGTACTTATATGTGGGCTCGGCAGATGCAGTTGGGGCTGCCCAATTTGAAGCTGCCGACGTTGGCGGAGGCCGCGGGGGCGTCGCTGGAGAATCATCATGATGCGACGGCAGATGCGGTCGCATGTGCTGAGGTAGCGCTGTGGTTGATGGAGCAGCAGCGCGCAACATCGGTGGCTGATTTGAGCCAGAAGGTCTCGCTGAGCTTGGGCCAGATTGGCAGTGGACGAGTGCGGATGGTGCGCTATGACCCGGCTGGTGTCGCCAGCACTGGCGCCGGGACCAACGCGGGAACTGGTACTGGTGCTGGTGCGCAATCCGGCAGTTCCGCGCCGTCACGTCGGACGCGTCGCAATGCGAAGTGGGATGCGGCCAAGACACCGGACACCATTCCAGACCCGAATCCGGACGCGGATCCAAGCGGCCTGCTGTACCAGCAGCGGGTGACGCTGACCGGCGATTTTGCCCCGTATGACAAGGGCTTTCTGTGGGATAAGATCGCCTTTGCAGGTGCGAATATCAATAAGGGTGTCACGAAGAAGACGACAATTTTGGTCGCCGGTCCGTGGGATTCGGTGACGTCGAAGGAGAAGAGGGCTCGACAGCTGCAGGCCGAAGGCCAGGAAATCCAGATTTGGACTGAGAAGGAGCTCTTCACCGCACTCGGGCTGAATCCGGAAGAGGATGGCGCGTCCGAAGCAGGAGACACTGCGGAAGGGACACCTAGCGCCAGCGCCGGAAACAACTCCAGTGAGTCGGTTCCGTTGTTCGGTTCTACTTCCCTGCCCGGCGATGACGGAATGCCACCCTTCTAGGCCACGTTCACGAGAAGAAATTCGCATTCGGACGGCAGGCGCAGACTCTGGGGCTAGCTGCTGCCACAGCGGTCAGGCAGCAGCTTTTCCTGGTGGGCGGTATAAAGGGGAACATGAGTCGCCGACCAATTACGTCCACCTACCGTCTCCAACTCCGTGGCCCCAAGGCCGACCCAAACGGGCGCGCTTTCACGTTCGCTGACGCGGCTGAACAGGTCGGCTACTTGGCAGACCTCGGAATTTCACACCTGTATCTGTCGCCTATCCTCACCGCCGTACCGGAGTCTAACCATGGCTACGATGTCATCGATCCGACGACGGTGAACCCGGAGCTCGGCGGCATGGAAGAGCTGCAGAAGCTCGCGCAGGTGGCGCACAAGGCCGGTCTGGGCATCATTATCGACCTGGTACCGAACCACCTCGGTGTTGAGGAGCCTAAGCTCAATGCCTGGTGGTGGGACGTTCTGACCTATGGCAAGGATTCTCAGTTCGAGCCATACTTCGATATCGACTGGCACGAGGACAACGGTGCCAACGGCAAGATGGGGTTGCCGATTCTGGGCTCCCCGGAGGATATCGACAAGCTGGAGCTCGACACGTCTGGTGACGAGCCACTTCTGCGTTACTACGACAACACATTCCCGGTGCGCCCGGGCACCGAGGACGGCACCCCGCAGGAAGTACATGATCGCCAGGCCTATCGCCTGATGTACTGGAAGGACGGGGTCATTGGCTACCGTCGATTCTTCAGCGTCAACGGTCTGGCCGGCATCCGCCAGGAAAACCCGGTGGTATTCGAGCACACACACCGCATCATCCGCGAGCTGCTGGCAGCGGACATCATTGACGGTGTCCGCATTGACCACCCGGATGGCCTCAGCAACCCATTCGGATACCTCAGTGAGCTACGCCGTCTACTCGGCGATGACAAGTGGCTGGTTATCGAGAAGATTCTGGGTGCCGAAGAGCCACTGGATCCGAGGCTCCAGGTTGACGGCACCACGGGTTACGACGCCCTGCGTGAGTTCGACAATGTCTTCGTCAACCGCGACTCCCGAGACGCCATGAGCATGTTGGCTCTGCAGCAGTCCGGCTCGACCTGGGACAAAACTGCCGTGCAGGCAACTGCGCAGGCCCTCAAGCACGATGTCGCAGCGCACGAGTTGGCTGCAGAAGTCCGTCGTCTAGCACGTGCCCTGCGCCGCGATAACTGGTCTATCAGCGGTACCAGCGTCAGCGATGAGGTACTTATCGACACCATCTGCAAGCTGGTCGCTGCCATGCCTGTCTATCGTTCGGACTATGTCTCCCTGTCGCGAGTGGCTTCCACGGTCATTGGTGAAATGGCAGCGCGTTTCCCCTCGCGTGTCTTTGCCCTCGACCTCATTTCGGCAGGTTTGGTAGCCGGTGGTGAGGCCGCCACGCGGTTCGCGCAGGTCTGTGGTGCGGTCATGGCAAAGGGTGTCGAAGACACCACCTTCTACCGCGCCTGCCGCCTGATCAGCCTGAACGAAGTCGGCGGTGATTTGGGTCGCTACGGCATGTCGGCGGCGGAGTTCCACCTGTTGCAGTCGGAACGTGCTCGCCTCTGGCCACGAACCATGACCACGCTGTCCACGCACGACACCAAGCGCGGCGAAGATGTCCGAGCCCGCATTCTCCAGCTCTCCGATGTCTCCGGCGACTGGGCTGAAAATGTCCGCAACTGGATGGCCATCACCCCCGCCCCGGACGATGCCACCGGCTACTTCCTGCTGCAGAACATCATCGGAGTCTGGCCGACCGACGGCGTGATTACCGATGAACTGCGCGAACGCCTCCACGACTACGCCATTAAGGCCATCCGCGAGGCAGATGTGCACACCTCCTGGACGGAGCCGGTCGAGGAGTTCGAACTCGGCATCCGCAGCTGGATTGACGCGCTTCTCGACGGCCCCCTGACCGACTCCATCACAGAGTTCGTCCGCTCCATTGCGCCAGCTGCCCTGACCACGTCACTGTCGCGCAAGCTCCTCCAGCTTGTCGGCCCCGGCATCCCCGATACCTACCAGGGGACGGAGTTCACAGAGGACTCCCTGGTTGATCCTGACAACCGCCGGTTCGTCGACTACGATGCGCGCGTCGCGGCGCTGGATAAGGTTGCTCGCGATGAGGTCACGTCGGTAACTAAGAGTCCAGAGCACCCAGCTGAGCTGCCGGAGGACTTTACGGATGCCGATGCGGACGTCGCAAAGCTGATGGTGACTCACCACGGAGTGAAGCTGCGTGCGGAACGCCCGGAGTCCTTCGTCGGCGGTGCCTACCAGCCAGTATTCGCCGTTGGTGTGGGCGAGCGTCATCTGGTCGGCGCGGCGCGTGGACCGAAGGGCGAGCCGGAAGATGTTATCGCGCTGGTGACGCGCCGTCCGCTGGGGCTGCAGCGCGAAGGCGGTTGGGGCGACACTACAGTGACACTTCCCAAGGGGTTTTGGACCGACCGTTTCACCGGCCATACCTGGTCGGGCACCATCGCCGTGGCTTCTCTGTTCAGCTCCTTCCCAGTAGCACTGCTGGTACGCGAGGACGATGACGACTAAGCGCATGAAGGATTCGCTTGCCGACGGTTCCCGCGATCAGACCCGCAAGGCTCAGTTGGCGGAGGATCGAGAGGTTACACGTGCGCTGCAGTCGAAGTACGACTCGTGGGCAACTCGGCACCCCACCGCCGCGCAGGACTTTGTCGATGCGATTAAAGAGATTCTCTCCGATGCCGGTTTGGCCTTTGACAATGTCACGGCGCGGGTGAAGTCTTTCCGCTCATTGCGGCAGAAGGCCCTGCGTCGTGAAGCGGATGGCAGCTACGTCTACCCTGACCCGTGGCACGATATCCACGACATCATCGGTGTGCGTGTAACCACGTACCATTCGACGGAGATTCCCGCGATCATGGATGCGCTGGGAGATTCGCTGACTGTGCTGCGTAGGATTGACAAAACCGCGGAGACACGAATCAGCGGCCGGTTGGGATACGGCTCCCAGCACTTGATCTGCAAGGTGTCGACGGCGGCGCCGTCAGAGCTAGCTCCATATGCGGATATGCAGTTTGAGGTGCAACTGCGCACTGTGCTGCAGCATGCGTGGGCGGAATTTGAGCACGATATTCGCTATAAGGCCCCTGAGGGAGCGACAGACCCGCGGATTGATCGAGCTTTTGCGCTGGCCGCTGGCCTTATTGAGCTCGCGGATCAGCAGTTCGACCAAGTCGTTGCCGTGCTGGAGGAATCCACGCCGGACGATTCCGCGCAGGGAGAGGGCAAACAGCCCTCAGCTCCGGCAAAGACCACAGCCGATGACATTGTGGTGACTGAGGAAACCCTACCCGGCGTGCTGACGATGCTGCTTCCAGATGCGCCCCGATCGAAATCAGAACATTACGGCTGGGCAGAAGAACTGCTGGAGCGCAATGGCATTCGCACTGTCGGGCAGCTGCGAGAGCTACTTAATCCACAGCGCCTCAGTGCGGTAAGCAAGGCCATGAAGTACCGCTTTAACCCAGGCCATGTGCGTGTTATCGATGACCTACTACTAGCGGCTCGCGGTGAAAAGCACATCAAGGCCACTGCAGATACCAGCCATAACCCGAAGCGTCGACCAGCCCGTTTGCGCGCACGGTTGCAGCAACTAGCGGAGGCCGGGATGCCTATGAGCGACGTCCCCGAAGACGATCGAGCTGACGGCGATCGCGCTTCGTAGGCCGCCCGGCACCGCGATCGCGCATCGGCATCGATGCGAGAATCTCCCTCGGAGGCGGTGGCGGAGAGTGGTCGATATAGCACTGCCTGGCCACCGGAGCTCCGACCCGCTTCTTCACCGTCTTGGTGACCTCAACAATGTGTTCGCGGTGGTTTGCCCACAGTCGCACTCTGTCCCCTGGGACGACTAGAACTGAGGGTTTCACGGCTTCGCCGTTGACTTTGACGTGGCCGCCACGGCACGCATCTGCGGCCAATGAGCGAGTTTTCAGCAACCTGACCGCCCAAATCCAGGCATCAATACGCACTGGCTCGGTAGACAATTGCTGCTGAGCAGGCATTTACTGCGGATCCTTGTAGTTCACAATCCGCTGAACCTTTTGCCAATTGAGAAAACCACCGACCAGGCCGACTACTGCCAGGATGAGGAATAGAGACATGCTTCCGGCTAGAAGTCCGAGCACTGCACCGCCGACGACACCACTGCCTGCCCATACAACGGCATTGCGGGAGTACTTTCGCACCGCGTTCTTGCGGAGCTCAATGGGGTTCTGAGGTTGGGGCTGAAGATAGCTCATGGAGTACATATTAGAGCGTTCTGGTCGCCCTGACGCATCGCATAGGTCGATAGGGCGTACAATTCGGGAAAAATTTCTACAGCTATAGCAAACCTGCTAGATATTCCTATTTGGGTAGGTAATTAACACAATGGCGTAGGTTGATTGCTAGTGTTAGTCCTATGACAGAAACTGTCCGCCCCCGCCACCGCATGGTCGACCGCGTTGCGGCGATCCTCGAACTCGTTGCGCGCTCTAACGAAGGTCTAACCCTCACTGACATCGCCCACACGCTGAACTATCCGCTCAGTACCACGCAGGGCCTTGTCAACGGTCTGACTGTGACAGGTTACCTTGACGAGTCCAACAAGCGTTACACGCTCGGCATGGCGCCGTTTCTGCTCAATGTCATGGCCGGTCGTCGCATGGTCAACGTTCCGACGGCTGAGCTCGAGGCGATTCACAACGAAACTGGCTTGATTACCGTGCTGGCACTGCCGGTTGGTGGCAAGCTTTTCTACCTCAAAACCGTCGGTGAATCCATGCGCTACCAGTACCTGACGGAGAACTTCCTGCCGCGCTCGCTGTTGCGCACCTCTGCAGGTTGGGTTTTGATGAGTCGGTTTGAAAAGCGCGAACTGTGGTCCTACCTGAACTCCGCGCGGCCGGAAGACCAGGTCTATGTGGATGATTTCCTCCGCCAGGCCGGGGAAATCGCAGAGACCGGCGTCTGTGCTGCCCCGGGTATTGCCGAAGGCGGTGGCGTTGACGGTGTCTCTATCGCAGTGGAGGAAGACGGTGCTACTGTCGCGGCAGTCTGCGTCTTCGGTCGGCCAGAAAAGATTGCGGAAAATAAGGACGAGCTGGTGGAAATTCTCAAGCGCCATCGCGGCGCACACAACGGCGAGGAATCCCCGAACCAGGGTTAGTGGCTGTTAAGCGCGCAGCTCCCACCAGATTTCGCCACCGTCCGTAGACGGCTCGCTAGCTCCCTTAGTCAGCGCCTGCATTTCGCCGTCAAGCTGGGCAATCCCATCGGCAGTCACCGCGATGGAAAACTCCACGTTCTGGCCCCACCGCGTTTCCACGATCTCATAACCACGAGCACGCAATTCCGCTTCGATGCGACCGGCATCTGCGGCGGAGACACTCACTACCCTCAAGGCTCTTTGCACGCGTCGCATGCGCGTGACTTTTTCTAGACACTCTAAGACCGAATCCGAATAGGCCCTCACAAGCCCACCCGTGCCTAATTTGATGCCGCCAAAATAGCGGATCACTACGGCGGTGACATTCGTCATTCCAGAGCCCTGGAGCACATCGAGCATCGGGCGCCCTGCCGTGCCACCAGGTTCACCGTCATCTGAGGATCGCTCCACCCGATTCCCTCCGACGACCTCATGAATGTATGCGCTGCAGTGGTGGCGAGCATCCGGGTACTCCGCCTTGGCCAAATTGATGACCTCTCGGGCGCTGTCTTCGTCGTCGGCACGCGCGATCCACGTAATGAAGCGAGATTTCTTAATCTCGATTTCATTCGTGACGATGTCACCGTCGGCGGGGACAATCAGCTCGATGTCACGCTGATTCTGCGTCGCTTCGGTCGAAGTGGATGGCTCGGTGGTCATAGTGTCCATTGTTGCCTATGGGCTTAGTGCACACCCAATCACCGCCGCTCGGTACTTTTCTCGACCTCACCTTTGACTCCCCTCGAATCCGCGGTGTTCGAAAACGTTTCCCTGTGCCCATCCGCTGACTGACCTACCATGGTGCCCATGAGCAACTACCGAGTCTGGGCCCCGTACGCTTCCGAAGTTCGTCTGCTGTTGGGCAATCCTGACGCGCCGGCGATTTTTGATATGCATCCCATCGCTGACGCGACCGATGACTACGGCGCCAACTCTGGTTGGTTTGAAGCTGATGTGGCTCGCACACCGGGGGATCGCTACGCATTTTCGCTGCGGGCACATGCGGGATTCGGCGCGCCTGACGACGAATCGGGGGACGGCTCCTCCCCCGCTGTCGGTGACTGGACAATACCGCTGCCAGATCCGCGTTCCCAGTCGCAGCCGGATGGTCCGCATGGTTTCTCCGAGGTCGTTGACCTGGGTGCCTATAAGTGGAAGGACTCGGCCTGGTCGGGCCGGATTCTGCCAGGAGGTCTGATTTATGAGCTGCATGTGGGCACCTTCAGCGATTCTGGTGATTTCGAAGGTTTGGTGGAACATCTAGACCACCTGATTGAGCTGGGGGTAACACACATTGAGCTGATGCCAGTGCAGCCTTTCGGCGGTGACCGCAATTGGGGCTATGACGGTGTGTCCTGGCACAGCGTGCACGAGGGCTACGGTGGCCCGCGGGGTCTACAGAAGCTAGTTGATACGTGCCACCGAAAGGGTTTGGCTGTCATCTTGGATGTGGTCTTTAACCACTTTGGCCCAGACGGCAACTATGTGGGGTTTTTCGGTCCCTACACCGCTGGTGGTTCGACGGGTTGGGGTGAGGTTGTCAATCTCACTGGCGACAACTCTGATGAGGTGCGTGCGTATATTTTGGATGCAGTGCGCCAATGGCTGGTGGATTACCACGTCGACGGTCTTCGTCTGGACGCAGTCCATGCCCTGCATGACGAGGGCGCATTCCACATTCTGGAGCAGATGCAGGTTGTCGCAGACACTGTCGCAGCCGAGACTGGTATTCCGCGTTCTTTGATTGCAGAGTCCGACCAGAATGATCCGCGTTTGGTCCGTCCGCGCGCCGCTGGTGGCTTTGGCCTCAACGCTCAGTGGGATGATGACGTCCACCATGCACTGCACACGCTAGTATCTGGCGAGGACCACGCCTACTACTCAGACTTTGGGTCGGTGGAAGCGCTAGCTAGTGCTTTGGAAACTGGCTTCTGGCATACGGGCACAATGTCGACGTTCCGTGGTCGCACTCATGGTCGTCTCTTCGACCTGTCTGTACAGCCCATGCATGCTTTCGTAACGTACACGACCACACATGATCAAACGGGAAACCGCGCTGTCGGTGACCGTCCGTCGATGAACCTCACTCCGGCGCAGCAGGTTTTAAAGGCAGCAGTTATCGCCTGCAGTCCTTTCACCCCGATGCTTTTCCAAGGTGAGGAATGGGGCGCCTCTACCCCGTTTGCTTTCTTCTGTTCCCATGAAGATCCGGAGCTGCAGCGGCTCACGCGCGAGGGACGCCTACGTGAGTTTGCCCGTGCCGGGTGGGATCCGAAGGAGGTATCCGACCCATCCGATCCAGAGACCTTTAACCGCTCGAAGCTCAATTGGCAGGAGGTCTCGGAGGGCTCGCACGCCACTATTCTGGCGGCCTACCGCGATCTCTTCGCGCTGCGGAAGTCACACCCGTCGCTTCGCACTCCGTGGTCGGCATCTGTAGTGACTGAGTATGACGAGGACAATCGTTGCCTCGTCGTTGTGCGCAGCCAGGATGAGCGCGAAATGGGTGCCCGAAACTCGGATGCCTTTGAAACTGTCGCTTTGGTTGCGAATTTCTCCGACGCCGAAACCAGCGTCAGCCTGGATTCCGAGTTCGGTTCCGCCCACCTGCTACACACTTTTGAGGACGCAGCAGCCAGCATCGTCAATGACGAAGCTGCTGGTCCCGAAATCTCGCTTCCAGCGTGGGGCTACGCTGTCGTCTCGCTCAGCTAGTCAGCCGGATTTTCAGCCTCGGTGTCGGACTCTTCCTCATCCGCCGCACCCGACTCGGGTGCTGGCCACGGCAACTCGGTGACATCACCGTGGAGGACGTGAGCCACCAACGCGTCTGCGATGAGAATATCGCTCATCACCAACGTCGGAACCAGGTCCGCCAGCTGAGCCCACATCGGAATCAGCTCACGGACAGCGGCGACACTGGCATCAGAGTTCTCAGCCTGAGTACGAGCCAATACGCGGGCAGCCACTGCAATAAGCAGTGACGTTCCCGGCACCAGAGTCCAGTGCAGCGAAGGATCATCCGCATCGATGCCGTCGAGCTTGTGGAAGCGCACATTGACCGCCTTGCGCAGTCGTGGAGACGCCTTCGATACCGTCTTAAACAACACCCGAGAGGCGGCGGCAAGCTGGGTCATGACACCGGATTCCACAATCTCAGCACGATTGCGTACCACTTCGTAGATTGCGGTGAAGCGAGCGTCATCGTCGGTCAGCGGACCCGGGACCATGCGGTAAGGATCAAAGACCTGCGACAGAATAGCGCTGGCCTGTGCTTCCGGCAGCGAGGTAATCTGCACCGAGCTCTGGTCGATAGTAGCGGACTCCAGGGTGGTGTCCTGGCCGCTGGCAGCAATGTCCAGCAGTCCCTGGCCACCAGTTGTGCGCAGGTAGTCCAGCTGACGAGAACGGTCCACGCTCTCATCAGTGAGATCCGCCAATGCTGCCAATGCACCGAGCCACGGCACACGGCGACGCCCCGGCACTGGCTTAGTAGCGCTGAAGTCTCCCAGCACGAGTCCGGAGGCGATAAACATACCCGGCTGATCGTCGAGCGCGATGACTGAACGGTTCAACGCTGCCAGACCGGCGCGTGGTTCGGCACACAAGATCGCACCCAACCTAGGTGCGGCCAGCAGCGGATTCGCCTGCGCCATGTCGGTTGCACGACCAGCCCGCAAGGTCGCCAGTAGTGTCCACAAACGTGCGAGCTGATCCTGATTTAGCTCGCCCCACAGTTCCTGCGCGCGAGCAACGGGATCGGTGTCCTCGCCATCGAGGTCGATAGCCTCTGCATCATCGACATGATTCAGAATGGTCGACCCGGCCGCCGGCCACTGCGGGTGGCGTTCCTTTTCCACACCGAGAGTCACCTGCGCGACAAATGGGCCGAGGCCGCGGAGCTCGTCGGGAAGCTCGCATTCGCCCTCCACGACTTCGAGGGCGACGGGTTCGCGCCACGGCTGACCGGCGGCCCAGAGCCACAGGGTCATCGGCAAGTGCGAAACGTCGTCAGCGACATCAACCTCGATGATGTCAGTGGCTTCATCGTTGAAGGCAATCTGGCGGATGGCATCGCGGGAGGAAGCCTCCACCAGTGGTACAGACAGGCGCTTCCGTCCCGTCACACGTGTCCAGTCCAAACTGATGCGCAGAGCCTTCAGCAGGGAGATACGGTCTGCAAACTTGCCGAACTCCGCGTAGCCAGTATCGCCGAAACGCTTGATGGGGACACGACAGATGTCGCGCTCACCGCTGGAAACTGCAACATGCGCATGGCGCAACTCGCCCGGGGCACTGACGACAATCTTGCCGAAGGCATCGACACGCTTCGGGCGGGTGACCAATGTAGTGGTGCGGCGGGCGACGGATTCGTCGGCAAGCGGAACCTCAAACTGCAGCGTGCCTGGCGTGACCTGCAACTGCAGCCATGCGCCCTCGTCGGTGGAAAGCTCGACGGTACCTGTGACTTCGTCCGCCCCGAGGCGCACGATAGCGGGCTCGGCGTCAAGCGGCTTGTCGCCGGAGACAACGCGGATGTCGGCGGGGCTCAGACCGTCGATGGTTGGGATGCGGAATCCGTCACCACCACCGCTGTAAGTGATCGTGAGGTCTGCCTGCTCCGCAATGGCGAAGTGCTTCTGGAAGCTGCGGCCACGCGGATTGACCAGGCGAACCACGAACTCGCCGACCCACGGGTAATCATCATCGGTAAGGATCTCAACCTCGCCACCCGCGGCGGGCACCTCGAGGTCATAGACCATGACGGAATCCGTGGTAAACGCACCATAGCCACCAAAATCGGTGACGATGGCGCGCCAGGACTCGTCCTTACCGGACAGCGTCGGCGGGAACACAGCGACCGGACCACCGGCGTAAACCGGGGTGCCGTAGGCAGACACCGTGCCGTCGAGACGCGCGTGGGGCATGGTCATTCGCGGTTGACGCTGCGGTGATGCCGAGCGAACCTCGCCAGCCGCCCCAGACCGACGAACCTGAACTGCATGAACATCGCGAAGATCGATCTCAGCGACTTGCCACAACTCCCAGTTAAATGGGCGCGGGTCCGATAGCAATGGCACCTCAGCACCCGTAACGGGGTCAACGAGTGTGGCATCAACCGGGTAGACCACCGTAGCGGACGTCGAGTGTAGCGAGACCTTGTCTGTGACTGACTGACCGTCGGCACCGAAAATGAGAATTGGGTCCTCAGTGCTAATCGCAGGGACTCGCCAGTGCTTCTCATCGCCAATTTCCACCAGCACATCGCGCACCGGCTCATCGATGGTCACCACTGGACGCGGCAGCGAATCCTGCAGGCCCACCACCGGCGTCGTTGCTACCGTGCCGCCGAAGGTGACACGCCAGGTCCGTCCCGCCGGATCCAGCGGCGTCGGTAGCTGTACGCCAACGGTCTGCGTCAGCTCATCGAAGTACAGCTGCGGGCGGCCGGTCGTTGCCACCACGCCCACCGCTTCACGACGATTCGCAGTACCCGCCGGACGCATACGCAGCTCTTCACGCGCAGCGGCCACCAGAATAGGCGGCAGCCCCGCATCGAGCTGGCCGAGTTCTTCCCGGGCCTCCCAGTTGGCCGGATCGGCAGCGGTGGCAATGGCGTAGCCGAGGGTTGCCTTAAACAACTTGTGTGCCTGACGAGGTGCCGTCCTGGCCAGCTGACGCAGCGCCAGCGGGTAGACACCATCTTCCGCCTCTGCGATTTCGGTCAGCAGCTCCTCGAGCAGCGGATGAACCTTCGAAAGCGCCTGTACCAGGTCATTTGATGAAGGGTCGGATAGCTCCGCTACCCCGGCAAGTTCCTCGCAGCGCTCGATAATCAGTGGCATCACTGACAGCTGCACTCCCGCGTGCAGCAGAAGCACCTGCGCTGCCCGCTGCAGCGGATCCGCGTCGGCTTGGTTGCTGTCGACGTCGTTAGGCAAACCAGCGTTGGCCAGCATTGTCGGCACTGCGGCGGCGAGGTGCTCGATGAGCGCGCCGGTAGTGTCAGCGTCTGGATCCAGCTGCAGAGCGGCTGGCCAGTCCAGCCACATTTCGCTTGCCGACGCAACACGCGCGGCGCGTCCTACCAGCGAGGCAAGGGTGACCAGCGGGTGATTGTCAACGACACTCTTCGCAGCTTCGATATCGGCGGCAGTACCGCCCGCCAGATGATGGGCCAGGAGCGTTCCCAGGAAGCGGTCGATACGCTCAACCTCGTCCATCGCCAGCCCTGACCAGACAAACAGTGGCTCAACTTTGGCCTGTGTGGCAGATTCCAACAGCCCTGGAATCCGGGTGGCCAGGTCCTGCTCTGCGGCAGCCAGCCACATTTCGACAGTCACGGTATTTTCCACTCGGACACCCTGGTCGACACTGCTTGCCCCAGTCATAGTGGGTGGACGCTCCCCTTCGCTACAAAGCTTGCTCGAAAAGATTCATTTAATTAACGGAGCTGGGAGGACTTCCTCGGAGGTTTCCCAGCTGGACCCAGCAAGTCTAGGTCAAAAAGTCATACTCTGGTGTGCCGGGTACCAGTCGGCGGCACTTCAGCGGCGAGGCATCCATGCGTGCCAGCAATTCCTCGAGGTCAGAGGCACGACGTAGCTCAATACCGACAAGAGCCGCGCCAGTTTCGCGGTTGTTGCGCTTGAGGTACTCGAACTGCGAGATGTCGTCATCCGGGCCGAGAACATCGCTGAGGAACATACGCAGCTGGCCGGGCTTCTGCGGGAAGTTGACCAGGAAGTAGTGCTTGAGGCCGCGGTAGACCAGCGAGCGCTCCATGATCTCGGCATAGCGCAGCACGTCGTTATTACCGCCCGAGATGATGCAGACAACAACCTCGTCCGGTTCAAACTGCATCTGCTCCAGAGCTGCCACAGACAGCGCACCGGCCGGCTCAGCGATGATCCCTTCGTTCTGATAGAGATCCAGCTGCGCCTCACAGACCGCGCCCTCCGGCGCAATCATCGGATGAACGCGGTTGCGGTTGGCCTCCAGGATGTGCCATGGCAGGTCACCGAAACGGGCCACCGCGGCGCCATCGACGAACGGATCGGTGTGCCCCAGCGTAATCGGGCCGTTGTTCTCCAGGGCTGCGCGCATGCAGGCCGCACCCGCAGGTTCCACACCCATGACCTGGGTGTTCGGCGACATATCCGACAGGTAAGAGGTGACACCGCTGAGCAGACCACCGCCACCGACCGGTGCGCAGATGGTATCCAGAGTCAACCCCTGGCCGGAGAGCTGCGCAATAATTTCAGCTGCGACAGTGCCTTGTCCGACAATGGTGTTGAAGGAGTCGAATGGCTCCACCATGGTGGCACCAGTGCGCTGTGCGTCAGCACGCGCCGCAGCGGCGGCCTCATCGAAGGAGTCCCCGACAACGACAATCTCAACGGCATCGCGGCCGTGGTAAGCGATACGGTCGCGCTTCTGCTTCGGCGTGGCATTGGGCACATAGATGCGCCCCTTAATACCCAGCTGGCGGCAGGCATATGCCACGCCTTGAGCGTGGTTTCCTGCAGATGCCGCAACGACGCCTGCTGCTCGCTCTTCGTCGGTGACCTGAACCATGGCGTTGTAGGCACCGCGAATCTTGTACGAGCGCACGTCCTGGAGGTCTTCCCGCTTGAGGAATACCTTAGCACCGGTGATTTCGGAAAGACGTGGGCTGAACTGCAGCGGAGTGGCCGCAATAACCGAAGAAATTCGTGCCTGCGCAATCTGAATATCGGCCGCGTGGACAAGTCGGCGTTCGGTCTGGGAAGCAGGCACAGAATTCTCACTCATGAGCTATGACTCTACTCGGTCATACAACCGGTTGCGACAATCAGGGCCACGATAAGCTACCCCAAAATGCTGGCCCCAATCGTCGCCTTCAGATCACCAATCAAGCTGGCGTCCCGGTCGACCCGCAAGTGCTCGCCGAGAACCAAAGTGGTGTGGGAATCGCCGTCGACAAGCTTGAGGTAAACGTCGGAGTCGCCTGGGTTGTCCAGCAGTACTGACTTCAGCTTGGCAATCATCTCCGGAGTGCACTGATCAGTGCGCATGGTCAGACGCAGCGGCGCCGAAGTGGAGCCATTACGGCCAAGATCCGGCAGCTTCAGGTCATCACAGACCACACTCATGCGGTCATCGCGGTACTGAACGCGGGCACGAATAAGCACGATGGCGTCTTCAGCAATGCTGGTGGCAATCATCGCGTAGGTTCTCGCAAAAGCCATAACTTCCACGCGCGCGCCGTTGTGGTCCTCAATACCGATAATCGCCCAGGGCTGGCCGTTCTTATTCACGCGACGGTCAACGCTAGAGACAATGCCACCAATAGTGATTTCGGTGTTGTTAGCGACTTCCCCACCGACGACCGTGGTCAAAGCGGTATCGGTCTGCGCGGCCAGCGATTCTTCGAACCCATCGAGTGGATGACCGGAGACATAGAGGCCCAGCATTTCTCGTTCCAGGGTCAGCTCGTGCTTGCGATCCCACTTTTCATCCGGCACACGGATTTCAAAGATGCTCTCCGATCCGGTGTCCTCTTCCCCACCGAAGCCCGCAAACAGGTCGAACTGTCCCTTGTCTGCAGCCTTCTTGGTCGACAGCACCGAGTCAATGGCTTCTTCGTGAATGAGCGCAAGGCCCTTTCGTGGGTGCCCCAGCGAGTCGAAAGCGCCGGCCTTAATCAGCGACTCGGTGATGCGCTTGTTACACGGCAGCGTCTCAATCTTGTCCAGGTAGTCCGAGAACGACGTGAACTTGCCCTTCTCCTCGCGCGTCTTCACAATCGACGCGACCACATCATGGCCGACGTTGCGGATAGCGCCAAGGCCGAAGCGAATATCCTCACCGACCGGCTCGAAGTCCATACCCGACTCATTGACATCCGGCGGCAGCACCTTAATGCCAAGGTGGCGACAGTCCGACAGATAAATAGCCAGCTTGTTCTTATCATCCGCCACCGAGGTCAACAGCGCCGCCATGTACTCAGCGGTGTAGTTGGCCTTCAGATACGCGGTCCAGTAGGACACCAGGCCGTAGCCCGCCGCGTGAGACTTGTTAAACGCGTACGAGGCGAAGGGCAGAATAATATCCCACAGCTTCTGGACAGCATCCTTGGAGAAACCATTCTCCAACATGCCGCCTTCGAAGTTCACGAACTCCTTGGCCAGCACCTCGGGCTTCTTCTTACCCATGGCCTTACGGAAACCATCTGCTTGGCCCGCGGTGTAATTCGCCAGCTTCTGCGAGATCTTCATGATCTGCTCCTGGTACACGATCAGGCCGTGTGTTTCTTCCAGGATTTCTTTCAGCTGCTCATCCAGTTCCGCGTGGATGGCGTTATAAGGCTTGCGACCATTCTTAATATCCGCGTAGTCAAAGTGCGCGTTCACACCCATCGGCCCCGGACGGTACAGCGCCAGCGATGCCACGATGTCGTCGAAGCCCGTTGGCTGCATGCGTTTGAGCAGCTCACGCATGCCGCCACCATCGAGCTGGAACACGCCGAGGGTGTCACCGCGCGACAGCAGCTCATAGACCTTCGGATCATCGGTCTGAAGGTCATCGAGCAGAACTGTCTCGCCTCGGTTGGACTTGATGTGCTCAATACAGTCACCGATAACCGTCAGGTTTCGAAGACCCAGGAAGTCCATCTTCAACAGACCGATGGCCTCACACGCCGGATAGTCCCAGCCAGTGATAATCGCGCCGTCAGCCTGTCGCTTCCACATCGGGATGTGATCCAAGAGTGGCACCGACGCCATTACCACGGCACAGGCGTGCACGCCGGTCTGCCTAACGACGCCCTCGAGACCACGGGCTGTCTCGTAAATTCGAGCCACATCCGGGTCGGTTTCAATAAGCTGACGAACCTCGGCGGCCTCGCCGTAGCGTGGGTGCTCCGGGTCGACGATGCCGCTCAGCGGAATGTCCTTAGCCATAATCGCAGGTGGCAGCGCCTTAGTAATGCGGTCTGCAATCTGGTAACCCGGCTGACCGAACTGCACACGCGCCGAGTCCTTCAGAGCCTGCTTGGTCTTCACCGTACCGAAGGTGACCACCTGCGCCACCTTGTCTTCGCCCCAGCGATCGGCGGCGTAGCGAATCATTTCATCGCGGCGGCGGTCGTCGAAGTCGATATCGATATCCGGCGCGGACGGGCGCTCTGGGTTCAGGAATCGCTCGAAGAGAAGACCGTGCTCAATCGGGTCGATATTGGTAATCCACGTCGCGTATGCAACCAAAGAACCGGCAGCGGAACCACGCCCCGGACCGACCTTGATGCCCACCTCACGGGCATGGCGGATCAACTCCGCCACGATAAGGAAGTACGACGGGTAGCCCTTACCGTCAATCACCTCAATTTCGTACTCCGCGCGCCGGATGTACTCCTCCGGTACCTCGCGCCCTTCAAAGCGCTTGCGCAGCCCCTCCATCACGTTGTGATGCAGCCATGTCGTCGGCGTCTCCCCTTCCGGAACGTCCGCCTTCGGCATGCGATCGTGCGGGTGCTCCTCCCACAGCTCGTCGTAGTCCTCAACGCGCTCTGCGATGAGCAGCGTGTTATCGCAGGCACCCGGGACTAGGTGATCCCAGGTCGCGCGCATTTCTTCGGCGGACTTAATAAAGTAGCCGTCACCGTCGAACTTAAAACGGTCCGGGTCATTGAGCGTCTTACCCGTCTGCACACAGAGCATGGCCTCGTGAGCCTTGGCCTGGTCACGGGTGACATAGTGGCAGTCATTCGTAACCAGCGGCGGCAGGTTCAGCTTCCGGCCAATCTCCAGTAGCTCACTGCGCACACGGGTCTCAATATCCAGCCCGTGATCCATCAGCTCAAGGAAGTAGTTTTCCTTGCCGTAGATGTCCTGCCACATCCCGGCGGCCTGCAGAGCCTCGTCGAACTGCCCCAGGCGCAGACGCGTCTGCACATCACCCGACGGGCAACCAGTGGTCGCGATAATGCCCTCGGCGCGTTCTGCCACCAACTCGGCATCCATACGCGGGTACTTACTAATTTGTCCCTCATACGACGCCATCGACGACAGGTAGAACAGGTTCCGCAGGCCCTGCGCATTCGCAGCCAACATGGTCTGGTGCAAGTAGGAACCGCGACCCGAGACGTCGTCTCGACGCTGATGCGGTTCACCCCACTGAATGCGCTTTTTATTAAAACGGCTCTCCGGCGCCATATATGCCTCAATGCCGATGATTGGCTTGATGCCCTTGGACTTCATCTGCCGATAGAACGCATTCGAGCCAAACATATTGCCATGGTCGGTGACACCGACCGCAGGCATTCCCTGTCGCGCAACCTCGTCGGCAAGCAAATCAATCTTCGCCATACCGTCGAGCATGGAGTACTCGGTGTGATTGTGGAGGTGCACGAAGGAGGAGTTAGCCATGAGTCCAGATTGTAGACAATCCCCCGGACTGAACAAGATTCCTTCGAACACCCAAAATGAAGCAGCCCCTTATGCCTGCACAGTTATAGCTAAAGACGTGTGCAACATCACTCTTACTTTTCCTTTACTTTTCAAAACCAGTTGACAATACTCGACATCACAGTTCGTGAGGAAGTCCTCATATTTCCTCGCGGCCACAAAGAAACGCACCGCCCTCGAGCAAAGAACCAAAGGAGCAATACAGTGTTCGCACCACTTTCCGATGGCCACTTCACCTACTTCCCCAAGCCCGAGCTTGACGAGGTTCTTGCAACCATCGACCGCCGCCCTGTCGCTGCCGGCTACCTCATCGATGGCGATGTCATCACCTCCAACATGGATGCCGCCCGCTACAGCTGGCTGGTCTAAAAGGGCGCAGACCTGGAAAATTCTGACTTTCTTTTCAAAATCAAAGACAGTACAGGTTTTCAATGATTACGTTTTAGGGCATGAAACTTTCTCGAGCTTCTGCCCCGGAGTCCTCGGACACATCCCGCCCGGCTCCGACATCGATGTCTCACCTGCCTGAAGCGCTGCCGCCACAGACGCCCCAGACAGCCCGCCCGCCACTAGCTACCGACACGCTGCTTAACTGCACTTCCCTTCCTGCAGTCGTCGTCGACCTCGCGGCGGTCGAAGCCAATGCCCGCGATATGCTCCGCCGTGCAAACGGGATGCCTATCCGCGTGGCCTCGAAATCGATTCGCATTCCACAGCTTATTTCGCACGTCCTGGCCTTCCCCGGTTTCCAGGGCGTGCTGGCATATTCGCTGGCAGAGGCGCTGTACCTATTCCGAGAAGGCATTAGCGACGACATCGTCGTCGCCTACCCAACACTTGACGCCCGCGCTATCTCAGAGCTTGCCGACGATGATGCAGCGCGTGCCGCCATCTGCGTCATGGTTGACCGTCCCGAGCATCTGGAGGCGCTGGCGTCGTCGGCAAGCGAAAATGCGCCAATCCGCGTGTGCATGGACGTCGACGCATCCTTTCGTCCCCTCCCCGGCGTGCATATCGGTACGCTGCGCTCAAGCCTGTTCTCGCCGAAGCAGGCAGCGGCGTTTGCCAAGCAGATTATTGCCCGTCCGGAGCTGCAGCTGGCGGGAATCATGATGTATGAGGGACACATTGCCGGAGTGGGCGATGCCGGAGACTCCCTGCGTGCGCGCGCAATTCGAGTGATGCAGGCCGTCTCAAAGAAGGAGTTGGCGAAGCGCCGCGAGAAGGTTGTCGCTGCAGTCGAGAAAGTGGCGGGGCCGCTGGAGTTTGTCAACGGTGGTGGCACGGGGTCGCTGGAGTCGACGTGCGCCGAGGCCGCAGTCACCGAGGCAGCGGCGGGGTCGGGGTTCCTGGCACCAACCCTCTTCGATAACTATCGCGCATTCAATCTGCGCCCGGCGTCCTGGTTTGTGTTGCCGGCGACGCGACGTCCTAAGAAGGGCGTGGTCACGGTGTCCGGCGGTGGTCGAATTGCCTCTGGACCGGCGGGAGATGACCGGCTGCCAACCCCCTGGTACCCCACTGGCCTGCGCTACGCGGCAGAGGAAGGACCAGGTGAGGTGCAGACTCCGCTGCTCGGCAAGACCGCCGACGCAATTTCGCTGGGAGATCCCGTGTGGTTCCGCCACGCCAAGGCCGGCGAAATAGCCGAGCACACACAAGAAGTCATTGCAGTTCGAGATGGCACCATCATCGCCCACTGGCCCACGTACCGAGGAAAGGGATTGATCTTCACATGAGCAATTCACACAACAACGCCCGCTTCACAGTCTCTACAGTTGAGTCCCGAGTACCACGCGTACGTCGGCGTGCGCAGGCGAAAGCCGTCGCCAACTCGCATTGGAGCAATTGGGCGCACACGCAATCGTGCACCCCGTCCTACACTCATCAGCCGCACGATGATGAGGGCGTCATCTCGGTAATTAAAGCGGCGAAGACCGAAGGGACTACGGTGCGCCCGCTGGGGGCCGGTCATTCTTTTACTTCCGTGGCCACCACCGATGGGCACCGCATTCAACTCGATCGCTGCTCTGGTCTGGTCGAGCTCGACGCCGTCAACCAGACCGCTACGCTGCGTGCCGGCACTCGCCTGCGCGACACTCCAGGTATTCTGCGCCCGCTCGGTTGGGCACTTCCCAACCAGGGCGATGTCGATCCGCAGTCGCTGGCCGGTGCTATCTCTACTGGCACGCACGGAACCGGGCTTGGATTCACCGGTTTCGCAGGCACCGTGAAGGGATTCAAGATTGTCACTGCGGATGGCGTCGTCAGGCACTGCCATCCGGACGCTGAGGGAATCGACGGCGAGCTCTACCGCCTCGGCCGGCTGGGACTGGGTGTCTTCGGCGTGCTTACGGAGGTCACGATGTCCGTCGTGCCAGCGTTTGATCTGCACGCCGACGAGCACCGCGAAGAGTTTGATTCCCTGCGCAAGAGTTTCGCCGAGCGCTGCAAAGAAGCTGACCACCTGGAGTTTTTCTGGTTCCCGGGACAGCGCGAGACGCTGGTCAAGCACAATACTCGCATTGAACCGCAGCGCCACCGCCGCCCGAGCCGCAATAGCCTGAAGCAGCGCCTGGGCAGCGCGCGTACGTATCTTAACGACGAAGTCGTCAACAACATGGGACTCTTGGCGTGCTGCGAGATTGCTAAGGCCATTCCCGCTACGACCGATACCATCAACCGGATTGCCACCAACACCGTGCCAGAGCGCAGCTACTCCAATGAGGCGCACAAGGTCTTTGTCTCGCCGCGCCGAGTGCGTTTTTCCGAGATGGAGTACTCCGTCCCGCTCGAGGCCGCTTCCGATGTCCTCGGGGAAATCCGCGACGCGATTGCCCGCAAGAGGATGAAAGTCTCCTTCCCCATCGAGGTGCGCTCCGCGAAAGCCGATGATGTGGCCCTATCCACTGCGTACGGTCGCGACAGTGCCTACATCGCCATCCACCGCTACTGGAAGGAAAATTATCGAGAGTACTTCAACCTCATCGAGCCGATTTTCAAGGCCCACGAAGGTCGCCCGCACTGGGGCAAATTGCACACGCTCCGCGCGGAGGATTTCGCGGAACGTTATCCGCTGTTCGGCGAGGTCCAGGCACTACGGGAAAAGGTCGACCCGCAGGGAATCTTCCTCAACGAGCACCTGCGCGAACTTTTCTGCTAATTATCTGCCGGCTTTACGACGTCCCGGGTAACCGCCCCATCCGTCTGGTCGGCGGCATCGTCGGAAACCGCGGCCGGTTCAACACCGGCCTTGCGGAGTTCCCGGCGAACCCGACGCTGCCGGAGCATCTTCAGGATGAGGTCGCAGATGAACAGCGCGACGGCACCCCAGATGATGAAGAACCCGATCCAGCGCTCCGGTTCGAGCTGCTCGCCCAGCACAGTGACTGCCAGGGTGATTTGGAGAACCGGAGTGAGGTACTGCATCAGACCCAAGGTGGCCAGCGGCAGGCGTTTGGCACCTTCGCCGAAGAGCAGCAACGGAATGGCGGTAGCAACACCGGCGCTCATCATGAGCAGCATGTGACCAGTTCCTTCGGAGGTAAAGGTGCTCTGCCCGTTGTAGGTAAACCAGAGGATGTAGGCCAGCGCAATCGGTGTGATTACGGCGGACTCGGCCGTCAGCGAAGCTGCGGAGGAAAGCGATACCCGCTTCTTCATTAGTCCGTAAAAACCGAAACTGAACGCCAGCGCCAGCGCACCCAACGGCGGATGTCCCACACCGATTGTGAGAACAATGACCGCAATGGTTGCCAGGATGACACTGCCGAGCTGCAACCGCGAGATGCTTTCACGGAAGAAAATCATCGCCAACAAAACGCTGACCAGCGGGTTGATGAAGTAGCCGAGCGCGGCCTCCGCCACCTGCCCATTGTTGACCAGGTAGACGTACACACCCCAGTTGACGGAGATCAACAGTGCGGCAATAATAATAGTGCCCCAGGTCTTGGCACTCGCGGCCTTCAGCTCTGGCCATGCGCGCATGAAGCTGAGGGCAATGACCATAAAGACAAGGGTCCAGACGAATCGGTGCGCCAAAATCTCTACGGCCCCTGCTGGTTCCAGCAAGGGGAAATAGAGCGGAAACAGCGCCCACAAAAGGTACGCACCGAATGCCTGAATCACTGTTGACTGACTCCTTTTCGTTCTTGTTGAAACTGACTGCGTACTGACGGCAGAGTTCTAGCCGCTTCATCCTAGTCGTTTGGATTTGGGCGCTTGGTTCTGGCTTTTATTAGTTCTGGCCGCTTAGTTCTGGCTCAGCCCCGGCGCAAAGAGAGGATCTTTATCCGTGAAGCCGGAACTCAGCACCGGGCGAATACCAAAACGGCCACGCGCCGCATCTGATGGCAGCGCCTCGACAGCTTTCACATCGGGCATTTTCTTGACATCCATCAACGATTCAGCGTCACCATAGACCAGTAAACCGTTGAAGCCGAGCCGTTCGTCGTCAATCGCGACGTCTGCGTAAGCAGCCGCTAACTCCAGCTGATCTTGCAGCAGCTTTTCTTCGCTCGCTGTTTTACTCGGCTGCGGCAAATACCGGGTGCTCACACCGCCGATGATTGCAGTCGATACTCGCAGAGAGGGCTCTTTTTCATAGACCTGTGCCGCTTCTTGCGCATCGAGCAGCCGGTCAAAAGTCACCAACGCCCAGAACTTCGGGTCCTCTACGACTGGCTGGCCGGTCTTTAGCCGGTAGTCCTCTTTCTTCATATTCGCGAGGGACTCGTCGGCACGCTCTACGTACTGCTCGGTTGCTTCCCACGGGTCCGGGCCGAGCGCATCGCCGTTGAGATTTTGCGGCTTGCTTACCCGATCGGAGGTCGAAGCGACTGCTAAAACAATCACCAATACGACAACACAGAAACCAGAGATCAGTGCCATCACTGGCGAAATACTGCCGTCACCAGTGCTTTTCGCGCGAGTTTCACGGCGTGGTGGGTTCTTGGATCCCGATGGGGTCTGCGTCATGCGCTCTGCCTCAAAACTTCCAATGCGTGGTTCAAATCATCTGGGTATGGACATTCGATTTCCATCCAGCGCCCATCTGCCGGGTGGTGGAAACCAAGCGAGACCGCGTGAAGCCACTGGCGGTTGAGCCCCAGCCGCTTGGCCAATGCCGGATCGGAACCGTACATGGGATCGCCGCAGCATGGGTGATTCAGCGCAGAGAAGTGCACGCGAATCTGGTGCGTGCGCCCAGTCTCTAGATTCACCTTCAGCAGCGTTGCTGGGGCGAAGGCCTCAAGCGTTTCGTAGTGCGTCACAGCATGCTTGCCATCCTGGCGGACGGCAAAGCGCCAACCCGCCGAAGGATGACGGCCAATCGGCGCATCAATTGTCCCCGACAGCGGATCCGGATGCCCCTGAACCAGAGCGTGATAGGTCTTGGACACCTCACGGTTTTTGAACGCCCGCTTGAGCACGGAGTAGCCCCGTTCGGAGCAGGCGACAACCATCACGCCAGAGGTGCCAACATCGAGGCGATGCACGATGCCTTTTCGCTCGGGCGGACCGGAGGTAGAAATGCGGAAACCAGCAGCCGCCAGTCCGCCGATAACCGTTGGGCCTTCCCAACCGACCGACGGATGTGCGGCCACACCGACAGGCTTGTGAACAGCCACCAAATCGGAGTCGTGGTAGAGCACGTCCATGCCCTCGACGAGTTCCTCTTTGGGAACCAATGGCTTTTCCACCGGCGGCAACAACACTGAGAGGAAAGCGTTTTCTTCCAATCGGTCGGACTTACCAACGCTCACGCCATCGACCGTGATGTCCCCAGCCGCTGCCAAATCAGCCACCGCTGTGCGCGAGAGTCCCAGCAACTTAGCCACACCGGCGTCTACCCGCATACCGGCCAAGCCCGGTGGAACGGGCATCTGCCGGGTTTCTCGGTCGGGCTGGTGCGCTCCCCCGAGTGCTGCACCGGTATTTACTGCATTGTCGTTCACTGCTGTCCTCCCTCCGCCGACTGCTTCTGATCCGTCTGGGAAGATTTCTTCTCCGCTGCAATCTGATCAGCGAAGAGATCCGGCTCCTTGGAAAAAACCATCCAGATAACGAGGATAATAACGCCCACTGTAATCGCGGAGTCCGCGATATTAAATACGGCAAAACCCTTAACCGACAGGAAATCGACGACGTGGCCGACGTAGAAACCGGGTTCCCGAAACAGCCTATCGATGAGGTTGCCCAGCGCACCACCAGCAATAAGCCCCGCCGCAGTCGCCGATATAGGACTGCGCAGCCAATGGGAAAAGCACATCACAGCCAGGATGTAAACCAGCTGCAACGTGGTAAAAACCCAGGTGGCGTTCGTGCCAAAGGAAAAGGCTGCACCGGGGTTAAAAACGAGCCGCAACTCGAAGAGATCGCCAATCACCTGCACCGCAGGACGGCCATCGAGAGTCTTCAAAGCGATAATCTTGGTCAGCTGATCGATAATCGCAACTGACACAATAACCGCAGCGAGAATCCCCCGCCGCGGGAAATATGTCCTCGTTTCCTTCTTAGTCACTGTCCCATAATGGCCTAACAAACCCATATTCAGCCAACTGACACCGCCCGGGTGGTTCCTATCCACCACGAAACCGGTACGCTAACCGGTGTGACTCGACGTTTCCAATCTCAGTTTGTTCCGGCCTCCTCCTCTTTACGACGTGCAGGAGGCACCACCTCCTCGTGGTTCCGTCGACCTAGCCGCAGCGACCAGCCTGGTCACACCAAGCGTGGCCTGCTGGCGAGGGTCGGCACCGCTGTTGTTGCCGCTACCACTGTGGTGTCACTGGCCGCGTGCTCGTCGGAAAGCTCGGTGAAAACACAACCCGTGGACGTTGCACAACCCAAGGTCGAATTGACCAGTGCTGGTAGCGGTGAGCTGGCGAGCGTGCGCTGGAAGGACGACGGTGCAGAGCAGGAGTCGACCGTGGCGGTGACGCAGGGCTTCGCGCAGCGTGGCGGAAACGCCGATAGCGACCAGACGTTCCCGGACACCCGCCTGGAAATCCCCCTGACCAGCACTGTTACCAGCGATAACGATACTCGTGTGGTGACGTCAGAGGTGGGTAAGCCACACGGCTCCAACGATGAGCTGAATGAGGATATCGCGACCGCGCAGGGCTTTATCTCTGATTGGTCAACAACGGCCACTGGTGAGGTCAAGGAACTCAAACTGGGAGCGCCGGAGAAGGCGACCGACACCGCTCGCGCTGGTGTGGAGATGGCGCTGCAACAGCTGCATTCCGTACCTATCGTCTTCCCCTCCGAGGACATCGGAAAGGATGCAACCTGGACGGTCGAAAGCGAGGTCGAAGGCCAGACCACGATGACGCAGAAGGTGACCTATACCCTGCTCAGCCGTGCGGGCGACATTGTTAATTTGAAGGTCGATGTCAAGCAGGTGCCGACCGTCACGGAGTTGGACACTGGCGGCGAGGGTGCACTGAAGGTTGTCGAGGCCACGACTGACATGCTTGCCGACCGCGTCACCATCGACCTGACTAAGCCGCTTCCGATGAAGGGCAACATCGACTTTGTGACCTCCGTGACCTACGGCGACGGCAACTCCGATGTGCGCATCACTCAGCAGACGCACCGCGGGCTGGAGTTTAAGGACGGCAGCGGGTCGAAGAAGTAGCCCAGAGTCCAGAAGAAATAGCTCTGGCCAGCGCAAGGTTAGAAGACGAGAAAGTGTCTAGGTTTATGTCACTTTTCTGCCCAAAAAATGGGCGGAACTGTCATAAACCTAGACACTTTCTTTTGTCTGCCCCAGTGCACCCGACCGGGCTAGGCTGTGATGCCTGGGCCAACGGCACCTAAGCCGGGGGAGGCGGAGGAGGCGCGTCCTCCGCCGGAGCCGGAGCCGGAGCCGGCGCAGGAGGCGGGACCTCCTCAGCCGGCGGTTCAGGTGCAGGAGGCGGAACTTCCTCAGCGGGTGGTTCGGGCGCCGGAGCCGGGGCTGGCTCCTCGACCGGTGCTGGGGCCTCCTCAACCGGAGCCTCTTCAACTGGAGCTTCTTCCTCCGGCTCAGGTGGCGGCGGAGGGGTTTCGCCCGGCGCGAGGCAGAACCCCGGCTTGTGCTCCGGATCAAGCGTCGATGCCAGGTTGCAGGCCCATTCCTTGCTCAGCATCCAACGGCCATCCCTGTAGATGAAGTCCACCTGATCCACGAGCATCGGATCTTCCTCCTGGCGGAGGATATTGACACCGGCCACGGCCTGCTTCGTCGTGAAGCCGGGCGTGATCGGATCAATGACATCAAAGCTGATTTCCTGCTCATTGGCACTATTGGTGACAATGTCGAAGAAATCGCCGGCAGTATCGCCGTCCTCGATGGTCAGCGCCTTTTCCTCGATAGGTAAATCGGGGTTGATAAGGCGTGCGAGGACGTCGTTAAGCTCTGCGCGCGTCGGCAGCATGATGACGGGTTCCGCCGAGCTGGATGTCTTCGATTCAGTCGTCGGCGCTGCAGTATTGCCACCACCGCAGGCAGCGAGCCCAAGTGCGCTGACCGAGACCATTGCCGCTACTGTCACACCACGCGCTGTGCGCCAACGCATTCCGCTAACGCGCTGGTTGCAGGGGACTTTCATATGTGCACTACTCCAATAAAATCTGCATGAAGATTCGCTGGCTTCACGCCTTCCATAATCCTACACAAGGCCAAAACAACGCCTAGGTAAGATGGTGGACATGTCGACTCAGGATCATTCCCCGGCTAGCTCGGCCTCGTCTAGCACGGCCTCCCCTCGCCGAATCGTTGTCATCACCACCGGCGGCACCATCGCCTGCACCACAGATCGCAGCGGTGCGCTAACCCCGACCATCTCGGGCACGGAGCTCGTCGCAGCGGTCGCGCAGCGTTATCCAGAGGGCATGTTAGAGCTGGAGGTTCGTGAGCTCGGGATGCTGGACTCGTCGAATCTCGCGTTCACCGACGTTGACCGTATTCTCGCCACTATTCACGAAGTGCTTGACGACGACTCCGTGGACGGTGTCGTCGTAACTCATGGCACGGACACGATGGAGGAAACGGCCATGGCTGCCGATATTTTCCATGCTGACTCGCGTCCGGTTGTCTTTACTGGTGCACAACTTCCCTATGATCATCCGGAAACCGACGGACCGGGGAACCTCTTTGAGGCCGTGACCATTGCTTCCGATGCCTCTGCGCAGGGAATTGGCGTTCTTATTGTCTTTGGCCACGCAGTCTTGCCGGTACGAGGTGCGACGAAGTGGCACACAACCGATCCTTTGGCTTTTGCCACTAATGCACCGGAGGAGCCGGTTCGTCCAGATCCGCTGCCTCTGGCGGCTTTGGCGGGCTCGAAGGTAGAGATTATCCCCGCCTACTTGGGTGCAGATGGATCACTGCTGGATTCGGCAGTCGCCGCCGGTGCACGCGGCATTGTCGTAGAGGGCCTGGGGTCGGGCAATGTCTCCGATGAGTTTGCCGCTGCCATTGACCGGGCCATTGCGGCTGATGTGACCGTCGTGATGGCAACGCGCGTTCCGCGCGGTGATGTCCACGGCGCCTACGGCGGTGCCGGTGGCGGTGCGACGCTGGCTCGGCACGGTGTGATTAGCGCTGGTTGCGTGCATGCACCGCAGGCGCGCATCATTCTCGCCGCCGCGCTGGCTGCGAATGTGCATCCGCAGACGCTGTTCTAATTCACGCCTCGATGATGCGGATGATTTTCGCCGGGTTTCCAGCCACGACTACGCCCGCGGGAACGTCCTTAGTCACCACGGCACCCGCGGCGACCACAGAATTGTCGCCGACGTGAACACCGCCCAGGATGATGGCTCCGCCACCGATCCAGGCATTGCGTCCGATGATGATTTCATCTCCAGACTCTAGATAAGCGGCGCGGGCCTCAGCTCCCAGTGGGTGTACTGGTGGAAGCAGCTGTACGTTGGGCCCGAGCTGCGCATAGTCGCAGATTGTCACCTTCACCACGTCAAGTGCGGTGAGCCCAAAGTTGATGAAAACGTTGTCGCCGATGTGGATGTTATCGCCGTAGTCCAGGTAGATCGGCGGGCGAACGGTGCTGCTCTCTCCGAAAGACCCCAGTGCCGGTGCTAGCACTTGCTGTGCTGCCTGCTGGTCTTCGCGGAATGCGACCTCAAATTCAGCGGCCACCTGGCCAATTCGCACGTTCAGAGCCTGTGATTCCGGATGATCGGCGATATACCACTGACCGTTCAGCATGCGCTGGCGGTTATCCAGACCGTCGTCGGGAAGTGTGGTCGACGGATTCGGATCTCGATCGGTGTTGCGCAACGAGGCGCGGCGAGCTGCCTCGAGCTCTGCAATGCGGGATGCGGTAGTCATAGTGCCCTAGTTTACGGATAGCGCATAAACAGAGAGCCGCGAACGGCACTGAGGCAGTCAGCCATATCAAGCATCCGCGTCGGGGCCGAGATCGTCTTCGCTTTCCCGCTCAGGTTGCGGCAAGTCGAGAGCTGCTGCTTCGTCGGATGCCAGCCACTCCGGCCAGTCCAAACTGCACACCGCGGAGCACGGACGCAGCTCCGGGTCGTCTTCCTTCAACGTAATCATGCGCCCGGGGCCACTGGTGCGGCTTTCAAAGCGGACGGTCACAATCCCGTGCCCCGAACCCTGCACCCAACCATGTCCATACTCGCTGTGGTGTACGTCCGAGGTGGGTGCCCACTTGGAGTCGGAAAGCCGAACGGTCGGCAACGCACCGGTTCCAGATAGCTCGACCAGGCCGGCGGGAGCGTCGGAAAGCGCAGGTGCTGGCACTCGATCTTCGACGGTGATAGCGCGGTCGAGCTCAGGAAACAGGACTTCTTGTATGTGCGAATCCAGCCCGGAGAAACCGACGCCCACCAGTCGCACTGGGCCGACCTCCGCGGGCGTGAACGCGATTCGGTGCGCCACGGCCATGAGGGTGTCGAAATCCTGTGTGGCATAGGCGAGTGTCTCAGATCGGGTATGGATGCTCAGGTCAGACAGACGCACCTTGCAAGTGATGGTGCGGGCACCACGGCCATCTTTTTTGAGCCGTCGAAAAGCGGACTCACCCGCGCGATCGACGGCGGCGTGGAGCTGGGCCTGCGACTCCAAATCCTCAGGGTAGGTGTACTCCGCCGATACAGACTTGGCGACATCTCGCTCCTTAACCGGCCGATCGTCCGTCCCCTGCGCCAGCTGCCACAGCATCACACCGGTTTTGGATGTCAGCGAAACCTCGACATCGCGCTGGGACATGGCGGCAAAATCACCAATCGTCTCCACGCCCAGCGTGTGCAATTTTGCAGCGGTGACAGGGCCGATGCCCCAGAGCTTCTCTACCGGCAATGGGTGTAGAAGCTCGTGATTGCGTGCGGGGTCCAGCACGTACACGCCATCGGGTTTCGCCAGGCCTGACGCAATTTTCGCGAACTGCTTGCCCGCGCCCGCGCCTATCGACGAGGCCAAGCCGGTCTCCCGCCGAATATCTGCCCGCAGCTGCTCCGCCCAGGCAATGACCTGCTCCTTCGAGGCGCCTTGCAGCTCTTCGGGTTCCATGAAAGCCTCATCGACGCTGAGCTGCTCGACCACGGGCACGCGCTCGCGGATTACAGAGAACACGCGGCGCGACACCGGCCCATAGATGCCCTTGCGCGCGCTGACCGTCACTGCGATCGGTGGCATGAGACGACGTGCGCGAGCCATCGGCATAGCCGAGTGCGCGCCGTACGCGCGGGCCTCATAGGAGGCACCGGCGACCACACCTCGACCGCCCAGTCCGCCGACGAGAACTGGCCGCCCGCGCAGAGTCGGGCGAGTGAGCTGCTCGACGGACGCGAAGAACGCGTCCATGTCGATGTGCAGAACCCACCGCCCGGAAGTCGGCATAGAGATTACTCTCCCCTACTGCTTGGCAATATCCGCCGAGCAGCCGTCCGCCACGTCGTAGCTCAGGGACTCTCCGCCAGCGACGACCTCGAAAGCGGTTGCGAGAACTTCCCGGGCGATGAGGTCAGCGTGGCGGTTGGCCCACTCCTCACGCTCGGCCGGCACCTGCAACTTCACCGAAATGCGGTCGGTGACCTCAAGGCCAGCGTTCTTGCGGGCATCCTGCAGACCACGGATGCGGTCAGCGGCCCAACCGCGGGACTCCAGGTCCTCGTCGAGCTCAGTGTCGAGCACAACCAGGCCATTGACGCCGTCGACCTCAGCGGTGGAATCTGGCGAGATCGCGACCAGGTTGCGGGTGTACTCACCCTCCTGCAGCGGAATACCATCGGCGACAACCGTGCCGTCGGCAACCTCGTAGTTGCCAGACTTCACAGCCTTAATGACCTTCTGGACGTCCTTACCCAGGCGCGGACCGGCCACGCGAGCGTTGACGGAGACCTCGAATCGTCCCACCGAGTCCACGTCGGAGGTGAACTCCACCTTGTCGACGTTGACCTCGGAGGAAACGATGTCGGTGTACTCACGCAGACGCTCAGCATCCGGGAATGCCAGGGTCAGCTTCTTCAGCGGCAGGCGGTTACGCAGCTGGTTGGCCTTGCGGATGCGCGATGTTGCCGAGCAGACATTGCGGACAATGTCCATGGACTCAACGAGTTCGTCATCGGTCGGCAGCTTGTCGACGTCCGGCCAATCCTCCAGGTGCACCGAGCGGCCGCCAGTGAGCGAGCGCCAGATGACCTCGGTGGCCATCGGCAGCAGCGGAGCAGCCACGCGGGTGAGAACCTCCAGCACCGTGTACAGGGTATTGAAGGCCTCTGGGTGCTTGACATCGCCGGCCCAGAAGCGGTCGCGGGAGCGGCGCACGTACCAGTTGGTCAGTGCGTCACAGAACTGACGGACCTCATCGGTGGCAGAAGCAATGTCAGTGTTGTCCAGGCACTCAGTAACAGCACGGACGGTTGCTGCAAGCTTGGCCAGGATGTACTTGTCCAGGATGTTGTCGGAGTCTACCGACCACTCGGCCGGCTTGGAGGCGTAGAGCTGCAGGAACGAGTATGCGTTCCACATCGGCAGCAGCGCCTGGCGCACGCCCTCGCGAATGCCTTGTTCGGTGACGATCAGGTTGCCGCCGCGCAGGATCGGGCTGGACATGAGGAACCAGCGCATGGCGTCGGAGCCGTCACGGTCGAAGACCTCGTTGACGTCCGGGTAGTTGCGCTTGGACTTACTCATCTTGTTGCCGTCATCGCCCAACACGATGCCGTGGGCGACGACCTTCTTGAACGCCGGGCGGTCGAACAGTGCAACCGACAGGACGTGAAGCAGGTAGAACCAGCCGCGGGACTGGCCGATGTACTCCACAATGAAGTCGGCCGGTGCGTGGGACTCGAACCACTCCTTGTTCTCGAACGGGTAGTGGAACTGCGCAAACGGCATGGAACCGGAGTCGAACCAGACATCCAGGACATCCGGGACGCGGCGCATCATGGACTTACCGGTCGGGTCGTCCGGGTTCGGGCGCACCAGCTCGTCAATCTCCGGGCGGTGCAGTGTGGTCGGGCGAACGCCGAAGTCGGCCTCCAGCTCATCGAGGGAACCGTAGACGTCGACACGCGGGTACTCGTCGTTGTCGGAAACCCACACTGGAATAGGCGAACCCCAGTAGCGGGTACGGGAGATGTTCCAGTCACGTGCGCCCTCGAGCCACTTGCCGAACTGACCGTCGCGGACGTGCTCCGGCATCCACTCAATCTCGTTGTGGTTGAGCTCCACCATGCGCTCGCGGATCTTGGTAACGGACACAAACCAGCTCGGCAGTGCCATGTAGATCAGCGGCTCGCCCGAACGCCAGGAGTGCGGGTAGGAGTGCTCGATGGTGCGGTGCTGGACGACGCGGCCAGCGGCCTTCAGGTCACGGATGATGTCCTTATTGGCGTCAAAGACCAACTTGCCCTGGTACTCCGGCACCTGCGAAGTGAACTTACCGTCCATGTCCACCGGAATGATGACATCAATGCCGTATTCATTACAGGTGTTCATATCGTCTTCACCGAAGGCCGGCGCCTGGTGGACCACACCAGTACCGTCCTCGGTGGTGACATAGTCGGCCACCATAATCTGGAAAGCGTTCGGGTGATTTGCGAAGTAGTCGAAGATCGGCTGATAGGTCAGGCCTTCCAGGTCAGCACCAGCGAAGGTAGCCACGACCTCGTGTTCCTTGCCCAATTCCTTGGCGTAGGCACCAATCAGCGCTTCTGCCAGCAGGAAGGTCTTACCTGCAAACTCCGGCACGGAGGAATCCTCGCCGACCTTAACTACGGCGTAGGTGACCTTCGGGTTCACGGCCAGACCAAGGTTGGACGGCAGCGTCCACGGCGTGGTGGTCCAAGCGATAGCCGCAGTGTCAGCGAGCACCGGGTTGTCCGCCAGCGTCTTCTCCGCTGCCGAGCCTGCCTTGGCGCCGGTGAACGGGAAGGTCACGGTCAGGGTCGGGTCCTGCCGCATCTTGTAGGAGTCATCCAGGCGGGTCTCTTGGTTGGACAGCGGGGTGTGCTCTGCCCAGGAGTACGGCAGCACGCGGAATCCCTGGTAGACCAGGCCCTTGTTGTAGAGCTCCTTGAAGGCCCAAATCACGGACTCCATGTAACTCATGTCCATGGTCTTGTATCCGCCGTCAAAATCAACCCAACGCGCTTGACGAGTGACATATTCCTTCCACTCGCCCGCGTACCGCAACACCGACTCAGCGCAGTACTTGTTGAAGTTAGCCAGACCCATTTCCTCGATCTGGCCCTTGTCCTTAATACCGAGCTGCTTCTCTGCCTCCAGCTCAGCCGGCAGACCATGGCAGTCCCAGCCAAAGACACGACCAACCTGGTAGCCACGCATGGTCTTGTAACGCGGAACGATGTCCTTGACGTAACCGGTCAGCAGGTGACCGTAGTGCGGCAGGCCGTTGGCGAACGGCGGGCCATCATAAAAGACGTATTCGTCAGCACCATCACGCTGATCAATAGAGGCCTGGAAAGTGCTGTCCTTACCCCAGTACTCCAGGACCTTTTCTTCCAGCTCCGGGAACTTCGGGCTCGAGGTGTACTTACCAAAGTCAGCAGTGCGCGGATACGCGCCACCTGCCGGAGTGGCCTCAGCAGAGGCATTTACATCGTTCGAATTAGACACCGTTTCTACGTCACTTCCGTGGTCGAACATCATTAATACTCACCACGGGGACGCATGCCTAGCCCCTTCAGCGTTGTTACTGGTGACGCTGAAAAGGAGTCTCGCGCGGTACCACCCCGCTTGGCATCACGCTTTACGACGGTTCTTGCGAACAAGAACCATGCGGTTTCACGCGATAGCCCGCTTATTTAATAAGGCTTTGTAACGGTGCCAAACCGTTCGGTTCTACTGGGCCCATTTTCTACTGGACTGTTCTTCCGAAACGCTCCCCGGTGATGGCCGGCTCATTGCGCGTATGGGTGTCAGTATAGCAGTGTCTCAGGCAACTACTACAACCCTGACCGGAACAAAGAATGCGATTGGTTCGCAGGGAAAGATAGCAAAAACCACCGCGCTCTGCCTCCCCTCTCTGGGGAGCCGAGCGTGGTGGTTTTCTACGTGTTGGCTACGTAATTAGTTGTTGTAGCCGTCGGCCGGGGCAGCCGACTCGCGAGAGTTCAGGTCGTCGAGCTGGGACTCCAGGAAGGTCTTCAGGCGGGTGCGGTACTCGCGCTCGAAGATGTGCAGCTCCTCGATGCGCCCCTCCAGAGCGGTCTGCTGCTCCTTGACGGTGGTCATGATCTCGTGGTGCTTGCGCTCTGCATCGTCCTGCAGCGCGGTTGCCTTCTGCTGCGCTGCGGTGATGGTGGCGTTAGAGCGAGCGTCTGCGTCGCTGATCATCTGCTCGCTGCGCTGGCGAGCGTCAGTGAGGGTCGACTCAGACTCGTTGCGGGCATCAGCCAACAGCTGCTCACTGCGCTCCTTGGCATCAGCCAAAGTTGCTTCTGCCTCATTGCGAGCGTTGGTGATAGTGCGCTCGGCCTCTTCATTGGCCTCTGCCACGGTGCGGTCAGCGTTTTCACGAGCCTCGGTGACAAGCTTGTTGGCCTCAGCGTCGGCGTCAGTGGTGACGCGATCAGCGGTGTCCTGAGCAGCCTGCAGGATACGAGCAGCGCGGAGGCTAACTTCCTGCGACTCGGTGCCGGTGCTTGCTGCAACTGCCTGCGGCTGCTCCGCAGCTGCGGAGGAAGCCTGCTGTGCAGAAGCCTCTGCCTCAGAAGCACGCTTCTCAAGAGCATCCAGACGATCCTGGTAGTGAGCCTCAATCTCCTGCTGCTGAGCGCTCAGGCGCTCGTTGTACTCAGCGCGCAGCTCCTGCTCAATTTCCTTGCGCAGCTTGTCCTCATCGACAGCCGGCGCCGCAGCGGCAGCACCGGAAGCAGCGTAGTCTGCGCCGCCACCCTGCTCTAGCTGACCTTCAAGGTCCTCAACGCGCTGGCGCAGCTCAGCGTTTTCATCCTGGAGCTCACCCAGTGCGTCCTCTACGAGGTCGAGGAACTGATCGACCTCGTCCTCGTTGTAACCACGCTTGCCAATCGGAGGCTTGCTGAAAGCCACATTATGCACATCAGCCGGAGTCAACGGCATGGTGAGTTCCCCTAACACTTTGAGCGGACAGTTCTTAAGAAATCTTAAGAGAATTATTTCCAGTAGTACTGTTTACCCGGCCAATCCTACCTGCTCTAGTCACAGTCCTCACCCCATTTATTTTGGGCAGGACTCTATCCCCCACGTTCTAACCAATGGCAAAGTTCTAGTAAAACGTTAAACCTCGCCCTTACCCTGCACCTTTAGCCACAGAACTTTACCCCCGACACAATAAAAACCCATTGGGGATTACATTCCCCAACGGGTTCCTATTATTGCCCCCGATTAACACCCCCGGTAGCAATTCAATGCCCGAGAACATCACATTCGGGACAGTCAAAACAACACAGCTCCACCGAAATCCACATTGTGGACCCCAAGCAAACAGTTAGCGATATTTACACCACCGCGCCGAGAGCTACCTGCAGCACCATTCGCAGAATCATAAGGATGAAGAACAAAACAAGCACAGACATGTCCACCATCACGTTGCCCATCGGCATAGGCGGGATGAGTCGGCGCAACAGCTTCACCGGCGGGTCGGTAATGACAAAAACAACTTCACCAATCGACGAAAACACCCTGCCTGGTCGCCAAGAGCGAGAAAATGACTGAATCATTTCAATCACAATGCGAGCCAACAGCAGATAGGTGAAAAGCTTCAGCAGGATTAGCAGAACTAGCAGTAGTGAAGACACGAATAAACAGTCTAGCTAATTAATCGAAATACGAAACACTAACAAGCCATGCGAGCCGGCTGACTAGCCGGACATCCGGTCGAACTGGCCCTCGTTGACATCGCAGCCATGCGGGTACAGGGTGAACACGGAGCCGTCAGCCTTGATCCGGCCGCGCAGACCGAAAACCAGTCCAGCAACGAAGTCGACATAGCGCTTAGCCTCAGATGGGTCAAGCTCACTCAGATCGAAGGTGACGATGTCACCGTCGCGGAAGTGCGAACCGATGTCCGGAGCCTTGGAGTACTTGTCCTGAAAACCACTTTCCGGCTTGATGAAGACCTGCTCCGGTTCCTTGGTATCAGCAACGGAGTGCAGGTTGCCGTAGCGGTAGTCCTCCTCGCGGGAGTTCACACTTGCAGCCTCACGTGGAGCCTCTTCGCGCAGCTCGTAGCGGTGACGCTCCGCACGACGCGAGTCGGCATAGGAATCATCAAAACGCTCCTCGTCACGGCGGTCAAACTCGTCGTAGTGCTCGTCGTAAGCCGCGTCATCAGTCGGGGTAAGACCGAAGAAATTTGAAACCCCACGGAAGAAATCAGCCATCTTCTGCTACGTCCTTCTTAGTGTGCGAATTTAAGTCTGTGCTACCCACAACCTACCGGCTGGGTTGGCAATATCGCATAGACACGCGCAAATTTGGCGCGCCAAAATTACAACTTTGAAACTTAGCCCTGCTCAGGCAAGATTACGATGCCCGCCTGACGGCCAGTCTTCCCCTCCCGCCGGTAGGAAAAGTACTGCTCATTTTCAATAGTGCAGCTGGGCTCGACATTGACATGCCGTACACCGAGGTCATAGAGCTGACGCATCAGGCCGGCGCGCACGTCGACACCGGCAGTCCCCTGCTTCGTTCGCATCTTCGCTCCGGGCAAATGCTTATCGACGTCATCGGCCATCGACTCAGGCACCTCGTAATTGTGGCCAGAAGCCGCCGCACCGAGAAGCGCATGGATATTCTCGGGCGTGGCACCGAGCTCAATCATCTTCTCGACAGATTTACGAACGATTCCGTTGCGGGCACCGGTCCGCCCTGCGTGTACCGCAGCGGCGACACCCGCATAATCGTCGGAAAGCAAGACGGGAACGCAATCGGCAACGAGCACTACCAGCGCGAGACCCGGCGTGGTCGTGACGATGGCGTCGGTAGCCGAGACAGGCTCAGTTTGTGGTTCGTTGACGACGGTGACCGTGTTGGTGTGAAGCTGCTCCATGTAGACGAAGCGGGCACGGTCGATTCCCAGAGAATCGGCCAAGCGCTGGCGGTTGCGTTCGACTGCGGACGGGTCATCGCCGACATGATCTCCAAGATTGAAGGAATCATATGGTGGCAGCGAAAACCCGCCGCGCCGATTCGTCAGAATTTTTCGGCTGCGGCGGGATTCAGTCATGATTTCTTAGAAGCCCCACTCCGGCAGGTCACTGGAAGCCTGGTAGCCGCCACGACGGTCGTCGCGGTCATCGCGGTGAGCACCACGGTAGTTGCGGTTTTCCTGCGTACGCGGTGTCGGGTTATCGGTGAACAGACCACCGCTGTTCGGGTTGGTGCGCGGGACAAAGCGGTCGCGATCCTCACGCTCGCGCGGCTGTGCGACCGGGCGCTCTTCCTCCACACGCGGGGCCGGAGCGCCGAGGTTGTCACCGCCCGGCAGTGCGCTGCCCTGTCGCGGTGCCTGCTCAGCGGCCGGACGCGCCTCGGCATCCTGTGCAGCCGGACGTGCAGCGGCACCTGCGGCTGGCTTGTCCAGCGGGTTGCCGTTACCCTGCTCAAAACCGGTAGCAATCACAGTGACGCGAACTTCGTCACCGAGGTTGTCGTCGATGATGGTACCGAAGATGATGTTGGCATCCGGGTCAGCCTTTTCCTCCACGATGGACGCGGCGGCATTGACCTCCATCAAGCCCAGGTCGGAGCCACCGGCGACGGAAATAAGCACACCCTGTGCACCATCCATGGTGGACTCCAGCAGCGGGGAGTTAATGGCCTGAGTAGCGGCGTTCATCACACGGTCGTCGCCGCGTGCGGAACCAACGCCCATCAGAGCCGAGCCAGCCTCAGCCATTACCGAGCGGACGTCGGCGAAGTCGACGTTAATCATGCCCGGAATGGTAATCAGGTCAGTAATACCCTGGACACCGTTGTAAAGAATCTCGTCGGCGAAGCGGAACGCGTCCATCATGGACAGATCCTGTTCACCAATCTGCAGCAGACGCTGGTTCGGAATGGTGATAAGGGTGTCACAGACCTCCTTGAGGGTTTCAATGCCCTCGGCGGCCTGGCGTGCACGGCGCTTGCCCTCGAAGTCGAACGGCTTGGTTACGACACCAACAGTCAGGGCACCGGACTTCTTGGCGATGCTCGCGACAACCGGAGCTGCACCGGTACCGGTTCCACCGCCCTCACCTGCGGTAACGAAGACCATGTCGGCGCCCTTGAGGGTCTCTTCAATCTCGTCCTTGTGGTCTTCCGCGGAAGTGCGGCCAACCTCGGGGTTAGCGCCAGCTCCCAGACCACGAGTTGCCTCACGCCCAATGTCGAGCTTGACATCAGCGTCGGAGAACATCAGGGCCTGCGAGTCGGTGTTGACTGCGATAAATTCGACACCCTTCAGCCCCTCCTCGATCATGCGGTTGACAGCATTGACGCCACCGCCGCCGACACCGACGACTTTGATAACGGCGAGGTAGTTATTCGGGGAGGTCATTGCGCGTTTCTCGCCCTTTCCTATAGGTCCTAAATAATTTCATCTAGCCACGTTGCACATGGGCCGCACGACAGCATTGGCACCGCCGGGCAGTACAGCTCTCCATGACACCGCACGGAAGAAGTGCATCATGGCCGAAAAGCTGTTGACCCCATTGTGGTCGAAAACTGCAAATAATTCAGCGACCTTTTAGCGCGTGTCGCTACCTTAAACCTGCACTTGAGGGATAGTGTTTAGCCACAGAAATCACTCCAGACACCACCATTCTCTACTCTCCCTTAGCAGCGGGTAGTCGGGGGTTGGAGACATTCCAAATCTTCTCGCCACGGTTCAGCACAATCTCCGTCGCGCGTGCCTTTTCTGCCGCATTATCCGAGGACCCGAAGTACACCTCGTATCCATCGGTCAGAAATAGCTTGATCTCTGCCTCGGAAGGAGCGCTAATCCGCTCCACACGGTGTGCAACGGGCTCTGGCAACGCCTTGACGACGTTCAAAACCGCCTTGATAACGCGCGGTTCGGGGTCAACTTTGCCGTCTGTTGGCTCATCCACACGAGGTGCATCAACAACCTCGATGACACCCGCCGGCGGGGCTGCCGTGACGAACTCCTGACCATTTGCGGAAAACAGATGCTCTCCGTCAGTGGCACGGACAAACACCACCGGGGTGAATTCTCGTACCGAAATAGTCACGCCCTGCGGCCACGAACGACTGACAGTCACGCTATCGACCCACGGCTGCCCCGCCACGGAGCGCGCTGAGGCATCCGTGTCCAAGCGAATGAGCTTTTGATTCTCGGAGATACCACTGGCCTCGACAATCGCGTCTTTATCCCCGTGGACGACGCCCTCAACATCGATGTTTTTCACAACCAGCCACGGCGAAAACCACACCACCGCTGCAACGATGGCGATAATCGCGACCAGGCCACCGCCGACGAGCCAGCCGCGTCGCGGGGCGCGCGCTGAACGCCGACGCCGCGACGCTGTTGCGCCCCGGCCTGCACCGTCGGTCTGCTGAGATTGCTTTCGGCTGGTTTTCACAGTGCTACGACTCCACCTGTTCGTCGTTGTCTCCGCTGAGCTCGCGCACGATTTCGTCGGCAAGCATCGTCACAGAGCCAGCGCCGATGGTCAGGATGACGTCGTGCGGTTCGGCGATTTCGCGAACGCGAGCCGGGACGCTGGTGAAATGCGGCTCATACGTCACAGGGATGGTCATTTTGTTGGCAATGAGCGCGCCGTCGACGCCCGGCAGTGGCTCCTCGCGGGCGCCGAAGACATCGAGCAATACGGCCTTGTCCGCCAGAGACAGGGCGGCAGCGAACTCGTCGGCAAAGTTGCGAGTACGCGAGTACAAGTGAGGCTGGAACACAGCGATGACCTTGCCACGACCGGCCTCGGTGACCAACTCCCGAGCTGCGCCGAGAACTGCGGAGACCTCGGTCGGGTGATGCGCGTAGTCGTCGTAGATACGAGCGCCAACAAATGGCCCCTCGCCGATACTGCCGTGGTAGTCAAAGCGGCGACGGACACCGGTGAATTCACCGAGACCGCGCGCCATACGCCCCAAATCTGCCCCGACGCAGTCGCCACCGACCATTGCAGCCAGCGCGTTGAGCGCCATGTGACGGCCGGGCTGATGAAGTTCAAACCTCACCGATGTCGAGCCAACAGTGGCCTCCACGCGGGCACCACCACCGACCGGAGTCCAGCCGTGCAAAACGGCACCGACCGGCAGCGTCGGGTGTTGAGCCAAGGCTTCTTCCCCACCATAAGCCAGCACGTTAATGCCGCGCTCCACCGCGCGCTCGCCCAATGCGGCCGCATGCGGATCCTCAGCACAGATGACCAGATGACCGCCATCCTTAATGCGCTCTGCAAAAGCGTCAAAGACGGCGTAGTAGGTCTCGTCGTCACCGAAAAAGTCAAGGTGATCGGGCTCGATGTTGGTAATTACGGCCACTTCCGGCTGGTAGGTCAACAACGAGGCATCCGACTCATCGGCCTCAGCAACAAAGACATCGCCACTGCCCTGGTGAGCATTGACACCGGCCTTGCTCATCAGACCGCCAACGGCAAAAGACGGATCCAAACCAGCTGCCTGCAAAGCGGCGACGGTCATCGATGTAGTCGAGGTTTTGCCGTGAGTACCGGCGATCAGGAGAGCCTTGGAGTCCTGCATCAACAGCGCTAACACATCGGAGCGTTTGAGCACCGGAATGTCCAGCTCATGTGCACCGGCCAGCTCCGGATTCGTCTTCGGGATAGCAGCGAAGGAAATGACCACTGCGTCCGGCAGCTCTCCCTCGCCAGCAAGCTCGAGATTCGCACGGTCATGCCCAATGGCGATGGTGGCTCCCATCGCACGTAGTCCCACCACCGCGCGGGACTCCTTGACATCGGAACCGGTAACACGAATGCCACGCGCCAACAGGATGCGAGCGATACCGGACATACCGGCACCGCCAATGCCAATCATGTGGACACTTGCGGGCAGCTCTCCCGTTACCGGCTGAAAGTCATCGAAATTAACGTTCATGTTTATGCTCGCTTTACTTCTTAGAGTTCACAGCCGCAGACAGCACCCGACGGGCGATGTTCTCCGCAGCGTTACCATGTCCAATGTTGGCCAGGGCGCGGCGCCCGTCGGCAAGCTTTTCTGGGGACGTGACCAGCGGAATCACGATATCCGAAACTGATGCCGCAGTCAGCGACTCGTCGGCGATGAGAATACCGCCACCAGCATCGATGACATCGGTGGCGTTGAGCGCCTGTTCCCCATTTCCGTGTGGCAGCGGAACGTACACCGCAGGCAAGCCGACAGCTGAGACTTCAGCCACCGTCATCGCACCGGAACGGCACAAAATCAGGTCGGCGGCGGAGTACGCCAGATCCATCCGGTCGATGTACGGCACAGCGACATAGGGGGCGTCCTCGCGGATAGCCTCGACCTCGACGTGATTCTTCTTGCCGTAGGCATGCAGTACAGATACACCGGCGTTGGCGAGCTCTGCGGCTGCACCGGTAACAGCTTCGTTGATGGAACGTGCCCCCTGCGAACCACCGGTGACAAAGAGCACCGGACCCTCCTGCGGTAAACCGAAGAACTCGCGGGCTTCGGCACGCTTGGCGTCGCGGTCCAACGCCGCGAGACTGGCACGCACGGGATTGCCAACAACCTCGGCCTTCAGGCCAGAGCCAGTCACGGCAGCCAAACCGACGCCCCCGAGTGCGACACCGAGCTTATTGGCCAGGCCCGCACGGGCGTTGGCCTCGTGAACCAGGAACGGAATCTTCTTCCCCGCACGGCACGCCATGTAGGCCGGTGCCGATACGTAGCCACCAAAGCCGATGACCGCATCAGCGTCAATGCGCTTGAAAACCTTGCGGGTCTCACGCACCGCACGAGCGACGTTGAGAGGCAGCTTGAACAAATCCGCAGTCGGCTTGCGCGGCACCGGCACTGGCGGAATCAGCTCTAGGTCATAGCCTCGCGCCGGTACGAGGGTTGACTCCAACCCCCGATTCGTACCGAGTGCAATGACGCGGGCATCCGGCTGCAGTTTCAAAATCGCATCCGCTACTGCCAGTGCAGGTTCGATATGGCCAGCCGTACCACCGCCGGCCACCACAATGGTCGGAGCAGAGCCATCTTCCTTGAGAAACTGCTCAGACTCCGAAGCGCCTTTCGCCCCAGCGGCTGCGCCCAGATTCTTGTCTGCCATGGTGTTATCGATTCCTCCTCCGCGGTGCTGAACCGCCGTTCCTATTGTTTCGGCCCGGGCGCTGGCGCGAACGCGACTGTCCGCCACGACCTTCGCCCCGAATCCTACTGCCCCGGCCTGAGCTTGACGACGACCAGGAGCCCTGTGACCGTCCAGTCCGCGGCGACCTCGCTGTAAAACCCCGCGTCCGTCCGTTGTCACTGCGAGGGGAATAATCCACTTCGCGGCCACGAACGCTGCCCGAGTTTCCGGAGCTGCCGGAGGTTCGGGAGCCACGCTGCGGGGCGGCACCTCGACCACTGCGGCTGCCTCCACTACGGCCGGGCCGATTGGGTCGGTCAGCTCGGCCACTGTAGGTTTCCCGCACCTGCGCCCCCTCGCCGCGTGGAGTACGCGCTCCACTGGTCACCACGGGAGGACCGAAGCGTTGCGGATCGCGATGGGCACGCACCTTCGGCGCGTGGCGACGCGATTCGTCATACGGGATTGGTTCCGGAATACCCAGGAACCTGTCCAGCCCCGGACGTCCCGAAGTCTGCATTGCAGAGACTGCCTCCGATTCGTGGCGGGCACATGTGGCCAGCAGACCCATCGAGAACAACGTCACCATCGCCGATGTACCACCGGCGGAAATCAGCGGCAGCTGCAGACCAGTCACTGGCAACGCACCAACGACGTAGCCGATGTTGATGAAAGCCTGCACCACGGTTGCAGCAGTAATCGTGCCCGCGAGCAGACGGAGAAACGGATCGTTCTGACGACCGGCGATACGAAGTCCCACCCAGCCGAGCGCTGCGTAGAGCAAAATAACCATCAGCGCGCCGAGGAAACCAGTCTCCTCACCGATAATGGCGAAAATGAAGTCATTCTTCGCCTCCGGTAGGTATCCCCACTTCGCGCTCGACTGACCGAGACCGACACCGGTGAGAGAGCCGTCGGCAAGCGAAAGAAAGCCTTGGTAGGACTGGTAGGCATCGCCCTGCACGTCGTTGAAGTTACCAACCAGCGAGTCCAAGTAGACCCTGATTCGCGCCGAACGGAAACCCGCGGTGACGGTAAAAATCACCAGGGCGAAAGCCGCAGCGGCAAGCAGCCCGGTGATGAATACGCGCGGCAGGCCAGCGAACCACGCCAACGCCACCACGACGAACGCCATGGAAGCAACCATGCCGAGGTCACGCTGCAGCATCACCAGTGCCAATACCACGAAGCTGACCGCACCGAACAGCCCGAACAAATCGGTATAGGACACAGCAGTGCGGACCTTTTCAGCCAGCAGCTTCGAACCCCACAGTGCCAGCGCGATCTTCGCGATTTCTGACGGCTGCATGGTGATACCACCAATACTCAGCCACGAACGCGCACCGGTTTCCTCCAGGCCGATGCCGATACCAGGGATAATCACCAAAACCAGCAGCACAAAGGACAAAATCAGCGCTGCTGTCGATAGCGAGCGAATCAATTCCACCCGCATTCGCAGCACGATCCACATGGAGATAAGACCCGCCACCACCATGACCAGCTGACGGATGAACACCGACCACACGCTGCCCGAGTCGTTACCCGCGCTGGCCATGGATGCCGACAGCACCATCACCAGGCCTATCGACGTCAGCAGCGCGACGATGATCATCAGTAGGTGGTAGTCGAACAGCGGACGCGACTTCCAGTCGTTGAAACGCTCCACCCACGCCGGCCGTTCTCGAGCACTAGAGCTTGACGACGAAGGCCGCTGTGAACTGGTAGCCTTCGTCCCCTTTTGTGCCGTCGCGGCGCTAGCGCTTAAATTACGAGCCTTGCGGGAGTTATCCATCAGTTGACGTCACCTTCTGCGCCCATTGCGCGAACAAGTCGCCACGTTCAGCCATACCGGAGTACATGTCCAAGCTGGCGGCAGCTGGTGCCAACAGCACCACATCCCCAGGGTTGGCATATTCACTAGCTGCCATACAGACCTTTGCCATGGCATCGACCTTATCGGTGTCATCAATGACAACGACCGGCACAGCAGGTGCGATGCGGGAGAGCGCATCGCTGACTAGTTGCCTATCGACGCCCAGAACCACGGCGGCCTGCAGGCGATGAGCATGCTTCGCCACTAGCGGAGAGATTTCCGCGCCCTTGAGCTGACCACCGACGATCCAAACGACACGCTCATGACCGGACAGTGCAGCGTCGGCAGCGTGGGGGTTGGTGGCCTTGGAGTCATCAATCCACACGACATCATTTGCCTTATGGACAATCTGACCGCGGTGTGCGCGAACTTCGAAAGTCTCCAATGCCGCTGCAATTTGCTCCGGTGAGGTACCGATACTGCGCGCCATCGCAGTGGCGGCCACCGCGTCGAGAACACCTGCCCGGCCGGGAGGAGAAATTCCCGCTACCGGTGCGATGACAATGCCCGGACCAGAGTCGTCAGCTGCGGCATCGCCGCCGCCAAAAGCGCGGTCGACAATCATGCCGTCGCGAACTCCGACCTGGTGTGCCTCCGGGGGACCATCGGTAAAGCCCACGACGGAGTTGCCGAGCTCGTCGTTTTTCAGCATCTTTTCCACGTGCTCGACGACATCTGCGTCATCCGCACCGTAGATTGCGACAGTACCGCGCAGCGCACGGGTCTTGTCCAGACCGTAGTTTTCGTAAGAACCGTGCCAGTCGATGTGGTCTTCCGCCAGGTTCAGCAGTACTCCCGCATCTGGGCGAATGTTTGGAGCCCAGTGCAGCTGGAAGCTGGACAGCTCTGCGGCCAAGACCTCGATACGAGGCTCAGCAGTCAGTGCGTCGTACAGAGCCACACCAATGTTGCCCACAGCTGCGCCCTGCTCCCCGAGCATGGCGGCCAGCATGGAGGTGGTTGTGGTCTTGCCGTTAGTGCCGGTGACTACCAGCCAGGTACGTTTCGGCCCCCACAGCTGGGCACAGTCGCCGGCGAAAGCCAGCGCCACATCGCCGAATACCGGGACACCGGCCTCAGCGGCGGCGCCGAACAGCGGACTGGTCGGACGCCACCCCGGCGAGGTCACAATCGCAACCGCGTCGGCAAGCTCGTCGCGAGCGTCTGCGGTCGTGACATGCCGAACCGAAAAGTCAGCGGCAACCAGTGCGCCGAGAGCGGAATCGTCCACGACGACAACTTCCGGACAGCCGATGTCCTTGAGCATCGCAATGGCACCGCGACCGGAAACTCCGGCTCCTGCCACCAGAACTCGACCAGAGCGCACCGTAGCGACTAAGTCGAGATTTCGGATATCGGTGAGGTTGGTCGGGTCTGGTGAGTTAATCATTGAAATACGCCTACCTGAGAGAGCCAGTCACTGTAGAAGATGGCTGCGCCAATCATGTTGAAAATGCCTGCGAGTAGCCAGAAGCGAACGACAACAGTTGTCTCCGCCCAACCTCCGTTTTCGAAGTGGTGATGGAGAGGAGCCATGCGGAATACGCGCTTGCCAGTCGTCTGGAAAACCGCGATCTGGATTGCCACGGAAGCAACTTCCATCACGAAGATGAAGCCAATGATAACCATCAGCAGCTCAGTCTTGGTGACAAATGACAGACCCGCTACCAAACCGCCAAGAGCCAGCGAACCGGTATCTCCCATGAAGATCTTTGCCGGCGCTGCATTCCACCACAGGAAGCCCAAACAGGCGCCCAGACCCGCGACGGAAATAACGGCGATATCCAGCGGATCGCGGACGTTGTAGCAACCGCTGCCCAGCGAAGCCTCGCAAGAGTTACGGAACTGCCAGAAGGAAATCAGCGTGTAGGTGGCCAGTAGCAGCGCGGTGGCGCCAGCGGCCAGGCCGTCAAGGCCATCAGTGAGATTGACGGCATTCGTCCATGCGGCAATGACGATGAAGACAAATACCAGGAAGACAATCATGCCGAACCACACAGGCCCCGGTGCCAGATTCAGGAACGGAATATCTCGAATCAGCGACAAGCTCGTCGAACCGGGAGTCAAGCCAGACGCATCCGGGAACTGCAGCAGCAGCACGCCGAAAATCAGCGCTGCCGCCAGCTGCCCAACCAGCTTCGCTGTCTTGTTCAGCCCCAGGTTGCGTCCTTTGTAGAGTTTGATGAAGTCATCGGCAAAACCCAATGCGCCCATCGCCAGAACCAGGAACATCACCAACAGACCGGAGGCGGACGGCCCCACGCCAGTCTGGATATACGTAACGAGGTGTGAGAGGAAATAACCAGCGACGATTGCGGCGATGATGGCGATGCCGCCCATAGTCGGAGTTCCCCGCTTGCGCAGGTGGCTCTTCGGCCCTTCTTCACGGATCTCCTGGCCAAGACCTTCAGCAGAGAATTTGCGAATAAGCACTGGTGTTAAAAAGACACTCACCAGAAATGCAATCGCACCACTGAGAATAAGTTGAATCACTTACTTTTCCTCTCCGCTTTCACCTTCGGGCGTAGTCCCAACCTTGGCAGCCAGCGAGTCCGCGACCCGCCACATACCGTCCGCATAGGAGGCCTTGACTAACACCACATCGTCCGGACGCACCTCGGCCGCCACCAAATCCGCGGCAGTGGATGTATCCGGCACCCTAGAAGTATTTAACCCCAACTCTTCCGCTTTGTCGGCCAGGGCATGCACATTAGAACTCTCTCCGACTGCAATTAGTCGATCGATGCCGCGGCCCACAAGGTACTCGCCAAGCGACGAGTGCTCATCTTCAGCGGAATCACCAAGCTCACCCATCTGTCCCAGCACGGCCCACGATGAGGCGTCCTGGTGCGTTGGGCCAGCTGCTGTACGTGCCAGAGCATCAATCCCCGCACGCATCGAATCAGGGTTGGCATTGTAGGAATCGTTAATAACGACGATGTTGCCAGTGAGCTGCTGGACATCCATGCGCCGCTCTGACGCTGCCACATGCGCGGCCATCGCCTTTGCGACCTGCTCAGCATCAATACCGGATTCCACTGCCACCGCAATCGCCGCCAGGGCATTGGCCACTTGGTGCGCACCATAGACCTGCAGTTGGATCGGGAATGTACGCCCGTCCGGTACATGCAGGTCAAAAGATGCACGAGCAAGATCGTCGAGCTGCACATTCGTGGCGCGGTAATCCGCGGTTGCGTGGCGTTCGGAGTTCTCATCTGCAGCGAAGAACACCACCTTCGCCTGGGTACGCGGAGCCATGCCAGTGACGTAGTCATCGTCGGCATTAAGTACGGCCACACCGCCCTGCTCCGCAGCCGGCAGCGCTTCCACGAGCTCGCCCTTAGCCTGCGCGATTGCCTCGCGCGAGCCAAACTCACCAAGGTGCGCCGTGCCAACATTGAGCACCGCACCAATAGTCGGTGGCGCAATGCGCGCCAGGTGGGCCACATGCCCAATTCCGCGTGCGCTCATCTCCGCAACCAGGTACTTCGTCTCCGAAGTGCACTGCAGCACCGTGTACGGATGTCCAATTTCGTTGTTAAACGACCCCTTCGGCGCCACCGTCGGACCGTCGGTACGCAGCAGCGTCGCCATCATGTCCTTCGTCGACGTCTTTCCCGCCGAACCCGTCACACCGACGACATGCAGCTGATCCTTCTTCAGCTCGTCGACGACGTAACGCGCCAACTTACCAAGCGCTTCCAGCACCGCCGCCCCGGAACCATCCGGATCGTGTGCAAATGCGTCGGCATTGGAGTCCTGCTTACCAAGGGGCTTGACGACGACCGCAGGTTGCCCAACATCTCGTGCCGCCAGTGCCATCGTCGCTCCAGCTGCCACAGCCTGATCGATGAAGTCGTGGCCGTCGACACGCGCGCCCGGTAGGGCGAGGAAGAGCGAGCCTTCGCGAATCTTTCGGGAATCGAATTCTGCGGGCTGAGTCACTGTGGCGTCATCATTGACGTGGGCGAGTTCACCTCCCACGATGTGAGCGATTTCCGCGGCGGTCAGGGCAATCATGATGTCTATAGTCCTTGTTGGTTAGAGTTCCAGGCGCCTAGTAAAGGATGATTTCTTGATTCTATTCGCTTACCGCGAATGGTTCGCGGTAGGCATGTCAGGTGGTGCGCTTCCTCAGCGATTTCAGCAATCTCAATCAGCGGATCCCTCCAGTCGCTGTGTGAGTGCTTCGGCCAGCTGCTCACGGTCATCGAACGGGTGAATCACGCCACCGATATCCTGGCCGGTTTCGTGTCCCTTGCCTGCCACCACGATGCTGTCGCCGCTGTGGGCAAGTTCGACGACACGGCGAATTGCCTGGCCGCGATCGCCGATTTCCTCAACAACCGTGTCAGAACTGGCCTTGCTGCTGGCAACCGCTTCCTTCGCACCGGCGACCACGGCCGCACGGATTTCAGAGGGCACCTCGGAGCGTGGATTGTCATCGGTGATGATGACGACATCGGCACCGCATGCAGCCTCAGCTCCCATAATTGGACGCTTGGCACTATCGCGGTCGCCACCGGCGCCGACGACAACCAGCACGCGACCTTCGGTCTGTGCACGCAAGGTGGCCAACACTTCAGCTACTGCGGCTGGCTTGTGGGCATAGTCCACCACAGCCAGGAAGTCCTGTCCGCGATCGATGCGCTCCATGCGGCCTGGCACACGCACCTGTGCCAGACCGCTCTTGGCCGCGTCATTGGCATGCCCAATCGCATCGAGCACAGCCCATGCGACTGCGGCATTGGCAACGTTGAAAGCACCCGGCAGAGGAACTTCCACCTCAACTGTGTCAGTGTTGTTTCGCGTTAGCTCCACATGCTGGACACCGTTAGTGGCGACAGTGGCTGCAGCGGCGTGCCATTCTGCAAAGACCTCGGCAGCTGGCGTCTTGTCGGTTACGCGATGCTGAGTATGGACAGTGGTGACTTGGACATCCGGGTCGCCGGCAGCGATATCTGCCATGCGGACACCCCAGTCGTCGTCGATGCACACGACAGCCTTCGGTGCATGTGTCGGACCTTCAGGATCAAAGAGCTTGGCCTTGGCTTGGAAATACTCTTCCAAGGTCTTGTGGAAGTCCAGGTGATCCTGCGAGAGGTTGAGGAAACAGCCGACGTCGAAACTGACTCCGTCTACACGTCCCAACGACAGTGCGTGGGAAGAAACCTCCATGACAACGTGCGTCACACCCTCGGAGAGCATCTGGTGGAACAGGCGCTGGAGGGCTGGAGCCTCTGGGGTAGTCAGGCTCGACGGAACGGCACGGCCATTGATGCGCGTGCCGGTAGTACCAATGATGCCTGTCGAGCATCCAGCTGCCAGGAGCGCGCCCTCCAGCATGTAGGTCGTGGTGGTCTTGCCAGAGGTGCCGGTAACCCCAATGATGGTCAGTGAATCCGAGGGGTGATCGTAGATTTCTGCAGCAACGTGCCCCATGACGGCCCGGACATCGTCGACAACCAGGACTGGTCGAGTCTCCCCTGCTTCCCGCAGGATTTTCAGACCTTCCTCATCAGTCAGGATCGCTGTAGCAGCCGACTGCTGCGCGTAGCGCGCACCATGCGTGCGAGTACCTGGGACGGCAGCAAACATTCCGCCTTCAGGCACTTCGGCAGCGTTGAGTTCGATTGCGGCGATATCCGCTCCTGCCGCCGCGGATTCGGTAATGCCGTCAAGTCGGCCATGCGCGAGGTTACACAATTTCGCAAGGGTGGCGGTCATTGGCTGTTCCCTCTTTCAAGTCAGTCGTTGGTGTACAACAGGTTGGAAAAATTCAAGAGATTCACTTTGCAGAAACCAAAGTAATAAAAGTCTGTGTATTAGTGCTGTCGCGGTAACTTCATTGTGGTGGTGACCTCGTTACGGCTGCAGCAACAACTTGCCCTCGCGGGGTGGCGACGGCGGTACGTTGTAGCGGTTAAGCGCCCAAGCGGCGATGTCCTTAAACAGTGGGGCTGCTGACTGACCGCCGTCACCATGGACACCACGCTGGGGTTCGTCAAGCATAATGCCAATGACAAAACGGGGATCGTCGGCAGGCGCGATGCCTGCAAACGTGATGTGGTACTTGGAATTCGAGTACGCGCCGGTGTCGGGGTCAAACTTCTGCGCCGTACCTGTCTTGCCTGTGAGCGAGTATCCCTCAATACTATTGCCGGCCGCGGTACCCGACTGCTGCCCCGTGGGATCAGACTGCATAACGCCTTCAAACATAGCGCGCACAGTTTGGGCGGTCTCCGGGCTAACCACACGCACTGTTTCCGGGCGCTCTGTTGCCGTCTTCGTGCCGTCCGGGGAAATTGTCGAACGAATCATACGCGGCGGGATGCGCTCGCCATCGTTGGCGATTGCCTGGAAAACTCCTGTCATCTGCAGCAGTGTCATGGCCATACCCTGACCAATGGGCAGGTTCGCAAATGTACCGCCGGACCACTGCGGACGCTGTGGCACAAAGCCGGACGATTCACTGGGCAACTCGATACCCGTGGACTGCCCCAGCCCGAAGAGATGCAGCATCTCAGCGAAGCGGTCCTGACCCAAACGCTCTGCCAGCATTAGGGTGCCGACATTGGAGGACTTGCCGAATACACCGGTCGTCGTGAAAGCTTCCGTGCCGTGCTCCCATGCATCGCGCACGGTGACACCCGCCATATCAATCGTGCCCGGGACCTGCAGAACCTCATCCGGTGTGGTCTTGCCATCTTCGATAGCGGCCGCGGCGGTAATGATCTTTGCTACAGAGCCCGGCTCAAATGGGTTCGATACAGCGGAGTTTCCGATAGTGCGCCCCTCTTCGAGCTCGGCCCCCATATCCTTATTCGGGTTAGCCGTGTCCGCCTGCGCCATTGCAAGCACTTCGCCGGTCTTCGCGTCGAGCACGACTGCCGACGCATCCTTCGCTCCCGAGTTGGCCTTCGCCTGGTTGACCTGCTGCTGGACAAAGTACTGCATGTCGAGGTCCAGGGTCAGCTCGTAAGTCGTACCGTCCACAGCTGCGTGGACATCGCGCGTGGATCCCGGGATTGCCACACCGTTAGAGGCGATATCAATGGTCTTGCCACCGTTAATACCCTGCAAAGTGGCATCACGAGAGGCTTCAAAGCCGAACTGGCCGACGCCCTCCATGCCAATCTTGCCGATGACGTTAGCCGCCGTCGCCCCATTCGGGTACTGGCGAATATCCTGACGCTCCGCCACCAGTTCCGGATACTTTTCCACGATGGCAGCGGCCTTGTCCGGGTCGACATTACGCACGAGCACCTCATAGGTGCTGTCCTCATTGCGCAGCTTCTCCAGAATGTCCTTCGAGCTCACCCGGGACGGCGCGCTCATCACCGAGTTCTCCTCGGTTTCGGGTTCCGCTTGACGACGGCGACTGCTTCCCGACTTCTCCGCGTCGATGTCGGCCACGTCGAGTAGCTTCGGCAAATCCTTGGCGATCTGCTCGAGGCGTTCATCGTAGGTAGCGACATCATCCGGGCGCTGCTTATGGGCGTCCCCAATCCACTTGCGCAAAGTGTTCGGGTGAACGGTAATACTGCGTGCCTCCATAGTGAAGGCAAGCTGAGCTCCGTTACGATCGAGAATCGCACCGCGCCGAGCTGCATCAACAACTTCCACCGTGCGCTGATTCTGCGCCGCCGCCGACAGGTCAGGACCTGCGACGAGCTGCACCCAAGCCAAACGGGAGACCAGCACTACAACTGCGATAGCGCCTATAAACTGCAGCCAGTTGCGACGTCGGATGAAGTCCTTATTACTAATGCGCATTTTTTCGCGCGGGGGCACGCTTCGGTTGGTTTTAGCATCGAGCCCCCGGCTGCGCTGACCATCCCGAACGCGACTTTGGCCTCTGCGCTCACGGGATGTAATTCGGTAAGCACGTTCGCCGAAGTCATACCCCCCTCCACGGTTGGGGTAGTCGTCTTCAGATCGAATCATGCGCTAGTGCTTTCTACTAAGTCGATTCTCCCGCGCGCGATAACGTTAGGCGGTATTCCCTGCCATCGCGAGTACTGAATTAATTAGTCTACAGTCGACTGACCAGAAACAGTGGAACCGCCAGAATATCGGACAGTTGGCCAGTTTGGCCCAGTTTGTTTTCTAAGTTCCTACGGTGCTGGAGCTGGCTCGGGTGCCGGAGCTTCCGGTGCTTCCGGCGCCGCGGCTGGCGCTTCTGGGGCTGGCGCTGGCGCTTCAGCCTCAGGCGCGGGTGCCGGAGCCGGCGCAGGTGCTGGTGCGGGCTCATGGTTCTGCGGCGCATACGGAGCGGTTGCCGGCAACCCGTTCGGACGTGGGTGCGCTTCCTCAATGGCCGGTGCCTGCATCCCCGGAACATTCTCGGTGTCCTTCGGGTTCGACGACGGCGCATGCGGAATATTCGGCGACTCGTTATTGAGGTCGACAATCTTCTGCTGCTTCTCATCGCCCGGTCGCACTTCCACGACCTTGCCTTCCGGATCGGTCGTCAAAACGGCAGGCTGCTCCGGATTGACCATGCCCTCTTCCACAGCACGCTGCGCGATAGCACCGGTTGACTTCATGTAAGCAACATCCCGCTCGAGCACCTCCAGCTGGTTACGCAGCTCCTTTTCCTTGGTCTGCGCAGCATCCAGCTGCAAGGATGTCGAGGTCGAAATACCCGACAGCCACATCGCCGCCACGATTCCGGCAACGACGAGAATGATCATCACGGCCGCACCGGCAAACTTGTGGTTATCCCTCGAGGACGTCGTAACGCGACGCCCACGCACCGAGATGACCTGCTGAGAACCTGTGCGCCCAAACCGCCGGCGCTGATAAAGATCCTGTTTCGTGCGGGCGCTGCGACCGCGCTGACGAGTCTTCGTCTTGGCACCGGCGACGGTTGCAGATGCGCCGCGGGAGGTGCGCCGGGTGGGGGCGTGCTCCGTGATTGTCGTTGCCATGCTCGAAAGTTCTCCCAGTACTTAGATCGTTAAGGGTGCGTTTGGTGCGGTTGAAAGGTTTGGGTCAATCGGCTCGAATCCGCTCGATACAGCGAACTCTCACCGGTGCGGCTCGGGGGTTGTCTTCGATCTCGCTTGCCGACGCCTTCTCCGCACCTCTCGTGATGAGAGCAAAGTGCGGTTCATGCCCCGGAAGCTCCATCGGGAGCCCCGGTGGGGTTGTCGACTTCACGCGCTCCGCAAAGTCCTTCTTGACGATGCGGTCTTCCAGACTCTGGTAGCTCATGAACACTGCACGCCCATCGACTGCGAGTGCATTGCAGACCTGTGGCAGTACATTTTCCAGAGCTTCAAGCTCACGATTTACCTCGATACGAAGAGCCTGAAACGTACGCTTGGCCGGGTGTCCGCCCTTGCGGCGAGATGCCGCCGGAATGGTTTCGTAGAGCAGCTCGACCAGACGACCGGAGGTCGTAAACGGTTCCTTCTCCCGCTCACGCAGGACTGCCGAGGCGATCTTGCCGGCGAAGCGCTCGTCGCCGTAAGTCGATAGGATGCGCGCGATATCACCGTGCGAATAGGTATTGAGCACATCCGCTGCGGTAATCCCCTGGCTTGCATCCATGCGCATGTCCAGCGGGGCGTCGACTCGGTAGGCGAATCCACGATTGACTTGGTCAAGCTGCATCGAGGAAACACCGAGATCGAAAAGCGCACCTGCAATGCCCTTCTCAGCGGCGCGGGCGAGAATGTCCTCCGCGCCACTTCCACCCGCGGCTGCAGAAATTTCACCACTGAGCACCTCGGCGAGCGAATCGAAACGCACACGGAACCCTACAAAGCGATCACCGAAGCGCGCGAGACGTTCTTCTGCCCCTCGCAATGCATTGTCATCGCGATCGAGTCCAACAACGCAGAGCTTCGGGAACTGCTCCAACAGGTATTCCGTGTGTCCACCGGCACCAAGAGTGCCGTCGACAACTACTGCGTCGTCACCCAGTGCCTCGATGCCCGGGCGCAACAAATCAGTTACTCGATGAAGCAAAACGGGGACATGACCAAACTCGCCGGACTTGCGATCATCCGCAGGTGCCGATCCGTTCATTTCCCCTCCTCACCGGGTATGTTCGCACTGGTCAGAGAATCTATCGAGTGTATTCCCGGTTTGCTTAACGACGAGTGCCGCGCCAGCAACCAGACCGCACCTCATGAGCACTACTGGGAATGCTGCTATCGGTGCTTAAAACAAAAAGCGGGGATGTTCACAGGGCCCCGCCTGACAGAACCTGGTATCGGGGAAGTACACCAGGGGCTATCAGGCAGAGTCCATGCGGACATTCCCTCTTTTCGGTTATTCCAAGCGGTTTATAAAACGCCGAACAGCGAGTCATCCTCACCTTCGGAGAAATCAGCTTCATGCTCCGCCTGGTAGGCCTCCCAGGACTCTTTGTCCCAGATCTCCAGAAAGTCAATAGAGCCGATAACCACGCACTCCTTGGAGAGATTCGCGTACCGACGGTGATCCATCGATAACGTGATTCGCCCCGAGCCATCAGGACGCTGCTCATCGGTGCTCGCCGCAAGATTTCGGATGAAAGCTCGCGCCTTGGCATTCGTACGAGAGGCCTTAGTAGCCCGCTGAGCTAATTTGACGAACTCCTCTTTCGGATACACCGCCAGAGAATGATCCTGCCCTTTAGTGACCATCAGGCCACCTGCGAGATCCTCACGGAACTTCGCTGGCAACGTCAGGCGCCCTTTGTCATCAAGCTTCGGCGTATAGGTGCCCAGAAACATGCGTCACTGGCCTCCTATCCCCGTGTCAACCTCAATGTCAACGCACAAACGCTTACCGAATTCAGGGATTTAGGCGTTGCCTTCAAGCAGAGCCGGAGGGCTGTGCTTTACCGCAGTGCCAAAATCTCGCCAAACTTTAAGCGCAAATCGGATATTCACTTCTGCAATGTTGACCAACCTCAATCAACATCACGCCCCACTTTACCCCACTATCTGCCACTATCAACACAAGAAGAAGAAAAATAGTCACAGAATCAGCGCAACCCCGCCGCCAGGACATCCACTTTAACCCAATTGACCTGGACTTTTAAAGAATCACCTCGACAATTAAAGCGCGAATAAAAAGTGGGGCACCCACCCGCAACCACGCCGATAACGACGCCACACCAACCACATTGTTAACAGAAAGCAGTTTACGCCCCACTACCCACCACTTACCTGCTAAAAACCATCCAGATTCAACCTGATCGCCAGAATTAGCGCGTTGACCTGCAATTTTGTGTCGCCAGAGCCAAACTTTTCAGAAATACCAACAACGACCGCAGATAAGAATTCCCTCACCCCAATAGCTAAGTGGGGGAAAGTGGGGACTCGGGGTGGGGCAAAGTGGGTGAGATCTTGTGGAGACGATTCACGTCTAGAAAAACAAAAAAGTGAGGGCAAGCCATCGCTGGCTTGCCCTCACTTGTTAATTCTTGAGGCTTATCCCCTAACGCCCCTCGAAGCGGCCACGGAAACGCGATTCCAACGTGGAATCACCAGAGGAGCCACGGCTACCCGAGGTCCCTCGACGACTCTTTGCCGCCCCGGACTTAGACTTTCCAAAGCTCAGCCCCGAAGCAGAACTAGCCTTCTCCTGCTTACCGGCGCCGGTCAGAGCCCAAACGCCGGAACCGAACATAAGGCCAAAGCCGGCAACCGATAACACAATGAACCAATTGCTCACAGAGAAAAGAGCGACGCCGCCAATCAACATCAGCAGACCGAGGAGCATGAGCGCAAAAACCTGGATGGAAAACCCACGAGGTGCGCTGTTTTCCTCCGGAAAGCTGAACGCATTTCCGGCCATCGTCGAACTAAATTTAGGATCCTCAGCGTAGAGTGCAGACTCGATTTCGTCGAGCATCCGCTGTTCGTGCTCAGATAGTCCCACAATTCCTCCATCGCCTACTTGAGCATTGCCCACCGCGATACTGGCGAGCCTTGACCCTCAACCAACAATGCCGATACAGCAAAGTTAATCACAGGCCACCTGCTGCTAACGCGGCGTCCGTTAGCTTCATTCTTACCCCTTCAACGGGCGACTCACCTCTATTGTTCCATGAATCCGAACAATCCCCCATTTATTTAGGAAAGCAACGCTTTAGCACGCCCCCCCCACCGGCTTATGCAGCCGCGGGCAGAATACCCAGCTCAGTCCGAACAGCCCCCAAGAATGCACAACTTAAATCCCACAGCTCCTGCGCCCGCTGCGAGTCAATGCGACGCGAAATACCCAACCGGACTTCCTCACGCAGTGCGGTGAACTGCTCGAACTTGGTGACCCAGCTATCAAATTCAGGCTGCTCTTTTTTCAAACGCAACCAGGCACTCTGTGTTGCCGAACGACGACGCTTAACTGCCGAGCCCGAACGAGCGCCCGAGCCAGAACCCCCAGCCACCGACGCATCGTCGCGATTCAACAGCGCGCCTGCGCAACGCAGCGCCGCACAGTAGGAAAGCTCCAACATCTCATCAGAGCTGGCATTCCGAGCATTCGCTAGCAGAGCCTCTGCCCGCCCCAGCAGCTCCAGCGATTGCCTTGAGACACCGACCGGGGCGACCGAACCCGACTGCGAAATCGCCCTAAACTCCACCACGTTCGACCTTGCCACCACCCTGCTTCTCCTTTCACACAGCATTCACATGAGCACGGATTTTCCGCTTCTCCTTAGCGGGATTGACTGCAATCTATCCCCAAGCCCGGACTACGCCATGCACACTTTCGCACACCTGTTCGACTCAATGTTATTGCAGTAATCTCACAACTAAGTTCGTCCAAGTCGCTAATCTGGTCACTGTGAAATACAGCGTGGTTCCGATGACAGCAGGAGACTTCAATCTCCGCCTGCAAGAAGCAGTGGCTCTCTACATCACCGCGATGCAGTACAACCCCGCGATCTTGCCCGGTCGTCTCCACGAATGGCAGAAGCAAACCACTCAACCCGGCTTCATGGCTGCTGCAGCCATAGCTCACCCCAAAGAGCTCTCCCCTGCCCAGGCTCTCCGCGACCCGCGCTGCAGGTTGGTTGGCATCGGCTACTGCCGTACCGGATTGGACACGCACTGGTGGTATCGCCAGGTAAGAGATGGACTGCTCATGGACGGGCGCTCGCTACCGGACGTCGTCAAGCTCTTGGGCAACTACGCCGAACTGTCTGAGATTCACATTCACCCCAGCTTTCAGGGGCGGGGACTCGGTAAACGGCTGCTCCGTGAGTTGGTCGATTCCCGCCCAGAGAGGCGAGTTCTGTTGTCAACCCCGGAATACCCAAATGAGGCCAATAGGGCATGGCAGCTCTACCGCCAATTTGGTTTCAAAGATGTTTTAAGGAACTTTTATTTCACAGGGGACTCTCGTCCCTTCGCAGTTCTAGGAGTAGATCTTCCCCGTGACATCATCACCGAGTGAACCTTCCACACCACGTCGACGGCTTTCGCCTCTGCGCATTGCCACAGCAATGGCCGGAATTGCCGCCATCTTGCCGCTCAGCGGCTGCTTTGACGCGCAGGCTGGCATTACCATTTCCGGCGACGACAGAGTCTCGGGCACAATTCACGTAACGCCCACGGAGGAAGTCCGTTCCCAATTTGAGCAGTGGCAAGTACCGGAAGATCTCTCCGACCGCGTCTCGCAGGGAGTAATCGACTCCTCCACAGGAAAGATGGAAGTCTCGTTCAACGAGCTGCACTTCATTGAACTCACCGATACGCTCCGACAGCTTTCCGACGATCGCGTAGACATCGACCTAGACCGTACCGGTGGCGGCAAGATTTCGATGAACGGCCACATGGATTTGACTCACCTGCCCGGCGCGAAGGTTGATTTCGTCGTCGCGTTCCCGGAGCAGGTTACTGACTCCAATGGCCGCCAGACCGAACCGAACAAGGTGGAATGGCAGCTCGCCAGTGGCGAGAACCATAATGTATGGGCTTCGTCGCCGGCTGGATCCACCAAGCGGAATCAATTCCTATTATTTGCCGGTGTGACCACAGCCGCCGGTGTCCTAGCCTCAGTGCTAGGTGTCCTGTGGGCGCGAAGAGTTCGCGACATGCAGGACTTTTAGCAGTTAAAAACCGCCGCGCAGCATATCCTGGCCGGTGCCCCATTCGGGCGCCATGCCGAGGTTGTGCAAAACTTCCTGGGAGGCGCGAGCGAAGTTCATAGTCATAAAGTGCAGCCCCGGCACGCCTTCGGCGATGAGCCGCTCTGCCATGTTGGTCGAAAACTCGATACCAATCTTGCGAATCTCATCTTTATTGGCCTGCTCGTCACCATCTGCTGCCTTAATCAGGCGTTCCTCCAAATCGGATGGCAACTGTGCCCCGGAGAGCTCAACCTGCCTGCGCACTGAGCGCAGCGATGTAATCGGCATCAGCCCCGGAATGATGGGCTTGGCACCGTGCACTGGGTCGGCTTCCACCAGGCGGTCTCGAAGGCGTAAGTAGTGCTCAATATCGAAGAACATCTGCGTAATCGAGTATTCGGCTCCCGCGCGCAGCTTGGCCAGCGTGTACTGCGTGTCATGGTCCAAATCCGGCGAGCGGTAGTGTCCCTCCGGGAACGACGCAATGCCGATTTCAAATTTCTCGAACTCCGGCTCGGCCTTAATCAGCTCAATCAATTCGCTGGCGTAGTGCAGACCGCCCTCGGTCTCCACCCAAGGGCCAAGCGGGTCTCCCGGTGGGTCACCACGCAGAACGAGCAGATTCGTCAGCCCCGCGCTGAGATAAGAGCGCAGGATTTCCCGCAGCTCGTCGACAGTGTGCTCTACCAATGTCAGGTGCACAAGCGTTGTAAGCGGCTGCCTCGAAACGCGCTGGGCGATTCGCAGGGTGCGGTCGCGGCTAGAACCACCGGCGCCGTAGGTCACGGATGCAAAGGAGGCACCAAGATCATGGAAAGCCTCAGCTGCTCGGAGAAGACGTTCCTCGGCCGCGTCGTCACGCGGGGGCATGAACTCGACCGAGAAGGGAATACTGCCCGCGCTCGGCATTGAAAGCGCCTGGCGGATCGTCACTTGGCGACCTGGCGACAGTGGCATTGTTGAGGACATAGTCACTCATACTAAGCGGTGTCCTATTCTTGAGTCAGCATTACCCGTCATCGACGAGAGGCTCACATGAGCGAAGAACTGGATTTGGCCGCGCTACAGCCCCGCGAAGTACCAGCTACTGTTACCAAAACGCTGGAGAATTACCTCAAAAACCGTGGCGACGATGTCGCGTCGGTCGATGCGGTATACACCGAGGCCATAGATTCGCTCCATTCCTTCGTCCTCAATGGGGGCAAGCGCGTGCGTCCAGCCTTCGCCTGGCAGGGGTGGTTGGGAGCAGGCGGCCTCGAAGGCCGTTTCTCCCCAGCCGAGGATTCCCAGGCTGTGATGAACGCGGTGAGTGCCCTGGAACTCATTCAAGCCTGCGCACTCATTCATGACGACATCATCGATGACGCTGATACGCGCCGTGGCGCACCGACCATCCACAAGGTATTCGAGGCCAAGCACGAGGCCCATAGCTGGAATGGAGCCGCCGACCGCTTCGGCATTTCCGCCGCGATTCTCATTGGCGATGTCGCCCTGACCTGGGCTGATGACATGATGCACTCTTCAGGCCTCAGCTCGGAAGCGCTAACCCGCGCACTTGTCCCCTGGCGGGCGATGCGCACTGAAGTACTTGGCGGCCAACTGCTCGATATCACGGCCGAAGCCAGCCGGGACAGTCGCGTCGAGACCGCTGAGAAAATCAATCTGTTCAAGACCGCCGCCTACACCATCGAGCGGCCGCTCCACATTGGTGCTGCGATTGCCGGCGCCCCAGCGGAATTGGTTGAGGCCTACCGCAGCTTCGGCCGCGATATCGGTGTGGCATTCCAGCTCCGCGACGATCAGCTGGGTGTTTTCGGCGATCCCGAAGTCACGGGCAAGCCTGCCGGCGATGACCTCCGCGAGGGCAAGCGGACCGTACTGGTCGGCCAGGCTTTAAGCCTCTACCTCGATTCCGCACCTGAAAAGGCCCGCTTTATCGATGAACGCCTGGGAGCGGTCTCGTCTGCTGCAGATATTGATGAGCTACGAAATCTCATCGCTGATTCCGGCGCTGCCGATGCCGTCGAACGTGAAATTGACCGCCTGACCAGCCGCGCTTTCTCCACTATCGAGAATGCCGACCTGCCTGCAACGTCGCGCGAGAACCTCATTGCTATGGGCGTTCGCGCCACCGCTCGTCAGCATTAGACCAGGTGTTGCGTAGTCATGCCCGCTGCTTCCCCCACTCGTGCCCCCATTAATTCCCCGCGTCTGCGACGTGCGGTCACTCGTCCTCATAAGGGCTCCAAACCACGACTGACCATCATCGGCGCAGGCCTGTCCGGACTTACCGCCGCGCTCTACGCCATCGCCGATGGCTACGATGTCACCGTTGTCGAGCGGGGAAGTTTCGTCGGCGGACGCTGCGCCAGTGAACCCATCACAGTCGATATCGACGGGCAATCGCTCACCGCAGTCTTCGACACTGGCGCAACTGTATGGACCATGCCCTCGCTTGTCGACGATGCCCTAGCCGCCGTCGGCCTCCACGCGCGCGATATCGACCCGGGTTTTTCGGCCTCCCCAATCACGCCCACCTACCGTGCGGAATTTGCCACCCGCGGCGGACTCGACGTGTTTTCCAACGAAGACATGATGGCCGATGAACTCGCGCGCTTCGGTGCCTCTGACTCCACCGTCGCCGGTTACCGCAAACTTCGCACGTGGCTGCAAGCTCTCTTCAATGCCTGCTTCGAGAACTTCATGTCCCGCAGCTTTGACCGCGTTACAGACCTATTCACCGGGCCCGGCGCGCTTCGCGACCTCACTGCGCTCCTCCGACTCGGTGCCTTCGGCGCCCTCGAACCTAAGATTCGTGCCTTCCTCGGAGATAATGATCTCGCTCGCGTTTTCAGCTTCCAGGCGCTTTACGCAGGTGTACCTCCCGCTAAGGCCCGTGCGGTCTACGGCTGCATTTCCCACATGGATACCTCGATGGGGGTTTACTATCCGCACTCCCCCGCATTTGGTTCGGGTATAGGCGCCGTCAGCGAGTTGCTCGCCGAGGCCGTCCGTCGAGCTGGCGGAACCATCGACTTCGGCGTTGATGTCACTGGGCTGAAAGTCGACGAGGCAGGCTTTGTCTCCGCCATCACCACGGCAACTGGCGAGCGTCCCACCGATGCCGTCATCGCTACGACCGATTTACCTGTGGTGCAGAGCTGGCTTCACGACGCGAATACCTCTGCCGCCGGTAGCTTATCGAAGCGGCGAGGCCTTCGGAGCGTCGTAAAGCGGCCGGGAGCGCGACGGCTGTTCCCAGTTCGATTTTCCCCATCGGCGGTGGTGGCGCACGGACTGATTCCGGTTTTGGAGACTGCGACCTGGCCGAAGCGGCATCACCTGATTTCGTTTGGCGAAAAGTGGAACGAAACCTTTGAAGAGATCTCGTCACCGCGCCATGGAAAGCTAATGTCGGACCCATCATTGCTGGTCACCCGGCCTGCGGTGAGCGCGCCGGAGCGTATTGTCACAGATGCGAACGGCGTGCAGTGGGAGCCCGTCAGTGTGCTCGCGCCGTGCCCAAACTTGCAGTCGGCCAATCTGATCTGGTCACGAATCAGTGGGGACTACGTTGCGAAAATAACCGCTGAGCTGGAGCGGCGCGGACTGACCGGGATTTCTACGAAGTGGCGAGTCGGTCGGATCGATACCCCTCAGCAGTGGCAAGAACGCGACATGGGCGTTGGCTCGCCGTTTGGGCTGGCGCATCTGTTCCGACAGACGGGGCCGTTCCGTCCCCGCAACTTCTCTCCGAAGATGCCAAAGAATCTGACGCTGGCGGGATCGACGACGGTGCCGGGGGTTGGCGTGCCGACGGTCATGATTTCGGGACGACTTGCGGCACAGCGGTTTGAAACGCCTTAGCTCATGAATGTCTCCCGGATGTCTGCCGGTGGTCACTGACCAACTAGGATTAATGCATCAGCAATGTATCGATTGTTTAGGTTGACATGAAATTATCGCGGAGTGCTCAGCTGGGTGTCTACGGTGGCATCCTCATTGCTCTGGGCTCCTACGGTTCCGGTGCGAATCGCTACCGTGGCGGCCTTGTCCACGCTCTGGGACTCGACTGGATCACCTACGGTCACGGTCAGATTTTCTGTGAGATTGTGATTTGGGTAGGTATCGCCCTGCTGCTTATCTCGTGGCTGCGCATCGGGCGGGAACTGCTGTTCTCGAAGGGGACCATCCGGGACATTGTGGCCGGTTCTGCCCATGCTGGCGACGCAGCAGGCGCTGCGGTTCCAGCGAACGCTGGCGGCGATGAGTCCACGTTGCGTCTGTTCAATTCAATCCTGGTGGCCTGGGCAATTCCCCTCGCGCTGGCCGCACCGCTGTTCTCTCGCGATGTCTATTCGTATCTCATGCAGGGCGCGATGGTCCGCGATGGGTTTGATCCCTACACCGAGGGAGCTGCAGCTAATCCAGGGCCGATGCTGCTGGAGGTATCCGCAGATTGGCGGAATACCACCACCCCGTATGGCCCGCTGCATCTGGGAATTGGCGAGGTCATCACGCGGATTGTCGGCGACAACATCACCGTCGGCGTGATTCTCTACCGCATTGTGTGTCTGCTGGGCTTCGCCGCCATTGTCTGGTCGATCCCGCGAATCGCCCGGGAGCTTGGAGCAAATCCGGCTTTCGCACAGTGGCTCGGTGTGCTCAATCCACTGGTGCTACTGCATCTGATTGCGGGTATGCACAACGAGGCACTGATGGTCGGATTGGTCAGCCTGGCACTAGTTGCCGCACTGCACATGGAGCACATGCGGGGTGGCCTGGTCGCTGCTGTCCTCATCGGAATCGGCGTCGCGCTGAAAGCCACCGCTGTCCTGGCGCTTCCCTTCGTCGTGTGGATTGTGTTGACCAGGCGCGAGCCCATCGCCACGGTTCAAGAGATGCTGCGCAAGATTCCGGCGATTGCCGGTGTGGGCATCGTGTTGGTCGCAGTCTGCGTCGGCACGCTTGCAGTGGTGACGTGGCTGACCGGCTCGAGCTGGGGCTGGATTTCCGAGATCAGTGGCAATACCAAGGTGATTAACCCCCTGGCAGCACCGTCAGCGGTCGCTGGTGTGATCTCGGGCGTCATGGCGTGGTTCAACGACGACATCGGTTTCAATGTCATCGTCAGCCACACACGCGTGGTCTCCTCTATCATCATGCTGGTGGGACTCGTGATCTCCTGGTTCTACTTCCGAGCCACCCCTCGTAACAATGTCGCTGGCATGATTGCCGCCTACGTGGTGGCCTGCGTATTTAATGCCGTGGCACTTCCCTGGTACTACGCCAGCTTATTGACTCCCATGGGAACGATTCGCCCGCCACGATGGGTGATTCAAGGCACCGTGTTGTTCACATTCATCCTGTCGCTGTCCTTCGCCGGCGGCGGCAATCACCGCTTCTACGACGTGCCCTGGATGGTTATCATTACCGTTCTCGGCTGGCTGGCCGTCGGCTGGCTGACCACTGGAAAGTTCAGCTGGAAGTACCCGTGGCGCGACGATAAAACCGCCGCAGACACGGATTCCACGGTAGCGCCCCTATCGCGGTCGATCGAGGTCGCATAGTTGTCCATGCCCACCCCACAGCCTCTCTCGACAATCGCGCTGCCACAGTCCTACGAGCTCTGCCGCGATATTATGGCCTCCCACGGTCGCACGTATTCCCTGGCCACGCGACTATTGGCACCCCGCCAACAGCGTGCGGTGTGGTCTCTCTACGCCTGGGCACGCATCGTCGATGACTACGTCGACTGCCCCGCCGACGCCGACCGCTCCCCCACGCACATCGAAGCCACGGTCACACGTTTAAGCGAGCTTTTCCACTCAGCTGTCGTCATCGGTTCGCTTGACGACGTCCACCGCGACCGCGACCGTGCCGTCATCTCGGCGGCCGCACAGACTTTTCGCGACTACGACATCGATCCACAGCTCTCTGCGGACTTTGTTCACTCCATGTTGATGGACGTGCCCGACACATCGTGCCACATTGCGCATTTTGAAACATGGGAGCAACTCGACTCGTATATGTGGGGCTCCGCAGCAGTCATCGGCCTTGAGATGATGCCCATCCTAGGCACCCGCGCAGGGGTCTCCCGCGAGGAAGCCACTCCCTACGCAGAGCTCCTGGGAAAAGCCTTTCAGGTGACGAATTTCCTCCGCGACATCGCCGAGGATTTTCGCCGTGGCCGTATTTACCTACCACTGAATGAGTGGGAGGCCTTCGGAGTGGGTACCGAGGAGATCGGCTACTGTGCCGCCACGGGACAGACGACCCCGGCGGTACGTCAGGCATTGGCCTTCTTCATCGCTCGCAACCGCGCACTCTATGCCGAAGCCAGCAGCGGCGTGGACATGTTAGAGGTGCCAGGGCGTCAGGCTATCCGTGCCGCGGAGATTCTCTACTCAGACATTCTCGGCGAAATTGAGCGCATGAACTACAACGTCTTTGCGCAACGCGCTCAAGTGGGACGCGCTCGAAAAGCAAAAATCGCCCTCCCGCTGCTTTTCACAGCAGTGGCCGGGCGATTACGACAGGAGCTATCGCGGGCGTAGGACGGCGGGCGTAGGACGCCGTCCGGGTCTTTACAACGCCATAGCCTGTGCGCGGCGCATTACTTCGCGTGCAAGGTGACCGTGCAGGGCGTCCACCGGACGTCCAGGCAGAGATTCATCTTCGGTGAATAGCCACTCCAGCGTTTCTTCTCGCGTGTAGCCGCCGTCGGCAAGCAATGCGAGTGCGCCAGGTACAAAACGCGCGACCTCATCATCTTCAAAGAAGCGGGCGGGAATTTGTGCAATGCCGTCGCGGTGGACTGCAATAAGGCGACCCTCCTGCAGCAACGCGTGAATTCGGGTGACGGTGACGCCAATGAGGTCAGCGGCATCGGGCAGCGCAAGAGTGGGTTCGTCGGCGCTCAGGACATCGTGGCAAGTTGGAATCTTTCTCACACTGGTCACTTTAGCGCGTTGGCCTTGCAGTAGGTACGTCCCCATATACTTATTAGAAGCAACTGATTGGAACAGGGAAGGCTGGTTTATGTCGCAGCTTGTCGAGGGGCAGATTCTCGATGGTCGCTACCGCATCGGAGCCACCATCGCACACGGTGGCATGAGCACCGTGTACTGCGCCACCGATTTGCGGCTCGATCGCAGGGTGGCCGCAAAGGTCATGGATCCGCGTTTTGTCGACGACGAGTCTTTCCGCATCCGCTTCGAACGTGAGGCCCGCGCGGTCGCGCACCTCAATGACGAGTCGCTTGTCAACGTCTACGACCAGGGCACGGACCCGGCGGGGCATGTTTTCCTCATTATGGAATTCGTCGACGGTGGGACCCTCCGCGAACTGCTCCGTCAGCGCGGTCCGATGCCTCCGCATGCAGCTGCCGTCGTGATGCGCTCAGTTCTGCGCGCCCTATCGGTGGCGCATTCCCGCGGCATGGTGCACCGAGATATCAAGCCGGAAAATGTGCTGATTGCCTCGGACGGGCGAGTGAAGCTGGCGGACTTCGGTCTAGTGCGCGCGGCCGCTGATGCCAAGGTGACCTCTAACTCGGTCATCGTCGGCACCGTCGCTTATCTGGCTCCGGAGCAGGTCACGGGTGAATCCATCTCCCCTGCATCCGATGTGTATGCGGCGGGTATTTTGCTCTTTGAGCTGCTTACCGGCACCACGCCATTCATCGCCGATTCTTCGCTCGGCGTTGCCATGAAGCGATTGAACGAAGATGTCCCGCCACCCTCGGAGTTCATCGACGGCGTTCCCGAGGAGTTCGACGAGTTGGTCGCCCGCGCTTGTTCCCGCAGGCCGGAGGATCGGTTTGAGACGGCCGAGGAATTCGGTGACGCACTCGAAGACATTGCGGACAAACTCGCGCTGCCACCATTCCGCGTGCCGTCGCCCGTCAATTCAGCAGCCGCCAACGCTGCCGCCATGGAGGGGCTCACAGAGGACTTCCACCGACCGGGCAACGACCATTTCGATGACAGACACGGCACCGCAGAGACGGCACCCGAGCGCTTCGGTCACGACGGCTATGGCTTCTCGACGGACGCACCCGGTAGCCCCGTTTCTTCCCGACCACCGGGACCACCAAACGTTTTCGATGATTTCGACGACCCGGATGCGGGGCGGACACGCACTTTCGATCGCTATGACGAGTACAACCCCCCTGGCTGGGAATCCCCGGAGCCGTCTGGTGGAGCTCTCGTACCAGCCGACGTTCCAGGCGCTCCGGAATATCCGCTGCCGCCGGACACTCAGGGCCCACAGCACCCACAGCATCCGCAGCCGCGATCTGCTCAGACTCAGACGCCTAAGAGCCGTCGAGCTACCCGACAGCGGACGCGCCGTGGATGTGCATTGTGGCTGATTATCGCCCTGGTTGCCACGTTGGGCATGGGGCTTGGCGCATGGTGGCTGGGCTCTGGCCGTTACGGCGAAGTGCCCTCTATCACTGGGCTGTCGCAACCACAGGCGATGACCGCAATCAGTGAGGCGGGCTTTGAACCGGTGGTTGATGAGCGCTACGACAACGATGTCGCAGTGTCCCAGATTATTGGCTCGGACCCCCTGGCTGGAGCGCGGGTTGTCCGCGGTGATGATGTTCGCGTGCTGGTCAGCCTCGGCCGCCCGACAGTGCCCGCATATCCCGCGAACCACTCAAAGGAAGTATTCAGCGCTGCCCTAGCTAAGCGGACGTTGAAAGAAGAGGTCGGAGACCCCGTCTTTTCCGATGATGTCTCCACCGGCGGCTTGGTCTTTGCGGTTCCTGCTCCAGGACAGACCGTCGAAGTTGGCTCGGTTGTGACTGTGCATTACTCCAAGGGGCCAGCACCGGTGAAGGTGCCAAAAATCGTGGGCCTTCAAGAGGATGAAGCTCGTGAGCTGTTGAGTAAGGCCGGACTGGAAGTCCGGGAGGTATCGGCGGAGTTCTCCTCCTCTGCTGAGCCGGAAGAGGTTCTTTCCGTGTCTCCTGAGGAAGGCACTGGCCTCGAACGCGGTAGTTCTGTGACGTTGACCATTAACAACGGCATCGAAGTGCCCAATGTAGTGGGCAAGTCGGAAGATACTGCTCGCCAAATTCTGCAGCGCGAGGGCATTGAGGTAAGCGAAGTAAAGGACGCGTCCTCCTCCTCGCGCGACTACGGCCGTGTCGACGCAGTCTCACCGAGTGCAGGTCGTCTGGTTAACCCCAATGATGCGACTGTCACGCTGACCGTATCCAGAGCAGTGAAGGTTCCGCAGCTGCTGGGTAAAACTGTTGCGCAGGCACGTCGTGAAGCGGAGAAACAGCATCTTCAGCTCGACATCGACGGCTCTGCGAACGAGAACGATCGCATCGTATTGCAGTCACCCCGACCGGGCGCTAAGGCCACGGCGGGTGACAGCATTTCGGTCAGCACTCTGTAAAAAGTGCGGCGCGCTAATGAGTGCGGCGCTGCACTAGCTGGGCTAGTTGTACCTAGCTGAGCTGGTTGCAACTAGTTGCGCAGCATCTCGGCAACCAGGAAGGCCAGCTCCAGCGACTGCTGAGTGTTCAAACGCGGGTCACAAGCGGATGCGTAACGGCCTGGCAGGTCGACATCGGAAATGTCCTGCGCGCCACCGAGGCACTCAGTGACATCTTCGCCGGTCAGCTCCACGTGGATACCGCCCGGGTGCGAACCGATCGAGCGGTGCACCTCGAAGAAGCCCTGAACCTCGTCGACAATGCGGTCGAAATGGCGGGTCTTGTAACCATTGGAAGCCGAGTAAGTGTTGCCGTGCATCGGGTCGCACTGCCAAATGACCTTGTGACCAGAAGCTTCCACAGCCTCAACGATGGGAGGCAGCACGGAGCGAACCTTGTCATTGCCCAGACGCGAAGTCAGGGTCAGGCGACCAGGCTGGAAGAACGGGTCGAGCTTGTCGGCGTAAGCGACAGCCTCCTCCGGCGTGGTGGTCGGGCCAATCTTCACACCGACGGGGTTGCCAATCATGGCAGCCAGGTTGATGTGGAAGTCCTCAATGCCACGGGTGCGCTCACCAATCCACAGCTGATGCGCGGAGAGATTGAACAGCTCCTGGTTGCCATCGTTTTCAGAAAGGCGCAGCATAGCGCGCTCGTAGTCAACAACCAGCGCCTCATGCGAGCAGTAAATCTGCGCGGTCTGCAGGTTCGAGTCCGCAACACCACAGGCAGCCATGAACTGCAGTGCGTGATCAATCTCGCGTGCCAGGTCCTCGTAGCGGGCGCCAGCCGGCGAGTTGCTGACGAACTCACGGTTCCACTCGTGCAGACGGTGCAGGTCAGCGGTGCCCGAACCTGTCAGTGCACGTACCAGGTTCATCGCCGCAGAGGCATTGGCGTAAGCACGCACCATTCGAGCTGGGTCGTGAACTCGAGCTTCTTCGGTCGGCTCAACGCCGTTGACCATGTCACCGCGGTAGCTAAGCAAACCGTCGCCGTCGATATCCTTCGAGCGCGGCTTGGCGTACTGACCAGCGATACGAGCCATCTTTACGACCGGGGTGGATGCGCCGTAGGTCAGCACAACGGCCATCTGCAGCAAGGTCTTCACATTGGCGCGAATGTGCGGCTCAGTATTGGACTCAAAGGTCTCCGCACAATCGCCACCCTGCAACAGGAAGGCCTTACCATTAGCGACGTCGGCAAGCTCCTGACGAAGCTTACGAACCTCAGGCGCGACCACAATTGGCGGTACCGATTCGAGAATGCGACGTACGTTTGCAGCGGCGCGGGCATCCCAGCTTGGCTGCTGTAGGGCTTGGCGGGATACGACATCAGCAAAACGCTCAGCCATGTCGCCGGGAAGCGGTGGCAGATCGGGCAGGTCATCTACAGGGAGATCAATAGTCCAACTCACAGAAGTTCATTGTAGTGCCCCTGCCAGAAGGGTGTTAGTCAGGTCACCAAATATTCGAATTCCGCTGCTTAATCGAGCGGCAATTTCTGTGCAATCTTTTGAAACTTCAGCAGATTGTGCTGGGCATCTGCCAGCGCGTCGTGCTTACCTGCAGTCTGTTTCGGCAACCGTGGCTTACCCGCCATCTCCCAGTACTGCTTGAGTTCACGGGTATAACGTGGCATGAACTGCGGCAGCTTGGTCATATCACCCCAAAGCTGCACCAACGCAATGTGATCGTAGGCGCCTACCCAAGCCCACAGCTCTGGGCTGCCCGTACCGGGTTCGGTGAAAAATGCCAGCAGTTCCTCGCGGATCGTGTCCCGGTTCTTCCACAGCGGAGATGAGGGGTTGGGCAGCTGATTGAGCACATTGGCCCGAACCCACGGCCCGGCCTTGCTCTCATTGAACTCGGTAGACACCGCGTAGTACTCGCGGCCGTCCTCAGCTACGACACCGATGGAGACAAGATCAATAGTCTTGCCGTCTTCAATAAACTCGGTGTCATAAAAATAACGCACGGTGTGGAATCCTCTCCAGCCTCGGCCTCGCGTCGGCTACCTCGCGACCAAAAGACCGTGGAGCCCTACCGAGCAAATCTTACCCATGCACCGAATCGCCATAGGAAGTGTGCAGCCCCACTGTCGCGAAAACTATCTGCGCCTAATTATTCTAGCGAGCGCGTCGGAACCAGCGACGAGGGGTCGGCTTCGGCCCCGGAGCCGGAGTGGTCAGCTCTCCACCCGGCTCGGTTCCCGCTGGATAGCCGGTGCCGGCCTCCAAGGACTTCTTCACATCAGTCGCGTAAGCATCGACATATTCCTGACCCGAAAGCTTCTGAATTTCCTTAATCAGGTCATCCGTCAGCGCCCTGGCCGCTTCATACTCATCGCTGTACTTGGCTTTGTACTCCGACGGATCAATCGGATCGCCGATAATCGTTCCGACCTTCACCGGACGAGGAATCCACGAACCAATCGGGTTGGCCTTCTCCGTATCAATCATCGCCATTGGGAACACCGGCACACCGGACTCCAGCGCTACACGTGCCGCACCAGTTTTACCGCGGTACAGTCGACCATCCGGACTACGGGTGCCTTCCAAGGAAATGCCCAGCAGGTCACCGCGTGACAGCACCTTCAAGCCTGCGTTCAGCGCATCGCGAGCTGCATCACCAGAGGTACGGTCAATCGGCACCTGCCCCACCGAGGAGAAGAAGAACTTCTGGATACCGCCGACAAAGCCCGGCGTGGTGAAGTACTCCGCCTTCGCCAGGAACGTCAGCTGACGACGGCAGACCAGTGGGAAGAAAAAGTGATCCATCACAGCAAGGTGGTTCGACGCCATCAGCGCTGGACCTTCCTGAGGAATCTTCTCACCACCGATGTAGTACGGGCGATTATAGATCCGCAGCCAAGGGCCAATGAGGATGTACTTAAAGAACTTGTACCAGCGATTATTCACAGTTTAAAACTATACAGGTTCAGGTGGTCCGACGATCCATCTCCGCAGCCATTCCCCCACCTTTTCGCGGGCGAATTCCCCTACATTCCCCAATTAACGCTTTACGACGATGCCGCACCCTCGGCAGCCACAACGCTGCGCGCAATATCCGCCGCACCGATCAACCCAGCATCCGCACCTAGTTCAGCGACCCGCACATCCGCTACCGGACGATAGCCAGTACCGGTGAGATTGCGGGCAAACTCGGCCTTGGCCTTGTCCAGGTATAGATCAGACGCCGAGGCAACACCGCCACCGATAACAATCAATTCCGGATCAAAGACATCGCCCACCATCGACAGGCCACGCCCCAGCCAGGTAGCAAAGTCATCAATCGCAGCTAGAGCCAATTCATCCCCCTGGCGAGCAGCCGAGACGACATCGGTACCAGTTACCGAGCCGGCCACGAGCCCGTCGGTAAGCCGCGAGAAGTAGCGACCGGATTCAGAGAGTTCCTGAGCGGTGGTAACCAACGCCGTACCCGAGCAGTAACGCTCCAAGCAACCACGCTTTCCGCAGGAGCAGGGACGACCATCCGGCACAACGGTGAGGTGGCCGAATTCCGGCGCCGTGCCGTACGCGCCACGGTAAATCTCACCACCCTGCATCATCGCGCCGCCGATTCCCGTCCCCAGCGCAAACAGCACCCAATTATCCGCACCGCGAGCCGCACCAAAGCGATACTCACCCCAGGCGGCCGAGTTGGCATCGTGCTCAAGCTGCAGCGGACATGGGAGAAGCAAGGATAAACGCTTGACGACGTTCGCATCGCGCCACGGCAGATGCGGGGCAAAACGAACCGTCTGGCGGTCAGAATCCAAAAAACCAGCTACAGCTAAACCGATGGCGCTGACATCTGGAAAGCGTTCAACCAAGCGCTCGGATGTCTGGACAATGCCACGCTCAATGGCATCCACACTGCCATCAGAACTGGTCTGAACTCGATACAACACCTGCCCATCAGCGCTGACCACTGCAGCGCGCAGGTTTGTTCCACCAATATCAAAACCGATAGCCGGGCGATCAGCGGCGTCGGACTCGTCTGAGCTCGGATGAATCGGAATATCGGTGGACATAACAGTTGATTATAAAGGGATTGCGCAGGTTCGGAGAATTCGGCGAGCCCGAGCAGCCATGACCTCCCAGGTCCACGACTGCACAACATGCTCCCGACCACAGGCTCCCATCGCCGCCGCGCGCTCCGGATCATCCAAAATCTCAACCAGCCCGGTGGCGACGCTGCGCTTCGAGGCTCCGTCGACAACGATGCCAGTTTCGCCATCGATAACGGTCTCCGGAGCACCACCGGACTTGCCAGCTATGACAGGGACACCGCAGGCCTGTGCTTCCAAGTAGACAATGCCGAGGCCTTCTACATCGAGGCCACGTCCGCGAGTTCGGGCGGGCATGGCAAAAATGCTGGCCGCATTGTAATAGGCGGGGAGGTCATCATAAGAGACCTTGCCGGCAAAAATAACCTGCTCGGAGACCCCGAGCTTTACTGCCAGCTTTTCCAATTCTCGGTTCAACGGACCAACGCCGACGATCAGCAATCTGGCATCCGGGTGCTGCTCAAGAACCTTAGGCATGCTGCGAATCAGCATATCCTGCCCTTTTCGGCGGACTAGCCGAGAAATACAGACGATAAGCGGCTGGGATTCACCAATTCCGTGGTGCTGACGGATCTTCTGCCCAGCCTCGGGGTCCGGGGAGAATCGCTCGATATCGACACCGGAAGGCAGGCGTTCAAATGCTGTTTGCGGACCAAAGGCTGCCGCAAATCGACCACGGGTGTAGCGGGAAATATAGGTCACAACATCGGAGCTCTTACCAATGCGCCCCAGCATCTGGCGGGCCAAAGGCAGCATCGACCAGCCCACTTCATGTCCGTGAGTGGTAGCAACGATGCGGGCGGCACCTGCGCGACGGCATGCGTCGGCAAGCAAACCAAGTGGCGCGGCTGCACCAAACCAGACGGTGTCAATGCGTTCGGTGCGAATAATCTGAGCGGCGCGACGAGCTACGTGCGGCAGTGGCAGCAGCACGGAATCACGCATGCGATAAACACGGTACGGTAGCGACTCGTCGTAGGCGCGGAGCTTTTCTTTAGGAGCTCGCGAGGACGCGAGGACTACGAGGTTCTCCGGATCCAAACGAGCACAGAAATCACGCAGGTAGGACTCGATTCCACCATCGCGAGGCGGGAAGTCATTCGTAATGAGCAGTACGCGCGCAGACATGGAGCCGAGTTTATCTACCTTGACTAAAAGGACGCGAGGCCACCTGCCGCTAGTTAGAAGCGGACAGCGCCTTGGTACGGGCCACCCTGGTCGATGGAAACGACCTGGACTGGAATACCGTAGTCGGAAGCATGGACAATCTGACCATTGCCGATGTACATGCCCACGTGCGTGATTCCCGGGTAGTAACCGATGATGTCGCCCGGCTGCAGCTGGTCGCGGCTCACCGGAGTACCACCGGCGAGCTGCGCCTGCGAGGTCCGCGGGATGGACTTACCAATCTGCTGGTACGCCCAGTACATCAGACCCGAGCAATCGAACTCAGAGGGACCAGCAGCTCCCCACGAGTACGGGGAGCCCAGCTTCGACAGAGCGGCATCAACTGCGGCGGAAGATCCGAACAGTTTGTCCAACCCTTCGGTAATTGGGTTGTTCTTGGAAATCCAAATTTCCCGCTGTTCGGGGCTCAGCGATTCAACCATGGACTTGACATGCTCGGCGCGCTCATCAAATTCGGCGCTGCGCTTGTCCAAATCATCGCGGCGCTTGGCCAGGTCATCGAGCTGCTTGCGGATATCGTCCTGCAGACGCAGCGCATTGGCCTTACCATCCTCGGCATCCTTGCGGGCTTGCACCGCACGGCTGACAACTTCATCGTTGTCGCGGAACATCTTGTTGATGTAACCGGCACGGTCGATAGCGTCCTGAGCACTGGCAGATCCCAGGGCGGCCGACAATGGGTCGACGATTTCACCACGCATCCGCTTCTTCGCGAAGTAAGAAATCTCACCAGAGAGCGCCTTGAGGTCATCCTGTGCTCGGAGAACCTGATCCTCAGAGTGCTTCAGCTCCCCCTCGGCGTGCCGGAGTTCCTCTTCCTTGGCCTGAACCTGGGAATCCAGCTCGGTAACTTCCTCAGAAACCGCTTCGGTATCCCGAGAAATCTTCTCCAGCTCTGCAATAATGCCGTCTGCAGTAGCCAGATCCGGGGCTGGCTGTTCATCCTGTGCAGAGGCAATCGGCGCCAAACCTACGGCGCCAAAGGTTAGCCCAGTCACGACCGTAAGCCCGACTACACCGCGACGAGAGTTGTGGCGACGACGAGAGACACGGTGACGCGACAAATCCAAACCCTTTTCAAGTTGTGTATTCAAATTTCTTCCCCGAAAAACAAAACATCAAACCACTTGACGCATTCGAGCAAATTGTAGCAGCCTTGCCGCGGAACAACACACCGACAAACCGCCAGCGCAAAGGGGTATCCAAAGGGAGTAACCAGGATAGCCCTTCGACTCCACGCATTGCGTAACCGCAGTAGAAAAACAAAAAATGAGGCGAGCGCCCCTATAGTGCTTTACGACGCGCATAGCGTCAGCACCCGGGCGCTCGCCTCAGTGCCCCTCAGTAAAAAGAGAGCCAAGGCTCTGCGGGACATCAAGGCCCCGCAGGTTGTCATCCGTTCAAACAGATTAGAAGCGGACGAAGTTGTGAACCGGCATGTAGTTCATCGGAGCTTCCTTGACGACATCGCCGGACTGCGGAGCGTGAATCACGTTGCCGTTGCCGGAGAAGATGCCGACGTGGGTAGCGCCAGAGTAGAAGGAAACGATGTCACCCAGTGCCGGGCTGGAGACCGCGGTGCCCTGGGAAGCCTGCGCCTGGGAGGTGCGCGGAATCGACTTACCGACCTGCTGGTATGCCCAGGAGGTCAGACCGGAGCAGTCGAAAGAGTTCGGACCGGTAGCGCCCCACACGTACGGGGAACCGATCTTGGAACGTGCAGCGGAGACGATAGCCGAGCCGGTGGACGGTGCTGCAACGTTTGCAACGCTGCCGGAGGTAACCTCACCTGCGACGTCATTGAACTTGCCAACAACATCCTGCAGACCTGCAACCTGCGGGGTATCGAAGCCGTTCAGTGCGCCCTGGATGTCGTTCAGCGGGTTAGCGTTAGCGGTCGGAACTGCGAGAGCGGTAACGCCGGCGACGGTTGCGCCAAATGCGACTGCGTTGCGTGCAAAGTTAGAACGGCGGTGGTGCTTGCCCATTGTTTTGAAACTCCAAAATCTTCCTGTTTAGCCGACCGGGTTAGCTGACGGGTTCGGAAGAATGGAAGACTTCCTACCCTCCGGGATTTCCCTTTGGGATTCACCCCATGGTTCGAGGTGGGTCCCCGGCTCGAATCCCCTGAGGCTCTCACTACTTAGAACCTCAGGACCTTCGATAAGGCTCTGTGTTTTCTTATCAATGACCGGCACCAACTCAGTGGCCCCGTTTCAATGTCTCGATAAGGTTACGAAATGGCATCAAGTTTTGTCTAGCCGTTTGTCCAGAAAACCGCTCGAGGCCCGGTTGTTACCATCGATAGAACTAAACCGTTACCAAGCTGTTACAACTAGACACTCCCCTATAGCAGAATAATAACAGTTTGATAAACGCGCCACTACCTGGCATTTTGAAGTCCGCCGAGAACTTTACACTTAACGCCTTAAAGTCGACACATTTTTATCGCGGGCTCAAAACGTGTTTTATGTCACACTCCAACTTGTAGCGGCTCAATTTGCTCAAGTTTCACAGTTTTAACACCGCTAGGGGCGCTCAGAATAGGATTATTGATGTGGATTCAGGACAACAGCACTTCCCTCTCGAAGGCACCGTCGATGATTCTCTTTTCAACACCACCTTTGTCGTCGTAGACCTAGAAACGACTGGACTGAAGGCCAAGAACGACCACATCATTGAAATTGGGGCCATCAAAACCCGTGGCGGTAAGACGATTGGCACCTTTTCCAGCTTCATCGACCCCGGCATGGAGATTCCCGACCACATCACATCTCTCACCGGCATCACTACCGCCGATGTTGAAACTGCACCACAGCTCGGCACAGTTATTACTCAGTTCCTCGAATTTGCCCGGGGAAGCGTCTGGGTTGCGCATAATGCCAAGTTCGATATTGGATTCCTCCGCCAGGCTTGCACAGATTTGGGCCTAGATTGGCCGAGCCCCAGTGTCGTAGACACTCTCACGTTGGCGCGTCGCGTCCTCGACCGCTCACAAGTTGGCAGTTTCAAGCTCTCACAGCTCGCACGGTACGTCGGTTCTCCGAATCGCCCTACCCACCGGGCGCTTGACGACGCAATCGCAACCGTCGACGTCCTTCACTACCTCATGGAGAGACTAGCTGGCGATGAAGTACAAACAGCGTCCGAGCTAGTGCACTACTCGCCCACCGTCGCTCCAGAGGTTCGTGCTAAACGGCACCTTGCCGATGGAGCTCCGCACACCCCTGGTGTCTATGTTTTTCGGTCAAGAAATGACGACCCCTTATATATAGGTACAGCTCTCGATTTGCGACGTAGACTTCTGCAGTATTTCAACGGCACTGATTCTCGTCGCAAGATTACGGAAATGGTCTCTCTAGCCGAACGCGTCGAGATCATCGAGTGCCCGCACGGCTTCGCTGCAGAAATCCGCGAGGCTCGTCTGATCTCTGCACTCCGTCCGCCCTACAACCGACAACGCACCGAACCAACCCGCGGCTGGTACATCGTCCCCACTAGCCCCGGTCGGCCTGCCAAGATTAGCCGGACAGTCACCGACGCCCGCAGCCTAGGTCCTTTCCGCACGCGCGACACCGCTACCGCCATCCGCGACAGGTTCTCTGCGCTTAACGACGACTTTGCGATAACAACCACCCAGATCTCTACCACCGGTTCCAACGAGATCGCAGACATGATTGCAGAGATATCAGCACTTGCCGAAGCACACCGCTTCCAACGCGCGGCAGTGCAGCGTGACCGCACTGCGGAGTTCATTATCAGCTTGGACAAGCAGCAGCGCCTGAGCATGCTTGCCGCCATCCCATCTCTGCAAGCCGCTTTCCCCGATGGCAATGGAGGCTGGCACCTAGCGGAAATTCGCTACGGCAGGTTGGCCGGCGCCAGCACCGCACCACGTGGCGCGGATATGAACTACATCATCGACCTCATGGAGAGTTCGGCCCAAACAGTCACTCCAGATGACTCCTTATATAAAGGAGCATCAATTGATGAACTCAGTATTATCTGGAAATGGCTGCAGCGCCCGGAGGTACGAATAAAGCCCACCGGAGGCGAGTTTTCCTACCCTAGGCTGGGCGCAGGAAAATACCTTCAGTGGGCAATTGACGCGCAGCAAGCACGTCGTGAAGCGCGACGCGAACCTTAACCCCTCATCGCCGCGGTAAGGATATCCAAGCACAGCCCCGACTGGAGCGTTTCCTTGACCTCTTCAATGGAGTCGGCCATAGCTTCCTTTAGTGGACGGCCACTCAGACCACGCGAAATGGCGATTGCGGCGGCGGAGTTAAGGATGACTGCATCGCGAATCGGACCTTCGAGCTCGCCAGCCCAAATGCGACGTGCAACATCAGCGTTGTAAGCAGGGTCACCGCCACGCAGCGCGTCAATTTCGGAGTACTCCATGCCATAGTCATGTGGATCGATGACATCTTCGGCAACTCCACCGTTTTCCACAATAAAGACCTTGGTGGGGCCAGTAACGGTAATCTCGTCGAGGCCATCGCTTCCGCGAACCACCAGCGCGCGCTGACCACGGCGGGCGAAGGTGTCCGCCATCGTCTCCATCTGATCTTCGAAGGCACAGCCAATCAAGCTCGCCTGCGGGCGTGCTGGATTCGTCAGCGGCCCCAACAGGTTGAAGACTGTCGGAACCGCTAGCTCCTTACGCACAGGTCCAGCGAAGCGCATGGCCGGATGAAAGCGAGCGGCAAAGAGGAAGCGCACGTAGAAATCCGGATGTTCCGGAGAAGTAACGAGACCGTTCTCAATGTCGATGCCAAAGGCCTCCAGCATGTCAGCTCCGCCCGACTTCGAAGAAGCCGCGCGGTTACCGTGCTTGAGCACCGGCACACCACTGGCAGCGATAACAATCATGGACATCGTGGAGATGTTGACGGTATTTGCGCCATCACCACCGGTGCCGACGATATCGACTGCTCCACGCTCAATAACACCGGCGAGCTGTGGATCATGAACTGGGCGGGCAAATGAAAGCATGCCTTCAGCCGCAGCATCGAGCTCGGCAGCCGTAATCCCCTTGGCGAGGAGACCGAAAGCAAACGTTGCGGTCTGCACGTCTCCGGAAGCACCAGACATGATCTGATCCATGGCGAATCGAATGCCCTCACCGGAAACTTCGCGGCCAGCGCCAATCGTGGAGAGAACATGGCGCCAGTTCTCGACCGCCCTCTTATCGCCGATCTCGCTCATCGCCACTCCCTTCCACTAGATAGTCAAGTCTGTACCCGTACAGTATTAATACAACTGCACCTAGGTACTACTGGTTATCCGGTCCACCAGGTGCACCACATCACAGGGCTTTTGAAAAATCCCACCGTGATGTACGTAATAAGATAAGATACCTCCCCCATATATCCAGCGCATCACCAGGTCCACCTTTTGCGTTCGCCGAAAATCTCACCCCCATTGGGGCAACTGGAAAAATACGATATTAAATAGAGCCGAACCTGCGATAAACTAACCGACAGCTGATGCCGCAGTATCGCAAACCCAGGTTCACCGGAGGTGAACCTGGCAGTCCAGGGGGGGATGGACACCGCGCAACTCAGCACAACCAAACCCTCGAATTCACCCGCGTCGGATAAAGACACCGGAAAGTTCCCAACAGGGGGAAAAATTAGTGAAATTCTCAGAAACCTTTCCTCGCGACCTGGGATTTTAGGAATTTTTATACAAAAACGGGGGTTGCAACGTGACTACTCCTTAAGAACAGTACATACTGTTAGTTGTGACGAGCGCAGTTGAAAATCAAGGTATGACAGCACCACGTCGTGCTGCGACACTGAACCGACCGAATATGGTCAGTGTCGGCACGATTGTGTTCCTGTCTCAGGAATTAATGTTCTTCGCCGGTCTGTTCGCGATGTACTTCGTGTCACGCGCGAACGGCCAGGGCGATTCGTGGGATTGGGGTACCGGCCACCTCAATGTCCCGTACGCACTATTGATCACCGTGATCCTAGTGTCGTCTTCGTTCACTGCCCAGTGGGGCGTGTTCGCGGCCGAGCGTGGCGACGTTTTCGCACTCCGTAAGTGGTACGCACTGTCTACCGCCCTGGGTGCAATCTTCCTCGTCGGCCAGGCTTACGAGTACTTCACACTGGTTAGCCACGGTCTGACCATTCAGAACTCCATTTACGGTTCGGTCTTCTTCATCACCACCGGATTCCACGCAGCCCACGTCCTCGCGGGTGTGCTGGCTTTCGTTGTGGTGCTTATCCGTACCTCCAAGGCGAAGTTCACCCCGGCACAGGCCACTGCTGCCATCGTGGTCTCGTACTACTGGCACTTCGTCGACGTCGTGTGGATTGGCCTGTTTATCACCATCTACTTCATCCAGTAGGCCGTATTGGCCGTCCTTTGTTTAGTACGGCCTACAGCCCATCCACTTTCCACGAACAGTATTAAAGGGAAAAAGATGGAAAACACTACCTCCGAAACCAAGGACACCACGTCCTTGGCTGCGGCCCCGAAGTCAAAGGGCCGCCGCAAGATGCGCCGTACTGCCTCCGGCATTATGGCTATGGCTCTCGCCCTCACCGGCGCGGGCTTCCTCGCTAATGCTCTGACCCCTGATGCACAGACGGCTACTGCTCAGCAGGATGAAGCCGCAATGATTCAGCAGGGCAAGGAGCTTTACGACGTTGCTTGTATTACTTGCCACGGCGCCAACCTTCAGGGCGTTAAGGACCGCGGCAAGTCGCTGATCGGCGTCGGCGAAGGCTCGGTTTACTTCCAGGTTCACTCCGGTCGTATGCCGATGCTCCGCAACGAGGCTCAGGCAGCACGTAAGACCCCGCGTTACTCCGAAGAGCAGACGCTGGCTATCGCAGCCTACGTCCAGGCTAATGGCGGCGGCGCCGGCATCGTCCGCGACGAGGACGGCTCCATCGCTATGGAGTCGCTACGCGGTAAGAACGCTGGCCCGAACGGTGAGCTTGACAAGGCTGACGTTGCTCGCGGTTCCGAGCTGTTCCGCCTGAACTGTGCATCCTGCCACAACTTCACCGGTCGTGGCGGCGCACTGTCCAGCGGTAAGTACGCACCGGTCCTGGATCCTGCAAATGAGCAGGAAATCTACCAGGCCATGCTGACCGGCCCGCAGAATATGCCGAAGTTCTCTGACCGCCAGCTGTCTGCTGACGAGAAGAAGGACATCATCGCCTACATCAAGAACGCCAAGGAAACTCCGACCCCGGGTGGTTGGGGCATTGGTGGCATCGGCCCAGTTGCTGAGGGCCTTGTCATGTGGATTGTAGGCATTGTCGCTCTCGTAGCGGCCGCTCTTTGGATTGGATCCCGCCGATGAGTAATAACGAAAACAAGAAGTACAGCTCCGAAGAGCTGTCGAAGATGAGCAATGCGGATCTCGCTCGTCTGGGTGCTGAACTCGATGACGTGACCATTGCTTACCGCAAGGAACGCTTCCCGATTGCCAACGACCCGGCTGAAAAGCGCGCGGCTCGTGGTGTCACCATCTGGCTGGCACTGTCGGTCATTCTTGGCCTGGCATTCATCGCCATCTACCTGTTCTACCCGTGGCACTACAAGGGGCACGGCGAAGAGGGTCTGTGGCTGTACACTATGTACACCCCGCTGCTGGGTATCACCATCGGTGGCTGCATCGTCACCCTGGGTATTGGTGCAGTTAAGTTCACCAAGCGCTTCATTCCGGAAGAGATTTCGGTTCAGCGCCGCCACGATGGTCCGTCCGAAGAGGTCGACCAGAAGACCATCGTTGCCCTGCTGAACGATTCTTGGCAGACCTCCACCCTGGGTCGTCGCTCCGCTATCAAGGGCCTCCTTGGTACCGGCGCCGTCCTGGCTGGTATCGGCATGATCCTTCCGCTTGGCGGCATGATTAAGAACCCGTGGAAGCCACGCTACGACGTTGACGTCACTGGTGACGGCACCCTGTGGACCACTGGCTGGACTCTCGTCGAGAAGGGCCACAAGGTTTACCTGGGTCGCGACACCGGCGCTATCGCTGAAGAGGGCGTACACGGCTACACCACTAAGGGCGTTTCCCGCCTGGTTCGCCTCCGCCCAGAGGACCTGTCCGCAGGTTCCATGGAGACCGTCTTCCCTCTTCCGGAGGAGGACGTCAACGACGGCGACAAGTACTCCAAGGATGCTGATGTCTACGAGGCACACATGCACTCGATTCACGGCTCCCGCAACTCGGTCATGCTGATCCGTCTGCGTTCCCAGGACGCTGAAAAGGCAATCCTGCGCAAGGGTCAGGAAGACTTCCACTACGGCGACTACTTCGCCTACTCGAAGATTTGTACACACATCGGTTGCCCGACTTCTCTGTACGAACAGCAGACGAACCGTATTCTCTGCCCATGCCACCAGTCGCAGTTCGATGCACTGCACTACGGCAAGCCGGTCTTCGGTCCAGCTGCTCGCGCTCTTCCAGAGCTGCCGATCAGCGTTGACGAAGAAGGCTACATGTACGCAGAGGGCAACTTCATTGAGCCCGTCGGTCCGGCATTCTGGGAGCGTCAGTCATGAGTAATCCAACGAAACTAGCAACCGCTGCTAAGAATATGGATGACCGCTACACCCTGTCTGGCGGCATGCGTAAGCAGCTCAATAAGGTATTCCCTACCCACTGGTCCTTCCTGCTGGGCGAGATTGCACTCTACTCCTTCGTAGTCCTGCTCTTCTCGGGTGTTTACCTGACTCTGTTCTTCGACCCGTCGATGTCGAAGGTCATTTACGACGGTGCCTACGCGCCGCTCAACGGTGTCGAGATGTCTCGCGCCTACGAGACCGCCCTGCAGATCTCCTTCGAGGTTCGCGGTGGCCTGTTCATTCGCCAGATTCACCACTGGGGTGCTCTGCTGTTCGCCGTGTCCATCATGGCGCACATGTTCCGCATCTTCTTCACCGGCGCATTCCGCAAGCCGCGTGAGGCTAACTGGGTCATCGGTTCCATCCTCCTGCTGCTGTCCGTGGCAGAGGGCTTCATGGGTTACTCCCTGCCGGACGACCTGCTTTCCGGTGTTGGTCTGCGTATTATGTCCGCAATCATCATCGGTCTGCCGATTATCGGCACCTGGCTGCACTGGATGATGTTCAACGGCGACTTCCCGGGTGACATGATTATCCCGCGCCTGTACATTGCACACGTGCTGATTCTCCCGGCCCTGCTGCTGGGTCTGATTGCCGCTCACCTGGCTCTGGTCTGGTACCAGAAGCACACCCAGTTCCCTGGCGCAGGTCGTACCGAGAACAACGTCGTCGGCGTTCGTATTCTCCCGATCTTCGCAGTCAAGTCCGTTTCCTTCGGCCTGATTACGTTCGGCTTCCTGGCGCTATTCGCTGGTATCTTCCAGATCAACGCAATTTGGAACCTTGGCCCGTACAACCCGGCGCAGGTTTCCGCTGGTTCCCAGCCGGATATCTACATGCTGTGGACTGACGGTGCTGCCCGTGTCATGCCGCCGTGGGAGCTTTACTTGGGCTCTTACACGATCCCGGCAGTCTTCTGGGTCGCCCTGCTCTGTGGTGTTCTGGTTGTCCTGCTCTTCGCTTACCCGTTCATCGAGGCGAAGATCACCGGCGACAACGCCCACCACAACCTGCTGCAGCGTCCGCGCGACGTGCCGGTTCGCTCCGGCCTGGGTGCCATGGCTTTGGTCTTCTACACCCTGCTGACTCTGTCCGGTGGTAACGACCTGATCGCATACCACTTCCAGATCTCGCTGAACGTGATGACCTGGGTTGGCCGTATCGGTCTGATCATCCTGCCTCCGATCGCTTACTTCGTCACTTACCGAATCTGCATCGGCCTGCAGCGCTCTGACCGCGCTGTCCTGGAGCACGGCATCGAGACGGGCATCATCAACCAGCTACCTGATGGTTCCTTCATCGAGGTCCACCAGCCACTGGGTCCGGTCGACGAGCACGGCCACGCCGTTCCGCTCGAGTACCAGGGTGCTTACGTCCCGAAGACCATGAACGAACTGGGCGCCGCTGGTAGCCCGGGTCGCGGTAGCTTCTTCAGCCCGGACTCCCCGGAGATCGCCGAAGAGGCAGCTCGTATCGAGCACGAGAACCACGAGCAGCAGGCTCAGATGTTCCGTGACCTCGAAGCTCAAAACGCTGAAGAGCGTCGCCAGCTCGAGCAGTAAAGTTCCGCGGTAGGTTTTCTACTGCGCTCAAATAAGACCACCCCGGTCCGCATCCACTTCGGATGTCGACCGGGGTGGTTTTTGTTACCCAGATTCTTCCGATTTCGCCTTGACCCCACATATGTCGGATACCAAATCTACTGTTTACCAGTACTAAAATGGACATATGTCTACCAGTCCCTCCCCCACCACCGATCTTTCGAGCAACGCCACACAGCTTGTCGCCAACGGTGTCAACTTCGACTACGAGGCCACGCCTGTTTTGCGCGATGTCTCGCTCACGCTTTCCGACGGCGATGTCCTCGGTCTGGTTGGAGACAACGGAGCCGGCAAGTCCACTCTTCTTTGGCTGCTGTCGGGTCGTCGTCGGCCCACGAGCGGTACGGTGACTCATGTTGGCACGCGTGTACTCGGCTCTCAGGAACTGGAAGCTCCTTTCGACTCCACGGTGCAAATGCTTATCGATGAAGCCCTCGGCCCCTCGAAACGTCGTTTAGCGGAGTTAGAAGAGGCAGCTGAGGCGATGGCCTTAGCAGAGACCCCAGATGAGTCTAAGGCGGCAGAGAAGGCGTATTCGAAGGCCTTCTCGGACGTCATGGCTCACGATGACTGGAACGCCGAACATAATGCGGAGATTGTGCTCGACCATCTCGGCCTGACCGGTTCTGCTCCGGACGGCGCTCCCCTGACAGAGCAACTAACCACGGAGATTTCCGGCGGGCAGCGGGCGCGGTTGGGGCTCGCGATTACGCTCATTCGAAAGCCAGAGATTCTGCTTCTCGACGAGCCCACCAACCATCTCGATGAACGCGGTCGCCAGCTCGTGATTGACACCATCCAGAACCACCCTGGAGTGGTTGTGGTGGCAACACATGACCGCGACTTCCTGGATGCCGTTTGTACTGTAATTGGAGACTTGGTGCCGGGGCGCCCTGGTATTGGGCTGTTCCGTGGTAATTACTCCGACTACGCGAAGCACCGTCGCCACCAGCGTGAGCTATGGGAGCACCAGTGGCGCTCGGAGGAGCATGAACGCAATCGGTTGGAAGACACCATCGAGAATGGCGCTCGTGAGATCTCACCGGGTCGGGAAATGACGGACAATAACAAGATGGCTTATGACCGCCGTGGCGGTCGTGTAGAGCGGCAAATCGCCCGCCGCGTGCGTTCGGCTAAGCAGCGGCTGGAGGAACTCATTGAGGAAGGTGTGGAGCGTCCACCGGCACTACTGGGCTTTGATGCCCCGTTGACCGCACCCCTACCGACCAAGCGCGCTGCTTCGGGCAGCGATGAAGATTTTCACATCAAGATGCGCGGTGTGGTCGTCCCAGATCGAATTCGGGTTGGTTCACTGACTATTCGTCCCGGCGACAAGGTCGTGATCACCGGCCCTAATGGGGCCGGCAAATCTACTTTGTTTAAGACGATCATGGGGCAAGTTGAGACGCAGGCTGGCGAGGTGCGTATCGGCGAGAACTGTCGAGTAGCCATGCTGGCTCAGGAACAAGACTGGGAAAACCCAAAGAAGTCCGCCCGTGAGTTGTACGACCTTGCGCCCAATGCCCGCGTGCCTCTCGACGACTTTGGATTGCTTAGCCCTGAGGATGCCAATCGACCGGTAGGAAGCCTCTCCATCGGCCAGCAGCGCCGGGTGGCGTTAGCGTTGGTCGTAGCCAATCCGCCGGAGATCTTGCTGCTCGATGAGCCTACGAACCATCTGAGTGTGGATCTAATCGAGCAGGTCCAAGACGCGATCGCATCTGCAGAGGGCACAATTATTGTGATTACCCACGATCACCGCATGATCAACTCGCTCGAAGCGCGTCATCTGCAGGTGACTGACGGTGAGGTCATCGAACTACCTAAGGGGCAGAAACCCGTCGAATTCGCTTGATGCGGAATCATATATTGACTACAGATCCTAACCGACGAGGTAACACCAGTTAGGAATCCCCTCCCACTCGCCCAAACAAAAAAGTCTCTCCCACTAACGCCCTTGTTAGTGGGAGAGACTTTTCGGTTATCTACGACTGTGGTTCAGTCTGATTGCACTCGGACTAGTGCTTCTCCGGCGGAGTGATGTACTGAGTGTTGAGCTTGGTGCCGGAGACGATCAGAATTACCGCGCCAAGGACAATCAGCCAGTAGGCCATGAATGCGATGCCGTAGCCCATGAGGAGGATGCCCATGGTCATCACGAACGGCCAAATCGAGCTAGCGGAGAAGAAACCGAGGGTACCTGCACCGTCGGCAATCTCTGCCTCTTCGAAGTCGGCCGGGGTGATGTCGGAGCGGCGCTCAGTGAAGTGGAAGTATCCACCGAGCATCAGAGTCATCAGAGCTGCGAGGACCAGGCCGGTTGCGCCAGCCCACTCGAGGCGACCCTGGCTTTCGTTGATGACGTTACCGGTGTCCTGGAGGTACTGAGTGCCGAAGATGTAGACGACAGCCATGAACCCCAGGAACACGGTAAGTCCGTAGAAGAGCTTTGCTGCAGACTTCATTTGAGAACTTCCTTTAAGTAAGAATCTTGCTGGGTTTACTTGGCGGTCGCGTTCAGGTCAATGGTGTTAGCACCACAATCACCCATGTCGCGGGTGTCGACACGACCGGAGTTGAACGGCGAAGTGGAGACTGCGAATGCCGGCTCACCGATGTGCTTCAGAGCATCAGCGTTAGTAGCTTCTGGGTTCTCCTGGCGGAACTTGATGTACTCGGTGAATGCCTCACGGGAGACAGCACGAATCTCGAAGTTCATCATTGCGTGGTAGGTACCACACATCTCGGCACAACGGCCAACGAATGCGTTCTTGACCTTGTCGCTCGGGTTGTCCTCTGGTCGGTTGGCAATCTTGTCCGAGTCAATCTTTTCGATCTGGAAGACACGGTTGGACTTGTTAGCCTCCGGGTGCGGGAACACGTCGCGCTTGAAGAGGAACTCCGGAACCCAGAAGGAGTGAATCACGTCAGCGGACGCGAGGTCGAACTGGATTGCAGTGTCTTCCGGAACAACGAGGACCGGAACCTCTTCGGTGGTACCGAGGGTCTCAATCTCGTCGTAGTGCAGGTAGTCGAGGCTCTCCTTGGAGCGTCCGTGAACCGGGTGCTCCTTCTGCTTTGCGCGATCCTCAGCGGACGGAACCTCGTGGCCGCCCTCGGTGAAGAACTGCTCATCAGCCGGCTTCTCAATACGGCCGTTGTATTCCTCGCCGCCCATCAGGTCAGCGGAAATGTTGGCGTAACCGAACTTCCAGTTCCACTGGAAACCGGTGACGTCGACGGTAACTTCCGGATCCTTATCCAGGGCAGTGACCTTGTCCTGAGTCTGAACCGTGAAGAAGAACAGAGTCATCACGATCAGAATCGGGAGAATGGTCAGAGACAACTCAACCGGAACGTTGTATGCAGTCTGGCGCGGGAACTCGCCCTTGCCCTTCTTTTCAGCCTTCTTAGCTGTGAAGTTTGCCATCGAGTAAAGGGTAACGCCCCAAACGATGATGCCGATAATCCAAGCTGCAACCCAGGTCCAAACCCAGAAGTTACCCATGGACTGTGCTTCCGGGGTCACACCTTCCGGCCAACCAAAGCGGAGCAGCTTGAAGAAGCCGTTCTCCGGAGGATTAACATCGCAGCCGGCAAGCAAGGCTGCGCTACCGGTGGCAACGCCGAGGACGCCGAGCTTACGGGCGACTCCGAACTTTCTACGCTGATTCACGTGTGTCTGCCTTCCTGATCCACACAATTTTCGATAACCGATTAAGGTTTCGTCCTACCCAAGCAGAGTAGTCGATTCTTAAGCTTTCTCCACAATAAATATGGCTGTGGGGTGCCTTTGAGTATATCTGCCCTAATAAAATACTGAGAAAGACCCGCCTATCGGGGGTGGCATTCTCACCAGTTACACCCTGTTGACGCTCCTAAGTCTATGAATTTTTTAGTGTTTGTGCCACGCGCTGACGCACACACCGTCCCGCGCAACCTTGCCCCGAGCCCTAGACACGGCAAACTCAGACATTCTCGCTTTTCCCCAAAAGGCATTAAAGTAGGTGCAGCATTTCTATGTGGCGCCAATCTGGGGTTCAACCCAGCTACTCAGCCACGCGGCGGTCCTTCACGGCCACCGGTTAAGGCGACAACCAGTCGCGCTGAGCCGCTAGCTACGGAGCCGTCGAAAATCCATTAAGTGACACTAAGCGAAAGGTGCGCGCACGAAGCATGTGTGGTCTTCTCGGAATCCTGGCTGCAAATTCTGACGCAGCGGAGCTCGTTCCCGTTGTCGAAAGGGCCCTGCCCTGCATGCGGCACCGCGGCCCTGACGATGCAGGCACGTGGCACGATGAGGACGCAGTTTTCGGCTTCAACCGCCTATCCATTATTGATATTGCCCACAGCCACCAACCGCTGCAGTGGGGACCAGAGAATCAGCCGAATCGTTACTCCATGACCTTCAACGGCGAAATCTACAATTTCGTCGAACTTCGCGAGCAGCTGGAGAAGAAAGGCTATGCCTTTAATACCTCCGGCGATGGTGAACCTATCGTCGTTGGGTTCCACCACTGGGGAGCGGACGTCGTAAAGCACTTGCGCGGCATGTTCGGCATTGCCATTTGGGACAGCGTCGAGCGCAAGCTTTTCCTGGCGCGCGATCCGTTCGGCATTAAGCCGCTCTACTACGCCACCACAGAGCGTGGCACAATTTTCGGTTCTGAGAAGAAGTCCCTGCTCGAAGCTGCGCCGGAGATGGGCATCGATGCGAAGAAGCTGAATAAGCGCGCACTGGAGCACTACGTCGATCTGCAGTACGTTCCGGAGCCGGAGTCGCTGCACACTGACATTGTTCGTCTGGAGTCGGGTTGCACTGCCATCGTTACGCCTGGTGGCGAAGTTAAGCAGACCCGCTACTTCAAGCCGAATTTCCCGATTCAGCCAGTGGCTAAGGGCGCTGAACAGGATGTTTTTGACCGCATTGCCCGTGCGCTGGAGGACAGCGTCGAGAAGCATATGCGTGCCGACGTCACGGTGGGCTCGTTCCTGTCGGGCGGTATCGACTCCACTGCGATTGCAACTTTGGCTAAGCGCCACAACCCGAACCTGCTGACGTTTACCACTGGCTTCGAGCGCGAGGGCTTCTCCGAGGTCGATGTGGCTGCCGAGTCCGCCGCCGCCATTGGCGTCGAGCACATTGTGAAGGTCGTCTCGCCGGAGGAGTTCGCCGGGGCGATTCCTAAGATTATGTGGTACCTCGATGACCCGGTAGCTGACCCTGCACTGGTGCCGCTGTACTTCGTGGCCGCAGAGGCTCGTAAGCACGTTAAGGTCGTACTGTCCGGTGAGGGCGCAGACGAGCTCTTTGGTGGTTACACCATTTATAAGGAGCCGCTGTCGCTGAAGCCGTTCGACAAGGTTCCATCTCCCCTGCTGCGCGGTCTGGCTAAGGTCGGCGAAGCTCTGCCAGAGGGCATGCGCGGCAAGTCGCTACTGCAGCGAGGCACTACTCCGCTGGAACAGCGCTACTACGGCAATGCTCGTTCCTTTAACTTTGAGCAGCTGCAGGAAGTGCTGCCGTGGGCCAAGAAGGAATGGGACCACAGCGATGTCACTGCGCCGATTTACGCGCAGTCTGAAGGCTGGGACCCTGTGACTCGGATGCAGCACTTGGATCTGTTCACCTGGTTGCGTGGCGACATTCTGGTCAAGGCGGACAAGATCACCATGGCTAACTCCCTGGAGCTGCGCGTGCCGTTCCTCGACCGTGTGGTCTTCGACGTTGCGCAGACGCTGCCGGTGGACATGCGTGTTTCTCACGGCACCACCAAGTACGCATTGCGTCGCGCCATGGAGCAGATTGTTCCGGAGCACGTGCTCAACCGCCGCAAACTGGGCTTCCCGGTGCCGATTCGCCACTGGCTGGCAGGCGACGAGTTGCACGGCTGGGCCGAGGACATCATCCGCGAGTCCCAGACCGAAGAGTTCATTAATAAGGACGCCGTGCTCAAGATGCTCGCCGAGCACCACCCAACCGAGCGCGACCACTCCCGCCGCCTCTGGACCATCCTGGCCTTCATGGTCTGGCACGGCATCTTCATCGAAGACCGCATTACTCCGGACATCGAGCAGCGCGACTACCCCGTCGAGCTCTAGCTCGCTTTACGACGGTCTCCGCGATTCAGCCCCATCCTGCCCCGGCAGGCTGTCACCATCGCTGGGGCAACCAATAGAAAAGGCTCGGACCTCACTCAGTTAACAAGAGTGAGGTCCGAGCCTTTTTACTATCCGACGCTTTTCACAGCGTCTGCTGACAGCTCTGCTCAGCTAATGACTTAGTTGAAGGAGTCACCGCAAGCGCAGGAGCCAGTGGCATTCGGGTTATCGATGGTGAAGCCCTGCTGTTCAATGGTGTCAGCGAAGTCGATGGTGGCACCGGACAGGTACGGAACCGACTGGCGATCAACGACCAGCTTGACGCCACCGAAAACTTCGGCGACATCGCCGTCGAGGCTGCGGTCATCGAAGTAGAGCTGGTAGCGCAGGCCGGCACAGCCGCCCGGAGCCACGGAAATACGCAGTGCCAGGTCGGTGGCACCTTCTTGGTCCAGAAGTGCCTTTGCCTTGGCAGCCGCAGCTTCGGTCAGGGTAACGCCAGTGCTCTGAGCAGTAGTCATAGCGCGTGTCCTCCTTGTTGAAGTGTTTAAGTATGCGAGTCGACCCCAAGGTCGGCTACGTCATTATTTATCACAACCTTACCGACCAGTCTTTAATTCCCAATTCTGGGTTCTCTTTTTCTTTCTCTTTTTCGGAAGTCTCTTTTTGCCGCCACATCGCAACCACACCACGGCTTCCCACGCCACAAGCGCACTCTTCCCGCCTGCCCCTGCGGCGGTCATCCCCAAAACCTCGCCCTTGCCCCGCCCCTGACCCTCAACCTGCAACCTAATTAGGGAAGCACCTTGAAGACCTTATAATCTGGGGTCGTGAATCTACCGTGGAAAAAGAATGACAAAAAGTCCAAGGCAGCTGAGGCAGCTAACGCTGACGCAACCAACGCCGGAGACGTAGCCACCGACGCGACCGCATCCAGCGGGGCCAAGGGCACCGCTTCGGAGTCTCAGCAGCCCGAGAAGAAGCACAGCGGTGCTTTTACTCCCAAGAAGGGGCGCCCCACTCCGAAGCGCAACGAGGTTGAGCGCGAACGCGGCATCCGCCGTGGCCCGGTCGAGGCGCCGCTGACCGCTAAGGAAGCTCGCCAGCGCCGCAAGGAGCTCAAGGCTTCCATGTCCAAGGAAGAGCTCAAGGCCGCCAAGGCACGCGAGCGAGCAGAGCGACGTGAGCAGCGTCGCATTGCCGACGAGCGCATGGCCGCCGGCGATCCGCGCTACATGCTGCCACGCGACCAGGGCGCTGAGCGCAAGTTTGTCCGCGACTGGGTTGATTCCCGTCGCTTCCTCGCTAACGTGTTCCTCCCGTTCGCGCTGATTCTGCTGCTGATTATGATGATTGGCACTTCCCTGCCGAAGCTGGCCAACATCGCATCTCTCATCGCGATGGTTCTCATCATCGCCCTGATTATCGAGGGCATTTACATCGGCCGCCGTGCCATCAAGTTGACGCGTGAGCGCTTCCCGAAGACCACCGAAGGAGCCTGGGGACTGGGCTTCTACGCTTACTCCCGCGCTTCTCAGCCGCGTCGTCTGCGTACTCCGCGTCCGCAGGTCAACATCGGCGACGAAATCAAGTAGCCTCATCTGCCATGCGCACTTTGGTTCTCGGTGGCGCCCGCTCAGGCAAGTCCTCATGGGCTGAGCACGAGCTGCTGGCCACCGCCGCAGCCTCAACCGGCGGTGGCTCAGATGCTGCAGCCTCAACGGTGTTGCACTACATCGCAACAGCACGGCCCTGGCCCGGTGATAGCGATTTTCACTCCAGGGTCGAGGAGCACCGCATTCGTCGTCAAGCACAGGCAAAAGAGCACGGAGTGGCCTGGCACACGGTTGATGACGTCGATGCGGTGGAAGCTCTCGAGTCGCCGGAGCGGCGCATGCTGCTGGACGATGTCGGCACCTGGCTGACGCACATCATCGACGCGCAGGGGCTGTGGGAAGCGCCGAGGGGCAGCGTCGCGCCGTGGACGCACTCGCTTGTCGACGCCGTGCGCAACTTCCCCGCAGATTCCGACCTGTTCATTGTGTCGCCCGAAGTGGGCTTCGGTGTCATTCCCGAACACCGTTCAGGGCGGCTTTTCCGTGATGAGATTGGCCTTCTCAACCAGCAGCTCGCAGCTATCTGTGATCGTGTCGTCCTAGTTGTGGCTGGCTGCCCCATGGAAGTCAAGGCGGCGAGCTAGATTCACGCCACGCCGCTTCCCCTATGACGGCCTGCCTAGCAATGCGAATAACTGTGCACCAATGGTCGGTAGACAAATCGTTTTCGGGTAGCGTTTGAGAGTATGAACGCGGATTATTTTGGACCGGTAGCACGCCCTGACGAAGAGACTGAACAGGCCGCCCGCGCGCGCCATGAGCAGTTGACTAAGCCCGCAGGCTCACTTGGCCGGTTGGAAGAACTCGGCATTTGGATTTCGGCGTGTCAGGGAGAATGCCCTCCGCGTGACCTGGACGATTGTCGTGTTTATGTCTTCGCTGGTGACCACGGTGTTGCCCAGGGCGGGGTGTCCGCGTACCCGTCCGAGGTGTCTATTCAGATGCTTGCCAATATCGAGGCAAAGGGTGCCGGCGTGAACGCTATCGCTGACATCGCGGGAGCCACTGTTACCGGTGTGGACATTTCCCTCGACCACGATGCCGAAGGGCCATACCGTATCCGTCGCAGCTGTGGTTCTATTGACCGCGAGGATGCGATGAGCGAGGAGGAGGTCGATAAGGCCATCCGCACGGGCATCGCGATTGCCGACGCCGCCGTTGATGAAGGCGCTGACCTGCTCATTGCCGGCGACCTGGGCATCGGAAACACCACTCCAGCCGCAGCGCTGATTGGTGCCGTGACCAACTCCGAACCAGTTGTCGTCGTCGGCCGAGGCACTGGCATTGATGACGAAGGGTGGAAGCTCAAGGTCGCTGCCGTACGCGATGCCATGTTCCGCGTGCGTCGCCTGCGCAATGACCCGGTTGAAGTGCTCCGTCGTATTTCCTCACCGGATATAACCGTGATGGCCGCGTTCTTGGCGCAAGCAGCGGTTCGTCGCACTCCTGTGATTTTGGACGGAGTGGTTGTCACATCCGCTGCTCTGCTGGCTGACCAGCTCGCTCCGGGCGCCCGCGATTGGTGGGTCGCCGGCCACAAGTCGGCAGAGCCCGCGCACGCGCTTGCCCTTCGACACCTGGATAAGGAACCACTTCTCGAATACAGGATGCGTCTTGGCGAAGGCTCCGGCGCCGTCGCTGCCCTACCACTGGTCAAATCCGGCGTATCGGTCCTGCGCAACATGGCTACTTTCGCCGACGCAGGCGTAAGCACCAAGGACTAATCGACTTGTCCGACAAAGCCGGCCCGTCTCACCAGGACAACCTCGACGGCGATCACTCTGCTCACGGCAATGCCGTCGCTGAGGCCATCACCACTGCCCTGTCCTGGCTCACCATCCTGCCTTTCAAAGGCGCGAGCGTGTTCGACCGTATCACCGGCCGTCGCGCCATCGCCGCACTGCCAGTAGCTGGGCTCGTTCCTGCCGCGGGTGCAGTTCTCATCACGGCGGCGCTGTTCGCAACGTCGTCGTCACGCACGCCCACGCTTTACGACGTCACCCCAATCCTCGGCGGCGCCCTGATTATGGTGGCGGCACAGATGTTGACCCGCGCGATGCACCTGGATGGGCTGGCGGATGTGGCGGATGCCCTCGGCTCGTATAAGCCGCCGGAGGGGGCGCGGGAGGTGCTGCGCGATCCGAGCACCGGCCCAATGGGCGTGGGCTCCATCGTGCTGACGATGTTGACGACGACGACTGCTTTTGCCGTGATTGTGGCTAGTGTGCTGTCGCAGTGGTCTGCCGGTCAGATGTGGCCTGGCGTGGTTGCGCTGTGCTTGCCTTTTGTAGCCTCTCGCGCGGCAGCAACGACTGCCTGCTGGCGCGGCTTTCCGCCTTTTTCGAACAGCGGCTTCGGCTCTCTGACTGCCGGTACTCAGTCCACAGTCACGGTGACCTGCTGGTGGATACTGCTGCTCGCTGTGTCGGGCTGGGTGGTTGGGCTCGTGGGCGTAGTCGCTTGTGCACTGAGCTTTGGCGTTACACTGCTGCTGACGCGGCATTGCGTGAAGAGGTTTGGCGGAGTCAACGGCGACGTGTTTGGTGCAGTCATTGAGATAACGTGCGCTGTCTGTGCCGTGGCACTTGCCATAGGGTTCTAGCAGGGAAAATGCGCGCATTGCCCCCGTTGGGGTTTTCTTTAAAAAGAACTATTGACGGTCGCTTTGACGCGGACGTATTCTGAGGGCACACCGCCGGGAAGGCGGAGTACAGGAGGCTCGTTTCGGGGCTCGCCCAAATTATTTTGCGCCGACCGTTTGCCGGGGCGCCAAGAACGAGCACACCTTCTAGCCTCCCAGCTAATTAAAAAAGCGCGTCCCGCCGCAGCGATGCACGGGACGCGCTTTTCTTTGTTGGGGTGGCACTCCCAGGTTTGGGTTCAGTGGGGTTTGGGTTCAGTGGGGCTAGTGACTGCGGTTATGTTAGCGACGGCGGGCCAATGCGAGTTACTGACTGCGTTTATGTCAAAAATGGTCCGAAAAATGGCTTGAAAGTGTCATAAACTCACACAGTTTCACATCTGCAGCCCATAATTCTTGGAGTTGTCAGTTCTTGCGGCTAAGTAGCAAAAAATGTGCCCGCCAGCGATACGCCAAGCGGACACAATTTTGCTGCCTTCCCCACCCTGCCCCCCCCCCCTGCTCAGGAACTTCCTGATCTTACGGTTTGTCTACTCCTTGCGCTTCTTGTTCTGGTAGACGATTGCGCCGGCAATGCCGATAAACACGGCGACCACTGCTACAACGGTGCCAATGACCAACGGGCTCATGCCCTCATCTTCCATGTCCGACGAGGATGCGGATGCCTGAGAATCCGTATCCGAGGAGTCAGATTCATTCGACGCATCTTCTGACGAGTCCTTTGACGATTCCTGTTCCGGCTCTCCCTTGGCCAGAATCGGCTTATCGGATGGAGTCGGGCCGTTCTTGTCAGTCGGTCGCCAGTCAGGCCCCTTAGTTGGCTTGTTGTCCAGGAGGAATGCGAGCTGGAACGGCTGATCGATGCCACTGACCTCTTCATCCGGGCGATAGTTAGCCATTCGGACAGTCGCGTAGTAGTAGCCGGCGTTGGCTACAGGTCGTCCTCCAACATTAGATTCTCGGTTGTTGTATTCGACCGGACGATCTGTTGACAAGTTCAGGTCCTCGGAATCCTGATAAAAGTGCATTGCTCCATCCGCCACGGAAACCTCGAACGGATTCAGCAGGGCAATTCCCATGGAATCGGCATTATCGCGCTCCGAATTTCCAGTGCGGGCAGCAATCACTGGTCGCTGACCCCACTCGACAGGGATCTTGTAGAACTTCTGTTCACCGGGCACGATTGTGTCAGAGATGTTATCCCCAGATTTAACTTCCGGCGCTTGGGCTGCGTTATTGCCACCGTTTACGGGCTTGGCCTCTCCAAAAGTGGCCTTTTTGTAGGCTTTGTCGCCGGTCGAAGAAGACCGCCCCTCATTTAGTTTGTCAGCATCCTGCTTCTTCAGGACTGGCTCAAACTGGACGCTAACCTCGACCTTCACCGGTTCATCACGATAGTCCGCTACTGAATCACCGTCATAGACCCACACGTTATTTGCGACGAGCCACTTGGTTTGATCGCAACTGGATTCGATGCGGTCACTATCCCATGCAAGAATGCTTGCATCAGCCGAAGTTGGAGTCCACGAATCGGCACTAGCTTCGGCGCCAGTCAGCGACCCCATACGACCGTCGTCCTGGCATTTTCCGCCAGTTTCATTGATGATTTCGTCAACTTCAGTTCGGACATCCTGCTGGCCTTTACCCTCAGCATCGATATTCGCTAACACCTTTGAGGTAACAATCGCGTTGTGTCCCTTCGGCACTGCGATTCGGTAGTAGAGCGGGGTGCGATCGTGCTGGGCAACCTCTGGCACCAGCGTCGTCTGGTACTTGCCCTCGCCGAGCCATTTCGCGCCTTCCTTAGTCTCGGAGAACTCGAAAGGAGTACCCGTGGTTTCGTAGCCCTGCACTGACCGCTGAGTCAAGAACTTCATGTGGTCTGCAAGCTGGGTAGCATCGTCCGCAGTCATGCTCTGTCCACCGGATACCTGCGCAACACACTCCAGCTCAGCGCGAGCTTCTTCATCGACCTTGAAGCCCACTGTGTGAATCGTCAGGCCAACACCCTGCCCTGCCAGTTCCTTCGCAACCTCACACACCGGTGGCGGCGCGCAGGTGTCGATACCGTCAGAGACCAAAATAATTGACCGCTCACCGTCTGGGCCAAGCTCATCAGCCGCCTTACGCAGTGCATTGCCGATCGGCGTATAGCCCTGAGCTTCCAACCCGGCAATCCTGCTCTTCAGGCCTTCTTTGTCGACCTTTTGGACAGGCGACAGCACCTCGATGTCCTGGCAACCACGTTCGCGGTTGGATTCATCACTGGATTCGCGCTGGCCATAAACCAGCATGCCAAGCAGCGCATCATCCGGGAGGGAGTCAATCAGCTCCGTGGATGCGCGCTTTGCCGCATCGAGGCGGGTGCCTCCGGCGTCGTCGGCAAGCATCGAACCAGACAGATCCATGATTAGCTCTGCTTTTGCTTCGCCCGTACCCCCTTCGCCCGTAGGAGCGGGCTGTTCCACCCCGGACGGCGAAGGCGAATCTTGGGCTGCCGCCACCGGAGCCGGAATCGCACTAAACCCAATCGTCCACGCAGCCAACAACAGAGTGACAACGATGGTTACCCTTAGGCGCTTTGAACTACTTGACGAAAAACTATCTTTAAAAAAGTCTTGAACTACCACCATCACAGCGCCTCAAACTGTTTTCCCAACTACAAAAATCAATCGTGTTGGTAGTTTTTCACAGTGACCCCGGTCACGCTAGAGGTGTTTTTAACGGCTAAACAAATGCCGCCTGAACAATTCATGAACCATGAGAAAATCGCACAGCCGTTGGGGAGCCAGCAAAGCAAAAACGCAGCCCCTGAACAGCGAATACTGAACAGGGGCTGCGAAAGTACTAATTCTAGTAACCACTATTAAATTTTTCTTAGCCGACCTACGCCGAAACTAAGCCTCAACGAGCTTGTAAATCCAACCGTGGGTATCCTCAACCTCGCCGTGCTGGATACCGGTCAGCCGCTCGCGCAGCTTCATAGTCCACTCACCGGTCTCGCCGCCGTTGATCTCGAACTCGCCCTCAGCGGACTTCACAAAACCGACCGGGGTGATGACTGCAGCAGTACCGCAGGCGAATGCCTCGCTCATAACACCGGAGGTGGCATCATTCTTCCATTCCTCGGTGGAAATGCGACGCTCCTCGACATTCATGCCCAGATCCTGAGCAGCCTGCAGCAGCGATGCCCGAGTAATGCCCGGCAGCAGCGAACCAGACAGCTCTGGAGTCACCAGCCGAACACCAGCGTCAGCATTCTCATCCGGGTAGATAAACGCCAGGTTCATGCCGCCCATCTCCTCGATGTACTTGCGCTCGACAGCGTCCAGCCACACAACCTGGTCGCAGCCCTTTTCCTCTGCCTGCTGCTGAGCCGCCAGCGAAGCTGCATAGTTACCTGCGAACTTCGCAGCACCGGTGCCGCCCGGCGCGGCACGCACGTACTCGTGGGAGATCCACACGGTCACCGGGTTAATGCCACCGGAGAAGTACGCGCCGGCAGGTGAAGCGATGAGCAGGAAGGTGTAAGAGTTCGACGGGTGCACGCCCAGGGTGCTCTCGGTGGAGAACATGATTGGACGCAGGTACAGGGATTCTTCGCCACCAGCTGGCGGCACCCATGCTGCATCGGCTTCAACCAGCAGGCGGATTGCCTCGAGGAAGGTCTCCTCCGGCAGCTGCGGCATTGCAATGCGGTCAGCGGAGCGCTGGAAGCGACGAGCGTTCTGCTCCGGGCGGAAAGTAACAATGGAACCATCCGGCATGCGATACGCCTTCAGTCCCTCAAAAATCGACTGCCCGTAATGCAGGACCGAAGAAGACGGCTGCATTTCAATCGAACCGTATGCCTGCAGCTTGGCGCCATGCCAGCCTTTGTCTGCAGTCCAGTCAATTCGGACCATGTGGTCGGTGAAGTGCTTACCGAAACCAGGGTTGGCCAAAATCTCCTCGCGCTCGGCATCAGAGAGTGGATTCGGGTTACGTTCGATTGCAAATTCCAAAGCAGACATGTCTTTCATCCTAAACCGTCGAGGATCGAGTCGTATCAATACTCGCCCCCGAAAGACCGTGTTAGTCAGGGCAATGTCAGCGTCGCGGGCACTAGGCGCGGGTACATTCCAATAGTCGTGGCGCTGGCTCGTCAGTCCGCTGTCCAGGGGTGAAGGACACGAACCGGCAAATAGGGATACGGTGGTGTACCACATAGTACGACTACAAGGAGATGCAACTACATGTCAGTCCCCGCTAACAATGATTCGGCACAGCTCGGCGCCTCTCGCAACGCCGCTGTTTTGTCCAATTACCTGCCGGCTATCGGCACTCGCGTGGTCATCGCTGCCGACAACTCTCTGCCCGCGGACGCCGACGCGGTTCTCGTCGCGCTTATCGACGGCGAGGATGGCCTCGAGCTGGTCGCACCCGAGGCCATCGGTTCGGTTGCAGAGCAGCTGCTCGCCTCCTTTGAGGCAGTCTCCGCCAGCGCTAAGTCCGAGTCCGTGACCACCATCCCGGCTCCTGCTGGCCTGGATGTCGACAGTGTCACGGGCGTTGGCGTGGGTTCTGAGGACCTGGATGCGGAAGACATCCGCCGTGCCTGCGGCGCCGCTGCCCGCCGTATGACCAAGGCCAAGGTGGTCTTTAACACTCTCGGCGCCATCGATCCGCAGGCTGCAGCCGAGGGCTTTGCGCTGGGCGCTTACGCTTACTCCGGTCAGAAGAGCACCGAAGAAAGCAACGAGGCCACCCAGAAGGTGGTTGTGTTGGGCGCTGATGACGACGTCGTAAAGCGCGCTTCGGCAATTGTAGATGCCGTTGCCACCGCGCGTGACTTCGTCAATACAGCATCGTCGCACCTCTACCCCGAGACGTTTGCTGACGCTGCTGCAGCGCTGGGCCGTGACGCGGGGCTCGAGGTCGAGGTGCTTGACGACGACGCTCTGCGCGCCGGCGGTTTCGGAGGCCTCAATGCCGTGGGTGGTGGATCCTCGCGCGGGCCGCGCCTGGTGCGCCTGATCTGGAAGGGCGATGAGTCGGCAGAGAATTCGCTGGGCCTGGTCGGTAAGGGCATCACCTTTGATACTGGCGGTATTTCGCTGAAGCCGGGCGCCAGCATGGAGAACATGATCTCCGATATGGGCGGCGCTGCGGCTGTTATTGCCACAGTCGTCCTGGCTGCTCGCCTAGGTGTATCCACCCCGGTGACCGCAACTGTTCCAATGGCGGAGAACATGCCGGGTGGTAAGGCGTACCGTCCGGGCGACGTCATTACGCAGTACGGCGGTAAGACCATTGAGATTCTGAATACCGACGCTGAGGGCCGCCTCGTACTCGCAGACGCCATTGTCCGCGCCTGCGAAGACAAGCCGACTCACCTGATTGACACCGCTACCCTGACCGGTGCGCAGCTGGTCGCTCTTGGCGAGCGCACCCCGGGCGTCCTGGGTAACGACGAGTTCCGTGACCGTGTTGCAGAGCTGTCTCAGAGCATTGGTGAAAATGGTTGGGCAATGCCGATTCCAGTTGAGCTAGCAGAGGCCCTGAAGTCGCCGGTGGCTGACCTGCGGAATGTCACGAACTCTCGCTTTGGCGGTATGAGTGTTGCAGCTGCATACCTGCGCGAATTCGTTGGCGAGGATGTTGAATGGGTTCACATCGACGTTGCCGGTCCGGCCTTCAACACCACCGGGGAGTATGGTTATACCCCGAAGCGGGGCACTGGTGTTCCGGTTCGGACGATGTTCTCTGTGATTGAGGATTTGGCAACGAAGTAGCCGGTCATCCGACTGCGCCCCGCCCGGCTGGAATCCTGGCTGGAATGAGCTATTCCACGCACCAGTCGAAAGCGGGCGCAGCCCACGGGGCAAGCAGAGTTTTCAACCTGTAAGCTAATTTGTAATAACCGTCTTAAAACGAGATTTCTTAACTTTTCGAGGAGTGCACAAACATGGCGACCTCTATTGAGATGCCGGAGCTCGGTGAATCAGTTACCGAAGGCACCATTACCACCTGGCTGAAGAAGGTCGGCGACACCGTCGAGGTCGACGAACCGTTGCTCGAGGTTTCCACCGACAAGGTCGACACCGAAATTCCATCTCCGGTCGCCGGTGTTCTCACCGAGATTCTCTTTGAAGAAGACGACACCGTCGATGTTGGCGAGGTCATCGCAAAGGTCGGCGAGCCGGGCGAAGAGCCGGAAGGCGCTGACGATTCCGCTGAGGAGACCGAGGAAGAGGCTCCGAAGGAAGACGCTGAAGAGCCAAAGAAGGAAGCACCGAAGGCTGCCTCCGGTTCCGCTACTGACGTTGAGATGCCGGAGCTCGGCGAATCCGTCACCGAAGGCACGATTACCACTTGGCTGAAGAAGGTCGGCGACACCGTCGAGGTCGACGAACCGTTGCTCGAGGTTTCCACCGACAAGGTCGACACCGAAATTCCTTCCCCAGTCGCAGGCACCCTGCTCGAGGTCCTCTACGACGAAGACGACACCGTTGACGTCGGCGAAGTCATCGCTCGCGTTGGCGATGCAGACGCTGCTCCGGCCGCCAAGGAAGAGGCCGAGGAGGCATCTGCCGCAGTCGAGAAGGACGAGGAGCCAGTAAAGGCTAACGAGGAGACTGAGGAAGACTCCACTGACGTTGACGCTGGCGACGCTACTGACGTTGAGATGCCGGAGCTCGGCGAATCCGTCACCGAAGGCACCATCACCACCTGGCTGAAGAAGGTCGGCGACACCGTCGAGGTCGACGAGCCACTGCTCGAGGTTTCCACCGACAAGGTCGACACCGAAATTCCTTCCCCAGTCGCAGGCACCCTGCTCGAGGTCCTCTACGACGAAGACGACACCGTTGACGTCGGCGAGGTCATCGCTCGCGTTGGCAGTGGCCAGCCAAAGAAGGCTGCACCGAAGAAGGAAGCTCCAAAGGCTGAATCCAAGCCGGAGCCAAAGAAGGAAGAGCCAAAGGCAGAGTCCAAGCCGGAGCCAAAGAAGGAAGAGCCGAAGAAGGAGACTCCGAAGGCTGAGGCTCCGAAGGCTGAATCCAAGCCTTCCGCTAACAAGGACGTTCCTTACGTCACCCCGCTGGTCCGCAAGCTGGCTGACAAGCACGGCGTTGACCTGACTAAGGTCGAGGGCTCTGGAATCGGCGGCCGCATTCGTAAGCAGGATGTTCTGCGCGCTGCCGAGGGCGGCCAGGAGACTACTGCTGAGTCCGGCTCCAACTGGTCCACCAAGGGCGTTCGCCCTGAGCTCGCTGAGCTGCGCGGCACCACCCAGCGTGTCAACCGCATCCGCGAGATCACCGCTGCCAAGACCCTCGAGTCTCTGCAGACTTCCGCACAGCTGACCCAGGTCCACGAGGCCGATATGACTGCCATCTGGGATTTGCGCGCTACTAAGAAGGCTGAGTTCGAGAAGAAGCACGGCGCAAAGCTGACCTTCCTGCCATTCTTTGCAAAGGCAATCGTTGAGGCTCTGGTCAGCCACCCGAACGTCAACGCTTCCTGGAACGAAGAGACCAAGGAGATTACCTACCACGAGCAGGTCAACCTGGGTATCGCTGTCGATACCGAGCGTGGTTTGCTCTCCCCGGTCATCCACAACGCTCAGGATATGTCCCTGCCGGAGCTGGCTGCTGCTATTGCGGACATCGCAGACCGCGCTCGCAACAACAAGCTGACCCCGAACGACCTGTCCGGCGGCACCTTCACCATTACCAACATCGGCTCCGAGGGCGCTCTGACCGACACTCCGATTCTGGTTCCGCCGCAGGCCGCAATGGTCGGCACCGGCGCGATTAAGAAGCGCGCAGTAGTCGTCACCGAGAATGAGGCAGATGCCATTGGTATTCGCGCCATGGTCTTCCTGCCAATTACCTACGATCACCGCCTGATCGACGGCGCTGATGCAGGTCGCTTCATGACGACCGTTGTTGACCGCCTCGAGGTTGCTAACTTCGAATCGGATCTGCAGCTCTAAGCAGCTTGCTCCCCTCCTGGGGTAGTAGCGCCGCGGGAATCTAGCTGGCTTGCTAGCAGGAGGTTCTGCCTCTTCCCTGCCCGCGTTAGTCGCACTTTGCGGCTGACGCGGGTATTTCTTTTGCCGCATTCGTCCCGCAGTTGAACCTAATCAGCGATTCCTTCAAATGCGCAGGCCCCCTATTCTTGGCTAGTGCTCAGATTTCACGTAGCCACACATAGCTAGCAAAGGCTCCATCGGCACAAAGAATTAACGTGCTGTTATTGCGCCGTTAAGCCATTAGCAGACAGCGGGAGGGTCGAACCGAAAGCAAAGCTGCAAGTAGCAAATGCGCATACTTTTTGTCCTGCCGAAATGCGAGAACACCACACACCCCCGCACACAGTTCCGGCTATCGCTTTCAGCTACACCGACGAGAGCTGAAGATAGCGATAATTAAATTCATTATTTGTTAACCTCGCCGTCACCTAGTTAGCAATTAGCCTTTACCAATCTAAGAAATCATTAGACAGCAGGCTTCTTTGGCGTGCCTATTTTTGCTCTCTGTACGTAACTTAGAAAGGTGGAGCATGTCCTCGGCTCCAGCGAATACTAGTTCGTCGACCGGGACCACATCATCTGAGCAATCGAGCTCCTCAGATAAGTGGTGGCACCTCTTCTTCGGCGGGCTTCTCGCAATCAACATCGTAATTTTTGTCTTCTGGGCTTATGACTTTGTGGGCCCGCAGGCAAATACGGCAATCCTTCTGATTACCATCGCGTTCGCCGTCTTCATGGCGTTCAACATCGGCGGTAACGACGTTGCTAACTCCTTCGGTACTTCAGTCGGTGCCGGCACCCTGAGCATGAAGCAGGCGCTTGTTGTCGCTTCAGTCTTTGAGGTTTCGGGCGCCGTCCTCGCTGGTGGCGAGGTTACTGACACCGTCCGTTCCGGCATTGTGGACCTGAACGCAATCCACGGTTTGGACCCGATGGAGTTCGCCTTCATCATGATGTCCGCGCTTCTTGGCGCGGCAGTGTGGCTCCTCGTTGCGACCCGCATGGGTTGGCCAGTCTCCACTACCCACTCCATCGTCGGCGGTATCGTCGGTGCCGCACTGACGGTCGGTTTCATCACCGGCAAGGGTGGCTGGAGCATGGTCCAGTGGGATCAGATTGGTCAGATCGCCGTTTCTTGGGTCCTCTCTCCGCTCCTCGGCGGTTTGGTCGCGTTCCTCCTGTTCGGCGGCATTAAGAACTCGATTCTCGTCTACAACGACAAGGCTTCCAAGCAGCTGCAGGCCATCCACCAGGAAAAGGCGGACCTCAAGGCGCAGCACCGCGACGACTTCGAAAAGCTCCCTGAGCACGATCAGATCTCGTACACCAACGCGATGCTTCGCGACGCGACGACGATGCGTGACAACGACTGGACTCCGGATGACCTGGAGTCTGAGTACTTCCGCAAGCTCGTCCACATCGAATCCAAGGTTGATGATGTCCGCGCTCACCGTGCGCTGGAAGCTTGGGTTCCGGGTCTAGCAGCCCTGGGCTCTATCGTCATCTCCGCGATGATGCTGTTCAAGGGTCTGAAGAACCTTCACCTAGGGCTTTCCAGCCTGGACAACTTTCTGATTATGGGCATGATCGCCACCGCAGTGTGGCTTGCCGTTTACATCTTCGCGCGTACTTTGAAGCGTCAGGATTTGGATCGTTCCACCTTCCTGCTGTTCAGCTGGATGCAGGTCTTCACCGCTGCTGCGTTCGCTTTCTCCCACGGCTCGAACGACATCGCTAACGCGCTTGGCCCGTTCGTGGCAATTCTGGATGTTCTCCGTACCAACGAGATCTCTTCCGAGTCTGGTGTTCCGCTGGCAGTCATGACCACCATGGGTGTCGCTCTCATCTCCGGTCTGTGGTTTATCGGCCGCTTCGTTATCAAGACCGTCGGTTCCGGCCTGACTGAGATCCACCCAGCATCGGGTTTTGCCGCAGAGCTTTCCGCTGCTGTGGTCGTTATGATTGCTTCCCTGCTGGGTCTGCCGGTTTCTTCCACCCACATTCTGATTGGTGCCGTTCTCGGTGTCGGTATCGTTAACCGCGCCGCTAACTGGAACCTGATGAAGCCGATTGGTTTGGCCTGGGTTATTACCCTTCCGGCCGCTGCAGGTATCTCGGCAATTACCGTTTCCATCCTCCGCGTCGTCTTCGGCTAAGCCCACAAAAGCACGCCACTTTTACCCCGGCGGTCACTTTCTAGTGACCACCGGGGTATTTTTACGTCTGGTGCTATCCAAGTAAGTCTGGCGCTATCCAAGTAACAAGGATTCTGAGGCTCACAGAATTTCGGCGTATCCTATAGGCCACCATGACTGCCCCAAGAAAACCTTTTACTCGCGCAGATAAATCCATTCGGGAATCAAGCTCCGACATCGAGATTCAACATCTCGGCCTTGTCGACTACGAAGAGACCTGGCACCTACAGGCAGACCTTGCTGCCAAGCGTGCGAAAGACCTAATTCCAGATCAGGTTCTCGTGCTTGAGCACCCGAGTCTTTACACAGCAGGAAAGCGCACCCAGCCGGAGGACCGTCCTACCAATGGGTTGCCGGTCGTCGATGTCGACCGCGGTGGCCGCATCACCTGGCACGGCCCGGGCCAGCTTGTGATGTATCCCATCATCAAGCTCGCTCAGCCGGTCGATGTGGTGGACTACGTCCGCAGACTGGAAGAAGCCCTCATTCAAACCGTTCGCCGAGCTGGCATCGCGGCTGCTGGCCGCATCGATGGCCGCTCGGGGGTATGGGTTCCCGCATCAAACGGACTGAGCGACCGAAAGATTGCGGCACTGGGAATCCGCGTGACCCATGGTGTAACCATGCACGGACTCAGTCTGAACTGCGACAACTCTATGGAGTTCTACAACTACATCATCCCGTGTGGCATCTCCGACGCTGGAGTGACCACCCTATCCCGGGAGCTTGACCGAGATGTTAGCGTGTCAGAGATGACAGAGCCGCTTCTGGCAGATTTGCAAGATGCTTTGGAAGGCCATCTGACCGTTGCCGACCATTCCTTCGGCTCCGCGCCCGACCCCACGAAGGACCTGCCACACCGGGTGAAGCACAACTCCACCACCGGCATATTCGAGTACTCATCAACAAAAGAGTAGGATGAAACTGTGACTGTTAAGCCAGAAGGACGTAAGTTACTGCGCGTCGAGGCACGAAATGCCGAGACCCCTATCGAGAACAAGCCCCGGTGGATTCGCAACCAGGTTCGTCCGGGCCCCAGCTACAAGGACATGAAAAACCGTGTCTCGGGTGCCTCTTTGCACACGGTCTGTCAGGAGGCTGGCTGCCCGAACATTCACGAATGTTGGGAAGACCGCGAGGCCACCTTCCTCATCGGCGGCGATAAGTGCACCCGCCGCTGCGACTTCTGCCAGATTAACTCAGCCAAGCCCGACCCATTGGATAAGGATGAGCCGCGTCGTGTTGCGGAATCCGTCCGCGAGATGGGTCTTCGTTACGCCACTATCACCGGTGTCGCCCGCGACGATCTGCCCGACGGTGCATCCTGGCTCTACGCTGAGACCTGCCGCCAGATCCACGAACTCAACCCGAATACCGGAGTCGAGCTCCTTGTCGATGACTTCCGTGGCGACGAATCTGCAGCACAGCAGGTATTCGACGCCAAGCCCGAGGTTTTCGCCCACAACTTGGAAACGGTGCCGCGCATCTTCAAGCGCATCCGCCCCGCATTCCGCTACGAGCGTTCCTTGGAACTCATCACTCGCGCTCGCGAAGCTGGGCTAGTTACCAAGTCCAACCTCATCCTGGGCATGGGCGAATCCTACGACGAGATCATCTCCGCTATGCAGGATTTGCACGATGCCGGCTGCGATATTCTGACGATCACTCAGTACCTCCGCCCCACTCCACTGCACCATCCAATTGAACGTTGGGTTAAGCCGGAGGAGTTCGTCAAACTCTCCAAGACCGCTGAAGAGATGGGCTTTGCCGGCGTCATGTCCGGCCCGCTGGTCCGCTCTTCCTACCGCGCTGGCCGACTCTACGCCCGTGCACTGGCGCACCGCGGTCAGGAACTGCCTGCGCATCTGTCCGCGCTTGCCGACGACAACGACAACAACCTCGCGCTTCAGGAAGCCTCGACTCTGCTCGACCGCTATGGCGCATCGGAGGATACGCCAGTCACTTCGACTATTCCGGCTTCCTAGAGGCCGACGGCCGCAGCGCCGTCGTAAAGCGAAACGGCGCTACGGCGCGGTCTATTGCCTAAAACTACATCGCATGCCCTAAAGTTGGTGATTATGGCGACCAATGATGCGAAAGAAATGAAGAAGGCGAACCGCGCCGCCAAGCGCGCTCAGCGTAAGCAGACTCGTAGCCAGATGTGGCAGGCGTTTAAGCTGCAGCGCTCGCGGGACAACAAGCTCGTGCCTTACATGGCGCTGGGCTTCTTCGGTCCAATTATCCTGCTGTTACTGCTTGGTCTGCTCATTGGTGGAGTCTGGCCCTGGGTTCTGACGATTATTGGTATCTCGATCGGCTTTATGGTCGCGATGTACATCTTCTCTAAGCGTCTTGAGGCGTCCTTCTACACAGAGGCGGAAGGCCAGGCCGGCGCTGCGGCGTGGACGCTGGACAATATGCGTCAGGGCGTTGGCTATGTCTGGCACGTCAAGACCGGTGTTGTCGCTAATCAGCACATGGATGCTGTTCACCGTGTTATTGGTAACGCCGGTGTTGTGCTGGTCGGTGAAGGTGATCCGAACCGCGTCAAGCAGATGATTGCTCGTGAGAAGAAGTCGCTGGCACGCATTGCGGGCGAAGCGCCGATTTACGACATGATTGCTGGTAGCGACGAGGGCCAGGTCCCGCCGAAGAAGCTGCAGCGCGAACTCATGCGTTTGCCGCGCAACCTGAATAAGGATCAGGCCAACGCTCTGAATGAGCGCATCCAGTCGATGGACCGTATTCGCGATGCGCGCGCGAACATGCCCAAGGGTCCAATGCCGAAGGGCGCTAACCCACAGGCCGGCATGAACCGTCGTGCGCGCCGTGCCGCCAATCGCGGCAAGAAGCACTAGAGGTTTTAGCTAGGTTTCACCAGGGTCGGTTGCTCGGGCAACCCGCCGAGGGGCAATCTAGGTTGAAGCAGAAAAAAGGGGCTTTCGGGCCCCCTTTTTTTGTGCTTTAAAGCTTTAAAACGATGCCTAAAGCCATGTCTTCACACACAGTTATTGATGTCTTGTTGAAGTGATTGCTCTCACTTATCACGCTGTCAGCAAAGGTCGTATCCTTGCTGGAAACAGTGCTTAATGAAGATTACTGCTAGTTGTGCCACCATGGGATATGTGCAACTCTTGGCTGAAAATGAACTCTTAGCGCTTCTAGTGATTTTGTTTCTTGGCCTGGCAATTGGCCAGATCAAGATCTTCGGCTTCAAGCTTGGCGTGGCTGCCGTCCTCTTCGTCGGCCTTATCCTCGCGACTATTGAGCCGGAAATTCAAATCTCCCCGTTGATTTACATCGTGGGCCTGGCATTATTCGTCTACACCATCGGGCTGGAGGCGGGCCCCGAGTTCTTCAGCTCGTTACGCTCGCGCGGCATCAAGCACAACCTGTTCGGCATTGGTGTGCTCGCAGTTGTCACCATCGAGTCTTTCCTGCTGATCAAGTTTTTGCCTATCGATCCGGTGGAAGGCGCAGGCGCCTTCACAGGCGCCCTGACCAACACCCCGGCTATGGCAGCAATCGTCGATGCTCTTCCTAGCCTCATTTCGGATAAGGGCGAGCTGGCCGCTGCGCACGATATGCCGGTGATTGGTTACTCCCTGGCCTACCCAATCGGCGTGCTGGCAGTGATTGCCTCTATCGGTATTATGTCGAAGGTCTTCCGCGTCGATCACGACCAGGAAGCTATTGACGCAGGTGTCGCCGCGCTTCCGCTACATACTCGGGACATCAAGATTCTCAAGGACGACCTGCCTTCCATCACTGACCTTCCGTCGAAGTTCGGTTTGGACATCACGGTTTCGCGCATTGAGTACAAGGGCCACCTCTACATTCCGTCTCCGGGTGACACTGTCTCCGTCGGCGATATTATTTCCGTCGTCGGTACAGAGGAAGAAATTGCTCGTGCCGCCGAGTACATTGGCGAGCTTATGCCGGGTGATCCGACACACGACGGCCGCCTAGACTTCCGCCGCATCTTCGTCTCTGCATCTGACGTGGTTGGCGTACCCATCGCGGAGCTTCAGACTCGCATGGATGGCATGATCATTACGCGTATCCGCCGCGGCGACCACGACATCGTCGCGGAACCAAACATGCGCCTAGAGCTTGGTGATCGCGTCCGCGTAGTTGCACCGCCAGAGAAAATCAAGGACGCAACAAAGTTCTTCGGCGACTCTTACAAGAAGCTTTCCGACGTCAACCTCTTGCCACTCACCCTTGGGCTTACGCTGGGTGTCTTGGTGGGTCTCATCAAGATTCCGCTTCCGGGCGGCAGCTCGTTAGCCCTGGGATCCGCTGGTGGTCCACTGGTTGTGGCGCTGATTCTGGGTGCTGTCGGCCGCACTGGCCCGTTGGTTTGGCCTATCCCCTACTCGGCCAACCTGGCGTTCCGCACCATGGGTCTAGCACTGTTCCTGGCTGGTATCGGCACCACTGCTGGTAAGGGATTCCAGGCTGCGTTGTCTGACCCGGCATCACTGACAGTTCTGGGTCTTGCCGCCATCATCGCGTTTAGCTCCGCACTGTTGACCCTCATTGTCGGTCACCGTGTGCTGAAGATTCCATTCGGCCAAACTGCGGGTATCCTCTCGGGCTTGCAGACTCACCCGGCAGTGCTCTCATACGTCAACGACCAGGCCAAGAACGAGTTGCCGGCAATGGGATACACAACGGTGTATCCAATGGCCATGATCATGAAGATTATTCTCGCCCAGGTCCTGGTCGTGTTGGTGCTATAGCGCTAACCCAAAATGACGGCCGTGCCAGTGGCACGGTCGTGCATGCCGCGCATATCCGAGTCGGTGATTGCTGGCGGCAGCAAGAAAAGAGTAAGCAAGCTGCGGAAGAAGGCACGAACAAAGCCAACTCGCTCGCCGGGCTTGTCCACGCGAGCGACACCCATCTTCATCATCCACTGGCCCGGAGTGCGGGCGAACAGCCAAACCGACACCGTGCCAATAATGAGGAAGACAACTGGCGAATAGGTCGCAAGGAATGACTGCCAGGCGATAAACGAATCCCCGAACTGGTCAATCTGCGCCTCGCTCGGGCCGAAGAACATCGAAAAAGCGCCGGCAATCATCAAGGAAATAATCCAGTCAATGAGAATGCCGCCGACGCGACGCATCAACGTCGCTTGCGATCCTGGGCCATCGGGGGCAAGACCCAATGCCTGGCCGGGATAGTCCGAGAGCTTGTCCGGATTATCGAACTCTCCCGGAATCTGAGGGCCATCTAGCCAACTGTGCTTTTCTTCCATGGGTTCATAGTCTAGTGCAGCAATCCGGCTATCAAATCACGGGCTGGGACAGCCATTCAGCGCGTGCGGGGGTAATCCGGGGGCGATGTTGCGTCGCCTTTTCCATTTTCTTATCAGCATGGGAGCTAAAGGCTCGTCGTAAAGCGTGTGTGACATGAATGCGCAGGATATTGCCGTGTTTCCATAAACAGATAATCCGCTCCCTATTTGCGTAACCCATTCCGTATTGGCGAATTCCTCACGCGCCATGCCAGAAATTCGTGGTTCTAATTCCAGAATGAATGCGTGGTTCGTTAAGCTTGAAGGCGTCAACCGGCCAGTCCTTGACAGCGCGGCAGGTGCACGAAACAGCGTGCAAGAATTCCCTGCTGCGTACTAAACAAGGCCAACTAAGGAGACCGCACATGTCCTTCAAAACTCCCGAGGAAGTAGTCGCGTATATCAAGGAAGAGGGCGTCGAGTTCGTAGACGTCCGCTTCACGGATGTTCCCGGCATCGAGCAGCACTTCACCATCCCGGCATCCGCATTTGACGAGGACGCGATGGCCGAAGGCCTGGCATTCGACGGTTCCTCGATTCGTGGTTTCACTTCCATCGACGAGTCCGACATGGCACTGCTGCCCGACCTGAGCACCGCGCGCATTGACCCGTTCCGCAAGGCAAAGACCCTGAACGTCAAGTTCTTCGTCCACGATCCGTTTACCCTCGAGCCGTTCTCCCGCGACCCGCGTAACGTCGCGAAGAAGGCGGAGGAATACCTCATCTCTACCGGCATCGCCGACACCTGTTTCTTCGGCGCTGAGGCGGAGTTTTACATCTTCGACAACGTAGAGTTCGAGACCGACACCAACCGCGGCTTCTACGAAGTTGATTCCATCGAAGGCTGGTGGAACCGCGGCAAGGACCAGAACCCGGACGGCTCTGCAAACCTGGGTTACAAGACCCGTCTGAAGGGCGGCTACTTCCCTACCGCTCCGTACGACCACTACCAGGACCTGCGCGACAAGATGTGCCTGAAGCTCGCTGACGCCGGCTTCGACCTGGAGCGCGCCCACCACGAGGTCGGCACTGGTGGCCAGCAGGAGATCAACTACAAGTTCAACACGATGTTGCACGCTGCAGACGACCTGCAGACCTTCAAGTACATCATCAAGAACACCGCCTGGGAAGAGGGCAAGTCCGTCACCTTTATGCCGAAGCCGCTGGCTGGCGACAACGGCTCGGGCATGCACGCTCACCAGTCGCTGTGGAAGGACGGCAAGCCGCTGTTCCACGATGAGGCCGGTTACGCAGGACTGTCGGACATCGCTCGCTGGTACATCGGCGGCATCCTGTACCACGCAGGTGCGGTACTGGCCTTCACCAACCCGACCCTGAACTCCTACCACCGCCTGGTCAAGGGCTTCGAGGCTCCGATTAACCTGGTCTACTCGCAGCGCAATCGCTCTGCCGCTGTTCGCATTCCGATCACCGGCTCCAACCCGAAGGCAAAGCGCATCGAGTTCCGTGCCCCGGACCCGTCGGGCAACCCGTACCTTGGCTTCGCTGCCATGATGATGGCCGGACTGGACGGCGTGAAGAACCGCATCGAGCCGCACGCTCCGGTTGACAAGGATCTCTACGAGCTCCCGCCGGAGGAAGCCGCCGACATCCCACAGGCTCCGACCTCTCTCGAGGCCGCGCTCGAGGCCCTGCGCAACGACCACGAGTTCCTGCTCGAGGGCGATGTCTTCACCGAGGACCTCATCCAGACCTACATCGACTACAAGTACGAAAACGAGATCGAACCGGTTCGCCTGCGCCCGACTCCGCAGGAATACGAAATGTACTACGACTGCTAAAGTTTTCGCTTCACGACGGCCACAGCAAGCACCCCCCCATTGCTCCTCATGGCCGCCCAACGAGCTTGTTAGATGCCGCCTGACCACAGTTAATGTGGTCAGGCGGTTTTTCATTGCGGTCATGCTGGCTGCGGGCGCCTGGGCCCGCATACGCGCGCGTATGTGAGCACGAATTTGTGCGCGGTTCCGGGCCACTCCCCTGAACAGGGTCATACACCACCACAAAAGGGCCGCGACCCCTGCACGAGTAGAGTTGCACACTCTCCGCCCCAGTCTTATCGATGCAATATTCACTTGTCGATGCGCTATAGCGTGGCCATAAGTGAACAGCGCATCGACAAGTGACAGGGTGGGGAGGATACCGTGCGCATAAGTGCCGGACAGCCGTCGATGAGTGAAGGAAAATCATCGATAAGTGCCAGAAAAGTGGCCATAAGTGCGAGGGTGGCGCTAGGGACAACACGAGGGACGGATGCGAGGGACACCGCAAGGGGGCGGACACCAAGAGCGGATGGGGCATGCTGCGAAGGTAGGACGCCAGGCAATCACGCCCGTTGAACCAGAAATGTGTCGCAACTTAATGACATGTGACAAAGTTCATAAACATTGATGCGTGGGAGGATAATTCACTCATCTGTAATCGTTCTCAAAAAGTATCAATTGTGCATGTCGAAGTAGTTATTACGGGCAACTTATTGACGGAAATTGGACTCTGTCGCTGTGACCGTCGTAAAGCGGGAATGTCGTGCTGAAAACTGCGTAAACGCCCCTACGCTGTGGTTTTTCCGTATGGTGGTACGCCATACCCCTCGGAAATGGCGACTCGAGAGCCCACGCCGAGGCGATTTGATTGATTCTGGAGAGCATGCATCTGGAATTTCTTAAGCAGAGCCGCCGCATAGGGTGGCCGATGAACATTAAGAAGGATTTGAGCATTCTTGACTAACGAAAACGCTGCCAACCCAGAAAACTCAACTCGCATTGATTTTCTCTACCTCAGCGAACCGGACATGGTTGAAGCTGGTGTCACGGATTTCGCCAAGTGTGTTGAGACCATGGAAGAAACCCTGATTCTGCTGGCTGACGGCGACTACCGCATGGCCGGTGCTTCCGCTAACTCCCACGGTGCCCAGATCAACTTCCCGGATAACCCAATCCATGAGGGTATGCCGGCAAATGGCCCTGACCGTCGTTTCATGGCAATGCCCGCTTACCTCGGTGGTCGCTTCAACGGCGCAGGTGTGAAGTGGTACGGCTCCAATGCCGATAACCGCCAGAACGACCTGCCACGTTCGATCCACCTGTTCATTCTCAACGATGCAATTACGGGTGCCCCGAAGGCTGTCATGTCGGCAAACCTCCTGTCGGCATACCGCACTGGCGCTGTTCCGGGTGTCGGCGTCAAGCACCTGGCCGTCGAAGACGCCGAGGTCGTTGGCATCATTGGCCCGGGTGTTATGAGCCGCACCATTCTCGGCTCTGCCATGTCGCAGCGTCCGGGCATTAAGAAGGTCAAGGTCAAGGGCCGCTCCCAGGCCTCGACTCAGAAGGCTGTCGATTGGATTAAGAACGAGTTCCCGCAGCTGGAAGAGGTCCGTATCGTCGAGACCGAAGAAGAGGCCATCCGCGACTCCAACATCCTCATCGCCGGCACCTCGACTTCCTCCGATGGCCCGTCCGGTTTCCCGTACTTCAAGAAGGAGTATCTGAAGCCCGGCGCGCTGCTGCTCATGCCAGCCGCTGCACGCCTCGACGACGACTTCGTGCGTTCCGACGACTGCAACCTCGTCGTTGACTACACCGGCCTGTACGAAGAGTGGTTCAACGAGAACGGCCCAGACGTGACCTATGAGCGCTTGCTCGGTATTCCGGGTAACCGCTGGTGGGACATGAAGGAAGAGGGCACCCTTCCCGCCGAGAAGCTTGTCAACATTGGTGATATCGCTTCCGGTAAGGCCCCGGGTCGCCAGAACGACGAGGAAATCTTCTGCTACTCCATCGGAGGCATGCCAGTCGAGGACGTCGCCTGGGCCACCGATGTCTACGACAACGCCCTGGCAAAGGGCATCGGCACCAAGCTGAACCTGTGGGATGTTCCGCTGCTGAAGTAGTAGTGACCAGCAAGTTCGATAACACGATTAGTAAGCTCAACAAGCTAGACGCGAAGTAGGCGAGTTTTACCAATGGGTAAGTTCAAACCCAGCAGTGACCAGACAACTCCGGAAGGAATCCAACGATACATCCGGGACAATGACATTCGCTGGGTAGACGTCCAGTTCACCGACGTTCCCGGCATCGAACAGCACCTAACCGTTCCGGTATCCGAGTTTGATGAGGACTCAGCCTATGAGGGCCTCGCCTTCGACGGATCTTCCATTGCGGGTTACACCTCGGTGGATAACTCCGACATGATGCTGCTGCCCGACCTGGACACGGCTTTCATCGACCCGTTCCGTAAGTCGAAGACGCTGAACATGAAGTTCTTCGTCCATGACCCGCACACCCGCGAGCCGTTTAGTCGCGACCCGCGCAATATTGCCCGCAAGGCCGAGAACTACCTGAACGAACTGGGCTTCGCCGATACCTGTAATTTTGGCGCTGAGGCAGAGTTCTACATCTTCGACTCCGTCCGCTACGACTCCAGTTCAAACAAGTCATTCCACGAGGTGGACTCGGTTGAGGGCTGGTGGAACTCCGGTGTGAAGGTAAACCCGGACGGATCGCGCAACCTCGGCCACAAGGTGCGCACCAAGGGCGGCTACTTCCCTACTGCTCCGTATGACCACATGCAGGATCTTCGTGACGAAATCGGCGAGCACCTGCAGGATGTTGGCTTCCATGTTGAGCAATCCCACCACGAGATGGGTTCGGGCGGTCAGCAGGAGATTAACTATCGTTTCAATACCCTGCTGCACGCTGCCGATGACATGCAGACTTTCAAGTACGTGGTGAAGAACACCGCCAAGTTCAACCAGAAGTCCGCTACCTTCATGCCGAAGCCATTGGCCGGCGATGGCGGCTCTGGTATGCACATCCACCAGTCACTGTGGAAGGATGGCAAGCCGCTATTCCACGATGAGAATGGCTACGGTGGCCTGTCGGACATGGCGCGCTACTACATTGGCGGCATTCTGAAGCACGCCGGCGCAGTCCTGGCTTTCACCAACCCGACGATGAACAGCTACCACCGGCTGGTTCCGGGCTTCGAGGCCCCCGTCAACTTGGTCTACAGCCAGGAGAACCGCTCGGCCGCCATCCGAATCCCAATTACCGGCGCAAACCCGAAGGCCAAGCGCATCGAGTTCCGCGCTCCGGACCCGTCGGGCAACCCGTACTTGGCTTTCACCGCCGCAATGATGGCTGGTCTCGACGGCATCAAGAACCGCATCGAGCCTGGCAAGCCGATTGACAAGGATCTCTACGAGCTGCCACCAGAGGAACTCAAGGACGTCCCCACCGTCCCGCATTCGCTGGAGGGTGCGCTGAAGGCGCTGGAAGAGGACCACGAGTTCCTGCTTGCCGGCGATGTCTTCACACAGGATCTCATCGACGCGCATATCCGCTACAAGTTCGAGCAGGAGATTATGCCGGCACGTCTGCGCCCGACGACGCAGGAGTTCGAGCTCTACTACGACTGCTAGCATTCGCCCCGTAAAGCTCGCTTGACGACGCCCACACCGCTACCCCACCTAACCGTATTGGGGTAGCGGTGTTTTTAGCTGGGACACGCTGTTTTTAGTCGGCACATTTAGTAGAGCTAGCACCACTGCGAACTAAACGGATTGGGGCTACCCTTGATTGTTATGAACAACAAGTCACTGACCCGTTCCACCAATAACAAAATGGTTGCCGGTGTGCTCGGTGGGTTCGCTGAGTATTTCAACTGGGATGCGACTTTGCTGCGCGTTATATTTGTCGCGTCTTTCCTGATGCCTGGTCCGCAGTTTCTTCTCTACCTCGCAGCATGGATTATCATGCCGAAGCAAACTTACGTATAAGCGCGGTCGACCGAAAAATACCTAAATAGCCATACCTTGGAGTATTTATCTAATGAGCGACGCCGCTCCCGAAAAACCCACCAAGAAAATTTACCGCTCGCGTAATGACCGCCTCCTCGGTGGCGTCCTCGCAGGAATCGCGGAAAGCCAAGGCTGGGATATCACTTTCACACGAATGGTCTACATCATCCTTCCCTGCGTTGGATCGATGATTGGCTGGAAGATTGGCGCTGGATTCCTAGCTCTTTACCTCTTAGCCTGGTTCGTCCTGCCAGATGGCGAGTACACGCTTGACGACGATGCCCGCGGCTCCAACCCCGCAGGGAAAGAAAATAAGCAATAAACGTCAAGCTTAATAAGATTGATACCTTTCCGTTACTCGCAACGCCCTCACCAGCACTATTCCAATTTCGCAATCACGCAAATTCGGTAACAAATAGTGCATAAAGTGCACAGATTCGCGCCATTTGACTTGCACAGGTCCCAGAATTACCTAGTGTTCTTTCTGTACGGCTTTGAAGCCACGCCCTCTTCCGATGCCTGATATTCAAAAGAATTGTCAATTTCTCTTTGAATTTAATTCTGGCAAATAGTGGAAGTTGCCAATAATTGAATAGGTAACTTAGTTAGCTCTCAAGAAAGTGGTTTTGAAATGCAGAACAAGAAGATGACCCGTATCGCTACCGCAATCGTCGGCTCCGCCGCCCTACTCGGCGGCCTGGCTGCATGTTCTTCCGATGATGCACAGGATGCTGCTAACAACGCCAAGGATCAGGCTGGCCAGGTAGCAACCGACGCCACTGATAAGGCTGGCGACGCTATGGACGGCGCTAAGGATAAGGCCAGCGACGCAGCTGATGGCGCTAAGGACAAGGCTGGCGAGGCTGCTGATGGCGCTAAGGACAAGGCCGGCGAGGCTATGAACGGTCTGGGTCTGGGCGACGCTGCTGGCGAGGATGTGGCAGAGGCTGACCTGCCTGAGTCCATCACCGAGGCAGCTTCTTCCTTCACCTCCCCGTACGATTCTGAGGCTGGCGAGTTCAAGTCCGCTAAGAAGGTCGGCGACGCAGTTGCCGCTGAATACGAGAACGTCACCTTCGTTGAGTCCCCAGAGACCAACGGTGCACAGCCGCTGATTGGTAAGATTCGCGAGACCTGGGTTGCCAACGGCGCACTGGAAAACGAGATTGGTCTGCCGACCGCTCCGGAGTCCGAGATTGAAAACGGTTGGGAGCAGCCGTTCACTAAGGACACCATGAAGTGGACCTCTGAGGACGGCCAGAACTACTCCGACTCCTACGAGAACAAGTAGTTCTACACGAACCGAAAGATTTTGAGCGTGCCGGGTGGCACGCTCTTTTTCTTTCCCCCTAGCTAGTTAAATCCCCCTTTCCACTAGTCAAAAACGCCAGAGGCACCGCGCCGATGTGCGCCAACAATGTTGATATCGACAATCCCCACGGCAGCCATTGATGCAAAGACCGTGGTGGGGCCTACGAACTTAAAACCAGCTTTCTTCAATGCCTTGGCAAGCGCCTTGGACTCCTCGGAGTAGCTGGGCACCTCTTCGATTGAACGTGGCTCGGGAGACTTCTCCGGTTTAAACGACCACATCAACTCGGCTAAGCCGCCGTTTTCACGCAGAGCAATCGTCGCCGCGGCGTTATTGATTACCGCGGTAATCTTCCTGTGATTCCGAATGATTCGTTCATCATTCATCAATCTTTCGACATCTTCGTCATCGAAATCAGCAACCGCATCGGGGTCGAAGTTCGCGAAGGCTTCCTGAAACGCGGGCCGCTTCTTCAGCACTGTCTCCCACGACAACCCCGCCTGAAATACCTCCAGGCTGAGCCGTTCGAATAGTCCTTGCTCATCGCGCACCGGCATCCCCCACTCGGTGTCGTAGTACTCTCTCAGCAGCTCACTGTGAGCAGCCCATGCCGGTCGAGCCAACCCATCCTCACCGATGATGAGCCCATTGTTTTCCGTGTAGTCCGATCCAATTTTCATCAGTCTTTCCAATCCCCCAATTCCGGTTTGACTTAGCTGAGCACCGCAGCTCTTAATTCTTATGCTTGTGTTGACGCCCAACCAGAGCGCCATACACCAGATCCAGCGTCGGCGTTTCCACTTTCGCCTTCTGCCCCATCCGGCGGATTGCGCCAATCTGGGCATCGAGCTCATTGGTAAGTCCCGCGGTGTAGTCGCGCTGCATCGACGAGGTGTTGTCGTACCCTTGAGCATCAGTAAAGGCCAAGGTCCGCGACACGATGTCCTCTGGCAGCGCAACGCCGCAGGCTCGACCGACTGCCTCGGTTTCTTCAAACATCCGCGTCAAGCTGTCGCGCATTTCCGAACGCAAGTAACCAATCGGACTATCAGCCAGGGCACCTAGGGCACCGAGGTTAGCCACGAACATCGCTTTTGCCCAGATATCGACCCAGATATCCGGGAGCTGTTCGCCACCGAGCCCAGCCATGTGCAATGCCTCGATAACTTCCCCGACCAGGTCATTAGTGGAGTCATCGAATGTGCCGATGTTCAGGCTCATCGGTCCTGGTCGGAAGGTGACTTCTGCCGGGCCAGTGTGGATAAAGAAACCGCGGATAACACCCGGGAACACCTTGTCCTCACCGAACCGCCCCGCTGCCAAATAAGGGATTTCCACCGAGTTATGGGTGGTCACCACTGCTGCACCAGCCGGAACTTGCGGGAAAGGATCGTTGCCCGGCAGCGCCTTGGTTGCTGCAATCACAACATCGACGTCGACGCCATCGGCAGTGAGTTCACCCCAATTGTCGGCTGCTTTGACGGGGATAATGCTGCGTTCCCCGTGCTCGTCGATAAGCGTGAGCCCCACCTCACGAAGACGTGTCAGGGTCTCGCCGCGGGCGAGAAAGACGACATCATAACCCGCTTGCACGAGGCGACCGCCAAACCAGCCGCCGACAGCTCCTACACCTAAAACTCCAATCCTCATAGCTGCCACCTTACGACTTCCGCACTGAGCGCGAAATAGGTTGCATGCGGTTGTCCACAGGCAATCCAGGCTATCCCCAAATGTGAAATTTGAGCTTGAATTACTACCTTGTCAAAACTATGTAAAGCGGAGTAGGGTCGAAGTTAATAGATATCAACCCAGGGTTGTTACTCTTTTGAGGCAAGACCTGAGGCCCACAGTTTGTGGCGCCTCGGGTCTTTTTGCGTTTAACGGCCCTGCTTACTGTGAAGGAAGGTCACGATGGGGTCGTCAAAAGATTCCAGCGCGAGGGCAATAGTTGAAAACCTCGGTGGACCCGGAAACATCACAAGCATGACGCACTGTGCGACGCGTCTGCGTTTTGAACTCGGTGATGTCTCCAAGATCAACGAGGACAAGATTGACAAGGTGCCGGGCGTACTCGGTGTCGTTCACCAGGGCGATAACCGCTACCAGGTCATCTGTGGCGGTGGCGTCGAATCGATGTACACGGCAATTAAGCATCTACCGGAAATGAAGGGCGCCGGCGCAGTCGCCACTAAGTCCGACGCAGACGTTAAGGCAGAAGCTCGCTCGAAGGCACGCGGCAAGTACTCCTGGTTGGACAACTTCTTCGAGTACCTCTCGGATTCCTTCCGCCCAATCCTGGGCGTGCTGTTGGGTGCATCGCTGATTATCGCGATTGCGGCTGTACTCGACGGCCTGAACATCGTCGACTTCCGCGCTGAGGATAAGTCCGCCACCTGGATTTTCGTCGATGCCATGTGGCGCAGCGTCTTCTACTTCCTGCCAATCATGGTCGCCTACAACGCAGCGAAGAAGCTGCGGGTAGATCCATGGCTGGGCGCAGCCATCATGGCTGCCCTAATGACGCCGGAGTTTATGAGTCTGCAGGATACCGATCGCTTCTCGGACACCATCAAGACAGTCAACGAGGAACTCGGTACCGAAACTTTCACCGCCAACATCTTCGGCCTGCCAATGCAGCTCAATGACTACGGCGGACAGGTCTTTGTACCGCTGATCATGGTCGCCATCCTGGCAGTGGTCTACCACGGTTTGAAGAAGATCTTCCCGGAGAATGTGCAGATGGTCTTCGTTCCGTTTATCTCCATGTTGATCATGATTCCGCTGACGGCTTTCCTCATTGGCCCGCTGGGTATCTGGCTGGGTAACGGAATTGGCTCCGGCCTGGCATGGATGAACTCGAACGCACCGTTTGTGTTCGCAATTCTCATCCCGATGCTCTACCCGTTCCTGGTACCGCTGGGTCTGCACTGGCCGCTGAATGCCTTGATGCTGGTCAATATCCAGACTCTCGGCTACGACTTCATCCAAGGCCCGATGGGTGCCTGGAACTTCGCCTGCTTCGGAGCAACTGCCGGTGTGCTGGTTCTTTCCATGCGCGACCACGACACTCAGATGCGCCAAACTGCAACGGGTGCACTCGCTGCCGGTCTCTTCGGTGGTATCTCCGAGCCGTCCCTCTACGGTATTCACCTGCGCTTCAAGCGGATTTACCCGCGCATGCTGCTCGGCTGTTTCGCCGGCGGTCTGACTATCGCCATCCTGTCGGCTCCGTTCGGTGGTGTGACAACCAACGCCTTCGTCTTCACCTCCCTCATCACCACTGTCGTGTTCAAACCGATGTGGGTCTACCTGATTTCCGTCGCCGTGGCATTCTTCGTCGCCATGTTCGCCATCATTCTCACCGACTACCGCACGCCGGAAGAGAAGGCTGAGGCCGAGGCCGCACGCGCCGCAGAGCTTGACGACGAACCCAGCGACGCCACCCCACACGCTGCCACCAGTGGCTCCGATTCGGCTCCAGCTGAGGCTTCCGGTGACGCTGGTACCAACGCCGAGGCTGCCGCACCGGCTGCTGCGGCAGCTGGCGCCGGTGGTGTCGCAACTGCCGTTGATACCAAGCCTGTACAGGTGCAGGCCCCGGTTGCCGGTGAGGTTGTCAGCCTTGCTGAGGCCGGCGACGCGGTCTTTGCCTCCGGTGCTCTCGGTGACGGTGTCGGTATCAAGCCAACCAGTTCTACCGTGGTCGCACCCGTATCGGGCACGTTGATGACTGTGGCAAAGACCGGTCACGCCTTCGGTATTAAGACCGATGACGGTGTAGAGGTACTCGTCCACGTCGGTATCGACACAGTCAAGATGGCCGGTGAAGGCTTCGATGTCCAGGTTTCCAAGAAGCAGCACGTCGAGGCCGGCGATGTACTTGCCGAGGTCGATTTCGACAAGGTCAAGGAAGCTGGTTACCCAACCACGACACTGATGACCATCACCAATACCAAGAAGCTAACCAAGGTTTCCCCGGTCACCGGCATCTCTGTCCAAGCCGGCGACATGGTCATCGAAGTTCAGCCATAATTGATTTCTAGAAGGCATACCGGCCTGAAATCCCTCAACTTATGGAGGAGTTCACGGTTACCGACATGGAAATCCTGAGAGTATTCAATAACAACGTGGTCCTGGCCAAGGACGCGACCGGTGAAAAAATCATCACCGGCCGCGGCATTGGGTTCAAGGCTCGCCCGGGACAGCCGGTTGATTCGAGCAAAGTAGTCCGAATCTTCGTCCCGGCAGAAGGCCGCGATCCGGACCATATTGCCACGATGCTCACAGAAATTCCGCTGGCTCACATGACTCTTGTGACCGATGCGGTAACCGCAGCCGGCCTGCCGGAATCAATGACGAAGAACGCTTCCCTCCTTGTGGCGTTGGCCGATCACATTGGTTTCGCCATCATGAGGGCAGCTAACGGGCAGCGAGCCGATTACCCGCTGCTCGCGGAGGTCAGCCAACTTTATAGTGAAGAATACGCGCAGGCGCAGGCGATTTTGTCGCATATCAATCGCGCCCTCAATGACCGTCGTATAGCGCCATTGCCCCGTTCCGAAGCAGTGGCTATTACGTTGCACCTGGTCAACGCCGGGTTTGCCACGGGTGATTTGAGCTTCACCTACACCATGACGGGCGTCCTGCAGCAGCTGCTCACAATCATTGAAAGTGATTTTGGCATCACGCTGGAGCCAGAGACTGTCAATGTAGGGCGCTTCATCACGCACCTGCGCTACTTGTTCGTCCGGATTGCCAAGCATGAGCAGTTGAAAGATCACTCCTCCGCTATTGGCCAGGCCATCCGTGACTCCGCCCCAGAGGCGTTTCGCTGCGCACAGCGTATCTCCGCAGTCATTGAACTGCGTCTGGGGACGGGGTTGACGGAAGACGAAGTTTCCTACCTCACCCTGCACATTGCACGCATTGTGCAGGCAGCGGCTGTATCTCCCACCGCCTCCAGGGCTTCCCGGAGCGTGCGCGACGTTGATGCTAAGCAAGCACCAGCGGGCGGCGCACCCGCGGTGGGGTGTACAGGCACTGTGCCTGAGTCAGAAAATTTCACATATTCGACCCGAAAGGATTCAACCATGATTACTCGTACCGCTACCATCGGTTCCTCCGTAGGCCTGCACGCTCGCCCGGCTTCCCTGTTCACTCAGGCTGCTGCTGAGTACGACTACGACATTGTCATTTCCCTTGACGACGAAGAGGCCGATGCCGCCTCGATCCTGGAGGTCATGACCCTCGGCGCTAAGCACGGCGACGAAGTCACGCTGAGCTGCGAGGACGACTCCGCAGCTGCAGCTCTGGACGAGCTTGCAGCCATGCTCGAGCGCGACATTGATGCCGAGTAAGCCCAGCTAGAACGCTCCTGGATAACACCACGGCACACCACGACCGACGAGTATCCCCGCAGAGGTCCCGAAAAGGAGATCGGAAGCAATGAACGAGCAGCACACTGTCATCTATGGCATCGGTGTCTCGACCGGTACGGCCAGCGCTGAAGTAGTAAAGGTACTCCCCGCCCCGGGAGTTGATACTCAAGAACCGTCGTCGACCGATCCCGTCGCCGATGGTGAGCGCGTCCGCGAAGCGATGGCCAACGTCGCAGAGTCGCTGAAGAAGCAGGCTGAGCACTCCAGCCCGCAGGCACGTCCGATTCTGGAGGCCACTGCGCAACTGGCTTCCGATAGGGCGCTCGCCAAGGCCGTGGTGAAGAAACTCAAGGCAGGCTCCGGCGTCACCCAGGCCGTTCACGATGCCGTTGAGGACTACGCGCAGCTCCTAACCAGTCTCGGTGGCTACATGGCTGAACGTGTCACCGACCTCTACGATGTTCGCGACCGCACAATTTGCGAGCTGCGTGGCCTGCCAAAACCGGGCGTCCCGGATGTCTCCACCCCAACTATTCTGCTTGCCGACGATCTCGCGCCCGCCGAAACCGTGGGTCTTGACCCCGAGTTGGTCGTAGGCATTGCCACCGCTGGTGGCGGGCCGACCAGTCACACGGCTATCCTCGCAGCACAGCTGGGCATTCCAGCCGTCGTTAAGGCGAAGGGCGTCATGGAACTCGAGGCCGGAACCTTCGTCGCCATTGACGGCGGCGCCGGTGAGGTGATTGCGAATCCGACCGCCGATGAGGTCGCCGCGTTGGAAGAGCGCGCTCGACGCCGGGAAGCAGCCCTAGCGCAGTCTGTGGGCGCAGGCAAGACCGCTGATGGTTACCCGGTGAATCTGCTGGCCAACATTGGTACCGCGGAAGATGGTGAGTCTGCGGCAGCGCAGGATAATGAGGGCACCGGCCTGTTCCGTACTGAGTTCCTTTTCCTCGACCGCGACAAGGCTCCGAGTTTGGAAGAACAAACGGAAACCTACACTCGTGTGCTGAAGGCATTCGGTGAGCGACGCGTGGTTGTGCGCACGCTGGATGCGGGTGCGGATAAGCCGCTGAGCTTTGCCGACCTAGGCGAGGAAGAAAACCCGGCGCTGGGTCGCCGCGGACTGCGCCTGTCGCAGGCTCGGGAAGATTTGCTGGATACGCAGCTGGATGCACTCGCCGCTGCGTTTGACGCCACCGGGCGCAAGGCTGACCTACGGGTTATGGCTCCGATGATCGCAACGGTCGAAGAAACAAAGTGGTTTGCGGACAAAGCGCGTGAGCGTGGCCTGCCGAAGGTCGGCATCATGATTGAGGTCCCCGCAGCAGCGATTCGTGCGAAGCAGCTGCTGTCCATTGTGGACTTTGCCTCCATTGGTACTAACGACTTGTCGCAGTACACTATGGCGGCCGACCGTATGCAGGGGGCTCTGGCGGATCTCCTATCTCCATGGCAGCCGGCTGTGCTGCAAATGATTAAGTCCGCATGCAAGGGCGGCAATGCTACCGGCAAGCCCATTAGTGTCTGCGGTGAAGCCGGCGGTGACCCGCTGCTGGCACTGGTCCTGGTGGGCCTCGGCGTGAGCTCGCTGTCCATGGCTTCCAAGAAGGTGCCGGCCGTCCGCGCCGCTCTCCGCCTCCACGACCGCGCTACCTGCCAGCAGATGGCAGCATACGCTGTCGATGCCGAAACTGCGGCCGATGCGAAGGCCGCAGTGACCGCGCTGGTGGATCCGAAGGTGAAGGATCTGCTGTAGAGCGACGGAATTAGCACTAAGCCTGGCGTACACACGCTGTCAGCGTAAACGTGTGCGCCAGGCTCTTTCTCTTATGTTCGCTGCTCCATCACAGGCAGCAAATTTTCTGGGAAATTTCTTGATTTTCCCTCTCTCGAACGCCCCATTAGGATAAATAGAGTGCCTTCGTCGGCACCACCAACGCCGTCGAAGCCCCTTAATAATTCAAATAAAGACGGATCATACAAGCCGCAACTTAATTCACGCATCAGGCTCCACCCAGCCCGTGAAAATTCACAATTTCACATTAAGAGTGTCAGTTTTCGACATCGTGGCCTTTCATCTACATGGGCACACGAACTGCAATTGCGCTGCTGTAACGGGCGTTTGCGCCACCGCAGCACCGGCAACAATGGCATCGCCACAGCAGCTTGCAGCATCGCCCTTGACCTTACGGGCGACACTAATTTAGAAAGAACACAATTCTCATGACCAAGTCGAGCGGAGTGGAGTCCCCGAAGTCTTTCGCTTCCATTATCGTTGTTACAGCTCTCATGCTGTTTTCGATGTTCTTCGGCGCGGGCAACCTCATCTTCCCGCCGAAGCTCGGAGTGGATTCCGGTACCAATTTTGGCCCCTCAATCACCGGCTTCCTGCTCACCGGTGTGGCGTTGCCAGTTCTGGCCATCATCGCTATCGCCATTTCAGGCAACAACCTGCGTGACCTAGCGTTCCGCGCGGGCCGCATCTTTTCCTTGGGCTTCCCGGTAATCGCATACCTTTCCATCGGTGCTTTCTACGCTCTGCCGCGTACCGGTGCCGTGTCGTACGAAACCGGTGTCCAGCCGATTTTCGGCAGTGATTCACTGGCCGTCGCTGCGGCCTTCTACTTTGTTTTCTTCGGTATCGCCTTAGCACTTGCGTGGAATCCGAATGAAATTGTGTCCAAACTGGGCAAGATTCTCACCCCGGCTTTGCTGATTCTCTTGGTTGTATTGGTTGGAATGTCGGCATTCAAATTCGATGCCGCTCCGGCTGCGCCAATTGAGAAGTACTCCTCTACCCCATTTGCCTCCGGCCTGGTCGAGGGCTACCTCACCATGGACTCCATCGCCGGCCTGGCATTCGGCATTATTGTGATTTCCGCCCTGCGCGTCAGCGGTGTCCCAGAAGGCAAGCGCATGGTTCGCGGAACCATGACCGCAGGACTGTTCGCCGGCATTTTGCTCGCCATCATCTACTTGGGTCTGGGCTATGTCGGCCAGGTGCTGCCGAATGCCGCCTCCTTCGATAACGGCTCGGGCATTCTCGCAGAGGCTTCCAAGCTGGCCATGGGCCAGGTCGGACAGATTGTCTTCGGCCTCATCGTTTTGCTCGCATGTATGACCACGGCTGTCGGCCTAATTGCCGCCACCAGTGAGTTCTTCAACCTGCTGCTTCCGGGCATCAGTTACAAGGCCTGGGCCATTATCTTCACGGTCATGTCCTTCGTAATGGCAACACAGGGGCTGTCTCAGGTACTGGCGATTGCCGCGCCGATCATCACCTTTATTTACCCGCCGGCTATCACTCTGATTGCACTGACTCTTCTCGACCCGGTCATTTCCTACTCCTTCAAGCTGCATTACACCTACCGCCTGGGCGTCTGGGTTGCCACCATCTGGTCGGGTATCTCAGTACTCTCCGGTTTGGGTGTCGGTGGTTCTGCTTTGGCGGACTTCCTCAGTCTCGTACCTGGTCAGACCATCGAGTTCGGATGGTTCCTGCCGACTCTGGCAGCGACGATGATCGGATACGCAATTGACGTCGTCACGCGAAAGCAGCGCGCAAATCGCCCGGCGAGTGTGCTTGCCGACGAGACCGTTGCAGAAGAGGTAGCCGAAAAGGCGTAAAACCACACCCGGTTATTTGCGTTGCATAACGTAAATACCGCACGCTAGAGAAGTAAATTCCATCCGAACAAGGATTGACTATGAGTACCCGAATGCGTTTTACGCAAACGCTCCTTTTCCGCGTTATTGTCGCGATTATTCTGGGCATTGTCTGCAGCTTTTTCTTCCCGGACTGGCTGGCTCGAATTTTTGTCACTTTCAATGGCCTCTTTGGTAACTTCCTGGGCTTCTTTATCCCGGTGCTGATTTTTGCCCTCATCACGCCGGCGATTGCTAGCCTGGGCCGCGGCGCCGGAAAGTGGCTGGGTATTACCACTGCTATCGCCTACGGCTCGACGGTGTTTTCGGGTCTATTGGCCTACGCCGCCACCCAGGGGCTCTACCCTTGGCTGCTCGGCGCTGATCAGGCCGGCACATCGGTGGATATTGATGAGGGCGCGCTGGAGAGCTTCTTCAATGTAGAGATGCCACCACCGTTTGACGTCATGACCGCCCTGTTGCTGGCTTTCACGGTCGGTGTGGCGATGACCACCGTGAAGTCGGACTCGCTCTACCGCGGTGCGACGCAGCTGCGCGACGTGATTATGAAGATCATCTCGGCGTTTATCATCCCGCTGCTGCCGATTTACATCTTCGGCATGTTCCTGTCTATGGGCATGAACGGCAACCTGACCACGACGCTGTCGATGTTCTTCAAGGTGCTGCTTCTGGCAGTCATCGGCACCGTGCTCCTGTTGGCAATCCAGTTCTCCATCGCTGGCGCCATCGCTGGCCGCAGCCCGTGGACGTCCCTGAAGAACATGCTGCCGGCTTACGCCACCGCACTCGGTACCTCCTCCTCGGCCGCTACCATTCCGGTGACTTACAAGGCCGCGCTGAAGAATGGTGTCTCGGAGAAGGTCGCAGGCTTTACCGTGCCGCTGTGCGCGACCATTCACCTGGCCGGTTCGATGATGAAGATCACCCTGTTCGCGTTTGCTGTGATGTTTATGGCGGACAAGCCGCTTTCGCCGGGCATGGCCATCGGCTTCATTCTCACTTTGGGTATCACCATGATCGCGGCTCCGGGCGTTCCGGGTGGCGCAATTATGGCCGCGGTCGGAGTGCTGCAGTCCATGCTCGGCTTCGATCAGGAGCAGGTCGCTTTGATGATTGCCGCCTACATCGCCATCGACTCCTTCGGTACCGCATGTAATGTCACTGGTGACGGTGCAATTGCCATGATTATTAACCGCTTTGCCAAGGATGATGTCATCGACCGTTCCGAAGAGCTCAGCTTCGACGCTGAAGAGGCCAATTCCGCATCTTCCACAACCGAGGCCTAACTGGCTTCGGTGCATATGTAAAAATTAAAGAAAACATCCACCGGTCAACCCCGTCGCAATCTTTCAAAAGGCCTTCTTATGGGCCGATGCGGCGGGTGTTGGCATACATGTAAGGGGCCCGCCTTGGACTTCATTTCGACTCGCGACCCAGAGCGCACGCCGCACAAGTTCTCAGACATTCTCCTGGGAGGTCTCGCTAACGACGGTGGCCTCTACCTGCCGGTCGAGTACCCACAGGTTGACGATGCCACTTTGACGCGTTGGCGCTCCGTGCTTGTCGACGACGGTTACGCAGCCTTGGTTGCAGAGGTCGTCAGCCTTTTTGTGGGCGACATTCCACTGGAGGATTTGCGCGGTATCTGTGCACGGGCGTACACCTACCCGAAGTTCTCCGATCCGGATATTGTGCCGGTGACGAAGCTGGAAGATCAGCTCTACATCGGTCACTTGTCCATGGGCCCCACAGCGGCATTCAAGGATATGGCGATGCAGCTGCTCGGTGAGTTCTTCGAGTATGAGCTGGCTCGTCGTGGCGAGACCCTGAACATCCTCGGCGCCACCTCTGGTGACACGGGTTCCTCGGCCGAGTATGCAATGCGCGGCCGTGAGGGAATCAGCGTGTTCATGCTAACTCCGGCTGGTCGAATGACCGCGTTCCAGCAGGCTCAGATGTTTGGTCTGCAGGATGCCAACATTCACAACGTCGCCCTCGACGGTGTCTTCGACGATTGCCAGGACATCGTTAAGGCGGTCTCCGGTGACTTGGAGTACAAGGCCAGCCGCCACATTGGCGCAGTCAACTCCATCAACTGGGCTCGCCTGATGGCTCAGATCGTGTACTACGTCTCCTCGTGGATTCGTGTCACTGGCGGCAACGGTGCTGAGGCGAACAACGCGCAGAAGGTCAGCTTCAGTGTGCCGACCGGCAACTTCGGTGATATTTGCGCCGGCCATATTGCGCGCCAGATGGGTGTGCCAATTGACCGCCTGATTGTGGCTACCAATGAAAACGATGTCTTGGATGAGTTCTTCCGCACGGGTGCCTACCGCGTGCGCAGCGCTGCGGAGACTCAGGCTACCTCTTCCCCATCGATGGATATCTCCCGCGCGTCTAACTTCGAGCGTTTCATCTTCGATCTGCTGGGGCGCGATGCTGAGCGCACTGCAGACCTCTTTGGTGTCAAGGTCAAGGAGGGCGGCTTCTCTCTTACTGCTGATCCGATCTTCCCGGAGGCTTCTGCCCAGTACGGTTTCCTCTCCGGTCGCTCGACTCACGCTGACCGCGTCGAGACCATCAAGGACTGCTGGGAGCGCCTAGAGGTCATGGTCGATCCGCACACCGCTGACGGCATCCACGTCGCCCGCGGCCTGGTAGACCAGGTATCCACCCCAATTGTCTGCCTGGAGACCGCTCTGCCGGTAAAGTTCTCCGAGACCATCCTGGAGGCCACCGGACGCGAGCCGGACTGCCCGGAGCGTTTCGCGGACATCATGAATGCCCCGCGCCGCGTTACCGAGCTGCCGAATGATGTCGATGTGGTGAAGAAGTTCATCGACGACAACGTGGCTTAAAACCGGGCATAGCCCAACCTCCCCCCCCATCCGCGCAGCAGCGATGTGGAATAGTGCCCTCTTTTTTAAGGGCAAACGGCATTATCTTGGGCTATAGGGCTGTTATTACCCCCGTGATTACCTCACAATTGTTCACATGAGTTTCACTCGAGTTAATAGCCGTCCTATGCCCCACGCGCCCGCATCTTCCCCGCAGGAAGGTTCCCAAAAGACAACCACGGTCTCGCGGGCGCTGGCCGACACACTGGCCCAGCACTGCGACCACTGCTTCGGTCTCATCGGCAACGCGAACTCCCACTTCACGTCAGCCCTTACTGAATCGGGATTCGGCTACTCCTCCGTCCGACACGAATCGGCTGCTGTCGGGGCCGCCGATGCATTCCACCGTGCAGGTGGAGGGCTTGCCATCGCGACCGCCACTTGCGGCGCAGGATTTACCAATGCGCTAACCACTCTGGCCGAGGCTCGAGTAGCCCGTATTCCGCTAATTTTTGTCGTCGGCACGCACCCGGAACGCCCACGTCCCTTTGACCTTAATCAGGCGGCGCTCCTCGACGCCCTCGACGTCTGTCATCGCACCGTTACTCCCGAGTCCGCGCTTGACGACGCAAACTTTGCGGTCCAGCACGCACTGAGTTCTCGGCAGCCTGTCGTGCTGCTGCTCCCCTATGACATCCAAGAAGCACCGATTACGGCATCTGCGTCTGAAACACAGTCGACTAATCAGGAGCATCTGCACACCGGCCGACCAGAATGGTTGGAGTCAACTGTCGCGTCGCTGGCCGAGGAACTGCAAACTGCCCGTCGCCCACTCATTATTGCTGGTAGAGGTGTGTTGCTCTCTGGTACCGCAGATCTAGTTCGCCGCATCGGGGACGGTGCGGGGGCACTGTTTATGCACTCAGCGATGGCTCGTCATGTGCTTTCCAGTCCGTGGCAGATTGGCACCGTTGGCGGTTTTGCGCACGCGTGGCAGGTGGAGCTAGCTCGACAGGCCGATGTGGTGCTGTTCCTGGGAGCAAGCTTCAACGCTTTCCAAAACCGTGGCGGCAACATGTTTGCACCGGACGCGAAGATTATCCAGGTTGTCGACGAGCCCCATCCCGCTGCTCAGCCGTCGGTGACACCGCTATTGGCTAAGTTGGAGGAACTTCTGCCCGTACTGGCAGAGCAGCTGGAGAAGTCCCGGGGGGCGTCGTCAAGCACATGGCGTGCGGAGTTGAAGACACTGCCGACGACAGCGGAGGTCGAGTCCCTGACGTGCGCGGATGGCCGGTTGGATCCGCGGGCGTGCCTGCAGTATCTGAATCGTATCCTGCCCAATCAGCGCGCTGTGTGTACTGACGGTGGCCATTTCCTGGGGTGGGTTCCGAAATATCTTGATGTGCCTGGTCCGCAGCAGCAAGTGATTGTGGGCACGGCGATTCAGTCAATTGGTTTGGGCATGGGGTCACTTGTCGGCCTCGCGGCGGCACGCCCCAAGGACTATTGCGTGCTAGTCGCCGGTGACGGTGGCGGCACGATGGGTATTGCGGATTTACCTGCGGCGATTGAGCAGCTGCGGCGTGGTCGTGGCGGTTGCGTGGTGTTCATTAACGATGCTGCCTATGGCGCGGAGCTGCACCAGTTTGGCGATGTCGGGTTGGACACCTCGTCCATGGAGATTGCCGACTACGACTTCGCCGCAGTCGGACGTGCCTATGGCGCTCACGGTTTCAGTGTCGGCGAACCTGAGGACTTTGCCCAACTCGACGCCTACTTCCATGACGTTTCCAACTCCGATGAGGCTTCCGTTGCCGTAATTGATTTCAAGGTCTCACGGCTGGTGGTCGCGGACTTCGTGAAGGAAGTTCTGGCTAAGGCACAAAGGTAGTTTGCCGCAGGCATGATCGGGGCCATCTAGGCCCCGGTGCGACCCCTCTTCAGGCCGGTTGGTTGATGGGGTCTACAATGTGGCGAGTGGTAAAGCAGCGTAACGGTAAAGATCAGATTTCATCAACAGATCAGCTCGCCACCGCAGTGGCAAAGGACCCGCGCGAGCATGTCACTGGTCGCGCGATTGCCGTCTGGCTGGCGGCGCTGATTACCTACATCGTTGCCATCGTCGGCCGCACCTCCATGGGTGTCGCTGGCGTCGAGGCGCTCGATCGCTTCCATATCAACGCCTCCCAACTCGCGCTGTTCACCGCCGTGCAGGTTGGCGTCTACGCCCTGGCGCAGATTCCGACGGGCATCATCATTGACCGCGTCGGCGCCAAGAAAACGATGGTCGTGGGCGCACTGATCATGGCACTGGGCCAGGTCATCATTGCGTTCACGACATCGTATCCGCTGGCTGTCATTGCTCGTGTGTTCATCGGCGCCGGCGATGCCACGGCATTCCTCGGTGCTATGCGGCTGCTTCCCGCGTGGTTCCCACTGCGCGTCACTCCGCTGTTCACGCAGCTCACGGCTGGTCTTGGCCAGCTCGGCCAGTTCATCTCTGCGGTCCCGTTCCTCGCGATTCTGCACGCCGCGGGGTGGGTGCCCGCGTTCTTGTCGCTGAGCACCGCGGGTCTTCTCATCGCTTTCGTAGGCATGATCGCGCTTGCCGACGTCCCGGAGAACTCCTCCACAGCCAAGATGTCACTTCGTAAACGCCGCGCCGCCGAGAAGGCCGCGAAAACGGCTGCCGATGGCGGAGCCTCTGCCGCAGCCGATGAGAAACTAACTATCGGCCAGACTCTGAAGATTGTGACCACTCACCCGGTGTGCTGGCAGGGTTTCTTCACTCACTGGACTGGTTTGATGCATCAGTGCATCTTCACATTGCTGTGGGGCATGCCTCTGATGATGCTAGGTATGGGTCTTAAGCCCTCCGAGGCCAGTGTGGTGCTGGTCGTTAACACGCTGTCAGTAATTATCGCCGGGCCGTTGATGGGCATGGTCTCGGCACGCACCGGCCGCGACCGTATCAAGGTTGTTGTCGCAATCGCGTTTATCAACATGGCCGTCTGGATTGTGTTCCTGGCACCGAGCAACCCACCAGCGTACTGGGCAATTATCGTAGTCAACATCCTAATGGCCGGTCTTGGCGCGATGTCCAACTTCGGCTTTGACTCAGTGCGCGAAGAGGTCGATCGCAAGGTACTCGCCACCGGCACTGGGTTGGCGAATATGGGCGGTTTTGTGGCCACCATGCTCGCTGCACAAGGTGTCGGCTTCCTGCTGGATATTGCAGCTCCCGATGGAAACTACACCTGGGAGACCTTCCGCATTGGCTGGTTGGCTGTCGTCGGTGTGTGGGTGATTGGTTTCGTTGGCCTGCTGGTGGCAAAGCGTGCGGCGGCACGCTTTGTCGCCCAGCAGAGCCGTTTTGAGCTGGAACCTACGGAGTAGGAACTACAGGAAGTCGAGAGACGGAGCGGCTAGAACAGCGAAAGCTGCTCTGGCCCTTCCAGTCCCTCCGGGTCATCCGAGTCCTCCGCTTGCTCGGAGGAGTCTGCGTGGCCGCTATCCTCCGTGCGTTCGCTGCCATCAGTCTGAGCACCATGGGAAACGCGCTCACCGGTGTCAGTTTCGGGGGCTGCGTTCTCCGGGACGTCGTCAAGCGAAGGCGTTGGTGCTACGGCCTCACGCTCATACATTTCCTGCAGCTTCTCGGTCTTGGTAATGCGGACTAGCTCGGCGTAGATGACCAGCTTCATAGAACTATTGACCAGTGGTCCCAGCTGGGAAAACAGGACATCGACATCACCGTCAACCGCGAGGCATGCGCGACGCAGGCTCTCCTCGGAAATAATCCAGCGGGAGGTTTCCGCGCAGGTTTCGCGGTCGCCGATGAAGTCCAACGCGAGGGCAACCTGGTTGCTGGCGACGCCATCCAGTGTGGCAGCCAGGCGCTCGTTAGGTGCGGCATCCTTGAACAGGCGGGCAATCTGGACTGCCTCCGCCGTCGGCACCTGACCAGCGGCATACTCAGCGATGAGTTCGGCCATGCGCTGAGCACCGACGTGCTGATCAGTCAGCCAAATGTCGTGCAAGGCATACATGATGGCCATGGCCTGCCAGGAGGCGTGCCCATGGTAGAGAATGCCCAAGATGCCGGCCTGCTCCAGCAGCCAACCGACCATCGCTTCCCCATCGGCGCCATTGCGAGCGCAGAGGTTGTCGACATTCCAAGCCATATGCCCTTCGACGCAGCAGCCATAGAACTTCTGATCTTCCTCCAGCTGCGCGGCCAGTGACACTACTTCACGCGCGGCATACGGGTAGCCGTAGGCAAGGGTGGCATGCGACAGATCATCGACGCCCATGGTCACCCACGGAAACTCGCCGTGCCACGGACCGCGACCAACGAGGAAGCCCGCCGCGAGATACGCCCATCGGGTCGAGGCATCAGCGTTGTACCAGTACTGCAGTGCGCGCGGCGTCGGATGCCCGCTGTCAGCGTGAATCAATCCCGCGTTGACCAGCATCTCCACAATCCAGGGCGCCGCGAAAGCACTCGCCCCTATTGACGCTGCGAAGTCCTGAATCCACAGCAGGCTCGATTCCTCATACATGTGCAACGGGTCCTTCAGGCGCCCGTCGCCGCTGCCCGCAGCATCCATAAACGCCGAAGCAAACGCCACCGCAGCCACCGAAGCTTCGGTCAATTCCTTTGACTCCAGCGTTGCCGGGAAAGACTCCGTCGGATGCGGCTTACGAATCGACCACATGTCGCCCTTGAGCGCCAACGCGACTGCGCCCACCAGGCGGGCAACCACTGTCGATTCGTTGCGTGCTTCCGATTCTTGCTCAAATGTCGGCATCGCCGGTTCTTCTAGCACAGTCAGCAGCAGACGCTCTTCGGCCCAGCGCACCGCGTCAGCACGTAGTTCAGACCACATGTAGGAGGGCAAGTACTTCTCGTCGGTTGCCATCCATCGCAGCTCATTGCGAATATCCACCGGAGCTGTCATCACCAGGGCCCGCACCTTCACCGGATCGCAAAGGAAGCCTGCAATGTGCTCCACCTGGCGAGCCTGCAAATTTCGCACCGTCAGATCGCTGGCGTTCAGAGCTCGCGGTGCGCCCTCTCCCGGCGCGTTATCCGGCTCCAGCCCCATGCGCTCCATACGGCGACTCAGCACATCCGCTGGCATATTCGCCACTAAGTCGGCGACGCGGAAGCTAAGGCTCGGTTCCGCCGGGAACACCTCCGAAATATGTGGCGGCACATGCCACACGCCCGCCGGTTCCTCCCACACGAGCCCCTGGCGCTGGCCACGGCGTAGCACATGCTCAAGCTGCTGCTTGCCGACGCGACGACGCTTGCGGTCCACACCCTTCGGCGTATCGTGCGCCATCACGTCCGCATCCGACGCCCAATAAGCCACTTCCGTGAGGGTATCCAGCGATGCGGAGTCTTCCAGAATATGAACCAAGTGGGCCACATCGAGAACATCGGGATCACAAAAAGACAGCGCCGTATGCGCTGAATCCTGTGACATCAGCAATTCCACCGCCTCCTGCCCAGCAGCTGAGGTGTCAGCTGCTGGGCACGTGCGGCTCAATAAAAAACGCAGGTCGGTGCCATCGAGGTTGAGAATGAAATCCTCATACCTAGGGCGTACCGAGTAATCGACGTTGCGTTCCATAGCCCACCATTATGCCCGGTCGCCGTGCTAAGACAAAGGCTGCACCCCACTGCCACATAATCAGCCTCGCAGCGAGGTTCGGCAGACCTCTGCCCGGCCTACTCGTGGTCGGGGTTCTCCTCACCCCAAAACACACGATTGACGACACGGCTGGAGTGACGAGTCAGACGCAAATAGTGCTCAATAAAACCGTTGGAATCCGATGCTTCCCACCCCGCCGCACCTGCGACCTGAGTCAGCTGACGCCCCGGCTGTGGCAGCTGATCCGTGCGTTTACCACGCGTGAGCACCAGCGCATTGCGAGCATTCGTCGCCATCAGCCAGGCATCCCGAAGTGCGTCGGTATCCTCCTCATCTAGAATTCTGCGGTCTTTCAGCACTTCCAGACACTCCAGTGTCGACGTGTTGTGCAACTCCGGCACTTCGTGGGCATGCAGCATGATTAGCAGCTGCACAGTCCATTCAATATCGGTCAGTGCACCGGAACCGAGTTTGGTGTGGGTACGGCGATCAGCTCCGCGAGGCAGCCGCTCGGAATCAACACGCGCCTTCATACGACGGACATCGCGGACCATCTTGGCATCAGCTCCGCCCTGTGGGTACCTCAGCGGATCGATGGCCTTGAGGAAGCGGGTGCCCAGGTCTTTATTGCCGGCAATCCAGGTAGCACGTAGCAGTGCCTGAATCTCCCAGGTTTCACCCCAGCGCTCGTAGTAGGTCACATAGGAATCCAGGGTCCTGACAATCGGGCCCGAGCGTCCTTCTGGGCGCAGGTCCACGTCGACCTCCAATGGCGGGTCCTGGCTTGGCTTTGCCAGCCTACGACGCAACGAGTCACAAATCCTGGTTGCCCACTTGACCGCCTCGGAATCGTCGACAAGCGGCGTGCCATCAGCGTCCTTGCCGGGTTCACAGATGAACATCACGTCGGCATCGGAGCCGTAGCCCAGTTCAGCACCGCCGAGTCGCCCCATACCGATTACGGAGATAACGCCCGGGACCTCCGAGTCAGGATGCTCCAGCGACCATGCACGGATTTCGGCGGCGAGGGCAGCTTCGAGCACGTTGTCCCACACCATCGACAGAGAGTGACAGACCTCTTGCACATCCATCAGCCCGAAAAGATCCGCGGAGGCAATGCGCGCGAGCTCTGCACGGCGCAACGCACGTGCCACACCAATGGCCTTAGCTGGACTGTTGTGTCGGGCAGCCGCTGCGACCAGCGCACGCCCGACTGCATCGGAGTCGGTATTCAGAAGCTTCGGCCCGGATGCACCGTCGCCGAACCGTTTAATTACGTCCGGCGCACTCATAATCAGATCAGACGCGTACGGCGAAGAACCGAGCACACGCATCAGCCGTTGGCCGACGACGCCCTCATCGCGCAGCGTTCGCAGGAACCACGTTTCGTCGTGGAGCTTCTCAGAGAGCTTGCGGTAATTGAGCAGACCCGCGTCGGGATCTGGTGTCGACGATAACCACTCCATCAGCGTCGGAAGCAGCATCGCCTGAATACGCGACTTGCGCGAGGTGCCCGCCGCCAGCGCAGAAAGGTGCTCGTAGGCGCGATCCGGGTACTGGTAGCCCAGCGCGGCCAACTGGCGCTTTGCTGCATCGGCCGATAGCTGCAGGGTTCCAATATCCTGCTCCACCACGGAGTTCAGCAGTGGACGGTAGAAAAGTTTGTTGTGCAGGGAGCGGATCTGTGAGCTGGCCAGTCGAACCTGTTTGGCCAGCGGTTTGCTGGAATCGGTGCCCCCCTCACCGACGATGCCAGAGGCGCGACCGAGCCACTGAAGAGCTTCGGTGTCGTCCTCGGCAGGCAACAAATGCGTCCGCCGCATCTTCTGCAGCTGCAGGCGGTGCTCCAGTAGACGGACGAACTCGTAGGCGTTAATCAGCGCGGCACCGTCTTCGCGACCGATGTAGCCAGCCTCGACCAGTGCGTCGAGTGCCATCACAGTTGGCAGCACACGGAGGCTATCGTCATAGCGTCCATGGACCAGCTGCAGCAGCTGCACCGCGAACTCGACATCCCGCAGACCACCGCGACCGAGCTTGAGCTCTCGGTAGCGAAGCTCTTCAGGGACGTTTTGGACCACGCGGGCGCGCATGCGTTGAACATCGTCGACAAAGGATTCCCGCTGAGAGGCGGTCCACACCATCGGAGCTATAGCATCGATGTATTCGCGGCCCAGCTCGACATCGCCCGTCATCGGCCGCGCCTTCAGTAACGCCTGGAACTCCCAGGTTTCGGCCCAACGCTTGTAGTAGGCGACGTGGGAATCCACCGTGCGCACGAGTGCACCCGATTTGCCCTCCGGGCGGAGATTCGCGTCGACCTCGAAGAAGCAGTGGCAAGAAATCCGGATAAATTCGCTGGCCAAACGAGTGGCGCGGGCATCCGCCGGCTCTGCGACGAATATGACATCCACATCGGAGATGTAGTTCAGCTCTTCCGCACCGCACTTACCCATGGCGATTACGGCCAGGCGTGTTGAGACCGGCGACGAAGGAAAGACCTGCTGAACAGCCACAGACAGTGCAGCCGTCAACGCTGCATCCGCCAAATCGCTGAGCGCCTCCGAGACCTGACGGAATGGGACTTGTGGCTGTCCCGGACGGCGAGGACCCCGTGGGTACGTGCCAGCCAAGTCGTAGCACGCAATACGCATAATCAAGTCGCGGTAGGCGCACTGCATCGCAACTTCGGCCTCACGGCCGGTAAGCTTCGCACGGTACAAACCCGGGCCTTCAAGCGTGGCGGGCGCAACGACGGGCTTGCGATACTCCGGATCCTCCTGCTTTTCCAGACTGGCCTCATCAGTGAGTTCGATGACCTCGGGTACAGCCCCGACGCTGGAGAGCATCTCGCGAAACATGTCTGCCTCAGTAGGAAGCTCAGCTTGGAGCAGAACCCACTTTTCTGGGTGCGCGACCAGATGATCGCCCAGTGCACTCGAGCCGCCGAGCAGCGCAAACATACGCGTACGCAGCGGCACCTGCTCGCGCATGGCCTCATCTAGACCGGACCAGGTGGCCCAGTCCTCCAGCTTTCCCTGCTGCTCCAGCTCGTCGAGAGCGCCTTTCAGCCGCACTAGTGCCATGAGCGCCAGTTTGGGGTCGCTGGCTCCGGCAAGTCCCCACAACAGCTGTAGGGACTCCTCGTTGTACCACCCCAAATCTTCCAGGTCAGCGCGCGTCCGATCGTCGTTACGCAAGCCCAGCGCTGCGGGCCGCGGCACTGATTGGCGAGATGTGCGAGGTCGATTCATCACCATTGAAACTGGTCACCCAAAAAACAAATTAAAGACGAAAAAAGGAAGGGGGCGGTACGGGGAAACTAGTAATCCAGAGTTGTGCGCAGCTCCCACTGCGTCACCTGACGCTGGAACTCGCGCCACTCGCGCCACTTATTGAGCAGGAAGAACTCGTAGACATGGTCACCGAGAGCATCGGCCACCAGATCGGAGCGTTCCATCTCCTGCAGCGCCACCTCCAGGGATGTCGGCAAATCGCGGTAGCCCATCGCACGTCGTTCCCGCTTGGTCAACTCGGAGATGTTGTCCTCTGCCTGCTCCGGAAGCTGGTAACCCTCCTTAATTCCCTTCAAACCGGCGGCCAAAATCACCGAGTAAGCAAGATACGGGTTACAGGCCGAGTCCAAGGAACGAATTTCCACCCGGCGCGAATGTGCCTTACCCGGTGAGTACATGGGCACACGCACGAGAGCCGAGCGGTTGGCCATGCCCCATGTCGCGGACGTCGGAGCCTCATCGCCAAATGCCGTGCGCTTGTAGGAGTTGACCCACTGATTGGTCACAGCGGAAATTTCGCTGGCGTGAGTCAGAATGCCGGCAATGAAACCCTTTGCGGTGTCGGAGAGCTGGTTTTCATCATCCGGGTCGTGGAATGCATTAGTGTCCCCTTCAAAGAGGGAAATATGAGTGTGCATGCCATTGCCCGGCAAATCCTGGAAAGGTTTCGGCATGAATGTCGCCTGCACACCGTTTTTCATTGCAATCTGCTTAATGATGTAGCGGAAGGACATCACGTTATCCGCCATAGTCAGCGGGTCAGCGTAGCGTAGATCGATTTCCTGCTGGCCCGGCGCGTTTTCGTGATGGGAGAACTCCACAGGGATTCCCATGTCTTCCAACACCGTGATCGCTTCTTGGCGAAAGCGCGGTGCGCGGTCGTAGACCGCCTGGTCAAAGTAACCGCCATTGTCCGTTGGCACCGGCGGCTTTCCATCAGTAGCCAGGCTCTCTACTAGGAAAAACTCAATCTCCGGGTGGATGAACGCGTGGAAGCCCTCGTCGGCAAGCGCCTTAATTTGGCGGCGCAGCACCTGGCGTGGATCTGCCCACGACGGCTGCCCGTCGGGCATGACAATGTCGCAGAACATGCGCGCGGACGTGATTGTGTCTTCTTTATGTAGGCGCGGCATGACCTGGAACGTCGAGGGATCCGGTTGCGCAATAGTGTCAGCCTCGGAGACGCGGGAAAAGCCCTCTACCGCGGAGCCGTCGAAACCGATGCCCTCTTCAAAGGAGCCCTCGAGCTCAGCCGGTGCGACGGCAACGGACTTCAGATACCCCAAAATGTCGGTAAACCAGAGGCGGATATAACGGATATCTTGCTCTTCGATTGCGCGGAGGACGAATTCCTGCTGACTGTTCATACTTTCCAACGTTACCCAGGTGCCCGGATTCGCGGTACACATTTTGACCATCCGGCGTGGCTAGCCAACTGCCGCGCCCGTGTCATAACCGCTGCCCTCGTGGCCTCGAATTGCGGGTGACTATGGCATGCTCTATTGACATGAGCGGAAAAAAGATTCGTCTGAATAATCTGGCCGAATGGAAGGCTGAGTCTCGCCCCTGGGCAATGCTGACTTGCTACGACTACTCCACCGCGCGCGCTTTTTCCGCCGCCGGTGTCGAGCTGCTGTTGGTCGGCGACTCTGCAGCAAACGTTGTCTACGGCTACGACACCACCACCGAGATCTCGCTGGAAGAAATGATCCCGCTTGCTCGCGGTGTCGTGCGGGGCGCTGGCAACGCACTTGTGGTTGCCGATCTACCCTTCGGCACTTACGAGGCCTCCGATGAGCAGGCCGTGCTGTCCGCCGCGAAGATGATGCGCGAAACCGGCGCACACATGATCAAGATTGAAGGTGGCGTGCGCATCGCTCCGCGCATCCGTGCGCTGGTCAACGCCGGCATTCCGGTCATGGCGCACATCGGTTTCACCCCGCAGTCCGTCAACGCGCTGTCCGGTTTCAAGGTACAGGGGCGCGGTGCGGGAGCGGAACAGCTGCGTGCCGACGCCCATGCGGTAGCCGATGCTGGTGCCGCGGCCGTGGTTCTTGAGATGGTGCCTGCGGATCTGGCCACCGAGATTACCCGCGAGCTATCCATCCCAACCTGTGGCATTGGCGCTGGTAATCAGTGTGATGGCCAGGTTCTCGTCTGGCAGGATGCCTTTGCAGTTCCGGCCGATGGCCGCAGGCCGTCGTTTAGTTCGGTGTTCGAAGAGGTCGGCGAGATGCTGACCAAGGGAGCGAAGCAGTATGTCGACCAGGTGCACTCCCGCGAGTTCCCTACTGAGGCGCAGAACTTCTCGGGTTAGCTCTTCGATTCGGGGGTAGAATTAGTGGTTATGGCATCTAAGTCTGGTTCTAAGTCCAAAACTCCAACTGCGGCGTTGGAGGTGGAATCTAAGTTCTCAGCTACCCCAGAAGTGGTAGCCCCATCGTTCGATTTCGTTCCACAGGTTGGCTCCACCACCACTGAGGTGCGAAATCTCTCCGCGATTTACCTGGACACGGCGGACCTGCGTCTGACCCGGTCCAAGCACACTCTGCGTCGCCGCACGGGCGGCCCCGATGAGGGGTGGCATCTGAAGGCGCCGGGTACCGGCGGGCGCCTCGAATACGGCGTTGGCCTGGAAGAGGGCTCTGTTAACGGTGAAGGCCGCGATGCTGACTACATCGTGCCTACTGAGTTGCTTGCCCCCGTCCGCGCAATTGTGCGCAATCACCCGCTGCAACCAATCGCGCAGGTAGACAATGAGCGCCACGTCACCACGGTGTTTGCCCTCGATGGCACACCCATGGCGGAGTTTGCGGATGATCACGTCACGGCGACTTCCTTCCTCGACGGCGGCGAAACCACTACCTGGCGTGAGTGGGAGATTGAGCTGCTCGGGGATTGGGCAAATCACCCGGACGGCAAGGCCGTAATGGCAGCGATGTCCAAGGTCGCTGAGGTGGCTGGCGCCGTGCCGTCGGAAAGCCCATCGAAGTTGGCGACGGCGTTGGGTGACTCCATCGACTCCGCTCCCCTGCCGCCGGTTCCAGCGAAGCTGCCGAAGGGCACTCCGGGGCGCACTGTGGTCGATGCGCTGGCCGCTAACGTGGCCAAGATGGTCGAGTACGACCCGAAGGTACGCCGCGATGAGTTCGACTCGGTGCATCAGATGCGCGTCGCCACTCGTGAGCTACGCAGTCACATGCAGACCTTCCACGGCATTGTTGTGGGCGATAAGGTCGCTGAGCTGGAGAGCAACCTCAAGCAGCTGGCGGGTGTTCTCGGCGTGGCTCGTGACGCTGAGGTCGTCGCTATGCGCTGGGAGGAGTTGCTGGCCAATCGTGAAAGCGCCGCTTTGGGCGAGGAGCTGCGTGCGAATCTCGTCGAGGATGTCCAGAAGGACTACGAGCGCGCCCATCATCGCGTTATTCTCGCACTCAATTCCAGCGAGTACCTGCAACTTCTCGACGATCTCGATGAATTCCTCGCCAATCCGCCAATTGCCGCAAATGCGGACGAGGCCGAGGCTGGGGAAAAGAAGTCTAAGAAGAAGGATGATTCGCTTGTCGACGGCGCGGAGAACGCAGCCGCAGAGGATTCTTCGGCAGCCGACTCCGAGGTCGCGGCTGAGCCTGATACTGCAGCAGCCGATGCAGCAGTTTCCACGACCTCAGACAAGGCCGCACCGGAGAAGGTAGCGACACCGAAGGAACTCGACACCACTGCTGTGCTGCTCGATCACCTGCGCAGCGCGTTTTCGAAGTTCCGTCGTCGCCACAACCTGGTACTCGATGGCCGCGAGGATGCTGACCTGCCAGAGGCAGATCTGGACGAGCGTTACCACGATGTCCGCAAGGCTGCGAAGAAGCTCCGCTACAGCGCGGAAGCTGCTCAGAACGCGGACCTGCCGACCGAGAAGCTCTACGCTGCCTGCAAGAACCTGCAGTCGGTTCTCGGTGACTTCCAGGACACCTGTACTGCGCGTGACTTCGTGCTGGCTCGCGCTAAGCGTGCTTCCCGTTCGGGCAGGGACACGTTCGGATACGGCGTGCTTTACCAGATGGAGTACTACGACGGCCTAAAGGCCCTGGCTGAGTACGACGATGCCGTGGCAAAGGTTTTCAAGGCCTTCCGCAAGATGGAAAAGAAGATTAAGAAGGGCAAGAAGGCCTAAAGGCGTAGCGCCTACTTCTCAGCTACGCCCCAGTCGTCATCTTCTTCATCCCAGTCGTCGGCCGCCTTGTTGCGCTCGGCGACTTTTTCCATGGCAGCGCGGGCTTCCTCTTCGGAATCGTAGGGGCCCATTCGGTCGTCCCAACCGGTTTTCTTCCCCTGAAACACCGTGCCCGTCGACGGCTGGTAGTACCACTTACTGCTGTTGTCGCTCACGATTTTTCTCCTCTTCCACATCGAGAACATGTCGAGTTATCAAGCGGTTCTGCCACCGTCAACTCCGCACATAAGCAAACTTGCAGAGAGGCAACCATTTGCCTGCCATGTGCACTGCGGCGACATAAAATCCCAGTATATAGGTTTGTCACTGTCCCCCGAGCCGGGTATTATCGACGGAATTGTTCACCTTAGAACACAAGCGTTGAACGCGAACACTGCACACCAGCACTATGAGTCCGATCTCTGGAGAGGTTTCACCCATGCCCGCCGCACCCGCTGTCGTAAACGACGTCTTCGATGCCGTCGGTTCTAATGCTTCAGTTGCATACGCCCCGGGTTCCATCAACCTGTTGGGTGAGGACTGCGCGTCCTCCGGCGGCATGCTCCTAGCCACCGCCATTCCTGCCTATGCTGCGGTCGGTATCGAGGAAATCGACGAGCAGCAGCTCGTTGTCGTGTACAAGCGCGAAACTACCAAGATGGATTTCCCGGATAGCGTCCCCGCCGCTTTTTCTCAGGTGCCGACCGCTGTCGCGGCTGCCATCGTCGCATTGCAGCACTCGCTGCATCTCGTTCCGCGCAACAGCAACGGCCTGAAGGTCACCATTGCCTCCACTATCGCGCCAGGTCGCGGTTTTGGAGAGATTCCGGCAATTCAGTGTGCTCTCGCGCTGGCTCTCAATGCGCGTTTTGGCGACCGCGATGATGTGCCCACCCGCACGCGTATTGCCACCGCTCTCCACGAGACCATGGTGCAGATTAAGGGACAGTCGTGGCCGCTGTACCCCTACACCACGGCACTGCGCAGCCGCCCGGACAGCCTGCTGTGCATCAACCACTCCGATGAAGCAGTCACGCAGACGGCTCTCCCGCAGTCGTTGGCGCTGACTGTCGCTTACTCCCCCGATGTCACCGGCGGTTCGCCCGACGAGGAGCGCTACGAATTCTTCCAGCAGGCCTGCGCCGCTTTTGGCGTGCCGACTCTCGCTAGCCTCCCCGACTCACAGGAGCGGGTCGCGGACTGGGTGCGTGCTCGTCACGAGGTGCACCCGGACGACGAAGACATCCCCACCATCGGCCGTGCCATTCAGTGGCTTGACGAAGCCGACGCATCCTCCGACCGTGCCCGCGCAGTAATCGGCCACATCCGTCACAGCGATATTCAAGCAGCCATCGCAGGGGTTTCGCGCGATGTCAGTGAGCGTGGCTCCGCGCCGTCGGCAAGCTCTGTGCTGGGGCAGATTTCCGAGCTGACCGACACCATCGATTGCGAGAAGATTGCCCGTTGTGCGCCGTGCCCGGGTGCGTCGCTGGTGATGTGGTCCCACGTCGACGATGCCGATCGGATTGCCTCCGCGCTTAACGACGGCGGTTCCGAGACCATCCGTGTGGAGAACACTGCGGCCGGCGCGGTGGTCGAGTAAAAAAGCTTGTGTGAACGAGTCGGCCTATGAGCCGGATTCTGTCCCTCGGCGCTCCTTTCGGAAAGCGCCGGGTGGCGATCATCCATCTCGGTCTGCCATTGCTGACAGCCTGAAGCAGCACACCCGCGAGTATCGGACGGGCAGCCCTCAAACACTCGCGCACGCGCACGACGAAGCATGCGCGATTTTGCCTTGCTCCTGGTGGGGTTTACCTAGCCGGTGCAATCACTTGCCCCGCTGGTGCGCTCTTACCGCACCTTTTCACCCTCACCGGATCTCCACAGCTTTACGTCAAAGACATCGGCTGTGCGCCCGGCGGTCTATTTTCTGTGGCACTATTCCCGCAGGTCACCCTGGGTTGCTGTTAGCAACCACCATGCCCAGTGGAGTCCGGACTTTCCTCGACAGCGGCCTGGACACACTCTGTAAAAGAGGCGTCCGGTTCCGTTAACTGCCGCGATCACCCGGCCGGCTCGCTCGAATGGTTAGTGTACCCGCCACAACCGCAATTCAAATAACCCGCCGTGCTCGGCTGCTAACCACGCAGGTAGCTGGTGTCGTTAATCAGCCGCACTGATGTCGGCCCATCTGCGTAGAACTCCGCGATGGAGAGGCTGGCCAGGTCCAAGTGCAGGCGAGTGAAGATTTCAAAGCCGCAGCCGAGCCCCTGGCGCAGCAGCGACTTGATTGGCGTGACATGGCTGACTACCAGCACATCCGAGGCACCGAATTGTTGAGCGATGCGCTCACGCGCGGCGCTCACTCGGCTATCGACCGTGCGGAAATCCTCCCCCTCCGGTGGCGCCACGGCCGGATCCGCAAGCCAGGAACTGTGCAGCTCAGGGGTGACGTTGTGAGCCTCGGAGAAAGTCATGCCCTCCCACTGCCCAAAGTCGGTCTCGCGCAGATCCTCTTCAACGTGGATGTCCAGCCCGAGCGCTTTGGCTGCCGCCTCTGCGGTCTGCTGTGCACGACGCTGTGGAGAGGCCACAATCGCCGAGAAACTCATGTTGCCGCTATCGACCAACGCCGCCAGGTGACGTGCTGCCGCTTCCGCTTGCTGTCTGCCCACCTCTGTCAGGTCGGGGTTCGAACGGCTTCCCGAGTACTCCCGGCGAATCGACATTGGCGACTGCCCATGGCGCAGCAGCACCAACCGCGTGGGATCTGTAGTCGCACCCGTCCAGCCCGGCGCGCTATCGCGCTTGTCTGCAGCCTGGCTCATTTACGCGCCTTTCACCGCTCCCAGCGTTTCCGCACGCACAATCATCGCGCCACATTCAGGACAAAACGTCACTTCTTCCGGCGCAAGCGTGGTGAATTCATGCACGGTTCCTACATCGAGCTCCATGAAGCAGGAACCGCAGGTGCGTCCGTTTAAGCGGGCAACGGGGATGCCGTTAGCAAGCGCTAGACGACGGTACAGCTTGGCTGCCGAACCATCAATGAGTTTGTCAGCCTCTTCGATTCGGGTCTCAGCGATGGAAATGCGCGCAATGAGGTCAACCTCGGCGTCGTTAAGCCTTTGCTTGGCGGCGACGATGTCATCGTGCGCCTCGTCGGCGTCGTATTCGTGCTCAGCGTCGACCTGATAGGCCTCCTGCATGCGCTCGTACTGCTGGAGTTCCTGTTCAGCGCGTTCGCGGCGGCGCTTGGTGGAGCGCAGGTCATGCTCGAGGTCACGGCGCGTGGATGCGTCTTCTGCGGCACCGAGCGACAGACGATCAGCCTTTTCGCGAGCCTTCAGCTTGTTGATGTCCGATTCCAGCTTGGCAATATCGCGGCCGATATCGGAGGCGCTGAGCTTGGAGCGCGCTGCCTCACTGGCCTGACGGCTGTGCTTTTTGCGCAGCTCCTGCAACTCGGCACGCTCGGGCAGAACGTTCTGGCGGGCGGTGAGCCCATCCAACAGAGTTTGGTTTTCCGCCTTTTCCAACATCGCAACTTGGATTTGTGGACTAAGCCTCATGGTCTTCACTTCCTTGCCTGTGTCGACGATTCTGCCACTGTCCAGGGATCGGTGCGCACCTCAAGGACCTCGGTCGCGACCCCGAGCCTCTCGGCCAGCATGTCTGCGGCCTGGTAGCACCAGGGGAACTCGCTGGCCCAGTGAGCCGTGTCCACCACGCAGAAGTCCGCGGTCCGCAGTGTCTCATCGACAGGATGATGCCGCAGGTCAGAGGTAACGAACGCATCGACGCCCATCTTTGCCACAGTGTCCAGGAAAGAGTCACCTGAACCAGATGCGACGGCAACCGTGCGAATCATCCGCTCCGGATCGCCTGCGCCACGCACGCCCCATGCCGTTGCAGGCAGGCGCTCAGCCACACGGGCGACGAAGTCTTTAAATGGCATCGGCGTATCCAGCGTGCCCACTCGCCCAATGCCCACAGCCTGCTGCGGATCCAAGCCGGTAGCCTGATTGTCCACGATATCGAAGGCCGGCTCCTCATACGGATGCGCTGCAACGAGAGCCTTGACAATCGCCGCGCGCACGGACCGTGGCGCGACCATCTCCAGGCGCACTTCCTCGACATACTCAATCTGCCCCTCGGCACCGATGAAGGGATTCGCCCCGCTCAGCGGGCGGAACTGGCCGCGGCCGTTAATGCGAAACGCACAGCTGTCGTAGTCGCCGATAGTGCCCGCGCCCGCCTCAAACATGGCTTGCGCAACCTTATCGACGTGATCTGCCGGAACCTTCACCGTCCAGGTATCCAAGCCGGGAGCCGGCTGCGGAGCCAGCGGCGCACCCGGTTCAACTCCGAGCACCGTGGCCAACTGGTCGTTGACACCCGGTCGGGCGCTGTCCGCGTTGGTGTGCGCTGCGAAGAGAGCTACACCTGCCCGGATCAGCTTATGAATAATCCGACCCTTCGGTGTATCCGCCGCCACGGAATTCACACCACGCAGAAGCAGCGGATGGTGCACAACAAGCATCTGAGCACCGGAGGCAATCGCGCGATCTGCAACCTCGTCAGTGCAGTCCAGCGCCAACGCGATGCGACGCACCTCATCCTGCGGGTCACCGCAAATCAGGCCAACTTTATCCCAGTTCTCCGCCAGTGCCGGCGGGTAGGCCGCATCCATCGCCGCACGCACGTCGGCAACGGTCACCACAGTGTTATTGCCCTCGGCACGGGTCTGCGCAGAGTCCGTCATACATCCATCCCTTCAACATGCATTTCTCTCCAGCTTCTCTTCCAGCGTAGTGAACTCTGCCCCGACCCATCAGTTCTGCGACAGCAAATCCGCTACTTCCGCAATAAGCCGCCGCACACTGGTCTCGTCCCGCACAGCCAGCCGCCACCACGAACCGTCCAAACCGGCGAAGGTGTCGCAACGCCGCACGGCTACTCCACGCGCAGCGAGCCGCTGTCTCAGACGCTCGTGCTTGACGACGTCAACCGCCGCAGCGCCCGGACCATCATGCGTGCTCAGGGCAACCCCCGGGCGTGCCAGCACAAAGGGAGCCTTGGAATCCAACACCTGCCAGCCGGCGGCTACTAACAGCTGTGTCATAGCCTCGCGCTGCTGACCAATCTCAGCGCGGATTTGTGGCAACAGCTCTGCCTCGCGACACGCGATTGCCGCCATAGCGGTAAGTTGCAGCGTGCCCAGTGGCCAGTGCGGACGCAGTCGCCCCAACTTCGCCAGGAGCTCAGGGGTTCCCAGTGCGTAACCACAGCGCAGGCCTGCGATTGCCCAGGTCTTAGTCATGCTGCGGAAAACGATGACATTATCGGGGATACTGTTCGCTTCCCCCGGCCTGCAATCAGCTAGCGAGCACCGCCGAATAATCTCACCATCGGCGACGTCCATAAATGCCTCATCCACGACCAAGATCCCACAACGGCTGGCGAGCCCCCGCAGGTCATCCGCTGAATGAGCAACACCGGTGGGGTTAGTCGGATTGCCGATGATGACCATCCGACCGTCAAGCTGCTGGGAATGCGGGGAGGAGGCGTTCTCGTGGACGTCGGCAAGCGTAGGCGTGAGCGTGTACGGCGACGGTAGTACCAGCGAATCCACCCCGACTCCCGCGGCGCGGAACGCGGCTTCAGGTTCGGTGAACTGCGGCTGGACGATGGTGGCGGGCAAGCCCAGGTGCGGCAAGAGCGAAAAGCCCTCGGCGACGCCGTGGAGAAGCAGTACCTCGTCGGCGCTGCGATTGTGGTTGGTGGCAATGGCAGCGCGGACGTCGGCATCGAGCTGCGCAGACGGATACGCGGCAAGTTCTCCGAGGGACGTGGCCAGCGAGTCCTGCAGCCACTGCGGTGTGGTGCCGTGAACATTGACGGCAAAGTCCAGGTCAGCGCCATGGGCGGCCTGATCGCCGTGATAGCGCAGCGGGTCGTCTAACATGCCATCCAGCCTAATGACCTTTTAGGATGAACAATATGTCCACTGGCCATCGCCCCACTGTCCTTATTGATGTCGACGGCACCATCGCCGATTCTCTCCCCGCAATCGCACATGGGTTCCGCCTTGCATTGAAGGCAATTGACCACCCACTTCCGCCCGAGAGCTTTATCAACACGATCCCCGGCCCGCCAATGGTGGAGACACTCGCATCCCTCGGACTTTCCGACGAACAGGTCGACCGAGCCTTCGCTGTGTACATGGAGCATCAACACGCCGGTGCTTGGCAGCGTGCCGAGATGTTCCCCGGCTGGCCGGAGCTCCTACGCGATTGGCGGGCAGCAGGCGTCCAACTAGCCACTGCGACTTCCAAGGGCGAGTACTTCGCCCGTAAAACCTTGGACAATTTCGGGATTCTCGACGCCTTTGACTTCATCGGCGCCGCCAGCGACGACGGCTCACGACAGACAAAGACTGAGGTCATTGAGTACACGCTCAAGGAGTTAGGCATTGAAACCGATGAAGCAGTGCGCCCGCGTGGTTCGGTCGTAATGGTCGGCGATCGCATCCATGATTTTGAGGGCGCCGCACAGTTCGGTATCCCCGCCATCGCTGTTAAATGGGGCTACGGCTCAGAATCTGAGTGGGCATCGGCAGCGGCTTTGGCGTCCTCGCCTGAGGACCTGAATCGTGTTGTGCGGGAAATGTTGTATCTTTAAGACTCGTCAACGATTAGTGACAATCCTATTTTTATTTTCCGAGAAGTTTGGTTTTGCCTATTATGCTTATGAACTCGTCGCATCGTACTGAGTCCGTGTACGTCGTGTTTGTCTGCTCCGGAAATATCTGCCGCTCCCCCATGGCTGAAATCATCGTCCGTGACGCGGTTGAAGCCAATGCGCTTGCCGACGATGTCCTGCTCGCCTCCTGCGGAATCGGCGGCTGGCATGTCGGCGAACCCGCCGACGAGCGAGCACAAGCCGAGCTGGAAAATGCTGGCTACGATCCGAACCACACCGCGGCACAGCTGGGCGATGAGCACATGGATGCAACGCTTTTCATCGCCATGGATGAATCGCACATCAATGGTCTACTCCACGCTGGCGTGCCAAAAGAGAAGATTCGCCTGATGCGTTCCTTCGACCCGGCATCCCCGAAGGGGGCCGTCGTGGCCGATCCTTACTACGGAGGCCCGGAGGGATTCGTCCGCACTCGAAACGAAATTGAGGCCGCGACGCCGGGAATCATCGCATGGTTGCGTGAGACTCTGGCGCTGGCCTCTGAGCGCTAAGGTTTCAAAACAACCTTTTCTTTTGTTTTGCTGGCATTGCCCCGGTTTCGAAACGCCCAAATCTTATTCAAGATGAAGTTAGCGGGCGTGCCCAAAATAACGCCGATAAGGTTTGCCCAGTAGAGGCGGTTTCTAAAGCCGGTGGAGTCGTCGAAAATGTCTACCGGCAGTGCCAGTGGCGAGGTGGGGTTAGTCAGCAGAGTGATGACAACCAGGTTCACAATCAGCGCTGAGATACCTGCAAATAAAAACGGGAAGAACTGCCTAAACCAATTCGGGCGATTGTCAGTTCGGAAAGTCCAGGACCGGTTGAGCTGGAAGTTCCAGATATTAGCCACGACAAACGCCAGAGTTGCATAGACGTGGGAGTAACGGATATTCCACCGCGTTCCGAACAAGTTCATAAACACGTCGTGCTCATTGGTGCCCAGACTGAGACCCAACTTGCGGGCAATAATCACGACAATCAGGTTGACAACCACACCTGTGCCGCCGACCAGACCGAACTTGATGAACTGGCGCGAGACTGTGCTGAAGCGGCGTGAAGGCGAAGATTTCGCTGTTTGCGTGCCCACCACGACACCTCTCTTTCCATCTATCCCCGGGTAGATTCCCCGTCAAATACGCTCAAACAACTTTACCCGAAGTTCACTCAATCTCCGCACCGCCAACCACCAGCCGCGCTAGTGCCATCCACACCACCGGGTAAGCTCAATGAATGTGTTTAAGAATGTGCGCCAGTTTCTGACCCCTGGATGGGTTCTCACTGCCATTGTCGCCATTGCGTTTTCCTATCTCGCATTTACTGTTCTGGCTCCGTGGCAGTTGGGTAAGAACACCGCGACGCAGCATCGCAATCAGCAGCTTGAGCACTCATTCGAGCTCGACCCCGTAGACGTCAATGAGCTAATGCCCAAGGGCAAAGGATTCGTCGAGGGCAACGAATGGCGTCGCGTTACCGCCACCGGGTCCTTCCTGCCGGATACCCGCGTGCTATTGCGTAACCGCCCGGCCAATGGAGCCCCCGCCGTCCAGGTACTCGATGTCTTCGTCGCGAACAATGGCGAAAACTACCTGGTCAACCGCGGCTTTGTACGCCCGACAGACTCCAGCACCCCCAATGTTGAGGCAGCCCCGAAGGGCACCTTGACTATCTCGGCCTTTACCCGCCGAAACGAGATTCCCGCCGAGACCGCCCCAATCCCCGGCACCCCGCCGCAGGTCTACGGAATCAACACCAAGGAAGTGTCCGAGCTAGTCGACACCGAACTCAACCCCGATTGGCTTCAACTCTCGGACAAATCCGATGCCGTCATCGAGGCCATTCCGCTGCCCACCCTGGAGTCCGGCCCCTACCTCTCCTACGGCATTCAGTGGATCTTCTTCGGCGCTCTCGTGCCGCTTGCCGTCGTCTGGTTCATTCGCGCTGAAATCGTCGAGCGCAAACGAGACCGCGCGGAGCAAGAGGAGATGGCCAAGAACCTCCGCGATGCCGAAGCCGCGGAACCAGTAGATGACGCTGATGACTCCGAGGACGCAACACCCGAATCGGACGATGCCACCACTCCCACTCCTCCGCAGGCTAAGTCCGAAGAGGATCGCGCCGCCGAGCTGCACCGCCAGCGCATGGCGCAACGCTACGGCAACACTGGCCATCGCGCCGCAGGTTACCGCGACAACCGATACGACGAGCGTTTCTAACTCTCAGCTCGCGCTTTCACGCGCCGCATACATCCGGCGATTACTGCTGCTCCGGCGCAGCTGAGCGCAACAATATTTTGTACTCGCTTGCTCAGCTCAGCCGCACGCCGAACATCTGCCACCGCAGGTCTCCGACCACCGCCAAGCATCGGGCGCATCTCCACTCCACTGGGATACACCGTCGCGCCGCCCAGCTGCAGCCCCAGCGCGCCTGCAGCGCTCGCCTCCACGACGCCTGCGTTCGGACTTGGGTGGTTGCTGGCGTCTCGTCGCCACGCTGCCAATGCTTGACGACGGTCCGGACCTGCAACCACAGTTGCGATAGCTGTAAGTCTCGCGGGGAGGAACCCGGCGATGTCGTCAAGCCGTGCACTTGCCCACCCGAACTGGCGATAGCGAGCGTTGCGGTACCCCACCATCGCGTCGAGGGTATTGGCCGCTCGATGAGCGACCACACCAGGAGCTCCTGCAATGGCACCCCACATGAGAGTGCCGGTGACGGCGTCGGAGGTATTCTCGGCGAGCGATTCGACGGTGGCTCGGGCGATGCCATCAGCGTCGAGAGCTTTCGGATCACGCGAGCACAGCCACGGCACTAGCGCACGAGCGGCATCGATGTCACCGGAGGTGAGTCGGTCAGCCATGCGTTCACCAGTGCGGCGAAGAGTGGTGCCGCCAAGCGACGCCCACGTGACAGCAGCCAGCGTGAGGCTCGGAGCGACTGTGCTGATTGCGGCTGTAAACGCTACCGGTGTGGCCACTGCGATGGTGGTGAAAGCTATCCCGCACCCTTTGGAGTCGGCGTAGATTCGGCGCTCAAGCTTACTGACAGCCTGCCCGTAGAGGGCCACCGGATGGTGATTGGTGGGATCTGCGAAGATGCGGTCAAGTGCATACCCCACAGCGATAGCCGCACCGCGCCGCCAGAGATGTCGGTTTCTGGCTTTTATACGCAATTTAATCGAACTGTCCCTGCAGAACGGCTACGACATCGAGCGGAGTGACATGTGCTGCCGGATGACGGTGCGAAGATGCAGCCATCAAGGTGTAATCACAGGTGTGCCGGATACCGAGTAGGTGCCCAAACTCGTGTGCAAGCGTGCTGCGAATTGCATCAGGATAGAGTGTGGAAGTAACGAAAACCGTCATTTCTTTACTAATTTCCGATGCAGAAGCCAAAACGTGCGAGTTCGGCTTAGGCACGTAGCGAACGCTCACGGTATCCGAATCAGCTTTGTCTTTGGTCACTTCCCGGAGCACGACCTTGCCACCGAGCTTTTCATTCCACTCTTGGGCAGCAGCGTCCAGCTGCGCGCGGTACGGAAAGTCTGGAGCAACAACGTAGTCCAGGGTGCCGTCGGCAAGGTAGGAAGGCATCTTGTCGGAGAGATGGAGAATCGATGGATCCTCCACCGGCTCGCCTGCATTTGCGGCTTTGACCATTGCCTTACAGGTGGCAGCGTCGATTACTGGTTTACCGTCTCCTCCAATTGCGTAGGCCTGTGGGCCCGCAAGTAGAGATCCGACAAAAACAATGGTGGCAAGCGATTTTGTAAAACGCACAGACCGGGAGTTTAGCACAAACAAAAATCCGCCCGGATTCTCCATTACAAGAATCCGGGCGGATTATGTCTGTGCGGCGAGAGGGTTTCGAACCCCCGACCGCTGGTGTGTAAAACCAGAGCTCTACCGCTGAGCTATCGCCGCGCTGCTGCGAAACTTTAACACACGGCAAACATAGATTGCCAATTGCGCACTACACACAGCGTTTATGCAGATTATTTCAATAGCTCGGCTAGTAGCCGATTCAAACGGGGCAGTTAACGCCGGCTAGCTAGAGCGCTGCACCAGGCAATTGCCTTGCCAATCCCCCAGACGAAGCGCCGAGGTGTTGGAGAAACCAGCCAGCTGTGCGGACTCGTCAATCACGCCAGGATCAATGGCACCCGGCTGACCAGCACCCGGCGTGAGCAACCAAACGCGGCCTTCATCCTCCAAAGGGCGGGAAGCATCCACAAGACCATCGACCAAGTCGCCGTCTTCTTCACGCCACCACAGCAATACGACGTCGACAACCTCATCCGTGTCTTCGTCGAGCAGGTCTGCATCCAGGAAATTCTCGACCGACTCACTGATTGCTGAGTCACAGTCCGTATCCCAGCCAACCTCCTGGACTAGCTGACCTTCCTTGATGCCGAGCCTGCTCGCATATTCATGAGCAGCGCCTGTGGCGTTGACCACTTCCCTTTTCCTCCTCTAGAAAAAATATCCAGCTCGATTTTTCGAGCTATGTGGGGAAATTTTACCGCTCAAATACATTTTTCACAGCTGCAAAATAAGAATTTCCCCAAAAAGGTGCAGTTTTCGCAATGTTCGTCGTAAAGCGGAGCGGATTGTTCGGTGAAAGCGTGTGCAAGAAACGGCTAGGGGCACAACAAACGATTCAGACGTAGAGTGGAGAAAAATAACCTTTGCCTTTCCTTCAGGGACTGAAAGGAGCTCACAATGTCCGATACCTCGTCGGGTACGCCACAAGCCCACTCTGATGAGTCAAACTTTGCCCTTATCCGTGATGGGGTCGCCTCCTATCTCACGGATGCAGATCCTGAAGAGACCAAGGAGTGGCTTGAGTCTCTCGACGGACTGTTAGAAGAGGCAGGTCCGGAGCGCGCACGTTTCCTCATGCTGCGCCTGCTGGAACGTGCCACGGCAAAGCGCGTGGCTCTACCGCCGCTGACCTCGACAGACCTCGTCAACACCATCCCAACTGAGATGGAGCCAGAATTCCCAGGCGATGAGGACATTGAGCGCCGCTACCGCAAGTGGATTCGCTGGAATGCGGCAATTATGGTCCATCGCGCACAGCGTCCGGGTATCGGCGTGGGCGGACATATCTCTACCTATGCGGGCGCCGCACCGCTTTACGAGGTCGGCTTTAACCACTTCTTCCGCGGCAAAGACCACCCAGGCGGCGGTGACCACGTCTTCTTCCAGGGCCACGCTTCGCCGGGTATGTACGCCCGCGCATTCCTAGAGGGGCGTCTGACCGAAGAGGACCTCGACGGTTTCCGTCAGGAAGTCTCCCTCGGCGAGGGCAATGGCCTTCCCTCCTACCCGCACCCGCATGGCATGCCAGAATTCTGGGAGTTCCCGACGGTGTCCATGGGCCTTGGTCCGCTCAATGCCATCTACCAGGCACGCTTCAACCGCTACCTGCATGACCGCGGCATCAAGGACACCTCCCAGCAGCACGTTTGGGCCTTCCTCGGTGACGGCGAAATGGATGAGCCGGAATCTCGTGGCGCCATTCAGCATGCGGCGCTGAACAACCTGGATAACCTGACATTCGTCATTAACTGTAACCTGCAACGCCTCGACGGTCCGGTGCGCGGCAACACCAGCATCATCCAGGAGCTGGAGTCGTTCTTCCGCGGCGCTGGTTGGAATGTCATCAAGGTCGTTTGGGGCCGCGAGTGGGACGAGCTCTTCGCTAAGGACAAGGACGGCGCACTAGTCGACCTGATGAATAAGTTCTGCGATGGCGACTACCAGACGCTGAAGGCTAACAACGGCGCTTGGGTGCGCGAGCACTTCTTCGGCCGTGACCCGCGCACTGCCAAGCTGGTCGAGGACATGACCGACGAGGAGATTTGGAACCTCCGTCGCGGTGGCCACGACTACCGCAAGATTTACGCTGCCTACAAGAAAGCCTTGGAGACCAAGGATCAGCCGACCGTCATTCTGGCGCACACGGTTAAGGGCTATGGCCTCGGCCATAACTTCGAGGGCCGCAACGCGACCCACCAGATGAAGAAGCTGACGCTCGATGATCTGAAGCTTTTCCGCGATAACCAGCGCATTCCGATCTCCGACGAGGAGCTGGAGAAGGATCCCTACCTGCCGCCGTACTACAACCCGGGCCCAGAGTCCGAGGAAGTGCAGTACATGCTGGAGCGCCGCAAGGAACTCGGCGGTTTCGTGCCGGAGCGTCGCACTAGCTACGAACCACTGACAACGCCAAAGCCGGAAACCCTGAAAAACCTCCTCAAGGGATCAGGTAAGCAAAAGGTTGCCACCACTATGGCGACGGTGCGTGTTTTCAGGGACCTGATGCGCGATAAGGATCTCAAGGACCGCTTCGTGCCTATCATCCCTGATGAGGCCCGCACCTTCGGCATGGACTCCTGGTTCCCGACGCTGAAGATTTACAACCCGCACGGCCAGAACTACACTCCGGTCGACCATGAACTGATGCTGTCCTACAAGGAAGCGAAGGACGGTCAGATTCTGCACGAGGGCATTTCCGAGGCGGGCTCTGTGGGGTCGTTTACCGCTGTCGGCTCGGCGTACGCCACCCATGGCGTGGCCATGATTCCGCTCTACATCTTCTACTCGATGTTCGGTTTCCAGCGCACGGCTGACTCCATTTGGGCCGCTGGTGACCAAATGTCCCGCGGCTTCCTGCTCGGGGCGACAGCTGGCCGCACGACGCTGACAGGTGAAGGCCTGCAGCACATGGACGGTCACTCCCAGTTGCTGGCGGCTACGAACCCGTCGGTGGTCTCCTTCGACCCGGCATTCGCCTACGAGATTGCCTACATCGTCTGCGATGGCATTGACCGCATGTACGGCCCGGAGCGCGGCGAAGATGTCATTTACTACCTGACTATCTACAATGAGCCGACTTCGCAGCCGGCTGTCCCAGAAGATCTCGATGTCGAGGGGCTGCTTGGCGGTATCTACCGCTTCCGCAAGGCCGAGGGCGACAAGCATGTCAACCTGCTGGCTTCCGGCATTGGCATGCAGGAGGCGCTGCGTGCCGCAGACATCCTGGAAGACTACGGCGTGGCTTCCTCGATTTACTCGGTGACCTCGTGGAATGAGCTGGCTCGCGATGGACACGAGCGTGACACTGAGCGTCTGCACAACCCGGCTGAAGAGGTCGAAGACGCCTTCGTAACCCGCCAGCTGTCCGACACCGATGGGCCATTCATCGCAGTGACTGACTTCCAGCGTGCGGTCCCGGAGCAGATTCGCAAGTGGGTTCCAGGTGACTACACCGTCCTCGGCACCGATGGCTACGGCTTCTCGGATACCCGTCCGGCCGCTCGCCGCTACTTCAACTCCGACGGCGAGTCAGTCGCTGTTGCGGCCCTGGCCGCACTGGCACGCGCTGGCAAGCTCGACAAGAGTGTCGCCCAGGAAGCAGCCGAAGAGCTGCAGATTACCGACCCAACCGCAACCACTCAGGACGCTGAATAATGACCTCTAGCCTTGGAGATCAGCTCAGCGCCCTACTGGGCACACAGGTCACCGGTGCCGGTGACGCTGACGATGCCTCACCCAATGCAGCGAACGCGGGCTCGAAGAAGGGTTCCGCCGACGCTGACCTGCCCGCAGGTCTTCACGGCGAGGTCGCGGCAATCGTCAAAAAGATGGCTAACGACGAGGTGGAGTCCTTAGAGCTCCCCACTCCGCTGACCGACTACGGCTTTGACCGCTTGAGCGTCGTAGAGTTGGCCGTCCGCTGTGAGGAAGGGCTGGGAGTCCGCATTGAGGACGAGGACATTCCCTCGTTTAAGACCCTTGGCGATGTAGTTGACTACATCGCCGCCCGGCGCGGGTAGAGCTGCAGCACGTTAGCTGCCTCTACCCCACCGAGGTCTGCGTTGCCAGCGGTCGAGTTGCCGCTGGCACTGTCGGGTCCGGCAGGGGCGGACGTCGTAAAGCACTCTTCGGGGGCGTAGCCTGCCGTCATCATGCGCATCGGCTCTAGCACGCGGTCCCACGGCCCGCCGATGGCCGCGTCTAGGGCCCCTTCGATGTCGCCGCCGCGCGCCATGATGGAACGCAGCGCATCCTCGTTGACCACGATGTTTCCGGCGGCATCAGTCTGTCCGGCAAAAGTCCCCAGCTGCGGGGTATGACAGTAGCGCATGCCATCGATGGCGTAGCCGTCATCATCCACGGCTGGGTCTTGCGCCAGCTCGAAATAGAGGCGCGGCCACCTAGCCAGGTTGTCCACCAGTGTGGCGATGGTGTCAGCACTTGCAGTGAAAGGCACCTCGGCGCACAAAGTGGCATCCTGGTCGGTCGCACGCCAAATATCCCGGCCTGGCTTAGTGCCATCGGGCATGCTGAGCCGGGCCAGCGCCCACGTGATGTGTGGTTGCAGCGGCCCTGGCATGCTGTGAATCCACAGAACGCCTGAAAGTTGGGTGCGCATAGACGAAGGTCCTCGGAAAAGTTGCGGTCAATTGGTGTAAGACGAGATTCGTCTTCCCCTACGAACTCATCCAACGACACTTGCCACACTGCAGAAAAAGCACTGCGGTAAAACAACACTTCTGAGGTTTGCGTTGCACGTGTTTATGATTGTTATTTCCGAGACGGCTGCTGGCAACCCTCAAGTTGTCCTTAATCCCCCAGATGTGATTTAGCGCTGAGACGAAAAATCGGCGCCGCAAGCGACGCCGACTTAGCTCATATCCCCTTAATCTTCAGCGTGTTCTTCCAGCTCACGCCAGAGTTCATCATTGAAATCCGTCCACAGCGGCTTAGCCCACTCGCCGAAATCTCGGTCGGTCAGCGCGATCGCCGCCCGTCCGGTTGGACGATGCAGCCACAGGAACGTGCCCGCCTGCCCGAAGTGGCCTGCGACATCCTTGGGCATCGAAGCACCAAACCACAGCCCCTGCTTGGAATCGGGGTGTCCGAAAATCTCAAAACCCAGGCCCCAATCGGCCGGACGTTGCATACCATAGCCCGGCACGACACCATTCAGGCCCGGGAACTGCACGGTCAACGCTTCGGTCACGGTATCGGGATGCAGCAGAGTCGGGGTGAAGATCTCATCGACGAAGGCCATGAGATTAGCGACGCTGCTACGCGCGCCATGCCCTGCCGAGCCATCCAGTACGGAATCCGCCATCCCCAGCGGCTCAAACACGGCCTGGCGCAGGTATTCACTAAACGGCATCTCTGCCTCCGCAGCGATGGCATCGGCGATGATGTCAAAGCCCGCGGAGGAGTAAATGCGCCGCTCCCCTGGTTCTTTTTCCAGCTCGCGGCTGGCAAACCCCACCCCGCCGGCGTGCGCCAGAAGGTGACGCACAGTCGCGCCGTGACCGGGTGGCGTGAGCTCTTGGTCGAGCTCCACCGCGCCCTCTTCGACGGCCACAAGCATGCCCACAGCGGCCAGTAACTTGGTCACGCTGGCGAGCTCAAACACGCGACCGCTATCACCGTGGGTGTGCCAACTGCCATCGTCGGCACGCACGGCAGCCGCGACCATGTCAACTGGCCACTGATCAACTTGCGCAAGAACAGAGGGCTTCCAAGAAGTCATGTTCTCAAGACTACGCAAGCGTGGCGGACTCGGACTTTTCGGCGGACTCGGACTTCTCAGCAGGCGCGTCTGCAGACTCGTCGTCCGACTCGTCGGCTGGCGACAGGTCGGCGTTGGCGCTGGCGTCCCACTCGTCCTTGTCCCAGATTCCCGCACGCTTTGCGACGACCAACGGGACCACAGCCTGACCGGTGACGTTCACCGCAGTGCGGCCCATATCCACGATCGGCTCGACAGCCAGCAGGAGACCGACGCCGGCGAGTGGCAGGCCAAGGGTCGACAGAGTCAGGGTCAGCATGACAGTAGCGCCGGTGGTGCCAGCAGTTGCTGCCGAACCGATGACGGAGACGAAGATGATGAGCAGGTAGTCCGTGAAGTCCAACGGCACACCGTAGAACTGCGAGACGAAGATAGCCGCGATAGCCGGGTAAATGGCGGCGCAACCATCCATCTTCGTGGTGGCGCCCAGCGGCACGGCGAAGGAGGCGTACTCATCCGGTACTGCCAAACGACGGGAAACAACGCGCTCAGTGACCGGCATGACGCCCATAGACGAACGGGTGAAGAAGCCGAGCGAGGTCACTGGCCAGACGCGACGGAAGAAGTCGATTGGGCTAATGCCATGAATCTTCAGCACAACTGGGTACACAACTGCGATGACCAGGAACAGACCAATGTAGATGGCAATGGCGAACTTGCCCAGGCTGCCGAGTGCTTCCCAACCGTACTCAGCGACAGCGTGGCCGATCAGAGCCGCGGTACCAATTGGTGCCAGGCGGATGACCCACCACAGCACCTTCTGCACGATGGTCAAAAGAGAGCCGGAAAACTCGATGAATGGCTCAGCCTTCGGGCCAACCTTCACTGCGGCGACACCGAAGACAATCGCGATGACCAGCAGCTGCAGGACGTTGAAGTTCAGCGATCCGGATACAGCACCGTCAGATTCGCTGATCTTCACGCCAAGGCCGAGAAAGTTCTGCGGGACAATGCTCTGCAGGAATCCCCACCAGGAGCCCACGGAACTCGGCTCTTGCGCCGCCGAGGCATCCACACCAGAGTTAACGCCCGGTTTGATGACCAAGCCCAGCACGATGGCGATGACCACCGATACAAAGGACGTAATGGCAAACCAAATCAGTGTCGAAACAGCCAGCTTGGCTGCGCCTGCGACCTGGCGCAGGTTGGCAATCGACACCACGACCGCGGTGACCACCAGCGGCGGGATGAGCAGCTTCAACAGCGTGACGTAGGTACTGCCGACCTCGTCGAGCGCTGTGCGCAGCGAGGAGTCATCGCCAGTACTGCGGGCCATGAAGCCCAAAATGAGACCAATAATCAGGCCATAGACAACTTGGGCACCGAAGCCGGTCGCCCATTTAAATTTATTCACTTTTCCTCCTGGAGTTTTATTTCTCTGAAAACACTTGTGCCGCGCCTTATGCCGTCTGACAAATGCGCGCGACGGGGTCCGGGGCCGCTGAGCTCAGCCTCGAAGAGACAGGCGCAGCGAGGCGGAAGCCCCGAAGTGTTTAGCGACAGGAGGAAGTGGAGATTCGGCCGTAATCGAGCCAACGCCGCTTTGTGAGCATTTTCATGTTGGTCATTTCTATCTAGCAAGTCCGGTTAAGAGACAAACGATAAGACTGCCACGATTGATGTTGTGACACCAATTTCCAACACGGCCCCTCACCCGAATATTCCACATCGCTAATTCGATTTCTCAGCCTGCCTGCGCAACTGCAGTACCTTCAGCGAGCAGAGGAAGCCAATAGTCAACGCGCCGACAGCGGAATACAGCGCAAACTGCGTGGCATGTGCAAGCGCATTTGTCAGCGGCACCAACACACCGTCGGGAGCACCCTGCGCACGCAGACCAATCAGCATCGAGCCAGCGGAATCCTTCAGCCCCTGCCCCATCTGCTCCAGGCCCGGCGACAGCTTCGCAATCTCACGATCCAACCCAATCGTCAGCGCCATGCCACCGAGTGCTGCACCGAGTGCCGAACCAATCTGCCGAATTGTCGACTGCGTTGCCGATGCCTGCCCCGACAGCCGCACCGGAATATCGCCAAGCACCAGCGAGGTCAACTGTGCCGATGCCAGGCCAAGACCCAGACCGTAGACAATCAATGCAAACACAACCAGCCACAGCGGCAGGTCAACGCGCTCTTCGGCCGCCAACTGCAGCGAACCAAAGACCTCGAGACCAAGGCCCACAATCACCACACCGGCCGGGGTAATCCGAGCTGCCAGATGACGCGCCATGGCACCTGCGAAGAACGCACCGAGAGCCATTGCTGCCAGGACCAGGCCGGTTGCGATCGTCGATAAGCCAATCGCCGACACCAGGTAGAGCGGCAGCACGAAGACCAGCGCGAACTCACCCACCGCGACAAGCATCGCCGTGGTATTCCCCCAGCTGAACGTGGCGTAGGAGAACATCGACACGTCCAACAGCGCAGGATCCGCGTTCTTCCGACGACTGTTTTCCCACAGCACGAAAGCGACAAGCACCACCGCACCAACCAAGAGCGTGACGACGGGTGCGGAGGGAAAAGCAAACCCTATCTTGGCGCCTTGAATGATGCCGAAGACCACGGCACCAAAGCCAATTCCAGACAACACCAGGCCAAGGACATCGAAGCCACCCGCGCCATTGGTATCGCCTGCGGTGTTCGGCACCCAACGCAGCGCAAGGACGAAAAGCACGACGGCGATGGGCACGTTGACCCAGAAGATAGCTTCCCAACCAGCAAACTGCGTAAGCACGCCACCCAGGAGTGGGCCGACTGCTGCAGCACCAGACATGACCGCACCCCAGATGCCGAATGCGGTGGCACGATCTTTATCACGGAATAGTGCATTCACACTGGACAATGTCGACGGCAGAATGCACGCACCACCAATGCCTTGAATGACGCGGGCTATGACCAACGGGGCCAATGAGGTGGAAAGCGCGGCCACGACGGAGCCGACCGTGAAGATGACCAGACCGACGAGGAAAAGCGTTCGACGGCCGAAGCGGTCGCCAGCGCGGCCAGAGGTCAGGAGTAGTGCGGCGAAAACGACCGAGTAGATCGTGGTAATCCACTGCGCGCCCACGATGTCAAGGCCCAGCTCCGAAATGATGGTCGGCAATGAAACACCGACGATGGTTCCATCCAGGACGATCATGCCGAGGCCAACCGCGAGCACGAGCAACCCCCACCACCGCTGTGGCGAGGCCCCGAACTCAGCAATCTGATCCTCGTTGGCGATTGCCATGACGGGGGTGCCCTTCGCTTTCGCTGTGGCACCGGTTTGTGCGTCGGCTGAGACGTCGGCGCTGCTCAAGGAAGGTTTTGTACTCATAGGACTAATGCTAGAAGTGTCCAAGCACTGATTCATCAACCGAAAGTCGTAACTTTGCGGAAAGATCAGCTTCGTTGAGCACAGGGATTGCCTTCGTTGGCACGGAAATACTTTGCTTCATTGAAACTGTGCAATCGCAGCCGAACCCGCTGGGTATAGGGCTTTTATCACCGCACGGTGGCAGATTGCTATGATGCTATGAGGTTTTGGACATTGGTTCATAGTGCTTAATTGTCACTTCATAGTGCCCAATCCTTGCCCCTATAGCTCAGTCGGTTAGAGCAGAGGACTCATAATCCTTTTGTCGCAGGTTCGAGCCCTGCTGGGGGCACTAAAAACTCCGGGCTCTACTCACGCCCATTTACCCGACATCCGGTTGTAACAGCTGGCGCACAGGGAGATGTACTTCGGCGCTTCGAGTGCCTCAATTTCCACGGTTTCGCCGTCGAGGATAATGCTGCCGTCCGGATTCAACCGTGCAGTAAAGATGGCCTTCTGCCCACAAGTGCAGATTGTCTTAATTTCCTCAATGGTGTGGGCAACTTCGAGCAATCGCTGGGAGCCTGGAAAGGCATGGGTGCGAAAGTCGGTACGCAGGCCGTAGCAGAGCACCGGGGTACCGCGAAGGGTAATGCCCAGCAACTGATCGACCTGGTCAGGGGTAAGAAACTGTGCCTCATCGATGATAAGGCAATCGTGGCCGTCGGCAAGCGAGGAGAGGTCATCGCCGTCGTGGACGAGGTGCGCGCGTTCCGCGATTCCGATGCGGGAGTGCACGTCACCATCAGCCAAAGTATCCACGGCTGGCTTGGCGATCAACGGTCGCATATCGCGCTCGCGGTAGTTGTGGGCGACGCGGAGGACCTCGATGGATTTTCCGCTGTTCATGGTTCCGTAGCGGAAGTACAGTTTTGCCATAGCCATCGATTGTAGGGCATCGATTCGCGGGCTCTGACGGCTGTAAACTCGGGCCGCCAACACGGATTTGAATTCCCGACTATCCTATTTTTTATGCAGCCGATTCCTGACCTGAATGAGAATCCAACAGTTGTTGTATGTGGATCTATCCACCTAGATACCCTGGTACAGGTCGATAGCGTACCCGCAGAAGGTGGCACGCTCATCGTTGATGACGGCACTAATATGCTGGGCGGCAAGGGCGCCAACCAGGCCGTTGCTATCGCTTATAACGGTGTCCGTGCGATCATGGCCGGAACTGTTGGCGAGGACCGCGCAGCGGATTTCGTGGTCGAGGAACTCAACGCACACGGCGTAGATGTCCACTCCATTCAGACTTCCTGGGATTTGCCGACCGGCAGCGCTTTCGTCGCAACGAACCGCAAGGGTCGCCCGGTGATTTTTGTCCAGCGTGGTGCCGACGCACTGACGGACCCCACCGATTTCGTCGATGAGTTCGCATCAGCGGATGTAGTGCTCGCGCAAGGCGAGCTACTACCGGAAGCAACTGAGGCCATCGCGTCCGTCGCGTCCATGTACAGCGCGCGTCTAGTGCTGAACCTCAATCCGGTCGTAACCGTTACACCTGCGCTGATTGACCATGCAGATCCGCTGATCGTCAACATGAAGGGCGCCTGGGAAACAATCCGTCGCCTGGACATCGCCGAGGGCATCCGCGCTACCGACTACCGCGCACAGCTCGAGGCGCTTCTGCAGTACTGCCCCAGTGTCGTCATGCTCCGGGGCGACCACGGCTGTCTCTTCGCACAGCACTCCGACGGTCTCGATGACGAGCCGACAATCTACGAGCACCCCGCGCTTAAGCTGCCAGAGGAGAAGATTGTCGACGGCACTGGCTCCGGTGATGCGTTCGTCGGCACGCTTACCGCGGAACTGGCTAAGGGCACCTCGCTTTACGACGCCGTCCCCCTGGCCACCGCAGCAGGTGCGGCAGCCGTACAGGCAGTCGGCGCATGCTCCGCTTTTGTCCGTCGCGAAAAACTGCTGGAGATGGTCGAGGCGGAGGATTTTCCCTCTGTGAAAGAGTACGAGGGCTAAGGGTCGTCAACGACTTGGTGCGCGAGCTGGCGCCGATTAAGTCAGTGCCAGTCGGGCCAGTGGGGCCAGCGGGAGAACCTACCCAGCATTGTCTGGCAGAACGGGCTCAAGCGCCAGCATCACCAAGTACCAACTCAACGCGTACCCGATGAGGAAGACATAGGTAGCAATCGCGTAGATTTTCGCCGGGAAAAAGAATATGGCCGCGGGCACGATGAGTAGCGCCAAAACTGCGAGCGCAGTCCGCGGCAGGTTTTTGACGGTCATGCTGGTGGCCGTTGCAAGGGTTCGGCGTAGCGACGACTGACCGTCGGAAAGCGAGCACAGCGAGTAGACCCAGGCGGTAATTCCCAGCAGTATTAGCGCCCCGGAGGTAACTCCTGCGGCGAAGATTAGGCCGACAGTGCCGAGATCCGCGCGGGAAATAACGTAAAACTCATAGCCAATGGCTCCGGCGAGAACCACGGTGAATAGCCACCACACGGTTGGTGTGCGCCAATTGTCCAGCAGTGCGCGCAAGAAGCGCTGTACGGGCCTTGAGCCTTCGTCACGGACCATATCGCGAGCGACCACTACCCCAGCGCGAGTTGCGGCGCCTGCAGTGACTATCGGGATGGATGCGACGATCATCAGCAGGTTGATGATTACAAGGTCTGCTAACAGCGACCAGGCTGCGTAGAACTTTGTATCGGTGCTGAAAAATCTATCCACGGGTTCATATCCTAATAAAGGCTGATTAACAGACGAAAGCCTCAACCTACGCGGTTGAGGCTTTCGCTTTCGTAAAACGCGGTGCTTGGCGTCCTATGCGCTAACGCTTAGGCAGCTATCCCTTAACGGCACCCGCAGCAACACCCTCGATAATGTGCTTCTGGGTGGCGACGTAGAAGATCACAATCGGAATGATTGCGAGCACCAGCATTGCCATCATCGCGCCAAGGTCACGGTTACCGTTGGAACCAACGAAGCTCTGCACGACGACCGGGATGGTCTTGTACTTAGTGGACAAGCCGATGACCAGGTACGGCAGCAGGTAGTCGTTCCATACCCACATTGCGTTCAGAATGGCGACTGTCACTGCAGTCGGCTTGAGCATGGGCAAAACGATGCGGAAGTAGTTTTGCATCGGAGATGCGCCATCAATCATCGCGGCTTCCTCGATGTCAATCGGGATGGACTTGATGAAGCCGGCAAACATGAAGACCGACAGGCCAGAGCCAAAGCCCAAGTAGAGAACCACAATGCCGATTGGGTTGTTCAAATGCAGCATGTCGGCGATCTTGACGGTCGGGAACATCACCATCTGGAACGGGATGACCATCGAGAACACAAACAGGTAATACAGCAGCGAGGTCCACCACGTCTTCACTCGCGTGATGTAGTAAGCCGTCATCGCAGAGAAGAACACAATCGCAATAACCGAGAGGATCGTGATGACAAAGGACCACACGATCGCCCAGCCGAAGCCCTCCTTCATCAGGCCGACGGCGTAGTTTTCGAACCCGACCCACATGTCACCTAGTGGCAGCTGGAAGGGGTTATCTGAAATTGCGAACTTGGACTTGAACGAGTTGAAGATAATGAACGCGATTGGCCCCAAGAACACGACGGTCAAAAACACCAGAATCGCGTAGATGATGACCTTAGATACGCCTCCCACCTTGGCCTCGTCCTGCTTAGCGGGCTTGGCCTTGGGGAGCTTGGTGGCCGTTTCAGTGGTCATTGCAGCGTCGACAGACATTTATGCCTCCACTTCCTTGCTGCGAGTAGCACGCAGCTGCAGCATCGCGATCGCTACGACCACGACGACGAAAATTACTGCCTTGGCTTGACCAACGCCCTCCACACCAATTCGGTTAAACATGGTGTTGACGATGTTCAGAGCAACCATTTCTGTCTCTGAACCCGGCGCACCATTGGTCAGGGCCAAGTTTTGGTCGAAGAGTTTGAAAGTGTTCGACAGGGTCAAGAAGAGGCAAATGGTAATCGATGGCATGACCATCGGGATAGTAACGTGCCGCAGGATCTCCCAGCGTCCAGCGCCATCAATCTCCGCAGCTTCGATGAGCTCCGGCGGGACATTCTGCAAACCGGCAATATAGATAATCATCATGTAACCGACCAGCTGCCAGTTGATGAGGATGATCAGACCGGCGTAACCGAACTTCCAGTCGGACACGATTGTCGTACCGTACGATGCCAGCACTGCGTTAATCATCGACTGCCAGGTGTAACCGAGCACGATGCCACCGATGAGGTTCGGCATGAAGAAGACTGTGCGGAAGAAGTTCGTGCCCTTCAGCTTGCGCGTCAGAATCCATGCGATCCAGAACGCGAACAAGTTCACAGTAATGATGGAAACAACAACCACCATGAGAGTGAATCCGAAGGAAGCGACGAAGCCCTCGCGCTCACTAAAGGCCTTCTGGTAGTTCTCGATACCAACCCACTGCGCATTAGTGATGGTTGTGAAGTCAGTAAATGATAGGAAGAAACCGATAACGAACGGCACCAAGAACGCGATTGCAAAGGCAATCAGCGTGGGTAGCACGAAAATTGGGAAATACTTTTTCAATGTTGCTTGCATCTACAACACCGCTCCTAAAGCTAAAGGCGGAGCCTGGTGCCTCGAGACCGGTTTAACAGGTCACCGAGCCCCGAGCTCCGCCTTGCCATTGGATGAACTCATTCCGTCGGTTGTTCATGCGCGAGAAGCTTTCGCTTCACACTCACCGATGGAATGGATCACCATTGATTTGCTGGTATTTAATTGTTCGGAGATTCCGCATTCCAGCTGTCGGCGAAAGTCTCGACAACCTTGTCCCACGGCATCTTTCCGGAAGCGTACTGCGCCAGCGCTGCGCCAAAATCATCCTTGAACTGCTGCGACGGGAAGTACTGGAAGTCCCACGGGATGGTGGTCAGGTCCTCGTTCTCAATTGCTGCGGCCACTTCCTTGGCTAGCGGGTCATTCGGAGTGTCGGCTTCAGTGAAGTTCTGGAACGGAGCGATGAATCCGAGATCCTCGACGACGTACTTCTTGCCCTCATCGGTGTTGAACAGCCAATTGACGAAGTCCTTCGTTGCCTTTTGGGAAGCCTCCGAAGCCTTGGAGTTGACCGTCAGGTAGTTCTCAGTACCAACCGAGATGCCGGTCTTATCCTCGTCCTTCAGGCCCATGTACATAGGCATGAACTTAATCTTGTCCTGCTTGACCACGTTGCCGGAGACATCGTTGATCTGGGACCATGCCCAGTTGCCATTCTGAACCATAGCGGCCTTGCCCTGGGCGAATTCCGCCATCGAGTCGGACACAGCCTTCGACGGGGCCAGAGTCTTTTCGACAGTGGAGTTATTCAGGTACAGATCAAAGAGGTTCTTGAACTCCTTGTTGTACTTGAACTTCACATCAGCGGTTTCCTTGGTGCCAAGGTCCTCGAATTCATAATGAACCGGTCCGTTGGCCAAGTGTGTCTGCCAGCGCCAATCCTCACCGGATGCGAGCGAGGTGGAAGCGAAGGTGCCGGAAATCCCCAGCTTGTCCTTCTTGGCCTGCATGTCCTCAGCAACTTCCTTCAGCTTTCCGAAGGCCTTAATCTCGTCGATGCTCTTGGCCTTGGCATCGGGCAGCGCGAAGTACTTGTCCATGATCTCTTCGTTATAGATCAGGCCAAACCCCTCGACTGCAAACGGGACGCCGTATACCTTGCCGTCCTCGCCCTTCAGCGGCTCGATGCCCTCGTTGAGGTTTTGTGCGATCTCAGTGTCAGACATGTCTGCCATGTATTCCTGCCAAGTACGCAGGCCCGCCGGACCATTGACTTGGAACAGTGTTGGCGCGTCCTTTTTACCAATCTCGGCCTTCAGAGTTTGCTCATAGGAATTCGAAGCTGCAGTAACGACCTTGACCTGGACACCAGTCTTGTCAGTGTATGCCTTCGCAATCTTCTGATATGCGGCATCCTGCTCCGGCTTGAAGTTAAGGAAGTAGACACCACCATCTGCAACCGCATCATCACTCGAGCACGCAACCAAACCAGCGGTTGCCATCAGGCCTGCTGCACACAGAGCTGAAAGGCGCTTGAAGTTCTTCACTATGTTTTCTCCCTTGAGAAGAAAGGCCACTTCAATGGCATCCTCCGAGCAATTCGGACGAATATTTGCCAGCAGCCGTGGCCTAATTGGATTATCCCGCCCTGCGGCTAGAAGTAGCCTTTCATGCGAACTTCGACGCCACCCACGCGGGTATTCGGTCTCACCAAAATCTTACTTGACCAAAACCAATTTAGGTTGGCCTTCAGCCAGCTGTGAACAAATGCAAAGGAGAAAAATAGCAAAAGCTCTCGAAAGCACACCTAGAATTTGAGCTGTTTTCGAGCTGTTTTCGCTGAACAGAGCCGCCTACCGGCACCAAAGTAAGCACCTGGCCGCGACAATCACACGCAGACCCGACAACCACCCGACCACCAAAAGCACCCCTGTTTGGCCTGAATGTATATTTTTATAATATTCTGGCGGGTCGTTTACTTGTCACTTTTGAAATAATCGTACGCTCGACAGTCTGCTTCTAGAGAGCTACTCGACCTCATCGCTCGCGGGAAGATATACGGACTCGTCGCGATGCCCGGGCAACACTCGATCCACGTAGCTCTGCACCGCTTCTTGAAGCGGCACATCCGCACGGCGTTTTTCTGCCATGTACCAGCGATGCTCCAAGACCTCGTGGAAAACCTGCGCATCCTGCAGCCTTCCACGCAGCCCCTCGGGCACAGCCAGAATTGTGGCCTCGAAAACTTCACGCAGCCATCGGTGCGCAACCTGCTCTAGCGGAACCCCTTCAAGACCTTCCGCCAACCGAAAGGTCTGCATACTATTGAGCATCCGCCTCGCTTGCCGTTCTTGAACATCCAACCCCGTCAGTCGCATTAACTGCCGATGGTGATGCCCTGCGTCAACCACTCGTGGTCGGAACACAACACGGCCACCATCACTGGTGACTTTCAGCTCGCCAACATCGAAACCGAGGTCGTTGAGCCTGCGAATCCGCTCATCGACAAGCCAAGGCTCCTCAACACCAATAGATTCTTCCCCCGTCAGCTCTTGCCACAAGTCCTCATAACGCTCAATAATGCGCCTACCCACCGCAATTACGTCCAACTCAGGATCGAGGAATCCGCCGGCCTGCAGATCCATGAGCTCTCCGATGATGTTGGTATGGGCAACGTCAACGTCGTAAAGCCTGCGGGAATCTGAGAGTGTGCCTTGCAAATCTCCCGTTTCCGCGTCGACAAGGTAGGCGGAGAAAGCGTCTGCGTCACGACGAAACAATGTGTTCGACAGTGACACGTCGCCCCAGTAAAAACCAAGGAGATGTAACCGAACTAGCAGGACTACCAGCGAGTCAATCAGGCGGACCACAGTTTCGCGGGTGACCTGTTGAGAAAAAACTGCACGATACGGCAGCGAATACTCGAGATGTTCTGTGACGAGTGCGGCAGTTAACGGTTCGCCATCTGGATCCTTCCGGCCGGTGATTACCGCGAGCGGGCGAACCGATGGAGCACCGAGCCTGACCAGGTCACGCAGCATTCGATACTCATGATGAGCAGTGAACTCACCAATTTCTTTCACTGCAATGACGCGGTCATCTAAGTTGACGAATCGAACAATGTGTCGCGAAATTCCCTGAGGCAAGGCGGCTAACAAATCATCTGGCCACTGTTCCAGAGGTATATGCCAAGGAAGGCGCAAAAGCTTTGAAGCCACCGTTGTCGCGGCTATTTTCATAGTTTCCGACACGGTGGCTCCTAAAACTGTCTTACTGTCCCACTGCCCTACCAGCTACTCATTTCATCTAAACGAAAGATTTTAGGCCGGAAGGCGCATACCAGTCGACTTCGAGAACAGGTGCAGCATGCCCGGACGAATCTTGCCGTAAACTACCGAGCCCAACTTCGGCGCGGTGCGCGGGGCGGTACGAATAACCACCTGACCGTGTTCCTCTTCGTCCGGGTTAGAGGAAGATCCGGAGCTCAGTGCTCCGCCACCGACGAGGTCTCCATACATGAATGCATCGGAGCCCAACTCCTCGACCAAGTTAACCTGCACCGGAATGACGTCATCGCCCGGACCCTCGACCAGGTCGAATGCCTCCGGACGGAAGCCCACGATAATCTGGTTCTGATCCTCCGGCGTGATTGCAGCAAGTGTGGCTTCCGGCAGCTTAATCTTGGCCTCGCCCAACGTGGCGTAACCATTAGAGACGTTGAACGTGCCCAGGTTCATCGCAGGCGAACCAATGAAGCCCGCGACGAATTCGTTTGCCGGGGTTTCGTAGAGTTCCCGCGGGGTACCGACCTGCTGCAGAACACCGAAGTTAATGACCGCGATGCGGTCGCCCATGGTCAGCGCCTCAGTCTGGTCGTGGGTGACATACATGGTGGTCACACCCATCCGACGCTGCATGGCCGCAATCTGAGTACGGGTTTGAACACGCAGCTTCGCGTCCAGGTTCGACAACGGCTCGTCCATCAGGAACACCTGCGGCTTGCGCACAATCGCACGCCCCATTGCCACACGCTGACGCTGACCACCGGATAGAGCCTTAGGCTTACGATCCAGGAACTGAGTTAGATCCAGGGTCTTCGCAGCTTCTTCGACACGACGGTCAATCTCGTCCTTGTCCACACCAGCAATCTTGAGCGCGAAGCCCATGTTCTCGCGCACCGTCATATGCGGGTACAGGGCGTAGTTCTGGAAGACCATCGCAATATCGCGATCCTTGGGCGAGACATTGGTCACATCACGATCTCCAATGAAAATCTTGCCCTCATTGACCTCTTCCAGACCGGCAAGCATGCGCAGTGTTGTGGACTTACCACAACCGGAGGGGCCCACCAGAACCAGGAACTCGCCATCGGCAATTTCCAAGTTGAACTTGTCCACAGAAGGCTTCGTCGCACCAGGGTAAATGCGAGTGGCATCAGCAAAAGTCACAGTAGCCATGTGAATACAAACCTTTCATCGGCAGGTACGTGCCGAACGATCCGAGTGAAAGTAATCGCAGGAACAGCTCCTACGTAGCTGCCTCACAAGCTTACTCTTAATCGAGCAGCCCCGTCACGAGCTCCGCAATCTTCGAGCGCTCCGAGCGCTTCAGCGTGATGTGTGCAAAAAGCTCGTTGCCCTTGAGTTTTTCAATCACCGCCTGCACACCGTCATGGCGGCCGACGCGCAGGTTGTCACGCTGCGCCACGTCGTGCGTAAGGATGACCCGGGAATTGCTACCAAGACGCGACAGCACCGTCAGCAGTACGTTGCGCTCCAGCGACTGTGCCTCATCGACAATCACGAAGCTGTCATGCAGGCTACGACCGCGAATGTGTGTCAGTGGCAGTACCTCCAGCATGTCGCGCGAGGCAATCTCATCCATCACGTTGTCTGAAACCAATCCCTCCAGGGTGTCGTAAACAGCCTGCGCCCACGGGTTCATCTTTTCGTCCTCACTACCTGGCAGGTAGCCAAGGTTCTGACCACCTACCGCGTAGAGCGGACGGAACACCACAATCCGGCGATGCAGTCCGCGCTCCAGCACCGACTCCAGTCCCGCGCACAGCGCAAGCGCCGACTTACCCGTACCGGCTCGGCCGCCGAGGGACACAATCCCTACCGAGTCATCCAACAGCAGGTCAAGCGCCACACGCTGCTCCGCCGACCGCCCCTTCAGGCCAAACGCCTCCGTATCGCCCCGCACAAGCTTGACGACGCCCGGGGCGCTCACCCGTGCCAGCGCAGACTGGCTACCAGCGCTGAGCTGCACGCCGCAGTGCAGCGGCTGATCCTGGATCTGCTCGAGCTCAAGGAACCCATTGGCGAAGAGACGATCAATTTCCTCCGGGTCGACGTCCACTTCCACCATTCCCGAGTACCCAGTCAGAACGACGTCCTGGGCGCGGTAATCGTCGGCAGGCAAGCCGACCGCACCAGCCTTGACGCGAAGCGGAATGTCTTTGGTGACCAGCACGACATCATGTCCATCGTGCTGAAGATTGAGGGCGCAAGCGAGAATGCGGTGATCGTTTTCGGCGGTGCGGAAGCCTGCGGGAAGGATGGAGGGATCGGAGTGGTTGAGCTCAATATGCATAAACCCGCCAAGATCATTGGCGGGCACAGGCCGGTCCAGGTGGCCGTAGCGGTAACGCAGCTCTTCGAGGAAACGGAGCGCTTCTCGGGCGAACCACCCCAGCTCTGGGTGGTGGCGCTTGGCCTCCAACTCACTCACCACGACCAGCGGAAGCACAACTTGGTGCTCATCGAACTTCTTGGTGGCGTGGGGATCGGACAGCAGGACCGAGGTATCAAGCACGTAGGTACGCATGCCCTCAGGCTAAAAGTCAGAGGTAGAAATTACGTGGTTGTGAGATGAATGCTTGGTTATCAGATGAACCACAGTTGGTTACAGGCTCTAATCCTCAAGTTGAACCCTAAGGAACTGGCCGAGCACCGAGCACCACTGCCCGGCCACTCCACTGCCCTTTTAATGGCGACTAGTCGTTGCAATGGTGACTAGTCGTTGTGACGGATTTGGCGACCCAGCAACTTGTGGCGAAGCGGATCAACCGCCAAGGTCACAGCGCCAACTGATACAACTCCCACGAGATACGCCAGCGCAACAACAAGGGAGCGTTGACCAAACGTGATTTCGTTCGCAATCGGTCCGAACATGGTGGCTCCCAACAGCGCACCCATGACAAAGCCGAAGATACTGGTCGCAAGCATGGGAAAGAATGTCTGCTTGAAAGTGACCGTGCGGTGGAAGTTGATTGGCGTCCCGATGAAGTCCAGCGCCTTTGTCAGCGATGCCTCTTCATAGACGGCTGAGGCCTGAGTCAGAAGCGTTGACACCAGCAGCAGAATGAAACCGATTACGAAAGTGATAGTCACACCGGTTGCAATATCGTGCGCGAACGTGACATCTGCAACCTCTTCAATCTTGTCTTCGCCAGGCACCATCATTGTGTAGCCAAGCAGCAGAGACAGGAAGGCCATGGAACTTACTCGACGCCACGATTCCTTAGCGTTAGTCGCTACTCGTCGCGTCGCCACAAAATCACTTGACGTACCGAAGAAGCTGGAGATGCGGGCAACAAGCTGGATAAAGAAAGGCGCCACCAGGCCAATTGCCCAGACCATCAGGTACATCATCGCTGCGACACCAAGCGTGGCAGTGACGGTTCCACCCGCGATATTGGAGTTGGCAATCACGTACAGGACGATCGCACCGATAACAACGGCCACAATCATGCGCCATGCCTTCATCGACTTGGGCACTTCCTTGCGGCTAACGCCGAGTGGTGAAATCATCACCCTTCGCAAACCGACCACAGCGGCAAAGAGTGCGAGTAGCACCACTGCTACCCAAACCAGCGGGTAGCCCCACCAGGGCAGCAACATGTCCCAGGTATCCAGGTAGTCATTGTCGAACTTGATTATCGCCCAGAATGGCGCAGTGGCCACCGACAACAACGTGCCCACCACAAGCCCAACAGCTGCCAATACGAGGGTTTCGATAATCACCATGCGCGTAATTGCCCCGTTGGAGAGACCAATTAAGCGCAGAGTTGCCAACCTCTGCTCACGTCCCGCAGCGCCAAGCACCGCCGACTGTGCCACGAGCGAAACCATTGCCGGAATCACAAAAACACAGGCCACGAGTGCCAACTGCAGGTACATCTCGCCCTGACCTTGATTCATGTAATCCTCGGGCGTTGGGTTCGGCGGCAACTGTGGCTCAGCCTGCCAACGGCGGTAAAACATCGCCGTGCCACCGACGACGACCAACGCCAACCAGGTACTCACGGTCATGGCCACCACGGACAATGCGGACAGCCAGCCGTTTCCCGAATGCGATTCACGCCCGGCGCGCTGCAGCCGCGTGCTCAAGTCCGCTAGTGCGCCGGTAGGAATTCTCTGGGGTTTTGGTGCTTCAGTTACGGTGCTCACTTTGTAACCTCCGCTCCTGCCAGCATGCGGTCGTCGTGAATCAGGCCATCGCGGATCTCCACACGTCGACGACACCAGTCGGCCACCTTCACATCGTGCGTGACCATCACCAATGTCGTTCCAGTCTGCTCCACCAACGCGGTGAGCTGCTGCATGACCTCATGGCCTGTGGACTGGTCCAACGCGCCAGTCGGCTCATCGGCGAAGATGACACCTGGCTCGCCGGCCATCGCGCGGGCAATTGCTACACGCTGTGCTTGGCCGCCGGACATCTGTCCTGGGCGACGGCGCGTTAGGTCTTCTAGGCCCAGGCGGCTTAGGACATCGTCGGCAAGTGCGAGTGACTTTGAGCGCTTCTTGCCCTGCAGAATCATGGGCAGAGCAACGTTTTCCCTGGCAGTCAGCTCGGGCAGGAGCTGGCCATCCTGAAAAACGAAGCCGAAGTCGTGCAGGCGGAGGGCGGAGCGGTCGGCGTCAGAAAGCGAATTGATCTTTGTGTCACCGAAGATGACGTCGCCGTCGTCCGGCAGCAACACGCCGGACATGCAGTGCAGCAGCGTGGACTTACCAGAACCTGACGGTCCCATGACTGCAACGGTTTCGCCGGGCTCAATGGTCAGCGAAATGCCGGTGAGAACGGGAGCTGAATTGTAGGACTTAGTGATGTCACGAATACAAAGTCGTGCGTTTCTTGGGCTGTTGTTGTCTGTCATGACACTCATTTCACTCGCACGGAGGCGATTTCAACACCGTGCCCACTTTCCTTTTGCGGTAGTGCTAGGTCTACTATGCCGGAAATTAATTCCTCCGTAGACAGAGCTTTCGTACCATAGGAAACTATGGAGCTGAAGGATTATTTCCGCAAATATATCGGCGCGAACCGCCGCGAAAAAGCGCATAAACGCAGCTACGAGGAATCCGCCGCCGCTCGCATCGCCGAACTTACCGCTTCACGACGAACAATTGCCGAAGCCTTCGAGATTGAACGTCGCCGCATTGAAAATGACCTCCACGACGGAGCTCAGCAATACATTGTTGCTGCTTCAATGAAATTGGGACTTGCAGAATTGGAGGCATCCAATACTGGCAATGAGGAATTAATGCAGCTCCTGGCGGAGACTCGCGGCCATTTGGAGGATGGATTACGTGCTTTGCGGCGAACAGTCCACGGAATTCACCCACAGGTGTTGCGTGATCGCGGTCTGCAAGCAGCTGTTGAAGAGATTGCTGAAGGGTACGGCCCTCACGTTGTTGTGCACACTCCGTATCCCCTGCCGGAATTGGAAGAAAGTGTGCTCGCCGCGGCATATTTTTTCTGTGCAGAAGTGCTGACTAATGCGGCGAAATATGCGCCGAATGCTGCTGTTTCTGTGCTGCTCACCTCGGATCAAACACTGAATATTTCAATTACGGACCAAGGCCCTGGCGGCGCAAAATTGGGGCGCGGTTTGCGGGGTATGAAAGAGCGTCTAGCCACTTTCGACGGTGCGATGACCATGCACTCTCCCGAAGGTGGGCCAACGCAGGTAATAGCCAGAATTCCCTTGATGCTAAATCGCTGGGAATCGGGCATTGGAGAAATAGAAGGCATGGATATGGAAAGCGTGGAGAAGAAAGGTGCGGCGAAATAATGAAAATTGTCATTGCGGATGACTCGGCACTCCTGCGGGAAGGAGTCGCGGGGCTCGTCGAAAAGCGCGGACATGAAGTGATTGCGATGGTCGACACTGCGCACGGTCTGGTGGCGGACATCGATGACCGTTTTGATGACACGGGAGAGCTGCCAGATCTGGTGATTACCGATGTGCGTATGCCTCCAAAGATGAGCGATGACGGCCTGCGGGCGGCGGTCGAGTTGCGCGAGCGTTATCCGCAGCTGAATGTGATGGTGCTGTCGCAGTATGTGGCGCCGGCGTATGCGCGCGAGTTGTTCTCGTCGAGCGGTGCTGGAGGTAGTGCTGGGGTTGGTACTGGGGTTGGCTCGAGTGGCAGCAGCTCGAGTGGCGGGACCGGGTATCTGCTCAAAGACCGCGTTGGCCAGGTGCTGGACTTCTTGGGTTCGCTCGAGGTCGTCGCAGGTGGTGGCGTGGTGATTGACCCTGATGTGGCGACGGCATTGATGCAGTCCGGCAAATCGGGGCTAGCCAGTTTAACGGCGCGCGAACGCGAAGTGCTCGAGCTGATGGCACGCGGCAAGTCCAATAAGCAGATTGCCGATGACCTCGTGCTTTCCGGGGCGGCGGTGGCGAAACACGTGTCCAACATCTTTATGAAGCTGCATCTGGAGCCCGGCGAGGAAAACCGCCGTGTGCGGGCAATTTTGGAATTTCTCACGGCGACGTCGGGGCAGATTTAGGGTCGGCAGCAATCGCATCTCTCGCAAAAGCGATGAAAAAATAAGTGTTGATTATGACACGAGTCACAATTTAAAGTTGGCTCATACGTTTGTTGTTTCCCTATAGAAAGGACGTGTCTACATGACTGTTTACGCCAACCCCGGCACCCCCGATGCAATCTTCACGTACAAGGAGCAGTACGAAAATTTCATCGATGGTAAGTGGACACCTCCAGTAGACGGGCAATACATGGACAACTCCACCCCGGTTACGGGCGAGGTTTTCTGCCGGGTTCCGCGGTCTAACGAGAAAGACATTGAGCTCGCTCTCGACGCCGCGCACAAGGCGAAGGACTCCTGGGCCTCGGTTCCTGCGGCCGAGCGGGCGCTGATCCTCCACCGCATCGCGGACCGTCTGGAGGACAACCTTGAGAAGATTGCCGTCGCCGAGACCTGGGAGAACGGCAAGGCCATTCGCGAGACCCTCGCCGCTGACATCCCGCTCGCAATCGACCACTTCCGCTACTTCGCCGGGGCCACCCGCACGCAGGAGGGGCGCATCTCGCAGATTGACGACAACACGGTCGCCTACCACTTCCACGAGCCACTCGGCGTCGTCGGCCAGATTATCCCGTGGAACTTCCCCCTCCTGATGGCCGCATGGAAGATCGCCCCGGCCCTCGCCGCCGGCAACTGCATCGTGCTCAAGCCAGCAGAGCAGACCCCCGCGTCGATTCTCATGCTCACCGAGATTATCGCCGATTTGCTTCCGGACGGCGTTCTCAACATCGTCAATGGCCTCGGCACCGAGGCCGGTGCTGCGCTGACCGCAAGCGACCGGATCTCCAAAATTGCGTTCACCGGATCGACTGCCGTGGGCCAGCTAATCAACAAGGCAGTGTCCGACAAGATTATTCCGATCACGCTGGAGCTCGGCGGCAAGTCCCCGTCCATCTTCTTCCCCGACGTCATGGACGCCGACGATGCGTTCCGCGAGAAGTGCATTGAGGGCCTGGCCATGTTCGCGTTGAACCAGGGCGAGGTCTGCACCTGCCCGTCGCGAGCCCTGGTCCACGAAGACATCGCTGATGAGTTCCTGAAGCTCGCGGTCGAGCGCGTTAAGCAGATTAAGACCGGCAACCCGCTGGATACGTCGGTACAGATGGGCGCCCAGGCCTCCCAGGAGCAGCTGGACAAAATCTCCGGCTACTTGGAGTCCGGGCCGAAGGAGGGCGCGGAGGTTCTCACCGGCGGCAACGTCGCCAAGCTCGAAGGGCTGGAGGGAGGCTACTACGTCGAGCCGACAATCTTTAAAGGCAACAACTCGATGCGTTTCTTCCGCGAGGAGATCTTCGGCCCGGTCCTGGCCGTGACAACCTTCAAGACCCTGGATGAGGCTCTCGAGATTGCCAACGACACTATCTACGGTCTTGGCGCCGGCGTGTGGAGCCGCAACCAGAATAACGCCTACCGCGCTGCCCGCGGCATCCAGGCTGGCCGTGTGTGGGTGAATAACTACCACAGCTACCCTGCTCACGCAGCCTTCGGCGGCTACAAGCAGTCCGGTATCGGCCGCGAGAATCACTTGATGATGCTCGAGCACTACCAGGAGACCAAGTGCATGCTCGTCTCTTACGACGAGAACCCGACTGGCCTGTTCTAAGAATCTGACCCCTTGGGGTTAGGCGATTTGTCGATTCCGATTCACGTCCGATGAAGGTGTCGACAATCGCCTCTACCCCCAAAAAAACGCCCTCCGCGCCTGGCAGGTTACGATGGTCGGCCTTAACCTGACGCACCAGGCGCTGGCGACTCCAAAGTTAGAGGCCTAACTCACGGCCGCCAGCTAGGCCTCTCTTTCTTTCTTCACTTGCCGGTACCACCTACGCATCCGATTAATCGCGGCACTGGCGGCCCATCCGCCGAGAAATAGTAGCGGGATGTAAAAGAACACAACATAGGCGACGACCATGCCGTCCTGGCCATCGAGCGGCGTGGTGAGAAATAGGAATGCCAGATCGCCAAGCGCGGCAATTCCTGCGCCGGTAGCTGCTGCGACAATGCTCCGCGCGCTGGTCATCCCCCGAGCCAACGACCCATCACCGGCGAAAACGGCTATTGCTCCGACCAGCATTACTGAGACCAGCATGGACACAATCCACGACGCAATTCCTTCGTCGTAGGCGAGGTTGGGCTCCGGCAAGATTAGCCCACCTAAAACACTCCACGCGACCGCGGCGAAAAATGACGCCAGCAAGGGGCGGGTTATATTGTCGAGCCTCATGCGTCCCAGGTTACGTGAGATGACCTCCAAAAATGCTGGATCTCCCCTCCTCAGTGGAGAATCGAGTCACGCCCACAAGAACAAAGATCTCCGAGCATAAAGTGGGGTAAGTAGAGAAACTGACAACCCGAAAACTTACGGGCTGCAAATGTGAAACTGTGTGAGTTTATGACACTTTCAGGCCATTTTTCGAGCCATTTTTGACATAAACGCAGTCAGTAACTCGCATCGACCCAACGCCATCAGCCATAAACGCAGTCAGTAACTCGCACTGGGGTAAGTGGCGAAAGGTGCCCACCGGCGACGCACCGACCAGACACGCTTTTCTTTACCTACCCCATTATCCGCGTACTTTTGCGCCCTAGAAATCAAGAAAGCCAGGTAGGAAACATCGTCCTACCTGGCTTAATTGCTCCTCCAGCTGGACTCGAACCAGCAACCCTTCGATTAACAGTCGAATGCTCTGCCATTGAGCTATGGAGGAATATCCATCGCACAGAACCCGCTAAACCGAACTTCGGCCATGCCGTTCCTTGCGACGGATAGATACTTTACCCAGCCCCCTTGAAACTCACAAATCGCCAGGTCAAGGGTCAATTTAGACGTTTTTCCCACACGTCATGACACCGTTGTGAGTTCTCAGAGCCACGCAATCCACACAATCCACGCAATCTCACACAGCCCAACGAAGCCCCCAGCAGTACTGAAAACGCTTTCCATCATGCACTTTTCATAGCGCGTTCATACGATGGGGCTTATGTCTGAACAAACCAACGGAACCGAAAACACCGAGCAAACCGCACGCGTTGTTCGCGGCGTTATCGCACACGAAAAAGGCGCACCTGTAGAACTTACTGATATCCACATCCCGTCCCCGGGCCCGAACGATGTCATTGTTGACATCCAGGCCTGCGGCGTCTGCCATACGGACCTGGCTTACCGCGACGGCGATATTACCGACGAGTACCCGTTCTTCCTCGGCCACGAGGCCGCAGGCGTGGTCTCCGAGATTGGCGAAGAGGTCACGCATGTTGCCGTCGGCGATTTCGTCGTCCTCAACTGGCGCGCCGTCTGTGGCGAGTGCCGCGCCTGCAAGCGCGGTGAGCCACAGTACTGCTTTAGCACTTTCAACGCCTCCAAGCCCATGACGCTTGCCGACGGCACCGTCCTCACCCCAGCACTTGGAATCGGCGCTTTTGCGGATGCCACCCTCGTCCACGAGGGCCAGTGCACCAAGGTCGATTCGGCAGCCGATCCGGCCGTTGCGGGCTTGCTTGGCTGCGGTGTCATGGCCGGCATCGGTGCGGCTATTAACACCGGCGAGGTTAAGCGCGGTGAATCGGTAGCCGTCATCGGCTGCGGTGGCGTTGGTACGGCCGCTATCGCCGGTGCCAAGCTGGCCGGCGCTAGCAAGATTATTGCCATCGACATCTCGGACGAGAAGCTGGATACCGCCCGCGAATTCGGCGCGACCGAGACCATTAACTCTGCGGAGCTGGCTAAGAGCGATAAGGGCACCGGGGAAGAGGATCCCGTCGTTAAGCGAGTGCGTGAGCTGACCGACGGTTTCGGTGCTGACGTCGTGATTGATGCGGTCGGCCGTCCGGAAACCTACAAACAGGCGTTCTACGCCCGTGACCTGGCTGGACGCGTTGTGCTGGTCGGCGTTCCGGCGCCGACAATGGAGCTGGACATCCCGCTGGCGGATGTGTTTAGCCGCGGTGGTGCGTTGAAGTCGTCCTGGTACGGCGACTGCCTACCAGAGCGCGACTTCCCGATGCTGGTGGATCTGTCGTTGCAGAACCGCCTGCCACTGGAGGGCTTTGTGACGGAACGCATTGGCATTGAGGATGTCGATGAGGCCTTCGAAACTATGAAGGCCGGTAAGGTACTGCGATCGGTGGTGACGCTGTGAACAAGGATTTGAGGGTCGACCACGTTCTCACGTCGGGCACGTTCTCGCTCGATGGTGGCACGTGGGACGTAGACAACAACGTATGGGTGCTCGGCGATGACCGTGAGGTCATTGTCATCGATGCGGCGCATGAGGCGCAGCCGATTATTGATGCGGTGGATGGCCGCAAGGTAAAGGCCATCGTATGCACCCACGCACACAACGACCACATCACTGTGGCCCCTGAGCTGCAGGAAAAGCTCGACGCTCCCCTGCTGGTCCACCCGGGCGACCAGATGCTGTGGGAGCAGTCCTGGCCGAACCTGGCGCACGAGGACCTCGCACACGGTCAGCGCCTGGAGATTGCGGGCACGGAGGTTGTCATTATTAACACTCCGGGCCACTCCCCTGGCTCGTGCTGTCTGTACGTGCCGGAGGCCGCGGAGCTGTTCTCGGGTGACACGCTGTTTTCCGGCGGTCCTGGAGCGACCGGTCGATCCTACTCGGATTTCGACACGATTATTAACTCCATCCGCGACAACCTGCTGACTCTGCCTGCGGAAACGACTGTCCGCACGGGTCATGGCGATCACACGACGATTGGTCGCGAGGCTCCGCACTTGGAAGAGTGGATTCGCCGCGGCTACTAGTCGCTAGCTGCTGACGGGTAGCTGGCGCCTAGAGACTGCTAACCACTAGCTACTCAAATACAACCTTGACCGCCTCTGCTTGCAGTTCGCGGCGGTACTGTTCCATCGCGAGCAGGTCCGCGAACAGCGAGTTGTAGGCGGTTTCGTCGTCTGAGGGGCGCATTCGCGAGAGCATCGCTTTCAGCTGTGCAATCTGGTCACCGACCCACACTTCCTGCAGTCGCGCCAGAATCGCCTGCGCATACGGGCGCAGCGTCTCCGCATCGACGGCGATTTGCTCCACGCCCAGCTCAGTCACGAGATGCTTGACGACGTCCTCCCGCGCCTGATCCATAATTGCGGTCGCCCAACTATGTGGCTGCGTGGCCGCTTCCCCACAGGCACCACCTGCAGCCATGATGGCGTCGAATACCGCTCGGTAGGTCGGATGCCCAAAGGTCTCGGGTGCGAGCGCATCGAATACCGGACCGGTGGTGGCGGGCTCCTGAATTGCCAGCTTGAGGGCCTCACGCTGCGCATAGAGCACAGGGTCCCGCGGATTTGGATACGGCAGTGCCGGGTTGCGCCGGCGCCGCGCTTCCTCCGCCTCTTCACGGGCACGGGCCTCTTCTTGGCGACGCTGGTAGGGGGTGCGCTTTTCATTCTGTGGCCGACTGGCCTCCTCGCGGACGCGCTGCACCAGCTCGGCCTCATCATTCCAGCCGATCCAGCCGGCAACTTCGCGGGCATACTCATCGCGCAGCGCCGCGTCCTTGATCTGGGCCAGGACAGGCACCACGCGGCGCAACCCGGAGACCCTGCCATTAGCGGTGGTCAGGTCATAGTCGGCCAGAAGCGTGCGGAGGACAAATTCGATCAATGGCCGTCGTGAAGCAACGAGATCGCGGACTGCGGCCTCCCCCTTCTTCTGGCGCAAATCACACGGATCCATGCCGTCCGGCGCGACCGCGACGTAGGACTGGCCGGTGAAGTTCTGCTCCCCCTCGAAGGCGCGCATGGCGGCCTTTTGCCCCGCCTCGTCGCCGTCGAAGGTGTAGATGAGTTCGCCGCGGAAGAAGTTGTCGTCGAGCATGAGACGGCGCAGCAGCTGGAGGTGTTCCTCGCCGAAAGCGGTACCACAGGACGCGACGGCCGTGGTCACGCCTGAGGCGTGCATAGCCATGACATCAGTGTAGCCCTCCACGATTACAGCCTGATGACCAGCGGCAATGTCCTTCTTTGCCAGATCCAAGCCGAAGAGCACCTTGGACTTCTTGTACAGCATGGTCTCGGGCGTGTTCATGTACTTGCCCAGATTGTCATCGTCAAAAAGCTTGCGGGCACCAAAGCCGATGACATCGCCGGACATATTGCGAATCGGCCACATGAGACGACGGTGGAAACGATCGATCGGCCCCATGCGACCCATCTTGGAAAGACCCGCCTTGTCGAGCTCCTCGAAGCTAAAGCCCAGGCGCTGCAGGTGCTTGGTTAGAGTGTCCCAGCCGGCCGGCGAGTAGCCACAGCCGAACTGGGCCGCGTGCTCGGCGGTGAAGCCGCGGTTTTCCAGAAACTCGCGCGCGGGCGCTGCCGCTGGAGTGGAGAACTGTTCGCGGTAGAACTTCTGTGCCTCGCGGTTTGCGGCGATGAGACGCTGGCGAGTTCCCGGTTCCTCGCGACGGCCCGTGCCGCCGCCCTCATAGTTAATGTGGAAGCCAATTTTCTCCGCACAGGCTTCGACAGCCTCCGGGAAAGACAGGTGTTCCATCTCCATGAGGAAGCTGAATACATCACCGCCCTTGCCGGTGGAAAAGCAGTGGTAGTAGCCATGATTGGGGCGTACGTGGAACGACGGCGTGCGCTCGTCTTTAAAAGGCGAAAGCCCTTTCAGAGAATCCGCGCCAGCCGGTTTGAGGTTCACGTATTCTGCAACGATCTCCTCAATCGGAGTCCGCTCGCGGATTGCCGCGATATCGGAGTCCGGAATTCTTCCCCTAGCCATGAAAATAACCTTACCCAACCCGTCCAATCGACTCCGCCGTAGAGGTTTCGCTTGCCGACGAGCCTCCCGCGCCCAACCCACAAACGTGCCGGCGGCGACAGATATGGAAAGATACTAGCCATGGCTGAGTGGAAGAAGATTGCGAGCGGCGTAGGCGCTGCCGCCCTGGTGCTGGCTGGTAGTTATTTCGGGCTCGATGGCGGAGATCAGAACTCTACGGCATCCGAGAACTCACAGGGGTCGCAGGATTCCACTGCCTCCAGCGCGAAACCAGGCCCTAAACCTGGCCCCAACTCGGGCAGCAATAAGGCTGGCACCAAGGGTGCTACCTGCGCAGTAGATACCCTGCCGCAGGAGGCCGACGATGTTATCGACCGCATCCTGACCGACCAGGACCACATCTATTCGCGGCACGACGGCAAGCACTTCGGCAACTACGAGGGACGCCTGCCGAAGGAGCGCGGTGACTACTACCGCGAATACACCGTGACCACCCCGGGCAATTCCAGCCGCGGTGCACGCCGCATCGTTGTCGGCGGCGGTTCCGAAAACGATCCGGATGTCTGGTACTACACCGATGACCACTATGAGAGCTTCTGCGAAATTCCTGACGCGGAGGACTGAGCCAAAGTATTACTGCGGAATCAGCGCTACCCGATAAAACCGAGTTGATTTGCGCTTCGGGCAACAAGAACGATGCCAATTATTGCTGCCACCCACAAAACAGTGACCTTTGTTTCATATTCCAACCGGGGGATAACACTCACTACCCGGTTATAGACCTTGTCTCCGAAGGCCGCGAAGAGCACTCCAACAATGACTGCGGGCGAAATCATCACTACACAGTAGAGCGCAAGGATAAGCAGTTGCACTGCGAAAGGCACTGCCATCGATTCAATAATTCCGATTGCCGCCAAGTACGGCAACATCGTACCGACCTCGACAACTGCTGCCGCTAAGGCCAACCCCACCATCGCTGGGAGACCGGCAGAACCTTTTTTAGTGTCCTCCGACCGAGATTCAAGTATCTCTTCGACAGTCCGTTTCTTGGGATTCGGTGCCAGGATTCCGTAAGCAGCTAACAGAATACCCAAGACCATCATCACCCAACTGAACCAAGTGTTGGATGCAATGCCCGAGACTGCGTCTAAAGCCTGACGCAGGCCGAAAAAGAGCGCGATGCCAACCGCAAAGTAGGACAAGACAATTGTCCCTAAATAAGTAACGTATTCGGCACCCCTCATCCTCCGCCAGACGATGAGCAGCACTACTGGAATCAGCAGGGTTCCAGCACTGAGACTGTCAAGAAGCGCAAGCCCCACAAGAACAAGATAGTCCATCTCCATCACTCCCTCGTACATTCGTATAGTAAACTATCATACAGTCGTACGGGAAGTGGCGCGAATGAAACCCCAAAGGAGTTTTAGGATATGAGCATGATGTCACCTCAAGAAAAAGCCATTTCCGATGCAGCAATCAAAGTAATTGTTAACCAGGGGTTCGACGTTGTCAGCGTTCGAAAAGTGGCTCAACAGGCGGGCGTAGCCCCTGGAACAGTGCAGTATTTTATGGGCACGAAAGACGAACTACTCAGCAGGGCACTTCTGCGCTCGGCAGCACGACAGCATGAAAGAGTCTCGTCGCTACGCTTTCAATCGAATACCTCGCCGCTAGAACGGCTCCACCGCTCCCTGCTCGAACTACTCCCCATCGGCCCAATACAGCGCGAAGACGCAGCACTGTGGGTTATCCTCGGTGCCGCTGCATCAACACGCAAAGTCCTGGCCCAGGAGCACCAGAACGAACTCAGTAGATTCCAGGACCATCTCATTTCAGCACTGTCCGCCGCAGACGTCCCTGGAGATATAGCTCAGACGGCCCGGCTCATCACAGCTATCGTAAATGGACTAGCCCTCGATTACATGCATGCGAAGCCCGACGCAGAGACTACGAAGGCGCTTTCCGATGACCTCAGTAGTAGCCTTCAGCGGATACTTCAAAAATAGTAATCGCTGACAGCACTACCCCCACGCCGCAGCCACACCAGCAATCTGGCGATCAAGCCGCTCTACACGCGATTCCGTCATCGACGCTAGCTGATCAACGATAACCCGCAGCCGCGCTTGGTCACTCTCCGCCCGGGAATAGAGCCACTGGAACATCGGATCAAGCGTCCCTGGAGCACCTTCCTGCAGATACTCGGCCACCCGGAAAAGACGATCGCGTTCACGCTCCTGACGGCGAATATGACGCGGAAGATCCATCACATACAGCACGGCGATGGTCTTCAGCATGGTGACCTCCGCCAGAATCGAGCTGGGCACCGCGAGGTCCGCGTCGTAACGCCCGAGCGGAAGCGTCGACCCGGAGGCAGCACGCGTACCCGCGACGGAAGCCGTGACGAAACGGCCGACCAGCTCCGAAGTCATACGTTTCAGCGCTACCAACGAGCGCAGCGAACCATCATAGGACGCCGCAGCTGATACCACCGGCAAGCTGGCAAGACGCCCGGCAGCCTCGACGAGCTCCGCTGGATCGCCACCAAATGCGGCAGCACCCTTGTCAGCGAGCGCGGCCAGTTCCACCGTGTCCCACAGAACACCCAGGTCAACGCGGCCAGAGACGATGCCATCCTCGACATCGTGGACGGAATAGGCGACATCGTCAGACCAGTCCATGATCTGCGCCTCAAGACACTGCTTGCCGTGCGGAACGCCCTGGCGAATCCACTGCAGGATCGCAGCATCTTCCTGGTAGGCGCCGTACTTGTGGCGGAGCTGACCATCGGGACCGATCGGTGTCCACGGGTACTTACAAGCCGCATCGAGCGCCGCCCGAGTGAGATTGAGTCCACAGGGCTCACCTGTACCATCGAGCACCTTCGGCTCGAGGCGAGTGAGAATACGCAGCGTCTGCGCGTTGCCCTCGAACCCGCCGCAACCAGCGGCAATCTCGTTGAGGGCGCGCTCGCCGTTGTGGCCATACGGCGGATGCCCGATGTCATGGGTCAGGCCGGCCAGCTCTGCGAGATCCTCATCTGCACCCAACTCGCTGGCGATTCCACGGGAAATCTGCGCGACCTCCAGCGAGTGAGTCAGGCGCGTGCGCGGAGTATCACCCTCTCCTGGCCCCACGACCTGGGTTTTGTCAGCCAGTCTGCGCAGCGCTGCGGAGTGCAAAACGCGGGCGCGATCTCGCGCAAACGCCGCCCGGTGAGATTCCAAGGACTGCACCCCGGGCAGCAATGACTGCTTCGGAGACTCCTCGACAATACGAGCGAGTTCAAAAGATGAATACGAAAATTTACCGGCCACGTAATTATTGTTACGTATCCTTGTAGATATGTCTGACAGGAATCGCGTGTTTCGCCCCCTTTACCTTGCCGCATCGGGTGCTTTTCTCGGCCTGAGCATGCCGCTAATTACTGCCGCACTACCGGCACAGCCACCGGTTCACGCACCTGCTTCGCTGCTGGCACTCGCACCGTCAGCATCCCTGGCGCACGCCGAGGCACCGGCGGATGTGTCGGGCGAGGTGGCTGATCTCGCAGGTGTGCTGAGCGGCGGCGATGAAGCTCGTCTGAAGGAGCAGATTCAGCAGCTCAAGACAGAGAAGCGACTCCTGTTCTCGGTGTTTTACATCAAGAGCTTCGACGGCATTCAGGGCGAACAGTGGGCGCAGCAGGCCTGGGAGCACCTCGGAGCTGCCGACAACCGCGGTGTCCTGGTCGTCGCCGTGGAAGACCGAAACCTCGGCGCTTTCGTCGGAGACTCCTTCCCCCGCAACGCGGAGGCCATCAACAGAGCAGCTCAAGGGCAGTTGTTAGAGGATGACAACTGGGCAGCTGCGGGTGAAGCTGCCATCGCCGAGGCAGGCGGTGGCAGCGGCTCCGCCGGTGGGTGGGCACTCGGCGCCGGCCTCGGTGGTGCCGCCGTTGTCGGTGGCGCCACCTGGGCCGTGGGCCGCCGCAATAAGAAGAAGCGCGATGAGGAGGAGATCGCTCGTGGCCGCAACATCGACCCCAAGGATGTCTCTTCGCTGGACTCGCTGAGCACCAGCTCGCTCGATGTTCTTGCGCACGATGAGATTGTCAGTACCGATGAGTCCATTCGCAAAGCCCGCACCGAGCTCGACCTCGCCCGCGCTGAGTTCGGCACCGAACGCATCCGCAGCTTCGACAACGCACTGAAGCACTCTCAGTCCACGCTCGAGCGTGCGTTTGCACTTCGCCAACAGCTTGACGACGGCTCCGTGTCCGACGAAATCGAGCGCCGCAGTGTCCTGCTGGAGATTATCTCCACCTGTGGTGTTGCGGATGACCAGCTCGACGGCGAGGCCGCAAACTTCCAGAAACTCCGCCAGGAGTTGATGAATGCTGAAGCGACGATTTCGAAGCTCACTCAGCGAAGTGTCGAGCTGCGTTCACGTATGCCGCGTGCCGGCGAAATTCTCGATGGTCTGCGCGCACGTTACGAAGAGCAGATGCTCAGCTCTGTGACCGACAATATCGACATGGCCACGGAGCACCTGAATCAGGCTGACCAGTCAATGTCTGAGGCCCGCCGCATCGCGGACCTACCTGCCGGTGAGCAAGGTGGTCTGATTGATGCGCTGTCGGCCACCGACTTTGCGCTCACACAGGCAGAGAGTCTTCTGGAGGCCATTGAACACGCCGATAGCGATATTCACGCTGCAGTCGCTGGACTGGCTTCCCTTATCGCCGAGGTCCGCGGTGAAATCGATGAGGCCTCGCACCTGATGTCGGCACCGCAAGGCGCCAACATCAACCGCGAGCGTCTCAATGCGGCCATCGAAGCAGGCCGTGAAGCACTCGGTGTGGCAGCCAATAAGTCCGAAGTGGATCCACTGAGTTCCTGGACCGCACTGACCGATGCCGATGAGCTACTCGACGAAGCCCTCGACTCCGCTCGAGACAAGGCCGCGTCGTTCGCCCGCGCTACCGCTACTTTGCAGCACAGCATGCAGGATGCCGACAATCACATTCGCGCCGCGGCTGACTTAATTGCTACCCGCCGCCGTGTGGTTGGCGCTGAGGCTCGCACTCGCCTCGCGGAGGCGCAGCGTGCTTACGGCTCTGCTCAGGGCTTGGCCAACGACGATCCGCGAAAGGCGTTGGCCTACGCACGTCGTGCGCGCAAGCTCGCGGCTGAGGCCGCTGACTTGGCCCGCCGTGACATCCGCCGCTACCAGGATCAGCGCCGCGGTGGCGGCAGCAACGGATCGATGGTCGCCGGCATGGTGCTGGGAAGCATGCTCAGCAACAACAGCGGCTTTGGTGGCAGCATCGGTGGCTTCGGCGGTTTCGGCGGAGGTTCGAGCCGACCAGGCGGCTCCGGCAGCACAATGGGCTTCTAGATTCCCGCCTAAATTCGCATCTGGCGTGGTCCATCCACAGACCACGTCGCCAGAGCGGCGGCAATCAGCCAGTCTTCGAAACTCCCCCGGAAGTCTCCTTTCTGGGCATAGACACCAAATACCCCTCGGCCTAGACTGTCCTCTCTGACGATTCGGGCGAGCTCATAGCCTGGCCGCTCGATGTCGAAGACCGTGCGAATTCCCCGTCCTTCTCTGTTTAGGACGAAAGAATCCCCCTCATCCGGATTCGTCATCACTAGCGCGTTCGTGCTAAAAAAGCGGGCTTTCACCTGCCAGCCACGCCCTTGTGACGAGGTGATCCAGAAAGCACTAAAGACCCCGTCCTGACAGCTCCAGCCGTCGGACAGGGCCTTTTGGTTCTCGTCGTAAACGACGCCGTCTGCAATAGTTGCTACACGATCCACACCCAAATCATATAGGCAATCAGCAAGAGCAAGCAGACAGTGAGAATCCAGGTAGAGGAAACCATGCGGGACTCCAGCACTCGACGAGCACTGTAGACCAGGAAGATCTTCTCCTCTTCCGGCAGCGCACGGCCCTCATCGGTGTCGAACTGCACCTCTGCGTGGCGCACGCCACGGGACGCACCGGTAAACTGACCCCACTTCTCGCCGGTCTTCGCATTCTCGATGACGTAGTTCGTCGATCCCTCGCACACCAGCTTGCCTTCAGGACGATCCGGCCCAAAGGTCACTGAAAGCTGCTTGGCTCGCGAAATCTTGTCACGGTCAGCAGCAACGGTCGAGAACACGCGGCCGTTGGGAAGCGTGGCGGAAACACGGTGATTAGCAGAGGCATCAATGACCCACTCCCCTTCCGGGGTGTTGAGGCGATCGCCCTGCTCATCACGGATGTACGTGCCGACTTCGGTGCTTTCCTTCAGAATCGGCCAGGTTTGCTCGGATTTTTCCCGAGAGCCGTCGCCGAGACTATAGGATTCCCAAAAAACTTCTTCGGCCATTAGCAGCCCACCATGCGAGCTGCGAGGTAGCCTTCCAGCTCGTCAATCTTGACGCGCTCCTGCTCCATGGTGTCGCGGTCACGGACGGTCACAGCGTTGTCCTCGAGAGTATCGAAGTCAACGGTGACACAGAACGGAGTACCGATCTCATCCTGGCGACGGTAACGACGGCCGATAGCACCGGAGGTGTCGTAATCGACGGCCCAGTACTGGCGCAGCTTGTCCGCGACAGCCTCAGCGGTCGGAGTCAGGGTGTCCTTCTTCGACAGCGGCAGAACAGCAACCTTAACCGGCGACAGACGCGGGTCGAGCTTCAGCACGGTACGGGTGTCGGTGCCGCCCTTTGCGTTCGGCACCTCTTCCTCGGTGTAGGCATCACACAGGAAGGCCATCAAGGCGCGGGTCAGACCGAAGGACGGCTCAATGACGTACGGAACGTACTTTTCGCCGGTGACCTGGTCGTGGTAACGCAGGTCTTCCTTGGAGTGCTCGATGTGGCAGCCGAGGTCGTAGTCCGTACGGTTGGCGACACCCATCAGCTCGCCCCACTCGTTGCCCTGGAAGTGGAAGCGGTACTCGAAGTCAATCGTGCGTGCAGAGTAGTGAGCGCGCTCGTCCTTCGGAACGTCGAACTGACGCATGTTCTCCGGGTTAACGCCCAGGTCAATGAACCAGTTCCAGCAGGCGTCGACCCACTCATCGAACTTCTCTTCCGCCTGGTCCGGTGCGACGAAGTACTCGATCTCCATCTGTTCGAACTCGCGGGTACGGAAGATGAAGTTACCCGGGGTGATCTCGTTGCGGAATGCCTTACCGGTCTGGCCGATACCGAACGGTGGCTTCAGGCGAGCCGTGGTCATAACGTTCTTGAAGTTGACGAAGATACCCTGAGCGGTCTCCGGGCGCATGTAGTGCAGGCCCTGCTCATTGTCGACCGGGCCGAGGAAGGTCTTCATCAGACCGGAGAACATCTGCGGCTCGGTCCAGTTGCCCGGCTGACCGGTCTCCGGGTCCGGAACGTCTGCCAAACCATTGGCCGGCGGGTGACCGTGCTTGGCCTCGTAGGCCTCCAGCAGGTGGTCAGCGCGGTAGCGCTTGTGGGTGTGCAGGGACTCCACCAGCGGGTCGGTGAAGGTAGCGACGTGGCCGGAAGCTTCCCAGACCTGGCGCGGCAGGATAATGGAGGAATCCAGGCCGACGACATCCTTACGGCCGGTGACGAAGGTCTTCCACCACTGGCGCTTGATGTTTTCCTTCAGCTCCACACCCAGGGGACCGTAATCCCATGCCGAGCGGGTACCGCCGTAAATTTCACCACACGGGTAAACGAACCCCCTGCGCTTACACAGGTTGGCGACGGTATCGACAACTGACTTAGGTGCCACGGTCTAGACCACTCCTTATAAATGGCTTCGCATCGCACACCACACGCCTTTTCCGGGCACACAATTCAGCCCGTTCCGTGCGGCGAACGACATAATGAAAAGCAAAATGTACTGACCCCAACAGGCCAGTTAAAAGTTCCCCTATACTCTAGCGCATCTTGTCCAACCGATACCGGGTAGTGTCGGTTACATGGCTGGCGAAGATATGCACGAAGTTAGTTCTGGCGAAAACCCACGTGGTACGGGCTCCCCCGCTAGCACCGGGGCACACGCCTCCGCGCGGCCGGCCGCAACCCGCATCGGCCAGCGCAGTACTCGCCAACGCCGCGCCGTCGTGTCGATTATGAGTGAGGCCCCTAATTTTCGCTCCGCTGCTGACATTCATAAGTCGCTGACGGAACGTGGGGACAAGGTCGGCTTGACGACGGTCTATCGGACGCTCCAGTCCCTTGCAGAAATGGACATTGTCGATGTTCTGCACAATGCCTCCGGAGAGGCTCTCTACCGGCTGTGCGGTGACCACCACCATCATCACCTGGTCTGCACCGATTGCGGCAGCACCGTTGAAGTCGCCGGCGGCCCTGTCGAGCAGTGGGCTCACAGCCTTGCGGAGGAGCACGGTTTTAATCTGACCGGGCACACTGCTGAGGTCTTCGGCCTGTGCAGGGACTGCCAGAAGAAGTAGCCCGGGCTCCCTCCCCCCCCTAAAAAATATCGGCTCTAGGCCTTGCCGAACCTACGGTCGCGCTTGGCGTACTCCACCACTGCGGCGCGCATGTCATCCCGACCGAAATCCGGGAAAAGCTTGTCCTGATAGACCATCTCCGCATAGGCGGACTGCCAGATTAAGAAGTTGGACGTGCGCTGCTCGCCCGATGGACGCAGGAACAGATCAACATCCGGCATAGTCGGCTCATCCAGGAACTGTGCGAAAGACTTCTCGGTCAAGTCATATTCGCTGAGCTCCCCCGCTGCTGCCTGACGAGCAATCTCTCTAGCAGCATCAACAATTTCAGCGCGACCACCGTAGTTGACGCACATATACAGAGTTAGCGCGTCATTGTCCTTCGTCTGCTCCTCGGCAATCTCAAGTTCCTTAATAACCGAGCGCCACAGTCGCGGGCGACGCCCTGCCCAACGCACGCGAACGTTCTTCGAATCCAACTCATCACGACGTCGGCGCAGCACATCGCGATTAAAGCCCATAAGGAATCGGACCTCATCGACCGAACGGCGCCAATTCTCAGTGGAAAATGCGTAAGCCGACAGGTGCTTGACGCCCATCTCCAAACAAGCATCGACGCACTCCATCAGCACGGCCTCACCACGCTTGTGCCCCTCGGTGCGTTTGAGCCCACGCTGTTCGGCCCATCTACCATTGCCGTCCATCACGAGCGCGATGTGATTGGGCACGAATTGCTGCGGTACAGGAGGATTCAACACGCTTCCTATTGTGCCCCACCGCTACTGCTTACTGCCAAAAAGCATCCACATGTTCCAGCGCCGGCACCCGGCGGCCCAGGTAGTACTGCAGGTACTTCGCCGTTAGGGTACGCGCCGTCGCCATCCGCCCCTCGAATTCGCTTGACGACGTATCGATGCCCGCCCATTGCTCATGAGCAAGCTGCCACATCAGATGCAGAACCTCGGTCGGCGGAGTATCTGCACCCGGTGGCCTGCAGTTGGTGCACACTGCTCCGCCCAGTGCGGGAGAAAACGCGTGGTGAGGGCCGGCTTTGCCGCAGCCTGCGCATTCAAAGAGGCTTGGCTGCCAACCGGCCTGCGCCATTGCTCGCAGAATGTAGGAGGTCAGCAACAAATCGGGGCGATGGCGACCGGCCGCAACGTCGTCGAGCGATTGAGTGGTGAGATCCCACAATTCGGGAGCCGGCACTTGCTCCTCGCCGACAATGCGTTCGGCGACGTCCAGGACTGCACACGCACAGGTGTAGCGCGCATAGTCGTCGACAAGCGGTGCTGCCCACGTGCGCACGGTATCTGCGCCTGCGATAGTGGACAGTCCTCGGCGTGGGTAGATGTTGACATCCACGTCGACGAATGGTGAGAGGCGCGAGCCGAAGCGGCTCTTCGCGCGCCGCACGCCTTTGGCGACACCGCGGACTAAGCCGTGGTCGCGGGTGAAAAGGACGATGATGCGGTCGGCTTCGCCAAGGTCGTAGCGGCGTACGACCAGCGCACGGTCGCGATACGGCTCGACCAACTTTTTAGAATCCCAACTTGCCCAGCTGCTTCGGGTCCGACTGCCAGTCCTTCAATACCTTCACCCGCAGGTCAAGGTAAACATTCTGACCGAGCAGCGCAATGAGTTCCTTACGAGCCTTATGAATGGTGGTGCCCATGCGTCGACCGTCGCGCCCCATGAGGATGGACTTCTGCCCCGAACGCTCGACATAGATAACGGCGTGGACATCCAGGACGCCTTCGCGGTCCTGGTTTGGCAGCACCTCATCAATCTGGACTGCCACGGAATGCGGCAACTCATCGCGCAGACCGCCGAGGGCCGCCTCGCGGATGAGCTCTGCCATCCGGGTGTGCAGATCCTCATCGGTGATGTGCCCCTTCGGGTACAGGCGCGGTCCCTCCGGCAACTGGGAAGCCATGACATCAATCAGCGTGTTGATGTTCTCGCCGGACTTCGACGACAGTGGCACCAGCTCGGCATCCGGACCGAGCAACTCCTGCAGCTCGATCAGGCGCTCAATAATGGTGTCGCGCGAGACCTTATCCACCTTGGACACAATGCCCATGATGTTCTTGCAACCTTTGGAGACGTTCTCGTAAATCCAGCGGTCACCGGGGCCAATTTTCTCGTCGGCAGGCACGACCATCGCGACCAAGTCCACATCGGAGTAGGTCTCCTGAACCATGTCATTCAGGCGCTCACCGAGCAGCGTGCGTGGCTTGTGCAGACCTGGCGTATCCACGACAACAATCTGACAGTTCTCGCGGTGGACTACACCTCGGACTGGATGACGCGTGGTTTCCGGCTGGTTAGCGGTAATAGCGATCTTCTCGCCCACCAGGGAATTGGTCAGCGTCGACTTACCGGTATTCGGACGCCCCACGATAGAGACGAACCCAGAGCGAAAGCCCTCCGGCGCACTGTAATCATCAGCATCTCCGCCAAGTCCAGCATTGGCCAGCATGTCATCAAGATTGCCCATCAGTATCTTCTTCCTCGGAGTAAAACTCCGCAGTCGGCTCCACCACCACAGTGCGTACCCGCATACGACCACGACGGTCACGCGAGCCCTCGGCGGTAAACTTCAGTCCTGCATATTCTACGTACGAACCGGGCAGTGGCACACGTCCAAGCTCATATGCCAACAGACCGGAGACCGTATCCACCTCATCGGTGACCTCGTCATCGAAGACGAGTTGGCGCCCGTGGGCTTCGTCGTAAAGCTCTATGAGCTCGCCCAAGCTGAGGCGCGCCTGCACGCGGTAGGAGGCATCCCCCAGTGGTTCGATGGGGGCCTGCTCGGCCTCGTCGTATTCGTCGGCAATCTCACCGACAATCTCCTCGAGGATGTCCTCAATAGAGATAAGACCGGCGACCGATCCATATTCGTCGATGAGAATGGCGATGTGATTGCGGGTGCGCTGCATTTCATCGAGCAGGTCATCCAGTGGCTTGGAATCGGGCACAAAAACGCAGTCACGCATGACCTCGGAGACGCGAACACCGCGACCGCCATCAGTACGCGAGTACGTCTGCTGGACAATGTCCTTCAAGTAAATGACGCCGACGATGTCCTCAACGCTCTCGCCAATCACCGGCAGTCGCGAGTGACCCGACTTCACGCATAGGGCCACTGCCTGACCACAGTGCTTATCCGCCTCAATCCACACCATCTCTGGGCGCGGAACCATAACAACGCGTGCCGACGTTTCCGCGAGATCGAACACAGACTGAATCATGCGGCGCTCATCGTGCTCCACAATGCCGCGCTCCTGGGCGATATCGACCATCTCGCGCAACTCGACTTCAGTGGCGAACGGGCCATCGCGGAAGCCACCACCAGGGGTGATGATGTTGCCGAACCAAATCAGCAACTTTTCCAGTGGCCCCAACACCTTGGCCATAAAACTCAGAACGACCGCGGTGGCGAGGGAAATCGAGTACGGATTCTTCCGACCCATCGTGCGGGAAAACACCCCGAGGACCAGGAAGGTGAACAGAGCCAACAACACCACTGCAGCCACAATGGCCCAGCGTTCCGGCTCGAAAAGCTTGAGACAGACCGCCGCCAGCGTCACTGCACCGATTGACTCGCACAGCGTCCGCAAAATCACCAGCACATTGACGTGCCGAGCGCGATTTTCTACGACCTTGAGAAGCGCATTAGCACCCGCGACCTCGTCACGCTGCAGCTCTGCCACGCGTGCACGGGAAATGCCTGCGACCGCAGTTTCGACTGTGTTAAGTCCGCCAGCGCAGATCATCGCCACAACGGCGACAATTATCAAAGTGATCATCGCTCGTTAGAACGCTCCGGGAACGCATTGGGGTTAATTGGTTTTTCGGAAAAACTCACGCCACGACGATCGATGTCGTCGTACCAATCCGCCAACAGGCCATTCTGCAGGGAGAACATCTGGCGCTCTTCCTCCGCCGTGACATGGTCATAACCCAACAGGTGCAGTACGCCGTGCACGGTGAGCAAAACCAACTCGTGGCTTAGCGGATGGCCTGCACGCTCCGCCTGCCCCGCGGCAAACTCCGGGCACAACACAATGTCGCCCAGCATCGCAGGCCCTGGGCTAGCTGCATCCGGTCGGCCAGAGCCAGGAGTGAGCTCATCCATCGGGAAGCTCATCACATCCGTCGGCCCCGGCAGATCCAGCCAGCGCACATGGAGGTCTTCGATCGTCTTCAAGTCGACAATGTGAATGCTCAGCTCAGCTGCCGGATGCACGTCCAGGCGCCCCAGCGCATACCGGGCAACGTCGATAAGCGACTCTTCATTGACGCCCTGACCGGACTCGTTGAAAACTTCAATGCTCATGTAATTTCAGCGTCCTTTATCGCTTTGTGGCGGACTGTCGCTTTTGTGGGGACTCGGCGCCCTGCTCAATACCTTCGTTATAGGCATCGTAGTCATCGTAGGCCTCGACAATTGCGGTCACCAGCGGGTTGCGCACCACATCTGCGGCAGCCAACGCCGGAAAAGCGATTCCCGGCACGCCGCGCAGCACCTCACGGGCGACGGCCAGGCCAGACTTCTGCCCACGGGGTAGGTCGACCTGGCTGGCATCGCCGGTGATGACCATCTTCGAACCGAAGCCCAGGCGGGTAAGGAACATTTTCATCTGCGCCGGAGTAGTGTTCTGTGCTTCGTCGAGAATGATGAAAGCATTGTTCAAGGTACGACCGCGCATGTACGCCAGCGGTGCGACCTCCACTACCCCAGTTTCCATCAGCTTTGGAATCAGCTCTGGCTCAAGCATTTCGCGCATCGCATCGTGCAATGGGCGCAGGTAGGGGTCGATCTTCTCGTGCAGCGTACCCGGCAGGAAGCCCAGGTTCTCACCCGCCTCCACTGCGGGGCGAGTCAGAATGATGCGTTCTACCTGCTTATTCTTCAGCGCAGCAACGGCCTTGGCCATGGCCAGGAACGTCTTGCCCGTACCGGCGGGGCCGATACCGAAAACAACGTTATAGCGGTCGATGGCATCGACATAGTTCTTTTGTCCCTCTGTCTTGGGACGCACGGTCTTACCACGATGAGTCACGATGCCGCCACCGAGCACCTCGCTGGCGGACTTCTCCCCGCGATCCACAATGCCCACCGCGCGCCGCACCGACTCCGGGGAGAGCTCGTGCCCACGACGGGCCATCGCCTCCAGCTCCTTGAAAGCGCGGACAGCCAACGAAACATCCGCCGGAGCACCCTTGATTGTCACAACCCCGCCGCGGACATGAATATCCGCTGCCAGCAGAGATTCCAACAGCCGCAGATTCTGGTCCGCATAGCCGACCACGATCGGCGCGAGATTGTCATCGAGCTCGACGACGGCAGTGGTACGAGCAGTTACTGAATACTTTGTCATTATGCGTCTATCCTACTGACCACGCGTGGGTGCGCCGTCCCAGCGCTTTGTCAACGGCCCCAGTGCGCAAAGAGCAGCAGCTCCAGCAAGGGCACTGCGGAGAACTGTCGGGCCGAGTACTACCGAGCTCGCACCTGCGCCGCAGAAGGCCTCGAGTTCCCCGGGGCTGACTCCCCCTTCTGGGCCGACGATAAAAAGAACCTTGTCAGCGTTTGCTGCCCGTGCGGCGAAGTCCACGAACGGAGCTGTTTCCTCCTCGTGCAAAACGGCTGCCGCACCACCTGCTGACGTGGTTTCCCGGATGAGTTGCTCAATATCGGCGGAGCTATGTAGGTCAGCGACCGGCGGAATCCATGCACGACGAGCCTGCTTGGCTGCCTCGCGCGCAGCCGACTGCCACTTGGCGCGGGCCTTAGTGACCTTCGCGGTACCCTGCCATCGGGCCACACAATTCACGGCCGCCCAGGGGATAATCTCATCGACCCCGGCCTCGGTCATCAAATCGACCGCAAGCTCAGCACGATCCGACTTCGGCAGCGCCTGCACCACAGTGACGTGCGGGCGCGGACGTGGACGTTCCTCAGCGGCAACCACACGAACGTGAACCTCACGAGGGTCTACGTGCATGAGCTGTGCTCGCACCACCTTGTCCGCACCATTGGCAAGAAGGATCTCCGAGCCCTCCTTCAGCCTGCGAACGCTGATGTGTTTTGCCTCCGACCCGAGGATTCGAATGATTTCTTCCGGGCGCGGCAGCTCGGTGAACTCACCGAGGAATACGGGCAAACTCATGCGTGTTTCACACTCACTGGAGGGGGCTTTGGGTGGCTGTTTTAACGGCGGCGGAAACGGGAGAAGAAACCGTTGCGCTCACTCGAGTCTGACACCTTGGCATCATCATCGCGGTGCTCGCGTAGCTTCTCCAGCAGCTCGCGGGACTTGCGGTCCAGCTTCGTCGGCACCGTGACATCGACGTGTGCGACCACGTCGCCGTTGCCCTCGCCGCGCAGATGTGGCATACCCTTGCCCGACAGGCGAATCTGCTCTGCCGGCTGGGTGCCCGAATCAACCTTGATGGTCATTGGCTCGCCGAGTAGGTCGTCGACCTCAAACTCGGTACCAAGTGCGGCATCAGCCATGGGCACCTGGACGTTAAAGTGCAGGTCATCGCCCTCACGCTCGAATACCGGGTGCGGGTCCATGGCAACTTCCACGTAGAGGTCACCCGCCGGGCCACCGCCCGGACCGACCTCGCCCTGACCTGCCATGCGAATACGCATGCCATCAGAGATACCTGCCGGAACGTTTACCGTCAGATCACGGCGAGCGCGCACGCGGCCGTCGCCACCGCAGTTGTTACACGGATCGGGGATAATTTCGCCGGTGCCCTCACAAGTCGGGCACGGCCGCGAGGTCATCACATTGCCCAGGAAGGAACGCTGGACCTGCTGAATCTCGCCAGTACCATCACAGCTGGTACACATCTTCGGCTTGGACTTGGACTTCGAGCCAGTTCCCTCGCACTGCTCACACAGCACCGCGGTGTCCACCGTGATGGGCTTGCGGACACCGGTGAATGCCTCATCGAGGCCCAGCGAAATACGCAGCAGCGCATCTGCACCTGGCTGCACACGCGAGCGGCGCTGGCGGGTCCCGCCGGCACCGCCGAAAAATGCTTCGAAGATATCGCCGACTCCGCCGCCGCCGAAACCGCCGAAGCCACCGCCTGGCATACCGGCCTGCGGATTGAGAGGATCTCCTCCCATATCCACAATCCGGCGCTTTTCAGGATCCAGCAGGACCTCGTTCGCCTCAGAGGCCTCACGGAACTTCTCCGCAGCTTCTTCATCACCCGGATTACGGTCTGGGTGGTACTTGAGCGCCAGCTTTCGGTACGCCTTCTTAATCTCAGCGTCCGTAGCGTCCTTCTCCACTCCGAGGATGCCGTAATAGTCGCGTGCCAACTTTAGCTACTTCCTTTCAATACCCGGCCAACGTACTGTGCAACAGCAGCAACCGAGGAAATTGTTCCCGGATAATCCATAAATGTGGGGCCAACTACGCCCATGCCACCCAAAATTTCGGTGCCGGTGCCATAGCCAGTTGAAACAACTGAGGTAGCGCGCAGCTCCTCGTCCTCGTTTTCCTCACCGATGGAAACGCGAACGTGGTGCAAATCCTGCGCGGCCGACAGCAGTTTCAGCACGACCACCTGTTCTTCGAGAGCTTCAAGAACCATGGGCAACGTAGAAGGTAAGCGACCGGCCATATTACCACGGGTCAAATTCGATGCCCCGGCCAGGATGAGTCTGTCATTCGGCTTCTCAATCAACGACTCCACCAGCACCGTCGAGCAGCGAATAAGCACATCCCGCAAATCACGCGGGGCGTTAGCTGCAAGATCGGAAATCGCAATCGACGCGTCGGCAAGCGTGTGCCCCGACATCGCGCGGTTGAAATGCTCGCGCAAGAGCGGCACGAGATCGGGATCCATCGGTGCTGGCAGTTCAACATTGCGCTGCTCCACGCGTCCGGTGTCAGTGATGACTACCAGCAACAATCGCGCGTCGGCGAGCTGGACGACCTCGCAGTGCCGGACGCGGGAGACCTCCAGCGTCGGCACCTGCACCACTGCGACCTGGCGGGTTAGCTGGGCCAGCAGCTGCACACTGCGGCGCAGCACATCCTCCAAATCGACGCCGCCTTCGAGGAACTCGAGGATAGCTCGGCGCTCGGCCCTGGACAGCGGCTTAATCTGCGAAAGATTGTCCACAAAAAGGCGGTAGCCCTTCTCAGTCGGGATACGCCCGGACGATGCATGTTCCTGCTGGATATAACCTTCAGCCTCCAGCACCGCCATGTCATTTCTAATGGTCGCCGAGGACACACCCAGATTGTGGCGCTCCACCAGAGCCTTCGAGCCAACGGGCTCCTGGGAAGCTACGTAATCCGAGACAATTGCCCGAAGAACTTCCTGCCTGCGCTTATCCGTCTGAGATGACATGCGGATAGTTTAACTAAGGATGTCAACAATTATTGCGTCGGCCAGCAAACGACCGCGATTGGTCAGCTGAATCCGCTGGCCACAATCGACGGAAACAAACTCCACCATGCCCGCTTCCGCTTGCCGACGTGCCTTGCCCAGCTCATCCTCTCCGAGCAGATTGGCATCGATACCCTCGGCCAAGCGGAGGCCCAGCATAATCTTCTCAGTGTGCCGATTCTCGGCCGTTAGCCCTTCTGAATCCTTAATCGGCAACTCTCCGCCGGAAATGGTCGCCGCGTAGCGAGCCGGATGCTTGACGTTGTAAAACCTCGTGCCATCCAGATGCGAATGGGCACCGGGGCCCGCACCCCACCAATTTCCATCGCGCCAGTAGAGCATATTGTGACGACATTGGCCGCCCGGTTTCGCCCAGTTGGACACCTCGTACCAGGAGAAACCGGCTTGACTCAGTGCGGCATCGATGCGCTCGTAGCGGTCGGCGAGATCGTCGTCGTCAGGCATCGGCAGCTCACCACGACGGACCTTACGCGCCATCGCAGTACCCGGCTCGACAATCAGCGAGTACGCCGAAACATGATCGACCTCCGTGGCCAGGACCGCCTCCAACGTCGTATCGAGATCCGCCATCGACTCCCCTGGCGTGCCATAGATAACGTCGAGGTTGATGTGCTCAAAACCGGCAGCGCGTGCCTCCGCCACTGCCGCCGCAGGACGCCCCGGCGTGTGCGTACGATCCAGAGTGGCCAGCACATGCGGCACAGCCGACTGCATGCCCAGACTCACCCGGGTAAACCCTGCCTCGGCCAGGCCTTCGAAAAACTCCGGGGAGGTCGACTCGGGATTCGACTCGGTGGTGACCTCAGCGTCGTCAGCAAGCCCAAAGCTGTTGCGCACACCGTCGAGCAGACGACGAAGACCACTCGCCCCCAACATCGACGGCGTACCCCCGCCGACGAATACGGTATCGGCGCCACGCGCTAGTTCGGGGTGCTTTACGACGGCCATCTCGAGCTCAGCCACGATGGCATCGAGGTAGTCTCCCTGCGTTGCGCCACTGCCCAGCTGACCTGGCGTGTACGTGTTGAAATCACAGTAGCCACAACGGGTGGCACAGAATGGGACGTGTAAGTAGACACCGAAGGAATCGGTGTGTGCGGAGGCTTCGCTCACGCATGCTCCTTGGCTCGACGTTGCTTGACGCGGCGGACAATTTCATCGATGCGGGCACGTTCCATCAGGAACTCCGGAGGCCTACGGCCGCGCAGCGCATTGGCAACTGCCGGATGAGTCTCGGGAACAGCAACACACCAAGCGGCGGCAGCGGACAGTGCTCGGCGGCCAGACTGCGCGTAAAGCTGCGGAAGCACCACACTACCGAGCTTCTCCACGCCTCGGATGTTTTCGGCGGAAACCCAGTCGGCGAGTTCCTCCAGGTAAGAAGCCACGGCATCGGAGCGAGCAATCATTGCCTGCGTGACCGTAGGGACTGCAACCGGATGCTTCAAAGGAGCCGGAATGAGCGACAGTGACTGCACATCCGGAGACTTCGGTGCCGGATGCGGGTGTCGCCGCGGTGTCGAAGCGGAGGAAAGAGTACCGATGCGCCCCGAGCGAATGCCGGAGGTAAACGCTTGGCGTAGACCATCAAGCTCACCAATCAGAGGGCGGCAGTCCTCAACGGCCTCGTCGACGATGTCAGCGAGCTCGAGGACACATTCGTCCACCAGCTCACGATCTACATCAGCAACCGCCTGAGCAAGGTGCTCGATGTGTTCGGCAACTTCGTCACCAATGTCGTAGAGCTCTTGGGTCACTTCGCGCAGGCGTAGCCGAGCATCGAAGTGGTTAATCATTGCCCGCCCTCCCACGACATCTTCGGCGCCGGTGACATCATTGCAGTCTTCCGCTTTCGAATATCGACGAACATTGACGAATGCCGACTTTCGAAAACTGAAAACTCCTTAAAAATTTCTAGCGCCCCTCACCTTAATGGGGTGAGGGGCGCTAGCGCGGTAACAACACGCTGCCGTTTTCTATCGGCAGCGGGTAGACCGTGAATTAACGCTGGTAGAGAGCCTCAATGTCACGCGAGTAGTTGTCCATGACAATGTTGCGCTTGACCTTCATGGTCGGGGTCAGCTCGCCGCTTTCCTCGGTGAAGTCACTGTCCAGAATATGGAACTTCTTAATGGCCTCTGCGTGAGAAACCAGCTCGTTAGCGGAGTTGACGGCGTCCTGAATCTCGGCGCGCAAAACTGCGCTGGAGGCAGCGAGTTCACGGATCGAGGTGTGCTCGGGGACGGAGTGCTCAATCTTCCACTTCTCCAGTGCCTCCTCATCGAGAGTGACCAACACGGAGACGAACGGACGACCATCGCCGATGACGACTGCCTGGGACACCAGCGGGTGCGCACGCATGCGGTCTTCCATCGGGCCCGGCGCGACATTCTTACCACCAGCGGTGACAATGAGGTCCTTCTTGCGGCCGGTGATCTTCAGGTGGCCTTCTTCGGTCAGCTCACCGAGGTCACCAGTCTTAAACCATTCGCCGTCGATGAAGGCTTCCTTGGTTGCCTCTTCGTTCTTCCAGTAGCGGTCGAACACAACCGGACCACGGAGCAGAACTTCGCCGTCATCAGCGATAGCGGCGGAGCAACCACCGACCGGACGACCAACGGTACCAATAATCTGCTCGCTCGGGTTGTTCACGGTGACGGCAGCCGTGGACTCAGTCAGACCGTAGCCTTCGTAGACAGGCACACCGAGACCACGGAAGAAGTGCCCGAGGTCAGAGGACAGAGCCGAACCACCGGAAATGGTGTACTGCACGGCCTCACCCATAGCTGCGCGAATTTTCGAGAACAGCAGGCGATCGTAGAGCTGGCGACGCAGCTTCAAGACACGCGACGGACCTGCCGGAGTATCCAGTGCCTTGGAGTACTCGATGGCGGTGGCCTCAGCACGCTCGAACATGGCCAGGCCGAATGCGCCCTTCTCCTTAGCGGAGGCGTAGGCGGAGTCACGAACCTTCTCGAACACGCGCGGCACACCGAGAATCATGTGCGGACGGGAACGCTGGAACTCCAGGGTGACGGTCTTGGTATCAGCCCAGTGAGACTGGGTAGCACCGGAAATCATCGAAGCCAGGGACACTGCGTGAGCCAACACGTGCGCCAACGGCAGGAAGGTCAGAATGCGGTTCCCCGGACGGGCAATCAGGCCAATCTCGTTGGTGAGGATGGCGCGGGCCTCCGCCAGCCAGTTGCTGTGCAGGAGCACGCAGCCCTTCGGACGACCAGTGGTACCGGAGGTGTAAATCACGGTTGCCAGGTCGTCGGCCTTGGTGTCCTTGATGCGGCGCTCGACCTCGTCGCCGTCAATGTCACGGCCTTCGTAGCTAATGGTGTCAGTAGCGGAAGCGTTAATCTCCAGTACACGACGCAGCTGAGACTCGCCCTCCGGGTTCTCGGTGCCCTTTTCGACCAGCAGAGGCTTCATGCGGTCGGTGTGCTCACGCGACTCGGTAAATGCGAAAACAGCACCGGAGTTTTCAATAATCCAACGAATCTGGCCAGACGAAGAAGAGCCGTAAATCGGGACAACAGCAGCGCCTGCCATCCAGATAGCGGTATTGATCAGGTTCCACTCGTAGCGAGTCTCACTGAGCAGCGCTACGCGGTCGCCCGGCTGAACACCGTTGGCAATTAGCCCCTTAGCGACGCCCTTTGCCTCGTCATAGAACTCCTGAGCAGTGACATTTACCCACTCAAAGTTCTTGGGGCGAGTGAAAAGCACCAGCTTCGGGCGCTTCTGCACCAGCTCCTGCAGCGAGGTAATAATCGTTTCGTCCTCGCCGATGACGTATTTCGCCTCGGTAGTATATTCACGCATCGAGTTACAAACCCCTACTTTCGGTAGTTCTGTCCGTCGTTGGTTTCGTTAGGAATCAACTTAGAACATCAAACCCTGCGCCGTTGTGATTTCAGTAAATATTTCGATAACGAAGTGATTTACCTTACTACTGGCAAAGTTTTTCTAAACTGGCATGATGGAAAGGGTGACACAGGCAGCTTCCAATCCTCCCCTTTCCTCTCCACTCGCCGACCTCGCTAAAGATGTCGGAGTTGGGGTTTCCTACTACTCCACCGAGGGCCAACTCGTGCACGTCTCTCGTGAGACAGTGCTAAAAACTCTCGCTGCTCTCGGCATCGATCTGGGCCCAGATCCCAGCGATGCCGACATCAACGACGCCCGTCGTGAGTGGGCAGACACGCAGTGGTCTCGCCTTCTCCCGCCCGTGGTAGTTACCCGCCAGGGCATCTTCCACCGAGTTCTGGTTCACGTACCGCACGGCAGCAATGTCAGCGTGACTGTGAAACTGGAGGACGGCGCAGAATGGCCCTGCGCTCAGGTGCACCACTTGGTACCGCCACGCCAGGTCGGCGATGTGTTGATGGGTGAAGCCGCCTTCGCAATTCCAGAGGATCTGCCACTTGGTTGGCATCGCTTGCGCGCAGTCAACGATGACAACGTCGCTGAGTGCGATGTGGCCGTAACCCCCAACCGTCTCGCCACTGCCGACAAGTACGTGCAGAATCCTGCGCATGGTGTCATGGCACAGCTGTACTCGGTACGCTCCAGCCGCAGCTGGGGTATTGGCGATTTCGCTACCCTCGGCGACTTGGCACAGGTCAGTGCAGAGCACGCGGGCTCTGATTTCGTCCTCATCAATCCGTTGCACGCCGCAGAGCCACTGCCTCCGGTAGAAGACTCGCCGTACCTGCCCACCACGCGCCGCTATGTCAATCCGCTGTACGCGCGCCCAGAGCTTATCGACGAGTTCGGGTACCTGGACAAGGACGAGGCCGATGAAGCCCGTGCGCTAGCGAACTCTTTCCACCAGCTCAATCACAGCCCTGATGAGATTGACCGCAACCCCATCTACGCTGCAAAGCTCAAGGTATTGCGGGCAATTCACAAGATCCCCCTGTCCAGCGCACGCCAGGCGGAATTTGACCGTTGGCTGGAGGCCGAGGGCCGTGGCATATACGACTACGCGTCGTGGTGCACCGAGCGCGAGCTCGCGGATCGCGCTGCTGCCCGCGATGCTGCACGCGCTGCCACTTCCGATTCTGGTGCCGTAACCGAGAACGATATCGAGTTGGTTCCACCGTTGGGTAACCACGCCAGTGTCGAATCTCTGCGGGAGGAAATCTTCCAGTTCCACCTCTGGGTGCAGTGGATTCTCGATCAGCAGCTCGGCCAGGCACAAGAGGCAGCCCTGGATGCGGGTATGCGCATCGGCATCATGGCCGACCTTGCCGTCGGCGTGCACCCTGGCGGCGCGGATGCCGAGAACCTTGCGGATTGGCTCGCTCCTGCTATCTCTGTTGGCGCACCGCCAGACGGTTTTAACCAGCGCGGCCAAGACTGGTCGCAGCCGCCGTGGAACCCGCACAAGCTAGCCGAGGCCGGCTACCGCCCCTGGCGCGACATGCTGCGCACAATCCTTCGCCACGCAGGTGGCATTCGTGTTGACCACGTGCTGGGTATGTTCCGCCTCTGGGTCATGCCGCGGATGGAGTCCCCCGTCAATGGCACCTACCTGTACTTCGACCACGAGGCAATGGTCGGCATTCTCGCACTTGAGGCCGAGCTCGCTGGGGCCGTCGTCGTAGGCGAAGACCTGGGCACTTTCGAGCCGTGGGTGCAGGACTACCTGGCCTCGCGGGGCATCATGGGCACCTCGATCGTGTGGTTTGAATCCGAGGGCGACCAGCCGAAACCACCAAGCGCTTACCGCAGCCTGTGCCTGTCCTCCGTCACCACGCACGATCTGCCGCCGACGGCAGGCTACCTCGCAGGCGAGCACATCAAGCTACGGGAACGCCTGAGACTATTGCTTTCCGACGTCGCGGAGGAAGACCGCCGGGACTTCGAGTGGATTCGAAAGGTTTTGGGTGCGGCCAAGGAAGCCGGCTGCTTTGGTGACACGGCTGCGGCGGACATGGATGTTCATTCCCTTACCCGCGATAATCTGCCACCAATTGACGCACTGGTCACGGGGCTGCACCGCTTCCTCGACCAGACGCCATCCGCGCTGAAGTGTGAGGCCTTGGTGGACATGGTCGGCGATCGTCGTACTCAGAACCAGCCGGGCACGAGCCACGACCAGTACCCGAACTGGTGCATTCCGCTAACCGATGCCGAGGGCAAGGCCGTGCTTGTCGAGGACCTGCCTCGCTTCCCCGGATTCAAGCGTTAATTGGTTCGTGAGCGACTAATCCCTCATTTTTGCTGTTCACCGATCTTTCAGGTTATATGCCCGGCACTAAAACCGAGGCTAAAACTGGAAATCGGTGACTGCACCAGCGATGAGGATGAGAAGAAGCAAAACGATTAGGGCAAGTAGGACCTTCGAGTGCCTCGACCGATGCATGCTAACTCAGCTCCCTACTGCGAAATATTTGCGAACTACCCAACTCTAGCCTGTTGGGCAAATTTCCTAATACTTTAAGACATACCTTAGGGCAGCGATAGCGACCCAACACTTAAAGGGGGCTTCTCCCAGCTCAATTCATCGGGTCTCTCGGTGAGCTATCCGCAAGGCCACTACCTCTTCGGCTAGCTCTCGCTGCCCGCTCCTCGACGCTCCTGCGAACGCTCCCGCCGATGCACCGACCTCTGCCACAGACGTCCGCTGACAACATCGATTGCGCCAACGAGAACGAAAGCAAGAAACCCTCCGACTACCAGGAGAACCACGCATAGCACGCTGACCTGCGCAAGCAGTGGCAATTGGATAAGCCACTGCCCTACTCTGTCGAATGCTTCTGCCATGAGTGTCAACCTACCCTGCCGGTGACCGGAATAACCAGTGGGCGGCGGTCGCGGGGCTCGTCGTAAAGCGTGAAGCTAGGCATCAGTGCCCGACAGCCCGCGGCGTTCGAGGAGCGGCTGGATGTCCTTATCGCGACCTCGGAAGGCACGGTAGGCGGCCATGAAGTCGATGGCGCCACCACGGGAGAGAATCTCCTCGCGGAAGTGGCTGCCGCCGCTGATTGTGGCACCGCCGTTGTCGGTGAACCAACCGAAACCGTCCGCGTCGAGCACCTCTGCCCACAGGTAGGAGTAATAGCCCGCCGAGTAACCGCCGGCGAAGATGTGGTTGAAGTAGCGGGAGCGGTAACGCGGAGCCAGGTGGGGAACGTCGAGGCCGAGTTCAGCGAGTGCTTCCGCTTCGAAGGCATCAACATCAGTGACCTGAGCTGCTTCCTCCTCGGTGAGGCTGTGCCAGGCCAGATCGATGGCGCACGCGGCGAGGTACTCAACCGTGGCGAATCCCTCACCAGCGGTGCGGGCCTTCTTCACAGACTCGACTAGCTCGGCCGGGATCGGCTCACCGGTACGAACGTGGACGGCGTAATTGGCCAGAATGGATGGCTCAAGTGCCCAGTTCTCGTTAATCTGGGAGGGGAATTCCACGAAGTCGCGCGGGACGTTAGTGCCCGAGAAGGTCGGGTACGTGACGTCGGAAAGCAGACCGTGGAGGGCGTGCCCGAACTCGTGGAAAGCAGTGGTGACCTCGTCGAGCGTCAGTAGCACCGGGGTTCCCGGCTCGGTTTCGGCGATGTTCATCACGTTGACCACGACTGGCAGGCGCCCCAGCAGACGGGACTGGTCCCTAAACGAGCTCATCCATGCACCACCGCGCTTAGTCGGGCGCGAGAAGTAGTCCGTAATAATCAGGCCGATGGTCTCGCCTCCGCCCTGGCGTACCTCCCACACGGTCGTGCCCGGCGCGTATCCCTGCAGGTCCTCGCGCTTGACTACCTCGATGCCGTAGAGCTTGCGGGCAGCGTAGAACACGCCGTCTTCGATGACACGGTGCAGCTCGAAGTAGTTCTTGAGTTCCTCCGTGTCGACTGCGAATTCTTCCGCTTTACGACGGCGCTCCCAATACGGCCAGTCAGCGCCCGTGACCGTCTCACCGCCAGCCAGATCAGCGACCCGCTTGTACTCGCCTTCAGCATTGGCAATGGCAGCTGGCGCCAGGTCTGCAATGAGCTTCCGAGCAGCCTCTGCGGTGGTTGCCGTCTCCTTGGCAATGACGTAATCCGCATGCGTGTCGTAGCCGAGCAGCTTGGCACGGCGGGCACGCAGGCGCGCCATTTCCAGCACAATGCCGGAGTTGTCGAACGTGCCGGAGGCAGCACCCGCACGCCCCAGTGAGGCTTCATAGAGCTTGGCGCGAGTAGCCGGATTATCCAGGTCAGCCAGCTGTGCCGGAGTTGACGGTAGGTCCAGCGGAATCAGCCACGGCGCATCGGTGTCGGCCTTTTTCGCGTAGGCGGCGAAGGACGCAATGGCGTCGTCGGAAAGCCCGGCGAGTTCCTCGCGGTCGTAGATCTCCACGGCGCGCGCGACGGTGTCCTTCAGTAGGTTTTCACCGAAAGCCGTGGAGAGCTCAGAGAGACGGGAATTGATGCGGCTGAGCTCGGCTTTGTCCTCGTCGCTGAGGTCCGCACCGGCGCGCTGGAAGTCTTCGCGGACTTTCTTCAGCAGCAGCTTCGCCTCTTCCGGATTGGCGGCATCCTCAACGCTGTCGATGGCATTGATGCGCTGCCACAGGTCACTGCGCATGCGAATCTGATCCAGGTGTGCAGTGAGCTGCGGGGCAATCTCGGCTTCAATTTCCATGCGGACATCGGTGGCGTCCGTGCCGGCAACGTTGAAGAAATAAGCAGCGACGCGGTCCAGATCCTGGCCCGCCTTTTCCATTGCCTCGATGGTATTAACAAAGGTCGGCGCCTCCGACGACGTGGCGATGGCGTCGATCTCGCGTGCATGGCTGCGCATTGCTTCGCTAAAGGCCTCGCGGACGTGGCTGTCATCGATTGCCGCAAAATCTGGCAATTCGCAGAACAATTCTGACGGTGTCAACAGTGGATTTCGTGCATCATTGGTCATAGTGAATTCAACTGTAGCGTGCTCGAAAAACCAGAGTGCGCCTACCGTCTGAAACAGGCTCCCCGCCGTTCTGGCAGGACCAACCGTGACGAGGAGGCGTTTTCCGCCATGACAGAGACGACTATTTCCGCTCCCTGTGGGAGGCTAACCGGCCGTATTCACGATGACGCAATACAAGTTTTCAATATCGATTACGCAGATGCTGCTCCGTTCGCCGCGTCGGCACCGGTGGCTGACGGGCCACAGTCAGGCACTCGGCGCTGTGAACCCGAGCGCGAATTAGTTCTCACCGTCACCGCACCGGCTGAGCCCGCGGACGCTTCCTATCCCGTATTGCTGTGGATCCACGGTGGTAGCTACGAGTTTGGGCATCCCTCCGAGCCCTGGACGGACGCGACGGCCTTCGCACAGGCAGGCATCGTCACCGTTTCGCTCGGATACCGCAAGGGCTTCGAGGGATTCTGGCGCGACAGTGAAACAGAGACCTACCGGGCCATTGATGATCTGTATCTGGGGCTGCAGTGGGCTCGTCGTAACGCGCCTGCCTTCGGCGGCGATATCGACAACATCACTATCTCGGGGCAATCGGCGGGTGCGGCGCTGGCACTCACTCTGGCGGCCGACGAACGCACGCGCGGTCAGATCCAGCGCGCCATCGCCATGTCGCCGGCCTTCTCTCTGCTGTCCGGCTCGCGCCTCCGCCGCACGTTGGCGGGCATCGGTGTGGGACGCGCGCCGTCCACCGACGTCTTTTCGCGTGCCGACGAACGCAGGGTCGCTCGGGCCCAGAAATTGGTTTCGGCATCCTCGCCTTCGGATCCTGCAATTGGGCCTCGCTTTGACAGCTTTGCTCCCACACTGCCCACGATGGTGACCGCCACCAGCGAAGAGTTCTTCTCAGAACCGCCGGTTGTGGCGATGGACAAGTTGCCCATGCGGGAGTGGATGGCTCGGCGCTATGCCAGGGGGCATCGCGGCCGCGGCGAATTTCCGACCAGTGCCTATGCCGCGCGTCCGATGGGAAATGTCATCTCTGACTCCGCGATTCGCTCTTACGCTGTTAAAGTCGCCGAACGGTCCGTAGCGGCTGGGTTAGATGTGTGGGCGGCACAATTCGAACCGGGAGAAGGGTTGGGCTACGCACCTGCTGGCCGCACCAGTGGTGCTCCGCACTGCATCGATATTGCACGCTTCTTCGGTATGAAAGAGCCTAACCATCCATTCCACCAAGTGGCGGTCGAATTCATCCGCGAGGGCACTTCGCACATGCCCCGCTACAACGACGACCGCAAGATAACCACCTTTGCTGGCGCTGACGCACAGGCAGTTGAGGGCATCGCCATCGATGCGTGGGCGGCTCCGCGCCAGCTCTTTGGCGCATAAAACGGGATTAGGCGCATGAGACGGCTGAGGCTTGCCATTGGCCGCACCGGTTAGCGCTGCTATTTAGCTCGGCAGAGTCTGCATGTACTGGTAAATCTCCACGCAGACCAAAATGGTAATTAGCGTGATGAGTACTGCAATGAGTTTCCTGCGGTCCATAGCCACCGTTCTTACCGAAGCACCTGGTTGGGCGCAAACTTTACCAATTGTGTTTAACTGTCAACCATGGAGCCACTTGATTTACTAGTCCCCGAAAACTCTGCGCTGCAGCCGGTCGACCCCGCGCTGGCTAAGGTGAAGCGAATCGCGCACGCTGCTCCCCTGCTAGTTATCACGGTCGCAGCTGCCGTAGCCGCGGTGGCGTGGACTCCGTGGATGTGGTTGGGAGTCCTCGCCTGCGTGCTCTACTTCGCATATATCTACTGGCTCATCGGCCGCCGAGTTCGTGCCCACCGATACCTCGAAGGGGATAACGACTTCATCGTTGCGTCCGGACGCTGGTGGCGCTCGGTCACTATTGTCCCTTACGGACGAATCCAGTTCATCGACATCGATGAAGGACCGCTGCTTCGCCTGTTTGGACTGGCAACGCTGAAGCTCAACACAGCATCGGCGAGCTCGGATGCCGCCGTCCACGGTCTGCCACGCGAAGAAGCTCTCGTCCTGCGCGCCCGTCTATCTCAGCGCGCCCACGACCGGATGGCGGGTCTTTAAATGAGGCATAGAGTTCATCCACTATCCCCGCTGCTCAAAAGCTTCGCCACAATCGCTGCTGTGACTGCATTCGCAGTTGCGAATCAGTGGCAATTGGCCGTTGCTGTCGTGACTCAGCTCTACGACTGGGCATGGCTCGGTCTCCTTATCGGTACCGGTGCGGTCGCCATAATTATTGGTCTAATTGCATTTTTCTCGTGGTTGTCCTGGCGGTATACGTTCTACGAACTCACCGACGATGAGGTTCGCTACGGCTCCGGATGGCTACTGCGTTCTCGACGCGCGGCACGGCTCGACCGCGTGCAGGCGGTGGATATCAACCAACCATTGTTGGCGCGCATTTTCGGGCTCGCCGAAATTGTCATCGAAACAGCTGGCGGCTCCGATTCGCACTTCACGATCAAATACCTCACTCCCCCGCAATGCGAACAGTTCCGCGCTGACGTGTTGGGCGAGGTAGAAAAGCTGGACACCGAACTGGCACATTCGCTTTACGACGGCGACAGCCCCGCCGCTGCTCAAGACTCCAGTGCCCACATGTCCTCCCGCATGTCCGACGCGAAAACTATTTTTGGCCCGGTCGATGTCGGACGGTTGGTCGCATCCGTGGCCATTGGACCCGGTCTTTTCGTCGGCATAGCTCTCATCCTCCTCGCCGTTGTCTCTGCGCTGTTTACCGACTTCATCGTGGAAATCCTCAGCGGAGTAACCATCACTACTCTGATTGTGATTGGCAGTTTCGCGCTCGGCCTTTTCGGACTACTAAATCAGTCGTGGGATTTCACGCTGAAGGTGTCGTCGGAAAGCAGGCGTCTGGCGATTACCGCCGGACTGTTGTCGACGCGCGCTCAAACCATTCCGATTGATCGCATTCACGGCTTTAAAGTGGTGCAACCGCTCTGGTGGCGTCCGTGGAGATGGTCCCGTGCGGATGTCTCCGTGGCGGGGTACGGCCTGGACAGCACACAGTCGAACAACACACTGGTGCCAGTGGCGCCGGCGGCGGAGACCGATACGATTGTCGATGATTTGATGACTGAGATTGCGGGACCGTCCTCTGCCGATGACCTGTTGGGCTCCTGGCAGACTCCACGCACGGCATGGTGGCTCAGCCCAATTGACTGGAAATTTCAAAAGGTGCAGGCCACGCGGCGGGGGCTGTTGGTGACCAAGGGTCGGTTCTGGCATACGCGGTTCATGGTCCCCTGGCAGCGCATCCAGGGGCATACACTAACCATTTCTCCGCTGAAGAAAGCGGCGGGAGTGGCGAACGTGCGAATCGATATGGTGCCAGGAACCGTCACACCGGTGGCAACGGAGTTGGCGCTGGCTGATGCGTATCAACTCGCCGCGCTGATTCAGGAACACAAGGCTGTTTAAAAGGTGTTTCATGAGGTCTCCCAGGACCGCCGACTCGCGCGGTTTTGTGGGATCTCGCAGGAAAACTCCCTCTGCAGGCTAGCGGCATAGTCATTACGCTGGGATGCATGACTATCGCCAAGAAAGATTACGAGTGGTACCGCAGCGCGGTGTTCTATGAGGTGCTCGTCCGAGCCTTCTTTGACTCCGACAACAACGGCTCCGGCGACCTCAAAGGGCTGACGGAAAAGCTCGATTATCTGCAATGGCTGGGTGTCGACTGCCTCTGGCTGCCGCCTTTCTACGACTCCCCGCTGCGCGACGGCGGTTACGATATCCGCGACTTCCGCGCCGTTCTCGACGAGTTTGGCACGGTCGAGGATTTCAAGGTGCTTCTCGACGAGGCCCATGCGCGCGGTATCCGCGTTATTACTGACCTGGTGATGAACCACACCTCCGATAGCCATGAGTGGTTCCAGCAGTCGCGCACTGACCCCGATGGCCCCTACGGCGACTTTTATGTCTGGACCGATGACCCGGACACCTACTCGGGCGCACGCATTATTTTCGTGGATACCGAGGATTCCAACTGGACCTACGACCCGGTGCGTGGTCAGTACTACTGGCACCGCTTCTTCTCCCACCAGCCAGATCTGAACTATGACAATCCGGCGGTGCAGGAAGCAATGCTCGATGTGCTGCGCTTCTGGTCGGATCTCGGCATTGATGGCTTCCGCCTCGACGCTGTTCCCTACCTGTTTGAACGCGAGGGTACTAACTGCGAGAACCTGCCCGAGACCCACGCTTTTCTGAAGCGCTGCCGCAAGGTCATGGACGAGGAATACCCGGGTCGCGTCCTGCTGGCGGAGGCCAACCAGTGGCCCTCCGATGTGGTGGAATACTTCGGCGACCCGGAGGTCGGTGGCGACGAATGCCACATGGCTTTCCACTTCCCGCTTATGCCACGCATTTTCATGGCGGTGCGCAAGCAGTCCCGCTTTCCCATCTCGGAGATCCTGGAGTCCACGCCAGAGATTCCCTCTTCGGCTCAGTGGGGTATTTTCCTGCGCAACCACGATGAGCTGACGTTGGAAATGGTCACTGATGCAGAGCGCGACTACATGTACGCCGAGTATGCCCACGATCCGCGGATGAAGGCCAACATCGGCATTCGCCGTCGGCTAGCGCCATTGCTGCAAAATGACCGCACCCAACTCGAGCTTTTCAACGCCCTGTTGTTGTCCCTACCGGGTTCGCCGGTGCTCTACTACGGCGATGAAATCGGTATGGGCGACAACATCTGGCTCGGCGACCGCGATGGCGTGCGCACACCGATGCAGTGGTCGCCCGACCGCAACGCCGGGTTCTCCAAGGCCGACCCGGGTCGGCTCTATCTGCCGACCATTCAGGATGCGACCTACGGCTACCAGGCGGTCAATGTCGAAAACCAGGCGAGCTACTCCAACTCCCTGTTGAATTGGGTGCGTCGACTAATTCAGGTCCGCAAACGCTATGAGGCTTTTGGTCTCGGTGATTTCCGCGAGTTAAACAGCGACACGGCCTCTGTTCTGACTTATTTGCGCACATTCGGCGATGAAGTATTGCTGTGCGTCAACAACCTGTCCTCCTATCCCGCGGCCGTCTCACTGGATCTGTCCGAGTTCGCCGGTGCCACCCCGGTAGAGCTCACTGGTTCGGTTCCCTTCCCCACGATTGGCACCGATTCCTACCAGATCACGCTTCCTGGCCACGGTTTCTACTGGTTCGAAATCCAGCTTCCGCCGGAGACAAACGCCGAATCGAGCGTCTCAATGTCCGCGCCGACAATCCCGGTTGCACAGGCGATATCGGACGCGCCGGTGACGTCATCACGCGAGCACTCTGGCACCGCCACCGATGCCAATGCCGATGCCGTCACAAACGCCGATAATAGAGAGTGATCTTTAAGTCCCGAAAGGCGAATGAACTGAAATGACTATTCCCACCGCCGATTTCATTGCCGAAGAGCTGGCAGACACACTGGTCAGGATGCGCTTTTTCGCTGACAAGGTCTCTGACATCGACCACGTCGAGATCCTCGCGCTTGACCCCGTACTGCGCGACAATCCCAACAGTCCCGATGTCGATATCGCATTGGTGAGAGTGCACACCGCCCATTCCGCACCGACCTATCAGCTGCCCATCGCTTGGGCGCAGGACGTCCCCGAGGGCCACGAACAGTCCCTACTGGTTCGCGCCGACGGCGTCGTCGGCTACGACGCTCTGATTGATTCGGACGCCATCACGGCACTCGGCCAGAAGCTTTCCGACGAAGGCAAGCTCGGCCGCATGGAACTGCGGCGTGTGCCGGGCTCTGAGCAGCCCCGACCGGAATCCGGCCGCCCTATGGGAGTAGAACAGTCGAATACCTCGGTCATTTTCGACGACCGCGTGATGTGCAAGTTCTTCCGTCGCCTCTACCCCGGCACTAATGCCGATGTGGAGCTGCTGGCCGCACTAGCCCAGGCGGATTGCAAGTTCGTCCCTGAGCTCTACTCCTGGGTAGAGACCACCATTGGCGAGGACGCCTACACCACCGCCATGCTGCAGGAATTCGCACCGAACTCGGTCGATGGCTGGGAGCTGGCTCTCGGCGCAGTCCGCGACGCCATCCGCGACGCCCAGACCCCGCTGGAAGATTTGGGCACCGACTTTACCTCCGAAGCCCGTGCGCTCGGCGAAGCAGTGGCCTCGGTGCACAGCAGCCTCGCCGCCGCTGTCGCGGTGAAGAATCGCCTGACCGGTGCGGAGTTGGTGGCTCCCCTGCGTGCTCGCCTGGACTTCGTCGCTGGTGTGGTGCCACAAATTGCGGAGGTCAAGGATAAGGCGCAGGCTATCTTCGATCGCGCAGAGGCTGCGGTACCGGAAGGTGGTGCCGTCGTCCAGCGAATCCACGGTGATCTGCACTTGGGGCAGGTATTGCGCACTCCAAGCTCATGGCGCTTGATTGACTTCGAAGGCGAGCCGTCGCGCCCGTGGGAGGAGCGCCGTCTGCCGGACCACCGCCTGCGCGATATCGCCGGCATGATTCGATCCTTCGATTACGCCGCTCACTACCCGCTGCTGACGGGACGTGAGGACACCGAGGCAGCGACCGAGCGTGTTGAGCAGTGGGCTCGCCGCAATATCGATGCCTTCTTGGAAGGCTATGGCGACAGCAGCGACCCGGTGCTGTTGGAAGCGTTTGTTCTGGATAAGGCCATCTATGAGTGCCTTTACGAAGCCCAGAACCGTCCCAACTGGCTGCCGCTGCCGCTTGGTGCTGTGCGCTCGCTGTTAGGATAGGGCTCTTGTCGCAGTAATTTCATAGCGGGGAGTCATCATCCCGCAAGATAGAGGTCTTTCGTGCGTCTGCTCAGCAGAATCCTATCCACCACGCGAGTGCTCTGGCCTTTCTATATCGGGGTCATCATCTGTTCGCTGGCCACCGCCGCCGCGTCGTTGATTAGCCCCTTCCTCATCCGCGATGCCACCGACGCCATCGTCGGCGCGGTGTCCAGCGATGAAGGCTTGAGCCAAGCGACGATGTCCAACACCACTCGCACCGTGATTTGGCTGGTCATCGGACTGCTGATTGCCGATCTGACGCAAACCATCGTGCATAACATCGGTGGTTACCTGGGCGATGTGATGACTGCGCGCATGCGCGAGATTCTGTCGACCCGTTACTATGCAAAGCTGCTGTCTCTGCCGCAGCGCTATTTCGACAGCCAGGTCACCGGCACAATTATCGCCCGCCTGGAACGCTCGATTACCAATATCACGCAATTCCTCCAGGCGTTTTCCAACAACTTCTTCCCGATGTTGTTGACCGTCGGTGCAGTGCTGGCCATCACTGCTTGGTACTACTGGCCGCTGGCCGTGCTGCTGATTATCGTTTTCCCGGTCTACACCCTGCTCACCGCGTTGACGTCGAGACGCTGGCAAAAGGTTGAAGCCAAGAAAAACGAACAAATCGATATCGCCGGTGGCCGTTTTGCCGAGGTCATCGGCCAGGTCAAGGTTGTTCGATCCTTCACCGCGGAGCTGCGCGAAATCGCTTTCTTTGGTTCCCGTTTCCGCCGCACCATCTCCCTGACCCACGAGCAGTCAACGTGGTGGCACCGCATGGATGCCCTGCGCGGCGGCATTTTGAACGTCATCTTCGCAGGTATCTACCTGCTGCTTTTCCTGCGCACGCTGTCGGGCGAATTCTCCATCGGCACCATGGTCATGCTCATTCAGCTGATTAATATGGCGCGCCAACCGGTGACCATGATGAGCTTCTTGGTCGACGCTGCCCAGCGCGCAGTCGCCGGTTCCCGGGACTACTTCAAGGTCATGGAACTTACCCCAGAGGCTCGCACGCAGCCGGAGCTCCTCAATGCGGCGACCGCGAATAACGGCGACTTCGCCCCCGCATCTGTTGGTTCCATCTCAGCCAACGCCGCTAGCGACAGCGCCTACCGCTCCTCCCTGGAACGCGCAGCCGAGCAGGAGGCTGCCGGCGCTCCCATTGTCGACTTCGATGCAGTGGACTTCGCCTACGAAGAGGACAAGCCGGTGCTCTCCAACGTCAGCTTCCAGGCGTATTCAGGTCAAAAAGTCGCTTTGATCGGCGAATCGGGTGGCGGCAAGTCCACCATCGTCAACCTGCTGCTCGGCTTTTATGCCCCGACCGCAGGCCGCTTAAGCGTTCTGGGGTCGGATGTCTCCGAGGTTTCCGGTTCCACTCTGCGCGCCGGCTCTGCCGTCGTGTTCCAGGACTCCTCGCTGTTCTCCGGCACGATTCGAGAGAACATCGCCTACGGCAAACCCAACGCTACCGATGAGGAAGTCATCGCTGCGGCCAAAAAGGCCAATGCCGACGACTTCATTCGCAGCTTCGCCGACGGCTACGACACCACTATTGGTGAGCGCGGGCTGAAGCTCTCGGGTGGCCAGAAGCAGCGCATCGCTATTGCGCGCGCAATTTTGAAGGATGCTCCCCTGCTCATCCTGGACGAGGCCACTTCGGCGCTGGACACCAAGGCAGAACGCGAAGTTCAGCGTGGCTTGGACAAGCTGATGGAGGGGCGCACCACGGTTATCATCGCCCACCGCCTGTCCACGATTTCCGATGTGGACACCATCGTTACGCTGCGTGACGGTCACGTCGACGAGGTGGGCGCACCCGCCGAATTGGCACAGACTGACGGTATCTACGCCGAGCTGCTGCGCCTGACGGCCTCGGCTTCTGCGGCGGATCGTCTGCGCCTGAAGAGCTACGGAATCAAGGGGTAACGCGACGTCGTCAAGCATGCGGGAAAAGCTTGACGACGAGAACCCCCTTGCGTTCTTTTACGGACGGGGAACGATGTAGCGGCCAGCGCCTGGGACGATTTCCACCGTGACTGGCATCGGGAACATGAGGTCGCCGTCAGCGTAGGCATTCATCTGGCGTGGTGGGCCGATATATTCCACGTAGGCCTTCTTAGCGCGATAGGTGCTGACCTCACCGATTTTTTCAACGGTGCCGTCGAATACGGACTTGAAAGCAAGGGCGGCCTTGATCCGTCCGGCCTTGCCGATGACGGTGATGTCCATCAGGCCATCGGAGTGGTCTGCAGACGGGCAAATCTTCATACCACCGCCGTAAGAACGGGTGTTGCCGAAAGCGGCCAGCGTGATGGGATCTTCGAGAACCCGATCGTCATCAAGCGTGAGGCGAAATGGCAGGGAGTGGAAAGCCAAGAATTCGCGGACGATGGCCAGGTTGTAGCGGTTGCGGCCGTGTGGCCAGGTCATCTGATTGACGCGGTCGGAGACAATGGAGTCGAAGCCGGCACACATGATGGTGCCGAACCAGCGCCGGTCCCCTGTTGCGCTCGTAATGCGGCCGAGGTCAGTGGTTGTCCAGAAACCGTCGGCGATAACGTGAGCAGCATCGCGAGCATTGCCACGCGGCAGATTGTATTCACGGCCGTGGTCGTTTCCGGTGCCAGCGGGGATAATGCCGAGGGGGATGCCGGTCTGTGCCTGTTCCTGCAGCGCGAGGTTAATCATGCCGTCGCCGCCGCAAACTGCCAAGGCATCGATTCGGCCGTCGGCGATGACCTCACGAATGAGCTTGCGGGCGTCGTCGGGGTTAGCACCTTGGAGAGCAATGACGTCGATACCGCGATCCGCGAACACCCGACTTGCCCGAGCTGAGGCAATCTGCGAGGCGCCATGACCGGCGTGGGGGTTAGTGACCAGAGCGAGGGTACGAATCTCAGTTGTTCCCAGCGGGTAACTGAGATCTTTGTCGTTAGCGTTCATCGAAGAATTACCTACTTTTACGTGGGCTTTTGACCGGCCGAAACTGGCCTTTATGCGGTTTTGCTACCGCACCTAACTAAAGTCTACCAAGAATGATTGACATTTTTTGAGAAAACGTAACGCAATACCGCTATAATACGAACATGTAAAGATGTGCTTCTGCACAAGTTACACATAATTCCGCAGTTCAGGCTCTCAGCACCGATGCCCAAGGAGAAGCTCAGGATGTCTAACAAGCTCACGATTCCGTACCGCATGCGCTGGTGGGGCTGGGGTGTTGACGGCAACGACAAGCCAATCACCGCGGCCAGCGAGAAGCTACTGCAGCGCGAAATCGGTATGTCGCTGGACGCAAACAACCCGCCGCGCAATATCGCCGATGTCATTATCCCCGATAGTCGCCTCAGCAACGAGGATATCGAGGCCCTGGGGGCTATTATCGGCGCGGATGCCGTCGCCACCGACCATGACACCCGTGTCAAGCACGCGGTCGGCCGCTCCTACCCCGACCTGGTTCGCCTTCGCGCAGCCAAGCTCGATGTCGCCCCAGATGCTGTTGTACTACCGAAAACTGAAAAGCATATCGAGGACCTGTTCAAGGTCTGCGCTGAGCGCAAGATTGCAGTCGTCCCCTTCGGCGGCGGCACCTCGGTCGTCGGCGGCGTGGAGGCTATTGACGGTGGCATGGGTAAGGCCATCGCAGTGTCCATGACCGCCTTTAACAAGATCATCGACATTGACAAGGTCGCTGGCACCGTCACCGTTGAGACCGGCGTTTTCGGCCCCGACTTGGAAAAGGAACTGTCCAAGGCCGGCTTCACCGCTGGTCACTTCCCGCAGTCCTTCGAGTACTCCACTGTCGGCGGTTGGGTTTCCTGCCGCTCTGCAGGCCAGGAATCCTCTGGTTACGGTCGCATCGACCGCAATGTGATTGGCATGCGCGTCGTCACGCCAGCCGGCACCATGGAGTTCCGCGACATGCCGTCGTCGGCATCCGGCCCAAACCCGCGTGAGCTTTTCCTGGGGTCGGAGGGCACCCTGGGCATCATCACGCATGTGACGATTGCCCTAAATCAGCGTCCGCAAAAGGAGATGCTCTTCGACACCTACTTCTTCAACTCCTTTGAGGAAGCCGCCGAAGAGCTGCGCAAGTTGGAGCAGAGCGGAAATATCCCGCACCTAGCGCGCATCTCCGACGAGAAGGAGACGCTGTTTGGCCTCACTCAGCTGGGCTCCGCCAGCATGTCCGAGAAGGTCACAAAGTACCTGAAGCTGCGTGGCATCGATACCCCGTGCATGGTGATTTTTGGCTTCGCCCAGACTGATCCGGTCGGCGCCCGCGTCACCCGTGAGCGCCTGGCCGGTCGCCTGCTGGCTAAGAAGTGCGTCCGCATGGGCTCCATTCCGGGCATGGCTTGGGTTAACCACCGCTTCTCCTCGCCGTACCTGCGCGATGTCATGATGACCCGCCGCGTCGGTGTCGACACCCTGGAGACCGCCACCACCTGGGATAACGCCGCTACACTGCGCCGCGAAATCGCCTCCGCAATGGAAACCGCTGGCGAGAAGCACGGCACCCCGGTGTACGTCTTCTGCCACATCTCGCACATGTACGAATCCGGCTGCTCGCTGTACTTCACGTACTTCTTCCGCGAGACCGAGGGCGAGATTCTCCAGCAGTGGATGGACATCAAGTCCGCGGCATCAGAGGCCATGATGAACTTCGGCGGCACCATCACGCACCACCATGGCATTGGCCAGGATCACAGCCCGCAGTACTACGAGGAGAACACCGAGTTGTTCGCCAAGGTCATGCGCGCAATTAAGGACGAACTCGACCCGGCTGGCATCCTCAACCCGGGCAAGTTGGCTACCGGTCCGCGCTCCCTGGAAGAGCGTTACGACGGCAACACGATTTAACCCTGTTGCTGTCGGCTTCGGCTAGCGAGCTAGACTAACCAGTTCGCTAGCGTAGATTTCCGGTGACGTTGGGCCGTCATAAATAAACAGTGAAACGTAATCGTCAAGGGTAAAAGATCCAAGTGCTGCGGTCATTGTCGCTGTCGCTTCTTCCTGGGATTCCAAGCGAAGATGCCCGGATAGTGGGATGGTCGGCTCAATCGGTGCGGTTTCGTCCGTGCGACCGCAAACAGCGTGGCGTTTTACATGCCTAAGCGTGCTTTTCTAGTTACGACCTGTCTGGGGTGGCACGGACTGGAGACAGCAGCAACACATCTGCAGCGATGGTGCAATAGCAGCGAAAGCTCGGTTCATGGACTCAGAGCGGTTGGACGCTGGGTGCATAGCCATCGAGGTGTCTCCTTCCTTGTAATCCCGGGAAATGATTCGCAACTAAGAAAGATCTCTTGAATCAATATCCGTGCCGGTCGTTGATAATGAACAACTTAGTCTATTTCTAAGCGCCTTGCAATGGGGTACGCCCGAAATAGTTCACACTCACTACACACTCCACAATTTCATCACTTACACCAAATAGTTTCATCACTATTACCGTCTTCGGGAAAGTCGAGGAAGAAAGACTATGACTGCCACGCACGCTCCTCAGCACGATCGCTCTGCTGCGGTTTTGAACAAGGCTCGTCGGCAAGCGGACTTGAATCGTCTACGCGAAGAAACCGTTAAGGGCGACATCCCTGATCTGCTGGTCATCGGCGCCGGTATCACTGGTGTCGGCATCGCTTTAGACGCGGCGTCGAGGGGTTTGAAGACCGTTCTCGTCGAATCGAAGGACCTCGCTTTCGGCACCTCTCGTTGGTCATCGAAGCTCGCCCACGGCGGACTGCGCTACCTTGCCAGTGGCAATGTCGGTATCGCTCGCCGCTCAGCTATTGAACGTGGTGCGCTGCTCGACGTCACCGCTCCGCACCTGGTGCATAACCTGCCACAGGTTGTACCGGTGATGGACAAATTCGCACCGTTGACCCGGGTTTTGCCGCGTTTAGGCTTCTTGGCCGGTGACTTTCTACGCATTATCGCTGGTACCTCCGCCACTACCCTGCCGTTGTCCCGCACTGTCAGTTCCCGCCGAGTCAGCCAGCTTTCGCCGACCGTCCGTAAGCGCGACGTGAAAATCGGCTACGTCAACTACGACGGTCAGCTGCGTGACGACGCACGCTTGGTCACCGCTATCGCTCGAACCGCCGCTAGCTACGGTGCAACTATTCTGACCCGGGTGCGCTGCGAGAACGCCTCTGGAACGAGCGCCACACTAATCGACGAGCTCACTGGCGATTCCTTCGAGCTGCCGGCTCACGCTGTGGTCAATGCCACTGGTGTGTGGGCCGCAGACCTAGCGACGAACATCAAGATTCGCCCATCTCGCGGCACGCACCTGGTTCTTGACGCCGCGAAGCTAGGCAACCCTACCGGCTCTCTCACGGTACCGGTTCCTGGTCACACCAACCGTTTCTGTTTTGTCCTTCCCGCAGAGCACAACCGCGTCTACATTGGCCTGACCGATGAGGATGCACCGGGCCCGATTCCGGACGAGCCGGAAGTGCCGGAGGATGACATCGTTTTTCTGCTCGATGTCATCAACCAGGCACTCGAGGTTCCGCTCACTCGTGACGATGTCATCGGTGCTTTCGCCGGCCTGCGTCCGCTCATCGACGCCGGCGAGGCACACACCGCTGACCTCTCCCGCGAGCACGCCTTGTTGGAGGCCCCGAACGGCCTGATTTCCATTACTGGTGGCAAGCTCACCGAGTACCGTCTTATGGCTGAGCAAACCGTGGACAAGGTTGCGGAAAAGCTTGGTGTTTCGCTTGCTCCGTGCTCCACCCGCACCATCCCTGTGCTGGGCTCCGAGCCAGAGGAGCTCGACCGCGCTCGCACCGCTGCCGCTGCCGGCCGTATCCCGATGCCGCTGTTTAACCGCTACGGTGCCGAATCCTTCGAGGTCATCGAATCCTGCCCGCTCGACCGAGCGCTTGACCCGGTAGCGGAGGGTCTCGATGTCACCCGCGCCGAGTTCGCCTGGCATGTGACGCACGAGGGAGCTCTCAGCGTCGACGATATTCTCGATCGCCGCACACGTCTGGGGCTGGTCAAGGCTGATCGCGAATCTGCCCTGCCAGCTGCTGAGGAGGCACTGAGGCTAGCCTAGCGCTGGTCATTGCCGCGGCTGCTTCTGATGCGGCCGTAGCTACTGAATAAAGCGGGGGTCTTCGGACTTCCCGCTTTTTCTGTATACACGGAAACTATGAGTGTAAATAACGCTGTCACTTTCCCCTCCCTCGATGAACTCCGCTCCCGCAGGACAGTCAAATGGACCGCATATTCACCGGACGTGCTGCCACTGTGGGTCGCCGAATCCGATGCCACAACCTGCCCTGCCGTCAGTGCCGCAATCGACGAGGCGTGTCAGCGCGAACAATTCGGATACCTCTCGCAGGACATCACCGCGCTTACGACCGCAACCGCGGACTTTTCTGCACAACGCTACGGATGGCGCCCGAACCCCGACAATATCTTTGCCGTCGCTGACGTCGTCCGCGGTGTCACACTCGCGGTTGAACGCTTCACCCGCCCCGATTCCGCAATTGTCGTCCCCACTCCCGCCTACATGCCGTTTTTCCAGGTAGGTCCCGCGCTGGGACGCGAGACAGTGTGCATTCCCACGCTTGCCGACGGCCCGGATCTCGGCGCCCTCGAACGCGCCTTCGCCGACGGTGCCGGTTGCCTAATCTTGTGTAACCCGAATAATCCTCTCGGCTTTACCTACTCCCCCGAAAAACTGCGTGAGATTACCGATTTAGCCGCTCGCTTTGGTGCGCGCGTTATCTCAGACGAGATTCACGGCCCAGTTGTTCTAGATGGCACTCACACTCCAACCGCGTCGGTGTCGGATACCGCGGCGGCCGTGACTATCACGGTGACTGCTACCTCGAAGGGCTGGAATACCGCCGGCCTCAAGTGTGCGCAAATCATCTTTAACGACGAAGATGCCAAAACCTGGCTGGAGCTGCCCTTCATTGTTCGCGAAGGCGCTTCTATTCTTGGTGTCGCCGCGACCACCGCCGCCTACCGCGATGGCGTGCCCTGGCTGGACAATTTTGTCGATGTCCTGCGCACCAACCGTGAGACTCTGCGAACACGTTTGTCCACTATTGCGCCACAGGCTCGCTTTACCCCACCGCAAGCATCATTTTTGGCGTGGTTGGACTTGGGTGACGTGCCTGGTGTTGACAGTGAGGACCCAGCTGCGTGGCTGGTTGAAAACGCCAAAATAGCACTCAACCCCGGCTTCGCATTCGGCGAAGGCGGGGTTGGGCATGTGCGGCTTAACTTTGCGACCTCCCCGGAAATCCTCGGTGAGGCCCTGGACCGTCTTGACGCGGCCCTGCGCTTGTAGTTGACGTTTTAGTTGGTGACAGTGACGCTGCCGTCGGCGTTGACAACAACGTTGGAGGCCAGAGCGCGAGCCAGGTTCATGCGAACGTGCTGGCCCTCACCGTCAGTGCGATCGAGCGGGTAGCCGGATGGGATTGCGGTCTGAGCGAGGACGGAGCTGCGCTGTTCCTCAGTCAGCTGCGGGAAGCGGGTCTCCAGCAAACCTGCGTAACGCTTCGGAACAACAACTGGCTCGTTAGCCGGGCCAACCTGCTTGAAGTCGTAGGTCATGCGTTCGGTGTACTGCTGAACGGCAGCTGCGGTGCTCATGTACGGAGTGTCCTTGGCAACGCAGTTGGCGATGGTGTCGCTACAGCGGTACTCGAGCTCCGTACGCAGCTCATCCATGGCTTCTTCGATGAGTGGGCGGAACTCTGGGTCTGCCCAACGATCAGCTGCGGCCTGGTTGCCCATCATGCGGCCGCCCATAACGTCCAGCGGGTAGTGGACGCCCATGACAAGGCGAGAATGACCAGCCTCGGACGCACGCGCCTGAATCTGCGGTGCAACCTCCGGCAGCATCATAGCCAGCATGGTTGAAGTCCATGCAGCCTTGTTGGTGTGGCCCGACGGGTAGGACGGGGTGGTCGAGTACGGGTCGTCCTGACCTTCGCGGTAGTAGCGCTCGATGCGCTCCGGCGCCACCACAAATGGGCGATCGTAGCCGTAGACGTACTTCTCGAAGAAGGTCGAGCTGACCAGACCGCCGCCGCGAGCAAGGTTGCCGGACAGCAGGGCCTTTACCTTCGGCAGGCGATCCTCGTCGTAGGCATCACGGAAGTGCTGGCCCAGGTTTGCACCGAAAGCAGTGGAAATATTGGCCAGTGGGTCCAGGTAGTCGTCATCAAGAGCGAGTTCCTGTGCCTGCGGGTCATTCTTGGCAGCGTTGTTAATGCGGACGACCGTTTCGAGGTTCTGGTCCATAACCTCTGGGTGGTTCTTCTCCAGCTCCACGAAAGGATGCACAACGTAGAAGTAGAACCAGTTATCGGTGGCGGCATCCGACGGGTACGCGCGTGCAATCTGGTCCGGGCGGTACGAGGTTGGCTTCGGCGCATTCGGGTCGGTGTTTTCACCGGAAGATGACGGCAGCGAGATGGAATCCGGGACCTCGAAGCCACCGCCGGGGAGCTTGATTCCCTCTGGAGCTGCCACATTAGCTGGAAGATCAGAAACAGAGTCCAGGCGGTTGCCGAGCTCGGCCAACGGGTTGACCGGAGCTGCCACGGCCGTTGCCGGTGTAAGCCCCATTACAACTGCCATTGCTGCGGTAGCAGCGCCGACGCGAGTACGTGTTGCAGTGCGCTTGTGCGGCTTCAAAGAAGACACTGAAGCATTCCTTTCCAGATTGCTGCGTGGGAGGCACCAGTTGTGAAGTGCTCTATAAGCCAAGGTCTGACAAAATCTTCACTTATGTTAAGCGCACTGTGAGGTTTCGGCGCGTTGAAAAGAAACAAGTTTTCAAAATGCTAGCGCCGATCGTGGGAGCTTTCCCCATCAGACTCCGGGTTTTCACTGATAAATGCATAAAAGAAACCGGTTGGCGGGAGAAACGCCCGTCAACCGGTAAGAACTCAATACTCGCCCCAAACGGGGCTAAAAGCGTGGACTACTTGGAGTAGTCGTAGAAGCCACGGCCGGACTTGCGGCCGAAGTGACCCGCCTCAACCATGCGCTTGAGCAGTGGAGGTGCCGCGTAAGTCGGCTCCTTGTACTCATCGAACATGGCATCGGCAATGAACTTGATGGTGTCCAGACCAACCATGTCGGCCAGAGTCAGCGGACCCATCGGGTGCGCACAGCCATTGACCATTCCGGCATCGATGTCTTCTGCAGTAGCAATGCCGTCCTGCAGCATGCGAATAGCGCCGAGGATGTACGGAACCAGCAGGGCGTTAACAATGAAGCCCGAGCGATCCTTAGCGCGAATGACGGTCTTGCCCAGCGCCTCGGAAGCGTACTCGTACGCACGCTCCGACTGAACATCACCGGTCGTCAGAGTAACGACATGCTCTACCAGAGGCAGAACCGGAACCGGGTTGAAGAAGTGCAGACCCATGACGCGCTCCGGGCGCTTGGTAGCTGCAGCAATGGACTGAATCGGCAGCGAGGAGGTGTTGGAAGCCAGGATGGCATCTTCTGACTCAACAATTTCATCGAGCTGCGAGAATACGCTGGCCTTTACTTCTGGGTTCTCCACGATGGCCTCGATGACCAGCTCACGGTCAGCGAAGTCCTCCAGCTTGGTGGTGAAGCTAATACGCCCCAGAATCTCATCACGTGCAGACTGCTCTAGCTTGCCACGGGAAACGGCCTTATCCAGCGACTTTTCAATACGGGCGCGACCGGACTCAAGGAACTCCTCCTTGGCCTCCCAGACCTTGACATCGCTACCGGCCTTCGCACAGACCTCAATAATTCCGGAGCCCATCTGACCGGCGCCGACGATACCTACTCGCGAGATACTATTTGCCATTGGCGTGTTTTCCTACCTTCTACTCTGGGTTATTAGCCAGCATTGTGCTTCATCCGAGTGCGCATTCGCTTGACGACGATCACAGCGCACTGGCTTTATTTACACGCTACTCACTTCCCCGGTTCCCCGGGCACGCTTTGCAGGACTTTTTACTTGAATTTCCCCCCACGAGCTTTGGGCAGCGGCTAGTACTGCATACGTTTTTCCAGCGCCTGCTGAATATCTTCCAGCTGCTGCTGAGAAGAGCGTGCCAACTCTTTCAGGTCGTTTCCGCCATGCTTTTCCAGCTCTTCCCACTGTCCGAGCATCTTATCCAGGCTGCCTTCCATCAACGTCAGATAAGCCATATCTGCGTGTGGCCCCTCCTCGTTCTCGAGGCGAGTCATGGTGGCGGTGTCGAGCTTGGTCTCCGACGGATCAACATCGACACCGAGAGTCTTGACTAGCTGCGCTTCCTCTTCAGCAAAGATTGGTTCCGCCTGCTGCGCAATCTTTCGAGTCTCTTCCGAAACCGATTCCTTTGCAATCAGCGTCTGCGATGCTGTCTTCAGCGCCGCAGTATCTGCCGCCAGCTGAGCCAAGTTATCCCGAATGGCGGCGGTTGAGGCAACAGCACTCTGCTCCTGGCTTGTCTGATTCTGGTTGCTCTCCAGGGCTGCCTCATCGCTATCCCCACAAGCACTGAGACCAACGACGAGAGCAGAGGCCAGCACAGCGGAGCTAATACGCAGGCCACGCCCAATCAGAGAATAGGTCTCCCTGCTGGAAGCGGCTGCGCTATCGCGAAAGGTGTCTGAGGACATTAGTCGACCTGCAGCTCGCCCATGCGATCCCAGTCCTGCTTATCTGGCAGTACCTGCGAGACAATCTTCGGGGTCTCAGCGAGCAGCGGCTTCATCGCCTCCAGCCCCTTGGCGAAGTGCTCGGAATTGACGTGGGCTTCACCAGCGTCATCATCGAATGCCTCGACGAGGATGTACTGGTTGGGGTCTTCTACGCTGCGGGACCATTCAAACCACTTGTTGCCAGCCTCTGCGCGGGTGGCAGCGGTGAACTCAGCGACGTGGTCCATCCATTCGTCGGCAAACTCCGGCTTAACTTGGTAATTCACAACGATAAAAATCATGTCGCCCACTGTAGGCGCGTCCAAGCAGAATTGCACCCTTCGACGAATAGAGTTTCGCTGAGAATTTTTCTTACGCTGACCTCAGGTGACAGTTATATTGGTTTGTATGATGAACACTCCGCTCATTCTCACCTACCAAGATAAGACCCCACGCATTCATTCCAGCGCCTGGATTGCGCCCGGCGCGGTCATTATCGGTGATGTCGAAATCGGTGCGGATAGCTCCGTGTTCTACGGTTCTGTTCTCCGAGGAGACGTCGCACCAATCCGCATCGGCCAGCGCACCAATATTCAGGACAACTCCACAGTCCATGTCGACCGAGGCGTGCCCACGATTCTCGGCGATGATGTCACCGTCGGACACATGGCCTTGGTCCACGGCACCACGGTTGAAAATGGTTGCCTCATCGGCATGAAGTCCACCCTGCTTTCGCGTTCCCGTATCGGCGCTGGCAGCCTCATTGCTGCAGGTGCCGTGGTGTTGGAAGATCAGATTATCGACCCCAGGTCGCTGGCTGCAGGCGTTCCCGCCAAGGTGCGTCGTGAACTCTCCGCCGAGGAAGCAGAGGGCTTCATCGCCCATGCAGGGCGTTATGTGGAAACAGCGTCCAACCACCGCCACCTCCGCGAGGTCGACCTGGATATGGTGACTTTTAACTAGGCGGCTGCCGAGGCGCCTAGCTAAGCGGCTAGGCGGATTGTTTGACGGTCAGTGTCGCAGCACTACACCACTGTCGCGCCCGCCGCGGCCAATTCCGCTAGTGCAGCCTTGCCGCGCTCCGGGTCCACCGCCGCGACCTGATTGCTCAGAACACGAACGGAAAAGCCCTCCTTGAGGCCATCGAGCACTGTGGCGCGGACGCAGTGGTCAGTCGCAACTCCCACCACATCGATTTCTTCGATGTCAGAGGCGCGGAGAGCGTCGGCAAGCGAAACGCCAGCCTCCGTTGTTCCCTCGAAACCGGAGTAGGCGGCGGCGTACTCCCCTTTTGTGACATCGATACGCACAGCAGCGGGGTTGAGCTGCTCAAAAAACGCGATGGCGCGCTGCATGCCGGGGTGAATCTCTGCGCCCGGGGTACCTGCAACACAGTGTTTCGGCCAGGTATCGACGAAATCCGGGGTTTCAGAGAAGTGCGTGCCTGGGTCGATGTGATTGTCACGGGTGGTCGCAAGAACCGAGTACTTGTTAGCTGTGCCCGCAACATGCAGATATGTAGCGGTGTACGCTGCCTCAGCACCGTCGACGGCAAGTGCGCCACCCGCGGAAAAATCATTCTGAGCGTCGACGACTACCAGTGCCATGCGGGGACGCGCCGGGCGCTGCTGTTCCTCGGAGTGGGCGTCATTGCTGGTGTCTGCCTCGGTGCCAGCGTTATCCGAGTTGTCCGCATTGACCTGTCGGTAGATTTCGGAGAAGGAAGCGTTCATGGCCTATATCTTGCCACGTGCCCACGTTCAGAGGAGCACGTGAACTATCGACCGGACATCGACGCCCTACCGACAACACAGAGTCAATCCGGGAAAGCGGTTAAAATTGCTCCGGTAATTCTTTGATACGACGACGGCTCCTGGTCGCGTCCTCCAATACGGGAGGTTTTTATGGCAGGCGGACTTGTCGCGCTGCTTGACGACGTTGCCACGATTGCACGCGCTGCAGCGGCAACAACAGACGATATTGCGGCTGCGGCCGGCAAAGCTAGCGCTAAAGCCGCCGGTGTTGTGGTTGACGACGCTGCGGTGACACCTAAATTCGTCGAGGGTGTCTCGCCGAAACGCGAGCTGCCGATTATTTGGCGTATCGCCAAGGGCTCCTTGGTCAATAAAATTGTCATTATTCTGCCGATTGCATTGCTGCTAAGTCAGTTTCTGCCCTGGGCGCTGACGCCGATTTTGATGCTCGGTGGCTCCTACCTGTGCTTTGAGGGCATGGAAAAGGCCTGGGAGAAGATTAAGCACCGAATCTCTCCCGATCAGACTGAGCAGGAGCGGATGGAGGCGGCGACTAACCGCACACCTCAGAATGAAGATTCGCTGGTGAAGTCTGCAATTTTCACAGACTTGATTCTCTCTGCGGAAATCATGGTGATTTCTCTCAATGAGGTCGCTGATCAGCCGCTGCTCAATCGCGCGCTGATTCTTATTGTGGTGGCACTCATCATCACGCTTGCGGTCTACGGCGTGGTGGGCCTCTTGGTCAAGATTGATGACATTGGCCTGCACCTGCAGTCCAAGAAGTCAACCGGTATCAGCAAGTTTGGTGCTGCGCTGGTCAAAGCCATGCCAATCGTTCTGAACACGATCGGCATTATCGGCACGTTTGCCATGTTGTGGGTCGGTGGACACATCATGGTGGTCGGCCTCGACGAGCTGGGCTGGCATCTCCCCTACCAGCTGGTCCACAACCTTGAGCAGCAGTTTACCGGCGGCTTCCTCGGCTGGTTGGCCAACACCACCGGCTCACTGATCTTCGGCACCATCTGGGGCGCAATCATTGTGGCGATTGTCGCCGTGCTGCCATTCGGCCACGGCAAGCACAACAAGTCTGACGCTTAGGAGTACGTGACCTCGCCGTCGACGTAGACCCAACGTCGCGCACGACGAACAAAACGGGAACGCTCGTGCATCGTGCCGACACCGTCATGGTCATGAAAAGCCGCTTCAAATTCCACGATGCCTTCGCGGTCATCCTCGCCGCCATCGACAGCGTTGATGATGGTGAGTCCTTCCCATTCCACACCGTCATCGACATTGATAACTTCCGGGCGGTAGCGCGGATGCCACGTCCGCCAGATGTAATCCGCCTCGTGGGCAGCGTAAGCGCTGTACCTCGCTGCCATCAGCTCAGCTGCGGTCACCGCCTCCCGCTCACCGCGGTGCAGCGGGCCACAGCACTGCCCGTAGAGCCCCCCACCACACGGGCACAAATCGGAATCAGTAACGCGGGCGCGAGCGAAAAATGCGTTCCCGCTTCCTGCTCTAGCACCGTTTCCTGCTACCAATCCAGACTCCGTTACAGCACTATTTTCTCTTACCTGCCGACCCATAATCGCCAGCCCCTCCCCAATCTCGCACGTGGTACTAAACACGTCCTAACAACGTCTTTACATACCTACCAATTGGCCCGCAGCACCGCTAGTCGGCTTAGCCCCCGAGAGGCTTGACGACGGCTACCGCGTCGCCCTCGGCATTCCTTCCGCAAAGCCCGCAGCGGATTGAATTCCCACCACTGCCCGCTCAGCGAACTGCTCGATGGTGGCCGAACCCGCGTATGTGAACGAAGAACGTACGCCCGAGATAATGCGATCGATCTGGTCCTCCACGCCTTCGCGGCCTGGCTCCAGGTAGATTTTCGCAGTCGAGATGCCCTCTTCGAACATCTCGCGCCGGGCCTTCTCAAAGGCCTCTACCTGTGCATTTCGGCTCTCCACCGCACGGTGTGAAGCCATGCCAAAGGACTCCTTGAACATGCGCCCGTCGACGTCCTTTTGGACATCCCCTGGGGACTCGAAAGTACCGGCAAACCACGAGCCAATCATCACGTTGGACGCACCCGCAGCCAACGCAAGCGCAACATCGCGAGGATCTTTCACTCCACCATCAGCCCAGACATGCACGCCGCATTCACGGGCAGCTGCAGCGCATTCGAGCACGGCAGAAAACTGTGGACGCCCAACTCCGGTCTGCATTCGGGTTGTGCACATCGCACCCGGACCGACGCCGACCTTAATAATGTCGGCTCCCGCCTCCGCTAGGTCGCGAACACCATTGGCGGTCACGACATTGCCAGCGGCAATTGGCACAGGTGGGTTGAGCGCGCGGACTCGTCGTAAAGCACGGAGCATCGATTCCTGATGACCGTGGGCGGTATCGACAACGAGCACGTCGGCACCTGCGTCGAGCAGTGTCTTCGCGCGCCCTTCAACATCACCGTTGATGCCAAGCGCCGCACCGACGCGCAGCTTGCCCTCAGCGTCGACAGCGGGCTTGTAAAGCGTCGCACGCAGCGCGCCCTTACGCGTGAGAATACCCACCAGCGCGCCATCGGCGTCCACCACTGGAGCGAGTTTGCGACCGGAAGCAGTGAGCTGGTCAAAAGCGTCACGGGGCTCAATATCGGCCGGAAGCGTAAATAGCGAAGTGGACATGAGCGTCCCCACCTGCGCAAAGTTGTCAACGCCCGCCAGGTCACGGCCGGTAATCAGACCAACCGGTTTGTTGTCTTCCACCACCACTGCCGCACCGTGCGCGCGCTTCGGCAGAAGATGGCGCGCATACCCCGCGGTGTGGTGAGGCTTGACGACGATTGGAGTGTCGAAAACCAGCCCAGCGGACTTGACCTTGCGGATGGTCTCAGCAGCAATGTCAGCTGGGACGTCCTGCGGCAGGATGGCAATTCCGCCTCGGCGAGCGGTGGTTTCGGCCATCCGGCGCCCGGAAATAGCCGTCATATTGGAGACCACAATCGGAATGGTTGTGCCGGTGCCATCATTGGTGGACAAATCGACACCCATGCGAGAGCCGACGGATGACTTTGACGGCACCATGAAGACATCGCTGTAGGTCAACTCGTAGGGCGCGGACTGATTGTTGAGAAATTTCACACACCCCAGGATATGCCGATTTTTCCGGCGCGCACGGTGAGAGTGCACCGAGGTGAGCATCAGTGACCGGCCTCGCCTGGTGTAGGTTCGAACGGGACTCCATTGACTCAACCGGGATTTTTCAGCCCAGGAAAGATGCTTAGCAGAATCTGATGAAAACGCCGATCAAAGATTACTTGTCCGAAATCGTCGAATCCGTCCGCCCCGATGAGTCTGGCGAGGTAGCGGACTATATTCCCACCCTTGCCCAAGCTAATCCCGACCGCCTGGCACTTGCTATGACCACCGTGTCAGGTCGCACCTACGCCACGGGCGACACCGATACTGAATTCACCATTCAGTCGATGTCCAAGCCCTTCGCTTATGCCGCAGCCATCACCGAGCACGGCACAGACAAAATCGACAGCATTGTGGGCACCGAACCTTCCGGTGAGGCCTTCAACGAGCTGTCGCTGGAGCAGGGCACGCACCGACCAAAGAATCCGATGATTAATGTCGGTGCACTGACCATCAACCAGTTCGTATGCCAGCCAGGTGCCAACTGGAAGACTCGCACGAAGCACATGGTGGAGCTTCTCTCAACTTTGGCTGGCCGTAAGCTCCGCGTTGACTACGATGCCTATGAATGCGAAATGGACACTGCCCATCGAAACATGTCCATCGCACATATGCTGGCAGCTTACGGTTTCATCGAAACCACGCCCCACGATGCTGTCCGCGGCTACACCGCACAGTGCTCCGTGCTGGTCAACACTCGCGATGTCGCCATGATGACCGCAGTGTTGGCCAACGGCGGCGTTAACCCGGTTACCAACCAGACTGTGCTCGGCCGCTCGGTTGTTCGCCGAGTCTTGTCCGTGATGGCTATTGCCGGCATGTATGACGAGGCCGGTGAATGGTTTACCGAGGTCGGGATTCCCGCCAAGAGCGGTGTCGCCGGCGGCTTGCTGGGAGCGCTGCCTGGACAGGCGGGTCTTGCAGCCTTTTCGCCGCGATTGAACGACCACGGCAACAGCGTCCGCAGCATTGCCATCTTCCGGAAGCTCTCCGAAGATTTGGGTCTTCATCTCATGGATGCCGATGCGATTGGTTCGCGTGCGCTGCGCGGTACGCGCGTCAGCAATGGCCGCTCGATCATCGAGATTCAGGGCCCAGTCAACTTCACTGCGGCCGAGATTATTCTCAACAGGTTGGCGACTTCCACACCGTCGGAAAGCGAAATTGTCTTCGACGTCAGCCGCGTTGGCATTGTCAACCCGGTGGGACGCACGTTGATTCTGGAAGCGATGCGACGTCTGAGCCATGACGGCAAGGAGATCTTGTTCTACGACCCGGAGGGCGTACTGCCGAACCCAGATATGGGCGAGGGGCTGCTGCCAGTCATCCTCCAGGATGCGCCGTAAACTGCGCTAACCGAAATCCAATATGGTGACGTTCGGGTAGTCTTGAACGATCGTAACGCCCGAAAGGCAGCAGCGCGAGAACAACCGGAGGGATGTAAATGCAGGTCAGCGATGTGGCATTAGTCTTCGAGGGCGGAGGGACTCGCAATAGTTACACGGCACCTTTCGTCGAGCGGCTACTTCGCGAGAGCATCGATGTCGGCTGGGTCGGTGGCGTAAGCGCCGGCGCCTCTCACGTGGTCAATTACCTTTCCCGGGATATCCAGCGCTCTATAAATAGCTTCACTGACTTCATCGCGCAGCCGGACAGCAGTGGCTGGCGCCCAATGTTGCGCGGACGCGGCTATTTCGATGCCGAGTACATCTATGAAGACGCGGGACTTCCCGACGGCGCCATGCCCCTGGATTACGAGACTTTTAAGAACAATCCAACTCCCTACCGGATTTCTGCTGTCCGAGCGGATACGGGCGAGACCATCAACTGGGGGCCGGACGATATCCCAGATCTACCTACGCTGATGAAGTACACTCGCGCCAGTTCGACGATTCCGGGTGTCATGCGTATGCCCTATATTGATGGCGTTCCGTTCGTCGACGGTGCACTGGGATCATCAGGTGGCATTCCCATTAATGCCGCCGAAGCAGATGGTTTCAAGAAGTTCCTCATCGTCCTGACTCGCCCGAAAGGATTCCGTCGCACCGCCCCTAAGCGCCCACAGCTACTGCGCCAGATTTTCCGCAGTACCCCGGTGGTAGCTGAGCTACTTATCACCAGGCACGAGCGCTACAACGCCTCTCTCGATTGGGCTGCTGAGCTTGAACGAAAAGGCCAAGCATATGTTTTCTACGCCAATAATATGAGCATCACAAAGGCGGAGCGGAAGCGGTCGAAGCTGATACACAACTACGAGCTCGGCCGGGCGCAAGCCGATGCCGAATGGCCAGCAATTCGAGAGTTCATGGGCTTGTAGCTTCCGCCACCTTTAGGAAGCTTTTCGTTCATTCCCCTTTACTGCGTACGTAACCTTGTGTTAACCTTTGCGTAGCGAACAACCTCGTTAGGTAAGGCTCCTATATCTACATAGGCCGCTGCCCTGCACTTTATCGAGAGTTTCGAAAGACTCCCGAGGCAAGGGTCCATCTCAAGTGGCCACCTTTAGTTACGGCATTACATTGCCAACACTCATAGGCGAAGGAGCCATAATTTTTCAATCAACAGAAATTCCCTCCTAGCAAAGGAGCTGGGATACCTGGAAAAGGATCCACAATGACACAGACACAGAACACCATCGCCAACTTCTTCAAGCCGAAGTCTTCAATCAGCCCGTACAGCCTCCTGCCCGACACCGTAAGCATGCACATGACGGATTCTTACATTGCGCTGCCGGAGGACATCACTGTCGGTGAGGCACTGAGCACCTACGCAGCTGAATTTGCTGGTCTCGATGACGATACCTGTGTCTTCCTCGTCGACGATGAAGGCTACCTGACCAGCGATATTACACTGAAGGAACTCCGCGAATACGCCGACCGCGGTGCCTACATGAACACCGTCGGCGCTCCTGTGAAGGTCTTCGTCAAGCCCGAGGATCCAGCTGCTATCAGGGCTCGCCAGCTTATCGACGGGCGTCGCAGCGAGCTGCCCGTCGTCAGCAGCGGCAAGCTGGTAGGGGTTCTTACCGACCGCATCTCTGAGCGTATTCTTGGCAGGACTAAGGCAGCTAAGAAGGCAAAGAAGTCTAAGGGATTCTTCTCACCGATTACCGCGTTTTTCGGTGCCGCCAATAACTAGAGCGACTAACTTGGGTAGGCAACCCGAGTAACTCAATAGGCCAGCTAGCGTTTGTTAGCTGGCCTATTGTTGTTACCACACTGTTCTATCCCCAAAAGATGAGAGTCGACAGGAGGCAAATCGTGGCACGAGACTGGATTCGGGTAGCCCTGGGCATGTTCGCTGTTGCATTTGGCGCCAACCTCTTTGCCCCACTCCTGCCCGCGTATCGAATAACCGATGCTCTCAACCAGTCCCAGGTCACCTTTCTCTTCGCCATCTACGTCGCAGGGCTCATCCCCGCACTACTCATCTGCGGCCCACTTTCCGACCGACTCGGCCGTCGCGCCATCATCCGGCCCGCACTCATAACCTCTGCCGCCGGCTCCGTCGTCCTACTCACCGGCGTCTGGTTCCACTTCCCATCACTGCTGATAGGACGCCTTGTCGTCGGCATTTCGATGGGTATGGTAATGGCCGCCGGCGCCTCGTGGATTAAAGAGATTGCGCCCGTCGCACCTCAAATTTCCGCTCGGCGCGCAACCGTTGCGCTCTCCGCCGGGTTCTCCCTCGGCCCCCTGGCTTCCGGGTTGGTCGCGGAGTTTGCTCCCCGCCCTGATGTCATCCCCTATCTTGTTCATCTCGCACTGCTGCTTGGCATCACACCACTGACATGGAACGCTTCCGGCGGACTGCCAACCTCAGCGCACAGCGACACCCCGCAACGGTTCTTCTCCTCTGCCACCCTAAGCCCGAGATTCCTGTGGGCAGTCGCCGCTTGGGCACCGTGGGTCTTCGGTGCCGCGTGCACATCGTTCGTCGTCCTTCCGACAATCGCCGAATCCAGCTACCCCATTGCCTTTGCCGGACTCATCGCCTGCATCACGATGGGCACCGGCGTTCTGGTACAACCACTGGTCACTCGAATCAGTTCCAGCAGCTTTATCCCGCCAGCTATTTTCGGTCTTGGCTTAACGACGGTCGGTATGCTGCTCAGCCTCATCGTCGCCCTCACCCAGAACGTGTGGAGCGTTTTCCCAGCCGCTCTGACCCTCGGTGCCGCGTACGGCGTAATGATGGTTTCCGGCCTCCGCGAAGTGCAAATTATCGCACCGCCAGCCGAGTTGGGTGCTGCCACCGCTATCTACTATTCGCTGACCTATGTTGGTTTCTTCGCTCCTTTTGTTATTTCTTTCGCAGCGCCGAAATTCGGGTTTGTGCCCGTTTTCGTCTTCGGTGCGATTATTGCATTGGTATCCATGTATCCCGTGGCAAAGGTTGCGCAGTCTGCGGTGAGGTCCGACGGAGCGTCGTAAAGCAGACGCGACTGAAATTCTTGTTTTTGGGAAGCGTGCTGAGACGAGCTCTTGTATTCTTTCTTTCACAAAAGCTTGGCTCCGGCCCAGGGCTCCTGGGCGGGTTGCATAGGTTGTTGAAATTCAGCTCGATGGAATGAGGAATCATGAAGCAGCGCAGCTCTGGAATGTGGGAGAAGTTTGCGACAACTGTAGTGGCGGGTCTGGCAAGCGCCGCGTTGCTCACAGCATGTGGCTCGGGGGAAGAAAGCAGCAATGCCGGTGGTGAGGCAGGCAAAGAATCGACCAGCAAGATGACGAAGGCAGATGGGTCAGCTCCTGCTGCAGCCGAAGATCAGCTCCTGCTCACAAATGAAGTTCAAGGGGCGGACTTCTCCGGAAACAAGATCACCGGGTTCAAAGATGCCATGGAGATGTTTTCAGAAGATTCCATGAAGTTTGAACCGGCCGAATGCGCCACTTTCACCAACTCAACTGAGGAATTGGAGAATGCTGCCGGCGCTTACACGGACATTAAGGAAGAGAACGTCACTGTCAGCGTCTCGGTATTGAAGAATCCTGAGGCGTACCAGAAGTACGAGGACAGCCTCGAAAAGTGCTCCGACGTGACGGCTACGATGGATGCTTCCGACATTCTGAAAGACTCCATGGAAGGTCAGGAGATTTCTCCTGAGATGCAGGACATGTTTAATGACATGGACATGACGACCACAATGAAACTGCACCGAGAAAAGTGGGAGCCAAATCTTTCCGTCAAGCCAGCTGAGTTCACTGCACACGAGACCAGTGCGAACATCAACGCCGGTGGCACGGATACTACGGCCACCAGCTACGACATTGTCAGGATCGTCAATGGCGTAATGGTAATGGTGTCCGCCGCCCCGACTCCGGATGTACCAACTGGCAACATGGAAAACACGACGGATCCCATGCAGATTCCAGAGGCAACTCCAGAGTCTAAGGAAGCGGCAAAGAAGCGTGCGTTGGAGGTCTTCGATGCCCAGGCAAAGAAGATTATGGATGCTGCTTAGTTTTTCTTCTTAGCCTACTGTTTTCTGAAACCACAGTTTTTGCGAAATAGCGGGACGCAATTGCTGAGGAGCATCAGCACACAAGTACCGGAGTCTCCCTAGAACTCCGTCAATTCCTGCACTTTGGGACTCCAGAACGCAGCTCGTGGCGCGTTGAGAGTTTTAAAGTGCGGGTTCGTTATTTCGTCAAGTGCGCGCACGTAGTCCGGCACAATATCCCGTGGAATTCTCAGGCCCATGGTCAGGTGCGGAATCCAGCGGGAGCCGCGGCCGTCAGGGTTGAGACGACTGATTGCGCGAGCAGCCTCTTCCAGCTCATCGCTTGTTTCTAATAACCATGCGACAGTCTGTTTACTCTTTGTGCCGAACACTACCGTTCCTACCCTGCGAAACTCTGCTGGCATAAGCGGAGGGAGAATTTCGGCTGCTCGTTGGACTACCTTCGGTCTCATAGTCGGCGCAAAAGTCACAGTGATGTGGGGCTTTTGATTCTGCTGCGGGAATCCACGCTCTGCCAGTTGCGCAAAGATCTCTTTAACCTGCGCCTCTTGCTCAGGCAGAAGGTACATCAGGATGTTGTCAGGTGACACCACGTGACGCTTACTCCTCCCCTATTGCTGTCGGTCGACACACTTGAAGCACTGACGAAGGGCGCATTACTAGAGCTCTTCACCTAATACACTCAGGACCTTGCACTCCAGAGCATAGCGTAAGGATTTTCCACAATTTATAACCTACCTATAGGAATTTCTAGCCTCTTATTATTTCTCATGGTAAAAACACTTTTTCATTGGGATAATGGGGATGGGCAGGCTCCCTGAAAGCTCTCTAGACCATCTTCAAAGACAGTGCGGAGTGACGGCCAATTCTCCACGCTGCACAAATACCGACACGGCCGGAAAGGTAAGTAAAGACACGGCACCGAAACCTAAAAAGACTACGCCCCCGAAGAATCAAAAGCTGGTGAAGAGCAAGACAAGCTTCAGTCGCGAAGAGCTCGCTGATTTGCTGGAGACGCTGGCGGCTCGCATCCGCGCCGGGGAAATGACTCTCGGCACTGGCAAGTCCGCGGTGACGATGACCATGCCAACATCGTTTAATACCACGATGGAAGTTGTCGATTCCCGAAAGCGTACCGGCATCGAGCGCGAGCTAGAGCTGGAAATCGACTGGATGGTCGACGAGGCTGGCGAGCCTGTCGAAAAGCCAGGACCAGCATCTGGCTTCGCAATCTCCTAGCAGGCTTGTTGCTGTCCGGTTTGTTCCGCGCAGCACAGTAACCTGCATCGAAGGCTGCGTTCCACTGCTTGTACTGGTCGCCGAAACGGACAACAACCATGTCCGCCTTCTCAATCAGAGTACGGGTGCGAATGGAGTTGACCTTCGAGGACTGGTGATCATGCCAGAATCCCGCAGGTGCCTCCCCCAGGTGGTCGCACACGGGCCGAGTGTTTCTCGGGTTGTAACGCCGTCTATGCATGCTTCGAGTTAATGGGCTCAGGCTTTTGACAGCAGTGACATCGGCCCAGCGGCCAGGGTGATACTGTCCAATCTGTCGCACAATGAACTCCTGCACGCCGAGGAGCGCCCGTCGCCGAAACAACTCACTACCGCTCGCCATTTCCGCAGGTCACAGCGAACAGATTTGAGTCGTTTTGGTCGATTTTGCGTCCTTTGGCCGTCATTTACCGCTGCGGCACTGGCCGACAAGCGAGCCGTCGTCAAGCAACACCCAATTACACCCGTCAGGCACCCACGCCTCCCCACATCGCATGAGGTGACGCTAACCTAATTCAGGAAAATTCGCGACGAAGGGAACGCGCATGGCCAAGGGCAAGAAAGGCGACAAGGGCAAGAAGAAGGACGCCGCCAAAGCCGCGAAAAAGCTCGCCGGCAAGGACCCCTTCAAACTGGCTGCGATGACACCGAAGAAGAAGTGCTGCAAATCCGGCATCCGCTGCCTGCGCTGCCCCGTGGTGCTACACAAGCTCAATCGCGAGATCAAAAACGGCGAAGTCGACCATGCCGCCCTGCTGCTCGTCACTGCGAAAGCCCGGATCCGGTAGCCGGCCCTCGCCCCCCCAGCCCGCCGTCAGGCCCGACCCATGAGCAGTGGTGTCGCGCTCTGTATGACACTGGTACCGGTTCTCCTGGGCTACCTGCTCTTCGGACACCGGCTCACGCACGTCACTCCAAGCACCGCGACAACGCTCCAGCGAACTCCCGCCAGGTCAGGAAGTTTTATTCCCCCGACATGAGGCCTCGGCCAGAACCGGGAATGTGACCGTCGGAGGATGGCACCTTGTGTATCCTTTGAGTGTCATTGAGCCCTGAAGGAGCAAGAAAGTAGCATGACCCACCCCTCCTCCGCCGCCTCTACGGTGGGCATCCGGTCCCGTGCCCTGCGTTTCGCACCGCGCCGCTCGGACTGGTCCCGCGCGACAATCGGGCGCGACCTCTCGGCAGGCCTCATGGTGGCCCTCGTCGCCCTCCCCCTCGCACTCGGCTTCGGCGTTGCGTCCGGTGTCGGCGCGGCGGCCGGAATTACGACGGCCATCGTCGCGGGTATCCTGGCCGCAGTCTTCGGCGGTAGCAATGTCCAGGTAAGCGGCCCGACCGGCGCAATGACCGTCGTGTTAATCCCCATCGTGGCCAACCATGGTGCCGATGGGGTGCTCGTCGTCGGCGTGCTGGCAGGGCTCATGCTGCTCGTGTTGGCGGTCACCGGTGCTGGCCGAGCGATGAAGTACATGCCGTTACCTGTCGTCGAAGGTTTCACCGCCGGTATTGCGTTAATCATCGGCCTCCAACAGCTGCCCGCAGCACTCGGTGTTGACGTGGACGGCGAGAAAGTCCTCGGGTTGGCGTGGGGCGCAATCAAAGCTTGGTTAGACGCTCCGGCATGGCAAGCGCCCGTGATGACCATTGCGGTGGCGGCTGGAATCGTGCTTGCTGCGCGCGTTCGTAGCGGCTTCCCCGCGGCGCTGGTGTTGGTAGCTGCCGCGACGGCCATCAACATGCTGGCAGACAGCGGCCTGAAGACAATCGGGTACATCCCGTCGACGTTGCCTGCCCCGCGCTGGCCACAGATCCCGTGGGAGCACCTGGATTCGCTTCTGTTGGCAGCAGTCGCCGTCGCAGCTCTCGGCGCGTTGGAATCGTTACTATCTGCGACGGTTGCCGACGCAATGACTGTTGGCGACCGGCACGATCCCGACCGCGAGCTCTTTGGACAGGGCGTGGCCAACGTCGTCGCGCCCCTGTTCGGCGGGATTCCCGCGACCGCCGCGATTGCCCGAACTGCCGTCAATGTGCGGGCAGGCGCAGGCACACGCCTGGCAGCGGTGTTCCATTCGCTGCTCCTGCTCGTCGCCGTACTCGTCGCGGCTCGGTGGGTGGGCGAGATTCCTCTCGCCGCGCTCGCCGGCGTGCTCATCGCCACTGCGATTCAGATGCTCCACCCGCGGAACCTCCGCTCGGTGATACGCGCCACCAAGGGCGACGGGGCGACCCTGCTCATCACAGCTGCCGCCACCGTCGTGTTCGATCTTGTAGTCGCCGTGCTCATCGGCCTCATTATGGCGGGCTTCTTCGCACTGCGCGATACCGCCCGCACGGCGGTATTAGAGGCCGCCCCGCTAGACGAGGGAGACCACCGCGACAAGGAGCGTGAGCTTCTCGACGAGCACATCGCCGCCTTCCGTATGGAAGGCCCCCTCTTCTTTGGTGCAGCGCACGATTTCCTCCTCGAGCTCGCTGATGTCTCGTCGGTCAAGGTTGTCGTGCTCCGCATGCGCTACGTTACGACGATCGACGCCACCGGCGCCCAGATGCTCGCCGACACGATTGGGCGCCTCGAACGCCGCGGTACCAGGGTCTTGCTCGCAGCCACGAAGCCCGAACATATTCCGGTGTTGCGCGAACTCGGCGTATTCGACCAGCTTGCGCACGAGAATCACGTCTTCGACAACACTCTCGACGCCATCGCCCACGCCCGACTGCATGCCTCGCGCATTCAGCATGAAGAGTCTGATGGCGCACCCGCGGCATCGCAGAGTCAATAGCTTGGCTGAGCCAGACAATGGTCACTCCGTCGCAGTCGACCCTGCAATCGTGGGTCCACATCCCCATCGCGCGACGCTTGAAAAACCTTTACACGTTGCACTTAAACTCCACGACGTGTCGTTGCAAAGTCACCTTCTCATTCGTGAAGCCGATGTGAGTGTAATCGCTTGGCGCGTAGCATTGGTGACATGCGCATTTTCACCGTGGGCCACTCCAACCTCGAGTTCGAGGACTTCGCTGAAATGATCAAGGCGGCCGGTGTGGCATCCATCGTGGATGTGCGCAAGCTGCCCGGGTCCAGGAAGTACCCGTGGTTCAACGGCGACCACCTTGCCGAACACCTTCCCACATGTGGCATCACTTACAGCAGAAGCGAGGGCCTAACCGGACGGCGCAACGTGTCCCACTCGGTGCCGTTTGAGGTTAACGGCAACTGGCGTAACCGCAGTTTCCACAATTACGCCGACCATGCGCTGGGCGAGGAGTTCTCCGACGCGATCTCGCAGCTACGGGCGAACGCAGCCGAAACTCCCACCGCGATCATGTGCTCCGAGGCGGTGTGGTGGCGCTGCCACCGGCGTATCATCGCCGACCACCTCATCGCCCACGGTGACGAGGTTGGCCACATTATGGGCCTGGGTGCAGCCGGGGCGAAGGTGAGCGAGGCAACGCTCAACGACGGCGCAGTCATCGGCAACGATCTCCTCGTGCGCTACCCCGAGCGGGGCTAGCACATACACCAGAGCCCAGGGGGCTGCATCCTCCTCGACCTGACCTACGCTTTGTATTCATGGAGCGCCCGCCACCTTATGAGCAGCAGTATCGGAGGCGCACCAGCGGATAGCACGCTCAAACGAGCTTTAGGTTAGGAAATCTGAACCGCTCAATCTAAGAAGACCACCGGGGACTCCGGTAGCGCCCCAAAGCGCCGAATCGAAAAATCGATCTACCGTCTTGCCACGGACCTAGACATCGAGCTTAAAGTCCACGGTATCTCGTTGCAAAGTTACTTTCTCGTTAGCACCATGAAAAGGAGTGGTATCCAATGAAAGCGTTCGGATTCTTAAGCTTCGGGCATTACGCCTTCGGTGGCCAGCGCGGGCCATCTGCGGAAAAGATCGCCAAGACTCATCTGGAGATCACCCAGGCTGCGGACGAAATCGGCGTGAACAACGCGTCCTTCCGAGTCCACCACTTCGTGCCGCAGGCCTCCGCCCCGATGCCGCTGCTGGGTGCTGTCGCGGCCACCACCAAACACATCGAGATGGGCACCGGTGTCATCGACATGCGCTATGAAAACCCGCTCTACCTCGCCGAAGAGGCCGCGTCGCTGTACCAAATTTCCGGTGGCCGCGTGGCCCTGGGCGTCTCGCGCGGCGCCCCAGAGGTGGCTGACCGCGGCTGGGAGGCCTTCGGCTACAAGGGTAAAGCGCCCAACGGCGCGGACGTGGCGCGAGCCCACCTCGAGGCGTTCATGGCTGCAGTGGACGGCAACGGATTCGCCACCGCCGCACCGCTAGACCGGCAGTACCCCAACATGTTCCAACCCGGCTCCGCCCTGCCGGTCTTCCCCATGGTGCCCGAGCTGCGTAAGCACATTTTCTACGGCTCCGGCACCCACGCTTCTGCCGAGCAAACCGCCAAGGACGGGCTCAACCTGATGTCCTCCACCCTGGTCTCCGAGACCACCGCCGAGACTCTGGGCGAAATCCAGGCGGATCAGATCAGCCGCTACCGCGCCGCGTGGAAGAAGGCGGGCCACGATTGGACGCCGCGTGTGTCGGTGTCCCGCTCCGTCTTCCCCATCGTCGACGGCGCGGACATGCAGTTGTTCGGCATGCAGGCCTCCGGCTCCGATCAGGTGGGCATGCTTCCCGACGTCGGCGCCTCCACCTTCGGCCGCACCTACGCCGCCGAGCCGGACAAACTCATTGAGCAACTCAAAGCCGACGCCGCCGTCATGTCCGCCGACACCCTGCTCATCACCATCCCCACTGGGATGGGCGTCGACGTCAACGTGAAGATCTTGGACAACTTCGCCACGCATGTCGCCCCCGCGTTGGGTTGGCAGCCGAATCACGAAGGCCCAGTTACCGGCTATCCCATCGACTAATTCCTGCAGGTCGCAGGACCTTCGCGGAACCGTCAGTTCAGTGCATTTTGAATAGTTCAACACACGTTGTATTGTTCAGCACATGCTGACTATTGCTTCGCGCCTCGACGTCATGAACCGGCTCGGCCGGGCCATGGCTGATCCGACGCGTTCCCGAATCCTGATGACCCTACTCGACGGTCCGGGCTACCCGGCCGAGATTTCGCAAAGCTTGGATCTGACCCGCTCGAACGTCTCGAACCACCTGTCCTGCCTACGCGATTGTGGCATCGTCGTCGCTGAGCCGGAGGGCCGTAAGACCCGCTACGAAATTGCCGATCCGCACCTCGCGGCGGCGCTCGAAGCGCTGGTCAACGCGACGCTGGCCGTCGACGAGAATGCCCCCTGCATCGACACCGAGTGCTCGGTGCCCGGCTGCGGCGAGAAAGGAACGGACGCATGAGTTCAGCATGTGGATGCGAACACGAACCCGCCACGGAGATCGAAGAGCTCGATCGGCCATGGTGGAAGGACCCCGAGCTACTGCTACCGATCTTCTCCGGCGTAGCCCTCATTACAGGACTGGCGCTGGACTGGTCCGACTTGGAGACGCCCGCAACGGTACTGTATTGGCTTGGCCTGCTGTTGGGCGCTTACACGTTCGCACCTGGAGCGATCCGGAACCTTGTCACGAAGCGCAAGCTCGGCATTGGCTTGCTTATGACGATCAGCGCGGTCGGCGCGGTGATCCTTGGTTTCGTCGGAGAGGCCGCGGCGCTGGCGTTCCTGTACTCGATCGCCGAGGCGCTTGAAGACAAGGCGATGGACCGGGCCCAAGGCGGACTGCGGGCACTGTTGAAGCTGGTACCGCAAACCGCGACCGTGCTGCGCGACGGTACGACGGCCGAGGTCGCTGCGAAGGACCTTGAGGTTGGCGAGCTAATGGTCGTACGCCCCGGGGAGCGGATCGCCACGGACGGCATCATTCGGTCCGGACGCTCCAGCCTTGACACCTCAGCGATCACCGGAGAATCCATTCCGGAGGAGGTTGCGCCCGGCGACGAGGTACCCGCGGGAGCGATCAACTCCGCCGGTGTGCTGGAGGTCGAGACGACCGCAGCTGGAACGGACAACTCGCTGACCACACTCGTCGACCTCGTCGAGCAGGCGCAGGCGGAGAAGGGTGACCGCGCCCGGATCGCCGACCGAATTGCCCAACCCCTAGTGCCCGGGGTGATGATCCTGGCGGTGCTGGTCGGCGTGATCGGCTCGCTGTTGGGCGACCCCGAGACTTGGATCACCCGTGCGCTGGTGGTCCTGGTCGCAGCGTCGCCGTGCGCGCTGGCAATCTCCGTGCCGCTGACGGTCGTGGCCGCGATCGGCGCGGCCAGCCAGTTCGGAGTAGTCATCAAGTCCGGCGCGGCGTTCGAGCGACTCGGCGGCATCCGTCACCTAGCGGTAGACAAGACCGGAACCCTTACCCGCAACCAGCCCGAGGTTACCGGAGTGGTCCCGGCAGACGGATTCGATCGGGCGCAGGTGCTTTCCTTCGCGGCGGCGGTTGAGCAGCAATCGACGCACCCCCTCGCCGCGGCGATCGTGGCAGCGGAGCCCGAAGCGCCCACCGCCTTGGATATCAGCGAGGAAGCCGGTCATGGCATCGGCGGCACCGTCGAAGGCCGACGGGTGCTGGTCGGCAGCCCCCGATGGATCGACGCCGGGCCACTGAAGGCGGACGTTGAGCGCATGGAGTCCGAAGGCCAGACCTGCGTCCTAGTCACCGTCGATGACGCTCTCGCCGGGGCGATCGGGGTGCGCGACGAGTTGCGGCCCGAGGTGCCCGATGCCGTGCAGTCCCTGCACGACAACGACGTGGAAGTGAGCATGCTCACCGGCGATAACACTCGCACCGCCCGGGCGCTGGCTGAAATCGCCGGAATCGACGACGTGCGCGCCGAGCTGCGACCGGAGGACAAGGCAAGCATCGTCGCCGAACTCTCCTCCAAGACGCCGACGGCGATGATCGGCGACGGCATCAACGACGCGCCGGCACTGGCGGGCGCAACGGTGGGCATTGCGATGGGAGCAACCGGCTCTGACGCCGCAATCGAGTCCGCTGACGTCGCCTTCACTGGCCACGACCTCCGGCTGATCCCGCAGGCGCTGCAGCACGCCCGCCGAGGCAGCAGGATCATCAACCAAAACATCGTGCTGTCTCTGGCCATCATCATCGTGTTGATGCCACTGGCGATCAGCGGTGTACTGGGCTTGGCCGCCGTCGTGTTGGTACACGAAGTCGCCGAAGTCATCGTGATCTTGAACGGCCTGCGGGCTGCACGAGCGAAACGCTGAGGCTGTGACCGGCAAGTCTTATAAGGGTTAAACCACGCGCCGAGCGCACACACGTTGGACCAGGCGAGTCATTCGAGTTCACCACCTGGTCCTTCTCGATGCGTGCAGGCACGGGAACTGTGGGGGAACCTAATAGTTCAACGGTTCGATACCGCTTGCAGATTCTTCACACGAGGTAGCGGAATGGACCGAGGCCGAACGAAAACCCGAGTTAGAGACAGCGCTCTTCAACCTACCCCCAATAACGCGAAACGTCATTAACGCCTCGCGTTACACGTTGAACTTGAACTCGACGGAGTGTCGTCGATAAATAACCATTTGATGCGCGCGTGCGGAATTAACAACGAAATACCGCTAAAACAGACAACATATGGGGTGCACAGAAACACATATAAGTTCTGCGGAAAACCTATAGGGTGCGTCGCTAAAAACCGCTGTGCGCGAAAAACATAAAGGGTTTACGGACCCGGTCCCAGACCCCTCAATACTCTGAGCCGGAAGAATGGAAAGTGGAAGGTTGATGTATCCCCACTATTTATTTTTTCCGTTTTTCGGAGTACATCGGGAGCTACAACTGCGGACCAGCTCTGTGTGAACTAGATGAGAAGGCGCAGCAGCGAATCATCGACGCTGGACAGTTGGTGCTGCGGGCACGCGAGCGGCACCCCCAGCGGTCACTCGCGGAGCACTACAACCCGTTATCGATGGACCCAATTCTGCTCAAGGCTCACAACAACTTGGACCGGGAAGTCGATAAGGCTTTCGATGTGGCACGCAAACTCACCAACGAGCGCCAGCGCCAGGAGCTACTGTTCGCCAGCTACGGGGAGTTGGCGAGGGGCTATGTCTCCTCGCTTTCATCAAAATCGAAACCACCAGCAGGGTCGTTCCCCGTGCGGGTGATTTTGATCGGTCCCGCTGCTGGGTGTAGAACCCTGTCGCTGGCAACGCCGGGAACTATGACTGTGCCCGACGAGAACACGTCACTGCCATAACGCGGCTCACGGTAGACGAACATGGGTCGTTCACTACTACTGGTGGATTTCGGTTTTGGTGGTGGGGGGATTACCGCCGCCGGCCTCGATTTTTCCGTTGAGGAGGTCGTTGACTACTTCCCGATGGTGAAATGGGCCGATGGTGAGGTAGAGAGGAACCAGTCACCTGGAAGAGATCGATCCAGTCGCTGGTGTGCAATCTGGGAGGTAGGGTCGCGGGGTCGATTCCTCGCGAGCGCAACCATGATTGTGTCTCTGAACGTGATGAAAACAACCCTGCCCTTCGGAGAATTTCCCCTATCCCGCGTCCCCGGGCAGTGAAAACGGTGTGCACCATCGCCTGAAAGGCTTTGCGCTGCTCTATCGGAATCTTCGGGTCACCCACCCGGCGGATCACTAAGATCCCCCCGTCAACGTTTGGCTGTGGCCGGAAAGCAGACCTTGGTACTCGGGAACCAAGGTGAAACGTGAACCATGGGGACCACTGAGCCGTCATCATCGTGCTTGCACCTACCCCGGCCCGGCGGCGAGCGACTTCCCACTGCATGAGGAGTACAGCGTCAGTCCATGCCGGCGCATGCAACAACTTTCGAAGAATGGCAGTGGTGAGGTGAAAGGGAATGTTTCCCACAATGACGCAGGGAGTGGCGGGTAACCGGAAGTCAAGGAAATCATCATGGACCACTTCGACCGCCGCCGAGGCGGTCTTTTTTGTGAGTTTGGCAGCTAGTTTTGCGTCTACCTCAACTGCCGTTATCGCCCTCCCCAAGTGGGCCATCGGGTGAGTGAGGGCACCGCTTCCTGGCCCGATCTCAATGATGGGGCCGGAGGTTTGTTTCACAAGATCGACGATGGAGTTGATGATCTTGTGGTCTGTGAGAAAATTTTGGCCATGCTCGTGACGGCCGTATCCGTATGCAGACATCAGGTGTGCTCCTTGGAGTTGAAACGGAGCCGGGCATGACAAATAGCCGCCCGGCTAAAGGACCGGAGCGGTTTCTAACCTGCGGGAGGGAGAAAACCGCCTTAGCGGCTGGTGAGCGGCCGCATGAAAACGGAACCTGAAATCAACATGGGCCTATCGTATCCAATTAATTTCGCAGGGTCCAATACGGTGAGAAAGAAGACAACCGCACCGCAACAGTGCAAGACCTCTCTGGATTGGAATTTGTCCTACCTTCGGCTCGTCGTACAGACGCCACTGGCGTATTTTGTCTCTGGGCAACGAGGGGGAGTTACCCCCACCTCCGGATGTTTTTAAGGTGCACCCCTTATTACGCTGTGGTGCGGGAGTAGTTTTGTCCGACTGATCGGACTACCCACCGACGTGGGGCGGGTAGTTCGAGGTCCCAGCAGATGATCGCGTCGATTTCGCCGCGTTCAAAGGATGCCACCATGGCGTCGTAGTCGGGGCGAGCCACATTCTTCTTTGACGCGGAAATGGACTGATCGACGTAGTTATGTCCTATGTCCAACGTCCAAGCCACGCTGCTTTGCAATGGCTTCACAGTCCTGACGCTGCCGGTCGATGGTGAGGCCATCCACGTCAGCGTCTCGCGAGATACGAAGGTAAATAGGAGCGCGTGTTGCCAAACGCTTTTAATAAGGCCCTTAGCTAACATTGAACTTAAACTCGACCACGTTCCGTAGCCGAATAACCTTTGGAGCCGCGCCGTCAGTTAGCAGAGATGTGGCACCGCAGCGCCTAGGCAAGAGGAGGCAGATGAGTATCGACGATATCGCGGACCACGTCGATGTCGACGCCGAAATACTGGTGCACCAGGATGTTGCGGAAATCCCGAATCTGAGGCCAGACGATCTCAGGGTGCGCGCCGGTGATCTCATCGGGAAGATGGTTCACGGCTTCGCCGGACTGCGACTCACAGCGGCACCGCCTCGGCGAGCGTCGAAGCGGATACCGGGTGCCTGAGCAACTGGGCAGGAAACACGTCGATGCCATCGCGCCCGAACAGAGCGCGACTCTCCTCGAGCAGACCAGACGCACGCATCAGGAGACGTCCCTCCGCAGGGTCCATCCCGACGAGGATGTCGATGTCCGATCCTGCAGACGCGGTGCCGCGCGCGACGGACCCGAACAACTTCGGGTTGGTCGCGCCGTACCGATCGAGGAGCACCTGGAACTTGTCAAGACGCGCAACGAGAATCTTGCGTAGGGCAAGCGTCTCGGGCGTCACGACGGTCTCAGACATGCTTCCGGGGGTAACGGGCTCGGCAGCACGTCGACATGGAGCTTTGACATTGAAGCGGAACTCCACCGCGTTCTTAAGGGCCGACGACATTCTCCCGTCTCACCGCCGCACCAGGCGGCACTGACGCGCTGCCACCACTTACAGCCGGTCGTCTCGCCCGCCCGCCATGACGCACTCAACGAACGAGCGATAGAGCAGGCTTACACGCGTCTCGCACTAAACGACCGGGCAGCAGCGTCACGGAGGTTCCGAAGTAGCGGCTATCGCAGTGCACCTAAGGGGTTGGTGAGGGAACCAGCCATTCGGCAGCGGTACGGAACGTAGCCCTCAGTTGCGGGTGCTCCCGCACGATCTCTCGCTGCCGCTCCGCCGGCAACCCGAGCTCGTGCAAGAGGTTGAGGATTACGACCGCGGTCGTCACCTCGACGACGGCGATCAGCTCCTCGATGGAATGGTTGGACGTTCTGCCCTCGTGCGCGAGGTCATTGCGGGCGCGCGTCGTCCACTTCGCCCAAGGGTCGACATCCGGTAAGAGCTGTGCGATCGCTTCCTGATCGGGTCGCGCGGCGAGGGCATGGAGCCGATCACGGAGGGTCGGGTCGTTGCGGATCGCCCCCTTGAACCTGTTTCGGTGCTCATCGGGTACCTGCGCCAGCATCGCCTCTCGCATCGCCCTGAACTCCACGTTGGGGAACGGTTTCTCGTCGATGCGGAGGTTGCGGTGCAACACCTCGGCAGCACCGACTGCCGTCAGAAGATTGTTCTCAACAAAACGGGCCGGTGCGTAGCACAAGCCCAAGATCATGTTTGTCGCTGCCTCCAGGCGGCCATGGGCCTCGCACCATCGGGGCATGACCTCCTCAAATGGGATCGAGCCGCAGGTGAAGAACATTCGGTGGTGATCGACGGCTTTCGCGTCGTGTTTTCCAAGCGCGGCCGGTGAGTAGAGCACATCGGCACGTCGGCGCGGCAGCGGGCGGCCATCAGGGAAGTGCGACTCGGTCCCGGCAACTTCCAGTCGGAGCCAGATCACTCCGGCCGCGCGATGCGTCGCCAGGGAGATCAGGTCCTGCACCAGGCTCGCCTCCTGCAGAGCAACACTCAGAGAGAATGGTTCGGCTGGCACGACGCAGATGGACACCGTGTCCCGCATACGTCCGACGCTTCCTCCCTTGCGCTGGTCGAAGAATGGAAGCGTGTGCGTGTGCTGAAGGCGATACTCAGTGTCGTCGACCACGACCGATTGCGCCTCGACCGGCTTCACCGAGATACGCCCGGTCCCGTCGATCTTGCCGTCGGGAGCCCCGAGGGATCCTTCGAACACAGAAGACGCCGCCCAGAGACTCAGATCCTCGACTGAGACTTCTGCCCCAGCGAACGCCGGATCCGCGTCACCGCTGACATGCGCGCCGATGATGGCGACCGTCGCGGTCACGGTCTGCTTATCAGGGCTCGCCACTCGCGCACCCATGGTCCTTCTGGTGCTCCTAGGAACACAGCCGAGCAGTGTGATCTCCCTGAGCTCGGCCACACCGTGCATGACTTCCCAGGTGCGGGTTCCTTCGTGAACAGCAGTCCATCCAGACGAGTCCGTCGTCAAGATCCGATCCTCGAAGGTGCCGATCAGCGACAGAGAGAGACCATCTTCCGGGTCGTACCGTAGGACACCCGGGACCTTCTCGCTAGGGGCTTCCGGCAGCCACCACACGCCAGCCCACTCGCCGGCCTTGTCGAGGTTGAGAGGATCATTAGGCATCGTGCTCCCGGTCCGGGCTCCTTCCTGTCTTGCGACCAGATGTCAGGTCGAAAATCTTTACTCCACCACATGCCCCCACGTAGGACAATCTACAGCGAGATCATGGTCAACTGAGATCGGATGCGGCGACTGGCACACAATCGCAGTTCGACGCGACGGCACAGCCCTCGCAACTGGCAACAATCAGCGAGGGCAGACCGACGTCGCCCGGTGGACACACCTGTCCGGGGTCTCTGCCGGCTACCCTGCACACCGTCGGCTTACACGAAGACGGCACCGTCGTCGCCGTCAGCGACGACAGCAGAGGCCAGTGCGAGGTGTCATCGTGGAGAAGCATCACCTCAGTAGCGGCCGGCTCCGTCCATACGCTCGCGCTGAGCCAGACCGGAAGGGTCTTCGGAACGGGCGACAACCAGTTCGGCCAGTGCGATGTCCAGTCATGGACCGGCATCACAGCGATCGCAGCCGGAGCGAGACACTCGCTCGGGCTGCGCGCCGACGGAACAGTCGTGGCTGCGGGCGACCACACCGAGCAGCAATGCAATGTCAACGCCTGGGCCGCTCGACCACAGATGAACTGAAGTCCAGCGTGCCCGATAATCGGCCGTCGATCACACGTTGAATCTAAACTCCACCGAGTTCCGGCACATAGGTACATCTGAACACGGGGTTCACGTGCTCCCCCTCCCCACGGTCAGTGCTCGCTACTGATCAGGGGACACAGGCTCACCTTCGACGTGGGTCAGCCTGCAGGACGCCACGAAGGAGGTACCGCGCCATCACGCCGGCAGGGAACCCGGCTGAGACGCCACATACTAGGGATCTGAAGAGGGCTCGACCATGCCAGCGGTCGGCCCCTATTCCTTCGCGAGCACGGCGTTATCCGTCAGGCAGAAGTCATCGTTGATCTTGATGACCAGCGCAACGAGTAGGCGGAGCGCTGTTAGATACGTGTGGCGGTGAACGCGGTCGTCGTCACCGTCTGCCTGTGATCCATGGAGGTAGCGGTTGCGCAGGCTAGGTCCGTTGCTGAACTCCTTATCGTTAAGGAAGTAGTTGAAGTAGCTGACCTCCGCGGCGCTGAGCAGCGTTGATCGATGCACCAGCCATCCGGCGCTCACCATCTCGTCAATGGCTTTCTGGCCGGCCGCCGAATGATGGAGACAGCTCGTCACCTCGTACTCCCAGAGTTCCTTGAGCACATGCAATTGTGGCGCGCTTGCAAACGCAATTCGGTCACGATCTCCGGTCAGGATGCCCTTCTCGACCAGGAAGTCGATGTTGCGCTGTTGGTACTCGTGGAACTGGTCGTAGGCGATGTCATTGGCGATGACCAAGTGGAGGAAGCTCTCTGCCTCCAGATCGCTGCTGATGTGCACCAATCCGGATTGGTCCGAGAAGAGCAGGTGCTGAATTCCTTGGATGTCCGCGTTGTTGGCAACGTAGGCGTACTTATCCACAACCTGACTCGGGATGTCGCCGTAGGAAAGCTGCTCCGATGTGATTGTCAGCAGCTCCGGGTCAACCTCGCCGTAGTCGACATGCAGCGTGAACTGCTTGAGGACGCTCTCCATCTCTGAGAACAGATGGCGGCTCTTCTCAAGGTAGGTAGCGGTCGGGCTGGAGGCGCGGTACTTCAGCCCCTTGGCACCGAACTCCTGCTCAAGGTAGTCCGTGAAGAACCAAGCGATGACCGACTCGAGCTCTATACCTTCGGAGCTGAGGAAGCGCTCGTACATCAAGGTCTGGAGCAAGGACGCCTGATCCTTGAGCCTGAACACCGCCCCCGTCCGGTAGTCGCCCTTGCCCGGCGTACCCATGAACCGCTCGAAGACGCCAAGTTGCGCTCCGTAGGAAGGAAGTTCCAGGAGCATGTGGTCGTTGGCGAACTGGAACAGGTGAACAAAGTTATTCAGGATAGTCGGGTAGTCGAGGTTCTCCGTGAGCCAGGTTCGACTGTAGGAGTACTTGCCAACCATGCCGTCCAAAGACTGGACGACCTCTTCGACCTGATCGGCCGAGATGCCCACTTCGCAGCCGGTCTTGATCCCCTCCGTGGACTCGAACATCTTCTTCGTGAGCGCATCTGCCTTGCGACGAGCCTTTAGCTTCAGTCGTGCATCGACGCCGGTGTTCTTGTCAGCTCGTGCGGATGCGATCAGCTTGACGAAGTTGAGGTTGGGCTCTTCCTCATCGAGATATCGGTCAAACAGGCCACGCTGATCCGCGGGAGTAAAGCTCTTCGGAAGATGGATTGGATCCCGCCCCTCGGACTGGAGGAACTTCCGCGCAAGCAGCTCAGCATTGCGCGGCTCATCGAGTAGCAGGGCCCGAATCTCCTGGTCGTAGGCACGCACGAGTGTCTGGCATGAGAGCAGATCGTGCGGGTGGAAACTCTGCTCTTGAAGTGCAGCAAGCACGATCGAGTCAGTGCAGCGCTCGAAGACCTTGTTCTTTCCGAGGAGATCGAGGACGTCTGTGCGGTACTGAAAGTCAACGTCCTGAACGAGCGTTGAGAAGGTGGCGTCAGTCACTTTGCCGAAAAACCTGCCGATGACTTCCCGGATCTCGGAGACGTGCGCCAGAGGCGCGTCTCGCTCTGCTTCGGCCAGGTCCTTCGGGAGAACTTTGTGTTCTAGGAACAACGCGAGATGATGCAACTCAACGATGTCGTTTATGCCTTGATCGCCACGAGTAGCATCGAATTCACGGACGAGCTCTAGGAGGCGGTCGGCCTGCCAGAAGGTTCCGTAGTCGCTGAGGCCGAAGAACTTCAGTCTCTTCTCTGGTCCGCTTTCCGACACTCGAATCTCCCTCCCGGTAGGCGTCACTCTATACAGTTCGGGGGCGCCTAGTGGCACGAATTTGAAGTTGTTGCCTGATCGTGCAGCAGTCCCCTTGGGCGGAGCCGTCGTCCACGTCGATCGTTGCGCCGGCTCCTCGTTCTGTCGTGGAAGCGAGCCGAACTAGCGGCGCATCACCCCGAGGCGGACACGACCTACGTCTCCATGGGCATAGTCCCGCGCCCCATCGGGCTCCTCCCCACCGCGGAGCGGCGCACGACGGACGATGTACAACTACGCGGGTAGGTCCCTGGCAAAAGCGCCGGGCACTAGTCCTGACTCAACACTCGACGAGAATCATCAACGAATCTCACTAGTTATTGAAACGGAACTCCACGGAGTGGCGAAAGAAGGCTACCTCACTCAGTTGCAAGCGATTCGAGAAGCCGAAAAGTGTGCCGCAAGGCGTTTCCTGCTCGGAAAGGCAGCCTCCGCAGGCTAGATCGTTCCGCGTCATGAAGAGCTAGCACCGCCGAAGTTCCCCTCAAGTCAGATTCGGACTCATTCTCACAGTCAGTCGCGGAACGAAAACCAACTTAGTACGGTCCCGACTGCAACTAAAACTGTTCCTGCCGAAACTAAATACCATCTTCTAACCGCTGGCGAAGCACGACTTCCTCTTCATCGCTGAGCCCAGCGAGTCTTTCCCCCTGCTGTTCTTCTTCGAATCGCAGCGCATCCGCCAATGTTTCTTTCAACGGGCGAATCTGCAGGCCAGCTTCGTAGGCTGTGGCGCAATCGAGTAGCGCGATGTTGCGAAACTGTTCACCTGGTACCCACAACGGCAACGATTTTGGGCCCATCCACGGGGTTACATCATTAGCGAGAAGCAGTTCATCAGAGCAAGGTCGCTCCGTAGCCTCCGATGCGGTTAACTCACGCGAAATCTTGAACACATCGGACAAGGAAGTAGCAAACCCCGTGGCGTTAAAGGTTCCGAAAGTTCCAACTTCTGCAGACTCAACTATCCAGTCTGCAAGGTCTTTCACATCAATCATAGCGACGGGAAACGCCGGGTCTGGGACGATCACGTTCTCACCCGTGGGATGCGCGAAGCGCCACGGATAGTAACCACTGCGCCCTGTTTCGTCGCCGTAGCCGGCAATCAGACCGGGTCGAACTACCATTACCGACCTATTTATGTTGCGATAAATCGTTTCGCAAGCAGACTTTGCGGCCGGGTACTGCCCCATGTTCTCCATGTAGTAAATTTCAAGCGGAGTGACTACGGAATCAGACTCGGAAGAAATACTTCCTTGGTCCTCATATACGCTGCTCGAAGACACAAATATACGATGCTTGGCCTGGAGTTTCGTCGCCGCATCCCGCGCATGCTTCGGCTGACTCGTCAGATCCACAATGGTGTCCCAAGTTTTCCCCGCAACCTCATCGTACGCACCGTCACGGTCACGGTCTGAACTCACAAATTCGGCTCCGTTGGGAACCTTCCCGTTACCCCGCGCGAGGCAAGTAACTTGATGTCCTCGGTCGATTGCTGCCGCCGCAATGTGTCCTCCAAGGAAACCGGTACCACCGAGCAATAAAAAGTTCATGTCACTAGTTGTACACGAAACCTTCTCACACGTGACCAGTCCTAATCCCAGCGCATCGAAGCTGGAATAAGATGTCAGAGCAGGATTACCCCACCATCTGTCAGAGCTTCTTATTCGGCTAACCTACACGTTGAACTTGAACTCCACCACATCACCGTCGTGCATGATGTAGTCCTTGCCCTCCTGGCGAACCTTGCCCTTGGCCTTCGCCTCGGCAATCGAACCGGCCTCGACCAAGTCGTTGAAGGACACAATTTCAGCCTTAATGAAACCGCGCTCAAAATCAGTGTGAATCACGCCGGCAGCCTGCGGAGCCGTAGCACCCTTCGGAATGGTCCAGGCGCGAGACTCCTTCGGGCCAGCGGTCAGGTAGGTCTGTAGCCCCAGGGTGCGGAAACCAGCGCGAGCAAGCGAATGCAGGCCCGGCTCAGTCTGACCAATTTCGGCCAGCAGCTCATTGCGGGATTCCTCATCCAGCTCCAGCAGGTCTGACTCGGCCTTCGCATCGAGGAATACACAGTCCGCCGGTTCCACAGCAGCGGCCAAATCCGCGCGGCGGTTCTCGTCGGCAAGCACTTCCTCATCAGCGTTGAAGACGTAGAGGAACGGCTTTGCGGTGAGCAAGTGCAGCTCGCGCAGAGCGGAGAGCTTCACGTCATCGGAAGCTGCGAAGAGAGTGCGTCCCTCTTCCAGCACAGCGAGAGCCTGCTTGACGGCTTCAACCTCACCGACCTTTTCCTTATCCTTCTTGGCTTCCTTTTCCAGACGCGGCAGCGCCTTCTCAATAGTCTGGATATCAGCCAGGATGAGCTCGGTTTCAATCACACCGATGTCAGAGGCCGGGTCAACTTTGCCGTCGACATGCACGACATCATCATCATTGAAGACACGGACGACCTGACAGATAGCGTCAGCCTCGCGGATGTTGGCGAGGAACTTGTTACCAAGACCTTCGCCCTCCGATGCACCCTTGACGATGCCGGCGATATCCACAAACGACACCGTAGCCGGAAGAATACGCTCGGAGCCGTAAATTTCGGCGAGCTTATTCAAACGGGGATCGGGAAGCTCCACAACGCCGACGTTTGGCTCGATGGTGGCGAACGGATAATTCGCAGCCAGCACATCGTTGCGCGTCAAGGCGTTAAACAGGGTTGACTTTCCGACATTGGGCAGACCGACGATTCCAAGTGTAAGACTCACATTGCTCATCTTACGGGCTCGGGGAGACAGATTTGAACTCGCCCTAACTTCGTGAAGTTGCCCCCTATCCCCTCCGAACCCCCATAATGAATACGTGAGCAATAAACCCAATGAAGGCGAAGAGTGGACTGCGCAGTCCGAAAAAGACGCTATCGATCACGTAATGGGATCGGAGCCTCTGCGTATAGAACAGTCTCTGTCTATCCCCTCCGATGCCCATAAGTCAGCGGCAACGCAGCCGGATTTGCCGGAAGACGCTGAAAACCTCGATGAGCTTATGAGCGAAAATGACGCCGAATCCATCGACCGCGCCGACGTCATTGGCGAGGGCGCCCGATGGTTCGCAGGTTGGTGCCTGCGTTTCCTCATCACCGCAGCGGCGCTGTACGTCAGCGCTATGATTCTGGGAAAGATTTGGGCTGGCGTTCTGCCGATTCTGTTGGCCCTGATTGTCTCCACGGTGCTGGCTCCGCCCGCCGTGTTCCTGATGAAACACCGCTGGCCCCGCGCACTCTCCGCACTGACGGTCATCCTAGGCGCGCTGGCGCTGCTTGGCGGCGTCGTCGCGTTCCTCGCACCGACTGTGCAGTCGCAGTTCCCCGAATTGCGTCGCCAGTTCACAGATGGCATTCAAGAAGTCCAGAACATCATTCAGGCCCCGCCATTTAACGTCAAGGATGAACAAATCCTCGACGCTCTGGACCAGGGTTCCCAATGGCTCCAGGAGCGCTCCGGCGATATCGCCAACACAGTCTTCCAAGGCATCTCGGTGGTCTCTTCGGTCGCCGTAACCTTGATGGCAATGCTGGTGCTGACGTTCTTCTTCATCAAGGACGGCCAGGACTTCCTGCCATGGCTCCGCCGCCTGACCGGACGTCGCCTCGGCTGGCATCTCACGGAGGTACTCACCCGCTCCTGGAACACGCTGTCGGGCTACATCCGCACGCAGGCTATCGTTTCGCTTATCGACGCGGTCTTCATCGGTGCCGGTCTTGCGATTTTGAATGTGCCGCTGGCAATGGTCCTGGCCGTGGTGACTTTCTTCGCTGGCTTCATTCCTATTGTCGGCGCGTTCACCGCCGGCTTCATTGCGGTGGTTGTCGCACTTGTTGCCAACGGCCTGACCACAGCAATCTTTGTCTTGCTCATCATCATTGCCGTCCAGCAGATTGAGGGCAACATCCTCTCGCCGATTCTGCAGTCCAAGGCTATGGACCTGCACGCCGCAATCGTCCTGTTGGTGGTTCTGCTCGGTGGCGGTATCTTCGGCATCATCGGCGCTTTCCTGGCTGTGCCAGTCACTGCAGTCGTCGCGGTCTGGTTCCGCTACCTCGGCGACCTCACGGATTTGCGAACGGGTGACAAGACCGCAAAGGATATCGAGTTCGCCACGGACGCCGGATCAATCTCCGGCATTCAGATTGAAGCTGCCGGCCGTGCGATGCGCGACCGACTGGCTTCGTTCCGTCTGGGCAGTGATGACTCCGACAGCTCCGCGGAGAGCGCTGTGAAGGCAGATGCTCGCACCGCCGGTAAAGTTTCCCCCGATGCTGGTCCGACCAAGCAGGAAGAGGGAGCGATGACCAAGGCCTTCCACAAGGTCACTGAAGTCGTCTCCGGGCCTTTCTCTAAGAAAAACAAGTAGGGCGAGATTCCAAGACACGGGCAGGCTCTTATACCGGGCTTGCCCGTTTTTATCACTAATAACCGGTAGGATACGCATTCGTGTCGAACAGATCAGCAATAACCCGTAAAGGCAGTGGGAACAAACCCCTGCTTCCACGCGTGCCAATGTTTGTGCCGCCGTTGCTGATGCTTCTGGCCGGCGTTTTTGGTTTGCTCTTTTCTGTTCCCAACGGTTCGCTTGGCAAGCCCTACTTCATTGCTTTTGCCGTGGCTGCTGTGGCCGGAACACTGTTGGTGGTTCCTCGCGGTCTGGTAGTTACCGTCGCTCAAATCCCTATTTTGTTCGCGCTTGTCACCTTTTTCACAGCGTGGTTTACCGGTTCTCTCGCCGATCCCGAAAATGGTGGCGCGACCGCGACGACCTCTAAACGCGCTCGCCTGGTGACCTCCGCATATCCCATCATCCAGCAGTTCCCGTGGCTGCTGATCTTGATGATTATCTGTGTCATCATCGCAGTGTGGCGTTACCTCGAAATCACCCGCACCCAGGAGAAATCCCTCAACACCCAGCGCAAGGCCGCTAAACAACGCCAGCACCGTGACGAAGCCGCTGTCGAATCCAGCTCTCAGGTTCGCCGTCGTCTCGCCGAATCTGATCGCCGCGTAGCTTCTCGCTCTCAGGAACGCCCTGCTTCACGACGTCCCGCTGCGGACATTATCCGAGATGCCGAAGCTCGCCGCCAGGCGCGCCAGCAGGCTGCACGCTCTCGGCAGGAGACTTCTCGTTCTGGTGCCCGACCGGCAGCGAGCGCCAGCTCGGCATCGCGCAACGCCGAGCAACTGCGTGAGCGACCAGTTGACCGCTCTGGGGAGCGCGCCCAGCAGCGCTCGAATTTCGCCCAGCGGGCCCAGCAGCCAACATCCCGTTGGCAGTCTCGCCCGCATCCGGGCCAGGCGCAGTTCACTCAGGATTCCACTTCGCCAAACTCGACCAGACAGCAGCCTCGTCGTCCGATTGAACGGCCAAACGCACCGCAGCGGCCAACGCAGGAGTTTCCCCGTCGTCAAGCGGCAGGAACGGCACGGATGTGGGGAGAACAGTCTTCGCCGGAGTCTCGGTCCGAAAAGCCTCAGCAGAGTCCCGCACGCCCGGGGAGCAACCACCGTCGCACCGAAGAGTGGCCACCGCGACAGCAGCGCCCTCGCCAGGAGCGCATAACCGGGCGCGATAGCAGGTCTCGTTACCGCAAGTAGCTCGGGCTTGCACTTTTACCGTCACAGTTGCCCACAGGAAGATTTAGCCTGTGGGCAACGTGCGTTTATTAGCAGGGCAATCCGCGCCATCGTGTAAGTGTTGATGTATGTCGAAATTGGAAACGTCGGCCGAGAAACCGGTTCAGGTTCGACGCCTGAACCAGTTAGTCAAGGACTACATTGAGCGCCTTGGACAGATTTGGGTCGAGGGGGAAATCGCCCAGGTCAACTCCAAGCCGAGCTGGAAGCTCTCCTACATCACTCTGCGTGACACCTCCGCGGAGTTTTCGGTGTCGGTGACTTGTTCTACGGCGGCTCTGCGCAATAATCCGTTGCGCAACGGCGACCGCGTAGTGGTTTTGGGCAAGCCTGCGTTTTATGCCGGGCGGGGGCAGTTTTCCCTGTGGGCTACGGAGTGGAGACCCGTGGGGTTGGGGCAACTATTGGCGCGGTTGGAACAGCTGCGCCAGGCGCTAGCGGCGGAAGGACTTTTTGATCCACGGCTGAAACGCCCTCTGCCCTATCTCCCCAACAAGATCGGGTTGATTACCGGTCGCGGTTCGGCAGCTGAACGCGATGTGCTTTCGGTCGCGGGTGCCCGCTGGCCCGAAGTGGATTTCCGGGTAATCAACACAATTGTGCAGGGCGCCAAGGCTGTTCCGGAGATTATTGAGGCGCTGGCACAGCTCGACGCCGACCCGGAGGTCGATGTCATCATCGTCGCCCGTGGCGGTGGCAGTGTCGAAGATTTGCTGCCTTTTTCAGATGAGGCTCTGATTCGTGCGGTGAGTAAGGCGACAACACCGGTGGTTTCTGCAATCGGGCACGAGCCGGATACTCCGCTGTTGGATTACGTCGCTGATTTACGTGCTGCCACACCGACGGATGCGGCAAAGAAAACAGTGCCCGATGCTGCTGAGGAACGACGCCTAATTGCACAGCTGCGTGAGCGCTCCTCGGCATCTCTGCGGCGATGGGTTGACCGTGAAGTAGCGACTCTGCGGGATTTGACGTCGCGGCCGGTACTGCGCGATCCGCTCACTCCCATCCGCGTGCGTGAAGAGTTTGTCACGGCGCAAGTGGATCGGCTGCGTTTTCTCATCCACCGCAGTCTGGAACGTGAGGAAGCCGTGGTATCGGGATTGCGCGGCAAGGTTTCAGCACTTGGCCCCTCGGCCACACTCGCTCGCGGCTATGCCATCGTGCAGGCACAATCGGCTACGCAGCCAGAACCACAGATTGTGACCTCTATTGCAGATGCCCCGATGGGTTCCCAACTGCGAATTCGCGTCAGTGACGGCTCCATCTCTGCAGCGACGCTAGCTACGAAGCCGGCTAATTAGTAAGCAATGACTTTTCCAACCTTGAAGCTTTAACTACTAAATGTGAAGGACGTATTCGCTAATGAATGACAATGTTTTCGGCGCGGGTCAGGCTCCCTCTTCGGAGGAACAGGTACCGGTGGAGAACCTGAGCTACGAGCAGGCTCGAGATGCGCTGGTCGAGACCGTCAAGCTCCTAGAACTCGGACAGATGAGCCTGGATGAATCCCTGGCGCTGTGGGAGCGAGGCGAGGCGCTGGCCCGCCGCTGCGAGGAGCATTTGGCTGGCGCCCAGGCAAAGGTTGAAGCCGCCTTGGCCAGCAAGAATCAGGATGTCTCGGCTTCTGCCGAGAATGTGGGCGATGAGGACTAAAAAGAGACGAGAAACGATCGTCAGTTCATATCGTTTCTCGTCTCTTCGCTGATAGCTGAGTTCAGCTATTTTATGGCCCTAGTCGGGATTACCACTCCAGGTGAGTGCTCGACTCGGCCTACTTTGCTGGTGCCGACGGCATCTCGGACGCAGTCTGCTGCGGCTGTGACGAATCCGGCATTGTCGTGTCCGAATCAATTGGCTCGGCCTTCTGCAATGCCGCCGCCAACTGTGTGAACTCCTCGTCGTTGGCAGTGCCCTCGATAATTGCGCGGGAGTCACCGAGGTCCCCAACCCATACGCGACGCACGTTGTCCTCAGCCGGCTCATACTTAGTCCAGGTTGTACCTTCCACGTCAGTAGTACCGTCCCGGAGACGGTTCTTACCATCATCCGGCAGCTGACCTGCTTCCGCATCTGTTTGCGTGACCTGAATGAATGCTCCGCTAGCAGTGACATAGCCAATAATGGTCGTCTGCTTCCCCGCTGCCATACCCGCGCGGGTCGAGTTTGAAGTCCAGCCCTCAGGCACCTTCGGCAGGCGAACTGGATAGTCCACGCGCCGAGCCTCCACGTTCACGAATGGGGCAGCATCGACTTCGTGCACCGGACCGTTTTCCGGCTTCCCGGGGTTAAAACTGCACAGGCCGGTAAAGCCAATGGTGACAGCCACCGCAAGAAACATCACCACGAGGGTGAGAATCATGTCTCGACTGTCCTGCAAAATCCTAGGTTTCTCATTCGCCACGCGCTCAAGTATGCCAAAGGCCCCGCAACGAACCTAGTCATCAGTCGCACCCGCACAGCTGCAGCTAGCAATACTTGATGACGGACGCTGTCGACGTCGTCAAGCGAACTGACGCCGGAACAAACCTTTGATAACCGCGTGATGTGGGGGTTTAGCCCTGAAACTCCCCCCACTTTGGCGCTGCGTCCACCCCCGAACACCAAAAAGGTGGAACACTAGTAACAGATGCAAAGGCGCTAAAACTGATGCGCCAAACATCAATCAATAGAAATTGTTGCAACGCTAAACCCCAGTTTCCTGGCGTGGCGTCTCCCAGCACATTCTCAAACCTCAAAAGAGTTCTAAAAAACGACGGAAGGGCCAGAAGTCAATGAACGCCTCGAATCCTGAAGCACCAGATCGCAACCTTGCGATGGAGCTCGTCCGAGTTACTGAGTCCGCTGCATTGGCGGCTGGTCAGTGGGTCGGTCGTGGTCAGAAGGAAAAGGGCGACGGCGCTGCCGTCGATGCCATGCGTCAGCTCATCAACACCGTGGCTATGAACGGTGTCGTTGTTATTGGCGAGGGCGAAAAGGACGAAGCCCCGATGCTGTTCAACGGCGAAAAGGTCGGCAACGGCCAAGGTCCGGCCGTTGACATCGCGGTTGACCCGATTGACGGCACGACTCTGATGGCAGAGGGCCGCCCGAACTCTATCGCTGTTCTTGCTGCTGCAGACCGCGGTTCCATGTACGACCCGTCGGCTGTGTTCTACATGGATAAGATTGCTGTTGGCCCGGAGGCTGCCGGCAAGATTGACATCGAGGCTCCAGTTGAGCACAACATCAAGGTCGTTGCTAAGGCCAAGGGGCTGCGTCCGGAAGATGTCACTGTTGTCGTGCTGGATCGCCCGCGCCACGCTGACATGATTCGTGACATCCGCGAAGCTGGCGCCAAGGTTCGACTGATTGGCGATGGTGACGTTGCTGGCGCTGTTGCCGCAGCTCAGAACACGAACTCGGTCGATATCATGATGGGCGTCGGCGGCACCCCAGAAGGTGTCATCACCGCATGCGCCATGAAGTGTATGGGCGGCGAGATCCAGGGCAAACTGCATCCGCGCGATGAGGCTGAAATTAAGAAGGCTCTCGACGCTGGGCACGATCTTTCTCGTGTTCTGACCACCGATGACCTGGTCGCATCCGACAACTGCTACTTCGTTGCCACTGGTGTCACCAACGGTGACATGCTGCGCGGTGTCGCTTACCGCGGTAACGGCGCGTGGACCCGCTCGCTGGTTATGCGCTCCAAGTCCGGCACCATTCGTCGCATCGAGGCTTTCCACTCCCTGGAGAAGCTGCGCAAGTACGCCAGCATCGACTACGGCAAGGGCGAGATGCCTGACATCGATCTGTAAGTAACTACCCCTTTAGTGGTGCCCTCAGGGCACCACTTTTTTAACAAACTGATTCATACTTGAAGACGAATGCGCTAACGGTTCTGCATCGCATGAAAATTGCATGCGCAATGAGGGGCCGTTCTGCGCGCACTCAAGTTCCCCTAACTGAAAGAGGCAACGAATGACAGAGCAGCAGTTCCGCATCGAGCACGACACCATGGGCGAGGTTAAGGTTCCGGTTAATGCCCTGTGGCGCGCACAGACTCAGCGTGCAGTTGAGAACTTCCCGATTTCCGGCCGTCCGCTGGAGTCTGCACAGATTCGCGCTATGGGTCTGCTGAAGGCAGCTTGCGCCATCGTCAACAAGGAGCGCGGCCTGCTGTCTGCTGAGCAGGCAGATGCCATCGTCGCCGCTGCCAAGGAAATTGCCGAAGGCAAGCACGATGCTGAGTTCCCGATTGACGTCTTCCAGACCGGTTCGGGCACTTCTTCCAACATGAACACCAACGAAGTCATTGCGTCCATCGCAAAGGCCAACGGCGTTGAGGTTCACCCGAATGACCACGTCAACATGGGTCAGTCTTCCAACGACACCTTCCCGACTGCCACTCACGTCGCAGCAACCGAGGCAGCTGTCAAGGACCTCGTCCCGGGACTGAAGGTTCTGCAGGAGTCCCTGGCTAAGAAGGCCAAGGAATGGGAGACCGTTGTTAAGTCCGGCCGCACTCACCTGATGGACGCTGTCCCGGTGACCCTGGGTCAGGAGTTCTCGGGTTACGCTCGCCAGATTGAGGCTGGCATTGAGCGCATCGAGGCCACCCTGCCGCGTCTGGGCGAGCTGCCAATCGGTGGTACCGCTGTTGGCACCGGCCTGAACACCCCGGCGGACTTCGGTGCCAAGGTCACCGCTGAGCTCGTCGAACTGACCGGCATCAAGGAGCTGCGCGAGGCTCAGAACCACTTCGAGGCTCAGGCTAACCGCGATGCCCTGGTCGAATTCTCCGGCGCTATGCGCACCGTCGCAGTCTCCCTGAACAAGATCGCTAACGACATTCGCTGGATGGGCTCCGGCCCGCTGACCGGCCTTGCTGAGATTCACCTGCCGGATCTGCAGCCGGGTTCCTCCATCATGCCGGGTAAGGTCAACCCGGTTCTGTGTGAGACTGCCACCCAGGTCGCAGCGCAGGTTCTGGGCAACGACACCGCTGTTGAGTTTGCTGGCGCTAACGGCGCATTCGAGCTGAACGTCTTCATCCCGGTCATGGCACGTAACGTGCTGGAGTCCGCTAAGCTGCTGGCGAACACCGCACGCGTCTTCGCCGAGAAGCTGGTGGACGGCATCGAGCCGAACGTTGAGCGTATGAAGACTCTGGCTGAGTCCTCCCCGTCGATTGTGACCCCGCTGAACTCCGCCATCGGCTACGAGAACGCAGCTAAGGTCGCTAAGACTGCTCTGAAGGAAGGTAAGACCATCCGTCAGACTGTTATCGACATGGGCTTCGTCGACGGCGAGAAGCTGACCGAGGAAGAGCTGGACAAGCGCCTCGACGTGCTGGCAATGGCCAACACTGATCGTGACTAGTTCTTTCTGAACTCGAAGGTGTGAGAGCACCTTACGCATAAGACCCCGTAGTCTCACTTCGCTGAAAGACTTCGGGGTCTACTATTTTTTTCCTAAACGTCGGACAAGTTTCAGAGAGTGACTAACTATTCCCACCTATCGCCACACCATCGCATTTCCTCGCCGTTGCGTCGCCGAGTGGTTCTCCCGCCCCGGCGCTGTCACCCGCCTAACACCGGGGCTTCTCCCGATTTCACCGAAATCCGAAGCCGCCAACCTCGCCGACGGCACGACCGTATTCTCCGTGCCGGCTGGCCTCAAATGGATTGCACGTCACGACCCGGCCGGTTTCCTCCCCGGCCAGAGATTCATTGACGAAGTCACCAGCGAACCCTTTCGCCGCATCACGGGGTGGAAGCACACCCACGTTCTCTCCGATACTCCGCTTGACGACGGCAGCGCTGGCACGGTTTTAGAGGACACCGTTGACACCAAGGTTCCGGTACCCGGGTTAGATTCGATGTTCGCCTACCGTGCTACGAAGGTTGCTGGAGACCTTGCGGCCGTCGATAGGCTTTCGGAGTATTTGGGGCATGTGCCGGAGCCGCTGACAGTGGCGATCAGTGGAGCTACGGGGACCATCGGAACGCAGCTGCGCGCGCTACTGACCACGGCCGGACATGAGGTGATTTCGCTGGTGCGCTCACGTGAACAGACGGGTGTGGACAAGCGATATTGGGATACTGCGGCACCCGCAGCTGACTTGCTGGAGGGAGTCGACGCGGTCATCCATCTGGCCGGCGCACCGATTGCGGGGCGCTTCACGGAGGCGCATCTTCGAAAGGTTCGCCATTCCCGTGTCGAACCAACGCGAGCTCTGGCAAAGCTCGTTGCATCTACTGACAGCGTGAAGGTCGCGGTTGGAGCGTCGGCGGTGGGGTTCTACGGTGCGGATCGTGGCCCAGAGGTGCTCACCGAGGACGCTGGCCCTGGCGCGGAGGCGCAGCGTTACGACGGTAGCGCCACCGCGGACAGTCTCTCGGCTATCGTGCGCGATTGGGAAAATGCATGGGATCCCGCTCGCGATGCAGGCAAGCGGGTCGTAAACGTCCGTACTGGTCTCGTGCTTGCTGGTGGCGGCGGACTCTTGCCGCTACTAGCGGGCGTTGTGTTCACCGGACTTGGAGGAAGATTGGGGTCGGGCGAGCAGTGGTTCCCGTGGATTGCTTTGGACGACCTGTTGGACATCTATCACCGGTCGTTGGCAGATTCCGCACTTGCCGGACCTGTCAATGCGGTGGTGCCACTGGCTTCCGGAGTGAATAATGCGGAGTTCACGAGGGTATTGGGAGAGGTCTTGCACCGCCCGACGGCGGTTCCGATTCCTTCACTGGGGCCTGCAGTACTGCTGGGCAAACGCGGTGCTGCGGAGTTGGCTCTCGCGAATCAGAGAGTAGAGGCAGCAGCGCTGCAAAAGGCGGGGCACAGGTTCCGCTTCACTTCGCTTAACGACGCCCTGCGCCACGAGCTATTGAAGGAGACGTAGCCTTCCACCGTGCCTACACAAAACACGAAGGTTGTGTAATTGAATGGCGCGTTGCGACTATCAACAACCCGACCCCTGCGCCTGAGTCCACGGCATCCTGAACAACCCAAAGATGCTCTCTGCATAGGTACTCAAACACCTGTTGACTCATCAACTTGCCATCACATTGCACTCGGTGTAACTTTGCACCTCGTGCAAATTGATGAGAATACCTATCACAGATTGGACCCGGGCCAACACCCCGAGTGCGGTCTCCGGGAGCTCAAAAGGTTTCAAACACACTGCGCTTTGGCCGATGCCGCGACCGCTCTTGTGCTGGATTACGGATACGACCAAGTCAACATCGAAGACATCTGTCAGCGGGTCAATATCAGTCGACGCACATTCTTCAATTACTTCGACTCCAAGGATCAAGCCATCTTCGGCAACGGCATCATGTCATTCGATGCTGACGATGAAGAGGTATTCCTCGCCCAAACGCACCAAGACCCCATCGCGGACATGCTCGATTTCATCGAGAAAAAGCAGCAATCCCAGCTACTCCGATATAAAGAGCTGGGGGCAACCGAAGAGTTTCACCGTCTGCTCAAGGAGCGTATCCGCGAGATTTTGCGCAATGAGCCAAAGCTATCGACGGTTGTCATTTCGAATTTTGGCAACTCAATGCGCCGCGTCCGTTCTGCCTTTGAGCGCTATTTCGAGATGAATCCACAGTCACGCACGCACCCCGAGCTGCCCGTCGGGCACGAGGTAGCACTGTCGGTCGGTTTCGTCCGCGAATGCGTGCTGTACTCATCGGCTCATCGGGACGAATTCACAACAGATACACCGCTTCACGACGCCGCCGACGTCGTTAAAAATTTCTGGAGGAGGAATAGTGACAGCTAGCAACACCACTGCTCAAGATCAAACCGACACCACGGTTTCAGACAACAAGTCCCACTTGGGAATCATTTTCTTCGCGCTCATTCTCACCATGCTGATGAGCTCGCTGGGGCAGATGATTTTCGCCACCGCCTTGCCGACCATCGTCGGCGAGCTCGGCGGAGTTGACCACATGTCGTGGGTTATTTCTGCATTCCTGTTGGCACAGACTGTGGCAATGCCGATTGTCGGCAAGCTCGGTGACATGATTGGGCGCAAGGGCCTGTTCATGATGGGCATCGCGCTGTTCATGGTCGGTTCCGTCATGGGTGCAATCACCAACTCCATGAGCCTGCTCATCGCCGCCCGCGCCTTTCAGGGATTTGCTGGCGGTACATTGATGGTTTCCTCGCAGGCCATCCTGGCCGAGGTTATTCCCGCACGCCAGCGCGGTAAGTACATGGGCATCATGGGTGCTGTGTTCGGTCTGAGTTCCGTGCTGGGACCAGTGCTGGGAGGCTGGTTCACCGACGGCCCGGGCTGGCGCTGGGGCCTGTGGATCAACGTCCCGATGGGCGTGGTTGCACTATCGGCAGCTGCAGCCTTCCTGAAGCTGCCCCGACGCCAGAGTGAAGGAAACTTCGACTACATCGGCACGATGTTCTTGACTGCCGCTGCCTCGACGCTAATTCTCACCACCACGTGGGGCGGTACACAGTACGACTGGAACTCCGGAGTCATCATCTCGCTTATCGTTGCCTCCGTGGTTTCCTGGGTGCTGTTCTTCCTCACCGAGACTCGTGTTTCCAACCCACTGATTCCGACGCACTTGTTTAATAACCGGAACTTCGTGCTCACGACTGTGTCGGGTCTCATTCTGGGTATCGCGATGTTCGGCACTATGGCCTATATTCCGACCTACCTGCAGATGGTGCACTCAATGTCACCGACCGCTGCAGGCTTGATGATGACGCCGATGATGGTCGGCATGCTGCTCACCTCAATTGGCGTTGGCCAGATTATTTCGCGGACTGGTAAGTATCGCTTCTACCCCTTCGTCGGCCTGATGATTATGGCTGTCTCCCTCTACTTGCTGTCCACGCTGGAGACCACCACCCCGCTGTGGCAGGTTGGTGTTTACCTGTTCATCATGGGCTTCGGCCTGGGCACCGGCATGCAGGTTCTGGTTCTCATCGTGCAGAACTCCTTCCCGGTCGCCATGGTCGGTACCGCTACCGCTGCGAATAACTTCTTCCGCCAGATTGGTGGTGCGGTCGGTTCCTCCATTGTGGGTTCGATTTTCATCCACCGCATGAAGGACCTGGCAGGCGAACGCGTTCCGGCGGCTATCGAACAGATCAAGGCCGCATCACCGGAGGCTGCAGCAGAGTTCGCAAAGCAGATGGGCCCGGAGGGCTTTTCCTCTAAGTCGATTGGTTCACTGACGCCGCACGTCCTAGATAGCATGCCGGCGCCAATCCACGAAGCGCTGATCTCCAGCTACAACGATGGTTTGACGCCGATCTTCTTGGTACTAATGCCAGTGATTATTCTGGCAGCAATCATTGTGTTCTTTGTTCGCGAGGATCCGTTGAAGGAAACCGTCGAATAATTAATTCGCGGGAGCCGCGGCTCCCGGCAGCTATGCCCCCACCTGGCCGTCGGCGCGGTCGAGCTTGTCCAGAATCGGACGGTTCGGCTCACCGGCGGCTTCTGCTTCTTCCTGGACGCGCTTCAGTGCGCGCTCCTCTGGCTTTTCCAGGAGCTTTTCCAAAATAATGACATCGCGCCACTGCCCCGCCATTGGGCCGTAGGTCATCTTTGCCATGTGGTGGTAAATCCCCACTTCACGGAAGCCGAGCTTTCGATGCAGCTTTAACGATCCCACATTCTCCGGGAAGACCCACGAGTGAATCGACCAGCAGTCGAGCTCCGTGGCATCGTCGATAAGCTTCTGCAGCAGCGTCGCCGCCAGCCCCATGCCCTGCCCGTCAGGATGGACGTAGATGGAGTCTTCGATGACGCCATTGAAAATCGGGCGCTTGGATACCGGCGCTGCCGATGCCCAAGCCAGAATCTTGTCCGGGTTTTCTGCGTCGACGGCGACGTAACACAAATCCACTCGTTTGAGTGCGATGAATTCGTCCCACTCGGGAGCGGAGTGCTCCCAGGACGCGTGCCCCGTATCCAGGCCAATCTCGTAGATCTCTTGGATCTGTGGATAGTCCTCTTCACGCATCATTCGAATCGTGAAATCGCGCTTCTTTTCAGCCATAACTACAAGTGTGGCTAATTTTTCCGCGCGCGTCGAACGAAACGGCAAAAATATTGTAAAAAGATTACTTTCGCCTGCGCGGTCGCCCGTTTCCGCCGCTGCTTCGACGTCCGCTACGGCCACTGCGCGCATGCTTTACGACGGCCCCAGCGCGCTGCCGGCGGGCTTGCTTAGCAAGCGTCTTTTCTCTGGCCGACAACTTCTTCGGCTGCTCGTCAGCCTTCTTGCGCCCCAACTGCGTGCGTGTCGAGCCCTCCCTGCGCCCCTGGACAATGCCGACGAACTCCTGCCGGAGCTCGTCGTCCTCTACTTTCGGCCACACCAACCAAATAGCTGTCCGAGACAGCGGTTCCGTGGCGCCTTCCTCGGCCACCAAGTTCGATGAGGCCACCGCCTTCTTCGACAGCGCCTTCAAAATCGTGCGAGGTCCCACCACGACACCTGCACCAGTGGCCGCAACGGGCAGCATCTGTCGCAGCTCATCCGCATCCACGGAGGTCAGCAGCACAGTTTCGTCCGCCAACAGCTCCTCCGGCACGGACTCTGTGAGGGAGAACACGTGCTCTTTCTCGAAGGCCACGCCCCAGGCTTCGTCGTAAAGCCGGATGCGATGGAGCGACTCGGGCAGCGAGCTTTCGGACTCTAACCGAACCAGCGCCATGTCAGCGGCGCCGCCGACCAGGTCGGACATCGGATCGTCGGCGGCGTGGGTGTGCAGTGTTGCCGGAATTCGATCCCTAAAGCGGCGAAACCACTTCTCGGGACTGGTGCCGGTGGCGAACACGATGCGCAGGACGGCGGGTTCAGGAGTCGACATACTCCGCAAGGTTACTCGAATGGGTGCTAGCGTTGAACCCATGAAACCCCTAACCGCAGCCAAAAAACTTGGCATTTTCCTCCCGGCCACACCCGAGGAATTTCGCACTGGTGAGATTTCGCACGCGCAGTTTGCCGAACTGCAATCCAATCCGCCGGAATGGCTCGCTGAGCTACGCCGCAACGGACCGCACCCGCGTCCAGAAGTTGCCCGCAAGCTGGGCATCACTATCACGGCGTTGAAGAAGAACGACATGGACAAGCCGCTGACAACGGCGGAGATTAAGGATTTGCTCGAGCAGATGCCGGAGTGGCTGGAGGCCGCTCGTGAGTCCATGGCGAAGCAGCGCGTGGAAGCCGCTGAGGCAGAGGCCAAGAAGGACGACGGCCCTGGTCGGGCTGCCGCTGAAGCTGCTCGCAACGCCGAGAATTAGCAGACACAGCTGGCACAGCTGACACAGCCAACACCTTCAAGGAGGATCTCGTGGCCATCGACTACACCGCACATGCAATCAACCACAAGGACAACGGTACGGTTGTCCTGATTGGCTCGCTGGGCACCACACAGGAGATGTGGGAGCCCCAGGTAGCCGCTTTGAGCGAAAAGTACCAGGTCATCACGCCAGATGTCCGCGGCCATGGCGATTCCCCTATCCCCGAGGGTGAGTGGGACATGAGCCACTTGGCCGCCGACATCATCGAGGTCCTCGATGAGGAGGATGTTGACCGTGCACATTTTGTGGGACTATCTCTCGGCGGCGCTATCGCCCAGACCATCGCACTAGAACACGCCGATCGCGTGGTCAGTCTGACACTGTCGTCGACGGCGCCGAAATTCGGCACACCCGAGGCCTGGCAGGAAAAGGCCCAGCTCGTGCGTGACAAGGGCACAGGCGCGCTCGCGGACACTGTCGTCCGCAACTGGTTTACCGACGAGTGCTTCGACACTACCCCTGAGCTCCCCGCCCGCTTCCGCGACATGATCGCAGATTGCCCCGATGACGGCTACATCGGCGCCTGCGGAGCACTCTCTCGCTTCGACACCCGCGAGCGCCTCGCCGAGATCACCGCTCCGACGCTGGTCATCGCCGGTAAGCAGGACACCTCTACGTCTCTCGACGTCGTCACTTCGCTTCACGACGGCATCGCGGGCTCGACCATGGTCGTCATTTCGCCGGCCAAGCACCTGCTCAACCAGGAAACCCCGGAGTACTACAACTCGGCCCTGCTGGCGCACATTGATGGGATTGCCGACTAGCGCCTAATCGCAGCAATAAAAAATAAAAATAACGCGACCTGCTCGCTGTCCATTCCACGGGGACGGCGCACAGGTCGCGTCATTTTTTCGAGTGCAATTGGAGGTTGCTATGACTGCAGTGGAAGAAGCTCGGATAATCAAGGGAACCGGTCTCCACCTGATGCTCATACTAACTACCACCAGCACTAATGGGAATAAGAAAACGAGAATGTTTCGTTAATCACCCCCATGATGACCATCCAAAACGCCTACCCTATCCACCCCAAAGCCCCAGGGTCCCGTCTGTCAGATATGACAAAAATAGCCATTCACCTGGCTCTGTAGGTTAGCATTACCTAACATTGCCGACTGTCGGGGACAGTCTGGATTCAATAGCACCCCCAACCGCAACGGGGGTAGTTTTCCGGGAAGGTTGGGCACAATATCCGTCGTCAAGCGATTTCACGTCATCAATCGGGAAAAAACTTTTAAAAAAACAAGTGTCTCTCATCACACTCATGCATAATGGGGTACAACAGTCATAGTCACTATGACGATGAACCGAGGCCATCGCGTTTATCTGCAGCGTTTATCTGCGACGTACGAAAAGGCCTTAAGACAAAAATTCCACGACAATATTTCTAGGAGCATGTCATGAAGGACTTTCTGCCCCGTACTCACTTCGAAGAAGAGCACAACATGTTCCGCGACATGGTTCGCGGCTTCGTCGAGAAGGAAATCACCCCGAACGTAGAGCGCTGGCACAAGGAAGGTCAGCCGGACCGCGAAATCTTCAAGAAGGCCGGTGAGCTGGGCCTGATTGGTATGTCCACCCCGGAGGCATACGGCGGCGGCGGAGAGATGGACTTCCGCTACAACCAGGTCCTGAACGAGGAGCTCTCCAACGCTGACTGTGGCTCCATCGTCGTTTCCTTCGGCGTTCTCAACGACCTGGTCGCTCCGTACCTGGCCAAGTTCGGTAACGAAGAGCAGAAGCAGAAGTACCTGGCTTCCATGAACGCCGGCGACACCATCGGCTGCCTCGCTATGACCGAGCCGGGCGCCGGTTCTGACCTGGCAGGTATGCGCACCTTCGCCAAGAAGGACGGCGACCACTACGTCCTCAACGGCACCAAGATCTTCATCTCCAACGGCATGATGGCCGACTTCGCTCTCGTCGCAGCTATCACCGACCCATCCAAGGGCCGCGCTGGCGTCTCCATGTTCATCGTCGACGCTGATCTCGAGGGCTTCACCAAGGCTGGCCCGCTGCAGAAGGTCGGCCTGAAGGCTCAGGACACCGCTGAGCTCAACTTCGACAACGTCCGCGTTCCGGCCGAGAACTTGCTCGGCGAAGAGGGCGCTGCCTTCGGCTACCTGCGCACCAACCTCGCTCACGAGCGCCTGACCCTGGCTTGCGGCTCTGTCGCAACTTCCCGCCGCGCCTGGACCCTGGCTTACAAGTACGCTCAGGAGCGCGAGGCATTCGGTCGCCCGATCATCCAGCACCAGGTCCACGGCCACTACCTGGCTGACATTGCCACCCGCGTCACCGCCCTGCAGGCTTTCGTTGACCAGGCTGTTATGGCTCACAACGCAGGCCAGCTGGACGAGACCGGCGCTTCCATGGCCAAGTACTGGACCACCGAGGAACAGCAGGATATCGTTACCCGCTGCCTGCAGATGTTCGGTGGCTACGGCTTCATGCTCGAGTACCCAATCTCCACTCACTACCTCGACTCCAAGGTCCAGACCATTTACGGTGGCACCAACGAGATCATGAAGGAGATCATCTTCCGTCGTATCGCCAAGGGCGGCGCAGAGTAAACAGCTCACGTCGGCCTAGCCGATTCGCCCCAAACCCCGTCAGGTCTTCCTGGCGGGGTTTTTGCATACCTCAAAGTAGGTGGCTGGCGATTATTTACGAGGCTGGATTAGAGCTCCCTTCCCCTGTGCCATACCCCTCACCAAAAAACATTACCCCCTACAAAACCGAAACTATACAATGAGATACCCATCTCATATACTAAGATTCTGTTAGGTAATGGTGATGCACTTCACCAAATTCCCTCCTAGGCCGCGCGAGCGCGTGACCGGAGATGAAGGATTGGAGTTCCAGAGGTATGAGCACAACCAACTCGACCGCTACCCCTCAGCGAAGGGAGGTGTTTTCCACCCGAGCAGCCTTCATTTTCGCCGCTATCGGCTCGGCAGTCGGGCTTGGAAACATCTGGCGTTTCCCCTATGTCGCGTATGACTCCGGCGGTGGCGCTTTCCTTATCCCCTACCTGGTCGCACTTCTGACCGCAGGTATCCCACTGCTCTTCCTCGACTTCGCCATCGGACACCGCTTCCGCGGGTCCGCACCGAAGTCGATGCGTCGCATCAAGCCCTGGGCTGAGCCAATTGGCTGGATTCAGGTCGGTATCGCCTTCTTCATTACCGTCTACTACGCCGTTATTATCGCGTGGTCCTTCATCTACGCCTGGAAGTCCATCCGCAAGAGCTGGGGCCCAGATGCCGAGACCCACTTCATGAAGGACTTCCTCCAAGTAGACACCGAGAGCGTCTTCTCTCTGGACTTCGTCCCCTCGATTTCCATCGTCCTGCTCATTGTCTGGGTACTCGTCATCGGCATTCTGGCCGCTGGTGTGGACAAGGGCATCGGCAAGGTCTCGATTATCTTCATCCCACTGTTGACCATCCTCTTCGTCGCAGTGGTCATCTACTCCCTGACGCTCGACGGCGCTGCAAAGGGCCTGGACGCATTCTTCACCCCAGACTGGTCCGCACTCACTGACTCCAGCGTATGGATTGCCGCCTACGGCCAGATCTTCTTCTCCCTGTCCGTGGCCTTCGGCATTATGCTGACCTACGCCTCCTACCTGAAGCCACGCACGAACCTCACCGGTTCCGGCCTGGTCACCGCGTTCGCAAACTCCTCCTTCGAGGTTCTCGCCGGTATCGGTGTCTTCGCCACCCTGGGCTTCATGGCGGCGCAGTCGGGTCAGGCCGTTGACGAGGTCGCAACCTCCGGTATTGGTCTTGCCTTCATCGCCTTCCCGACGGTCATCTCTGAGATGCCAAAGCTCATCGGCTCCGTCTTCGGCCTGCTGTTCTTCCTCTCCCTGGCAATCGCCGGTGTGACCTCCCTGATGTCGCTGCTCGAGGTCGTCGTCTCCGCAGTCAAGGACAAGCTGAACCTCGGCCGCGTCCAGGCCACCCTCACCGTCGGCGGCGCCATGGCCGTCATCTCGCTGCTGGCCTTCCCGACCACCTCAGGTCTGGTAACCCTCGACATCGTAGATAAGTTCACCAACAACGTCGGCATCGTCCTGGTTGCACTGCTGACCATCATCGCAATCGACTGGATCCTGCGCCGCACCAACGAGTTCGCCATGCACCTCAACGCCGTCTCCTCGTTCAAGGTCGGCACCATGTGGCAGATCTTCGTCGGAAACATCACGCCGGTCATTCTCGCCGTCATCCTGTTCCAGGAGCTCATTGGACTTTTCCGGGAAAACTACGAAGGCTACTCCGACACCCAAATCGACATCTTTGGCTGGGGTGTCATCGGCGTGATTCTCATCGGCGCTCTGATTATGGCCATCCTGCCTTGGCGCGGCCAACACCGTCTCGATGGCCCTCCGGGCTCGGACTTCGGTGTGACGCCAGATTTCAAGCGGTCCTCACACCTGCCACGCAAGCACACTCCGGAAACCGAGGAGGTTTAAGCCAAATGTCCGGTATCGCAATTGTCATGATGGCACTGTTCATCATCGTCATCTGGGGCGGTCTGGCGGTCTCGCTGATCAGCCTATCCAAGCACCCTGACGAGGTTTCCGGTGAGCTGGGAGATCACCCAGAACTCACCAGTGAAGTACTAGGAGCACAGGAAGAGCAGTAGTTTTCACTACTATCTCTTCCCTGCCACTCCAGGTATCTGACTTACTCACCTACGAAATGCGGTGGTCGCTTCTCCAAGAACGCGGCCACCGCTTCCTTATGGTCGGTCGAGACCGCCAAACGAGCCTGCGCGTCCGCCTCCGCCGCAGCAGCAGACAAGGTATCCCGGCGCAGCAGAGCCTTAATCTCCTTCAGCGCGGCCGTCGGCCCCGCCGCAAACTGGGCAGCCAACTCGCGTGCCCGAGTCGCTGGATTATCCACCACTTCAGTGACCAGGCCGAGGCTCAGGGCCTCGTCGGCAAGCACCTTCTTATCGAAGAACAACAGCTCACGCGCCTTCGCGTCGCTGACCATACGCGGCAGCAGCGCCGACATGCCACAGTCCGTGGCCAGGCCAATCGACGGGAACGCCGCCTTGAACGACGCCTTCGGGCCGGCGATACGGAAATCACAGTGCAGCGCCAGCGACCAGCCGGCACCCGCCGCAGCACCTTCGATAGCGGCAATAACCGGAACGTTAATCGCGGTCAGCTCCGCGACCATCGGGTTGTACTCCTCGACAACCTTGCCCATGCCAGCGCTCGACTGCAGGTCAGAGATGTGCTCCTTCAAATCCTGGCCCGTACAAAACGCCTTCGGCCCGCCGAGCAGGATAACAGCGCGCACGTCCGGCTCTTGCGCACGCTCAAAAGCGGCTTTTAGCTCCAAGCGGAGATTCTTATCCAGGGAGTTGTATGCATCCGGGCGGTCGATGGTGATGGCTAGAATGCCGTCGGAAAATTCTTGAGTAACGTTGCTCATAACCTCGCAGGTTATCGCAATCTCCCCCGCCTCGGACGCACTTTTGCACCAAATCACCCGCCGCGAGTAACAAGGGACACATGACACTTCCACGCCCCGCCACGCCTGACGATGTCCACGAGATCGTCGACCTCATCAAAGACCTGGCAGCCTACGAAAAAGAACCCGACGCCGTCCGACTGACCCCCGAGCGCCTGCGCGAACAGCTCTTCGGGGACAACCCCGCGATTTTCTGCCACGTCGTCGACTCCACATCCGGAAATTTGGACGATTGCGACGATAACGGCGCCGGTGTTAGTAGTGGCGGTGTTGGTGGCGGTGTTGGTGGCGGCCCTCGCCTCGACGGCATTGCACTGTGGTTCCTGAACTACTCCACCTGGGAAGGCACCCACGGCATCTACCTCGAAGACCTTTACGTCCGTCCCGAGGCACGCGGCACCGGCAAGGGCAAAGCACTGCTGCAGAACCTCGCGCGAATTGCCGTGGAGCGAGGCTACTCACGTGTCGAGTGGTGCGTCCTGAAGTGGAATCACCCCTCCATCGACTTCTACCGCTCCCTCGGCGCCTTCCCCATGGACGAATGGGACACCTTCCGCCTCACCGGACAGCCGCTCGCTGACTTCGGGGCGTAGAAGGCGGAGATGCTGCTGTCCGGCGGTGTGACGGTTCAGCTGCGCTGCGTTTGCGCGGTAATGCGGCAACAGAAAAGTCCGGATGTGGATAACTGCTAAACCGGCTGACTTATCCACAGCCTGCCCTCATGGGCGTTGTCCCCCTACATCCGGACTTTTACCTTCGAAGGCATGACAGTTCTTGGGACGCTCGCCACACTGGCCTCGCGCGGAATGGACACGCTGGCGGAACTCCACGCCGCCCGTCCCGACGGCCACGACGCCACCTCCCACCTGGCGGCAACCCTCGGACTTGACCCGGCGCGCCTTCGGCTGTTGCTACGCGTCGCCGCCCACTATCTCCAACCCGCAGACACCGGGGAAAACACCAAAGCCCGCGAAGACGCCACAGCTCTGGCCCGCCGACTCGGGCTCAGCCTGGACACCTGCGTGCTTATCGACAAGCGCAGCCGCCAAGCCAACAACGCAGAACTCCACGACAACCTGCGGCTCACATTCGTCGCGGCCGCCGAGCGTCTCGGCTTCGAAGAACTCGATCTCTACATGCGGGAAACTCTCACCGAGCTCAACACCGAAGACGAACCACCCCAGCACCTGCGCGCCCGGTTTTCCCGGAAGGTAGACATCCGGGGAATGAAGCACTTCCACATCTCCGGCCCCTCGGATATGCTCGACAATCTCCTGTCGCCGCTTACCATCCGCGCCGCAGAAATCCGGAAGTCCCATCCGGAGTTTTCCCACGACCGCTGCGTCGGTCAGGCGCTTGCCGAGCGCCTCGAGCATGCCGATGCCGCAATGCCCGTCGACAAGCTCGATGAAATGCGCTACCAACCCGCCATCATCATCACCGCACAAGACATCATCGACTACAGCCCGCGCTTCGCCGCCACCACCAACGGCTCCGCGCTCGCCCCCGACGTCTTCCTTAACGCCCTACTCGCCGACACCGGGTGGGCCGTGCTTTACGACGAACACAGCGCCATTACGGACTTATTTCCCATCGGCAACCCCCGCCTGGCGACTGAAGAGCAGCGCATCGCGATGCTCATCGACAACCCCATCTGCGCCTGGCCCGGCTGTGAACGCCCCGCCTATAGCGGACAAGCGCACCACCTAGTCGCCCACAAGCACGGCGGCACAACCACGCTGGACAACCTCACCATGGTCTGCCGCGAACACAACGGGCTTAACGACGACGACCGGGAAGGACGCAACGGCCACCTCGAACGCATCCCCACATCCGGACATATTCGATGGCGCCCACCTGACAAGACTCGGCCGCCGCTGTTTAGCAACTCATTTGTGACATCAATGTCCGGGAGGTCCTACGCCGGATACCGGGCGGGCACGACGAAACAGCTCGGGCCGGAGCCACCACCTCCGGACTAAAACCCGGATGTACGGGAAAACCCGTCCTAGCGCACTGCTAGAACGGGTACTTGCGCTGCAAAAACGCAGATTTAGATGAGGTTCCAGTCCTCGATACCGTCGTAAAGCGGGAATTCCTGAGCAATCTTCGAAACACGAGCACGCAGGGAGTCAACATCCGCATTCTTGCCGGCGGCGAGAGCAGTACCGATGACATCGGCGACCTCGGTGAAGGCCTTCTCGTCGAGACCACGGGTGGCCAGCGCCGGAGTACCGATACGAAGTCCGGATGTAACCATCGGAGGACGCGGGTCAAACGGAACAGCATTGCGGTTGACGGTAATGCCAACAGCGTGGAGCAGATCCTCGGCCTCCTGGCCGTTCATCTCAGAATTGCGCAGATCCGCCAGAACCAGGTGGACATCGGTGCCGCCAGTGAGAACATCGACGCCAGCCTCGGCGCAGTCGGAAGCGGTGAGACGCTCAGCCAGAATGCGGGCACCAGCGAGAGTGCGCTCCTGGCGCTCCTTGAACTCCTCGGTACCAGCAATCTTCAGCGCCACGGCCTTGCCGGCGATGGCGTGCATCAGCGGGCCACCCTGCTGCCCCGGGAAAACAGCGGAGTTCAGCTTCTTGGCGTACTCCTGCTTGGCCAAAATCATGCCCGAACGTGGACCACCGAGGGTTTTGTGAACGGTGGTCGACACAACGTCAGAATGCGGAACCGGCGACGGGTGCAGACCGGCGGCAACCAGGCCTGCGAAGTGCGCCATGTCCGTCCACAGCTTCGCACCGACCTCATCGGCGATGGAACGGAAAGCTTCGAAGTCGAGGTGGCGCGGGTACGCCGACCAACCTGCGATGAGAACATCCGGCTTTTCTGCGAGCGCCTGCTCACGCACCTTGTCCATATCGATCCGCATGGTGTCCTTGTCCACACCGTATGCGGCGACGTGGTAGAGCTTGCCGGAGAAGTTCAGCTTCATGCCGTGGGTCAGGTGACCGCCGTGTGCCAGGTCGAGGCCCATAATCTTGTCACCGGCGTTGATCAGCGCATGCAGAACGGCAGCGTTTGCCTGCGCACCTGCGTGTGGCTGAACGTTGGCGAACTCAGCGCCGAAGAGCTCCTTGGCGCGGTCGCGAGCCATGTCCTCGACGACGTCGACGTATTCGCAGCCACCGTAGTAACGACGACCCGGGTAGCCTTCGGCGTACTTGTTGGTCAGAACCGAGCCCTGAGCTTGCAGCACTGCACGTGGAACAAAGTTCTCACTGGCAATCATTTCGAGCATGTCACGCTGACGAGAGAGCTCCCCTGCCATTGCCTCTGCGAGGTCGGGATCGAGTTCACGCAGCGATTGGTAGCGGACATCGTTATTGTTAGACCCGGTCATGAGTAGGTTTTCGACCTTTCAATGAAACTTCAATGCCACAGGCCATGCTAGCCCTTTATGGGGCAAACCACGAAAGCAGCACCATTCAGGTATGCCCCCTTTATTGACTCGTTTTCCGGTTTTCGGCACCCCCTTGGCACAATTGGAAGTATGACGCGCGCAACATCCCCCAGCCCGTACGTCGAGTTCAAACGCGAGCAGTGGCGCGAAATGCGCAAGAATATGCCTCTGGTGCTGACGGAAGAGGAAGCTGAACGACTTTCCGGTATCGGTGAAAACATCGACCTGGACGAAGTCGCCGAGGTCTATCTTCCGCTTTCTCGTCTGATTCACATGCGTGTGGCGGCGCATCGGGAGCTGAACGCCGTAACGTCGAACTTCCTTGGGGAAAATCCTTCGAAGGGGGCGTCGGTGCCGTTTATTATCGGCGTCGCGGGTTCGGTGGCGGTCGGCAAGTCAACGACGGCGCGTTTGCTGCAGGTCCTGCTCGAGCGCTGGGAGACTAATCCGCGGGTGGACTTGGTTACTACTGATGGCTTCCTCTACCCTTCTGAGGAATTGAATCGCCGTGGGATTATGCAGCGCAAGGGGTATCCGGAGTCGTATGATCAGCGTGCGTTGATGCGGTTTGTCACGGCGGTGAAGTCGGGGGCGCGGCATGTGAAGGCGCCGGTGTATTCACACACGCTCTATGACCGGGTGCCGGATGAGTTCGTCGATGTTGACCGTCCGGACATTCTCATTCTCGAGGGGCTCAACGTTTTGCAGACGGGCCCGACGCTGATGATTTCCGATCTTTTCGATTTCAGTGTCTACGTCGATGCCCCGCGCGCGGACATCGAGCGTTGGTACATCAGCCGTTTCCTCCGTCTCCGCCAGACAGCGTTTCGCGCTCCGGGCGCGCACTTCGCGGATTACGCCACGCTTGACGACGAAGCTGCGGCCGAGGTGGCCCGACGCATTTGGCAGCAGGTGAACTTGCCGAACCTGACGGAAAATATTCTGCCCACTCGAGTGCGTGCGTCATTAGTTCTGACGAAGTCTCGGGACCACAAGGTTTCGAGGGTCCGGATGCGCAAACTCTAACATCCGGAAATTTTTCCGGATGTAGAGAGGTTATTTGCCGAAGCGGCGTGAGCGCTGCGAAAAGTCTCGAAGTGCGCGGAGGAAGTCGATGCGGCGGAACTCGGGCCAGTAGGTATCGGTGAACCAAATCTCGGAGTAGGCGGTTTGCCAGAGGAGGAAGCCGCTGAGCCGCTGTTCTCCGGAAGTGCGGATGACTAGATCGGGGTCCGGTTGTCCGGATGTGTAGAGGCGGCGAGAAATGGCATCGGTGGTGATGCGCTCCTCAAGCTCGGAAGCATCGATTCCCTCGGCGACTGATTCCCGGATGATTCTGCGTACTGCGTCGACGATTTCCTGCCGGCCGCCGTAGCCAACGGCAATGTTGACCTGGATGCCGGTGTTGTTCGCGGTGACTTCTTCGTCGTGACGCAGCCGGGCGGTCATTCTTTCCGGAAGGAGCTCGAGGTGGCCGACCATGCGCAGGCGCACGTCGTTAGGCGATTGCGCCAATTCATCGACGACGTCGGCGATGATGTCGAACAGTAACTCCAGCTCTTCGGGGTCGCGCCCGAGGTTTTCGGTGGAGAGCAGGTAGATGGTGACCAGCTCGATTTCCTGCTCGGCGCACCAGCCGACGAATTCTGCGATTTTGCGGGAGCCGACGCGGTGGCCGTGGCTTACGTCGGTGAATCCAGCCTCCCTCGCCCAGCGGCGGTTGCCATCGGCCATGATGGCAACGTGCTTGGGGCGAGGTTTTCCTTCTAGCTCTTGGGCTAGTTTGCGCTCGTAGAGCGGATACGCAATCCGCCGGAGTGAGGACGGCTGGTTTTCTTTCACATATGTAACTCTACCCAATGGGCACGGCCGCTTTGTGCTTAGTCACGTGCCTGCCGACGCTTCCGGACTTCTGCCGCAAGCGTACGCAGCAGCCGGTCGGTGGTTTCCCAATCCATGCAGGCATCGGTGACGGACTTGCCATATACGAGGCCATTACGCCCATCGGTAATTTTTTGCGCGCCGGCTTCGAGGAAGGACTCCATCATGATGCCGGTGATGCGCTCGTCGCCGGCACCGATGAGCTTGCCGAGCTCCTCAACGACCTCGGCCTGGCGTACCTCGGATTTTCCGGAATTGGCGTGGGAGGCGTCCACCATGATGCTGATGGTTTGCTCGGCCTTGTTCAGGCGGGCTTCGGCGTCGTTAAGCGATGCCTCGTCCCAGTTCGGGCCGGAGGTGCCGCCGCGGAGAATGAGGTGGCAATTGTGGTTGCCAGCGGTTTCGACGACGGCGGCGCGGCCCTGGTCGTTCATGCCGAAGAAGAAGTGCGGGTTTGCTGCAGAGACCAGCGAGTCCACGGCGACCTGGACGTTGCCGTCGGTGCCGTTTTTGAAGCCGATGGGCATGGAAAGTCCGGAAGCGAGCTGGCGGTGGACCTGCGACTCCGTGGTGCGCGCACCAATCGCACCCCAGGAGACGGCGTCGGCGATGTACTGCGGGCTGTTGGGCTCGAGGAATTCAGCGCCGGCGGGCAGGCCGGTGCGCAGGACCCCGATGAGCACTTCGCGGGCCATGTGCAGGCCCTTGTTGATTTTGAAGGAGCTATCCAGGTCGGGGTCGTTGATGAGTCCCTTCCAGCCGACGGTGGTGCGCGGCTTTTCGAAGTAGACGCGCATGACGACCAGCAGGTCCTCGTCGAGCTCATCGGCGGTGGCCTTCAGGCGGCGGGCGTAGTCGATGGCGGCCTCGGGGTCGTGGATGGAGCACGGGCCGACAACGACCAGCAGGCGATCGTCCTCGCGGGCGATGACGCGGGCGATGTCGAGTCGCGACTGCTCCACTTCGTTAACTAGGTTCGGGGTCAGTGGCTGTTTGGCCATGACCTCTTCTGGGGAGGGCAGGTCGTGGAAGGCTACGACACGGCGGTTCGCGGTAGAGGCGGGGGCTTCGAGGGAAGTTGGAGGGGTCATCTGAGGTCTCTTTTCTCTGGGGCGTTACGCATGTATTTGGCTGTAGATACGACAAAAGGCAGCGCCCCTATTGGTGGGGCTGCTGCCTTTGGCTCCGGTTGGTGGCGACGTGACGATTAGCCGCCGGCTGTGACTATGTCGTCACTGCCTCCGGAGCCTTCGAAAAATAAAATCGCCACATACGCATGCGCTTGACTGTAGCGCACTGCCTAGAATCCCGCAATTCGAACTCCAAATCCCGCCACACGGGAAACAATCAGGGGTGCGCGCAACTACCCGTCGTCAAGCGACGCGCACACACCTTGACGCTGACTACTCCGCTTCACGACGCTGCTCTGCTGCAGCCATCGCCTTATCCACAGCCTCGGAATCGAAGGGATCCATGTCGTGCGCCTCGGCGAACTTCCGGCGAGCGGCCATGCGCTTCGCGCGCCGCGAGAGATCCCAGCCGAGAGCCAGGATGACGATGAGCAAAACGACAATGATGAGCAGGCCAACAGGAGAGGCCTTTCCGAAGTCAGCACCCCGCGGACCAGTGGGGTTCTGCGCCAGGAAAATTGTCGTGCGAGCCGCCAAGGCATCGAAGCTTTCAATCATGAGTTCCAGCTTAGCGTTAATTCCGGACTATTCCGCGTCGGGGTCGATACCGGCGAAGAGATCGGTCTCTGGCAGCTCGGTCTGCACTCGAGTGCGGGCAAGCTCAAACTCTTCGGTCGGCCAAACGCGCTGCTGAATGTCTACCGGCACGGCGAAGAATGGCCCGTTCGGATCGATCTGCGTAGCGTGCGCCAGCAGCGCCTGATCCCGCTGCTGGAAGTATTCGCCGCACTCAACCTGCGTGGTCACGCGGGTCATGATGTCGCCGGGAGTCTTAGTCCAACGGCGGAAGGACTCGGCCAGCGGGCTTTCCAAACCGTTGTCGCGGTAGTAGTTGTCCAGCGCGATGAGACGCGCCTTGATGAAACCGTGGGTGTAGTAGAGCTTGGAAATTTCCCATGGTTCACCGAGCTCGGGGTACTTATCCGTTCCAGACTCCAGCCAAGCGCGCATGGACACGATATGGGTCATGATGTGGTCCGGGTGCGGGTAGCCACCGTTTTCGTCGTAAGTAATGACGACGTGCGGACGAAACTCGCGGATTGCCCGAATGAGAGGCTTGGTCGCATCCTCGACCGATTGGCGAGCAAACACACCGTGCGACAGCACCGGCACCGGGTTGCCCGCAGGCAGACCGGAGTCGGTAAAGCCGAGCCACTCATGTTCAACGCCGAGAGTCTCAGCGGCTGCAGCCATTTCGTGAACGCGCACTGCGGCGATATTCTCCCGCACCTCCGGCCGATCCATCGCAGGGTTGAGAATGCTACCGGCCTCACCGCCGGTGCAGGTCACCACTTTGACGCGATGCCCTTCCGCCGCATATCGGGCCATCGTTGCGGCGCCCTTGCTCGATTCGTCATCAGGATGAGCGTGAATTGCCATCAGACGAAGTGTCAATTGAAGTCACTCCCGCTACTATCTCAGTCCATGTTTTCTGGCCAAGGCCGGAGCCCTTCGACCGCAACGATGCTACTCCAGCACCGTTTCAATACCGCCCCACTATAGCGCTGCACCATCATATGACCACGCAGCATCGCTACTCGGCGGAACGACATAGCAGCAGGACACCGCGCCACACCAGAAAGATTGTTTAACTGTCAACATTTTACCACGTCGACTGAGAACTCCGATAGGCTAAAAAGCATGGCTGAAAGTTCGGAGCGAAACACCCGAAATACCGCAGCGCCTAACGAGCAGCGCGAGCGCTATGGGGACAACAGTCGCACTCTCCCCGCAAAATTGGTTGTCATCGCTATTGTTGGCATGCTCGTCATCGTCGGCGCATACATCTTCGTTCAGATGAACCGCGTCTCCGCCCCGGATGTCTCTGCAACGCAAGCGGGCTGGAGCCGCACTCCAGGCAAGGAAGATGAGCAGTTCATCTTCACGCTGGACGTCACCCGCGAAAAGCCGGAGCTGGATAGCTACTGCATTATCTATGCGCTGAACTATGACGTGGCAGAGGTCGGGCGTCGCGACGTATTCATCCCGGGCGGCGGCCCCGCTACCGTGCGGATGGACGTCCCCATTGCCACCCGCGAGCTGGCCGTCGCAGGCGATGTCTATGGCTGCTCCACCGACATTCCGGAGTTCCTCGCACCTGCGAAGTAATCTCCCTTCGCGACTGAGGATCATGCGCTGCGGGGGGCACGTCGTAAAGCGTGCGCGACAACACTCCGACGCGCCTGTTATTGCCATGTGGCGTGACAGTGCTATCCTGTGACGCAGCCGACGGCCCCACGCGGGGCCGCTTTTGTATTAAATAGCCAAAAACACAGGAGGAACCATGACTGAGGCAAAGAACAATAGCCCATGGCTCACCCAGGAGTCCTACGACAAGCTCAAGGCCGAGCTTGAGGCGCTATATGAAAACCGCCCGGTCATCGCCGCCGAGATTAACGAGCGCCGCGAAGAGGGCGACTTGAAGGAAAACGCCGGCTACGATGCCGCCCGCGAGCAGCAGGGACAGGAAGAGGCACGCATCCGCTACCTCGAAGACCTGCTCCAGCGCGCCACTGTCGGCGAGATTCCGCAGGAGTCCGGTGTGGCTCTGGTCGGCACCGTGGTCCACGTCTACTACGACGGCGACGAGGACGACACCGAGACCTTCCTCATCGGTACCCGTGGCGCTGACTCCTCCAACCCGAACCTGGAGACCTACTCCACCGATTCCCCGCTGGGTAAGGCTCTGGTCGGCGCTAAGGAGGGCGAGACCCGCACTTACGCTTCCCCGAGCGGCGACGAAGTGTCTGTCACCGTAGTTAAGGCTGAGCCGTACAACCCGGAGATGGATGCCTAAGCGCTCCCGGCGTTAGACCGCCTCAACCCAGGCGGCAACTTCGGGCCACAGTGCCCGATTCTTGGACCGATAGAAGCCCATATGGCCTATCGGTCCATTTTTTTGTACCCTCTCCCGCTTCAATATCGCGCTTTACGACGTCACACTGCACAGCCCGATCGGTCAAAATGTTGACTGCCGGTCGATTGGCCCACCGCGCGTCCGTGTTTAATGCGAATCGAGAAAGCAGCTCATCAGATAAGAGCAAAGCGCCGGCCAACCCGTAAAACGGGCTAACCGGCGCTTGTGCGTTAGTTAGTTTTCTAGCGTTTAGTCCCTGAAGTAGGACAGCAGACGCAGAATCTCGGTGTAGAGCCAGACCAAGGTCACAGCCAGGCCGAGGGCGACACCCCAGGCGTACTGAGCCGGAGCACCTGCGCGGACCAGTCGGTCAGCCTGATCAAAGTCAATCAGGAAGCTAAAGGCTGCCAGGCCGATGCAGACCAGCGAGAAGATGATCGACAGCATGCCACCGTCACGCAGCGGGAAGCCCAGGCCGAACAGGGAGAGCACCAGGTTGCCCAGCATGAGGACCAGGACACCAATCAGAGCCGCACTCATGAATCGGGTGAACTTCGGGGTCACACGGATAGCGCCCGACTTGTAGACGAAGAGCATACCGATGAAGACACCCAGGGTGGCCAGCACGGCCTGCATAATCAACGCACCAGCAGCAACGCCCTGAATCGGGGCGGTGAACATGAAGCTGATGCCGCCGACAAAGAGCCCCTCGAAGGCCGCGTAGGTGAGGGTAACCGGCGCGGAGCCGTACTTCTTGCCGAAGGTGGAAACCAAAACAGTAATCAGACCACCGATGGCGCCGACGATGGTCAGAATCATGGCCAGGCTGGTGGAGACGCTAACGGCAATGAAGAAGTTGACTGCAGCCAAAACGATGATGGTTGCCAGCGTGATGCCGGTCTTGGAAACGACATCGTCGACCGTCATCGGACGGTAGTCGGCGGCAACCTGCGACTGGTACGGGTTATCCCCGTAGTCAGCGCCCATCTGACCTTGGCCGTAGTGTTGTGCGCCCGCCTGTCCGCGGGCGACGGTCTTAGTAAGTGAACTGAATGCAGGATTGCTGCTTTCGCGCACGTCGTCCTTCTTTCTTTTTCTCAGTTTTTCTTACAAGTTTTGAACTTAGGCACACGTGCATACGTCTGCCTACACTGTCTACAACGGGCGACGTAAAGGTATTGTTCCCAACCCTGAAAAACAGTTAGTATCAAGGTAATTCCTCGCCTGCTGGCGGTGATTTTGTAATCGCGGAAACACTCACAGTCGCCAGGCGTGGGCACCACTTGAGTGATTACGAAACAGGAGGTTGGTCAAGATGTCTGATGGCCTTGACTACGATCCGGATACCACTGGTGATTTCGACGAGACCACGCTCGATGGCTCAGAGGGGCTCGATGGCGACTTCCTCACCGGTGACGGCGAGAATTATGTAATGGATCCTCCAGACCGCTGGCGAGGCGCTTCTCCGCATGACACTCTCGGCAAGCGGTTGGCAGAGGAAAAGCCGGACATCGACATCGATGACGATCTGGATGATGACCCGGAGATGCGCTACGGCGATGTCGACGGTCACGAACCGTTCGAGTTCGGCAACGATGGCCCGCGAGACCCGGACCGCAACCGTCGGATGGGCTGGACTACTTACTAGAGTTTTCTAAATTTTAGTAGTTTTGCCAAATTTACTATCTCGGAGCGCCGCGCAACAGTAGTATCTGTGCCATGACAGCATCTACTGCTACGACAAACCGAACTACCATCCGCAATCCGCTTAACGACGAGCTCGTTGCCCGCCTTCTTCAGCGCGTCACGGTAGCTGATAAGTCGAAGACCGCCACTATCTCGGCACCATTTACCGGCCAGGAGCTGGCGCAGATTCCTGTCGGTACCCAGGCCGATGTCGACGAGGCCTTCAAGCGTGCCCGTGCCGCGCAGAAGAAGTGGGCCCGCATGGCGCCGGAAAAGCGCGGCGAAGTGCTGCACCACTTCCACGACCTGCTCTTTACCCACTGCGACCAGGTGCTGGACCTGCTGCAGGCCGAGACCGGTAAAAACCGCGCCAGTGCCCACGAGGAGCTCGTACACACAGCTATCACCGCCCGCTACTACGGCAATCAGGGCCCGAAACTGCTTGAGCCGAAGCGAGCACACGGCGCTGTCCCGGTACTTTCCAAGACCACCGTCTACCACCATCCAAAGGGCGTAGTCGGTGTTATTGCTCCGTGGAATTACCCACTGACCCTCGCGGTTTCCGACGCGCTGGCTGCACTGATGGCCGGTAACGCCATCGTGCTCAAGCCGGACAGCACCACTCCGTTTACTGCTCTCTTCGCTGTCGATTTGCTCTACCGCGCTGGCCTTCCGGAGGATCTCTTCCAGGTCATTCCAGGTCCCGGTCGCGTTGTCGGCCAGGGCATTGTCGGCCAGTGTGACTTCCTGATGTTCACCGGCTCCTCCGAGACCGGCCGCTCACTGGCACAGCAGTGCGGCGAGCGCCTGATTAGTTTCTCCGCGGAGCTCGGCGGCAAGAACCCGCTGATTGTCGCTGAGGATGCCAACATCAACCGCGCGGTCGAGGGCGCGCGCATCGGCTGCTTCACCAACTCCGGTCACCTGTGCGTGTCCATTGAGCGAATCTATGTCGTGGACTCCGTCTGGGACGAATTCGTCCCGGCATTCACCGACCGCGTGAAGGCAATGTCCATCGGCGCTGGCTACGAGTGGGAAACCGAAATGGGCTGCCTGCAGTCGCAGGGGCAGTTCGACATCGTCAAGTCCATGGTCGACGAGGTCATCGAGGCCGGCGCCACTGTGCTGGCCGGTGGTCGTCCTCGTCCCGATCTGGGACCGCTGTTCTACGAGCCAACCGTGCTTACCGACGTCCCGGAGGGCGTCGCCCTGCTGACCGAAGAGGTATTCGGCCCCGTGGTAGTCCTCCAGCGTGTCTCGGATGTCCATGAGGCTATCGCCAAGTCCAACGATTCCCGTTATGGCCTCAACGCTTCGCTGTGGACCTCCCCGCGTCGCGCAAAGGAGCTGGCTCCACAGCTTGAGGCCGGCACTGTGAATGTCAACGATGGTTTTGCTGCGGCCTTCGCGTCTGTCGATGCCCCGATGGGTGGTTTCAAGGATTCGGGTGTGGGCCGTCGTCAAGCAGCGGGCGGCTTGCTGAAGTACACCGATGCGCAGACGGTGACCGTGCAGCGTCTTTCCCCGGTGTCGATGCCACAGATGCCGCGTGAGCTGTACTCGAAGGTGTTCAACACGGCACTTGTTCTCGGCAAGAAGTTCAACGTCCTGCCGTAATACGTGTGGAGCGCACACAAATAGCAAAAGACCAGGTAGAAAATCGCTTCTACCTGGCCTTTTGGTGCCCCCAGTGGGACTCGAACCCACACTGAAAGGATTTTAAGTCCTCTGCCTCTGCCAATTGGGCTATAGGGGCCCCTAAGAAAGATTAATGGGCGATATGGGTGTCTACCAAACTCGCCACAATTCCGTCGAGGATATCCTTCTCGCTGATGTAGAAAAAGCGCTGCTCTTCCTTGGCTGCCTCGGAAAGTGGCAGCGCCTCAAACATGTCCATCAGACCGTCAACAATGATGGAACCACCGGCGAAGACATCCGCGCGTTTCGGGTGCATGACCGGATTCGCAGCAAGGGATTCCGCATCGGTCTCGATGACGGATGCTGTCAACGCACGCAACGCCGCAAAGCGCAGCTGCGACAGGTGGATTGCCTCCGGGTCGTAGGTTTCTAGGCCCTGTGCCAGCGCCGACAGGGTGGTGAAGGTCCCGGCGCAGCCGACGATGGTGCGAGCCTTGTCGACAGGCACCTTCGCAATAATCTCGTCGGCCAGTTCCGCAACATACGAACGCGCCTCCTGGACCTGCTCCGCCGTCGGCCGCGAGGCCTGCAGGAACCGTTCGGTCAAGCGCACACTGCCCATAGCCACGGAATCAGAGCCGGCTACCGTACCATCGTGGTCACCGACAATAACCTCGGTGGAGCCGCCGCCGACGTCGATGACGCAATACGGACCCAGCTCGGGCTCCAAGTCATCGACTGCCCCGCGGAAGGACAGCGCGGCTTCCTCGTCGCCGGAAATAACCTCGGCCTCTGCACCCCACGGAGCGAGAATCTCGCGGGTCATGGCGAAGAAATCGTCGCGGTTGCTTGCGTCGCGCGTCGCCGATGTCGCCACCATTCGGACTGCTTGCACTTTTTCGACTTGCATAAGCTCTGCATACTTCGTCAGAGCCTCCCGCACGCGCTCCAGTGCCTCCGGGGCCAGCATGCCAGTGGCATCCACGCCCTGGCCAAGGCGGACGATTTCCATCAGTCGGTGCAGTTCTGTGATTTCGAGAACTCCATCGACGACCTCGACCCGGCTGATAAGCAGTCGAAGCGAGTTAGTGCCGCAGTCGACGGCAGCGAGAGTCGTCATTTATCCCTCCACCCCCGGATACGCAATACCGAGCTCGGAAATCGTCGGCCAGTCCGCGGGAATCGCGGTGCCGCGCAGCTTCTCATTCTCCGCCGCCAGCGCCACCGACTCCGTACCCAGTCGGAAGTGATCCGGCCCCTTTGCCAACGCGTAGGCAATAAGAACGTGTAGGCACTTCACGCGCGTCGGCATGCCGCCACCGGAGAAGTCCGTGCCCAGGTCTTCCATCTCATTGCGCTCCGCCAGAAACGCCTCGTGTGCACGCTGGTAATCAGCGGCAAGCTCTTCGTCACTTTCCAGACGCGCGGTCATTTCCTTCATCACGCCGGTCGTCTCCAACCGGGAGGCCTCCGCTGTCAAACGCGGATCAGTCAGGTAAAAGAGCGTGGGAAACGGAGTGCCATCGTCCAAACGAGGCTTCGTCTTGACCACACCAGGAGTGCCGTCGGGGCTGCGGTAAGAGATGTCCACTACACCCCGCGGTTCACGTCCGAGCTGCTCCGCTATCACTTCCAAATCTGCGGTATCCACAGACATCGGTCACACTCCTTTTGCTTCCGTTTTACTGACACATAATCTCACAGTCGCCTTACAAGCGCGTTGTTTCGCTTTACGACGGCACACTCCACCGCGCATGCAACCTCACCGAGAGGCTCAGGTTGCCCTATGGAGGTTTAGGACTCCGGTACCGTCGGCAAGCTCTCTGGCCTCGTTGCCTGATCGCGCCCCGGATTCGGGCGAGTCTCGTCGGGTTCGGGCGGGATGGAAATGGAATCCCACAGCGTCTCGTACCATTTCTTGGCCTGGTGCTGCGGAATTTCCTCCGGCTGCGTCACGGGCTGTTCGCCCACTGCCGGATCGAGGATACGGAATGGGGTCTCCCCCGGCTCTACCAGCCCCAGGCGCAGGCGTGCCTGCTCCTTGATATAGGCAGGGTTGGAGTAAAGCTCCTTTTCATCCTCTAGCTGCTCAATTCGCTGTTCCATGCGCGCAATACTGTCCTGCGTTGCGGCTACATCCGCCTGCTGTTGTGCAAAGGTCCGCAGCGGGATTGCGAGAACAGAAACTAAGAAAAGCACCAACAGACCAATACCGATCTTCTGTGCCGTGCTCAGCGAGCGCATTCCCGATGCGATTGCCGCTGCCGAACGCTGCCCCGCCCCTGCAGGGCGCGACTGTGTTCCGCGGCGAGATCGGTCCGATGCACTCATGCCCCACACTCTACCCGACCGCCAGCCGATGAAATAACAAAAACCCGCCCACAACCACGTGTGTGGTGCGGGCGGGCAGTGCTAGACGCAGCTTTCGCAGCGCCTCAGCTCTTTACTTGAAACGCGGGAAAGCGCTGCGGCCAGCGTAGACTGCGGCATCGCCGAGGTACTCTTCGATGCGCAGCAGCTGGTTGTACTTAGCAACGCGCTCGGAGCGAGCCGGAGCACCGGTCTTGATTTGGCCACAGTTGAGACCGACGGCCAGGTCAGCGATGGTGGTGTCCTCAGTCTCACCGGAGCGGTGCGACATCATGGTCTTGTAACCGGCGTTGTGGGCCATTGCGACGGCCTCGAAGGTCTCAGACAGGGAACCGATCTGGTTGACCTTGACCAGCAGAGCGTTAGCGGCCTTCTTCTCAATGCCCTCAGCCAGACGCTTCGGGTTGGTAACGAAGAAGTCATCGCCGACAATCTGGACCTTGTCACCCAGCTGAGCGGTCAGCTTAGTGTAGCCCTCCCAGTCGTCCTCCTGCAGCGGATCCTCGATGGAGACGATGGCGTAGTTCTCAACGAGGTCGGCGTAGACAGCTGCCATCTCCTCAGAGGTGCGCTCGCCACCTTCGAAGTGGTACTTGCCGTCCTTGTAGAACTCGGAAGAAGCGACGTCCAGAGCCAGAGCGACGTCGTCGCCCAGCTTGTAGCCAGCGGCCTCAATTGCTTCAACAATCAGGTCCAGTGCAGCCTTGGTGGAGTCGACCGACGGAGCGAAGCCGCCCTCATCGCCGAGACCGGTGGACAGTCCTTTGTCCTTAATGACCTTCTTCAGCGCGTGGTAGACCTCAGCGCCGACGCGCAGTGCCTCCTTGAAGGTCGGAGCACCAATCGGGGCAATCATGAACTCCTGGACATCAACACCGGAGTCAGCGTGCTCGCCACCGTTGAGGATGTTCATCATCGGGACCGGCAGAATGTGACCGTTCGGACCGCCGACGTAGCGGAACAGGTCGAGGCCGGCGGACTCAGCAGCGGCCTTGGCAACGGCCATGGACACACCGAGAATGGCGTTGGCACCCAGACGGGACTTGTTTTCAGTGCCGTCCAGCTCAATCATGGTCTTGTCAACGAGACGCTGATCCTCAGCTTCGAGGCCGATAATTGCGTCCTCAATCTCCTCGAGCACCGCGCGGACAGCCTTCTGGACACCCTTGCCCAGGTAACGATCCTCACCATCGCGGAGCTCGTGAGCCTCGTGTACACCGGTAGAGGCACCGGACGGAACCGCAGCGCGGCCCACAGCGCCGTCTTCCAACAGCACCTCAACCTCAACGGTCGGGTTACCACGGGAGTCCAGAATTTCGCGTGCGTTCAACTCGATGATTGCAGCCATAGGTCACCTTTCCGCCGGAACCGTTCCGGCACATGACTCCAATTGTGGCACGGTTTGCCAACCTTCGCCTTAAATCCTTTTCACCCTATGCGGGCTGATTCAGCGCATAGTTCGCCGCAGCGTCCCGGACATCGCGAAGATACTGCTCAGATTGGTTATATGAGCGAATTGCAGATGCCCACCCTTCCGGGGTGGCGAGGTCGCGTTCGTCGCTGCAGAGCATCCGCGCGGTCGTCGCAGTCGCGTCGTCGACGTTATTGGGGTCCGCGACACCATCCCCCGAAGCATCCATCGCAAAGCGATGCCATGTCTCGGGAATAAACTGCATCGGCCCCACAGCGCGGTCATACTCTGTGTCACCGTCGAGTTCGCCGTTGTCAGTATCGAGAACCTCAGCAAACCCACTCGTACCGTCCAGCGGCGGACCGATAATCGTCGGACTCACTACCCCATCGGCACCGATATGCGCCGGCTTGAGCCAATTGCCCGAGTACGTGCCGTGATTAGTCTCCACCTTGCCCAGTCCCGCAAGCGTGTTCCACTCCAGGTGGCAGCTCGGGAACTGTTCTGCCGCAATCACATATGCGTTGCCGTAGGCGCGGAGGGCGTCCTCAGAAATCCCCGTCTTCGGGGAAATCTGCTGCGCCCACTGTCGGAGCTGTTCAGAGGTGCGCCCGGGCGCGTTGACATCAATCATCGGCGGTGGCTCGGCCGCGGCAGGCGGCACATTGTCCGGAATCGGCTTCTTGGTCAACGACGGGATAACGGGTCCAGTGAACATCGCCAACGCCCCAACCGTGCCAATGATAATCAGCACCGCCAGGGAGGTTAGACCGAGGCAGCCACAGCCTCGCGAGGACTTCTTTTTCCCCCTACTGCGGCCACGCGACTTCGCCCCGCGGGGTGCGGGGTGCGCGTATTCATCAAAGGGAGAATTAGAAGGCATGGGGAATTACTCTACGGGGTAAACCATAAAAATCACTCAAACTCGAGGACAGAAATCACTTTTGTTGGAAACTAGCTGTCGCTTTCCGACGGGCCGAGGTCCTCAGCCTCTTCGTTATCTTCGCTGCCCGCTGCCCACTGCTCAGCACTACCGGCCTGCTGATTCTCCATCTGGGCCAGCTCAGCCAGGAATGCGCGTGAAGCCTGTCGGGTTCGCTCTTCCGCACCGGACTCAGTCTCCAGTCCCGGGGTCGGGACCAGAATCTCCACTGGAATGTCTGCATCGGACAGTCCCAGCGCACGTGCGCGGCGGATGGCTTCCTCAGCCAAAGTCAGAGCTGGCAACTGCGTAGCCGGGTTCGAGCGCGGACGTCCGCGGCCGTAAGTCCACAGTCGCTCCTGCTCTTCCTCCGAGACCATTTCTCCCTCGGCCACAGTGCCGTCGAAGAGGTACGGCTGACGAGCTCGCATCTTCAAAATAAAGTCGGTCGCCACGTCGTCGAAGTCGAAGTCCTCAGCGATTTCAGCGTGGAAGAGGACTTGCAGCAGCAGATCTGACAGCTCGCTACGAATGTCACCGCCCTCGTTGACTGCATCGACAAACTCGTAGGTCTCTTCAATGAGGTACGGCAGCAGGCTCTTGTGCGTCTGGCGAGCTTCCCACTGCCCCGTGCGCCGTGCGGCCGCCATGATGTCCACGGCCTCGACGACGTGGGGCAGACGAGCTGCGGCAAGCTGTTCCTGCGGAGTCAGCGGTTCTGCAACAGACTCTGCCACTGGCTCTGCAACCGGTTCTGGCTCAGGTTCCTGCACCGAGTCCTGCTGGGGTGCCGCCGCGACCGGAGCGGCCGGGCCCGCTGGAGCTGCTGGGTTCGGCGCATCATCCAGCTCGACTGAGTAGATTTTCTCGCCCGCATCGAGGCGATCGAGTACCTCGTCATTTTCCATATCGGTGGTGACCAGAATCTCCGCCTGGGACACCGAGTGCCCACCGGCGTCGGCGATTGCCCAGCGCACACGGATTGGGACTTCTTCGGTGTAGCTGACTTCACCGGTCAGCAGGTTAGCGGCTTCCAGCGGAATTGCAGTTGGAAAGCGGCTATCGAGCTTGATGATAGTCATACGGTTTCTAGTCCTTTCCCATGTGCGAGATATCCATACGTGGAATTCCCGCCATCGATGTCAAGAAGTCTGCTACCCACTGCACCAATGCAATATCGCGGACAGGTTTTGCCCGCAACCCTCGCCCTTCCTTCGGCATTCCGACGGAAACCGTGCGCGTTGCCGCACGATAGGTCGCCTGTGGATACAGGCGCTTGAGACGCACCTGCTTGGAGTCAGCAAGCTCCATAGGGGTTATTCTAATGTGCGCCCCCATAGCTTGAACTTCATGCACGCCGAATTCCCGGCAAATAATTCGAAGTCGTGAAATAACCGCCAGTCTCTCCACCTCAATGGGTGGGGTTCCGTAACGGTCGACGAGCTCTTCGAGCACTACGTCGATATCGTCCAGCGCACTGGCGGCAGCAAATTTGCGGTACGCCTCTAGACGTAGGCGTTCCGACGACACATATTCGGCCGGAATATTCGCATCCACCGGCAAATCAATCCGAACTTCCTTCGGTTCGTTATCGGAAGCATCCGGAGTTTCACCATCGGCCACTGCCTTCAGTGCAGCCACGGCCTCGCCAACCAGTCGGACGTACATGTCGAAGCCGACGCCGGCAATGTGACCGGACTGCTCCGCACCGAGGATATTTCCGGCTCCGCGCATTTCCAGGTCCTTCATGGCCACGGCCATACCGGCACCCAAGTCATTGTTCTGCGCGATCGTGGACAGACGGTCGTAGGAAGTCTCCGTCAGCGTCTGATTCTCCGGGTAGAGGAAGTAGGCATAGGCGCGCTCACGGGAACGGCCCACGCGACCACGCAGCTGGTGCAGCTGGGAAAGACCCATATGGTGGGCGTTTTCCACAATCAACGTATTGGCGTTGGCAATATCCAGGCCGGTCTCCACGATGGTGGTACACACCAGCACGTCGTACTCGCGCTGCCAGAAACCATCGACCGTGCGCTCCAGCTGCTCCTCCCCCATCTGACCGTGGGCCACTACCACACGGGCCTCGGGCACCAAATTGCGGATATTCTGTGCGACCTTGTCAATGGTTTCCACCTTATTATGCAGGTAGAACACCTGGCCGTCGCGAAGCAGCTCGCGCCTGATAGCAGCGGCGACCTGCTTGTCAGACTGCGCGCCGACGTATGTCAGCACCGGGTGGCGGTCCTGCGGCGGGGTGAGAATCTGGCTCATCTCGCGGATGCCGGCAATCGACATTTCGAGCGTGCGCGGAATTGGCGTTGCGGACATGGTGAGCACGTCGACGTGGTGACGCAGCGCCTTGATGTGTTCCTTGTGCTCGACGCCGAAACGCTGCTCCTCGTCAACGATGACCAGACCGAGTTCTTTCCACTGCACGCCGGTCTGCAAGAGACGATGCGTGCCGATAACAATATCGACCGTCCCATTCTTCAACCCTTCGAGAACCTCTTTGGAGTCCTTCGGCGAGGTGAAGCGGGACAGCCCACGGATGGTGACTGGGAAGCCCTCCATACGCTGAGTGAAAGTAGTCAAATGCTGCTGTGCCAACAGCGTGGTCGGCACCAACACTGCTACCTGACGGCCATCTTGAACCGCTTTGAAAGCAGCACGCAGTGCCACCTCGGTCTTGCCGTAGCCGACATCGCCGATGAGCACGCGGTCCATCGGTACCGGTTTTTCCATGTCGGACTTGATTTCGTCGATGGCCTGCAGCTGGTCCTCAGTTTCGGTGAAGGGGAAGTTATCCTCCATCTCCTGCTGCCACGGCGTATCCGGCGCGAACGCGTGGCCCGGCGCGGCTTGACGCTCGGCGTAGAGCTTGACCAGCTCTTCCGCAATCTCGCGGACAGCACCACGGGCCTTGCGCTTGGTGGACTTCCAGTCCGAGCCGCCCATCTTCGACAGCGCGGGCTTTTCGCCGCCGACATAGCGCGACAGCAGATCCAGGCTCTCCATCGGCACGTAGAGCTGGTCCGAGGGGCCTCCGCGCTTGCTCGGTGCGTACTCGAGCACCACGTACTCGCGGCGAGCCTGATCCTCGCCCGTGCCGATGGTGCGCTCAGTGAGCTTCACAAATCGACCGATGCCATGCGTGTCGTGTACGACATAGTCGCCGGCCTTCAGTGCCAGCGGATCCACGCGACCACGGCGCTTCGCCGGTTTACGGCGACCACCAAGGGCACCTTCCGCGATGCGGTTCCCCGTGATGCCCTGCTCAGTAATCAGAGTCAGCGCGCCACCGGGAATACGCGGGAACACCAGGCCGCCGTGCAAAACACCCTGGTAGACGGTAATTCTTCCGGACTCGGGATACTCCGGGCCCGCCGCCATGCGCGTCGCAATTCCGGCTTCCCTAAACCTTTCCGCTTGCCGACGCGCGCCCGCGGGCGTCGCCGCCACGTACGCCACTCGTTCCCCCGCGACCGTGGCATCGCGCAGCTGCTTCATCAGGTGACCAATTTCCTTTAAGTCACCGCGTGGCGCGGGCCCGGGCTCAAAGGTTAGCGGCAGCACATCATCTTCGGTGACCCCCGCCTCTAACATGCCGGGCGGGGAAATATGCCACGAGGTGGGCATCGGGATAGAGGCCAAGCTGCGGTAAGCGCTGGGCTCCAGACCATCGGTGGCGATTGGCGCCGAGCCACCCATCGCGGCCGTTTCCCACGCTGCGGCCATAAACTCCTCGCCCGCACTAATCAGGTCCTGCGCGCGAGAGCGAATGCGCTCCGGCCCGCACATGAGCACATGCGTTTTCTCCGGCATGACCTCGGTGAGCATCTTCATCGGATGCTGACTAATCAGTGGAATCAGCGACTCCATGCCCTCCACCCACTGGCCATCACCGATGCGGGTGAGCATTTCTTGGACCTGGCCGGAGCGCGTGGTGGCGAGTTTCTCCGCGGCGGCCTTCACGTCGTCGTCGATAAGCAGTGCACGACACGGGAAGATATCCAGCTGGTCGACCTCTACCTCAGAGATCGTGCGCTGGTCAGCGACGGAAAAGGCGCGCAGGTCGGTGACCTCGTCACCCCAGAGCTCGATACGTACCGGCAGCTCTTCGGTCGCAGGGAAAACATCGACGATGCCGCCACGCACGGCAAACTGGCCACGCCTGCCGACCATGTCCACATGCGAATAGCCGTGATGCACCAGCCGCTCAACCAGGTTCTCGCAGTCCTGGTCCAGTTGGACGTGAATGGGGGCGCTGGCTTCAGCCTCGAGGTCGTCCACAATCGGCTGCACCAACGAGCGCACCGCCGCAATCAGAACGTCGACTTTGCCCCGGCGAACGTCGTAAAGCGCCTTACGACGCTGCGCCACGGTATCCACCGCTGGCGAAAGCTTCTCATGCGGGAGCGTCTCCCACGAGGGGAACATAGCTACACGGTCGCCGATCATAGACTTGACCTCGGCAGTCAGGTCCTCCGCCTCACGGCCGGTAGCCGTGATGACCAGCACCGGCACCTTCGTAGACATGGCGTAAATAAGGTGCGAACGCACCGCGTCCGCACCCGTGAGCGCCAGCTCGTCTTCGCCGATGCGCCCGAGCACGCCGACAAATTGAGGATCCGTGACAACGAGGCTTTCCAGCCCCGACAGCGGGTTCGGCAGAATGCTGGGTGTGGCTTTCGCCGAGGAAGACGCAGAAGTTGGCATAGCCCCAATATAACCATGCACCCCGGATCCACCCTGCGTGCTGGTTAGCCGTTCTCCGCCACCTGCATCGGGTCCGCTGCGGCACCTGCGCCGAACTTCGCGCCCTCAGCGGCCGCTGGCACATCAGCGGAGCCATGCAGAGTCGGAGAACCCTCCATGCCGGCCAGCCCGTTCCAACACAGGTTCACGATGTGCGCCGCCACTGTCTCCTTATCCGGACTGCGCTTCTCCATCCACCAGCGAGCGGTCTGCGAAACCATACCGACCATGCAGTTTCCGTAGAGCACCGACATGGCCGGGTCGAAGCCGGCGCGTTTGAAAGCCTCGGCAAGGATAGGCGTAATCGACTCAGTGGCATTATTCAGCAGCGTCTCATAGCCACCCGCCACGCCGGGGTCGCGAGAAATAATGGAGAATCCCTCCGGGTTTTCCTCCACATAAGTCAGCAGTGCCAACACCGCCTGTTCGATGCGGTAACGCGAGCGTCCCAGGGACAACGCTTCCCTAATCGTGGCCTCCAGGGTCTTCATCTCCTGGTCGACGACTGCCTGGTAGAGCCGCTCTTTGGTACCGAAATGCTCGTAGACAACCGGCTTTGATACCCCAGCTGCGGCAGCGATCTCCTCCATTGAGGCGGCATCAAGCCCCTTGGCGGCAAAGATTCCACGGCTGACTTCTGTCAGCTGAGCTTTGCGCTGTGGACCGGTCATACGTCGTCTCGGAGAATTGGAGGCCATGCTTTTAGATTAGTGGCTAAAGTCTTGCTATCGTATATCGCAGGCGCAAGCGAGTTGGCTGAGTCGAATCAGCGTCGAATCAGCCATGCAATTTTTCGCGTTTGCCCCATTCTCCCATGGTGTAATGGCAACACTCCGGTTTTTGGTACCGGCATTCTAGGTTCGAGTCCTGGTGGGAGAGCAAGCGGGGGGCCGGCCCCTTAATTAAGAAGTGACTTTTCGCCCCGCCGTGACCGTGATGCACCCTGACCGAGGAGTAGCAAGTTTCATGTCAAACGGTTCGGCCACCGCTGTGGTCATTCTCGCCGCGGGTCAAGGCACCCGAATGAAATCCGATACGCCGAAAATGCTGCACGCTATCGGCGGTCGTACCATGTTGGAGCACGCGCTCTATGCCGCCAAGGGAATTAGTCCGGAAGAGATTGCTGTTGTCGTTGGCCACCAGCGCGAAAAGGTAATCGACGCCATCGGGACTTGGGCTTCGGATACCGAGCACTCCAACGACGTCGTCATTGCCCCGCAGGAAGAACAAAACGGTACCGGCCACGCTGTTCAGTGCGCACTGGAACACCCTGAGCTGCAGAATTTCGATGGCACCATTCTGGTGACCACTTCCGATGTTCCGCTGCTGGATTCCGAAGCGCTCCAGGCACTGCTCGAAGAGCACAACCGCAAGCCACGCGCTGCCGTGACTGTGCTGACCTCCACTGCTGACAACCCGCACGGCTACGGCCGCATCGTTCGCAACGCCGACGGCGAAGTTCTGCGCATCGTGGAGGAAAAGGACGCCTCCGACGAGGAACGCGAGATCACCGAGGTCAACTCCGGTGTCTACGCATTTGATGCCGAGACCCTGGCAAACGCTCTCAAGCAGCTGGACACCAACAATGCCCAGGGCGAGCTCTACCTCACCGATGTCATCGGCATCGCCCGTGAGGCCGACCGCTCAGTACGCGGTCACCGCCTCGCCGACGCCACCGTCGTCGCCGGTGTCAATGACCGCGTCCAGCTGGCTACCCTTGGCCGTGAGCTCAACCGTCGCACCTGCGAGGCAGCTATGCGCGGGGGCGCCACTATCGTCAATCCGGACACCACGTGGATTGACGTTGAGGTGGAAATCGGCCGCGACGTCACGATTCTGCCGGGCACGCAGCTGCACGGCAAGACCGTGATTGGCGACGGGGCCACCGTGGGACCGGACACGACGCTGACCAACATGGTCGTCGGCAAGCGCGCCAGCGTCGTACGTACACACGGTTCCGATTCGGAGATCGGCGAGGATGCGACGGTCGGACCGTTCACCTACATTCGCCCGAACACCAAACTCGGTGTCGGCGCGAAGCTCGGCGGCTTCGTAGAAGCGAAGAACGCGCAGATTGGAAACGGTTCGAAGGTTCCGCACCTGACCTACGTCGGCGATGCGGAGATTGGCGAGCACTCCAACATTGGTGCCTCCAGCGTGTTCGTGAACTACGACGGCGTCAACAAGCACCGCACCGTTATCGGCTCGCATGTTCGCACCGGCTCCGACACCATGTTCATCGCTCCGGTGACCGTGGGTGATGGTGCGTACTCAGGTGCAGGTACTGTTATTAAGGACGACGTTCCTCCGGGAGCATTGGCGGTCAGTGGTGGCCGTCAGCGCAACATCGAGGGATGGGTCGAGCGGAAGCGTCCAGGTACCGCTGCTGCTGAGGCAGCGCAGGCGGCGCAGGTAGCTGACAACGCTGACAACAACAAGGAAGACCAGGAAGGCTAGACGGCAGATGACCGGCCAGTGGATCGATAACCAAAAGAACCTCATGCTCTTCTCCGGAAGGGCACACCCGGAATTGGGCGAGGCAGTTGCCAAGGAGCTCGGCACAGAGCTGACTCCGATGACCGCTCGTGATTTTGCCAACGGCGAAATCTTCGTGCGCTACGAGGAATCCGTCCGCGGTTCCGATGCCTTCGTACTGCAGGCGCACCCGGCACCGCTGAACAAGTGGCTCATCGAGCAGCTGATTATGATTGACGCGCTCAAGCGCGGTTCAGCCAAGCGCATCACCGCTATCCTGCCGTTCTTCCCATACGCCCGCCAGGACAAGAAGCACCGTGGCCGTGAGCCGATTTCCGCTCGCCTGGTCGCTGACCTGCTCAAGACCGCCGGCGCTGACCGCATCGTCTCCGTGGACCTCCACACCGACCAGATTCAGGGCTTCTTCGACGGCCCGGTCGATCACATGCACGCCATGCCGATTCTGTCGGAGTACATCAAGAAGAACTACTCCCTGGACAACCTGGTCGTGGTCTCCCCTGACGCCGGCCGTGTGAAGGTTTCCGAGAAGTGGGCCAACACCCTGGGCGACGCCCCGCTGGCCTTCATTCACAAGACCCGTTCCGTCGATGTCGCAAACCAGGTTGTCGCCAACCGCGTGGTCGGCGAGGTCTCCGGTAAGACCTGTCTGCTCATCGACGACATGATTGACACCGGCGGCACCATCGCCGGCGCTGTCAAGGTGCTGCGTGAGGCTGGCGCTGAGGATGTCATCATCGCTACCACGCACGGCGTCTTCTCCGACCCAGCTCGCGAGCGCCTGTCGAAGTGCGGTGCCCGCGAGGTCATCACCACCGATACCTTGCCGCAGTCCACCGAGGGCTGGGACAACCTGACCGTCCTGCCAATCGCACCACTGCTGGCTAAGACGATCCACGAGATCTTCGAAAACGGTTCCGTCACCACCCTCTTCGAGGGTCAGGCATAAGTTCTTTCCGCTTGCCGACGGGCATCCCGCCGCGACCAGCAACCTAGTTTTGCTGGTGGTGGCGGGGTTTGCTGTTTGACCTGTTAGTCCACTACAATTTCTCCGGTAAGTCTCGGCGAGGGCGGCCACAGTAGGTGGTTGCCGTTATCGACGCGACGCTCGCAGCCCAACTTTTGCGCCCACGGTGGCATGGATGCGGCACGTGCTCGACTCGACGACTCAATATCGAATCGTTTAGGAGTCCATTTTCATGGCAAAGCCCAACATCATCAAGATTGATGCTCGTAACCGCACCGAGTTCGGCAAGGGTGCCGCTCGCCGTGCCCGCGTTGCTGGCGACATCCCGGTTGTCATCTACGGCGCTGACCTGGATGCCCCGAAGCACATCCTCGTTGACACTCTGGATTTCCACGCTGTCATCCGTAACCACGGTGTCAACGCTGTTCTGGACGTCAACATCGAGGGTGAGTCCCAGCTGTCCATGGTCAAGGCTGTTGACCAGAACCCGCTGACCCTCGACATCGACCACGCTGACCTGCTCGCCATTCACCGTGACGAGAAGGTTGAGGTTGAGGTTCCGGTCGTTCCGACTGGCGAGCTCGCTCCGGGCGCCCTGCTCATGCAGGATGCCGAGACCATTCTGGTCAACGCACCGGTTCTGGCTATTCCGGAAGAGATCGAGGTCTCCGTCGAGGGTGCAGAGGTCGGCACCATGGTTCACGCCGGCGACGTTACCCTGCCAGAGGGCCTGGTCCTCACCGACGACGCTGACCTGCTCATCTTCAACATCGTCGAGCCGGAGGAAGAGCCGGCTGGTGACGTCGATGCCGATATCGAGGGCATGGGCGAGGCTGAGACCCCGGATGAGCCAGCTGAGGAAGAGGCTGAGTAATTCAAACGCTGAATGGCTCTATCTGACTGAACCAGTACAGGCTTTCACGTTTAGCTAAAAAGGGACGGACACTCTGGTCCGTCCCTTTTTTGTTCTTGAAACTCCCCGAAGCCAACAGACCGCGCACCGTGTGCCAAGATTGAATTCATGAACGCCTCCACCACACCTCTGCTTGTCGTGGGGCTCGGCAACCCTGGGCCCAAATATGAACTCACCCGCCATAACGTCGGGCATCTGGTGCTAGATGAACTAGCGAGCCGCACTTCTCCGATGCCTTCGTCGTTTAGCGTGCATAAGAAGTCCAACGCTGAGATTGTGCAGACTCGGTTTAAGACCTCCGATGGCGGCGAGCGACAGGTGATTCTGGCTAAGCCCCGGACCTACATGAATCTGTCGGGTGGTCCGATTGCGGCGCTGGCCAAGTTCTTCAACGTCGCGCCTACCGACGTCGTGGTAGTCCACGATGAGCTGGACCTGGACCCGGGCGTGGTACGGCTTAAGCGCGGCGGGGGCGAGAATGGCCACAATGGCCTGCGCTCGACCACGAAGTCGTTGGGCACGAAGGACTACATGCGGGTGCGTATTGGCATTGGCCGTCCTCCGGGCCGCCAAGATCCGGCGGACTACGTGCTGCGTAATTTCAATGCTAAGGAACGCGAGGAGCTCGCTTTCACTCTGCCCACTGCTGCGGAGGCGGTGGAGTTAATCGCCAGCCACGGGCTGGAGATTGCGCAGAACCAGATTCACGGGCGGTAGCAGTAGCGGGAAGGGGGGGGCTATTTTCACGTTCCCGGGAGCTTCAGTCTTTACAGCTCGTCGGTGTTCGTGCTGCTCGGCGTTTTCGTCGGCGTTTTCGCTCTGTCCACCGAGCGCCTGGCGGTGGGATTCGGGAAGCTGCGGCAGGGCGCCCGTGAGGGCATCGACCAGGTGATGAGGATCAGGCGCCCGAGGAGCTCCCCGTCCGGCACGCCCACGACTCGGCGTAGCGGCCGCCCTTCGCCAGCAATTCATCGTGCGTGCCCCGTTCTGCGACCGTCCCGTCCTCCGAAAGCACGACGATGAGGTCGGCATCGCGAACGGTGTGCAGGCGATGGGCGACGACAATCACGGTGCGATCGCCGCGCAACGCCTCCATCGTGCCGACGATCGCCCGCTCAGTGGCCGCATCCAGCGAGGACGTCGGCTCGTCGAGAAGCACCACCGGGGAATCCTTCAGAAGCGCCCGGGCAATGGCGAGGCGCTGCCGCTCGCCTCCCGACAGCAGCGTCCCCTCCTCCCCCACCGGGGTATCCCACCCGGAAGGCAGCAGCTCCACGATGCGGTCCACCCCGGAACGCCGGGCGGCCTCGCGCAAGCGGTCCCCGTCACCGGGCTCGGAACCGAATCCGGGATCGGCGAAGACCACGTTGTCCCGCACGGACGCGTCGAAAAGGAACGTCTCTTGGAACACCGGGGTCACCAGCGAGTTCACGCCGTCGGTGCCAATCCGAGGCAAGGGTACCCCGCCGATGAGGACCTCCCCCGAGTCCGGATCATGAAAACGCGACAGCAGCCGCATGACCGTCGTCTTGCCCGCCCCCGACGGTCCCACTACGGCAACCAGCGCTCCCTGAGGGGCACGGAAGCTGACGCCGTCGAGAACCTTCTTATCCCCGTACCCGAAGCTCACGTCGCGGAACTCCACGTCATGCCCGTCGGGCAGCTCCGGTGCGGCAGGTTCGGGAAGGGCGGGGATTGCCCGCAGGTCACGCAACGCAGCCAACGTGTTGCGGCCCGCACCGAAACCGCCGGACAACGCTCCCGCCGTGGTGATCGGTCCGGTGAACTGGACGACCACGATGAGCATCGGCGCCAAATGCGCCGGCGCCATCCCGCCCGTCGCGGCGACTGCCACGGCGACTATCACCGCCGCCGTGAACACCGCATGGACGACCGAACCCAGTCGTCCGATGGCCGCCCCCTGCGTCGACGTCGCCTTCGCGAACGCATCGTGTTGGGCCCGGATTGCCTCATCCACCATCGCGTCCGCCGCCGAACCGTCGCCCGCGGCGCGAATCGCCTGCTGGCAGCGGGTGAACTCGATCAGCCTGCCGGAGACGGCAGCGACGGCGTCAGCATGCGCTTCGTCCGACTCCCCGCCGACCCGACCAATGGCCCGGTAGGCGAAGAAGATCACCGGCGCCGACGCGACGAGAACCAAACCGACGCGCCAATCCACCGCCAGAATTCCGAAGGCGATGACGGTCGGCGCAACCGCCGCGGCGATGACAGGCCGCAGGATCACGTGCGGCACGGACGCCGCGAACGCGATACCCGACGATGCCATCTCCGAAAAGCGGCCGGCCGTGGACTTGGTGACGTACCCGAGTGGCAACGTCAGCACGCGTTCGCCCAGGGAACGCAGCAGGGACGACAGCACCGCTGCGGAATTCGCCCTGCCGACCGTCCCCGCGGCGAGAGACAGCACCGCATGGGCGGCCGCGAGGCCGGCGATGACGCCGGTGAAACGCCACGCCGTCGCATCATCTCCCTCGGCCAGAGCCGACAGCAGCGGCAGCAGCGCGACGAACGCCGCTCCCTGAGCCAGCGCGGCAAGCGCGGCCAACGCAATGAGCCACGCCAGCGTCATTCTCGAGCGCCGATCCGTCATCGACCACAAGTCCCGAATCATCGGTTCCCCGCCTTTTCATCGTCTAATTCAGTGCCCCGCGGGGCGGATGGTTCGTCGTCGAGTGCGAACGCGCGCCACAAATCCCGGTAGCGGCCACCGCGCGCAAGCAACTCGTCGTGGGTACCCGCCTCCGCGACCGCTCCCCCATCGAGAACGAGGATGCGGTCGGCGTTTCGGATCGTGCTCAACCTGTGCGCGATCACAATCACCGTCCGTGAACGGGCCAAACGCTCGATTGCGGACTGGATGAGGGCCTCGGAAGCCGGATCCGCGTAAGCGGTTGCCTCGTCGAAGATGAGCACCGGCGCGTCCGTGACGATCGACCTCGCGATGGCCACGCGCTGCGCCTCACCACCGGAAAAGGTCACGTCGACGTTGACCACCGAATCCAGGCCCTTCGGCAGCGCCGCGATGACCGCATCGAGGTTCGCGAGCTTCGCGGCCGCCATGATTTCGCCGTCGGTGGCGTCTCTCCTGGCCAGCCGGATGTTCTCCCGCAACGGCAGCGTGAGCAACTGCGGATCTTGGAACACCACCGACACCGAGCGGTGCACGTCGCGCACGGCGATGTCGCGAAGATCGGCGCCGCCCAGCAGCACCGAGCCTTCAACGGGGTCGTAGAAACGCGCCAACAGCCGGGCGACGGTGGACTTTCCGGAACCGGAGGACCCCACCAGCGCAGTGAGGGTCCCCGGTTCGAACGTCGCGGACATCCCGTCGAGGACCCGCGGCCCATCGCCGTAGGCGAAGACCAGGTTCCGGGCCTCGAGCGCGCCTCCGCGCACGGGCACCGGATCGGCGGGCTCGACGATCGGCGGCGTGCCCAGCACCTCCGCGATGGACTTCAGGGCAGCGATCCCCGCGATGATGGGTTCGGAGTTCATGGCCACCCGCACGATCGCCGCGGAGAGTCCAAGGCCGAGAACCAGCCCGGCGACGAGCCCCTCCGGTAGGCCGCCCGCGGCGTCCCTCAGAGCGAGGCCGGCCCCGCACACCACTGCGAGGACTGTAATCGGGGACGTCACCACGTCGATGACCCCGAGATAGATGTTCGACTGCCGGGACCAGGCAGACCACGCACGGACGAACGACAGCGCCGCGGCATCGTAGCGACCCGCGCCCTGGTTGGCGCGTCCGAAGGACTTCATCACTGAGATACCTCGCACCAACTCGATGACCGCGGCCGTCACTCCTTCGGAGGCTCGCTCGTAGTCGCGCTGAAGACCGGCTCCGCGCGAAATCATCACACCCATCAGGGCGAAGGTGACCAGCACCGGGACGACCGCCACCGCCGCGATCCGCCAATCCACCGCGACGAGCGCGATGAGGGAAAGCAGGGGAACCAGCACCGCCACCACGGTCTCACCGACGGTGTGGCCCATGAGCTGGTGGACAGCCGCGACGTCCTTCTCAACCGACCCGATGATTCCCGACGAGCGCCGGGCGTCCAGCCAGCCCAGCGGCAACTTCCGGATTTGGGCGACCAGCCGGCGCCGAAGGTGGAGCTGCAGGTCGTTATCCGCCCGGTGCGAGAGCATGCCGGCGGCGCCGTCCGCGGCCATGCGCACCGTTGCGGCGACGACAATGACAGCCACGGCCAACCACGTCCGATGCTCCGGGGCCTCCGGGTACGTCATCGCGATGTCGATGATGCCGACCAGCGAAGCGACGGTAGCCACCGACGACAGGACGGATAACGCGACCACCGCACGCATCCGGGTCCGGATCGGGGCGAGCAGCGACCACGGGCCTACAGTCCCGTCCACGGCGCTCACTTGCCCGCCTCCCCGATTGCGCTTTTCTTCGTGAGAGTACAGAAGTACACCATGCCGGCGTGTGAGGCTCCGCCCAGCTTCAGCCCGTTGGCTTCGGCGAGGTCCTCGAGCTCGCTGTCCCGGAACACCCGGTGGCCCATCTTCGCCATGATGGCCATGTCGACCCGCTCGTTCACGTCGGGATCCTCGGCGAACGTCTGCACGTAAGCGATGCCGTCGTCGGCGAGCAGCCCGGCGACCCTGCCGAGCGCGGCACCCGCATCCTTCATTTGGTGGAGCGCGCCGCACACCCAGATTTCATCGGCCCCGCCGGTCTCTCCCGCGAGCGGCGCGAGGACGTCGGCGACGTGGAATTCCGTCCGGGCCCCGAGCCCTTCGACGGCGGCGCGTTCGCGGGCGATGCGGATCGCATTGGGCGACAGGTCGTAGCCGACGATGTTCGCCCTGCGATAGCGAGGCTCGGCGGCAAGCATGCGGGCGAGCCACCCGGTTCCGCAACCGAGGTCGAGAACCCGGGCTGGCGCATCCGGCCCGGGATCCAGCGCACGGAGCTTCCGATACACGGCGGCGACGTCCATCGGTTCACGCGCATAGCGGCTGAGGAACCTCGGCTGGACCTTGTCCTCGTAGGCCGCGAGGAGTCTGCGGTTGTTCTGGACGATCTGGGCAATCGACTTCATCTGGTTCTGTCTCCGGGTGTGTGGGCCGCGTCCACGCGGCGGTTTCGGGTTAGGTGCTCGGGTTCGCGGGCCGTCGTCGGCGGCGCCGCCCCCGTGGACGTGCCCGTCATGCAGCCTCCCCCGGCCTCGTTTTCACGGCGATGCCCCACGCCGCGAGCACGGCGATGCCTAAGAACCAGGCCGCGCAGACCACCAGACCCGCAGCCCCGGTGCCGTTGACGGCCTCGCCGGCCGCGGATACGGGGGTGTGCCCGGCGATTCCGCGCAGGAGAGGACGGAAGTGGTCGGCGGGCATGAGCACCGTGTTGACGAACATCGCAACGATGATTAACGGGATGAGGGCCACGGAACCCTGGGGGCTGGTGATGGAGAACGCGATGTACGTGCCGGTGCATGCGGCCGCCGCGGCAACCATCGCGCCGGTCACCGCGATCCTCCACCACCAGGACACCTCCGGGAGGCCGTCGGACAGCAAGGCGGCCACCGCCGCGACGACGACCGTCATCGCCATGATCCGGATGAACTCGGCAATAATCCGTGCGGCCGGCACGGCCGCGTACGGTGACGGCATGGTGATTAACCGCTCGTGGAAGCCATTGCTGCGTTCAACGAACACGGTGGACGATCCCGTGATGGCCAGGATGAACGCCCACGCCGTCACGACCAGGATGACCGCGTTCCGGAGTTCGAACTCTCCGGTGAGCTGCCTGACCAGGCCACCGAACATGCGGTTGACGATGAACAGGTACACGAGCGGAGCAATGAACGTCATGAACCAGAAGTCGGGGCGCCGCAGCCAAATGTGGGCGATGCGCCGCAAATGCACGAAGATGGCGTCGATCATGATTCGCTCCTCGAGGTGAACCGGCGGATGAACAGGACGATTCCGGCGACCACCGCGACGCCGAGCCACAGGGCTGCCTCTTCCCCGGCGCTATCCGGGAAGGCGTCCGGGGACGCCGCCCTGATCACCTCGATCATCGGCGAAAACGGCATGTGACGTACGACGTCGCGCAGGGAGCCGTCCAAAGCGGTCGCCGGAATGAACGCGGTGGAGAACATAAGCAGCAGCATTTCCAGCGCCTGGATCGATGAGGCCGTCGACACCGGGGCGGGCACCATCAGGATCACCCCGTCCGTGACCAGGGACAGGACCGCCGCGGCGAGCAGCGACCACAGGACAGTCCACGCGACGTCACCGACAGCCATGTCGAGTCCACAGGCCCACGCGACGACCAGCAGCGCCGCGATCGACGCGGACATCCGCAGCAAATCGGTGGCGAGCCTGCCGGCGACATAGCCGCCTGTGGCCCCGGGCAACACGCGCACGCGGTCAACAAGCCCGGATTCGACGTCCTGTCCCACCGCCATCGCCGACGCCGCGGCGGTGAACATCGCCGCCTGGAACAGGCAGCCGCCGAGCACGAAACGCAGGTACCCGAAGCCGGATTGCCCCGCCGAGTACCCAAACACCGCGTACAGGCACAGCAGGAAGAGGGGCGGAACTACGAACATGGAGATCAGCGACGCGGTGTTGCGTCGCAACAGCAGCAGATCCCGACGGAGAAACGCCGCGACCGACGTCGCACTCATCGTGCCGCACCCCCTGCGTTCATCGATATGAACACCTCGTTGAGGGTGGGCGGCGACACGCTCAGCGAATCCGGCAACGCTTCCGAGGCCTCCATCGCCCGCGCCACCGCCTCGAGGATCCGTGGCCCGGGGTCGACGTCGAGGGACACCGACTTCCCCGCGACGCGGGCGCGGTCCAGGCACGTTCCCCCGAGGCAGCGGGCGAACGCCTCCGCCCCGGCGGCGGTGGCGAAGGACACGCGGAGCACGTGCGACCCGAAGTCGCGGCGCAATTCCTCCGGCGTTCCGCTGGCGACGATGCGTCGGTCCTTGAGCAGATGGACGTGGTCTGCCAGCGCCTCCGCCTCTTCCAGGTACTGGGTGGTCAGCACCAGGGTCATTCCGTCGTCCCGCAGCTGCCGGATGAAGCCCCACAGCTCTTCGCGGCTGACCGGGTCCAACCCCGTCGTGGGTTCGTCGAGGAACAGCAGCCTGGGCACGACGCACAGCGACGCGGCGATGTCGAGGCGCCGCCGCATGCCACCCGAATAGGCCGACACCAACGTCGAGGCACTGTCTGCGAGCGAGAATTGCGCGAGTAGTTCCGTCGCGCGGGCGGCCGCGTCGGCGCGGTCGAGTCCGCGCAGCCGCCCGAAGAACTCCAGGTTCTCCCGGCCGGTGAGGTTCTCGTCGATCGCCGCGAATTGGCCGGTGGTGGCAATGTCGGCGCGCACGCCCGCCGGATCCTCTTTCACATCGCGCGAGAAGATGCTCACCTCGCCGGAGTCTGCGGTGATGAGCGTCGACAGGATTCGGATGAGAGTGGTCTTGCCTGCGCCGTTGTGGCCGAGGAACGACACGATCGCCCCGGCGGGCACGGTGAAACTCACGCCGTCGAGCACATGCTTGCGCATCCGGGCACCGCGCTTTCCCTTACGCCCGCCGTCCGGCGGGGCACCTGCACCGCCTTCGGGCGCGGTGCCCGCTTTGCCCGCAATCGGGTAGCTCTTCGTGAGGTTGCGGACGACGATCGCCGCACCTCGTTCAGCTTTCTCCGTCATCGTTTCCCCTTTTCTTTGGTATCGCAGTGGGCCGCTGTCGGCAGCGGCCCCGTGGTCGGGTTGTCATGCGGCACCTCGATATGGATGCCCGCATCGCGGGCGAAGGCGAGGACCGGTTCGAGGAGCCGGGGGTGGCCGACGAGATCCCGGCACCCCGGCGTGACCGGCTTCCCCGCCACCGCCACAACGGTGGCGGCAGCAATCGCCGCGGTCATTTTGTAGGAACCTGGGCCGGTCGCCCGGACGACGGTCGTCTCGGCCGACGGCCCCGCATCGCCCGCGCCGGCGGACGACAGTACGACGACCAGCTCGGCGGGTTGCGGAGTGCCCTTCGCCCGCGCCTTCCGCGATGTCACGGCCGCCCCGAGACGGGCGAGCAGACCGGAGACAACGGGCATCGCGTACAGTCTCGACGTGCAGATCTTCTCCACCAACGCATCGGGGAGGGCATCGAAGGCGACGTGGTAGGAATATCCACGGATCGAGGGGCACACCTCGCGTACGACGTCGACGTCCGGGCATTCGTAGCCGATTCCGCTTTGCGACGACACCGGGTTGCGCCGCACTTCGACAATGGCGCCGCCGAGCATCGCGCGGTATCCGCCGCGAATGGTCCGGAACATCGACTCGACCGACGCGGCCCCGGATTCCTGGTCGGCGCCGATTCGCAGATCGACCCGCACATCGCGGACCTCTTCGGCCCCCGCAGCGCGGGCCCCGAGAATCAACAGTGCCGTCGACAAGCCCGGGCACAGGCCGAACCCGGTGAGCACGGTAACCCCCTCCCGCCGGGCATCCCCGTCGAGGGCCATGATTGCGCGGCGGGCGTCGATCGAATCGTTGACGTCGATGTATCCGGTGCCTGAGTCAATGCAAGCACGGGCGAGTGAGTCTGCGTGCACCTCGAACGGGCCGGTGCAGTTGACCACCCAATCGTGTTTGCGGAATACCCTGCAGATCTCGTTGTGGCCGGCGGCGATCCTCAGCGGGAAGTGCCGCCCCGGGCCATCGTCCGGTTTCTTTCGGGAAGTGTAGGCCAGCTCGATCCCGTCGACGGCGCCGAGCATCCCCCGGACGAGCCGTCCGGTGACGCCGGTACCTCCGGCCACCAGCACTTTCACAGGTTCGCCCGCGTCGCGGTCCCGTGCTTCCCCGCCGTTTCGTCGATCAGTCACTTTCCATCTCGTTTCCCCGGTCCCGCGACCGGTCGATTCCATCGGACGACGGGTCCACTGCCCTGTCGTCCGTTTCCGGCGCCCGGCGCCGGTGTTCGATGTACTCCCCGATGAGAGCCCCAGTCAGCGCGGCATCCTCTCCGAGGACGAACGAATAGTGGTTTCCCGCGACGCCGGCGACGCAGAGGTCATCGACGAGGTGGTCCCGCCACTGGTCGTGGTTGTGAGCCTCGCCGTCATCGGGGAAAACGAACAGCGCCTCCCTCACCCGCCCCTCGGGCCGGTACCGGGTGCGGGCATCGATGAGCGAGCGCAGCGAGTTGAACTCCGTCGCTGTCACCCGGTCGCCGGAAAGCCCAAGGTCCTCCAGGAGCGTCGGTGCGACCGCTGCGGCCAGGGCACGCAGGCGGGCCCCTCGTTCCTCATCGGTCTCGTCGACCCCGCCGAACTCCGCCCAGAGGCGGGCAACCGGCGTTCCGTGCGGGAGATCGGCGATCGAGGGCATCACCCGGGACAGCAGCCCCTTTTCGGATTCCGCGTCGAAATCCCCGACGTCGACCGCGATCCCCGGAGCCAGGCTGTCGAGAAACACCAGCGCAGGATCGAGATCGGCCAAACGGAGCGCCATCTCGGCCGCGATGGTGCCGCCGAGGCTCCATCCAACGATCGCAGGGGCGGCACCGTCGACGAGCACCTCGCGGACCCGGCCCGAATAGTGGGCCGCGATATCGCCGATGCCGATAGCGTGGGGGAATGGTCTCTCGAACTCCGCGAAGCCGACGCCCCACACCTGCCCGCCACCGGGGATCGCGAGTGCCAGGTCTCGGTAGATGTCGACGGTGCCGAATCCGCCGTGGACGAGGAAGATCGGGCGCGCCTCATCACCGCTGCGCAATAGGACCAGCGAACGGTCCGCGGCCGACGCGCCGGGATCATCCGCGTCCCGCCGGTCGGTCGGCGTGGTCGTCGACTGGCCGACGAGCTCTGCCACGCCACGTGGCGTCGGCTTGGCCAGCGCTTCCGCGAGCGGCACCGACGCCCCGGTGATGTCCTGGATCCGCTGCATCAGTTTCACGAATCCCAGGGAGTCGTAGCCGAGGAGGAACAGGTCGTCGTCCGCGCCGGCTTCGGCGCCGCCGAGGTCGGCCCGGACTATCCCAGTGATGACCGTCAGGTATCCGCGAACTCGGCCCATCAGGTCCCCGGATGCGATCCTCGAGATCGCGCCCGCCCTGTCGCGCTCTGCCGATAACACGCCCGCGACGCCGTCGTCGATCACCCCACCGCCGGAAGAAGTGCCCCCGACCGCCAGGCGCAGGTGCCGAACCTGGCCGACGCTCAGCGGCGCCGCTTCGGGGCAGCCCCCGGCGAAGCCCGACACCGACCTGATGTAATGGTCGAAGATGTCCTCCACCAGTTCCGGTTTCAGGATCTGCTCGACGAAATCCCAGGCGACGTTGATACGCCCGTCGACCTCCATCACCTGGTTGTCCAACAGCACCTGCGGAGTCTGGGAGATGGCGTAATCGACGTCTCCCAGGACGTGGGCATCCTTGCCCGAGCCATCGCCTGCCGCGGCCCCCTCGCCGAACAGCAACGAGGTGTACACGAACGGCGCTATGGCCTGTCCGACGGGCAGACCCCGGTGGCGCGCGATGGTGCCGAGCAACGACACCCCGGAGTACCCGGCCGCCATGTGCCCGAGCAGCCGGTTGCGCAGTTCCGCCGTCCACCAACGGAGATCATGGTCGGCGGCCGCTTTTACAGGCATCAGAATGACGCCGGTGAAATCACCGAAGACGCCGGCGACGTCGGCGATTTCGGAATCACGGTTGTACGTGGTGATGTTGATGCCGACCGAATCCCCCTTCGACCACAGCGACAGGCTCGTCGCATAGCAGGCGAGAAGCAGTGCGGACACGCTGCCGTCGGCGGCGCTGGCCCTTTCCCGCAACAGTGCGGTTTCCTCAGCGGTGAACGTGTACGACAGGCGACGCATCCGCGGCACATCCACGTCCGCGGCCGCACCGCTTGATGGAAGGGTGTTGCCGGGCGGGAATTCCTCGACCACCGTCCGAGTCAACGTCTCTTCGCCCCGCCCGACCGCCGAAGCTTCCCGACGCTTCATCTCCAAGACGTACGTGCGGTAGTCGCCAGTGACGGGCGGAAGCTCCGTTCCTCGGTACAGCTTGTCCAGGTCGTCGATGAAAATCCGCTGGCTCGCCCCGTCTCCGATGATCATGTCCACGCTGAAGAACAGGCGGTGCCGCCCGTCCGGGAGCGCGAACGCCGACAGATGGAACAAGGGCCAGCTGCCCAGATCGAATACCTGGTGGCTCAGCTCATCGCGCTTGCGCCGCACCGCCTCGACCACGGTCGCCTCATCGGCGGTCCGGTAGTCGGCGACATCAATACGGTAGCGCGGAACCTCCGGCAGGATCCGCTGCGTGGCTTGTGCGGTGAACACGACGCGCAGCATCGGATGCCTGCGGATTAGCTTGTCGAGGGCGTCTTCCAGGCGATCGATGTCGGTGCCGGGTTCGGTGACGGATTCGATGTAGTAGTGCTCGGTGACGCCGCCCAGCTCGAACCCAGAGTTCCGGCCAACGTAGTAGGCCTTCTGCATGTCAGTCAAGGGGAACGGCGCGTGGGGGTCATCCCCGAATTGTTCCACCGGATCCTTTCCGTGGGCACTCGCGGAGCATTCTCGGGCGCCTCCTGCGGCTGAACCGGCACCGACGGCACAATCGGGGGAAGGCACTGCCTCGGCGACGGCTTCAGACTCGGCCCCGGATTCCCGCATGGCCTCCGATACAAGGCCGGCGATGTGCGCGATGGTCGGGTCGACGATGACGTCGCGGAAACGGAGCCGGACTCCCGTCTTCTGCCGGATTGCGCGAATCATAACCTGGAATTGCAGGGAATCGCCGCCGCGGCGGAAGAAGGACTCTCCCGCGCCGCACGCCGAATCCGCGGCACCCGTCGACGGGGCTTCCCCGAGAATCTCGTCGAAGACTCCGGACACCAACTCGATCGCCCCGGGGTCGGCGACGGAACCAGCCGAGCCCACGGCTCCGGCCCCCGCCCCGGCGACCTCGCCATCGGCCGTTGCCCCGCCGCCCGCGGCGCCGACGTGCCTACGAATTTCCTCCTGGTCCAGTTTCCCGTTGACGGTAACGGGCAGGTGCGCCACCGGCAGCAGGACCGTCGGTACCATGTACGCTGGCAAGCATCGGGCAAGCTCGGCCCGGACGGCATCCCGCGAGCCGGTCATATCGTCCACCGGAACGTAGAGGCACGCCAGTAGTCCCCGATCGCCCGATTCGACGACCGCCGCCATCGACGCGGTCACCAGGCCGGACCGCTCGAGGACCGATTCGATTTCTCCGAGTTCGACGCGGAAGCCCGCGATTTTCACCTGACGATCGCGGCGGCCGAGAAATTCCACAAAACCCTCCGCGTTGAACATGCCCACGTCTCCGGTCCGGTAGCAGCGACCGATGCCTGGGACATACCCGAAGGCGGCAGCGGTCCGCTCCGGATCGGCCGCATACCCCTGCGCGACGCCGAGGCCGCTGATGTGGATTTCCCCCGGCACCCCGACGGGGCAATGCACCCCGTCGGGAGCGAGCACGTGGATGCCCTGGTTCGCCAGCGGGTACCCGTAGGGAATGCGGTTTTCCAGGCTGTCGCGTTGCAGCGGGTACTGGATGGACCAAATGCTTCCTTCGGTCGCACCGCCCAGGCTATTGATCGACGCGTTCGGGAACATGTCCATGGCGCGCGCCGGAAGCCCCGCTGCGATGCGATCGCCGCTGAGCAATACGGTGCGCACATCCGGGAACACGTCGTCGTCCGTCGCCCGGACCAGGGCGAGCTCCAACAGGGCGGGCGCGGAGTTCCACAGCGTGACCCGCTCTTCCCGCAAGACGTCGAGGATTTCATCGGCGTTGCGTTCGTCTCCGACCATCGTCACCGTCGCTCCTGCCGCGAACGCACCGAACACGTCGTAGACCGACAGGTCGAATCCCAGCGACGACAATCCGATAATGCAATCAGCGGAGGTGACCCCATACCGCCGGTTCACGTCGAGGATGGTGTTGATACAGTTGCGATGACTGATCCGCACACCCTTTGGCCGGCCCGTGGTCCCCGAGGTGAAGATGACGTAGGCAAGGTCGTCAGGGGCAGTGCCGGGCGAAGAGTGCGCACCCGCGCTGCCCGCGCGGTCGCAGACTTCCGCGGCTGCGGGCTTGCCGACGCCCTCTACTCCGCTTTGGTCCAGTTCATCGATCACGCCGGTGTCCAGAATCGGGCCCGCCGCACCTGAGGCTTCCACTACGTATTCTTGTCGCTGGGCCGGCATGCCCGCGTCGACAGGCACGAATGCGGCTCCCGCACGCAATGCGCCGACCATGTTGACGATGTCGTCGGGATGCTTGGTGTAGCGCACGATCACCGCATCCCCCGCCCCGACGCCGGAATCCGAGAGTTGGCGGGCGATGCGTCCGGCCCTGGCCCAGACCTCGGCGTAGGTGTACGAGATGCCCCGGGCGGCGAGGCGCACGGCCGGCGCATCCGGAGTCGCCGCGCATGCGGCTTCGACAAGCGAAACCAGGGTGTCATCGTGGATCGGGCCCGCAGCGTCGTTGTAGCGGGCGACGGCCCCCTCCGTCTCCGCATGACGGATGGGCAGAGCCTCTCCCCCGTCCGCCACCACGTCCAGGGCCTCCGCAACGGCTCCGAACATCGCATCTACCGCAGGGAAGTAATCGTCGACCACGTCCCACGACAACGCCATCCCGCCCGATGCCGGCATCACCTGGATGTCGAGGCACACCTGCGCGGTTTGCGTGTAGATGCATTCGATGACCGGGCTGCGCCCGCTTCCCCGCTCGCCGCCGAGGTAGCTGGTGAACACCACCGGAGCGGTGGCCTGGGACTGATTGGCCGCGTCCCGGAGGAATCGCTGTAGCACCTCCACACCGGAAACGCAGCGGTGGGACAGCCCTTCGCGGATGTCCAGGTCGATCGCCTCCGCCAACCCGTCGATGGTCGCGGCTCTCCCGGCGTCGACGCCGACAAGCATCGATGAAGTGAAATCTCCCATCACCCTCGTGCCCGCGGCGAGGCCGCTGCGTTCGCTGACAGTCACGTTGACCGTCAACGCGGATTCAGGCAGCCACCTGCAGACGACGGCGGCGTTGACGGCCATCACCAGCGACGACAGGGTAACTCCAATGCGGTGGGCACGTTCGCTGAGCTTGGCGGTGACCTCCGCGTCAAGCACCGTGCCCAAGCGCCGGGTCGACCAATCGTCGCCACCCCCCACGGCCGCCGGGAACTCCGGACGCCGCGGCAGATCTGCGGCCTTCTTCTCCCAGTAGGCGAGGTCCTCGGCCCGTTTCCCGTCGCGCCGGCGCGCAGAGATTGCCGCCAGGGCATCCCCATATCTGGAAGCCGGAGCCGGCGGCTCCCCGGCCAGCAGGGATTCGAGCTCGTCGAAGAATAGGTACACCGAACCCGCATCCATGACGATCATGTTGAAGTAGATGAACATCCTGCACCCGCCCGCATCTGCGAGCAGCCTCGCGGCGACCATGGGACCGTCCTCGTTCGACGATCGCGCCGCGGTTCGCATGTCCCGACGGATCTCCCCCACCGCCGCGTCGATATCGTCGCCGGACCCGACTACCTCGACGGTGGCGAGGCACGCGCCGGTCGGGCTCAAGACCCCGGCATCGACGTCGAGCCGATGGAACAGCACGTCGTGACGCCCGAAGACCGCCCGCACGGCCTCCTCCACCTGCGGCAACGAATAGTCGTGCCGGGATTCCGCGTAGATGTACGTCGCTTGGCCGCCAAGCTCGATGTCCTCGTCCGCGCCGAGCAGGTAGGCGGTCTGGATTGGATTGAGCGGGACCGCATCCGCGGAACCAGCCCCATTTTTGCCGGCACAGCCGTCATCCGACTCACCCGTCGCTACAGCGGGATCGGCCCCGGCAGCGGCGCCTGCGGCAGATCCGGCATCAGCGCCACCCCGGGCGGCGTCGATGACGGCCGCCAAATCAGCGACCGTGACCCCGGGGTCCATCGCCGCGTAATCGATGGTGACCCCGTACTCGTCCTCCAGCGCCAGCAGCATCTGGAGGAAAGTCAGGGAGTTCGGGATGTGGTCGCGGAGTTTCACGTCCGCCGAATCCAGGTGCACGCCGATGGCGTCGGCGATGGACTCCGACAGCCGTTCGGGGGCGACTCGGGCCCCGGTGCGGGCTCTTCCCACGGCGGTAGATGCGACGGCCGGCGCGATCGTTTCATTGGTCATCGTCATCGCCTCAGAGCAGAGCCTCGAGCTTGCGGCGGAGCTTCTTGCCGTTCGACGCGACGGGCAGCTCGTCGACCCACAGAACCCTGGAGACGGGCACCCCGGCGACGCGCATCAGCTCCGTCGTCGCGGACCGGGCCACCGCCTGTTCATCGATCGGAGGTTCATCCCCGTCCGATTGCCCGGCACCGGTCGCATCGTCGGCCTTACGATCGGTCGGGGTCCGCCTGGCCAAGAACACGGCGATCTCCTCTTCGCCCGTGGCTGGGTTGCTCCGGCCGAGAACGGCAACATCGCGGTCAAGCACATTCTCCAGCACGGCTTCCAAATCAGCCGAATAGTAATTCCGGCCGTTGACGAAGATGATGTCCTTCTTCCGGCCGAGGACGAACAACTCGCCGTCGCGGAGAATGCCCATGTCCCCCGTTGCGAACGCCCCATCATCGGTGAGCTCGTGCTCCACGATCCCCTCTGCTGTGATCGCGGCGCGGGTCATCGGAGCGCCGGCGATGTGGATTTCACCGACGGTGCCGTCGCCGAGGACCCCGCCCCCGTCATCGCGGATGGTCAAGGAAATCCCCGGGACGGCCTTGCCCAAGGCGACGAACTCAGCTCCGGACTCGCTCTCGATGTCCTCGAAACGCTGCCCCGTGGCGATGCCCGTCCGGTCAAGTCGCACCGTGGACAGACCCGAGTAGATGTCCCGGGTCGTGACCAGCAGGCAAGCTTCGGACATTCCGTAGGCGGAGGTCAGGGCATCCTCCCGGAGACCCATGGCGGACATCGCCGCGAGGAACTTCCGGGCCAATGGAGCGTCGATGGGCTCAGAACCGCTCATCAGCTTCTGGACGTTGGAGAAGTCGTAACCGTGGTCATCCCCGAGGGGCCGGCGCTCGAGATGGCGCAGGAAATGCTTGAACGCGAAGTTCGGGCACACTGTCACCGTCGGCCGGTGCCTGGTCACGGCCTCGAACCACCTCGGGGGATCGGCGACCACCTCGGAAACCGGCAGCAACACCTGGTCGTACCCACGAAAAAGGGCGTAGACGTGGAAGCCGATCAGCGAAAGGTTGTGGGTCAAAGGCAGCCACGTGAGCATCTTGTTCTCGTACCGGTGCGCGTGGCGTGGGATCGTCGCGCGCAGACCGTTCAGCACGGACTCGTTGGTTACGATGACGCCCTTTGGCGATCCCGTGGAGCCGGACGAAAACTGGATGAGGGCTTCGCCTGCCGTCCCACCTCGCACCGGGAACGCGGGGACCGCCCCGGCGCCATCCCCGGAATCCACGTCACCCGCCTGAGAGAAGTCCGATTCAGCATCACCCGGCATCGCCGCATCCGGTTCCGCGGCAGCGTCATTGACGATGGACACGTCGAGCAGCCGATCCTCGCCCACGACCACGGCACCGTTTGCGCCGGTGAGCAGCGTGTAACTGCGTTCGTCGACCAGGATCGGGGCCCCGGGCATCATGTCCGAGAGCGTCCGCACCCTGTCGACGTCAACCGGGCCCGACACCGGCGGCGCAAGCGCCGGAACCGCGCCGGCGTAGACGCAGCCCCAGAACGCCCGGATGAGCCCGCGGTTCTCCGAAACCTGGAAGATCACGCGATCGCCGGGGCCGATGCCGGCTTCGGCCAACCGAGTCGCAGCCGCCACCGCCTCCGCATGGACCCGGCCATACGGGACGAAGACGTCCCGCCGATTCTCGACGAAGGTGATCCCCTTTTTCGTCTCATCGGCCTTGTCCCGAAGCACGTCGCTGATGGTCCGGATCGTGTTCATTGGTACCTCTTTCGGTTGTCGGCGCCATGCCGGTGCCGGGCGGACCGGGCCCGCATGGCGTGACCCGGAGGATGTGTCTGAAGGGTTGAAAGGGTGAAGCAACTGGGTGGGGCGCGTCTCCGCACAAGCTCAGAAACGCTCGCGGGCCCGGGACCCGCCGGTTCCAGGCGCCCGTCAAGTCACTGCAGACACCAGGGCGGCGACGAAGACCGCGGCGGACGCTGCGGCCGCGAACCCGTCACGCACTCGCCAGGGGTGATCGGTGCGGAAGGTACGCCGCGGATAGAGGCCGAAGTTGCGCATCGCCAGGGTCAGGGACAGCTTTTCGGCGCAGCGCACGGCGCTGACGAACAACGGGAAAGCGATGCGCGCGGGCGTCGTCGCGCGAATGAAACCGGAGCGGAAAGACTGCTCCGGTCGCATCGAGCGCAATCTAATCGCCCATGTCAGCTGGGGGATTTCACTGCGCAGGAACGCTGCGATGCTCACCCCGGAAATCGCTATGGTGCACCATGTGTAGGGCACCCGGAGGCGTTGCACCATGGCGTCGAAAAGCTCCTCGACGCGCATGCACGCGGAGACCAGGACCGTCCCCGCGAACACGGCCATCAACAGCAGTCCGTGATGGATGCCGTGGCGGACGGCTTCCGACGCATCCCCACCTCCGTAGAACTCGGAGCGCCACCCGAGCAGGCCGAAGAACCCCCCGATTAACAGGACAAGAAGGACCTTCCCCGCCGTCGCCCGAACGTCGCGTTCCGCGATCGCAGCGAGTGCGAGGAACCCGACCACCGTCAGGGCGAGAACGGCGTCTCCGTCGGAGAGCAGCCCGGCGACGAGGACGAACATCACCGCCGCGACAATCGTGATGGCGTTCAACCCCGCGCGCCTTCGAGCGGCGGATTCACTGGTCCAGGGGCTTTCGTCCAAGGACGTCCGTGCGCCGGCCGCGGGCAGTGGGCGATCCCGCCGGGACGACTCCGGGGAAGCCGGCAGGTCGGCTGCGGGACCGGACCAGGCGACCTTCCCTTCGGCGACGATGCTCGCCCTATCTGCCCACGTTCGCGCGACACGGCGGTCGTGGCACGTGAACACAACGGTTCCGCCGGCCCCGGCGTATTCCGCTAGCGCATCCAGTACGATGCGCGAGCTCGGCGAATCCAGGTGCGCCAACGGCTCGTCGAGAAGCAGCAAACGGCGATTGGCCGCCACCGCCAGGAAGATGCCCAACCGTCTTTTCTGTCCGCCCGACAGGACGAACGGCGAGACGGGGTCAAGTGCCCTGGGGCACAGGGCTTCCCGCAGTTTCCGCAGCTCATCGGCGCCGAGTGGTCCGTGCGGGTCCGTGCCGGCCAGCGCGGAGTCGATTTCCGCGGCGACGGTCGCGCGGGTGAACTGGTGCTCGGGGTTCTGGAACGCCCACGACGCGAAGGCGTCGGGGACGCGCCGGGCGGACGCGCCGTCGATCCGGAAGTTCGCTCCCGCCTTCATCTGGCCTGACAGCACCGCCAGCAAGGTGGACTTACCGGCTCCGTTGGCGCCGACTAGGGCATGAATCTCGCCCCGTTCCAGTGTCAGATCGGCCCCGTCCAGAATCCTCTCCCCGCCTCGGGCCACGTGGGTTCCGGTCAAGGCCAGCAGTGGAACGGCATCCGCCTCCGATTCCAAATCGGGACGGTCCGGTGCCCCCGTGCCCGGCGTACTGGCGTCCGGCGCTCCGGCGGGCGCGGCCGACGTCGCAATGCCCTTCACCGCGATGCCCTCCGGTGCTCCGTGCGCGGCGACGCTCCCGTCCGCATCGAGGATTGTCACCGTGTCGACCCACCCGTCGAACGGGCGGAGGTCGTGCTCGATGAGCAGGATAACGCGCCCCGGGGCCCGCAAATCACGGATGGCGGCGAACAGCGACCGACGACCGTCCTCGTCAACGTGGGCCGCGGGCTCGTCGAAGATCATGACCTCCGGCGCCCTGGCCACAGCACCGGCGATGGCCATCCGCTGGCGTTGCCCACCCGACAAAGCCCACGGATCCTTCTCCGCGAGCTCTGACAGCCCGAGCTCCGATAGGGCCTCGGCTGATTGCTTGGCGACGATGCCGGCTTCCACGAGGGAAAACTCGAGGGCCATCGACACGTCATCGACGACTCGGAGCGTGAGCACCTGCGTCGACGGGTCTTGCCCGACGAAGGTGACCCGGTCCCCGTCCACGGGGCGTTCGGTGCCGTCGGCATCGACGATGTGCACGAATCCGGCATGGTCGATGGGGATGTGCGAGGGGATCAGTCCAGCGATGAGGTGGGCCAGGCTCGTCTTTCCGCATCCCACGGGTCCCGTGATGGCGTTAATCGTGCCGAAATCGAAGGAGAGATCCACCATGTCGGGTGCCCATCGCCCATCGGCGTGCCGGACGCCCGCGCCACTAACCCGTAACCGGGCCGGGGCCGTCCCGCGTGTCGCACCGGCGCACGCGGGTGCTCCGCCGGTCACCGGGTGACTCCGCGGCTGCGAAGCCCCTTTGCGACGGCAAAGCCCAGGACCAAAAACACCAGGCTCGATGCCAAGGCTACGGCGAAGCTAATCAGGGTCATGGGCGTGGTCGGCGAGTCGACGCCGACTGCGCGCGGGGCCATCGTTCCCATCAGCGCGGAGAACAACATCGCCGACGCCACGAACTGCGGACGCGTCCACCGCCGGTACAGGGTGACCATGAACGGAAGCTCGATGAGCAATCCTTCCATAGTCAGCGCCCCGATTGCGGCGACGCCGAACGGGGTGGTCGCCGCGGACACGACGCCCATGGCAAGGCACGCGATAAGGCTCGCGCCAGGCTTGCGGACGACGATGAGGGGAACAACGCACTGCAGGAACCACAACCCGAGCGTCGCCGCGACGAGATAAACGTGGGCGATGCCGGCGAACACCTGCAGGTAGGTCAGGGGCACGATGATGAGAGACCCCGCGACGCCGATCGCGGCGGCGACGAGCATGTCGCGGGTGGATGGTCGGCCACCAGCTGCGACCGGTGCGACGTGCACCAACCGCCCGTCATCCGTCTGCGACGCCACCGCGTCCCCGGCTCCCCCTCCGGAGAGGGGTTCTCCGGTCGATCCACGTTTTCCGTTCATCGTCGCCGCCTCGCTTCCGTTGCCGATTCCCGATCGGGAACACCACCTGAAACAGTATTAGGTTAGGCAATGCTTATCGGATTACGCCAGGCTCAATTTACTGAAATTACCCCCGCCCCCCCCGAACGAAAAACCGCCTTCCCAGCGTGCTCACAGAGATTCGCCCCGTACTCGAGCGCGTCTTTGCAGGCGAGATTCTCTCCCGCACGCTGGTGCTGGACTCGCTCATCCACTACGAAGGTCCGACAAAACTGGCCGCCGCAGGTCGAGGCCGGGGCCTGAAGTGGATGCGCAACCGCGCCAAGAAGGACCCTGCTGCCCTGGTTGACGCAATTTTCGCCGCCCTTGCCGAGCGAATCGTCACGGTACCCGGCACTGCGGCAGCAGAATTGGTCATTCCCCAGCTGGCGGCGAACATCAAAGCGCTTCAAGCACAGCGCGACACGATTGCCGGACAAGTCGAGGAGATGCTCGAATCGTTCCCTCTTGCCCAGGTCTTGATGTCGATGCCCGGCGTAGGCATCAAGACCGCCTCTAACATCGTGTTGTCCATCGGCGATTGCCAGGACTTCGCCGACGCCGCACACTTAGCCGCTTACGCCGGCATCACGCCGACCACCCGGCAGTCGGGTACGTCGGTCCGCGGCGAGTTTCCCACCAGGGCCGGCAATAAACAGTTGAAAAACGCGCTGTTTCGATCGGCGTGGATCGCGTCGCACTGCCATCCCGCATCGCGCGACTACTACCTGCGTAAACGGGCTGAAGGACAGAAGCACAATGCCGCGGTGATGTGGCTTGCCCGAAGCCGCTGCAACGTCATCTATGCCCTGTTGACTCGGCGTGAGTTCTTCCGAGAAATCCCTGCTAGAACCATCGCCACGGCTGCGTAGGCCGCTGCGCTGATCACCGCCGGCCCGCACGATGCGGCCCGGCGATCAGTCATGGCTACCCCCCTCCCATACGATGTACGTGAAAGTCTCGCCTGACTATTGACAATCCACATAGGGCCCCCACGCGGATTGGAACCGAGTGGCGGCCGGACGCCGCCACCTAGGCGCCGAACAGGGCCACTTCCGCCGAGCCGTATTCGACGATCCCGAAATCACTTTCCCGAATCTTCATCCCCCGCCCGTGCTCGATGTCGCCGGAGGCCCGGAATTGGAGGCCGAAAACCAGATCCTCGTCGCTCAGTTCCGGCAGGATCACAATCCTCACCAACTCGAACGGCTCATACGCGGAATCCAAGTCGTCGTCGATGGACAGGAAAATCTCCCCGTCCCCCTCCCCTGCCCTCCCCATCGCCGCAACCCCCGTGGTTTAGGAGGGGGAAGAGGGCCTTCGAGGGCTCAGCAGCTCAAGCCCAGGACCGCCGACTTACAGCTCGTCGATGTGCTTGCGCTTCGGGTAGACCCGCGGACGAGCGCCTGCGATCTCCTCAGCAATGCGGATGACCTGGTTGGAGTAACCGAACTCGTTGTCGTACCAGACGTAGAGCACCAGGTGCTTACCGTTGGCGATGGTAGCCAGACCATCGACGATGCCAGCATGGGTGGAGCCGACGAAGTCGGTGGAAACCACTTCCGGGGAGTGGATGTAGTCAATCTGCTGGCGCAGGACGGACTTGAGGGAAACCTCACGCAGGTAGTTGTTGACTTCGTCGCGGTCGACCTCAGTGTCCAGGGTCAGGTTCAGCACCGCCATGGAAACGTCCGGGGTGGGAACGCGGATGGCGTTACCGGTCAGCTTGCCCTCGAACTCCGGCAGAGCCTTGGCGACGGCCTTTGCGGCACCGGTCTCGGTGAGAACCATGTTCAGGGTGGCTGCGCGGCCACGGCGAGAACCCTTGTGGAAGTTGTCGATCAAGTTCTGGTCGTTGGTGAAGGAGTGAACAGTCTCGACGTGACCGAACTCGACACCCCACTTGTCATTGACGACCTTCAGCACCGGGGTGATGCCGTTGGTAGTACAGGAAGCTGCCGACAAAATGTTGTCAGATTCCTCAATGATGTTGTGGTTGATTCCGTAGACGATGTTCTTCACATCGCCCTTGCCTGGCGCGGTAAGTAGAACCTTGGAAACGCCCTTGGACTGAAGGTGCTGCGACAGTCCCTCGCGGTCACGCCAACGACCGGTGTTGTCAATGACAATCGCATCGTTAATGTCGTAGGCGGTGTAGTCAACAGTTGCCGGGTCATTGGAGTAAATGACCTGAATCGGGGTGCCATTTGCCCAAATAATGTTGTTTTCGCGGTCAACCGAGATGGTGCCGTCGAATGCTCCGTGGACGGAGTCACGGCGCAGCAGCGAAGCACGCTTGACGATGTCGTCCTCACCATTCTGGCGAACCACAATAGCGCGCAGGCGCGGGCCGTTGAACAGTGCCTCACGAGCCAGCAGAATGCGAGCCAGCAGACGGCCGATGCGGCCGAAACCGTAGAGGACAATGTCGGTCTTCGGGGTCTGTGTCCCGGCACCGATGACGTCGGCAAGCTCACGCTCGAGGAATGCGCGCAGCTCGCCGCCTTCCTCTTCGAAGCTGGTAGCCAGGGCACCCAGGTCGATGGAGGCGGTGCCGAGATCCATCTTCACCAGTTCCTGCAGAATCGGCAGGGTCTGGCTCAAGGGCAGCTCCTGCGAGGTGATGCGACGGGCGTAGCGGTGCGACTTAATGATGCCGGTCTCGGTAACGTTTTCCAGTCGGCGGCCGAAGATTGAAGTCACGACATCATTGTTGCGGCGCAGTTGTCCCAGGAGGGGGATCATCTGCTCTGCAAGGCTGATGCGCTCATTCCAGTCATTGCGCTTGATGGGGGCCGAATCCGACATAAATCCTCCTGGCTTAAATGAATATGAGTTCCCCCTCAAAATACCCCGCACACGCTATTCACCGGCTATCGCCCTCAACTGGGTACCCCGTATTGTGGCCCAGCTTTCACCCAATCGGGGGAGACACCGGGAGACACCTCAAGGAAGAAAATTGAACCCTACTTACCCGTTAGAATAAGAGCCATGACGGAACCCCTGGATATCCAGCAGCAATCTCCCGCCCAGCCGCCATACCGCCTTGTAGTCACAGATATGGACGGGACTCTATTAAATGAAGACAAGGAAATCCCGGATTCCTTTTGGCCGGTAGTCACCGAGCTGCTCGACCGCGGTGTCCACTTCGCTCCCGCGTCGGGCCGCCAGTACGCGACTCTGGCCGACCAGTTCGCCCCCATTGCACACCGCATCCCAATCATTGCGGAAAACGGCAACTACGTCGCGGATGCGGGCGAGGTGGTCTCGGTTACCAGTATCGACCACGACATCGTCACCCAGTTGGTGCACGCGATCCGCCAATTCAACGACAACCGTGTGGCGGCGGGTCGCACTCCCCTGTCAGTTATCATCTGCGGCGCTGCCAGCGCATACGTGGAGTTTTTCCCGCCTCATTTCAATATTCCGGAGGAAGTTCAGCAGCTGCAGTTCGACGAGGCCGCCAAGTACTACTTGAAGCTGCAGAAGGTCGATGATGTCATCACCGCTGCCGCCGAGGACGGCATCGTCAAAATTGCCGCCTTTGATCCTTACGCCGTCGAAGAGGAATCGGCCGATTACCTGCGTTCCCAAAGCTCGCACTTGCGCGCGGTAGTCTCCGGTGCCCACTGGGTCGACCTCATCGATGCCAACACCAACAAGGGCACGGCACTCGCCGCCCTGCAGGAGGCCCTAGGTATCTCTCCTGCCGAAACTGTCTGCTTCGTTGACTACCTGAATGATCTCGAGCTCATCGACCACGCAGGCCGTTCGTTTGCCATGTCCAACGGTCACCCGGAAATCAAACGCCGCGCCACCGACATCGCACCGTCGAACGCGGAGGAAGGCGTCATCACGACGCTGCGCGAGCTGTTCAACCTCTAACTGCAATTGACCCCTTACCCCACTGGAGCGGTAAGTTAGAAAGGTTGAACCCGATTCCCTTATTCCGATTTTCTTTTTAAGGAAAGCGTAGTTTCCCTGTGACCACTCTCGCCGAAGAAGCCGCACGCCGCCGCACATTCGCCGTCATCGCACACCCGGATGCCGGTAAGTCCACGCTCACCGAGGCGCTGGCACTGCATGCTCATGTCATTAACGAAGCCGGTGCTGTCCACGGCAAGGCCGGCCGTAAGTCGACTGTGTCCGACTGGATGGACATGGAGAAGGATCGCGGCATCTCGATTGCCTCTTCCGCGCTGCAGTTCGAGTACCAGCCAGAGGGGCACGACGGCGAGCCGTACATGATCAATCTCGTCGATACGCCTGGTCACGCTGACTTCTCCGAGGACACCTACCGTGTGCTCACCGCTGTCGACGCCGCTGTCATGCTTGTCGACGGTGCCAAGGGTCTCGAGCCTCAGACGTTGAAACTGTTCCGGGTTTGTAAGTCCAACGGAATTCCCATCGTCACCGTCATCAACAAGTGGGACCGCCCGGGTAAGGCTCCCCTGGAGTTGATGGATGAGATTGTCGCGGAGATTGGACTGCAACCGACTCCGCTGTACTGGCCAGTCGGTGAGGCCGGCGACTTCCGCGGTCTGCTGGAGCGTGGTGAGGACGGCGAAGCCAAGCAGTTCATCGGCTTCGAGCGCACTGCCGGTGGCGCCACTATTGCCGCTGAGCGTCACCTCACCCCAGATGAGGCCGCCGCAGAGCAGGGCGACGCCTGGGAGACGGCAGCCGAGGAGTCCGAGCTTCTCTCCTCCGATAGCGCTGACCACGACCAGGAGATGTACCTCGCTGGCGACACCTCTCCGGTGATTTTCGCCTCCGCCATGCTGAACTGGGGTGTCCACCAGATCCTGGACACTCTCTGCGAGCTGGCTCCGGCACCTGGTGCCCGCGTGTCCGACCCGGCTGCCGTTGCCGCTGCGGCGGCTGGCGGCCAGGGAGCTATCGTCGAAAAGCGTGAGCCGACGGATGATTTTTCGGGCGTCGTGTTCAAGGTGCAGGCGGGTATGGATACGCACCACCGCGACAAGCTGGCATTCATGCGCGTTGTCTCTGGCGAGTTTGACCGCGGCATGCAGGTCACGCATGCGCAGTCGGGACGTAGTTTCTCCACAAAGTATGCTTTGACCGTTTTCGGCCGGACACGTTCGACTGTGGAGACGGCTTACCCGGGCGACATTGTCGGCCTGGTCAATGCGGGTTCACTGGCACCGGGTGACACGATTTACGAGGGCCGCAAGGTTCAATTCAAGCCGATGCCGCAGTTCGCGCCCGAGCATTTCCGCACCCTGCGCGCCAAGAGCTTGGGCAAGTACAAGCAGTTCCGCAAAGCTGTCGATCAGCTCGATGCCGAGGGAGTGGTGCAGATTCTGCGCAACGATGCCCGCGGCGATGCCGCCCCGGTGATGGCCGCGGTCGGCCCGATGCAGTTCGAGGTCATGATGGCACGCATGGAAAACGAGTACAACGTCGAGACCATCGCCGAGCCCATCCCCTACTCCGTCGCCCGCCGCACGGACGAAGAGACCGCGCCTGAGCTGGCAAAGCAGCGCGGCGTGGAGATCTTCACTCGTTCCGACGGCGCCCTCATCGCGCTCTTCGGGGACAAGTGGAAGCTGTCCTTCATTGAGAAGGAGCACCCGGAGTTCACGCTCGAGACGCTGGTCGCGGACTAGAGTTTTAAGGAGATTTCACCAACATTGAGCCAAACGGTTGAGCTTCCTCCACAACCAAGTGCATGGCAGCTTTTTACTGCCTTCCACTCCCGTGCGCAGAGATGGCCAGGTGCCCTCCGCGCAGCACTCGCGCTATTCCTGCCGGGTGCCGTGGCACTTCTCACCGGACATGGCTCGGAGATGCTCCTTATCGCCGCTGGTGGTTGCGTGGTCATCTATGGCGAAGGCCACCCCTACCGCAGTCGTCTGCGCGTGATGGCCATCGCGGGGCTATGCCTGATCGCCGGAGTTATGTCCGGCAGTTTTGTCGGCTCGGTGGTCCACAGTGAGATCGCTTCCGGCGGCAGCAATCTATGGCTGCTGCTCATCGCACTTTTTACCACGGCGTTGGCTACCGTCGGCGCTTTCATTCAAAATGCACTGCGCCTGCCACCGCCGGGTACATTTTTTATTGTGATGGTCTCCGGCGGCACAACAATGGTCGCCCGCCTTGGCTTCAACCCGGTGGAAACCGCCATGTGGGCTACCGTTGGCGTGCTTTCCCCGATAGTCATCGGCATGGCACCGCGGTTGTGGAATCCGCATGGCCCCGAGATGGCGGCTGTCGAATCCCTTGAATCAGCCATCGACGCGATGGAAAAGTCAGACTCGACATCGTTCGCCGTTCATCACCAGGCGCAAACTGCACTCACCGACGCATGGGAATCGCTTGCCGACGCAGGCATCATCCGTGGCAGCAAAATCGTTAAGCCCTCCCACACGGAACTGGTCAACCGTGTCATTGCTGCTCATCAGCGGCTGATTGCTATCCGCGGACGCTTGGGCGTGCACGGCAGCGCTGTGGACATCGTGGACACGCCTAACCTCTTCGACGAGACGCAGACAACCATTCCACTCGCGCGACCAAGCGTGAGTTACCGAATCTTCCGCTCTTTCGATCGCTATTCCCATGCGTCAATGACTGCGGCAAAGGTTGCTATTACTGGTGGCTTAGCTGGTCTCATTAGCGTGCTTGTCGGTCTCGACCGGCCTGACTGGGCGGTGGTCAGCGCATTGATGACTCTGCAGTGGGGTCCCGACCGCACCGCTGGTTCGATCCGAGGGATTCACCGCATGGTGGGCTCGATTATCGGCATTTTCCTCTATGCGCTGCTCTTTTCCTTTGGCCTGGACAGCTGGACGCTACTTATCGCGCTTGCAGCCTGCCAATTCGGCGCGGAGGTTCTCGTGGTGAAGAACTATGCGCTGACGACAATCGTCACCACTCCATTGGCGCTGCTGCTGGGCGGAAACGTCGCTGGCGAACTCGCACCGATTGTGACCGATCGTGTCTTGGAAGTCGGTATCGCCTGCGCGCTGGCTCTCGCTGTCCTGCACTTCTGGCCAACCGAGAGCATTGAAAAGCACTACCTGCGTCATATTCCGCGCTGCTATCGACAGATGGGCGCTCTTCTCGGCGCGCTGCTAACCGGTACTCCGAATCAGGCGCTCGATATTCGTCGAGATCTCCAGTACGAGCTGCTCAGTGAGCGCCAGGCCATCTCGTCTTTGGCCACCAACGACCCCGAAATCGCCACTCCACACTGGGATGGGCATCGTCGCATTCGCACAGCTGGCTATTTGTTGCTGGACTACTGTCGCACGCATCCGGATATCCGCCCCTCTCACGAGGAGATTTCCAAGCTCGCTGAGGTAGTCCAGGCAGCTAAAACCGAGCAGCGCTAGTCCTCCGGCAGCGGGGGCTCCTTGCGCAGGTCGCGGGCTGTTGCCCGCCGTACCTCGCGCGGTTCCTCCTCCGAGCCCCGCGAACGGAACTTAGCCGCGATGTCCTTCAGCGAAGACGACAGCGGCGGCAGCTTCTCCAGCGCGTCACGGCCCGCGTCCCACGCGTCGGTAGCAATATTTTCCGCTTTCCGACGGAACTTGCGGACCTTCTCCTCACGCTGCCGCTTAGTCTCTGCCGCGTCATTTTGCCGCTCGCGCTCGCGTTCAAAGGCTGCGACATCGCGGGCCTCCGCGTCGGAAAGCCTCTTCGAAGCGTGTGCCGCGGCGTCCCACGACTCCTCCAGCGATTCCGCGAGGTGCAACATGGCATCGATGCGCTTTTCAACTTCGCGCAACTTCTCGCGGTAGCCCCGCTGAATGTCATAGCGACGCATGATGCGGCGGGCACGAGTGGCCTCATTGCGCCAGGTGATGATTGCGCCCTCAGAAATCGACTCATCGACGACGAAACGCATCGTCCACGGGTCGACATCAGCGCTGGCCAGATTGTTGCGTACCCGCTCCTCGCGGTCGAGGACGTCCTGCACGAGACTGCGGGCACGCTCTTCGGCTTGATGGGCGCGGTTGGTACGGGAGTTATCTGGTCGGAAGCTCACCTGGACTATCCTACCGCTCGGCTGCTGCCAAAGCCGGTACTTGGTCGGTCGCGGAGCTCTTCTGCTGGTCATTGTCGCTCTGGTGCTCGAGGCGAACCCAGGAGACAAAGCCCCAAATAACGAAGCATCCGTAGAAGAGGTACAGCGCCGCCGACGGGTAGTAGCCACCCTTGAGCAGCAACGGCACTCCCACGGCGTCAACGGCAATCCAAATTAGCCAGAATTCGTTCCACCCGCGGGCCATACCCCAGGTCGCCAACATCGAACCGACGAAAATCCAGGCATCGGCCCATGGCCCCCACGAGCCCAGCATCTCAAAGACATTGGCACAGATCACAGTGGCGAAGATAGCCACGGTAATCATCCCAATGCGTTCCGATGCCGTCGCCCACCGAGGCTCAATTGCGACCTCGTCACCGCTCTGATTGCGGCTCTTGACCCAGCTGAACCACCCGTAGAGACTGACGACGATAAACATGACCTGACGCCCAGCCTGGCCATAGAGATCAAGATTTTGTGGCGTGTGGAAAACTCCGCCGAGGAAGACGGTAAACAGCAAGGCATTTCCGATAATGCCGACCGGCCAAGCCCATACCTTCCGTTTCATGCCCAGGAAGGCACACGCCAGGCCAAAGAGGTTACCGACAATTTCACGAATCAAGATTGGTGCTCCCGCCACACTGAGCTGTGCAGTGAGGAAACCCACCAAAAAATCCGACACGTATTCCACGAATTATTCAACTCCTTCTCTTTCATCCGGACTATGACCGTCGGTTTCGGATTCCAACCGAAATCTGCTTGTCCCCTACCTGACGACCCTTCTGGCCACAGGTAGGGCGCTCGTGGACTTGTCTGCGTCATCCGCAGCATCACCACCGGTGAGGAATTTCACCTCGCCCTGAGAATGCGAGTTCAACGTTAGCACTGTCGCCTTGCGCGCATGTGCATTTTATTCAATGAGGTTTCAATATGAGGTTCTAATACAGCCTCGACATAATTACGCATCTACAATGCGTAGTATGAGCCAAAAGCCCCGCCAACCACGTCCTCCCCGCCCCGCCCGCCGCTCCCATCACAAGCGCTCCGCTGGCTGGGTTCCGGACCAGCACGGCGCCTGGTTCATGGTCACCATTCCCCCGCTGACCGCTCTCGCCCTCAACCCCACATGGACAGGCCTTGCCGTCACCGCAACCTGGCTGCTCGGCTACTTCGCATTCTTCGCCGTGAGCGTCTGGCTCCGCTCTCGTCGCCAACGCCGCCACCTCGCACCCGCCGCCACATACACCGCGCTCACTGCCGTCGCCGGCTGCATCACACTGCTTGCCGACGTTTCCCTCCTCACCTGGGTCGCCCTCATTGCCCCTCTTGCCGCTATCGCTATTTGGGAGACCTACCGCCGCCGACCGCGCTCACTTCTCTCCGGTGTCTCCACCGTTCTGGCCGCTAGCCTCATGGTGCCTATCATCGCCGGACCAACCCCGAAAGCTTGGGCAATTGCGGCTATCTACGCTGGATATTTCGTCGGCACCGTGCCCTATGTAAAAACTATGATTCGCAAGCGCGGCAACCGCCAGTGGCTCATTGGCTCGGTCACGTATCACGTTCTCATTACCGCCGTGGCCGTCATCGGGTGGCTCCTCCTCCACGACCGGAACCTCATCAGCATCGGTGTGCCCATCGTCGCAATTGGGCTTCTCATCAGGTCTTTTGCCATGCCAATCTCCGGCGCTCGCCGCGCTCGGCCGTGGACTCCGAAACAGGTCGGAATTCTCGATGCCTTCTTTGGAGTCGCCGTCGTCCTGGCTGCGTGGTAAAAACGACGGCGGGGACATACTTTGGGGATTTTTGGGGAGGGGATGAAGTCTATGACTTCCACCAAACACGCAGTCAATCACGCAGTTTCCGTCTCAGACTTGGCCGCTAGCCTGAACTCGCGGCAGGCACCACAGTCGGGCTGGCGCAGCTGGGTTCATAAAGCCACCTGGGGCGCAATTTCACCGCGGGAATCATCGTCGGCACGCAAGCAACGCGAGCTGATAGAGCGGGTGCGACAGCCTATCTACGGTGACTACAACATCGCTGTTATCAGCGTGAAGGGCGGCGTTGGCAAGACGTCGACAACCATGTGCCTGGGCGCCACGCTTGCAAGCCTGCGCAGTGACCGAATCGTCGCGATCGACGCGAATCCGGACTTTGGCACCCTCGGCGCACGCGTCACCGCAGCCAATCCCGCATCTATTCGCGATCTGCTCCGAGCCCCGGATACGGACAAATACGCGCAGGTCCGTGCATATACATCGCACACGCCATCGCGGCTGGAGGTTGTCGGCAGCGACCAAAATCCGACATCGACGATCGCGCTTTCCGACGGCGAATACTGCGCGGCCCTCGACATCCTTCGACGGCATTACAACGTGAGCCTGACTGACTGCGGTACCGGCCTGACGCAGCCCATCTCCGCTTCGATTCTGTCTGCGGCCAATTGTCTGGTGCTGGTCACCACACCTGCACTGGACGGCGTGAAAAGTGCCTGGACGACATTGGATTGGCTTTCAGCGCACGGCTTCGAACGGTTGGTCTCTACCACTGTCGTGGTGGTCAACGAGCTGAATAAACAGGGACTGTCCACAGAGACCGTGCACGAGTTATTTGCCCAGCGCTGCCGCGCAGTACAGGTCATCCCCTATGATCCGCATATCGCGAATGGTGCCAATATCGAGCTGGACAATCTCCAGCCCGCCACCACCCAGAGCTATCTCGAATTAGCGGCCATGATTGCCGATGATTTCGCGCCGACGACTGGCCGCCACAGCTTTGTCTAACGCAGGGCTCGCTAACGAAGGTGCTGTCGAATCTCCTCGACATCAACTTCCTGCACGGTAGCGGGCTTAAAGGCGGCGTCGCGGTCCTTATCCACCAACACTGCCCGCACGCCCTCGGCAAAATTGGGGTGCTGACGCATGTAAGCGCCAAGCTTCATTTCCCGGTCTAGCGCCTCCTGCAAGGTGACCTCGTGGGCCGAGTTAGCCGCATAGAGTTCCACGGCCGCTACGAGACTTTCCGGGTTGGCGGGTGCCAGCAGGTCGCGAAAAGTCTCCACTGTTGACGATGCACAAGAGCCCGCCTCAGCGGCTTCGTTGAGAGCTCGCTCAATCTCCGCCCAGGTATCAGCCCCAAAGCAAGCCTCAATGCAGTCGCTCCACTCGGCCAACTGCGGATCCCCGAGCAGCTCACGAGCCTCAGCTGAGTCCATATCGAGCGCATACTCCGCGAGCGCCGAATCAATTCCATCGCGGTCCAGAGCCGCAACAAACTCGTCCAGCTGCGCGGATGGCACCGCATGTGTCGCCCATCCAGACCACAGCATGTCCGCCGCAGTTAGGCGGTAACCGGTCAGCCCGGTAAACCTCGCGATTGCCGACGAGGGCCCTCCTAACCGCGTGTTCACATGCTGCGAAAAGTGGGTAATGCCAACGTCGGGAATAAAGCCGATTGCCATTTCTGGCATGGAAGCGCTGGCACGCTCGGTCACGATTCGGTGGGAGCCGTGCATAGAAACACCAAGGCCACCGCCCATAGCGATGCCATCAATAATCGCGATATATGGCTTGGACTGCGCGAATTCCGCAATCATCGCGTTCATCTCGTACTCATCCCGGAAAAACTCCTCCCCCTGCTCCGGAACGCCATCGAGCACAGCCTGCCGAACTGCGCGCACATCACCACCGGCACAAAACGCCTTGGGGTGACCGGATGAAACAACAATGTGGTCCACCGAGTCGTCGTCACGCCATGCGCGGAGCCCCTCGACGACCTCGGTGACCATATCCAAATCGAGCGAATTAAGTGCCTTCGGCCTATTCAGCCGAAGGTGACCAGATCGCCCGTGGACTTCTCGCAGCACCTTCGGCTCATCGACCTCGGTGCGTGCAGTGCCAGAACCGTTATCAGTAGCAGTCATGTCACCCAGTGTGACACAGATAACTAACCAGGGAAAGGTTCTGACGACCAGAACCTCACTGAGACTAAGGAGCTACTTCTTCTTGCTCTTCTTGTCCTTTTTGTCCTTCTTGTGCTTCTTGCCCTTCTTATCGGACTTGCCTGCGCCCTTCACGCGGTCAGCCTCGAGATTGGCGGCAACGTCCGGCACATAGCGGAACTCAGTGCGCGGCGGACGCTCGTAGCTTCCCTCCGACTCCGGACGCTCCGGGATTTCCGGAACATCGCGCTGAATGCGCTCGTACGGAATGGTCGTCAACAGGTGGTTGATGACATTGATACGCGAACGCTTCTTGTCCTCAGACTCAACCGTGAACCACGGTGCGGACGGGATATCGGTGTGGATGAACATCTCATCCTTTGCACGGGAGTAATCCTCCCAGCGGGTGATGGACTCCAAATCCATCGGCGAGAGCTTCCAGCGGCGCAGCGGATCCTCACGGCGGGACTTGAAGCGGGCAACCTGCTCCTCGTCCGACACAGAGAACCAGTACTTACGCAGGATAATGCCGTCTTCGACCAGCAGACGCTCAAAAATCGGCGCCTGATGCAAGAAGCGACGGTACTCCTGGGAGGTGCAGAAGCCCATGACCCGCTCAACGCCGGCACGGTTGTACCAGGAGCGGTCGAAAATCACGATCTCACCAGCAGTCGGCAGCTTTTCGACGTACCGCTGGAAGTACCACTGACCCTGCTCACGGCTAGTTGGGGCCGGCAGAGCCTCAACACGGCAGGTACGGGGGTTCAGGTACTGCGTGATGCGCTTAATGGCCGACCCCTTGCCGGCAGCGTCACGCCCCTCCATCACGATGACAATTCGGGCACCGGTTTCTACCACCCACTGCTGCATTTCGACGAGCTCTGCCTGGAGCTTTTTGAGCTCAGCCTCATAAGCCTTCTTGTCGAGCTTCGGTGGGCGCTGGACGTCGTCATTATTCATAGTCCACAGTTTACCCGGCAGGGCGCGACGGCCCTATTCGCCGGGTTTAACCGCGGGGCCTAATAGCTAACCTTTTTGCAACCCTAGTCGCGTGAGTAAAGACGCAGCGTGACCTGTGCAACAAGCCCAGCAAAGACCATGCCAATAACGACCACGATCGGCGCCACCACACCGATATCGCCGTTGGTCAGCGGCGCCAGGAGCTGTGCCTTGTACAGGTTACTCAGCGCCGGATCGATGACCGTCGCCTTGCCCAGGAACAGCGCACCAATGGCCAGCACACCACCAATCAGCGACGCAATCACAGCCTCGAGGACGAACGGCGCCTGCGTGAACCAACGGCTGGCACCGACCATGCGCATAATCTCAACTTCCTTACGACGCGAGAACGCCGCAATCTGCACCATGTTCGCAATCAGGAACACCGCGGCAACGGCCTGCACCGCAGCCAGCAGGAAGGTCGCATTTCGCACCGAGTCCAGGTTCTGAGCTGCAGTACCGATCTCTTCATGCTGGTCAGTAACATGGTCGACCTGCGGCAGCTCCCGAATCGGATCGAGCGGGCTGACATCGGTCGGGTCGCTCAGACGCACCATCACGACAGCCGGCAGCGACTCCGGCGTCGCATTTTCCACGAGCACGGGGTCACTGTCCTTGAACATCTCCACGAAGTGGTCAAAGTTTTGCTGACGATTTCGGAAGGTCACCGAATCAATGCCGTCAGCCTCTTCAAGCTTGCCGACGACGTCAGCGCACTCCGGCGAGGAGCAAGTTTGGTCTTCGGCTGAGATTTGTTCATTCAGCTCAATCTGCACTTCTACTCGATCGAGATAGAGATCCTTCGTGCGGCTGGTCTGCTCAGTAACCAGGATGCCCGTCGCAAGCAGCGCCAACGACACCGCAGTCGTAATAATCATCGCGATGGTCATCGTGATGTTTCGGCCCAAGGAGGAGAAAGCCTCACCGAGGACAAAGCGAGTCTTCATAGGTCAGTAATACCTTTCGAATGAGTTCTTCTACCGATGGACTGTCTGCTAATTGTTCAGGCCGTAAACACCCGTGGCGTCGTCACGCACGAGACGCCCAAGCTCCAGCTCCAGCACGCGGCGACGCATGGAGTCCACGGCATCGTTGTCGTGAGTCGACACAATAACGGTCGTGCCCATGCGATTGATGCGGTCAAGCAAGAGCATGATGTCACCGGAGGTGCTTGGGTCGAGGTTGCCGGTGGGCTCGTCGGCAAGCAAGATGAGCGGGCGGTTGACGAAGGCGCGAGCGATGGCGACGCGCTGCTGCTCACCACCCGACAACTCATGCGGGTAGCGGTTTTCCTTGCCCGAGAGCCCGACCATTTCGAGCGTTTCCGGAACTGCCTTGTCGATTTTCGCCTTCGGCTTGCCAATTACCTGCAATGCGAACGCGACATTTTCGTACACCGTCTTCTTTGGCAGCAGGCGGAAGTCCTGGAAGACGTACCCCACCTTTTGACGCAATTTCGGGATGTTGCGACGAGAAATCTTGGTTAGATCCTGGTCTGCAACTGTCAGTTTTCCTGAATCCACTTTCTCTTCACGCACCATAAGGCGCAGGAAGGTCGACTTACCAGAGCCCGACGGTCCAATGAGAAAGACAAACTCACCTTTATCTATGTGGACTGAAACGTCGTCGAGAGCTGGTCGGCTAGAAGTCGAATAGGACTTGGTAACCCCGTCGAAAGTGATCATAAGTAGACACTCTAATCACTTAAGCCACTCAAGTCACTCTGGAATGCGCGAAACTAGGCGCTGGGATGGCGGGATTGCGGGAACAGGCGGCGTCGAACGCTAACCCCAGAGCGCGACCGCACGAAAGCTCACGACATAGCGGCATTCGAAATTATTTTCCCTAAAAATCTTTAAATCACCCTTTACTTCGCTTATCTGTTCGATTAAAATGGGTCATGAAAGATTAAACACGAGGATTGAAAGCACCAAATAACGTCGCCGAGCTGCTTCAAGCTTGGAAAATTGACACCCAGAGTTAGTCGAAAATACTTTCCCTACCTCTTCCTTATTTCAACATTTCAACGTCCAGGCCTTATCTTTCAGGGGGATTCACCAATGGCCAGCGGGGAACATATACCACGCAAACGCACTTACACTGCGGCGATGGAAGCAACAGCGCCACGCTTTCACCATGAGATTTCTCAAACAGCACCAGCACGTCTTGGAATTGACCGCAATCGAGCTGACTTGAAGCTTGCCCTTGCTTGTGTTCCCTGTTCTTCAACAAAAGATGTCGAAGATTACATCGCCAAAATCGCTCCAGCTCTTGGCATGTCACGTGGGAGAACACTCCAGTACATCGATGTCGGGATGCAACTAGCGCGACTCCCGCGGTTAAAAGAGCTTCTGCTCAAACGCGCACAGCTACCGCTTCCCCACATGCGGGTCATTGCCACGGCCGTCCTCCCCTTGGATGACGCCTCGGCTGTGAGATATTTCGAAGACCATCTCCTTGAGCTGATCACGCCGAGAGTCAATGGTGAAGTTCTTCGCGGAGTTCGGAGCCTTCAACAGAATATTCAGCGACTTGTTGATGAAGTCAGCCCGCTATTGCGCCCGAAGAATGAGTACGACCCGCCGATCACTTCGTTTCAAAAAGGCATCGAGCAAAAAGCTGGCGAATCTATAACGTTCGAGTTAAAGGACAACCTCACTGAAGTCACCATGGAACTAATGCCTGAGCGGGCAATTGAGTTTCAGAAGGTCTTGGAAGAAATCACCGCTGATCAGGACTGCGACTTTGTCGAGGCCTTTTCACATCTTCTGCACGGGACTGCCCAGGTCACCGCCACACTGAATCTGTACTGCCCACTAACCCAAGACAAGCCCCAGGAAGCCTGGATCGGTGGCCTGGGGTGGATCAACAAAATCGCCACTGAATCCTGGCTCGATCGGGTCACTAGCATCCGGCTACTAGCAGACGAGAAAACGGAAAAGTACTCGCCAACAGAGCGACAGCGTACTTACATCCAAGGTAGAGACGGCACCTGTCGCTTTCCCGGATGCGATGTCGATGCGACGAAGTGCGACATCGACCACATTCAGCCGTATAACCACGAGAATCCCGACGAAGGTGGCCAAACCGAGACGCCCAACCTCCATTGCCTATGCCGTCGCCACCACAATCTAAAAACGGCCGGTCTTTGGAATGTCGTGCGCGATATCGACGGCGTGGAGTACTGGACCTCCGCCACTGATCAGAGCGCTGAAAAAGCTGCCCTAATCAGCACAGAATCAGGGCCGCTCTCCGGCCACGGTCGCTACTCCTTCGACCTGCGCAAGACAAAGAAAGCACAGACGCTCAAGGAGTACAACGAGCAGAGGTTGGAAAACCTCCGCGAATCACAGGAGCTGACAAATCAGGCTCGCGAAGAACTGGGAATGAACAAAAACGAGAGAAAATCAGAAGCCGACGAGCCCACCACACCGGAAGCACCGGAAACTCCCGAGACACCGGAAGCACTCGAAGACGAACCGCCCTTCTAGGGCTACTCCCCTTCGGACTGCTGAGCCATGCGCCAGCGAATACCGGCCTCAATGAAACCGTCGAGGTCACCGTCGAGGACCGACTGTGGGTTGTTGACTTCGTATTCGGTACGCAGATCCTTGACCATCTGGTACGGGTGCAGCACATAGGAGCGCATCTGGTTACCCCACGAGGCATTGCCGCCTGCGCCGAGAGCGTCCAGCTCCGCGCGCTCTTCCTGGCGCTTCTTCTCCAGCAACTTCGCCTGCAGAACACGCATGGCAGATGCCTTGTTCTGGTGCTGCGACTTCTCGTTCTGACAGGTCACCACGATGCCGGTTGGGACGTGCGTAAGTCGGACCGCGGAGTCCGTGGTGTTCACCGACTGCCCACCTGGGCCGGAGGAGCGGTAGACGTCGATACGCAAATCTGACTCGGGGATGTCGATGTGATCCGTTTCCTCCACAACCGGCAGCACCTCAACCTCAGCGAAGGAAGTCTGGCGGCGCCCCTGGTTGTCGAAAGGACTAATACGAACCAGACGGTGCGCACCCTGCTCGACCGAGAGGGTGCCGTACATGTACTCGCCATGGACGACGAAAGTAGCGGACTTAATACCGGCCTCTTCAGCGTAGGACGTGTCGTAAACCTCGACCTTATGCCCATGCTTGTCGGCCCAGCGCAGGTACATGCGCATGAGCATCTCGGCCCAGTCAGCGGCATCCACGCCACCGGCACCGGAGCGGATGTTAATGACCGCCTCGCGCTCGTCGTAAGGCCCCGAAAGCATCGTCGTGACCTCGAGGGATTCGATGTCGGCACGCAGCTCAGCGCGTTCGGCATCGGCCATCTCGACGGCGTCGGGGTCGCCCTCCTCTTCCGCGAGTTCGTACATCACGGAGAGATCGTCGAGGCGCCCGCGCAGCGAGTCGATCTTTTTCTTCTTCGCCTGCGCCTGCGACAGTGCGCTGGTGACCTGCTGCGCGTAGTCGGGGTCGTCCCACAGCGACGGGTCGGCGGCCTGGGCTTCCAACTCCCTGATCCGGTCGGAAAGCTCGTCGACATCGACCACCTTCTCAATGGTGGTCAGCGTCGCGTCGAGTTCTTTGAGGTCAGCATTCAGATCCGGGTTCACGGGTACTACCTTAGCTATACCGCCTGTTTCGTTGCACAATAGGACGTATGTCTGAATCCACCGCCAGCCAAGATTCCAGCCAAGACCTAGAACTCTTTCTCTCCCAAGTATCCGAGTCGATTGTGGCATCGGATACCAGCGTTGCGGTTGCCATCGTGAAGCGTGCCGCTACCATTGCCGCTCGTATGCGCGACGAAGGCCTGGTCACGGAGTACAAGACATCGATTTCCGACGTCGTCACCGCGGCCGACCGCGCAGCGGAGAAATTCGTCGTCGAGGCTTTGGCCGCGCTCCGCCCGGAGGACGGCATTCTTGGCGAGGAAGGGTCAGCGAAGGAGTCCCAGTCTGGTCGCACGTGGGTGATCGATCCTGTCGATGGCACCTACAACTTCACCACTGGTTCGGACTACTGGTGCAGCGCATTGGCGCTGGTTATGGGCGATGCGAACAATCCGGATGAGGTCGTCCTCGGCGCGGTGCACCGCCCGGCAACGGGCGAGAGCTGGATTGGTGGCCCCAATCTCCCGACCACTCGCATCAACCTCGATGGCACTGTTGATGACCTCCGGGTCACTGACCGCCCCCTCTCGGAAGTCTGCGCAGCGACCTACCTCCACACCACGGTGGTGAGCTCGAGCGAGGAATCCGAGGTCACCGCCACAAAGTCCTGGTTGGATGCGGTGTCCCGCAGCGCTACCTGGCGCATGCTGGGCTCGGCGTCGGTAGATATGGCAGGCGTGGCCGACGGCCGCATCGGCGTGTGGTTCCAGCGCGACGTCGCAGCCTGGGACTGGCTGCCTGGGTATGCGCTTATCTCGGGCGCAGGCGGCGAATGCACGTCGGTGGGGCGCTGGAAGCTCGCGGGCTCGAGTGGCCAGGTCGCAGAGTTACGTGAGGTTCTGCGCTAGAATTTCGGCCATGACCACCTCTTACTCCGAAGATCTCGCCCTCGCACTCTCGCTTGCCGACGCAGCCGACGAGCTCACGATGTCCCGCTTCGAGGCGGCCAATCTAATCGTCGAGTCCAAGCCCGACCTGACACCGGTCTCCGATGCCGATATCGCGTGCGAAAAACTGCTCCGCGAGATTCTGTCGGACAAGCGCCCGAGCGATGAAGTTCTCGGCGAAGAATTCGGTGGCGAAGCTGTGTTTGAGGGGCGCCAGTGGGTCATCGACCCCATCGACGGCACTAAGAACTTCGTGCGCAATGTCCCGGTCTGGGCCACCTTGATTGCCCTGCTGGAGGACGGCAAGCCGGTTGTCGGCGTAGTCTCTGCCCCAGCACTGGGCCGTCGCTGGTGGGCATCCGAGGGCGACGGCGCATTCAAGCGCACCCACGTCGATGGCCGGGAAGCCACCGAGCGCCGCATTGAGGTCTCGAAGGTGGCAGACATCGCGGACTGCTCAATTTCCAACTCTTCGCTCACCGGCTGGGCTGAGCGCGACCTACGCGATAACTTCATCGGGCTTACCGATGACGCCTGGCGACTGCGTGGCTATGGCGACTTCTTCTCCTACTGCCTGGTAGCCGAGGGTGCGGTCGATGTCGCCGCGGAGCCGGAGGTTTCCCTGTGGGACCTGGCAGCGCTTGCGATCCTGGTGGAGGAAGCTGGCGGCCGCTTCACTTCCCTCGCGGGTGTCAACGGGCCGCACGGCGGGGACGCAGTTGCGACGAATGGGTTGCTTCACGACGCCGTCGTCAAGCGCCTGGGCGGGTAAACAGGGTTTTCCAACCTATCGCAATTTGCGACGAGCGGCTCACTATCTCCCGTCCGCGTGACCGATATCCAGGATACGTCGCAGCTCAGCAAATACCTCAGGGCGTACCTCATGGGTTACCACCCGTCCACTCTTAGACCTAGTTAGCAGCCCGGCATCCGCCATGGTCTTTAAATGATGCGACACCGTCGGCTGACTAAGCCCAGAAACAGCGGCCAGCTCCCCTACGGTCATCGGACTACAGCCAGCGGCAGCGAGCTGAGACAAAATTTGCAGGCGCGCCGGTTGCGCCAGCGCTTTGAAGAGCGTTGCCGCAGCCTGCGCTTCCGCCGCGTCGAGAGGCCGACCGCCAAGTGCACAGCATTCTGAGATTTCGTCCATACCCGTTGAGGCTACACGGCCTCCCCTCTAAATATATTGACAATCATCGATATATTGATTACACCGGAAACTATGACACAGACTACAAAGTCACTCAGCTTCCTAGACCGCTTCTTGCCGCTATGGATTGCAGCTGCAATGGCAATTGGCCTCATTCTGGGCAAAATTGCACCGTCACTTGTGAACTGGCTGGCAGAGGCAAAAATTACGACAATTTCCGTACCAATCGCCATCGGATTGCTGGTCATGATGTACCCACCGCTCGCAAAGGTTCGATACGACAAAACGGGCAAAATTTTGACATCCAGGAAGCTGATGGGCATCACAGTCTTCCTCAATTGGATTCTCGGCCCCGCACTGATGTTCACCCTTGCCTGGATATTCCTCAGTGATAGTCCAGAACTGCGCACTGGCGTGATCATCGTCGGTCTCGCCCGCTGCATTGCAATGGTTTTGGTCTGGAACGACCTATCTTGCGGCGATACTGAAGTCGCTGCCGTATTGGTGGCCGTAAACTCGCTATTTCAAATTTTCATGTTCGGCACTCTAGGGTGGTTCTACCTGCAGATTCTGCCCTCCTGGTTGGGACTGGAAACCACTTCCGCCACCTTTTCTTTTTGGGCAATCGCACTATCTGTAGTGGTATTCCTCGGTATTCCGCTTCTGGCTGGCGCGGCATCACGCATAATTGGTGAACGCACCCGTGGTCGCGACTGGTATGAAAATGAGTACTTGCCCAAAATCTCACCATTGGCACTTGCCGGCCTTCTATACACAATCGTGTTGCTCTTTGCGCTTCAGTCACAGCAGATTCTTGAGAATCCCTGGACCGTTGCGAAAGTGGCACTACCACTAGTGATCTACTTCCTCGCCATGTTCGCGATCGCTCTCACTTCGGCCAAGGCCGCGGGCATGAACTACGCAACCTCCGCATCGATTGCCTTTACGGCCGCCGGAAATAACTTCGAGTTGGCAATTGCGGTTGCGGTTGGCACCTTCGGCCCATTGTCCCAGCAAGCACTTGCGGGAACGATTGGACCACTTATTGAAGTACCCGTACTCGTTGCACTTGTCTACGTCACCCGCTGGCTCGGGCCACGCCTTTTTCCCAATGACCTTTCCGTACCGGACAAACTATAGAAAAAGGATTCTGAAATGAAGGAAATCCCGAAGGTACTTTTCATCTGCGTGGCAAATGCCGGTAAATCCCAGATGGCCGAGGCCATTGCGCGTGCAAAATATGCCACGCAGTTCATCGCCCTTTCAGCAGGAACGAACCCCAAAACTACTACCAATGCGCTTGCAGCCAAATCAGTTGCAGAAATCGGCGCTTCTATGGACGGTGCATCACCAAAGCCGATTGACCCCACGATTCTCCGGACTGCAGATCGTGTTGTCATCATCGGCGATGCCGCTCATGTAGAGCTCCCCTCGGACGCTCAAGGCTCACTCGAGCGTTGGCTTACTGACGAGCCTTCAAAACGAGGCATCGACGGAAAAGAACGCATGGACCTAATTCGCGATGACCTCGAGCACCGTATCGACGAGTTAGCTGTCGAACTCCGTTACACTAAGAATCCCTAAGCGGCAGAATCCAACAAAAGCCGCCTTATCGCCAGCGTAAGCCACACGACTGCGCCGACGCCTGCGATGAGGCCGAGGAGCAGGAACATCAGGCCGACTGCCCAGAGCCCGGTGGTGTCGTCGGTGCCGGCAATGATGCTCCAGCACAGGGCGTAGCCGGCGACGGCAGCCCACCAGGTGGGCAGCAGGTTCAGAGCTGGGGCGGGCACGCGCATCATGGCAGAGGCAGTGAGGATGACCATCGCAAAGCCGCTGCAGAAAACCTGCCACGGCGAGTAGTCGTATTCGCCCTCAAGTGTCCACGCGAGCGTACAAAAGCAGATTAGGAATGCTGCGACAAAGACGAAAATCGTGTGCCCAAATGCGATACGCTCGCCGTATTTTTTGGCCAACCATGCGGCACCCACCCATGCGAGAGCGGTGGGGATGGCAATGATTAATAGGTACGCGAGGAAGACGCCTGGCACCTCTGCCCAGGTGAAACTCGTCAGCATCGATGTCATGCCACCAGGTTACGCCTGCCTCTTAGCTTTTTGAGCGCGCTAGTTTCCCAGTAAAAACACAGACGAAACACCATGATTTACACATAGTCACTTAATGTATTGTCAGGTTCGGTTGCTACAACTAGAAAGTCGTTTTCAATACGCCGTTTGTAGAGAGTGCTTTTTACCAAAGAGCACCTCCCTATAAGTTGTAGTAAAGGAGAAATCCGGGGTGAATAAACCTACCCGAATTGTGGGGCTCGATATAGCGCGCTCACTCGCCATCATCGGCATGATCATTGTCCATATGGCCTCACTACTTTGGAGCACAAAGGTTGTGCTCTCTGGCCTACCCTCATCACTGTTCGCCATTATCGCCGGCGCCACAATGATGATTATCGGCCGCAATTACAGCAGCACTACCTTCTTGCGCCTGATCACTCGCGGTGCCCTGATCATTCTCATCGGCCTGGCGCTATTGCCGGTGGGTGGAGAAATTCAGGTGGTCCTCGTCATCATGGGCCTGGTCATGATGCTGGTTTCCTGGATGCCAGCGCTCGGAACCTGGTGGCGAGTCGGCTTCTTCATCGCCGCAACCATCGCCGCCACAATCAAGTACGCGCCTATGACGCTGCCGCAGATCTATCCACTACTCGCGTGGATCGCATATTTCATCGGCGGCATGCTGCTTTACGACGTCTACCTACGCAGTCGCCTGCAAGACACTTCCACCTCCGAGACCAGCGCTAATGCTCGGTTGAGCTGGATTGTCACCGCTGTCAGTGCTGTCATCACGGCCGTCGGCATGTACTTCCGATTTGATCCCGAGATTGCTGGCTGGCTCCGTTTTACCGGACACACTGGCGTCTTCGGAGAAATCATTCTCTCCGTCGCAGTTGCCGCCATTGTGCTGCACTTGTGCCTTTTCGTAGGCGATCGCTTCCCAGCTGTGGTTTACCCATTCGCGGCTATGGGAACAATGTCGCTGACGATCTACATCCTGCACGTTCTCACCGCGTTTTATTGGCAGCAGAATGTTGCATTGCATTCCACGTTGTCTGCAGCAGGTTTCATCGTATTCTTCCTCGTCATCGCTAGCCTCTGGAAGAAATTTGTCGGACAGGGCCCTGCCGAAAAACTCGTTGCCACCGCAATCAAGGGCATTGTTCCTTCTGGGAAAGGGAAATAACCGTGAAGAAAACATCTTTTTCCATCGCAGCAATTGTTAGCAGCACCCTGCTTCTATCTGCGACTCCAGCTCTTGCATTGGAAAACGGCGAACCCGCACCCGCCAATGCTGAAAGCAGTTCTGTGGCCGCGCTAAAGATTGGCAAAATCGGTAATTTCGGTGACTGCACCGGCACGCTGGTTGCCGACCAGTGGGTGCTCACCGCACGCCACTGCCTGGAGTCTGTGAACAACGAAGGGACCCAGGCCCGCATCGGTGGAAAGGTCTACGATGCCGATTCTTGGGCGCTTTCTCCAATGTCTGATGCGGGATTGCTTCACCTGACCGAAAAGGTCACCGACGCAACCCCGGCGAAGGTCTCCCGCGATATCCCCACACCTGGACAGACGGGAACTCTCTACGGCTGGAGCAGCAGCTCGTCCATGGCACGATCCGGGCAGCTTCCGATGACCAAGATGGTCGTCAATGAGCTGCTGGGCGGCGGGCCGGCTGAAGGAACTCCAGGTGAGGCTGCGCCTGGCGGTGCTGTTCCGGGTGACGCTACTCCAGGCGAAGCTGTTCCGGGCGATGCCATGGAATCAATGGAGATGCAGCCAGGCGGAGCAATGCCGGGTGCAGTTAAGCCGGATGTAGTAAAGCCAGATGACTCCAAAACCGAGTCGATCCCCGCAGGAACGGAAAGCATCCCAGCCGACGCTGCCATGATGCCAATGATTCAAAGCGCCATCCTGGACGCACATTCCGTCTCTGGCGCGGGTATGCAGGGCGGTGACTCCGGCGGCCCGTTCTTCGTCGACGGCAAGCTCGCGGGCCTGGCTACTGCCGGAACCTCCAATGGCGATCCTGACCTACCCTCCCCCAGCGCAGCTATCACCACCCTCGCTGGCACGGCTGACTGGATCGATGACATCACCTCTGGCCGAGACACAGAAAGCGTGCTGACCGCGGAGAACACTCCTGCTCCGCCAAAGACCATTCAGACCAGCGCCGATCACATGTGGGGTTACCTCGCCATCGCGTGCGTTGGCCTGGTTGTCGCAGCAGCCTGGCCGCGCATTAGGAATGGCCGACAGTAGAACCGTCTAACCACAACCACAAGCCGCCTCCCCGGAAAGTACTGGGTAGGCGGCTTTTATCGTGCATGCGAGGAACTTAATCGTGACCGAAGCCACAAAATCTCTCGGTAACTGACGTACAATCGTGAGGTAATCCTATGGTTTTATTCCAATTTTTCTAAGAATCGACGATTCGGTGGGGTCGCACCTATCGGTGGCCTGGCTCTGTTGATTCCGCCAATGATCTGGCTGAAAAAATCGAAAGCCAAGACTTCGTAGAGTTCTTTATGAAGGGGCGAAAAAAGGAACGAGTCACTCCACATCCGCCCACATTTCGAGCCCACCGTGGGAGTCCAAGCCTGTCTGGCAGCTGTCTGCCAGCTGTCTGCCCACCGTTTTGCCAGTATTGCGCTCACTTATCGATGCATGATTCACCCATCGATGCGCTCCAGCGTATCCATAAGTGAATAACTCATCGATATGTGAAACCGAAAGCTAGCAGCGCGTACATGAGCTGAGGCAAATCGACCAGAATCAACCCAGCAACTCCTCAAGCTAAGTACCTTCAGGCCGACTAATCGAGCAGCGCCTCACGCTGCATTTTGACGACCGTCCTTCAATGCCCGGTTGTGAAGTGCGCGAGTTCGTCAGACCCAACGACTGCCCAACGGCTTAACCCCCAAACGGTGATTTGACCCCCGAATAACGAAGACCCCTACCAGCGTTTACACCGGTAGGGGTCTCTTCTTAGTGGCGGGGGCTGGATTCGAACCAACGACCTCTGGGTTATGAGCCCAGCGAGCTACCGAGCTGCTCCACCCCGCGTCAACTGTCCTGGCTTTTACAAGCACTCACAGCGGGTGCTGACCTCTCCGGCCAACGAGATGTAACTGTAGCACGGACCTTCCAACAAAGACCAATCCCCAGGTCATAGCCAGTTTCGCTACAACCTGGGGACTCTGCGAACCATAAGACCCTATGATTCTCGGCTAATCTCCCGTTGCAAGCCTTACTCTCTGTAAACCTTACTGGCCGTTGGCCTTCTGGTAGTCAGCGGCAGCGCGGTCGAGCTCGGCAAGTGCCTGGCCCTGGGCTGCGTAGTCACCGTTCTTCTGGGCGTCGTTAAGCTTCTTTAGCGCGTCGGAGATACGGCGAGCGGCGTCGTCACGCGCAGCGACATCAACCTTGCGCTCTTCCTTCGGTGCCTCGTCGTCGGACTCAGCGTCGGCGGCGTCCTTGTCCTTATCCGACGGCTGCTCCTCAGCCTCTTCCTCACCGCGGACCTTGGTCACGGCGGAAGCATCGATACCGACCTGACTCAGAGCCTCAGTGACCGTAGCGCCGTAGCCCACCTGACCGCGGTAAGCGACGAGAATACGCAACAGCTTCGGGAATGCGGTCTCCTGCCCCTTGCGTTGGGTGTAGACCGGTTCGACATAGAGAATCTCGCCATCGCCGACCGGCAGCGTCAGCAGGTTACCGTTGGTGACTACGTTCGTACCCTCGAGCAGGGTGCGGTCCTGGGCGACCTCATCTGCGGACATCATCGTGTCCTGCGCCTGACGTGGACCCATGGTCTGGGTGTTGGTCGGCAGAGCACGAATAGTGATTTGGCCGTAGGTCTCCGGCTCGGAGGAAGCACTCATCTGAGCGGAGAGGAACTCACGCTCCAGTCCACGGAATGCCGAGATCAGCTGGAAGCTCGGCTTGCCGCTCTCCGGATCGGAAGCGACAACATAGTACGGCGGCTGAGAGAGGTTCTTGTCTTCCGGTGCGGTCGGGTCGGACGGGACAGACCAGAAGGAGTCATTGGCGAAGAACACGCCCGGATCGCTGACGTGGTACTTCGCCATCAGCTCACGCTGAACCTTAAACAAGTCCTCCGGGTAGCGCAGGTGCTCCTGCAGCTCCTCGGAAATCTCGGACTTTGGCTTCACCACACCTGGGAAGACGCCTTCCCAGGCCTTGAGCACCGGATCTTCCTCATCGAACTCGTAGAGCTCAACGGTGCCATCGTAGGCATCGACGGTCGCCTTGACCGAGTTGCGGATGTAGCTGACCTCGCTGTTCGGCAGCGGGCGTGGAGTGCCATCCGGGTTAATGGAGTCCTGCGTGGTTTCCTGGAGGCTCATGCGCTGGGAGTACGGCATCTTGGCCAGCGTGGTGTAGCCGTCGACGATCCACTTCATACGGCCATCGACTACAGCCGGGTACGTCTTGGTGTCGGTAGTCAGCCATGGGGCGACCTTCTGAACACGGTCACGCGGATCGCGGTTGTAGATAATCTTGGAGTCCGACCCAATGCGGTCGGACAGCAGGATGTTGAGTTCCTGGTAACGGGTGGCGAAAATCATGCGGCTGGCAAGTCCGCCAACGCCAACACCGCCCTCACCGTCGTAGGTGAAGTTTCGGCCGTCAGCATCGTACTCGTAGTCCTTGCCGTCACCATTGCCACCGACAATCGCGTAGTCGGCATCGCTGTTGGCGATAACCGGACCGTAGTAGATACGCGGCTGCTTCAGGTTCAGGTTCATGCCGTTCGGGTCCTCGGACTCGAACAGGTCAGCCACGGTGTACAGCGGGTAACCACCGCGGGCGGAACCGGACTCGGAGGCAACCTCGTCAACCTTATTAGCCGGCGCAGCAACGAAACCATTGCCGTGAGTGTAGACCGTGTGACGGTTAATCCAGTCAGTCTGGTTGCCCTGCAGAGTCTGCGGGTTCAGCTCACGAGCAGCGACAATGAAGTCACGGGACTCCCCATCAATCTGGTAGCGGTCAATGGCAAGCGGATCGGAGAAACCGTAGAAGTTCTTCAGCTGACGTTGCTGAGTGAAGGTACGCGGCAGGACCTCCGGATCCAGGATTCGGATATTGGCCAATGTCGCGGCATCGCGCGAAATCGAATCCGCACCTTCCTTTGCTGCCTCCTTATCGCCTTCCTTTTCAGCCGGAACGCCCCAGTCGCGCTCGACCTTCACCTTGTCGTCGGTAAGCCCGTAGTGGTAGCGCGTCGATTCAATGTTGCGCGCAATGTATTCACGTTCCTTGGAAGCGCGGTTCGGGTTAACCGAGAACTGCTCAACTGCCATCGGCCAGGCCACGCCGATCAGCCCCGCGGAGACCAGCATCAGCACTGTGGCAAACGCCGGAATGGAGAGGTTGCGCAGGAAGATAGAAGCGAAGAATGCAGCGGCCACGACAATTGCGATGACCAGCAGCGTAATCTTTGCCGGCAGCAGCGCATTGATATCGGTGTAGGAACCACCGGTGAAGGTTTTCTGCTTGTTATTCAGCAGCTCATAGCGGTCCAGCCAGTAAGACACAGCCTTGAGCAGCATGAAAACACCGGCCCAGCACGCCAACTGCGCACGAGCCGCATTGGAAACGCGGGTCTTCTCCCCTGTAGTCGGGTTACCTGGGCGGATGCCACCAAGGAAGTAATGTGTCACCAGCGACAGCAGGAACGCAATAACTACCAGGACAACCAGCGTCGAAACGATGTACGACCACAGCGGCAACTGGAATGCATAGAAGCCCAAGTCCTTGCCGTACTGCGGGTCAGTCTCACCGAAGGACTGCCGGTTTAAGAACAGCTGCACCGTCTGCCAATTGCCCTGCCCCACAAGGCCACCGAGTACGCCGAATACAACGGGCAGCGTGGTGAACATCGACTTCGAACCAGATTCAGCCATCCGTCGGTACACTGCCTGCGGGCTGCGTGGATCCGTCAGCCCGAGGTCGACGGGACGCGAGCGCCACGCCAGCCACATAGATAGAAATGTCAGTGCACCCGTTATTAGGCCTACGGTGATAAACAGGACAATACGAGTGAGCCACGTGGTGGCGAATACCCCTCGATAGCCCACTTCACCGAACCACTGAAAGTCCGTATAAAAATTGACGGCGATTGGAATAACAAAGGTCAGCGCGGCAATCACCAACACGGTAATTGCCAGCCACCCCGGTCGGCCACCCGCCGATCGTCTCGGTCGAGTCTGGTTTAGAGACAACGTCTCTCCTGTTCGAGTTGAGCTTGACTTGCCAGCGAGCTGGTAAGTCGGTCGTACGCTTATCTGTCATCTACTCTAAATAAAGTTCCTAACATTTGACTAAGGATGCTGTTAATACAGCGTTGCCAGGAAAGGGGCGTCGTCAAGCGTCATGAGCGAAAACAACGGCACTCAGACTCATCTCAGCCAGCAGGCACTCAATCGCGCCGTGCGCGAAGCTGTCGAATACGTCCACACCGAAGGTTGGGACCGCGCTCCGAGCCTCTTCGCCCTCGTCCCCACCGCCGCGCTTGCCGACGTGCTTGCCGACGAGCTGATTGACAGCGCCCCATTGACTGTCGTTGCGCAGGAACCTCTCCCCGAGGGAATTGAAGGTGGTAGCCCTGAGTTGGCGGACTTTATCGCTCGGACATCCTGGCCAGCAGGTGTCGTCGGTGCCGTGTTAGCGCAGGAAATTATGGTCATCGCCCCGGAGCAGGCAGACAGCTTTGAGGGCGCGTCCCTGGACGAGGTGCGGGCACAGGCGGATGGTGAGGCGGCTCGTCAGGCACGTCTTTTCAGTGGCGTTATCAGTGAAGGTCCACACCTAACGCTGATTCAGCCTCGCCCCACAGAGGCGGAACTGGATGAGCGTGGACCCTTTGCTGAAGATGAGATTGAGCTAAAAGACGGTTCTGGGGTAGCCGATGGTGTCATCGCTGCGTTGTATTCCACGTTCGGAAGCGCCTCATAAATCCACCTACCAGCGATAAGAGACAAAAAGAGGCATTGAAAGCGCCGAATATCCATATAACTAGCTGATTCCGGTTGACATCGGACTTAGAACCTAGTTGTATAACAAAGTGATAAAGGCACGTCTCTAAGTATCCGCTCAGGGTTCTGTCGGACTTGGTTCTGTCGGACTGGGTTCTTCCAGGGACGGTCTGTGGCGAAGAAATCGCGAGTGTAGCGCGAGTTTTTCCTTCTATTGGTTTTCAACTAAGAGGTTTTTAATTATGAAGAACAACGTTGTTCGCCGTGCAGCAGCTTCGGCAGCTGCAGCTTCTGCGCTGGCAGCCTCCCTCCTGACTGGCGGTGTTGCCAACGCTCTCCCTACTGGTAACTACGTTGCCTTCGGCGATTCCTTCGCTGCTAACCCGGGTCAGTCCGACCCGGCCGTACCGGGCCGTGGTGGCTGCCCAATTTCGGTTTCGAACATCGGCTCTCACGTTGCTCGTGAGACTGGCCTTGAACTGCACGACTATTCCTGCAACGGCACTACCGCTTTCATGCCGACTCAGCCGCAGAAGTCCCTGATGGGACAGGTTGACAACGCCATCGCTCAGGGTTCCCTCGGCCCGGCTACCCAGCTGGTGACCATCTACGTTGGTGCCAATGACGCGATGCAGGGCGCTGTGCTGCCAATGCCGGTTCAGGATGACCTGTACACCACCAACGTTGTGGCCGCTGTGGAGAAGATCAAGGCCGCTAACCCAACTACTCGCGTCATGCTGATTGGCTACCCGGCCTTCACCTCTAATGACCCGACTCACTACGCTTGCCCGGTTAACGCCGCAGGTTTTGCACCGCACATTCCGGCTGCCGGCATGCACCACTTTGAGATGGCTCTGCAGAACCGCCAGATGCGCGCTGCCGCTGAATCCGGTATCGGTTTCGTCAACATGAAGGAAGTCACCAACATCGACGTCGCAATGTGTGGTCCGGACGGTGAGCGTCAGGTCTCCGCAATTCTGGATACCGATGTTGCTTCCTACAACATGACCAACCACCCGACCTTCCACGGTTCGGCAGTTGCTGGCACCACTATCGCCAACGTCTACAAGAGCACCTTCTAAGGTCTTTCGACGTCGCTCAGACGTCTTCAAGTACAACGAGAAAATCCCCGGCCATAATGACCGGGGATTTCTATTTGTGGAGCTGCCGAGAATTGAACTCGGGTCCACCGCCAACTCGCCAGGGCTTCTCCGTGCGCAGTTCGCACAATCGCCTCTACTCGACCCTTCGGCTCAGGCAAACATGTCCGAATGACGGGCCCAGCCGCAAGCAAGAAGATCCCCGATGAGCCTTACGGCACACCCATCGGGCGAGCCCTTTTAAGTCGATGCCAGGGTCCGGACCAAAGGGCAAGCCCGGCCTGACAGACACGCTAGTCGCTTAATTAGGCAGCGAGAGCGTAGTCGCGCTGAGTGTTCTCGGCGCTTAATCAGTTGCTACGACGCTTAACGGTGGTCTCTAGCCTGCACCGGCACGCTTCCCCTGGCTCACTGTACGGTGTCGAAACCATGTCAGCCCCATACAATGCCTTCGAGCACGGGAAAGTGCGTAGCACTCAAAGGATGTTCAAGGATAACGCTTTACGACGAGGAAAGTCAACAGACCTCGTCATACAGCCAGCAGCTCCCCACCCACATGTCAACTTAGAGTTGACACCATTGTCAACCAATGGTTGACTGCAGTCATGGATCCATTGACGACAATCCGTCACCGACTGCAAGCAACGAACATTGCCGAACAAGAACTTGAAGATGCCGTGGCGCAGGCTCGCGCAGCGGGCCATTCATGGGCAGAGATTGGAAATGTACTCAATATCTCCCGGCAAGCGGCATTCAAACGGTTCGGAAGTGTCCAAAACCCCGTGTCAGGAGAATTGATGACTGCCACAAAAACTACACATATCGCCGAACTCGGCGAAAAATTCCTTCGCCACATCATCAACGGTGAAGAAGCAGAAACCGTAAGCATGATCTCCCCAAAGCTCCGGAAGGATCTCCCCTGGTCCACTATCTACTCTGTCTGGGAAGATGTTCTCACCGAGACTGGGGCGTTCGAATCTTTCGACGACACCCAAGTCACCAGCCTCGGGGGAACCAGGACTAAGGAACCGACCTCGCAGAAACTCCTGTCGAAGATTCTCGGCACAAGTCTCGTCATCACCACCCTCAAACATGAGGCTGGCGAATGGATGGCTCGAGTTGCCTTTGACCGTCACGAAAACGTCATTGGCCTGCTCATCCTCCCAGTCGATGCGACTGAGTTCCCCTTCTAATAGAGCCCTTTCCTAATGAAGACCTCTGCTACCCCTTGATGCCCTTCACACGGCGACCCAGCGCACGAGTAGCTTCGCGCTCCTCCGTGCGGCGCTTGATGTCCTGGCGCTTGTCATAGTCCTGCTTACCGCGGGCGAGTGCGAGCTCGACCTTCAAGCGACCGTTGGTGAAATACAGCTTCAGGGGTACAAGCGTGTTGTTACCATCGCGGACCTTGCCCCACAGGGTGTCAATCTCCTTGCGGTGCAACAACAGCTTGCGCGAACGACGCGGCGAGTGATTAGTCCACGAACCGTAGGAGTACTCCGGGATATGCAGCCCGCGCAGCCACACTTCTCCGTCATCGATGGTCGCGAAGGCGTCGTTAAGCGATGCTTTGCCCTCGCGCAGCGCCTTGACCTCAGTGCCCACGAGAACGACACCGCATTCGTAGGTGTCAAGAATGTTGTAGTCATGGCGGGCACGACGATTGGTGGCCACCACCGCGTTGTTGGCGCTGACCTTTTCTTTCTTCGACTTCTTCTTGCCCATAACCTACTTAACTCTAGTCGAAGAAGGTGCACTACAGCTATTTCCTAGCTATTCCCTTAACTTTCCCTTGTGCGCCTCCTTGCAGCCAACATATATATGCCTCTGGCCTTTTACGTTGTGACGCAACTTACTTTCCCCTAACCTTTTACCAACGTCTAACACAGAGGGATTTAAATATGGGACAGTCAAAAACGTTGGAACCGGACAAAGCGCCCCCGAAGCCAAAGGGGTTCCTAGCAACACTGGAACGCATTGGCAACGCACTGCCAAACCCGTTTTGGCTGTTTGTAATTCTTGCCGGTGTAGTCATCGTTTCTTCGTGGCTCGGTGAGGCTGCGGGTATGCAGGCCAAGGATCCCGCGTCGGGTGACATCATCGAGGTGGAAAGTCTCGCTACCGCTGAGTATCTGCAAAAGATGGTTTCTGAGGCGGTAACGAACTTCACGGACTTCGCACCAGTTGGCCTGATTCTGGTGTGCATGCTCGGTGTCGCCATTGCGGAGTACTCCGGTTACATCGGCTCGGCAATTCGCGCGGCAATTTCCAAGGTGCACTCCCCTGTCCTGCTGACATTCATCGTTGCACTGGCCGGCGTGACTGGTTCGATCGCTTCTGATGCCGTCTACGTGATTCTCATTCCGCTGGGCGCCGCCTCATTTGCCGCCGTTGGTCGTAACCCTATTGTCGGTGCGATGGTCGCCTTTGCCGCCTCGTCGGCCGGGTTCAATTCATCACTGGTGCTCAACATTACCGATGTGCTGCTGGCAGGCATCTCCACGCATGCTGCGCACTTCGTAGATCCGGAATACGTAGTTTCGCCGCTGGCCAACTACTTCTTCACCATGGCCTCGTCGATTGTGCTGGCTCTGATTATTACGGCTGTTACTGAGCTGTTCATCACCAAGCACGTGGAGAAGACCATCCACGACGATCATATTGACCACGAAGCTGCCGAGTTCACCAAGCCGGGCGCTTCGGAGGAGGCTGCTGAGGAAAACGCTAAGAAAAAGGAGCAAGACACCGCGTCGAGCAGCTCCAACAGCGGCCGCGATAAGCTCGTTCTAAATCCCTCCGAACGCCATGGCCTGCGCTACGGCAACATCGCCGCCGTCATCTTCCTGGCGCTGTGGTTCGCTGCCCTATTCATCCCGGGTTCGCCTCTGCGCGGCGAAGGCGACGGCATCTTGAATTCCGTGCTGCTTACCGACGTCGTGGTGTCCATTGCCCTCTTCTTCGCCGTGGTCGGTATTGCGTACGGCATTGGCGCCAAGACCATCACCTCCTCTGCAGATGTGCCCGCCTTCATGGAACGTGGCCTGGGCACACTGACCACAATGATGGTGCTCTTCTTCGCTGTTTCGCAGTTCACGGCCTACTTCAAGTGGTCCAATATCGGCCAGTGGACCGCCATCAAGGGCTCCGAATTCCTGACCAAGGCGGATCTGCCGCCGCTGTTGCTCTTTGCTGCCTTCGTCCTGATGGTGGCTGTTCTCAACATGCTGATTACCTCGGGCTCTGCACAGTGGGCACTGATGGCGCCGGTCGTGGTGCCGATGCTGATGTACGTCAACGTCTCCCCGGAGGTCTCTCAGCAGCTATTCCGTATTGGTGACTCCCCGACCAACATCATTACACCGATGTCGCCGTACTTTGCGCTGGCACTGACCTTCCTGCAGAAGTACTACAAGCCGGCGGGTGTCGGCACGCTGATGTCACTGGCCATCCCTTACTCGCTGTGCATGCTGGTGGGCTGGTTCCTATTCTTTGTTGTGTGGTATCTCGCGGGTATTCCGCTGGGGCCAGGGGTTCCGGTGCGTTAACTCACAACTTCTGGGCAACTGAGGGATTGGTCGAATTTTTCGGCCAATCCCTCAACTATTTGCGGTACTCGGGTTTAGTATTGCGTACGGTCGCCACCACAACGGGCGTCGTTAAGCGAAAACGTACACACTTTGAGCACACACTGAGACGCGGATATAACCTATGCCAACAAAGCACCTAAAATTTACGGGATCGACAGGCGAGACTCTGGCTGCATCGATTGATTTGCCCGACGGTAAGCCACGCGCGTGGGCACTATTTGGTCATTGCTTCACGTGTAATCGGATGGTGCCCGGCGCGTCACGCACCTGCAAGGCGCTGGCGAAGAAGGGCATTGCGGCATTCCGGTTCGACTTCACTGGCCTCGGGCAGTCCACTGGTGATTTCGGTGAGACGACGTTCCAGACCAACATCGATGACCTTAAGGCCGCCTACGAGTTCATGGAGGCAGAATTTGAGGCCCCCTCGCTACTGATTGGGCACTCGCTCGGTGGCGCAGCGGCGCTGAACGCCGGCCACGATATGCCGAAAATCAAGGCGGTAGCGACAATCGGTGCACCCTTCGATCCGGCACACTCGATTGTGCGCATCGCCGGTGACATTTCGACGGTCGATGAGCACGGCACGCAGGTTCTGCAGATTGAAGGTCGTGGCATTCCCATCTCCCGTGAGTTCTTGGAAGTGTTGGCGGACTACAACCCGGAGGTTTATCTCAGCCAGCTGCGCAAGCCACTGCTTATTCTGCACTCCCCGACCGACCAGACTGTTGGTATCGATAGCGCCCAGAAGATTTTCCAGGTCTCTCGCTATCCAAAATCCCTGATGAGCTTGGATCGCGCAGACCACTTGCTCACTCGCGCTAAGTCCGCCGCGCGCGCTGCTGACCTGATTTATGCGTGGGCGGATAGCTATCTTCCGGAGGCTGAATAGCCCTGTTATCATTAGGGGTTATGGACACAACTGAACACTCTGGCCACTCACACGGCCACGGTCATTCACACGGTCATTCACACGGCCATGACCACGCTCATATTGACCCCGCGAATACTCCTGCCCGTCGCCTGCTCGCAGCTGCGGGTCTAACTCTTGTCGTATTTCTCGCCGAGCTCATCGGCGGCTTGGTCTCGGGTTCACTGGCGCTGCTGGCAGATGCCGGCCATATGGTGACGGACTCCGCAGGCCTGCTTATGGCAGTTGCCGGTTTGGCTATCGCCCAGCGCGGAGCCAATCACCGCGCGACGTACGGGTACCGTCGTGTTGAGGTTCTGACTGCTCTCGTCAACGGTCTGACAGTTTTCATCATTGCCGCTGTGATTCTCTGGGGCGCAATCCGGCGATTCGGGTCAGTGGAGCAATCTGAGATTCAAACCACGTCGATGCTCATCATCGCAGTCATCGGCCTGCTCACCAATGTGATTGCGGCGTTTCTGCTCGCCGGCGCTGCCAAGGAAAGCGTCAACGTCCGCGGCGCGTATCTGCACGTGCTTGTCGACGCCGCTGGTTCGGTCGCCGTCATTATCTCCGCTATCGCTATCGCATACACCGGCTGGACTGCCATCGACTCGGTGGTCTCTATCGTGATTGCGCTCTTCATCGTCCCCCGAGCCGCCGTTCTGGTGCGCGACTGTCTCCACGTGTTGCTGGAGTACACCCCGAAGGGCGTCGACACTGAGAGAATCACTGCTGACCTGTCTGACTTGGACGGAGTGGTCGATGTCCACGATCTCCACGTCTGGTCCCTCAACGGCAGCGACCTACTGGCATCTGTCCATCTCGTGCGCTGCGACACGCTCCCCAACGGCGACGAGCACGCATTGCTCGACCGCGCGCAGGCACTGCTTCACGACGTCCACGGGATTGAACACGCCACGGTGCAAATTGAAAGAACCGGGCACGCTGACCACGAGTACCCGGCTCATACCTAAAATGTTCGGCTAGTAGCTGAAGTAAGATGCTAGCCCTCGAGCTGCTCCCCTAGCTCCAGCCACTCCATCTCCAGCTCTGCCTTCTGCTCAACCACCTCCGCAGCACGGCGATCGAGGTCCGCCAGCTTTTGTGTGTCCAAGTTGGCTACATCAGCACTCGCTTCCGCCATCTGCGCATGCAGCTTACTTTCCTGCTCGCTCAGCTTCGCCATCTTCCGTTCCAGGGCGCTCATCTTCTTTTGAACAGCATGAGCTTCCGCGGCTGAGAGCTTCGATGTCTCTTCGGCAGCATCATCTTCACGAGTTCGCGTGGCAGTGACGCGTGCACCCCTGTCAGCCAGCTGTGCGCGGCGCTGGAGGTATTGACCAATCCCACCTGGCAGGTTCGTCAGCTCACCATCGCCGAAAAGGGCCCAGGTCGAGTCGGCAATACGCTCAATCAGGTAGCGGTCGTGCGAGATGACCACCAGCGTGCCCGGCCAATTGTCCAGCAGGTCTTCCAATTCCTGCAGCGTGTCAATGTCCAGGTCATTGGTCGGCTCGTCGAGCAGCAGGAAGTTCGGCTCACTCATCAACACACGCGTGAGTTGCAAGCGACGGCGCTCACCACCGGAAAGGTCTGCGATTGGAGTGCGTTGCCGTTTCGGGGAAAATCCCAATCGCTCAGCCAGTTGCGAGGCGCTAATCTGCTTCTTGCCCAGGTCAATATAGGTCGCGACGTCCTCCACAGCGTCGAGCACACGCATATCCAGCGGCAGATCATCGAGCTCCTGTCGCAGCCAGCCCAGGCGCACCGTCTTGCCCTCAATTCGCTTGCCATCGCTTAGGGGGTAGTCTCCCGCCAACGCACGCAACAAAGTCGTCTTACCCGAGCCGTTAACACCGACCAGGCCGATGCGCTCGCCGGGGGTCAGGCGCCACGTGACGTCGTTAAGCAATTCCCTACCGTCGGGCGTTTCCAGGGACGCATGCTCCAACTCCACGACCACCTTGCCCTGACGACGCTGCGAAAACGCCATCAGCTCCACGGAATCACGCGGTGCCGGGACATCGGCGATGAGCGCCTCAGCTGCTTCGATGCGGTAGCGCGGCTTCGACGTGCGGGCCGGCGCACCCCGGCGCAACCACGCGAGTTCCTTACGCGCAAGGTTCTGGCGACGCTGCTCGGCGGCATCCGCCTGGCGCGCACGCTCGGCACGCGCGAATGTCCAGTCGTTGTAACCGCCATCGTAAAAATCGACGGTTCCGTCGTGGACTTCCCACGTCTTCGTGGCAACGGTATCCAGGAACCAACGATCGTGCGTGACGACGACCAGGGCTGCCCGGCGCGAAAGAACATGATCGGCCAACCACTGCACACCCTCAATATCGAGGTGGTTCGTTGGCTCATCAAGAATGAGCAGATCCAGATCGCGGACCAGTGCGGCCGCCAGGTTAACGCGACGGCGCTCACCACCGGAGAGATTGGCGACCTTGGTATCCATACCGAGGTCATTGATGCCGATGCCATCGAGGACCTCGCGGATGGAAGCGTTACCCGCCCACTCGTGTTCAGCGAGGCCGAGCGGTGCGATGACGCATTCAAACACGGTGGAGTTCGGGTCGAGCTCCGCGCCCTGGGTGACATGCGCCATGGCCATGTCGTTGGCTCGCGAAATACGTCCGGAGTCCGCCGGCTCCACGCCTGCCAGAATCTTCAGCAGTGTGGACTTGCCGCCACCGTTCAAACCGACAACACCGATGCGGTCGCCCTCTTGAACGCCGAGGCTGACGCCGTCGAGCAGAGTCTTGAGCCCGAAGGACTTAGAAATATTCTCGCAATTAATCAGATTCGCCATGATGAGTATTTATTGTGCCCCATTCGACGTTGCCAAGCACACGCCGGACATACCAGGCCACCGGCAGCTCATCGAACTGCTCTCGGGTTACCCATTTAAATTCCGGATGCTCGCCACTGAGCTGGACAGCCTGCGCGTCGTCAGGCTCGCGTACTAGAAAAGTCACCGTGTGGAAGCGGAAGTTCTCCCCGCCCATATCCGGATTGGAATAGTGGGCAAATTCGCTGACCTCCGCTGCGCGCAGGCCGGCCTCTTCACGCAGTTCGCGCACAGCGGCCTCCGCGGGCTCCTCCCCTGCGTCGAGCTTGCCACCGGGCAGATCCCACTGGCCCCCGAGGAAGCCCTCGTATTCGCGCAGCAGAAGCAGCAAGCGGTCACCGCGGAAAACTATGCAGTTGCACACCCAGCCGTCGTCGTCAGGCCAGAACTTAGTCCAAGCCACGCCGCGCGGTTCGCGCCGGCCGATCTCGGCCCTGCTGGGGTTGTCATCACAGTGCATGGGGAAAGATTGCCTGTCCTTTATTAAAAGCGCTGGTCTCGTGAGACCTCAGCGAGGCGAACGAAATCGGCAATTTCGAGCTTCTCTCCTCGCTGCTTGGGATCAATCCCTGCTGCCATAAGCGCCTCTTCGGCTGCGCGACCAGATCCGTAAATCCCCGATAGGGCCGCCCGGAGGGTCTTGCGGCGTTGCGCAAAAGCAGCGTCGATAAGCGGGAAGAGTCGCGCGCGGAACTGCGGCGAGATTTCCCACGGGGCCTCGGGGGCATCGGCGGTCTTGGAGTTCTCTGGAGCGTCGGAGCGAGCGTAGCAGTCAATGCGAACGAGCCCGGAATCAACCTTGGGGACCGGCCAGAAGACGTGCGGACCAATGGCACCGGCGCGACGCACTGTGCCGTAGTAGGCGGCCTTGACACTGGGGACACCGTAGATCTTGGAGCCCGGCTGAGCCGCCAGCCGGTCAGCGACCTCAGACTGCACCATCACGAGCACGCGACGGATGGTGGGCAGCTCGGCAAGCATGTGCAGGAGCACCGGTACAGAAACGTTGTAGGGCAGATTGGCCACCAGCGCATCTGGGGCAGTCTGAAAGTCCTCGCGGCTGACCTTCAGCGCGTCTTTCTCAATGAGCTCAAGTGCGCAGCCCTCGGCGCGCTCAGTGATTGTCTGGGGCAGACGCGCCGCCAGCCGCGGATCGATTTCAACAGCCGCGGCGCGGCCGCAGTGTTCGAGCAGCCCGAGGGTCAGCGAGCCCAAGCCGGGGCCGACCTCAACAGGGTAGGAATCCTCCGGCAAGTCCGCCGCAGCGACAATTCGACGCACGGTGTTGGCGTCGTGGACGAAGTTCTGCCCCAATTTCTTCGTCGGGACAATATCCAACTGCGCCGCCAAGTCGCGCACTTCGACCGGCCCCAAGAAAGAAACTTCTGCTTTAGTCACAGTTAGATACTACGGGGTCAACACAAAAAATAGGCTTAGCTCGTTATGGCTAGACGGAACTAGCTTTAACGAAGCCCCATGGAAGCGGTACAAGCGGGCCATGCGCCCCAACCCTGACCAGCCTGGACACGCTCAGCGACAGCAATCTGCTGCTCGCGGGAAGCCTGCGATGCACGCGGTGCATACTCAGTACCGCCGTAAGCTGCCCAAGTGGAATCGGTGAACTGCAGACCACCGGAGAAACCGTTACCGGTATCGATAGCCCAGTCGCCGCCGGACTCACACTGAGCCAGCTGATCCCACACGCCGTAGCCGGCAGCCGGAGCTGCAATGCGGGACTTAGCGCCCTGGCGAATAGTGGAGATACCCGGAGCCTTTAGCTCCTTTTCTTCCAGGACCTCGCGTCCGAGCTCTTCACCATCGCGAGAGGTGACCTTGACCTGACGCTCTACCTGGCCCGGTTCACCTTCCTGCTCAACGATGCGCTCATCTTCGAACATCGAATCATCTTCAATGATGTTCTCGTGAGCTGGAATCTCCTCAGTCTCGGTGATGGTCTTATCAATCAGACGAGACAGAGCGATGCGCATCCCCTCGGTGACCGGAGCATCCAGACCCGGCTCGACGGTGTCATCTTCACGCAGTTCAATGCCACGCTGAGCCAGCACATCTCCGACGGTCATAGCCGGGACGGTCAGGTCGATGTCCTTGGCATCGTCGTGAAGCACAATATTCTTGGCACGAACGACGTCGAGTTCGACTCCCTTAGCGGAAATCTCGCCCTTTTCGACCTCGACCTTGTCCTTATCGGAGATGAGCCCCTGCTTCTTCAGACCTTCAATCAGCTCATCGGTAGTGATGGCATTGGTCTTGTGCTCCTGCGGCTTGCCATCGACAATCATCGTGACTGGCTTGGCAGAGCGGTAGACCAGCTTGCCGCCGTCCGTGAGATCGCCCTGACGCTGAACCAGGTCGCCACCGGTGGTTTCGACACCAGCCTTCTGCAGAATGGCCTTGTCATCCTTGGACCAGGTTGCGATTTGCTCAACCTTACCGTCGATTTCGACGGTGATGGTGTCATAGTTGGATGCTGCGACAGTACCACCCAGAGCAACAGCAGCGACCAGACCGCCTGCGGCAATCTTGGACGAAGTGGAGACTCCGTCATTAGCACGATTGAGATGACGCTTCTTCGCAGCACTCACGGGGTTCGTCACAGCCTTTCGGAGGATGGGGCAGCTAGCAAATGAAAGAAATACAGTTTGTAACAGTACGGTAAAGATTCAGTGTTGTCTAAAATATATCGATAAAAGTGACGGGAAATACAACAAACCGGGGTTAAGTAGCAAAAAGTGTGTCTGACTTTCAGCATTACTGCTGATTAGGCTGGGTAAATCGGGCGGATATAAGCATCAAGACCTTATATCCGCCCGATTAGTGTTCAATCCACCGGAATGGCACCCGCATGTGCTAATCGGGGGTTGGTGTGCTTTCCGGGTGAGTAAAAACAGACCACGATGCCCGATATGCGCTGGGCAAATGAAGAAAAACGGAACCACTTCTAAAGGCACAACCAGGTGGCGATGCAAGGACCCGAACTGCGGCAGTTCCACGACACGAACCCGCACCGACCGCACGCAGACCCGCGACTTTAAAGCCTTCGTCTCTTATGCCACCTCCACAGCAACGTTGTCTGAACTCGCCCAGCAACAAGGGGTAAGCCGTTGGACACTTGACCGCCGATTCAAACCGTTCTGGCTCATCGACATCCCCAACGACGGTGACCCACAGCGCATCTACGACCAGATCTTCATCGACGGTACCTACACCGCCGCCGGATGCTTGCTCGTCGCAGCCAGCCACGACCACGTCATCGCATGGCACTGGACCAAACACGAAACCGCCCACGCCTACACGCAGCTACTCCGCAAAATCGCTGAGCCGCTCTGCGTCGTCCTCGACGGCGGACAAGGCGCACTTACTGCGATTAAAGCCTGCTGGCCGAACGCGATAATCCAACGATGCCTCGTCCATGCGCAACGCGTCATCCGCCGCTACACCACATCACGACCACGCACCGACGCCGGCAAAGCCATCTACGCCCTGGCGTTGAAACTGACCCGTATCACCACACTCGACCAGGCACGGGAGTGGACGCTGCGTCTGCACGACTTCGGACAGGTATTCAAAGCATTCCTCAACGAGAAAACGCCCGTGTCAAAAGAGCGCCGCACACTCAACAACCAGTGGGAATGGACCCATCTGCGAGTTCGCAAGGCATACAACTCCCTGCTGCACCTCTCACGGAAAGGATGGCTGTTTACCTACCTGCAGCCACCACCGAATGCGCTTGAGCCTCAACGCTGGGCTTCAACGACAAACAGTCTGGAAGGCGGCATCAACGCCGGGCTCAAACGCATCGCCGACGCGCATCGCGGCAGGTCCGGGGAACGCCAACGAAAAATGCTCGAGTGGTACCTGCACTCGAAAACGCAACTGCCTGACGACCCATTAAAGATCGCCAGGCAGTGCAATTTCGGCCAAGATCAACTCGCCAAAGTCAACGATCTTGTCGAAGAAGACCACAACAAAGCCGACCATGAAACAGGCCGACCAGCCTTCTACGACAACGCTATCCCAACCGAGTACGAACACTCGATAGGAATCAGAAAAGGCCCCATGAAGTAACAAACGGTGTGCCCGCCCCGCAACACGCCGAGCGGACACACTTTTTGCTACTTAACCCACAAACCGCCCCGGCTGCATTTCCACAGCTCAGGGGCGGCAATACGCCAGCACGTGCTTAAATGCCGTACACCCGACGTGCATTATCCGTCAAAATCTGTGCCATCTCCTCCGCCCCGATTTCTCGGGCTGCGGCCATCGCACGCGCCTGATGACCGATAAAAGTGGACTCGTTGCGCGCACCTCGGAAAGGCTCCGCGGTCATGTACGGGGCATCGGTTTCCACCAGCAGCTGCTCCGCCGGCGCCTCAGCCACAGCCTGCCGCAGGTAATCATTGCGTTTGAAGGTCACGTTGCCGGTAAAACTCAGCAGGTAACCGCGTGCAATGGCTTCGCGGGCAACCTCGATGGGCGAAGAGAAACAGTGCAAAATGACCGTATTGTCGTAGCCGTCCAACGCCGCCATCAGGTCTTCATCGGCGTCGCGGTTATGAATCATCAACGGCTTGCCGACGGTTGCTGCGAGCTCCATATGCCACTGCAACGCAGCCAGCTGTTCGCTCTTCGACGCGCAGCCGTCGAGGGAATCCAGCCAGTACCAATCCAATCCCGTCTCCCCCACGGCCACAACCCTGGGGTCGGCAGCCATTTCGGTTAAGCGGGCCTTGGCGTCGTCGTCAAGCTCGTGCGCGCGCGTCGGATGGATGGCGGCGGCGGCCCAGACGTTGGGGTGCGCGTGCGCAGCGGCAAAGGCCAGTTCGGTTTCCGGCATGCCATCGCCGACCGTGCAGACTCCGACGACGCCCGCTGCGGCGGCCCGGTCCATGAGCGCCGCAATCTCTTCCGGAGTTTGCGCCCCACAGGACGCGAGATGCGTGTGGGCGTCAAACAGCGGAGTGAGATACACCGCGGGTTCTGCAATCTTGCGTTTGCGCTTTCCCATACCTCTACTGAGCCCCTACTTCACCTGTGCCCACTCGGGGCCGTGCTCAGCCAACTCAGAGTCGAGCTTGGTGAAAATCGGCTTCGGCTTGGCCAGCGCCGTACCCGGCTCAATGTCGAAGCGACGCCAGGCGGCCTTCTGATTGACGTAGTCACCAGTGATGATTGGGTAGCTCCTGCCCTCTGCCGGCAGGTCAGCGCCGACCGGCTCGACCGGCATGTCGTCCTGGACTTCCTGCACTTCCGGCATTGCGGCCCAGATGCCCTCGCCGCCCAGGGTCTCGAAGACCTTCTGCGCGCTTTCCGGCAGGTACGGGGTCAGCAGCACATTGGCATCGCTGACTACCTGCAGTGCTGTCCACAGCACGGTGGCGAGACGCTCGCGCTGGGATTCGTCCTTCGCCAGCTTCCACGGCTCCTGCGCAGCAATGTAGGCGTTGGCCTCTCCGACCAAGTGCATGGCGGCGGTGATACCGGCGCGGAAGCGGGACAGCGCAAGCGCGTCGCCGACCTCGGCGAAGGAACGCTCAGCCAGGTCGAGCAGTTCACGGTCAGCGTCAGTGAGTTCGCCCGGAGTTGGCACCTCACCGAAGTTCTTGAAAGCCATGGACACGGTGCGGTTGACCAGGTTGCCCCAGGAGTTGGCCAGCTCGTTATTCACGCGGCGGACGAACTCATCCCAGGTGAAGTCGGTGTCCTGGTTCTCCGGGCCTGCCATCGCGATGAAGTAGCGCAGCGGATCCGGACCAAACTCCGCCAGGAAGTCCTTCACATAGATGACAACGCCCTTGGAAGAGGAGAACTTCGAGCCCGACATGGTCAGGTACTCCGAGGAGACGACCTCCGTCGGCAGGTTCAACTCACCGAGCTCCCCGACCTCGCCCCCGCGGGAGCCCTCGCCACGGTAGCCCAGCAGCTCAGCCGGCCAAATCTGGGAGTGGAAGGTGATGTTGTCCTTGCCCATGAAATAGTAGGACAGCGCCTCCGGGTCATTCCACCACTTGCGCCACGCTTCCGGGTCTCCAATGCGCCAGGCCCACTCGATGGAAGCGGATAGGTAACCGACGACGGCGTCGAACCAAACGTAGAGTTTCTTCGTCCCGTTTTCCGACCAGCCCTCCAGCGGAATCGGCACACCCCAGTCAATATCACGGCTCATTGCACGCGGACGGATGTCCTTCAGGATGTTCAGGGAGAACTTCAGCACGTTCGGGCGCCAGTCCTTGCGCTCCTGCAGCCACTCGGTCAAGGCCTCTGCCAGAGCCGGCAGGTCGAGCAGGAAGTGCTCAGTTTCAACGAACTTCGGGGTCTCGCCGTTGATTTTCGACACCGGATCAATCAGATCGGCCGGGTCAAGCTGGTTACCGCAGTTGTCGCACTGGTCGCCGCGGGCACCGGAAGCGCCACAAATTGGGCAGGTACCTTCGATGTAACGGTCCGGCAGGGTGCGACCGGTCGACGGGGAAATCGCACCCATCGTGGTCTGCTTGACCATATAGCCGTTTTCGTAGAGCCCACGGAAGAGCTCCTGGACAACGGCGTAGTGGTTGCGCGTGGTGGTGCGCGTAAACAGGTCGTAGGAAAGCCCCAGACCCGCGAGGTCCTGCACAATCTGGCGGTTGTAACGGTCGGCCAATTCCTGGACAGAAACGCCTTCCTTCTCCGCCTGCACAAGCAGTGGCGTGCCATGCTCATCAGTACCGGAGACCATCAGCACGTCATTGCCAATCATTCGCTGGTAGCGAGCGAAAACGTCCGAGGGGACACCGAAACCTGCAACATGGCCGATATGTCGCGGACCGTTAGCGTACGGCCACGCAACTGCTGTGAAAATGCGAGACATATCTAACAGGGTAATAGATGACCTACCATCACGATGAACTGTGCCCTCATGAAGTCTTCCAAGAACTGTCCCCTAGCGTCATCGCGCGCTCGCGCAGTCACTACGCTTATGTCCTATGTCCACTCGGTCCACCTCCTCCGACTCGGCCGCTGACTTCACTTCGCGCGCGACCACTGCGCTAGCTCGTCTTATCGCCGCCGGTCATCGCCCCGCCGCACTCGTCGGCTCCTGGTTCGGTTATCGCGCGGTTCTCGCCGCTAACGTCGAGCTCACCGCCTGCGATTCGACAGCGCTTTTCACCAGCCCCGACCCCAATGCGTGGCTATTTGGGTTCCGCCCCTACTCCGGCACCAGCGCGCATGGGATCGCTGCCTGCGTCGCATTGCTTGCCGACGACGGCACGTGGCATTTCGACGGCCCCGGCACCGGTGACCCCTCAAATCCGGATTTCCAAGCCCTTCAGGAGACCATCAAATACTCGCACGAAAACACGCGTGACGACGCGCTCCCCGCGGCCACACCACTGGAGTGGGATCAGGGCGACCGAGAACGCCACCAGCTTGCAGTGGAGAACTGTAAGGAAGCAATTGCCGCGGGCGAGGTGTACCAAACCTGCATCTCTACACGCTTTCACGCGGAGCTGAATGCGGGATCGGGCACGAACGTCGATGTGGACAATGCTGCACTAGCCCACGCCGGCGCGTGGTTTTCCTCCCGCGTGGCGCGGTATCAGCCGGCTCGAGCGGCATTCTTGCCCGGCAACCTCGATGCTGGAATTCCAATTCTGGCCTCGCTGAGTCCTGAGGAGTTCCTCATCCGCGCTGGCACAAGCGTGACTGAAACTCCTATCAAAGGCACGATTCCCGCTGACCGGCCCCCGCATGAGCTGTTGCGCAGCGATAAGGATGTCGCCGAGAACATCATGATTGTCGACCTGGTGCGCCACGACCTCGGCCAGGTGGCCAAAACTGGCACTGTGAAGGTCACGGATCTGCTCAGTGTGCGTCCGGCACCGGGCGTGTGGCACCTGTTTTCCACAGTTTCCGCGGAACTTCCCGATCAGCTCAGCCACGCTGAGCTGATCGATGCCTGCTTCCCACCGGCCTCAGTCACCGGTACACCGAAGCTGCGAGCAATTGAGCTTCTGCGCGAGTGGGAACCCGAGCCCCGTGGCGCTCACTGTGGCGCGATTGGTGCGGCCCACGGGGATGCACTTGAGCTCAATGTCGCCATTCGTACCGCTGAGTATGCAAAAGACCCGAACTCGGGGAGAGTTCGGGTCGAAGCTGGCATCGGCGGTGGCATCACCATCGGGTCTACGCCCGAGGGCGAATGGGCCGAGATTGAGGCCAAGGCCGCACCGCTGCTGTTGGAAAGCTAGTTGCGCAATTTACGAGCACGGCGGCGTTCGCGCTGTTCGGCCGCTTCCGCCAAGCGGCGCTCGCGAGCCATGCGCAGGGCAAACTGACGCTGTTCCTTGTCATCGAGGTACATCGGATCGTCGGAAAGCCCCTTAACCAGCGCCACCATCAGCGCCAAGATAACAATGACGAACGGGCTTGCCGCCAAAATGGTGATGTTCTGCAGGTTGGACAGGGCATCGCTGCCGCCGGTGACCAATAGGACAATCGCAATCAGAGCGGTGAAAATACCCCACATAGCAGTGACCGTGCGCGATGCTGTGAGTCGACCGAACTGGCTCATGGTGCCCATCACCGTGGAGGCGGAGTCCGCCGAGGTAATGAAGAAGGTAGCCAGCAGAACCATTGCGATGACGGAAGTAATCGCGCCACCCGGCAGGGATTCCAGCAGGTTGAACAGCTGGCTCTCAGCCGAGCCGTCGCCATAGATGGAAGCACCCTGCTGCTCACGAGTAATGGCGGTGCCGCCAAAGATGGAGAACCATACGGCAGAGACAATCGACGGAACTGCGACGACGGTGAAGACGAACTCACGGATAGTACGGCCGCGAGAAATGCGCGCGATGAACATACCGACAAACGGCGACCAGGAGATCCACCAGGCCCAGTAGAAGATTGTCCACGACGAGAGCCATTCGCCGGCGGTACCGTCAGCGGAAGCGCTGGAGCGGGCGGCCATCTCAAAGAAGGAATTCAGGTAGCTACCAATAGAAGTCGGAATCAGGTTCAGAATCACCACGGTAGGGCCGAGGACCAACACCAGCAGAGCCAGCAGGCCAGCGGCAACCATGTTGAAGTTCGAAATGTACTGAATGCCCTTGCCCACACCCGACAGCGCAGAAGCCAAAAAGGCACAACCCAGAATGAGGATAAGACCAATCCACAAACTTGTGCCCTTGATGGCAGTGAAACCGTTGATCTCCAAACCAGCGGAAATCTGCAGCACACCAACACCGAGAGAGGCTGCCGTACCGAAGACGGTGGCAAAAATCGCAAGTGCGTCGATAAGCTTGCCCAACCATCCCTCAGCGCGACGTGCACCGATAAGCGGGATGAACGCCGCGGAAATCAGCTGCTTACGACCAAGACGGTAGGTCGAGTAAGCAATGGCAAGGCCGACGATGGCGTAGAGCGACCACGGGTGCAGAGTCCAGTGGAACATCGTCGATGCCATGGCGGTACCGACTTCCTTTGGCTGGTGACCCGGCACACCTTCGCGGTAGAAGGTCAGTGGCTCAGCAACGCCGTAGAACATCAGACCGATGCCCATACCGGCGGCGAACATCATGGCAATCCAGCTAGGTGTGGAAAACTCTGGTTTCTCGGCGTCCTTGCCCAGGCGGATGTGACCGAACTTGGAAATCGCGATGGACACAATAAAGAAGACAAAGACGGTACTAGCCAAGATAAACAGCCAGCCGGTGTTCTCCACGACCCAGTTCAGAGAACTAGATGCAAACGTGGAGAAACTGTCCGGCCACACCAGTCCCCAGACGATAATTGCCAGAATTGCGGCAATGGCGGGGACGGTAACCCCGAGGTTCACGGGAGCGTGAGAATCGTCGGCCCTGACTTCGCCAACGACCGACTCCCCTACTTCTTGTTGTATTTCATGTTCTGGTGGATTCGTCATTCCTCCACCATGTCCACCATTGACCTGGGATTTCAACTTAGAATGCGGGTTTTCTCAGGTTTTCTTCATTTTTTCCCAGCTTGCAAAAACTGCCAATAATGGCGTTTACCCTGTTCACTGTCGTGCGCTGGGCATTTCCTGGCACAAAGTAACAATCGCCTAACGATTTTCCTCGCGAGCAGCCAAAACCGCCTGATAGAGATCACGGTGCTTTGTCATTCCAGCCTCCGCCGCAGCCTGCTTCGCGGCATCCTTCAACCGCATGCCATCAGCCACGAGCTCCTCCACGCGGTCAACTAGGTCCTCCGTGGATACCTCCGTCGCCTGCTGCCCCGCGCCCTCAATCACCACCGTAATTTCTCCGCGGACACCTTCTTCCGCCCACGCAGCCAGTTCTCCCAGCGTCGCGCGGCGAGTCTCTTCAAAGCGCTTGGTCAACTCACGGCTTACCGACGCGCGCCGCTCCTCACCTAAAATCTCCGCGGCATCCGCCAACGTGGCAGCCAATCGATGCGGCGACTCAAAGAAACAACAGGCTCGCTTCTCTGTCTTCAGTGATTCCAACCAGGCCCGGCGCGCCCCCTGTTTACGAGGTGCAAAGCCATCGAAGCAGAAGTGGCCGACACCCAAGCCGCTGAGAGCCAATGCGGTAGTCACCGCGCTCGGTCCCGGTACGCAGGACACCGGCACACCCGCGTCGTGAGCAGCCGCCACCACAGCCAGGCCGGGGTCTGACACCACCGGCATCCCCGCATCGGTCACCACAATGACTTTCTGTCCCGCCTTCGCCGCCTGAATCAGCGACTCAGTGCGGCTCTCTTCGTTGTGATCGAAGTTCGAAACAAACTTCCCCTTGGGGGAAATGCCCAGCGCTGTGGCTAGGTTGCGCGCCCGCCTGGTGTCTTCCGCGGCGATGATATCGGCGTCGATAAGCGCACCGCGCAAGCGGTCGGAGGCATCGGCTATATTGCCCAGCGGCGTTGCCACCAGAGTGATGCCGGGAGCCAGCGTCGTAGCCTCACTGAGGGGCTCGTTCTCGTGCGGTTGGAAGTTCGATGCCGAATGCGTCATGATTCCATAGCTTAAACTGACATTCGTGACCGATGCCGCTTTAACCCCACCACCGGAAACCGAGCGCCGCGCGAAAAAACGTTTCCTGCGCCCGATTCCCCCGGTTCCCCCGCTGCCGCCACTGCGGCGGTGGGACAAATGGGATACCGCCACTTTTGTGGTTCTCGGAATCGTCGCAGCGCTAACGCGTTTCATCGGGCTTGCTGCCAAGACCGACAATGGCACCCCGCTCTTCGACGAAAAGCACTATGTGCCACAGGCCTGGCAGATTCTGGAGTCCACGCGCGACCCCATCTCATCTGGCATTGAGGACAATCCCGGCTACGGTCTGATTGTGCATCCGCCAGTGGCCAAGCAGGTCATCGCCTTGGGCGAGTGGATTTTCGGTTATTCACCAATGGGCTGGCGGTCTATGTCGGCGGTGTGTGGCACGCTGGTCATCCTGCTGCTCATGGACATCGTCCGACGTATCTCTCGCGGCTCGCGGTTGGCAGTGGGTATTGCTGGTCTCTACGCGCTTGCCGACGGAGTGCTGTTTGTCTCCTCTCGGGTCGGCATGCTGGATATGATTCAGACCTTTTTCATCATCGCGGCCGCGTGGGCACTTCTCATTGACCAGGCCGATGCCCGCAAGCGCCTGGAATCCGCCACGGAACTCGGTAGTTTCGGCCCCTATCTCAGCTATCGCTGGTGGCGACTGCTCGCCGGCATCATGCTGGGGCTTGCCACCGGGGTGAAGTGGTCCGGTCTGTACTACATGGCCGCATTCGGCCTGTGGTCCGTTTTCACGGATTTGGTGTCACGCAAGAATGCCGGTGCGGACAAGCCCGTGCTCGGCGCACTCGCCCGCGATACCGCCCCGGCGTTGCGTGATCTGGTGGTGGTTCCGCTGGGCGTTTACTTCTTAAGTTGGCGTTCTTGGTTCGCCGAAGAAACGTCGGTCTATCGCCATGTCTCGCCCGAAGACCGCGATACGGGACTCCCCGGCACCGGCTGGCTTCCCGAGGCCGTGCAGAACTACCTGCACTACCAGAACAGCGTGCTGAAGTTCCACGCCGAGCTGACCACCTCTAATGGCCACAAACACCCTTGGGAGTCCAAGCCCTGGGAGTGGCTGGTCAGCTGGCGGCCAATGCTCTACTACTCCACCGAAACCACCTGCAGTGGCGGCCAAGAGTGCAAGGGCTGGATGATGCTCTTTGGCACCCCGCCCATCTGGTGGTTGCTGGTCCCCGTGGTCCTGTGGGCCACATGGCGCTGGCTCGGCCGCCGCGACGGCCGCTACGCGCTGCCAGTCATCGGGTTCCTCGCCTCGTGGCTGCCGTGGGTCATCGGCTACGACCGTCAGATGTACTTCTTCTACGCCACCGCGCTGATTCCATTCGTACTCATCGCCTTTGCTCTGCTTGCCGACGATCTCTCACACTGGCGGCCCCGCGATAAGCCGGTGGGGTTGGTAATCGTTGGCACGCACGCCGCACTAGTGGTGGCCGCGTTTGTGTTCTGGCTGCCGATTTTGACCGGCTACCCGCTGCCTCTCAACCACTTTGACTGGCGGTTCTGGTTGCCGTCCTGGAGCTAGTCCCGCTGTGGCGGCACGCCTGTGACCGGCAACCCGGAGGCAGCCCGCCATGCCTGTGCGATTGCCGTCGGCGTATAACCGCCCAGCCACACAACGGCCAGTGTCAAAGCGGAGACAAACATCAAGGCCAGGCCAGCGATCTCTGATGCTCCCTGAGCACCGATGAGAATGTCACGAATACCGAAACCAATGCTGAACGTGGCGACGGCACCGTAGACCGGCGCCATGCCCATGGCAGCGCGTGGCCGCCAGGCAGCCCAGAACAATCCCACTGCCAATGCAAGCCGAATTGCCGCAAGCTGGATGGCAAGGCGTGCTCCGAGCTCCATTGGGTCAACAGTGGCAGTGGAACCGTCGATAGGCGCTTCCGTGCTTGTCGCGATTCCTGCACCGCCCTGCGGCTGCGTCGAGGAAAGTCCGAGCGTCATCATGCCGGAGGCGTCGACCAGTGTCGCAATCCCCCAGACCGCCCAGCAAAGGCCCAGTGCAATGAGCACCCCGCGGGCGGTGCCGGCCATGAGCAGCCATGCGCGCTCACGCCGCCGGCGCTCCGGTTCGATGGAGACCAAAATGCGCTCCGAGAGATCATCCGTGGAAATCTCCGGCATACCATCGGCAGGCCCAACCGTAAGGGCGCGGTTCAGCCGCACCGCTCGCTCGTACCAAGCTCGGCACTCCTCGCAGGCCCCAAGATGGGCATCGATGACTTCATCGGCAATGCTTGCCTGCTCGCCATCGAGACGAGCTGACAATGCTGCGCGAATTTCCTCGCACTCCACGGGGGATCTCCACCGCCTTTAACTCTTAAGGGGGTTGTACCTAATGAGGTCTTACCTGATGAACTGCCTGTCCAAACTGAAACGGCCAGCCCCGAAAACGAAAATCATCACCAGACCACCGATGAGCGACATCACAAGCTCCGCACCGTTGTCGCGGATAAACAGGCCATTGCCCAAGTGCATCGACCACCAGGCACCAATCATCTCAATGATGAAGACCATCGCCACCGTCGGTGCCAAGAGTCCCAGAATCAGCAACGCGCCACCGACCAGTTCGACTAGAGCGACAACCCAGACCGTCAAGTGCGCCTGCGGGATATTCACGGCGACAAAGTAACCGGTCGTCTTGTCGATACCGGTGATAAAAATCTTGTCCCAGCCATGGCAGATGAAGATAATTCCGAGTATCAGGCGGAGAATCACGAGCGCGATATCGCGCATTACCGGTCGATCCATGAGGGACATGCTACCCGACGGCACGGTCAAAACACGGTAGCACTGCGGCTGCGAGAGGCCAGCGACTTAAACATGCAAAAAGGCTTCTCCCAACCCCTCGGGAGAAGCCTTCCGCCAAACACACCCGGTGTGTCATGTCTTAGGTAGTGACATCGTAACAGGCCGAGTTTCTAACAAAAAATCGCGCTGACGTGCTCAGACAACTTTAAGGTTGTTCTACGGCTCAGCTCACAGGACTAGCTCACACGAGCCTGTGGCATTTCGTCATAATCGTCGTCATCAAAGCGGTAGTCAGTGTAGGCCAGATCTGCGAAATCCGGGTCCTCATCATCAAGCTCGACCACTACCGCGCCCGGACGGCGCAGACGCTGTGGAATTCCCAGCTCATCATCCTCGCGGTTACGCACGCCGAGGCGGGCCATCTTCATACGGCGAATTCGGCGAGCCCGCAGTTCCTGCTCTGCACGCACGGTGCGGCGCAGGTTGACCAGATACAGGGTCATCAAGCCGACACCGACCAGTGGAATCCACCAGGTCCAACCACCGGCGAAAGCAGCGATGATGACCGTGACCGCGATGAACGCTGCCAGCCCAGCAACCGAACGGCGGCGGCGGGCAAAGCGAGTCTCAGCGTACTGGGCATCCGAAATCGGATCGAACCCACCACGACCACGGCGCTTCTCAGCGAACGCGTAATCATCTTCGGTCAAGGTGTCATCGACAGCGACTGCGTCATCGTTGGACTCGACACTGTGGTCGCTGTCGTCCTCGACGGTCTCGTCGGGTTCCGCCTGCTCGTCTACGGTGTCTGCTGCCTCTTCAGTCTCAGAGAGAGCCTCAGCGTCCGCGTGCTCAGCGTCAGCCGCGGCACCGGAATCAGCGTCAGATTCAACGGCATCTTCGAACATCAAGTCATCGGCGTCGACAAACTGACGGCGAACGTCAACGCTCACATCGGAAGAGGACTCATCTGCACGAACCACGTCACCTTCGGCGGAGGCAACGGCGGAGTCAGATTCAGCATCCTCGTCATTAACGACAGCCTGCAGCGACTGGTCTGCAGACTCATCATCGGACACGTCCATGTCAGAGCGGTCAGAAGACTCAGCAGTGGCTTCCTCGGTAGCGGAATCATCCGCCTGCGGGGTCTCCTCCTCTGCATCTGCCGCTTCCAGCTCGTAGACGATATCGCCGTCAACGACGGCCGGGTCGGCCGCCTCGTCCACGGTGTCGTCGATAAGCACGTCGCTGACATCGAAGTCATCGTCGACCTGCGCGTCAACGGTTTCGAGAGAATCGTCGACTTCTTCGGCCACGCGCACGTCCGACTCCTTAAAAGACGGACGGCGGCGCGTCGTGGCCAACTCCTCGCCACCACGATGCAGCACGCGGGTCTTACCTAGCGCATCGGAGGTACGACGAATCGGCTTGCGCGTATTGACCACCAGCGGGGCCAGCACAAACAGCCACAGTACAACGATGAGTATCAGCAACAGTGAAGTTGACATATTTTGTGTCTCCTTGCGATTTCGCCCGGGGTTTCGCCGTCTCCCCCCCCCGGCCCAAATACGCCACCCACATGCCCTTCCACAGAGGCATTTGCGAAGGCAGTCAGCGTATCTAGAGCGAATTCGCCCAATAGTAGAGTTGTCATCACCCTATCGGCGTGTGTTACTCAGACTACTCAGGCGCGCCGTTGCGGTGGGTATTTCTCCGCCTCTTCATATTGCGCGCGACCACTCGCCACGATGAGGTCCACTGCACTGTCCTCCCCCACCCGCGCATAGGTCAGATGATCGCGCCACGCGCCATCCATATGGAAGGCTTCCCGCGCCACGCCTTCGTACTCGAACCCACAGTTTTCCAGCACGCGTATCGACGGGACATTGCTGTCCAACACAGTCGCTTCAATTCGGTGGACGCCAACTCTCTTGGCATAATCCGACGCCAACGCCACTGCAGCAGTGGCGACCCCTCCACATGTAAAGCCGCTGCCGACCCAGTAACCAATCCAGGCGTGAGCGACGGGGAAAGGCGTAATACCGCCGAGTGTGAGCATGCCGGCGAACTGGCCGTCTACCTCAATGGTGGAGACAATCATGTCTCCCGCAGCCTCTGAACGACGCCAACTGCGCAGATTACGGCGGAAAACAGAAGCCCTGTGGGCGTTAGCCCAGTCGTCCTCGAGGGTTGGCTCCACGGGGCGCAAAATGGGCTCGTCACGCAGCCGCAGTGCCCGCCATGCAGAGGCATCAGAGCGCTCTGGCACACGCAGGCGGACTCGGCCGCCACTGGTCACTAGACGAGAAGTACGCACAGCAACAATACTCGCGGTAGTGGAGTGAGGTTAGGCCTGGCGCGCCATGAACAGCACGTCAACTACATCTCCCGGACGCACGTGCAGCACGTCTTCCGGAATCACGATGAGGCTGTTGGCTTCCGACATACCGGCCAAAAGGTGGGCTTGCGCACCGCCGGAACCTCCCAGCGGCTGCACCATGTATTCGCCGGTCTCGCGGTCACGCATGAGCTGGCCACGGATGTAGCCACGGCGCTTCTCTGCCGACTCGATCGGGCCGACAGCACGAGCGGTGACAGCGCGGCGGCGGGGATTGCGCTTACCCAACGCCAGCCGAATGAGGGGACGAACCATGACCTCAAAAACGACCAATGCGCCGACCGGATTCGACGGCAGGAGGAACGTTGGAATCTTGTCATCTCCCAGCAGACCAAAGCCCTGGACCGAACCAGGATGCATAGCGATGCGGGAAACATCAACCTCGCCCAATTCAGCCAGCACACGGCGAATCTGCTCACCCGCGGCACCGCCGACAGCCCCCGTGATGACCAAGAGCTCACTGCGAATGAGCTGGCCTTCGATGATTTCTCGGATGCGACGGGGCTCACCGGTGGCAATACCCACTCGGTGTACCTCGGCCCCGGCATCGCGGCCGGCTGCTGCCAACGCGTAGGAGTTGACGTCGTAGACCTGACCGAGCCCCGGCGTGCGGTCAACATCGACCAACTCATTACCAATGGAAATCACGGACATACGCGGCTTGGGATGCACCAAAACCTTCGAACGCCCCACCGCTGCCAGCAATCCAACCTGCGACGGCGAAATCACCGAGTCCAAGGACACCGCCACGTCACCCGGCTGCACGTCGTCACCGACCTTGCGCACAAAGTCACCGGAGTAGACCGGATGGAGAACATTAACTCGACGGCCACCGCGGTCGGTCCAGTTTAGGGGCACGACGGCGTCGGCAAGCGATGGCAGTGGCGCACCAGTTTGTACGCGCACGGCCTGCTTCGGCTGTAGCCGCATCGGATGGTGAGATCCGGCTGTCACCTCACCGACAACAGGTAACTCGACCTCGCGAAAATCAACATCACTCTGACGCGCATCCGGAGGTAAAGAACCAGATTCGCCGACGATATCGACAGCGCGCACCGCATAACCATCGATCGCTGACTGCACGAATCCAGGTAGCGGCTGCTCTGCGATGACATCTTCAGCGCACAGCATGCCGAGGGATTCCGAAATAGCAACGCGCACAGGATCAGGCATCACAGCGTGTGCGGTGATTGCCGCCAACTGTTCTTCCACAGAACGCATGTTTTACCTTCCTCGGCACCAACCCGCGGTGCGCTTTATGGCTATTCAGCTTCTCAGTACAAGCCTCTAGAAAGAGGCTTTAAGCCTGTTCATCCTGCGCCAGACGCTGCTGCATGTAGTCGCGCAGCCCCTCACCGTAGTCCGGATGCCTGAGTCCAAAGTCTACGCAAGCACGAATGAAGCCACCAGGATTTCCCAGGTCGTGGCGGAACCCCTTGTGAACGACCACATGAACCGGATGCCCCTCTTGAATCAGCAACTCAATTGCATCGGTGAGCTGGTACTCGCCGCCCTTACCGCGCGGGATGCGGCGCAGCGCATCGAAGATGGCGCGATCGAGCAAGTAACGTCCGACTGCAACGAAGTTGGATGGAGCATCCGCGGGGTCCGGCTTTTCCACCATGCCCTTGACTCGCTTCACATCGTCCCAGGCATCAGCGTCGGCTGCGTCCGCACCGAGCTCACCAGACTCCGCCGGGGTAGCGTCCTCAATATCGAAGACACCGTAGTTGTAGACCTCTTCGTGAGGAATTTCCAGCGCACACAGCACCGAACCACCAAAGCGCTCGCGCACTTCCGTCATACGATCCATCACGCCCACTGGGAGCACGAGATCGTCGGGAAGCATGACAGCAACGCTGTCCTCATCGTCTTCGAGCAGCGGCTCTGCGACCAACACCGCATGCCCCAGGCCCAGCGGTCGATCTTGAACAACGGATTCCACGCGAATGACCTCGGTGGCGCGGCGTACCTTCGCTGCAATTTTGTCCTTGCCGCGCTCGGCAAGAGTCTGCTCAAGGTCCGGGCGCGGGTCGAAGTGCCCAAGCACGCCATCCTTACTCGGCGCTGTGACAATAGCCAGGCGTTGCGCACCAGTGGCGGCGGCCTCTTCAGCAATCATCTCGATGCCCGGCGTATCAACTACGGGCAGCAATTCTTTCGGCACTGTCTTGGTGGCAGGCAAGAATCGCGTACCCATGCCCGCGGCAGGAACGATGACAGTTCGAACCGGAGTAGTCATGTCCGAACCAGACTCTTTAGACGATGAGACCATAATGGCAACGATACCTATATAACTTCCATTTGCTCGGAGGCTGACCCCGCTTTTTCAACGCATTAATCAGAAATTTTCTCCTGCGCTGACGACAGAGGTCGCTCCCCTACCTGACAGAGTAGGTTTGCAGGTATGGCTCCGCTTCCCGAAACCACGTCTGATTTCAAAGCCCGCACACGGCACGAGGTACTCGCCGCACGCGCCGCCAAGGGGCAGCGTGAGCGCATGCTTGACGACGAAGCACTGGTACAGCGGTTGCAAGAATGGTTATCCAATACCGTCGGCGACCTCGCAAAACCCATCATTGCCGCCTATGTCCCCGCTGGCGACGAACCCGGCGCAAGCGTTTCTAGTTCGACTGGTGGTGAGCCCGGCCAGGGCTTTGTGGAAGCTCTGGCCAACGCGGTTCCCGGAGCACGAATTCTGCTTCCCGTCTGCCCGCCCGGTCCACCACAACCGCTGCACTGGGGTTACTACAACGGCAGCTTCCACAAGGGCCGATTTGGACTCTTAGAACCTGTTTCGGTGGAAGACTCTGCTGGCCCAGCTGAGCTAGGAGTTGCCGAAGCCATTATCCTGCCGGCAGTTGCGGCCGACCTCGCAACCGGGATGCGGTTAGGGCGTGGCGCTGGTTACTACGATCGCAGCTTGGTTTTCGCTCGACGCGGCGACGATACGGATGGAGCGAGAACTGTGGTCATCGCTGTTGCTGTTTTCGACACCGAATTGCGCACGGAGCTTGCCTACGATGAGCACGACATTCCTGCCGATTATGTGATCACGCCAGCGGGGATTTCACAGATTTAATGGAACCGATTCCGGGATTTTCGCGCCTAACTTAATATGAGCCCAAAATATTCGTCCCGGTTTCCGCGTCCATTCCGAAAGCTCCGCCCCACAACTATTCGGCGGATGGTTGCCCTCACTGTTTTCCTATGCGCAGTCGGCCTGGCGGCGGTGGAGTCATTGACACCCCGCAGCGGCCATATTCGGGTAGTGGTTAGCGCCAAATCCATTGCCGCTGGCGCATCGGTGGCAGAACAAGATGTGGCTTTCAAGGACATTCCCCGGGAGCTCGTTCCCGGTGGAGCCGTAACGGACATCGCCTCTGTGCGGGGACGCACCCTGGCCACCGGCATGTCACCGAGAGAGATAATTACAGAGCAGCGAATGGTCGGCCCGTCACTTGCCAAGTCGCTGACGGGGACGTCGGAAAGCAAAATTATTGCCATCACGTTGACTGATGCGGGCATTGTGTCCGCTCTTCGCACTGGTGACAGCGTGGATATTGTGTCGACAGCGGATGAGCGCGGGGTGGCGGCGCCGCTTGCACACGGGGCAAGGGTGGTCAACATCGTCGACGATGAGGTGGTCTTGGTCGCTCTGCCCACCGGCGCCGCGGAGGTGGTGGCTGCGACATCGCTAGCATCTCCGCTCACACTGTTACTCGCGGGTTAGTGACCAAAATCTCACTGGTTCAAAGATTTTATGGTCCTGAACAGTGTTTTTCGCAGAAAGTTGACTTGTCCCACAACTTAGTGCGGGGATACAATGGCCAGGCAATTCAAAACTACGATTAGAGCGAAGAAGAGTGGCACTGCCTGATATCGCACTGCCCCGTTTCTCAAAATCGTATGGGCCTGCCATGAGCAACACGATGACTCACAGGTCTCGTTTGGTTTGTTCCGTTTCTACAGAAGGAAATTTCCTATGCTTAAGGGCTTTAAAGAGTTCATCATGCGCGGCAACGTCATCGACCTGGCGGTCGGTGTTGTCATCGGTGCTGCGTTCACCGCAATCGTCACTGCTTTCACCGACAGCCTGCTCGAGCCGCTGCTGAACACCATCGGTGGCGCAGAGGTCACTGGCCTTGGCTTCGAAATCATCAGCGGCAACCCGTCGACCTACCTTGACTTCGCAGCTGTCATCACCGCAGTCATCAACTTCCTGCTGGTCGCAGCGGTTGTCTACTTCGTCATCGTTGCTCCGATGAACAAGTTCAACGCGATGCGTGAGGCTCGTCTGGAGACCTCCGCTGAACCGGAGGTCACCGAGGCTGACCTGCTGACTGAGATTCGTGACCTGCTGGCAGAGCAGAACGGCAAGCCGAAGACGGAGCTGAACTAGCCTCTAGCTGCTAGTTGCGAGCTTCCGATAAGAAGCTAACTAACGCTTTTTACACAGCGCTCATCCCCAATGGGGTGGGCGCTGTTTTGTCCAGTAGTCCGCATCAAAATCACGAGCATCCTCCGGGGATTCATCGTGGTAGTGCACTGTGCGCGCAGTTTTCGCACTGCGCGACTGGGCAAAGTTTTTCGCCGGTGCACCTGCGCGGCGACGCTGCCTACGGCTGCCACTGCGCGGCGCGGCTTGCTCTTGCTCTTGCTCGGGCTGATTGGGATGTTTGGCGTCGCCCATTCCTAGACGCTCCAGCGGCAGAGGTCATCAAGCACATGTGAGACCAGCGGGAGAATTGTCGCCATGCCATCGCGCACTGCTGCGCGAGACTCCGCGAGATTGACAATCACTGTCTGACCGGACACACCGGCCAAACCGCGGGACAGCCCCGCATCCAAGGCGCCAGCTCCCATACCGGAGTTACGAATAGCCTGCTCGATGCCCTGCAGCCGCACATCGAGAACCTTGCGAGTGGCATCCGGAGTCTTCGCACGAGGACCAACTCCAACACCGCCCACCGTGACGACCAAATCGGCGCCACCGACAACAGCGGTATCTAGAGCCTTCCGGATCTCACGCTTCACTGCACCCGTGCTGACCACGGCATCGACCGAGTAGCCGTCTTCTTCCAACAGCTCAACCATGAGCGAAGCCGCACCATCCGGGTTCTCGAAATGGTCGCCCACGAGGACAACGAACGCATTTCGGACCTGGCCGTCGTCGTTGATAAGACGCTCCATCTCAGCGAGGTTGACGTCACTTGGCTCAGTACTCACGGTTTCACTCATCTGCTCTATCTCGCTTTCTCCCACAGCTTTTCACTCGAAGTTTCACTCGAAAACTCTTCTACAGATGGTGAGGTACTCACTCCACCACGCTGCCTATCAATCCTGGGCTTCTGCCAAGGTGACATCGACCGTTCGCTCGTTGCCGCCTCGCTCATCTGTAACTGTAAGTGTGACAGAATCCCCGATCCGATGCGACCGAATAGCCGCAATTAGTGCAACGCCGTTGTCAAGTGTGCGGTCATCAACCTTGGTAATCAGGTCACCATCTTTCAGCCCCGCTTTATCAGCTGGGCCACCTGGCGTTACCTCTCGCACCAGTGCACCACGTGCAATCGGACGCGAATCAATCTGGGCGCCAATGACAGGCATCCGCGCCTTGCCGGAATCGATCAGGTCTTCCGCTATGCGACGAGCCTGATTAACCGGAATTGCGAAACCAAGGCCAATGCTGCCCGCCTGTTCCGATGCCTCACTGTTAGAGGCAATCACGCTGGGCACACCGATGAGGTTGCCTTCCATGTCCACTAGCGCTCCGCCGGAGTTACCCGGATTAATCGCCGCATCGGTCTGGATTGCATCAATGACCGAGGACTGACCGTCTTCACCAGCGGCGGTCACCGGACGGTTCTTAGCGGAGACAATGCCCTGCGTAACAGTGGAGGTCAGTCCCAGTGGCGAACCAACGGCCACCACTTCCTGGCCAACCTGAACCTGCGAGGAGTTGCCCAGCGAGATTGGTCGCAGCCCGTTAACACCTTCAATTCGAATAACGGCAATATCCGTAGCCGCATCCCCTGCAACCAGAGTTGCCGGGTGCGTGGTGCCGTCGGAAAGCAGGACTTCCATATGTGCGTCCGGACCCGCGCCTGCAACGACGTGATTATTCGTCAGCACCAGACCGTCGGACGACAGAATGGAGCCTGACCCCGACGCCGTGCCCCGCTCCGAGGCAGTGGTGATGGAGACGACACTGGGAAGGACCTTCTGCGCGACCTTCTCCACGGACCCCTCAGCTGCTGCTACCTGACGGGTTTCCGCAGGCTTATCCAGCGCGTTGTCCGCGGGGGCCGACGACTGCGAGTTGTGAACTACCCATGCGCCGACACCGCCACCGATACCGGCCGAGCACAGCATCAGGGCAGCGACTGCCAGCGCCCCCATGCCCTTAGCCCCCTGGGCACCCTTGGTCTTCTGCTGATTGGCCGCAACGTCCCACTCTGAACCGCCTCCGTAAGCGCCGTTCGGCTGAGACGGGATGGTGTTGTAGTGGGAATTCTCCCAGCCGCGCTCATTGACAGAAAACTGGTTTGTCTCACCAGCATCCCCCATGGCACGGTTCTCGCTGAAGTTGTGAGATTGCGAGGAGTAGTGTCCCCGCTCATCTCCCCGCGAGGAATCGTTGAAAGAGTTGCTCATACGTAATACCTTGCACTGTCTGTCTAACAATTGGCTGAGAGCAGTCTGCGGTCTCGCCGATAATTCCCCGAATGAAACACCGAATCCCCGCCACACACTTCCTTAAAAGGCCGCGCGCAGCGGGGATTACATCAGCTTTGACGTGGGGTTATGCGTTTCTAGCTAGGCTCTTGAGCTGAATCGGAGTCGTCACCTTTTCCGCTGTGCGGACTGCCCGGCAGAGTCACTCGCATCAAGGCACCGCCATCATCGGACTCATCGGCAGTAATCGTGCCCCCGTGGCGGACGATGACCGACTTCACAATGGCCAAGCCCAGGCCGGATCCAGGCATCGACCGCGACTGAATGGAACGGTAGAAACGCTCGAAGACCTTGTCTCGATCTTCCTTCGGGATACCTGGCCCCGAGTCCGCCACCGTGAATTCAGCGACAACCTCGCTGAGCGGCGTTAGACGAACCCGCACGGTGCCATTTTCTGGTGACCACTTTGCAGCATTGTCCATTAAGTTCAAAACTGCGCGACCAAGACCCGCCGAATCCCCGTAGACATACCACGGAGCTGTCTGCACATCGAAGGTAATATCCGGACGACGACGCTCAACACGCGCCAGCGACGTGGAAATGATTTCGTCGACATCGACATGCTCAATAACCTGTTGCGGGCCATCTTCGCGTGCCAGATCAACCAAGTCACCGACCAACGTCGACAACTCTTCCAGCTGTGCGATGACGTCAGCTTCCAGATCCGCGCGATCCTCATCCGAGATTGCCGCTCCCGAACGGGAGGCCATCATCAGCAGTTCAATATTTGTGCGTAACGACGTCAGCGGAGTCTTCAACTCATGACCAGCATCTGCAACCAGCTCCGCCTGCTTAATGCGCGACGCTTGAAGTGCAGCCAACATCTCATTGAAGCTGCGGGTAAAGCGCGCAAGCTCATCATCGCCCTCCACAGGGATTGGGCGCAGCTCGTCGGTTTCCGTCACTCGCTCCGCAGCAATGCGCAGCCGAGTGACCGGGCGCAGACCCGTTGTTGCCACCGTAATACCTGATCCGATTGCGAAGAGGATTCCGATAGCAGAGATACTCAGCAGCACTGCACTGAGCGCTTTCAAGACCGACTGCGTCGAGCTCAGATCCTGAGAAAGGATCAGCGTCGCACCGTCTTCGGAGCGGACGGCGTATACACGACGGCCGTTGTACTCATCGGTGCGAATCGATTCCTGTCGATTCCCCCGCAACACCGCAAGTTCGGGGCCACCAATAGAGATTGAGCCACCGCCTTTGCCCGCCACACTGCCGTGGGCAAAGTACACCGCGTCCAGATCGGGGTTCAGAATCCTGTTCGAGTCCGCTTCAAAGGAGGGGCCAATGGCAAACTCCGAAGCGTACGGTGACATCAGCAGCTTTTCCGCCTGGTTACGGAGGTTACTGTCCACCTCGCGGTATAGCGCTGCCTGCACAGTAAAAAAAGCAGCCAGCGTCATCAGCCCCACCGACATCGCCACAATGAGCGCTGTCAGAATAGTCAGCCGCCAACGCAGCGAAGGGATACGCGAGCTCCGCGGCAGGCCGGGAAGCGATTCCCCTGCCATCGTCTCAGTATTCGCGGACTTCTCTTGCTTACCGACGGTACCTTGCCCCGGATTGGCCTCCGTGGCAGAACGCTGATTTGATTGCACGCCACCGCCGGTCGAACGACGACGGCGCAACATCACGGTGCGGTCTCCCGCATCACATAACCGACACCACGAACGGTGTGAATCAGACGCGGCTCTCCCTCTGCCTCCGTCTTGCGCCGCAGGTAGCCAATGTAGACCTCCAGCGCATTGCCGGACGTCGGGAAGTCATAGCCCCAGACATCCTCCAAGATGGCGGTACGGGAGAGTACACGCCGCGGGTTGCTCATCAGCAATTCCAGCAGCGCAAATTCTGTACGAGTGAGGCTAATGCGGCGTTCACCGCGGAAGACCTCACGAGTTTCCGGGTCCAGGGAGAGATCCTCAAACTGCAGAGTTGCGGCATCCTCCATCGCAGGCACTTCCAAAGCAGAACGACGAAGTAGCGAACGGACACGAGCGAGCAGCTCTTCCAATGCGAACGGCTTGGGCAGGTAGTCATCTGCGCCGGCATCAAGACCAGCTACGCGTTCGGAGACCGAATCACGTGCAGTCAACATCATGACCGGCAGATCATCGCCTTCGCTGCGCAGCCGACGGCAAACATCCAGGCCGTCCAGCTTCGGCATCATGACATCCAAAATAGCCAAATCCGGACGATCCTTGGCAATCTTTTCCAAGGCCTCTGCGCCATCCTCGGCGAGCTCGACCGTGTAGCCATTAAAAGTCAACGATCGCCGCAACGCTTCGCGTACCGCTTGATCGTCATCAACTACCAAAATCTTCATACTGCCCATTGTGCCTTGAAAATATAAGGTGAGTGTAAATGTGACACAGATTCTTCGTGAGAGTGCTCCCATAAAACCTGGCCATAGAACTGAAAAACCTCACCCCATCGCCGAGTACAAGCGATGGGGTGAGGTTTAAAAAGCTCTTTATCAACTGTTCCTTACGCACTGAACGCACTCTGGGCGCGCGAAGCGCTTCGCGGTTCAGCGAGGAACGTTGTCAGCATCCTAAAAGATGCGCGTTAGAACTTCTCGACGTCAACCAGGCCGAGCTGAACAGCCTTGGCGATGCGACGAGGAACGTTGTAGACGCGGCCGTTTACCTTGACTTCCTGGAGAGCGACGTTGTTGCTCTTCCACTGGGAACGGCGAGCGCGGGTGTTAGCACGCGACATGCGACGCTTTGGTACTGCCATTTTCTTATTCCCCTCCTATTCTTAGTTCTTCTTCGCGCGGCGAATGCGGTTACCGTAACGGCGCTGGAACTTCTCGACGCGACCAGCGGTGTCCATGACACGCTGAGCACCGGTCCAGAACGGGTGCGACTCGCTGGTGACGTCAACGACGATCAGCGGGTACTCGTTACCGTCTTCCCACTCGACAGTGCGGTCGGAGGTGGCGGTGGAACGGGTAAGGAAAGAGTGACCCGTGCCTGCGTCCTTGAAAACCACCGGGTGGTAATCAGGATGGATGTCCTTCTTCATTAATTCTCGTTTCCCTCAGGATTGAACTTCAGGTCGCTTTCCCCCAGCTAAGAGTGAGAGAATCGTGCCTGAGTTGGGTACGAACACGACTTACAATGACACGTACCGGGTCAATATTTCTATAAACCGGCATGTGACACTCGATGGAATATTACAGGCTCGAGCCCGAAAATTAAAAAAGGGCCCTGCACTAACGCCCGTCGACAAGCACGAACTCTATGACGACCCGCGAGAGTCGCGCCGAGAAAACCACAGTGGAACAGCGATTAGGTTATCCCGCAACTCGTGTGTAAACTGTTCTCTCGCTGTTGTCTAGTTATTCGTTTTACGCGCTCAGCGTCGAGTGTCAGTGGGCAGCGCCCCGGAAAAGGCCAGGTGGATTCCTCGGTTATTCAATAGTCCGGCGTGGCGCACCAGTGATGTCGGCATTGGGCGGCAAGGAAGCAAAGGAATCCCTATGTCGGCGATTTGCCAGGTTACGGGACGCAAGCCGTCTTTCGGCAAGACCGTGTCCCACTCCCACCGGCGCACGTCGCGCCGTTGGAACCCCAACGTGCAGCGTAAGAAGTTCTACCTCGCCTCTGAGGGGCGTCACATCACTCTGAATGTGTCCCCGAAGGGTCTGAAGACCATCGACAAGTACGGTATCGAGGCTGTTGTTGCTCAGATTCGTGCACGTGGGGAGAAGATCTAAAAAATGGCACGTAATGACATTCGTCCAATCATCAAGCTGAAGTCCACTGCGGGCACCGGTTACACCTACGTGACCCGTAAGAACAAGCGCAATACCCCGGACCGTATCACCATTAAGAAGTACGATCCGGTTGTCCGCAAGCACGTCGAATTCCGCGAGGAGCGCTAATTCATGGCTAAGAAGTCCAAGATTGCCAAGAACGAGCAGCGCAAGGAAATCGTCGCTCGTTATGCAGAACGTCGCGCTGAACTGAAGCGCATCATCAAGTCCCCGCACTCCACTGACGAAGAGCGCATGGACGCACAGTACGAGCTGAACCGTCAGCCGCGTGACGCGTCCCCGATTCGCGTCCGCAACCGTGACGCTGCAGATGGTCGCCCGCGCGGCTACCTCCGCAAGTTCGGTCTGTCCCGTGTCCGCGTTCGTGAGATGGCCCACCGTGGCGAACTCCCGGGCGTCCGTAAGTCCAGCTGGTAAGTCGAGGAGCACCAATGAAGCGCAATCACTCTAACAAGAAGGCGCGGATGGAGCAGTCCCGCCGCCCGAAGAAGAACCCGCTCAAGGCCGCAGGCGTTGAGAAGGTTGATTACAAGGACATTAACCTGCTCCGCCAGTTCATCTCTGACCGTGGCAAGATTCGTTCCCGCCGCGTCACCGGTCTGACTCCGCAGCAGCAGCGCCAGGTCGCTACCGCTGTGAAGAACGCCCGCGAGATGGCACTCCTGCCGTTCACCAGCCGCTAAAGATGGCTGGTCGGCGGGAGCCGATCATTCGAACACCCGCCGAAAGGCCTTATTTACGCGCTGGCCGCATGACGATACATGCGATAACAGCGTAAAACGGACTCAGTCCTTCCCCACCGAGGGGATTGGATTGGGTCCGTTTTTTATTGTCTAAAATATGCACTTATGCCCGCTCTCACCGAAATATTCACCGGCTTTGGTTCCGTCGCAGTACTGATCATTGTTGGCTGGTTGTTTGGGCGCAGTGAGATCGGCGATAAGCGGGCATCTTTTACCCTGAACATGGTCGTGTTCTGGATCGCGATGCCGTGCATGCTCGCGCACACTCTCGCAACGGCGGATTCGGCGAGCATCTTCGGTTCGGCGTTTGGTGTCGCGGCACTGTCGGCGCTTGGCACGGCGGCGTTCTACCGGATTTTTGTGGCGCCCATGTTCAAACAGCGCGGCGCCGATGCTGTGGTCGGCGCGATGTCGACGAGTTACAACAACGTCGCTAATCTCGGCGTGCCCATCGCAGTCGCAGTGCTTCACGACGCTACCGCCGTCGTCCCAGCCCTTATCTTTCAGATTGCCTTCTATGCGCCCGCTTCCATGACGGTGCTGGAAATCCTCACCAACCGCGGCCATTTCCGACCGCGCAATGTCATCATGGCACCGCTGAAGAACCCAATCTTTCTGGCGGCGATGGTGGGGCTTGCGGTTAATGCGTTTGCTATCGAAGTACCTCAGTTCGTAGCGCATCCAGTGGGGCTATTGGGGCAAGCCGCAGTGCCAATGGCACTTCTGGCCTTCGGTATTAGCCTGCATGGCATGCCGTTTATGGAAGCCGGCCGCTCCCCTCGTCGCGCCGTCGTGGTGGCGTCTATGCTGAAGCTTTTCCTCCACCCCGCGCTCGCTCTGCTGTTCGGTCATTTCGTCTTCGGTCTCAACGGGCATGCGCTGCTGGCAGCTGTGATTATCGCCGGCCTGCCGACAGCCCAGAACGTCTACACCTTCGCCTCCCGCTTCGGCCGGAACCTTGAGCAGGCGCGCGATTGTGGCGTGATTACGACGATCGCCTGCTTGCCGACGGTCCTGTTGTTCACCCTGCTATTGAGTTAGGCGACTCTTCCCGACGGCCTGGAGAGAATCTCGTTACCCTTGGAGGCGTGGAGATTCTGAAGACACTTCTCGAGGCCGACCCGTCCGTGCCTCGTTTGACCTGTTATGACGAAACTACCGGCGGTCGTACCGATTTATCGGCCCAAACCCTGGACAACTGGGCCAGCAAGATCGCCAACATGCTGCACGATGAGTTCGACCTCGTCGCCGGAGACCAAGTATGGATTGACTTGCCGTTGATCTGGCAGTCCGCCTGCATCATCCTGGGCTGCGAGCGTGCTGGCGTCACCGTTAGCGATGAGGAGCCGCTGGTCGTATTCACCACTGTCAGCAACGTCAGCACGTGGGAAGAGAAGTTCCCAGATGCCTACCTCGCAGTGCTTACCGACGATCCCTTTGGCCGTGGTGTCGTGGAATGCGGTGATGATATTCCACCGGGAGTCATTGACTTTGGTCCGGAAGTTCGTTTCCACCCAGACGCATATCTAGGCGCAGGCCCGGACTCCGACCAAACCCCCGTTATTGGGGAGAAGTCGGCTGCAGAACTGCTTTCATCTGCTGGCGATTACGCGGACGAGATGCAGCTCACGACCGGTTCCCGCGTCGTTTCCGACGGCTGGCTGGTGCCTGATTCTTCACAGGTCACCGCAGATAAATGGGCACGTAATGTGCTGTCGGCTTGGGTTCGTGGAGGTGCTGCCGTCGTCGTGCGCGGTGGTGATAGCGAGCGTGTCACTGCTATTTCTACGGCCGAAAAAGCCCGTGTGATTTAGTCGCAGCTGTCCCGTCGAGAAGCGCTCTAAGTAGTCGCGATAACCTGGAAACCGTGATTACCCGACCATATATTCTTGCGATTCTCGCCCTCATCAACGTCTTGGGCGCACTGGCTGTATGGGATCTGAGCCCATGGTGGTGGATTCTGATGGCCTTCATCCTCTTCCTGGATGTTGTGGCTATCTATGACATGCTTCAAAAGAAGCACTCCATCTTGCGGAACTTCCCGGTCATCGGCCATCTGCGCTACATGGGTGAGACCATTCGCCCTGAGATGCAGCAGTATTTCATCGAGCGCAACTTCGACGGCGCTCCGTTCGACCGCGATACTCGTACCGTGGTCTACGAGCGTGCGAAGGGGCTGTCCTCGAAGAAGTCATTCGGTACTGAGCGAAAGATTAATGCGCCCGGCTACGAGTACGTCCGCCACTCGATGGCGCCGAGCCAGCACGTCATCGAGGATCCGCGCGTAGATATTGGCGGTCCGGACTGCGCCCAGCCGTACTCAGCGTCTGTCTTCAACATCTCAGCCATGAGTTTCGGCTCTCTGTCCCCTAACGCTGTCATGGCAATGAATAAGGGCGCGAAGCTGGGCAACTTCGTACAGGACACCGGCGAGGGCGCTATCAGCCCTTACCACTTGAAGTATGGCGCAGACCTCTATTGGCAGCTGGGGTCCGGATACTTCGGTGCACGTACTGAGGATGGCGACTTCGACCCGGAGCTCTTCCGCGAAAAGGCTAAGATTCCGCAGGTCAAGGCAACCTATCTGAAGGTTAGCCAGGGCGCAAAACCTGGACTCGGCGGCATGCTGCCAGGTCACAAGGTCAACGAAGAGATTGCGGCTACTCGCCACGTACCAGTTGGCAAGGGCGTGATGAGCCCTCCGTACCACCGCGTCTACTCCACCCCGCGTGAACTTGTTCGGTTTATGGGCACCATGCGTGAGCTCAACGGTGGCAAGCCGGTCGGTTTCAAGCTGTGTGTTGGCTCCCAGCTTGAGTTCCTCGCCGTGTGCAAGGCCATGCTGGAAGAGAACATCACCCCGGACTTCATCATCGTCGACGGCGCTGAAGGCGGCACCGGTGCTGCACCGCTGGAATACTCCGACCGCGTTGGCCTGCCGCTTACCGACGGCCTGATTCTCGTCCATAACGCGCTCGTAGGTGCCGGTCTGCGCGATCGCATTAAGCTCGGTGCGTCCGGCAAGGTCATTACTGGCTTCGATATTGTGAAGCGCATGTGCATCGGTGCTGACTTTGTGAACTCGGCTCGCGGCATGATGATGGCCACCGGCTGTATCCAATCTCAGCTATGTCATACAAACACCTGCCCGGTGGGTGTGGCTACCCAGGATCCGAGCCTGTGGAAGGCCCTGGATGTCGACGACAAGGGTCAGCGTGTGGCCAACTATCACAATGCCACGGTCGCGGAAGCAGCTAGCCTGTTGGCATCGATGGGCCTGAATAGCTTCTCTGAGCTGGGGCCGTCCCACCTGCTGCGGCGCACCAATGAGCAGGTCGGTGAGACCTACGCGGAGCTCTACAACTGGCTGCAGCCAGGCGAGCTGCTGAGCGGAACTCGCTTCCACAACTGGGCCGAAGCCTGGGAGACTGCCGACCCGGACACGTTCCACTACCCCGCAGTTCATATGCGCGGGTAGTTCGGGGCTGGTTGCGCGCCCTACTCACCCATCAGCTTCTTGCGCAGACGCTCGTCCTTCGCCAGAACTTCATCGCGCATGTTGGCCTGGTAGTTCTCCATCGCCACAATGAGCTCCGGGTAACCGGCCGAGAGAATACGCACAGCCAGCAGGCCAGCGTTCTTAGCGCCGCCCACACCGACGGTTGCCACCGGAACGCCGCCCGGCATCTGAACGATTGACAGCAGGGAATCGACACCCTCCAGGTTCTCCAACGCGCGTGGCACGCCGATAACCGGCAGCGGAGTGGCCGACGCAACCATGCCCGGCAGGTGTGCTGCACCACCGGCGCCAGCGATAATGCAGCGCAGCCCCTTGTCAGCGGCGGACTTTGCGTAGTCAATCATGCGTTCCGGAGTGCGGTGTGCAGAGACCACACCTACCTCAAAGGGAATTCCGAACTCAGCCAAGACCTCCGCTGCGGGCTCCATGGTCGGCCAATCCGAGTCCGACCCCATAATCAGACCGACCAGCGGACCGGTTACGTTGGCCAACTTCGGGCTTGCCACCTGGTTTGCTTCAGCCAATGTTGTCTCCTTGAGATAGCAATCTAATTCTTATACAGCGCCAGCCACCTATGCGGTGTAGCCGTCTGCCCACACGCCATCGACGATGTAGCCAGCAGCGAGGTTGGCAACCCGCCGGGTCTCCGCGATGCCTTCCGGGCTTGCGTCGTAGCCGCACAGGTTGACGTGCCCCAGCTTACGTCCAGGGCGCCAATCCTTCCCGTACCAGTGAATCTTCGCTGATGGGAAACGACGCCATACCTCAGCAAAACGCTGTGAAATAGGTACATCCGAGGCCTCATCGCCACCGAGCGTATTGACCATTACCGTCACCGGCGCAGTCGGGCGAGTGGAACCCAGTGGCATGTCAGCAACTGCACGCAGGTGCTGCTCAAACTGGCTGGTCTCACAGCCGTCCTGCGACCAGTGACCAGTGTTGTGTGGCCGCATGGCCAACTCGTTGACAAAAATCTCCGGATTGCCGTCAGCATCGACGGTTTCGAACAGCTCAACTGCCAGCGCGCCGGTTACTCCCAGCTCGGAAGCGATGGTCACACTGAGCTTTTCGGCCGCTCTCGCAAGGTCGTCGGCAAGCCCTGGCGCCGGGCAGATTGCCTCAACACAGATGCCGTCACGCTGCACGGACTCGAGGACCGGCCAGGCCTTGACCTCGCCCGACGGCGTGCGCGCACACATGGCCGACAACTCACGAACCAGCGCGACCTTCCGCTCGGCCATCAGCGGCACGTCCTTGCCCAGCAGTTCGTCGACAAGCGCACGCAGATCCTCGCGGTCCTTCGGGAACCACACGCCGTGACCGTCGTAACCGCCGCGGCGAGCCTTCAGGCAGACGGCACCGTCAACGCGGTCGAAGAATGCTTCGGCATCCTCGGCGGACTCAATTGCAGCGTAGGCAGGTACTGGAGCGCCCAGTTCCTCCAGGCGCTGGCGCATCAGCAGCTTATCCTGCGCGTACAGCAACGCCGACGGCTGAGGCTGAACCGAGTAGCCCATCTCGGTCAGCTTGTTGAGGAATTCGGTGGGAACGTGCTCATGGTCGAAAGTCACGGCCTGCGCACCGGCGACAGCGCGCTCAACATCTTCCCAGACGTGGTAGTCGCCGATGATAACGTCCGCACACACCTGCGCTGCGGAAGCATCCGGCGAACCGGCGAGCAAACGGATGGACTGTCCCAGCTCAATGGCCTCAGTCTGCATCATACGAGCCAGCTGACCGTCACCAATCACCGCCACAACCGGCACGCCATCAGCATGCGCGGGATGCTGCGCAGCAGTTAGCGCTGCAGCGGAATTAGAAGTGGAATTAGTGGAGTTTTCAGGGGTATCCGAAGCAATCACACCCCTGATTGTAGGTTATGACCCAAAATTCTAAGTCAACCGGGAGACCAACTTAGCCACCTTGCGGGAGCTGGGAATATCTTCTACAGCCAGCGGCGGGCCGAAACTGCGGGTGTGCAGATACAACACGCCGCCCTTGCGATTGACCGCACGCACCGAACGCAGATCAATCGAGACCACCTGCGGGCGCAGAATGCCGCGGCGCAAAATAATCCGCCTATCAGTCAGCACAAACCGCTCCCCCAGCCAACTTAGTACCGGACGAACGACGCGCCAGAGAATAAGCCCCAGCCACGCGAAGAGCAGCAGCTGACGCACACCTTGCAGATCTCCCGGAGCAATCCCAGGGCCGTCGATAAAACCAATCAGCAACCAGCAGACGCCCGTGATAACCATGAGTTCCAAGAGCGGCCACACCAGCCGACCAAAAGTTGGATTGGTGTCCAGCAGAATTGCCTCGCGCGTGTCCAACTCATCATCGGGAAAGGCCATACAGCACTACCCCCGCTCCGAATCAGCCTGCGGGGACGCATAGCCGCCGTCAGTGGCACGAACATGGAACACGTCACCGGCCGCAACAAAGTGACTTGTGCCAGCTTCATCGGTGACGATCAATTCGCCGTCGGCACGCACGCCAACCGCCTTGCCCACCAGCACGCGATCCCCCGGCAACTCCACGCGCACGTTCGAACCGATGGTCGCGCACACCGCCTCGTAGTCCCGCAGCAGCTCCGCATCGCCCTTTCGCCACTGCGCTTGACGACGTCCCAGCGCACGCAGCACACCAGCGGAGATGTCGTCGCGGTCGAGGTTTTCCGCTCCCGCCAGGTATAGCGAAATGGCGTGTGGCACCGGCAGCTCATCTTCCTGCAGGGAAACGTTGATGCCGATTCCCGGAATGAGAATTGGCGGTGTCAGCGACGCGGCCTCCACCAGAATTCCGCAGAGCTTACGACCGTCAACCAGGACATCGTTCGGCCACTTCAGGGAAACGCGTTCAGGCGCAAGACCCGCAACTTCCACAACAGCATCGACAACTGCGAGGCCCGCGACTAACGGCAACAGACCCAGTTGCTCGGGTGCGAGCCCTTCCGGGCGCAGCAGCGCGCTGAGTGCAATGGACGCACCCTTCGGGGCCGTCCAACTACGACTCAGTCGACCGCGACCTGCGGTCTGCTCCGAGGCGATAAGCGCACTGAGATCTGCCACCTGCCCCAGTGCCGCCTGTTTCCGAAGATCAGCGTTGGTCGAACCAGTGGTTTCGACAACCTCAATGGAATTCCAGCCCGGCGCGGCTGCGCGCACACGCGTGGCGTCAAGAGGCTTGCGGGAAGCAACAATCCTGGGGTTGGTCATGCACAGCAGTCTAGCGCCATGGCCGGATTCACTGAGTCGTGACCTTTCTCAAGAGCTCGACAGCGTGAGAATCATCACAGCTCGCCTGCTTTACTATTTTCCTTCCCAAACACTACATTCCATAACATGACTATTTCCTCACGTTTGGCGGCGGAGCAACACACCACCGCTTTTCTCAATGAAGACCTTCTACGCCGACGCACTGCTGCACTGACTCCGATGGGGTCGCGGGGCTACGACAAGCTCAAACTGACTGAGCGCATGAATGCCCGCGAGCGCATTGACTACCTGCTGGACGAAGGATCTTTTGTCGAATTTGATGCGCTAGCCCGCCACCGCACTACCGCATTTGGGATGGAAGCCAAACGCCCCGTGACCGACGGAATCATCACCGGCTGGGGAACCATAGACGGCCGTGAGGTCTGCATCTTCTCTCAGGACGGCACAATCTTCGGTGGTGCACTCGGAGAGGTCTACGGCGAAAAGATGGTCAAGATTCAGGAACTTGCCATCACTACCGGCCGCCCCCTTATTGGCATGTACGAAGGCGCCGGCGCCCGCATCCAAGATGGCGCAGTCTCACTGGACTTTATTGCCCAGACGTTCCACCACAACGTTCGCGCCAGCGGCGTCATTCCGCAGATTTCAGTCATTTTTGGTGCCTGTGCGGGCGGAAATGCCTACTCCCCAGCACTGACGGACTTCGTTGTCATGGTGGAGGAAAGCTCCCGTATGTTCGTCACCGGCCCTGACGTAATCGAAACAGTCACTGGCGAAAAAATCAGCCAGCACGAGCTCGGCGGCGCCGACACCCATATGGAGATCGCCGGAAACTCCCACTACACCGCCACTAGCGAGCAGGATGGACTCGACTGGGTCTGCGATTTGCTGGACTACCTCCCCAACAACACAACCTCCCCCGCGCCCAGCTGGGATTCCGATGCCAGTGACGAAATCACCGACACTGATCGCACCCTCGACAGTCTCATTCCCGACAGCCCATCCACGCCGTACGACGTGCATGAAGTCATCTACGCGCTTTGCGACGATGCGGAGTTCCTGGAAATCCAGGAAAACCGGGCAGCCAATGTCGTAATTGGCCTTGGCCGTCTCAATGGTCAATCTGTTGGGTTTGTCGCTAATCAGCCCATGGAATTCGCGGGCTGCCTAGATATCGATGCAGCGGAGAAGGCCGCGCGATTCGTCCGAACCTGCGATTGTTTCAACATTCCACTCGTCTTTCTCGTAGACGTACCCGGCTTTCTCCCCGGTTCAAATCAAGAACACCAGGGAATTCTGCGCCGTGGCGCTAAATTGCTCTATGCGTATGCAGAAGCAACCGTTCCTAAAATCACCGTCACCATGCGCAAGGCCTATGGCGGTGCTTATTGCGTGATGGGGTCAAAGGGGCTCGGCGCGGATGTAAATCTGGCTTGGCCGACGGCACAGATCGCCGTGATGGGCGCCTCTGGCGCAGTACGCTTCCTCCATCGTGCCGAGATTCGAACCGCCACCGAAGCAGCTCTCGCAGCAGATCCAGCGGCCGATAGATTTGGCACTCCCGAGAGTGTGAAAGAACTCATTGCTGAACTGGAAATGGGATACGAGCAACACATGCTCACGCCTTATCGTGCCGCCGAACGGGGGTTAATTGATGAAGTCATCCTCCCCTCCGAGACACGAACTCGAGTGATAAAAAATCTGCGCCTGCTAACTTCAAAGAAAGTACCGTGGCCTGCGCGCAAGCACGGCAATATTCCACTGTAAGAGCAGGCTTTTTGCTGTACAACGAGCTAGTCATTACCCCTACTTTTGTTAACAGCGATTGCCCCCAACTACCTCCCCCCGTTTTCGAAACGTAAACTAGTTGGTATGACGACTGCCGCAAATACATCAACCGGTGAAACCCCGGATTTGACCACTACTGCTGGAAAGCTGGCCGATCTGCGAGCCCGTCTCGCAGAGACCCAGGCTCCAATGGGCCAGGCCAGCATTGACCGCGTCCACGACAAGGGCAAGATGACCGCTCGTGAGCGCATCGAGTTCCTCTTGGACGAGGGCTCGTTCGTGGAGGTTGACGCTCTCGCACGTCACCGCTCCAAGAACTTCGGCCTCGACGCCAAGCGCCCTGTCACTGACGGTGTTGTGACAGGCTACGGCACCATCGATGGCCGCCAGGTCTGTGTCTTCTCGCAGGACGGCGCCATCTTCGGTGGCGCGCTCGGTGAAGTCTACGGTGAAAAGATTGTCAAGATCATGGATCTGGCCATCAAGACCGGTGTCCCAATTATCGGCATCAACGAGGGTGCTGGTGCCCGCATCCAAGAGGGCGTTGTTTCCCTCGGCCTCTACTCCCAGATTTTCTTCCGAAACACCCAGGCTTCTGGTGTTATTCCACAGATCTCCCTGATCATGGGCGCCTGCGCTGGTGGCCACGTCTACTCCCCGGCTCTGACCGACTTCATTGTCATGGTCGATGGCACTTCCAAGATGTTCATCACCGGCCCGGACGTTATTAAGACCGTCACTGGCGAAGAGGTCACACAGGAAGAGCTGGGTGGCGCTGGTACTCACATGAGCACCTCCGGTACTTCGCACTACACCGCCGCTGATGACGAAGACGCTCTGACTTTCGTTCAGGAATTAGTCAGCTACCTGCCGTCCAACAACCGCGCTGAGGCTCCTCGCATGGAGGCTGAGCCGTTCGAGGGCTCCATCGCTGACAACATCACTGAGACTGACCTCGAGCTCGACACGCTGATTCCGGACTCCCCAAACCAGCCGTACGACATCAAGGACGTCATCACCCGTCTGGTCGACGACGAGGACTTCCTGGAAATTCAGGAGGACTACGCACAGAACGTGGTCATCGGCTTCGGTCGCGTGGAGGGTCGCTCGGTCGGTTTCGTCGCCAACCAGCCGATTCAGTTCGCTGGCTGCCTCGACATCAAGGCATCCGAGAAGGCGGCTCGCTTCGTCCGCACCTGTGACGCCTTCAACATTCCGATCATCATGCTGGTTGACGTTCCAGGCTTCCTGCCGGGCACCAACCAAGAGTTCGACGGCATCATCCGCCGTGGCGCCAAGCTGCTGTACGCATATGCTGAGGCCACCGTCCCGAAGATTACCGTCATCACCCGTAAGGCCTACGGCGGAGCTTACTGTGTGATGGGCTCCAAGGACATGGGCGCTGACATCAACCTGGCATGGCCGACCGCTCAGATTGCGGTCATGGGTGCTTCCGGCGCTGTCGGCTTCATCTACCGCAAGGAGCTCAAGGCTGCTGCGGCCGAGGGCAAGGATGTCGTCGCACTGCAGAAGGAGTACGAGGCAGAGTACGAGGCCACCCTGGTCAACCCGTACATGGCTGCTGAGCGCGGCTTCATCGACGCCGTTATCCCGCCGAGCGAGACCCGCGGCCAGATCATCGAGGGTCTGCGTCTACTGGATCGCAAGGTTGTTAACGTACCCGCCAAGAAGCATGGGAACATTCCGCTGTGACCGATTCCAAAAACACCCCAGCAACCGAAGACAAGGACGCCGCTACAGCCCCGGCTGCACCGTTCATGTCCGTCCTCAAGGGCAACCCGTCTGACGCTGAAACTGCCACGCTCGCGCTTTTGTTCGCAGGGATGGCAGCAGCCGGCGGCGCCCCAGAGGACCGCGGCCCGCGCAACAACTGGGGTCGGCTGGAAGAGGGTTTCCACCAGCCGCACCAGCACGTACCGGGCACGTTCCGCAACGTCCATTTCTACTAGTACAGCTACCGCTTAGCGCGTAGTCGTTACCGCACGCTAGCTGCGTCGATTCGCTAGCACAAAGCGCCACCATCGGGTTTTCCGATGGTGGCGCTTTGGTTTTTGTTACTGCCTTAGCCTTGACCACTGCTTATTACTAGCGTTGTTCACCCAGCGACTCGCCATCAAACTCGTCATCGAGCTCCCGGTCCAGCCGACGCTGATCACGGTTGCGAGCTACCGGCCACACCACCTTGAACAGGAAATACACAAACGCCAGACCGATGGCAGCACCCACCACAGCGCCGGCAATGAATCCCCACGATTCCGATAGTGCCCCACCAGCGCTTGCCTCAGAGAGCAATTGCACTCTGATAAAACCAATCAGCCACAGCCCAATGACGGCTACGAGTGCTGCAATCTCGCCTTTTGTAAGACCATTAATCTTCGGCATTGGCACTTGACGTCGCAACCACCGCTGCGAAAACAGGAGTCCAACCAGCGGCATCAAGATGATTGCCACTGTCACGCCCACCATCTTTGGCTCTGGAATGAGCCAAATCAGTACCGTTGCAAGCACGTAGTTAGCCCACATCATCATTGTGAACCCGTACGTGTAGGACTTATGCAGCAACATCTGCTGATACTCATCGTCCACCGTGGCGCTGTTGCGTTCAATTACGACATCCGCATAGGACATTGTCAGTATCCTTCCTCACCAAAAATTTCTTCGACTGTTTTTCCCAGGACCTTGCAGATACGCAACGCCAAATACACCGAAGGCGAGTAATTTCCCCGCTCGATATTTGCAATGGTTTGCCGCGAGACCTCCACCTGCGCGGCTAAATCCGCTTGGCTCAGCTCCAACCAGCGTCGGTATCTCCTGACCTGGTTCGAACGTTCTTCCCCACTCATCTGTGTACTTTCTTTAACTTGATGTCCACTTTACTTTACATCACTAGAAGGCAGCTGCCATCTAAAAAAATCTGCCTGTTCTTACAATCGGGCCAACCCCACGCATGTTTGCCACAAAAATTAGGCTTTACGATTCCGCCCTCACTAAAATCACTAACTATGAGCAGCCCCCGAATCGTCTTGGCTTCCACTTCCCCTTCGCGACTGCACATTCTCCGCTCTGCAGGCATCGAGCCCATCACAGTAGCGCCCAACGTCGACGAGGATGCCGTAATCACAGCCCTTCCGGACGCATCGCCGGTACGCATCGTCGAGGAACTCGCGCAGGCCAAGGCACACGCTGCCTCTCCGGCCTACCCCAATGACATTGTCATTGGCGGGGATTCAATGCTGCTTCTCGACGGGCAGTTGCAGGGCAAGCCCCACACGGAAGAAAAGACCATTGAGCGCTGGCATCAACAGAGTGGCCGGACGGCTGAGCTGATTACTGGTCACTGTGTCGTGACACCAAAGGGCGAGCACCTTGAGGTGGCGATTACTTCCCTCGATTTCGCTGAAGTCCCAGAAGAGGACATCCGTGCCTACGCTGCGACGGGCGAGCCGCTGAAGTGCGCTGGCGCGTTTACTTTGGAGGCTCTAGGCGGCTGGTTTGTCGATGGCATCAATGGCGACTCATCCAGTGTGATCGGACTGTCGCTACCTGTCGTGCGCCGAGCTCTGTATCGCTACGGCTATTCGGTCTCCCAGTTCTGGAATCGGTAGGCATCGCAAGAACCGTCGAAAAGCAAAAACCGCACCAATTTGGTGCGGTTTTCCTAGCTGTTGAGACTACTTGTTAGCAGCCTCAACGCGCTTGATGGCCTCCTGAGCAACAAGCTCCTGGATACCCATATCCAGCTCGGAGGTGAAGCCAACACAGGAGCAGTTGATCTCGCCGAGAACGTAGGTGTCCTCGCCGTTCTCGCCGTCTGCCAGCATGAAATCAGCGGTCCAGATCAGCGGGATATTGTCGCCACCGAGGTTCTCGGCAATGACCGGGCGAGCCTCAGCAAACATGTCGATGAGGTCCTGCCACTCTTCCGGCTTGTTGTAGGTGTACTTCGCGCCAGAGAACAAGGTTGCGGAGAAAGCGTCGCCGCCCTCGGCCGGCTTCTTGTGAACCACGAAGACCGGGTGCGGGCCGACCAGCAGAATGCGAATTTCGCCTTCGGTGATGCGCGGCATGAAGCGCATGTCCACAAGCATGCCGTTATCGCCGATGATGTACTGGTCGCAGAAATCCATGAACTCGCCGAGCTCACGAGTCTCAGTGTGATTGTCCACGGCCTCGGTGCACTTCAGCTTGGTGTTTAGCGGCAGCGGGGTGCCCGGCTCAACGTTCTTAGCAACCTCTTCGTCAGCGATGCGCACGCGCCAGATGCCGGATCCGGTGGAGCCACGGTTCTGCTTAAGGACGCGCTCGCCGTAGGACAGGGAGGTCGGGAAAGTGCTGTGGAATGCCTCGACGTCGTAGTAAGCAGCGGTGTCAGACGGAACCAGGTCAGTATCCTTGAGCTTGACCAGTGCGTCCTTTGCGCCGTAGGCCATCATCTCGCCCGGGGTGGACATACCAACCAAACCAGCGACCGAGAGACTGGTCAGAAGCTCGAAGTAGCCCCTCTCACCACCCGGGATGTTGCCCGGGTTTACGCGGGAGATGTAGCCGTCGAAGTTCTGGGAGACGTAGTCGTACAGGTCGTCCTTCCACTCCGGTCGGTAGTAGACGACCTCAGCGGACCAACCGGCTTCGCGGATAGCGTTGACGATTGGCATGGTGTCCTTGCGGTGTCCGTCGAAGTACTTGTCCGAGCCGCCCTCGATCTCGAATACAACAATGTTCTTGTGCACAGGCACTCCTTTTAAGAAAATACATGGACTTCCGGCACTCAATTGTCTCCGTAACGCAGCGAATACCCAGGCAGACAGCCCATTTCAGCCCATTTTCCAGTGATACGAATCAACACAGTTTTTGCGCTAACTCTCAGCTAAATTTTAGGGCACTACCTGGACTCCAAGCGCGCTGAAAACACTGCTTTTACCCCCAACTGTGAGGCGTATCCCAGGGTGGCCGCGGACGCAATTGTTGCCGTCGGAAAGCGCTCACACTGGGGACTATTCCGCCGTTCGCCACGCGACCCGTAAACTAGATATGCAATTGACGATAAACGTCAGAAAGTCCCACCCACCCAACTTGCGCCAAGGGAGTATCCGATGGCTGTTCCGCACGACCCGCACCCCCAGTTCCAGCAGTACGCCCACCCTGAGCGCCTCGTCTCTAGCTCCTGGCTTGCTGCCCGACTGGGCTCTCCCGGTCTGCGCGTTGTTGAATCCGACGAGGACTCACTGCTTTACGACATTGGACATATTCCGGGCGCGGTTCGCATCGACTGGCATCACGACCTCAACGATCCTGTGCGCCGCGACTATATCGACGCCGAAGGCTTTGCCGAGCTCATACGCGAGAAGGGTATCTCGCGCGATGACACCGTCGTAATCTACGGCGACAAGTCCAACTGGTGGGCCGCCTACACACTCTGGGTTTTCGAGCTTTTTGGGCATCCCGACGTGCGCCTGCTTAACGGTGGCCGCGATGCCTGGATGACTGAAGAACGAGACACGAGCTTCGAGGTCCCCAATTACCCACGCACTGACTACCCTGTCGTCGAGCGCGACGACAAGACACTGCGCGCCTACTTCAGCGATACACGTGAGCTCATTGGAAAGGCTCCGATTATCGACGTGCGCACTCCGGAGGAGTATGCCGGTGCACGAACCCACATGGTCGATTACCCACAGGAAGGCGTCCTGCGTGGTGGCCACATTCCAACCGCGGTAAACATTCCATGGAATCAGTCCGTTCACCCGAACTCGCGTTTCCGCGATCGCGAAGAGCTCGAGCAGATTTACGCGCACGTCCAATTTGAAGATGAGGCGATTGTCTACTGCCGCATCGGCGAGCGCTCCGCGCACACCTGGTTTGTACTGCACCACCTGCTCGGCCACGAGAATGTTCGCAACTACGACGGCTCGTGGGTTGAGTGGGGCAATATGATTGGCATGCCCATTGCCCACGGTTCGGAGCCGGGAAGCCTGTAGGCGATCGACGCAACCGGTGGGCGCTTCCCCCACCGTTTTTCCAGCGTCAGCGGCTGACGCTACACCGGAGATTTAGTTTCCCCCTGCCGCCCCCAATCAAGGGGGCGGCTCTTGCACTCTTGGGTGATAATTTTAACCACAAACCTAGGTTTTTGGGCGGAAAATAGCCACTTCAGCTGCCCCCATGACCACTTGAACGCTGCTCAAGACCACAATCCCTACCCCCTTATGTAGCGAGCAAAAAGAGGTTGCTTACCGCACCTGTGACACAATGGAGACATTGGGTCACACGCTGTTAGCTACCGCGTGGTGAACCGCATTGCGGTTCACCACTCAGTTAACTGCAGTGCTGCTTGTGATTCCTACAAATGACTGTCGCAACCTTGCCCCGAGGGCCAATTCTCGGGGTGCCCACGAAAAATGGAGGATTTCGTGTCCGAGCAGACCACTGAAAAAATCACGAAGGTTCTCGTCGCCAACCGTGGCGAGATTGCCGTTCGCGTTATTCGCGCTGCGAAGGACGCCGGCATTCCTTCCGTCGCCGTTTACGCTGAGCCGGATGCGGACGCTCCTTTCGTGACCATGGCGGATGAGGCTTTTGCTCTCGGTGGCACCACTTCCGCTGAGTCCTACCTAGTTTTCGACAAGATTCTGGACGCCGCAAAGAAGTCCGGCGCTAATGCCATCCACCCGGGATACGGCTTCCTGTCGGAGAACGGCGACTTCGCTGAGGCTGTTGAGAACGCTGGCCTGATCTGGATTGGCCCGTCACCAGAGTCCATCCGCGCCCTGGGCGACAAGGTCACCGCTCGTCACATCGCGCTGAAGGCTGACGCTCCAATGGCTCCAGGCACCAAGGAGCCAGTTAAGGATGCAGACGAGGTCGTCGCGTTCGCTAAGGAGCACGGTCTGCCAATCGCCATTAAGGCCGCTTTCGGTGGCGGTGGCCGCGGCATGAAGGTCGCACACAAGATGGAAGAGGTCGCCGACCTCTACGAGTCCGCTACCCGTGAGGCCGTTGCGGCCTTCGGTCGCGGTGAGTGCTTCGTAGAGCGCTACCTGGACAAGGCACGCCACGTCGAGTGCCAGGTTCTCGCTGATAAGCACGGCAACGTCGTTGTCGCCTCCACCCGTGACTGCTCGCTACAGCGTCGTTTCCAGAAGCTCGTCGAGGAAGCACCCGCTCCGTTCCTGACCCCAGAGCAGGATGAGCGCCTGCGCCAGTCCGCTAAGGACATCTGCCGCGAGGCTGGCTACTACGGTGCGGGCACCGTTGAGTACCTGGTTGGCGCTGACGGTCTGATTAACTTCCTCGAGGTCAACACTCGTCTACAGGTGGAGCACCCGGTCACCGAGGAAATTACCGGCCTCGATCTGGTCCGCGAGCAGTTCCGCATTGCTGAAGGCAAGGAACTGTCCATCAAGGAAGACCCGGAGATGCGCGGTCACGCTTTCGAGTTCCGCATCAACGGCGAGGACGCCGGCAGCAACTTCATGCCGGCTCCGGGCACCATCACCAAGTACGTCGAACCGTCCGGCCCGGGTGTCCGCATGGACACCGGCATCAAGGAGGGCGACGTCATCGGCGGCCAGTTCGACTCCATGCTGGCCAAGCTGATTGTTTGGGGCGAGACCCGCGAAGAGGCCCTACGCCGCTCCGCTCGTGCTCTGTCCGAGTACCAGGTTGAGGGCCTGGCAACGGTCATTCCGTTCCACCGCCACATTGTGGAGAACCCGGCGTTTGTCGGCGATGGCGAGAAGTTTGACGTCTACACCAAGTGGATTGAAGAGGAATGGGACAACCCGATTGCTCCGTACGACGGTGACTCCGACGCTGACACCGACACCGTTCCGGCTCAGAAGGTTGTCGTCGAGATCGACGGTCGCCGCGTCGAGGTAGCCCTGCCGGGCGACCTGGCTCTGGGCGGCGGCAACGCTGGTGCCAAGAAGAAGAGCAAGAAGAAGCGCGCTGGCGGTTCCAAGAAGGCCGCTTCCGGTGACGCTGTGGTTGCTCCGATGCAGGGCACCGTCATCAAGGTCAACGTCGAAGAGGGCCAGGAAGTCTCCGAGGGTGACACCGTGGTTGTCCTTGAGGCCATGAAGATGGAAAACCCAGTCAAGGCTCACAAGGACGGCGTTGTCACGGGTCTGGCTACCGAGGCTGGCTCAGGTGTCGGCAAGGGCGATGTCCTGATGGAACTGAAGTAGTTCTAAAGCTCTAAGCGGGGCTGGTTGCGATGGGATTCGCAGCCAGCCCCGCTTGATTCTTTTCAGCCCCTCCCCCGGCGCCCTTAAACACTGTTCAGGACGTCTAGAGTGGACGGTATGGAACCCATGGAAGTAAATGCCGGCCGCTTCTACTGCCGTCCGCTGCGCCACGATTCCCGCGTCGATGACGCCCCGGTCGCAACCCAATTACTCACAGAATTGGCCCCTGACTCCGTCGCCGAGTTCCTTCGGAACTCCACCACCGAGTGGGAAAACGACACCGCCTACCGCTTTGCGGTTGCTGAGCAGACGAACGTCGAGATGCTCGCACTAGCAACCGTCGAGGTCATCAATGCCGACCACGTCAGCATCACCGTCCGTCCCGCAGGCGATCCCGCACGCGTGTTGCCTAACGACGATCAGGTCCTCACCAAGGTAACCGTCGCCGACGGCGTCGAAGCCGCCGAAAAAGCCCTCCACCGATGGGCAGAGGGCTTCTTGGGCAAGAAAGTCAGCTAGCCGAACTGGCACCGCTGCGACTGCTCAGTCCTAGGCGCCGGAACGCAGCAGGTAGATATCCATAATCCAACCGTGCTCCGCACGGAGCTTCTTTTTCAGCTCCGCAATCTCTTCGCCGACGTCGCCAACGCGACCACGGCGGAGCGTCTCCAGCTCCGTTCCCAGGAATGCACCCCAGAGAATCTCTTCCTCCGGGTCCGCGTGCTCGAGCCAGGCTGCACCGCCATCGAGCATCACCACCGCATCCATGCCAGGCGCACGCTCCCCCAGGCGCCGACCAGTGGTAATCAATACCGGCTTACCAATCTGGTTCAGGCACTCTCCATGCGCTGCGGTCAGCGCGGAAATCGCCGTCACACTGGGGATAACTCGCGAGCGCACGTCCAGCCCAAGGTCGCGGACGCGCTGCAAAATCCGCAATGTTGAGTCGTACAAGGAGGGGTCCCCCCAGACCAAGAACGCACCGCGGCGCTTGCCCTCTCGTCCGAGGTGAGCGACGAAGGCGTCGGCAAGCAGCTCTGCACGGCGCTGATGCCAGTCACGGACGACTGCGCCGTAGTTATCGGGCGTGCGGTCACGTGGCGGGTCGGGAACGGTAACGAGTTCGACATGCGGCGCATGCTTATCGACGATCGCCTGTCGCGCAGCCAACAAGTCCGCTTTGGCATCACCCTTGTCGAGAGCAAAAACTACGTCGACATCAGCAAGAGCGCCGATAGCCTCGAGCGTAATGTGGCTCGGACTACCGGCGCCGATTCCGATGACGTCTACATCGACATATCCGCTGTATACAGGGCTCTCGGCCTGAGTGCGGGCGGCGTCGTTTCGACTAGTGATTGGTCGGATCTCCCTCGTAACCGAACTGTTCAGCCATCTCATCTGGAGACAGGCCAGCCATCGAACCCTGGAGGTTAGCCGAAGCGGCCTGCTTCAAGTAAATCTCGCAAGCGTTGGCCATGTACTTGGAGTCGTACACGTTCATCTCCAGAATCGGAGTCAAAGAGCCATCATCTTCCATGCGCGAAACCAAAAGGTGCGGCTTGTCCGAGTCCGTGGTCATGGAGCACTTAATCTTGACACCGTTGACATCCGTGAAAGTTGGCTTAATCATATTGTCATCCTCCTCCAAAACAGCGACCGGAAAATAAGTAGCGCTGTTGCGACCGCAAGCGCAAGAAAGTCGCTCGTTATAAACCATGTTAGCCAGATTCCGGGCGGCACCGCCGAGCACAAAAGCACATGGGGGTAATAGCGAGCTTCCTGCATGTTTGCGTGTCAGGTCGAGGACCCAATTGCCACTAGAGCTCGCAGATGCGTTAAAGTGATGAAGTAATTTTCCGGCCGCCGAGAATGTGTTTTCACGGCTGTTTTACCCGGAAGATGATTGCCCTAGTAGCTCAGTGGATAGAGCACGGCTCTCCTAAAGCCGGTGTCGGAGGTTCGATTCCTCTCTGGGGCACAAATACCCTCGTGACCTTTTACATATAGGGCGCGAGGGTTCTTTGTTTTTCTCACGACCGGCCACTACGCCCCCTCCTGAGAACGCATCACCCAGCAATTTCCAGAAACACTTGTGTTAGGCTTACCTAATCACGTGGCGTGTAGACTTCCGCCAGTACAAAACAGCCCAAGACTTGTTGAAGGACAGTGACAACTATGGCTGGCCTAGCTAAAGCAGCAGCACCGAAGCGTAAGCCCCGTAAGGCACACGAGGCAACAGTTACTGGACGTCGCCAGATTTCCCCAGACCTTGTTCGTTTGAGCATGAACTCGCCTGCATTTGTGGGCAAGGAGCTGGAGTTTACCGACCATTACATCAAATTATTGTTTGTGCCAGAGGACGCTGATTACTCCTGGCCGTTCGATATTGCGAAAATTCGCGCCGAACAGCCGCGAGACAAACTGCCAATCACCCGCACATACACTCTGATTAATGTGGACTCCGAAACCGGCGACTTTGACGTCGACTTCGTCACCCACGGCGATTCCGGCCTGGCTGGACCGTGGGCACGCGTAGCCGAAATCGGAGACAAGCGTGGCTTCTTAGGGCCAGGAGGCGCATGGGGACCTGCAGCAGAATATGAACACTTTGTACTCGCCGGAGACGAGTCCGCAGCGCCAGCTATCAGCGCCGGACTGAAGCACCTCCCAGCAGGCACGACCGCAACCGCATACATCGAAATCGAGTCCGAAGATCGGAAGTTTGAGCTCCCAACCCGAGAGGGTGTGGAAGTCCATTGGGTCCTCCGCAACGGCGCAACCCACGGCACAGAGCTATCCCGCGCAGTGCGCGAGGCGGGCATTCCAGAAGGTAAGAAAACTAGCTGGTTCATCCACGGTGTCGCCGAGATGATCAAGGAATTGCGCCGCTTCCTCTTCGTCGAATCTGAGATCCCGAAGAAAGACGTTTCCATTTCTGGCTACTGGCGTATCGGTATGACCGAAGACCAGTGGCAGTCTTCTAAACGAGAATTCAACGCTGAGGTTGAGGCCGAGGAGGAAAGAGCCAGGGCCTGACGCTTGCTCGAACGTTAGCGCTCGCTACGCCTTTCAACAACGACGCGTTTTCCTGCCAACCAGTCGAATGGGTGCCAGCGGCAAACAGCAACCCAAATCATCAGGACACCAAAAAACAGTTCAACGTTTGGCTCAAAACCCGTAGGCAAGAAAATCAGCGACAATAGGTAACAATTACGTACCGCTGCCCGCCAACCTCTGTGCCAAGAATCGTCTCCTGATTCGAGCTCCGATGTTCCCTCTGGCTGAGCGACTTCGAACGGAGTTGCCCCAGAGTCTGCTTTCCGCGCTGGAACAACGTGTAGCAAAAATGCGCTTTTACCAAACGTCTGTTCACCGCGAGCCTCTGCAACCACGCGCACAAAGAAAAAGACAGCTGGGAATATGACACCATACAAAATCCTGAACTCTGGCGGACTCGGCAGCGCCCAGTTCGCCATGGCTGCTTCCCACGCAAGTTTGCCAAGTGCCACAATGATGGCAACAAAGATTCCTACAAGGAACGAATCCAGTATCCACGCGCCACTGCGCCGAGCGAACAAATCCGCATTACTCTTTACGGGGAATCGATTCGGGGTGCGCCGATACATGGGACACACGCTATCAAAACCACTTATGACTTCACAGACGAATTGCCTTTCCCTACCACACCCGTTCTGCCACGATTAGAAGCATCCAGTATGCAAATCGAAAAGTCGACTGTATAGTTTCCGGTTGAATCAACCTATCTATTGGATGCCAGCTCCTTCCATGCCAGTAACTCGGCAAGTAAACCTACAGCTGGCACCCCCAGTGGTTTTTCAGGAGACGCCGACCCAGAAAGCCGGGAATTAAACCACGCAACGCAGGCCCGAGAAGCCCAGAAAGTGAGATGGATGTGAATACGCGAACTCAGCTGTCAGCTGTACAGCACCCTCAACTCACTACTAGCCGGCGCAATCACCGCCGGCACCTGGCGCTGGCCTGCTGCTTCCTCACCTTCGCAGCCACGGCCACCAGCTGCGCCAACAACGAAGGCGAGGAGGTTGCCGCGACGCAAACCTCGTCGTCAAGCTCGCTTACTACGGCGTCGTCGACAAGCTCGCCGACGACGACGGGACCAAAGGTTCGAGAAGGCGGTACGCCGCGCATCGGGCAGCTGTGCCCGAACCAGACCGGCGAAATACGAATGAGCGCCAACGGCCAGAATCTTGAATGCGCACAAGTCGGCGAGCAGGAGGTGTGGACGGTGCTGCAGCAAACCCCCGCGAACCCGACATCGCAGCAAATGTGGATCTCCACTACTTCGACGACCTCTGAGCCACAGCCTCAGGAACCTGAGCCGACGACTCCGAGCGAGAGCACAACGGAGACTAGTGAGACGGAGAGCTCGACGACCTCTGATTCTTCCACGCCGCCCGATACTTCAACGACTCCGACTACCTCCGGCGAGCCGACGGAATCGGAATCGGAGCAAGACGAGCAGCCAAGCGAAGATAATCAAGGGCTCACCGGCCTGTTCCGCTAGGTTCGTCTCGGACGGCGAGGTTCGTCGGCTCGGGACTTAGTTAGGTGAGGTGCGCTAGCTCGCCCTAAAACACCAAAATCCGCTGCAAAAATTCTGCAGCGGATTTTTTTATTTACCCAACAGATACGAAGAGACGAGCCTGAACAGATCTGAGCCCGCCACAATGCGGCGGAGCACCCGGGCTCCCCTACTTGCGGTGACGGCGATTGTAGAACGGCGTCGGAACGACGGTGGCGGTAATGTCGGCGCCTTCAACGGTCAGCTCCGTGCCAGTGGAGGACTGCCAACGCTGAACGTATGCAAAACCGATGGGGTGACCCAAAGTCGGCGACACCTTGGCGGAAGTCAGCACGCCAACCTCGTTACCTTCCGCATCAATGAGCTTGGTGCCACGCTTCGGAGCTTCATCACCGGAGAAACGCAGACCAACCAGTAGCTCCTTCGACTGCGGACGATTAATCAGTGCGTTGCGACCAATAAACTGCCCCTTGGTCGGCCCCATGATGGACTTCAGGCCGGCCTCCAGCGGAGTGCGGTCTCGAGTCAGCTCGTATCCATAGAGCGGCATACCGGCCTCAAGACGCAGGGTGTCGCGGCAGGCCAGACCACACGGCAGCAGGCCGAGGTCAGCGCCGTTGTCAGCCGGATCCTCCGGGTTTTCCACCTTGCCACCTGCTGCAATGATTGCACGCCAGACCTCGACGGCGCGGTCAGCCGGCGGGAAGATCTCGAAGCCGTCCTCACCGGTGTAGCCGGTTCGGGCGACAATCATTTCCACACCTGCGACCTCGAGCAGAGTGCAAGAGTAGTAGTTCATGCCATCGAGAGTCGCGTGCAGATCCTGTGGCAACAGACGGCGCAGAAGCTTCGCAGCCTTCGGCCCTTGAATGGCCAGGAGCACATTCTTGTCATTCATGCGCTCAACCTCGACGTTGTAGCCACCAACGCGCTCGCGCAGCGTCGAGTACACATCTTCAGCGGCTGCGGCATTCTGCACCAGCATGAATTCGTGACTACCGAGGCGGTAAATGATGAGGTCATCAATAATGCCGCCGTCTTCCTGCACAATCATGGTGTACTTGGCACGACCCAACGCCAGCGGCTTGATTGCCGAAATCAGGGAGTGTGCAAGGAACGCCGCCGCATCCTCACCAGTGACGCGGATGATACCCATCAGCGACAGGTCGAAAACACCAACGGCCTCACGCACTGCGTTGTGCTCTGCAATTTCCGAAGAGTAGCGGAACGGCACTTCGTAGCCACCAACATTGCGCATTTCTGCGCCAAGGCTTACGTGCTCATCATGCAGGGCGCTACGGAAAGAATTGTTGTTCTCAGAAGCGCCAGAATTGTCAGTCATACACACTCCAATTATTGCGGTGGGGCAAACCAGATTGTTACCTTCCCACCTTATATCTAAGACTCCGTGCTCGCTTCCGCGAGCCCCTGCGGAGCCAGGGCAACAGGCCCGTCCATTAACTATCATGCACTGATTCGCACACGCTTGACGACGACCCCGCGGCCACCACAAAGGCCCCGCTACCAGTGACGATAACGGGGCCCTTGCATTTGTCTATTCAGTTAATTGCGATTGGCTGAGCTGTTCGGGCAGCGTTGCCAGCCAAGGACGCAGTGGTTATTAGTGATCAACCGCAGCCTCGGTGCCAACACCGGTCAGGGAGCGAACTTCCATCTCAGCTGCCAGGTCATCGAAGTTATCCGGCTTGCCCATGTAGGTGGCGATGATGCCAGCCAGGAACGCCAGCGGGATTGCGAGCAGACCCGGCGACGTCAGCGGGAACCAGGAGAAGTCAACCGACGGAATCATCGAGGACTCGCTGCCGGAAACTGCCGGGGAGAAGATAATCAGAACCAGCGAGGCGATGACACCGGTGTACATGGAGGCAACTGCGCCTGCGGTGTTGAAGCGCTTCCAGAACAGGGACATCAGGATGGTTGGTACGTTTGCGGATGCTGCCACTGCGAAGGCCAGCGACACCAAGAAGGCGACGTTCTGCCCCATGGCCAGGATGCCGAGGATAATGGCGACAACGCCCAGCACGATTACGGTAATGCGGGAGACACGAACCTGCTCGGCTTCCGTGGCCTGTCCCTTGCGGATCACGGCCTGGTAGAGGTCCTGGCCGACAGACGCGGAAGCGGTAATTGCCAGACCAGCGACCACGGCCAGCACGGTAGCGAACGCCACTGCGGAAATCACTGCCATGAAGATGGAGCCACCGATTTCGAAGGCCAGCAGCGGAGCTGCAGCGTTGGCTCCGCCCGGGGCGGCGTTGATTCGGTCCGGACCAACAAGTGCGGCGGCGCCGTAACCGAGTACCAGGGTCAACAGGTAGAAACCACCGATGAGGATGATTGCCCAGGTCACGGACTTACGAGCTTCCTTTGCAGTCGGCACCGTGTAGAAGCGCATGAGCACGTGCGGCAGACCAGCAACACCGAGGACCAGTGCCAGGCCCAGAGAGACGAAGTCCAGCTGCTGAACGAAGGAGCCGCCGTACTTCAGACCCGGCTCAAGAATGGCGGAGGCTTCGTAGCCCTTCTCGGCGATGTGATCCGAGCTCGCGTGCATGTCCACTGCGTCCTGCAGGAGCTGGGAGAAGTTACCCTTAACGCCAACCAGGATGATCAGGGTCATGATGATGACAGCACCGACCAGCAGGACGGCCTTAATCATCTGCACGTAAGTCGTGCCCTTCATACCACCGATGAGAACGTAAGCAACCATGATGATGCCGACGACCGCGACAACGATGGACTGCTGAGTGGAGTCGTGAATGTTGAGCAGCACGGCGACCAGGGAACCTGCACCGGCCATCTGCGCGATGAGGTAGAACAGGGTCACCGCGAGGGTCGAGATAGCAGCCGCAGTACGTACCGGGCGCTGCTTAAGACGGAAGGACAGCACGTCGGCCATGGTGAACTTACCGACGTTACGCAGCGGCTCTGCAACCAACAGCAGCGCGACCAGCCAGGCTACGAAGAAGCCGATGGAGTAAAGGAATCCATCGTAACCAGTCAGCGCGATGGCGCCGACGATACCGAGGAAGGAAGCCGCCGAGAGGTAGTCACCTGCAATGGCAAGACCGTTTTGGGTACCGGAGAACTGTGCACCACCGGTGTAGAAGTCCGATGCTCCCTTGTTTCCGCCCTTGCCCACTCGAGTAACGATGAACATGGTCGCAACAATGAAGGCGACGAAGACCGCGATGTTGAGAATCGGGTTACCTGCTGCTGCAGTGTCATCTGCAGCAAAGAAACTGGTCAGCATGTCTATGCCTCCTTCTTTGCGACGATTTCAGCGATTTCTCCGCTTTCCAGTGCCTCGCGCAGCTCTGCCTGCATCGGCTCAAGCTTCTTGTTGGCGAAGTTGATGTACACCCAGGTGATGGCGAAGGTGGTCACGAACTGGAGCAGACCAAGGACGATGCCCAGGTTGATATTGCCCAGTACGGGAGTCGCCATGAGGTCTGGCGCGAACGTCGCAAACAGAACGAATGCGATGTACCACACCAGACCTGCGACGGTCATCGGGATGGCGAAAGAACGGAATGTAGAGCGGAGCTCTTGGAACTGCGCTGAGTTTTGCACGTAGCGGTACTCGGCCGCCTGTGGCTTATGCCGGTCTGCCGGCAAGGGAGTTGCGGACACGGGCTAATCCTTTCCAGGAAGTTATGCAGGTGTTCGTAATGAGGTCCAGCACAGCCACCCCGAGGGTGTGCCATGCACCACATTTTTCATTATGTGTGGAAACAAAGTTACCTGGAACACAGTTAGCAAAGAAGTTAAATGCGGCTAACTACTTCTCAGCGAGCCTTAAGGCACCCCCAAAAACGCCATTACCTGCATACTTAGGCGCCGTTTTTACTACCCCCATTTACGCCGTTGTACTCGTGTTCTCCGCTTCTTCCGGCAATGGCTTACTCTGACGCCACCACCACAGCGCTTCGATAATGACCGCGCCGATGGCCCCCACGATCAGCGCGGGAATCAACAGCTCCCGCCCTACCCAGTACAGATTAAGCACTGTGGCCACTGAACGAACCGAGAAGATGAACAGGTAGGCTCCTGCCGATACCGCCAGCAACAGAACCTTCCACCAGGTGTATGGCCTAGCCACGACCACCAAAACCCAAAATGCCGAAACAATCAGCACAATGAGGGTCGCAGTAGACGCCTCCCCTCGTGCCTCATCGCTGGCGTCGACTCCCGGGTTTGCCCACAACCAAAACATGAAGGTCAACAACCCCACCGTGATGCCCGCCGGTATCGCTAAGCGCAACACGCGCCGCACGAAACCATCGCGCGCACGCTCCAAGTTAGGAGCCAACGACAGCACGAACGCCGGGATTCCAATTGTGAACCAACCCGTAATCGTCACGTGAATCGGCTCGAATGGATAATCCATCCCCCACAGCCCCACAGCCAGCGCCAGCACCACCGAGTAGATGGTCTTCGTCAAAAAGAGGTTGGCCACACGCTCGATATTGCCAATGACGCGACGCCCCTCCGCCACAATCATCGGCATCATGGCGAAGCGATTATCCAACAGCACCAACTGCGCAACCGAACGTGTCGCCGGCGCCCCATCCCCCATAGCCACGCCCAGGTTCGCCGCTTTCAGCGCCAGCACATCATTGACACCATCACCGGTCATCGCCACATGATGCCCCCGCGACTGCAGCGCATGAACCATATCGCGCTTATTCTCCGCCGTGACACGGCCGAAGATCTGCCGCGACTCCACAATGTCTGCGAACTCGTTGCGGATCTCGGTGGGCTTGGCTTCGCTATTCTCATCGCGGCTGACCGGAAGCTCAGACGCATCGACAGGATTGTTAGCCCCCTCCATTTCCAGCTCACGTGCAACAGCCCCCACGGAGCGGTCATTGTCACCAGAAATGACCTTGACCTCGATGCCTTCTTCATAGAAGTAGGCCACCGTGTCCGCCGCATCGGAACGCACCTTCTGCCCCAGCACGACAAGTGCGACTGGCTCCAACTCCACCTCGCCACTCTTCCGCAGCGCACCGCCGGGCAGGTCATCTGCCCCAACTGAGGTCCGCGCGAGCAGGAGCACACGAAGTCCTTTCTCCATAAGCTCCCGAGCTTTCTGCATGCCGACCGCGGAGTCGTCGACAAGCACATCGGGCGCGCCGAAAACCCACGTCGCACCGCCGTGATACGTCAGCGCCGACCACTTATTCGCCGAGGTAAAGGGGCGGGTTTTGGTTTGTTCATGCTTTACGACGTCCCCTGCGTCCGCAAGTCCATCGAGCAGTGCACGAGCCGTTGCGTTGGGGCGATCGTCGAGCTTGCACAGATCGATGAGTGCGGAGTCGACCTCATCGCGGGAGGTACCGTCACCCGATACGATGTCGACTTCCACTAGCTGCATCGCATTTTCGGTGAGCGTGCCAGTTTTGTCGACACACACGGTGTCGACACGCGCGAGACCTTCGATGGCGGGCAACTCATTGACCAGCACGCGATGTCGCCCCAAGCGCACCACCCCAAGGGCAAATGCGATGGTGGTCATGAGGACAAGCCCCTCAGGGACCATGGGCACCAGCGTGGCGACCATCCCCAGCAGCGCATCGTTGAAATCATCGCCGGCGACAAAGAGCTGCGTATAGATTGCCAAGGCGCCGACGGGAATGAGAATCCAGGAAATGTAGGTCAGGATCTTGTTGATGCCGCGGAAGAGCTGGGAATCAGTCAGCGTGAATTTGTTGGCCTCAGCTGCGAGCTTGGCGGCGTAAGCCTCCTTGCCCACTTTGGTGGCCTGATATCGCGCCGACCCCACCACGACCGAGGAACCCGAGTAGACCATGTCCCCAACGCTCTTATCGACGGCATCGGATTCACCGGTGAGAGAGGACTCATCGACAGCCACGTCAGAGGCGTAGCGGAGAATACCGTCAACGACGATTTGGTCACCGGGACCAACCTCGATGAGATCGTCGAGGACGACGGACTCGCGGTCGATCTCGCGAGCAGGCTCCCCGTCGCGAATGACCATGGGTTTTGCACGGCCGACAATGGAAAGCTTGTCCAGTGTGCGCTTGGCACGCAGTTCTTGGATGATGCCGACGATAGAGTTGGCGATAATCAGCAGACCAAAGGCACCGTTGACGATTGAGCCGGTATAGAGCACGACTGCGAATAAAACAGCGAGAATACCGTTAATCCGGGTAAACACATTGGCACGGATAATGTCCCACACACTGCGCCCGGATGTTGGCGGCAGCTCGTTGACGTGCCCCAACTCGATGCGTTGCTGGACCTGCTGTTGAGTAAGACCACTGTCGGGAGTTTTCCACGAGCCCATGCCTGCCTACCCTATTCGCCTAATTGCTGAACCTATTCGACCTATTTGCCAATGAAATTTGGTTCGCGCTTTTCGGCTCGCGCCTTCGATGCCTCCGCAGCATCCTCGGAAGCCCACACCGTGTTGTAGAGCTCCTGCTGGTAGTCCTTCAACGGGCTATGCGTCTCATCGTCGTTGAGCACTGCCTTGTGGTAGGCCAGCGACAGGGGCGCGTAGGTGGCGATACGAAGCGCTACCTCCTCCGCCTTGTCCGGACCACCGAGGTAGGAAGCCAGACCGCAACCGCGGGCGGCTTCCTGATCCATGCGCTCGGCCGCCAACAGAATAGTGCGGGCACGGGCACCGCCGACGAGGACGCGCACGCGGCGAATTGTCCAGGCATCGACAGCGATACCGAGCTTGACCGGCGGAATCATAAACCAGCCGCGCTCACCCACGACGCGCAAATCGGCCGCCATCGCCAGCTGCATCCCAGCGCCGACAGCCGGCCCCTGCACATCCGCTATAACCACCAGACGGCTGGCCTCGATTGTGCGCAGCATTCGACGGAGCTGTTCGTGGAAGGAATCTTCATGGTGCTGGCCACTCAGGTCGGCGCCCGCACAGAAAGCGCGGCCTTCGCCGCGCAGCAGGATAACGCGCTGCTCTGGAACCTCAGCGGCAGCTTCCACCGCATCGGCGATGTCACGACACACGTCGGCAGTCAGGGAGTTGCGCTTATGATCTCGGTCGATGGTGATAGTGACAATTGCGCCGTCGGCTTCGACGCGGATTTCAGATGCTGGGTTCGTCATAGCATTTAGGCTACCCGCGAAACACCAATAGTGATGGGGCTATAAGCAAATCTAAATTCGCTTATTCGTTGCCGAATACCCGCGGGTCGCCGCTCAGGCGCCCGTCGGCACGCGCCATCGACGCAATCGTTTCCATGTCCTCGTCGGTGAGTTCAAAGTCGGTGACCTGAAAGTTCTCCTTGATGCGCGACGGCGTGCCCGACTTCGGGATGGCCACGATGCCACGCTGAAGGTGCCAGCGGATAGCAACTTGGGCGGGAGTTTTACCCAGGCGATCTGCGATTTCAGCAATCGGCGAGCCCTCAAAGTACTTCGCGCGCCCCAACGGCGACCAAGCCTGCGTGACAATACCGCGACGACGATCGTCTTCAACCTGCTCATTCTGCGGGAACTGCGGATGCAGCTCAATCTGGTTGACCACCGGAGTCTCCGAGAGCTGGTCGAGCACCTCTGGGTAAAAGTTCGCCACACCAACCGAGTGAATCAGCCCCTCACGCTTGAGCTCCAGCAGCGTATCGAAACACTGCCCAAACGTCCCCTGCTTCTCCACCGGCCAGTGCACAAGCACCAGGTCAACGTAGTCAAGGCTGAGCCGTTCTAAAGATGCCCGCACGGACTCGCGCGTCGCCGCCGACCCCTGCGCATCGTTCCAGACCTTCGTGGTCACGAAGATATCTTCACGCTTTACGACGTTCGCAGCGACCGCATCAGCAATACCCTGCCCAACCCCTCGCTCATTGCGATAGAGCGATGCGGTGTCGATGTGGCGGTAGCCGATTTCCAGGGCGTAGCGCACGGATTCGCGCGCCTGCTCATCGTCAAGCTTGTAGGTACCGAACCCCAGAATCGGGATGGCGTTGCCATCGACCATTTCCACGTTGGCAATTCCGGTTGTCGCTGCATCGTACTTCAGATTGAGTGTGGTCATGCCAACCGAGTGTACGGACTGAAAATTTTTTAGATTTTTTCTACCCCGCTGACCTGCGGTTTAGAAAGGTGAGTGCGCTTCATTTTGTTGCGAACAGTTGACGTAGCGTTGTGTTTATATAACACTTTGGAGTGTGTCCCCAAAGATTAAACCCAAAGAACCGATATTCAACAGAATTTCAGTGCTGCGGGCAGAACACGGACTCAGCCGAGCCGAACTAGCCAAACAAGTAGAGGTCAATCCTCAAACGATTGGCGCGTTGGAGCGAGGTGACCACTACCCCAGCTTGGATCTGGCATTTCGCATCTGCGCGGTGTTCGATCTCCCCGTTGAGGCGGTGTTTTCTCGCGAGGAATTCAAGCCCATGTCCTCTGCCCTATACCGAAAGGAAAGCTAACGATGCCAGCTATTCGGACTGAAGACGCAACACCGAACTTTTTCGAAAAGCTAGAAGCCCGGCGCGAAGCGAAGTACACAAAGCGTGTCGAGCAGATGTCGAGCTGGTTGCCCAAGTGGCGCAACCAGGCGGCGCGGCGGAAGCTGGTCATCGCATTCGAGGTGTGCCTTGTGCTGATGCTGCTGAGCGGCATCGCGCTTCTCGGTAGCCTGACCGATATTTTCCCGGGATGGCTTTCTCTGCTCTGGCCAGTGATTTCCCTCATTATGGTCGTCGTCTGGACCAGCCTCAACATCACAGTCGACATGGTTGACAGCGCACCGACCTCGCTACTGGACGAATACCAGCAGGAACAGATTCTGAACCTGCGGGGGCTGACATATCGCTGCTTCACCTACTTCGGCTTGGTGACCTTCCTCGCTCTCGTTCTGGTGGGCACCTATGTCCTGAACGCGCAACCTGACTGGGGACACTACATTCCGTACAGCTTCGGAATCTTCGGAATTATCGCTTTCCTCTACATTTCCACGCTGCCCACCGTCGTCTACGCCTGGAATCTGCGCGACGACTAGTACGGGCTCAAAAACTCATATCCCTCCTCTGCCCTTCACTCCTCAATCTAAGGATCACCATGAACAGCCTCATTATTGACGGGCTTGAGAAGTCCTACGGACACCTGCAGGTTCTCCGTGGCATGAGCTTCCAAGTTCACCCTGGAGAAATCTACGGCTTCGTCGGCTCTAACGGTGCCGGCAAGACCACCACTATGCGCATTGCCCTGGGCGTGCTGGCCACCGATAAAGGCGAGGTACGCATCGGCGATACCCCGATGAATGACTCGCTGCGCCGCACGATTGGCTACATGCCAGAAGAACGCGGCCTCTACCCAAAGGATGAGGTCCGCAAGCAGCTGATTTACTTTGCTCGCCTACACGGTGTGCCCACCAAGCGCGCGGAATCCAACGCCGACAACTTGTTGGAGCGCCTCGGTCTCACCGAGCGCGCCAACGACAAGGTCGACACGCTCTCGCTCGGCAATCAGCAGCGCGTGCAGCTGGCAGCCTCCCTCGTCCACGACCCAGAAATACTCGTCCTCGACGAGCCCTTCTCTGGTCTCGACCCAGTTGCGGTCAAGGTGATGAGCTCCGTACTCAAGGAGTACGCCGACCGCAGCACCCCGATTGTGTTCTCTTCCCACCAGCTCGACCTTGTCGAGCGCATGTGTGACCGCGTCGGCATCATCCGCGACGGCCGCATGCTCGTGGAAGGCACTGTTGATGAGCTGCGAGCACGGGGCCCACGGGCTTTCGTCGTCAAGCTCGATGGTGCGCCCCAGGATTGGGCGACCTCCGTCGAGGGCGTGACAAGCGTGGAGCGTGATACCCATGGTGCCACCGTCGTTCACCTCGATTCCAACGCCCCCGCCGACACCGACCAGAAGCTGCTACACAGCGCGATGGCAGCGGGAACGGTCCGTTCGTTTGGACCTCTGCAAATTCCACTTACCGAGCTCTACCAGGAGGCCGTACAGCAATGAGCACCAACACTTACAACGCCTCAACGGCCGTCAAGACTGTTTTCGTCCGCGAACTCCGCGAGCATCTGCTGAAGAAAAGCTCGCTAATCACGCTCATCATCATGGCAGTGGCGGCCGTCGGCGGTATCTTCGTTGCCGACTACATGACCTCCAAGTCCGATAATGACACCGTAAAAATCGCGGTCGTCGGAGAAGCGCCGTTCGCGGACTCTCTCGCCGACGCTACCGCCGAAATAAAGGATGCTGAAGGCGCGGATGCCGCAGCCGGCGCATTTGCCACAGCATCGCTCTCACCGTTGGAGATTACGTCCGCGGCAGACGACAAGGCCGCTCGCGCTGCCGTCACCGACGGCGACGCCGACGCCGCTCTCGTCCCCGACACCGCAGAAGGCAAGGAGGGCTCGTGGAAGCTGCTTGCCGACGACGCCCCATCCTGGCTGGCCCCAATGCTGCAGGAATCGCTGCAGAAACAAAATGAAGCCATGCTGCTCAGCGAAAACGGAATCAACCCCAGCGAGTTTTTCTCCAAGACTCAAAGCGCAGCCGTGTCGGTGGAGTCGCTGGATGAAGCCAAAGACGAGAAGATGCCCGCAGTGGTCATCACACTGATTGGTGTGATGGTCATGATGACCGCCATCCTCGTCTTCGGCGGCGCGGTGGCCACCAGCGTCATCGAGGAGAAGTCCTCCCGCGTCATCGAGATCATTCTCTCGACCGTTCGCCCGGCGCACCTGCTGGCTGGCAAGATCCTCGGCGCCGGTCTGGCTGGCATCATCATGATGAGCGTGCTGACCGCCAGCGCCGCAGTTGCCCTCATGATTACCGGATTGGCGGAGAGCTTCGATGTGCCGTGGTCCGCAGTCTGGCTGCTGGTCCCGTGCTTCATCCTCGGTTACTTCTTCTTCGCCGCGCTGTATGCAGCCTCCGCATCCTTGGTCAGCCGTATGGAAGATTTCCAGGGCGCACAGATGCCGGTACTGGTGTTCTCGCTGATCACGATGTATGTTCCGCTGTTTGGCTGGAGCAAGCTGGACTCTACCGTCATGCAGATTGCAGCGTGGATTCCACCGGTTTCCATCACCACTGCCCCGATGCAGTACGCCGTTGGCAACTTCTCCGCACTCCAGTTGGCGGCTTCGCTGCTAATCATGGTTGTGGGAGTAGCCGCAGTCATCGCACTCGCCGCCTGGATCTACCCGCGCAATGTCCTGCGCACCGGTGCCGCGGTCAGCTGGAAGAAGGCTCTGACAGCCAAGAGCTAGCCCCAGCCCTGCCCAAAAGAGCGTGACTCCTTCGGCCACGGTCACCTAAAACCGAATAATCGTCAATCGCGTAGTTTGCTCAGCGCACCTTATAGACCATGGTCCGCCGCAAACTGCGCGATTTTTCCTGTCTCGCCATAGGAGGTCTGCGCCCCCACGCCTGTCGCCGCATGAGCCGAGACCACCGCCGCAAGACGAGCTGCCGTCACCACATCATCGCCCGCGGCCAACGCGGTGAGGACCGTACCCATGTACGCATCACCGCAGCCCGTGGTGTCCACGACCTCGATGGGCAGCGCTGGAATGCGAGTGACTGCCACCTCGCTTTCCGACGTCCTCAAGACCGCAGACCCCTCCCCGCCAAGTGTGACAATGGCCGTGGAAATCCCGTGTTCGTCGGCAAGCGCGCGCCCAACCGCATCCCACTGACCGTGCTCGCAACCGGCGACCGCGCGCTCGGAGCCGATGATGGCTGCGAGTTCGTGCTCGTTGACAATGAGGACATCGACCAGCGCGAGCAGATCCTCACTGACCGCCCGAATCGGCGACAGGTTGAACACCACCGGCACACCCGCATCGTGGGCAATCTGTGCGGCGGCCAGGACAGCCTCATCACAAATCTCCAGACACAGACCGAGGCACCCAGCCCGCTGAATCTTGTCCGCATGACTGCGCACCATCTCAGCATCGACTTCGCCATTGGCGCCAGCGGAGATGACAATGAAATTCTCCGCCGCATCATCAACGACAATCATGGCTGTACCAGTGGCAGAGTCGACGGTCTCAACTGCAGAGATGTCCACGTGAGCGTCGGTAAGCGCGTCGCGCAGCAACTGCGCATTGGGATCCGAACCGACCGCGCCGACCAGTTCCACGGCCGCGCCCAGTCTTCCAGCCGTCGCCGCCTGATTCGCCGACTTACCGCCCGGCAGAATGCGCAGAGGACTGCCCTCGATAGTCTCACCACCATGCGGCAGGCGCTTCACGGTGACAGTCAGGTCTGCGTTGATGGAACCGACGACACATACGTTTGGCCTCTGTTCAGCCAGCTCGGTGAGGCGCTCAGTAATCGGCATTGGTTCGACTCCTCGGTAGTGCGGACACGTTTTTTCCGACAATAGCGCTACCCCTTTCCGCCCACCATCAACTAAGCCGGTTTACCCCTTGTTTACTACCGTGGAGGTATGGCTAGAATCAGCGCCCAACAAGTAATAGATACCGTCCTCGACCACGGAAGTTTCACATCCTGGGACGGCGCGCCCGAGCATGGCAACATCGACGAGGCCTACCGCGGCACACTGTCCCGAGCCTCTGAGAAGACCGGTCTCGATGAGGCCGTTATCACCGGTGAAGGCACCGTCGGCGGCAAGCGCGTCGCCGTCATCTGTTCTGAGTTCGGCTTCCTCGGCGGTTCTATCGGCGCCGCAACCGCTCGTCGTATTATTCGCAGCATCGAGCGCGCGACTGCGGAGCAGCTGCCGCTGTTGCTCTCCCCGACCTCGGGCGGCACTCGCATGCAGGAGGGCACTGCTGCGTTCGCGCTCATGATCTCTATTACCACCGCAGTGGCGCGCCACAAGGATTCTCACTTGCCATTCCTGGTGTACCTGCGCAATCCCACCACCGGTGGTGTCATGGCGTCGTGGGGGTCGGCAGGCCACTTCACCTTCGCAGAGCCCGGCGCACTTCTCGGCTTCCTCGGCCCGCGCGTCGTCGAGCTGGCTACCGGCGAACCCATGCCCGAAGGCGTTCAGACCTCCGAGAACCTGTTAAAGCAGGGCATTATCGACGGCATCATTCCGCTCGAAGGTCTGCGCGGCGCTGTCCGCCGCACCATCGACGTGCTTGCCGACGGAGACCCCAGCGAACCCACCCCACCGCCAGTAGCAGCCATTGACGGTCGCGATACCTGGGAAGCTATCCTGCGCACCCGCGATACTTCTCGTCCAGGTGGCGGCGATATTATCGATGCCCTTGTCGACTGCTCCGTGCCAATCTCCGGCACCGGCGATGGCCACAAGTCGCTGTCGGTTCGGGCTCGCCTGGCGCGGATTGGTGAGCGGCCGGTGATTCTGGTCGCCCAGGATCGCCATAACCAGCCGCCGCTGGGCACGCATCCAATGGGGCCGGGCTCACTGCGTTTTGCCCGCCGTGCGATGCGCATCGCGGAAAGCCTGAACATTCCGCTGGTCACGGTCATTGACACCCCAGGCGCTGAGTTGACCAAGGACGCCGAGGAAAATGCCATGGCCGGCGAGATTGCCCGCACCTTGACCACGCTGGTGAACTTGAAGGTTCCGACCGTGTCACTCATTCTCGGCCAGGGCTGCGGTGGCGGTGCGCTGGCCATGCTGCCCTCTGACCGCGTGCTGGCAATGCACGATGCCTGGATGTCTCCGTTGCCGCCGGAGGGTGCTTCGGCGATTATCTACCGAGACACCGAGCATGCCCCGGAAATGATGGAGGAGCAGGGCGTTGGCGCCGAGACCATGCTGAAGACCGGGGTTATCGACGAGATTGTGGCCGAACCTGAGAATCCGGCCGAACTGCCCCGCCGTGCTCTGAGTGCTATCGAGCACGCCCTCTGGGAGCTGGAGAAGAATCCGGCTCGCGTTGGCCGTGAGCAGCGTTTCGACCACTACCGTCGCTTCGCGCTGGGTGAGTAAGGGGTCTGGGCCTGGTTTGGGGCTGGCGTGGGGCTGGTTTGGGCCTTCAGCCCCCACCCCAACCTCAGAAAGCAAGAAAGTGACTGAGTTTATGACACTTTTGGGCAATTTTTCACGCCTGAAGTGTCATAAACGCAGTCACTTTCTTCGCCGGAAATCCTGCAAACCGCCGACGGAGGGATGGGCAGGAACCGCGAAGCGAAGCTCAGCCGACCAACAGAGCTAGCATGCGGACTTTTACTTAACGTCCAACAGGTCGATGACGAAGACCAGGGTCTTACCAGACAGGAAGTGTCCTGCACCAGCCGGGCCGTAAGCTTTCTCCGGAGGGCAAATCAGCTCGCGACGACCGCCGACCTTCATGCCCGGAATGCCTTCCTGCCAACCGGCAATCAGGCCGTTCAGCGGGAACTCGATGGACTGGCCACGGTTCCAGGAAGAGTCGAACTCTTCACCGGTTTCGTAGTCAACACCCACGTAGTGGACCTCGACACGAGCACCCGGGGTGGCCTCCTTGCCGTCACCGACAGTGAGGTCGTTGATGACGAGTTCCGTCGGAGCCGGACCGGACTTAGCAGTGAGTTCTGGCTTGGACAAGACAATCTCCTATCACAGTTGGCTTTTTCACAGTTGGTATTCAGCCCAACGTAAATGGACCCAACTTAAATGGGGTTTCTTAGAATTCTAGGAAAAATAAAAGGCGCGTACCAACCTTTCGAAGGCTAGTACGCGCCTTTTCGCCTTTTCAACGCTGGACTTTTCTATGCTGAGTTACCTGCGAGGAACCCCCTACGCAGTAATCGCTAGAAACCTTAGCGCTGGTCGCGCGGAACGAAGTCACGCTCGGTCTCGCCGGTGTAAATCTGGCGAGGGCGGTTGATCTTCGATGCCGGGTCAGTGACCTGCTCGTTGAACTGAGCGATCCAGCCCGGGAGGCGGCCGATGGCGAACAGGACGGTGAAGAAGTCCGTCGGGAAGCCCATGGCGCGGTAAATCAGACCGGTGTAGAAGTCAACGTTCGGGTAGAGCTTGCGGGAGACGAAGTAGTCATCAGCCAGTGCAATCTCTTCCAGCTTCATAGCCAGATCCAGCAGCTCGTCGCCGCCGAGGTGCTGGAGCACCTCGTGAGCGGTCTTCTTAGCGATAGCTGCACGCGGGTCGTAGGACTTGTAGACGCGGTGACCGAAGCCCATCAGGCGGACGCCCGGCTCCTTGTTCTTCACGCGGTTCATGAACTCGGTTGCGTCGCCACCGTGGTTCTGCTGGATGTCCTCGAGCATCTCCAGAACAGCCTGGTTAGCGCCACCGTGCAGCGGGCCAGACAGAGCGTTGATACCAGCAGCGATGGAGACGAACATGGAAGCGCCAGAGGAAGCGACCATGCGGACGGTGGAGGTGGAGCAGTTCTGCTCGTGGTCAGCGTGCAGGATGAGCAGCTTGTCCAGAGCGTCAACCACTACCGGATCAACCTCGTAGTCAGCGGTCGGGTAACCGAACATCATGCGCAGGAAGTTCTCGCGAGCGTTCAGGTTGTTGTCCGGGTACATGTACGGCTCACCCTTGGATGCGCGGTAAGCGTATGCAGCCAGCATCGGGACCTTAGCCATCAGGCGAACCGCAGCCAGGTTGCGCTGCTCTTCGTTCAGCGGATCCAGCTCGTCCTGGTAGTAGGAAGCCAGAATGTTGACCGAGGAAGCCAGGGTCTGCATCGGGTGTGCGCCACGCGGGAAGATGCTGAATGCGCGACGGAAGTCCTCGTCCAGCAGGGTGTGGTGACGAATGTCGTGGTTGAACTGCGCAAGCTCTTCCTCAGACGGAAGGTGGCCGTGAATCAGCAGGTAGGAAACCTCGTTGAAGGTAGCCTTCTCAGCCAGCTGCTCAATCGGGTAACCGCGGTAGCGCAGGATGCCGTTACCGCCGTCGATGTAAGTGATCTTGGACTCGGTAGAACCGGTGGCGGTGTAGCCCGGGTCGAAGGTGGTCAGTCCAGTTTCCTGGAGCATCTTGCCCAGTGCGATACCGTCGTTACCCTCGGTTGCCTTGACGATGTCCATCTCGAACTCGCCGCCCGGGTAGTGGAGTACAGCCTTGCCGTCTTTAGTAGCCACAACTTCCCTTTCACAGAAAAATTCTTCTTAACGACTCCAGAGTGCGGGGGAAGCAGGCACAGCGGAAAACAGCATGCTGCCTCCCAACTCCACGCCACCCCTTCGGGGTCGCATTGTTTTCAATGATTCAATTATGCGCGACATTTGCGTTCCATTGCATCTTGCCCAGTGAAAAAAGTTTGCTTAGTTCACATCGACCGTGTCGTAACCATAAAGAACCGACACCTGCAGTGGATTAGAACACACAATATCAAAGAGTGTGAGCAGTGCAACACCCTCTACCCCATTCGGGCAGCCTGGGCTTACCCAATCTTGACCCCTCTTTACCCCGAAATGCAAATGGAAAAACGGGTTTATTACGTTGTCACTGCTCATTTACTAATCAGGAGGTCAGGAGCACATTCAACAGCCAATGTCTTTAAAAGTTCAAAAGCCATCGAGCCGACGCCCGAAAACACATCGACTAAATCCACAATAATTCACCCCTCGCCGCCCGCCCGAGGCTCCACACCGCCAAGTTTTCAGCACCAACAAAACTGGAAAAAATTCTTCGCAAACTTTGCAAATACGCCAATCCACCCTGTTTTGTTATGCAAAGTACGGAAGCGGGGGCAATTGAACCCCACCCTTTTGCTATAAGTACCCCCGATTACCGCTAGAGTTTGAAGACAACGGCTGTATATCAAGCTTCACTTTGAATGCACTTTGAAAGGTTGCGCCTCATATGAGCGATCAATTCCCAGTCCTCCCTGAAGAGTTCCAGCCCGGCGACGGCCGCTTTGGTTGCGGTCCGTCGAAGGTTCGCCCGGCACAGATTCAGGCAATCGTTGACGGCGGTACCTCTATCATGGGTACCTCCCACCGTCAGCCGGCAGTGAAGAACGTTGTTGGTGAGGTTCGCGAGGGTCTGGCTGAGCTCTTCCAGCTTCCGGACGGCTACGAGATTGTCCTGTCCCTCGGCGGCGCAACCGCTTTCTGGGATGCTGCCACCTTTGGGCTCATCGAGAAGAAGTCCGCTCACCTGACTTACGGTGAGTTCTCCTCCAAGTTTGCCAAGGCCTCCAAGATGGCTCCGTGGCTCGACGCTCCGCAGATCATCGAAGCAGAGCCGGGTTCCGCACCTGAGGTTGTCGCTGGCGAAGAGGGCGTTGACCTTATTGGTTGGGCTCACAACGAGACCTCCACCGGCACCATGGTTCCGGTCACCCGCCCGGCAGGCTCCGAGGGCCAGCTCGTGGCTATCGATGCCACCTCCGGTGCCGGCGGCCTCCCGGTCGACATGTCCCAGGCTGACGTCTACTACTTCTCCCCGCAGAAGTGCTTCGCTTCTGACGGCGGCATCTGGTTGGCTGCAATGTCCCCGGCTGCCATCGAGCGTATTGAGAAGATCAATTCTTCCGACCGCTTCATCCCGGCTTTCCTGAACCTGCAGACTGCCGTTGATAACTCCCGCAAGAACCAGACCTACAACACCCCGGCCGTCGGCACTTTGCTGATGCTGGCTGATCAGGTCAAGTGGATGAACGCCAACGGCGGCCTCGACGGCATGGTTGCCCGCACCACCGAGTCCTCCTCCCACCTCTACAACTGGGCTGAGAACCGTGCGGAGGCAACTCCGTTCGTCACCGATGCTGCAAAGCGCTCGCTGGTCGTCGGCACCATCGACTTCGAGGACAACATCGACGCCGCACAGATTGCCAAGGTTCTGCGCGCCAACGGCATCCTCGACATCGAGCCGTACCGCAAGCTGGGCCGCAACCAGCTGCGCATCGGTATGTTCCCGGCCATCGACCCGGAGGACATCCGTCGTCTGACTGGCGCTATCGACTGGGTTCTGGACAACGGCTACGCTGCAAAGTAACAGCCAAATACCGGCCTCAGCCGCATAACTCCCGCGCCACGCGCAAGGGCATTGCCCCATTTGTCCGTGACGCGGGAGTTTTGTCGTTTACCATGATTAGTGAGCATTACTTATAACGTCGACCAACAAGGAGGTTCTCGCATGAGGGAGCTGAAGCCCGTTCTGGACGGCGATGTGACCGATTCACTGATTCTCGTTCCCGCCGATATCACCGAGCAGGAACGGCAGGAGGGACTTCGCTTCACGCTGCCTCTCGACGAGAACCTGCGCACTTTCCTGGTCGAGCACTTCGAGCTCGCCGATGCCACTGGTTCCCCTGCTGTAGCTGATTCCGCATCGCTTGCCGACGGATCCAGCGCCGCCACCGCCACTGCCAGCGGTAGCTCTGGGGAGAGTGCTACCGCAGAGAGGGGCTCCACCGACGGAAGTTCCACTAGTGACAGCACAGCGGAAGCCACCACCGCAAGCGGCGACGCGGCGGAAGGCAGCGAGACGACCGGCAACTCCGCTACGGCAGGCGGGGCACCGAAGAAGACTCCAACGGCACCGAAGCCAGTTCTGGAAGAGCCCCGCGTAGTTTTGTCGCCGCGCGAAATCCAGGATCGCATTCGCAGCGGCCAAACGGTGGAGGAGCTCATTGAGTACAGCGGCATGCAGCCGCGCAAGATTGAGTCCTTCGCCTACCCGGTGCTTGCAGAGCGCGCACGTATTGCGGAGCTCGGCAAGCAGTCGAAGCCACGTCGCATTGATGGCCCGGCCAAGTTGTCCCTGTGGGAGATTCTCGCCACCGCTTTTGCCGCCCGTGGCCAGGAACTCGCCGATGCCTCGTGGGACGCCTACCGCGACCCGAGTGGACAGTGGATTGTGACGGTTACTTGGAATGTCGGCCATACCACCAACGTGGCCGAGTGGAGTTACCAGGCGGAGGGACTTTCCGCGCTCACCATTGCTCGCAATGAGCTGGCAGCAGAGCTGATTGACCCCGACTTTGCCCGCCGCAACCGAGACTTGGCTCCGCAGGCCAATCGAGCTGCCGATACCGCTGACACCTCTGAGATGCCAGCCGCATGGCAGTCTTCGGCGGAGCCGCAGCGAGGCCACGGGGAGCAGGATGTTCCGTCGCAAAGCGATGCCGCCGACGACGATATTGACGAGGCGGAGTTCTTGCAGCACCCGGACGTGGAGCAGCCGAAGCGCAAGAAGAAGACTGTCATGCCGTCTTGGGAGGATGTGCTTCTCGGCGTACGTCCGAACGGCCCGAAGAAGTAGGAGTTTCCCTCGACAATGAGCTCCATGACCAGTGGCAACGCTTCTGATTTCGAATTCTCCGCGATTCGCCGCGGTGTAGTCACGATTTGGTTTATCAGCACCAATGACCCTGCTGCGACCCTGGAGACAGGTGTTCAGCACGACCGCGGTTTCGGGCGTCGTTTCCTAGCTCTCTATGACTCAACGCTGCCGGTAACACCGATTGGTGATTTCCCGCTCAACCGCTCGGCGGAAACCGGTGACGGTGAATACTACATCGGTGGCTTTGAGGGCGTTGCCGTACTGCAGACGGTTCTCGATGATGTCTCGCAGCTGTCCAAGCTGTCGCCTCGTCTACGGCAGGAGATTGCCGCCACGGACGTCTACGCGAGTGTGTCGAATAAATCCACGGGCTTCGGTGCCTTTGCGCATTGGCACGATGGTGAGCTCAAGCGCGCTTTCTCCGCTACTCGCTACCGCACACTGGAAGACATCGGTCTTCCCTGCCCCGCAGAGGGCAGTTTCTGGGCGGGCAAGCACCGCCCGCTGCCCGACGCTTTCGAAGATACGGGTTCACGTCCACGCGAGGGGGTCGGTTTGCCGTTCGTTCCGGCAGAGCTTGCCGACGCCGTCATCACCGACTGGCTCGGATTCGACCCGCATTCGCCCGCTACCGATATCCCTGTTAGTGGTTTTGCGGTGGATGGCCGTCGTGCGGCTCCCGGAGCTTCGTATTCGACGTCTCGTAGTCCACGCGGGCTAATGGGTGAGCCGGGTTCGTCCGAGTCTGGCGCAGAGTTTGACCGCGCCTACGACGACTACGAAGTTCACAACGCAGAGCCGAACCGAGACTTTCTGGAGGAGCTCAGTCGCTTTGGGGCTAAGGCCAAGAACTTCGCTGGCCGCACCTGGCAGCGGGCGCGAGGCAAGTTCGGGAAATAGTTTCTACCGCCCTGCGCGCTGCGACTGAACGCGCAGTCGCTCGTAGAACGCGATCGCCGCGGAGGTAGCCACATTCAGGCTGTCAGTTCCCGGTGACATGGGAATGCGAGCACGCACATCGGTGGCTGCCATCGCGTGCTCGGTAAGCCCCTGTCCCTCAGCGCCAACGAGAATCGCGACCTTGTCCGTGTCCATGGCATCCCACAGGTCCACCGTGCCCGCAGGGGTCATGGACACCACGCGGAAGCCCTGCTCTTTGAGCTGGTCCAGGCTTCGCTGCCAGGTGGTCGTAGTACCGGGCAGAGTCGCAAATGGGACTGTCAGCACATGCCCCATGGAAACGCGCACACTGCGGCGATACAGCGGATCGGCGCAGGCCGCGCCGAAGACGACCCCATCCACGCCCATGCCCGCCGCGTTACGGAACAGGGCTCCGATGTTCTCGTGGTCACCGACTCCCTCCATCACGGCCAAGGTGGTGGCTCCGCTCAGAACTTGGTCCACCGATAGCTCCGGCGCGCGGTCAGCGGTGGCCAGCAGGCCGCGGTGAAGATCAAATCCGGCCGCTGCGGCCAGAACCTCGCGGTCGAGTTCAAACCAGGGCACCGTTTCCGCAATAGCGGCCTCGCTCGCGGTCAGTCCGTCGGCAAGCGATGCGAGCTTCTGGCGAGTACCAAAGACTGCGCGGAGCGGAAAGCGTGAGCGCACTAACCGCGGCACAATGAGCGTGCCTTCGGCGATGACCAGCCCCTTCCCACCGGGCAAATCGGGGCGGGAATCGGACTTGTTGAGGTTGCGGATGTCATCGAGACGGCTGTCGGCGGGATCGTCGACGACGATGGGCGCAAAGCGTTCGAGGAATGTGGTGGTACTCATGGAAACTCTTTAGCCGCCCAGCAGAGCGGTGAACGGATCGGCGGCGAAGTAGATGATGAACAGGCCGGAGACAATCCACATCAGCGGATGTACGGACTTGGCACGACCCGAGAAGATAGCCATCGCAGCAAAGGTGATGAAACCGATGCCGATACCATTTGCAATCGAGTAGGTAAACGGCATGGTGACAATAGTCAAAAATGCCGGCAGTGCGATGTCGAAACGGGTGAAATCAATCTCGGTGATCTGCCCGATCATCATGGCACCGACGATGACCAGCACTGGCGCGGCAGCCTCGATGGGCACGATTTCATAGAGCGGGGTGAAAAACATCGCTGCCAGAAAGAGGATGCCGGTGACAATGTTGGCAAGGCCAGTGCGTGCACCATCGGCGATGCCCGCTGCGGAATCCACAAAGACGGTGTTCGACGAGGAGCTGACTGCACCACCGACAATGGCACCGGTGCCTTCGACAACCAGTGCGCGCTTCATGTCCGGCAGCACACCGTCTTCATCGACAAGTGCGGCCTGCTTGCCCAGACCAGTCATCGTGCCCATGGCATCGAAGAAGTTCGCCAGGACCAAGGTAAACAGCAGCATGGTGGCGCTGAGGGCACCGACGCGGGCAAAGGATCCGAAAAGATCCACAGCTCCAACGAGGGACAAGTCCGGCATGCCGCCTACGCGGTCCGGCAGAGTCGGTACCGCGAGATTCCAACCGGTCGGCACTGGCTTGCCATCAGCGAAGGAGGGGCCCGCATCCGTCAAGGCCTCGACTGCGAGCGCAATGATGGTATTCAGCACGATGCCGATGAACAGGCCACCTGGAATATTGCGGACAACCATGATGCCGCAGATAATCAGCCCGAGGACGAACACGGCGGTCGGCCACGAGGCAATCTGACCATTGATGCCGAGCTGCACCGGGACAGTCGTGTCAGCGGCATCGGGAATACGGCGAACCAGGCCACCGTCGACCAGACCAATCATGGCAATGAATAGGCCGATACCCACACTCATCGCGGCCTTCATATCGGACGGAATCGCGTGGAAGACAGCTGTGCGGAATCCGGTCAGCGCCAGCAGCACGATAATCACCCCGTCCAGCACGACCAGGCCCATCGCTTCTTCCCAGGCCAGCCCCTCGTTAGCAACGAATGTCACGGCAACCAGGGTGTTGATGCCCAGGCCCGTCGCAATGCCGAAGGGGTACTTGGCAAAGAGACCAAAAGTAATGGTCATGACACCCGCGGCGAGCGCGGTGACAGCAGCGACCTGTGGTATCCCCAGGCTATTGCCGTTGACATCCTCGATATTGCCGAGGATCAGCGGGTTGAGCAGAATGATGTAGGCCATCGCGAAGAAGGTCACTACGCCACCGCGAATCTCGGTCACGGTCGTCGAACCGCGCTCCGTGATGTGAAAATAGCGGTCCACTGCCGAAAGATGGCTCCCCTTCCGTGCAGGCTTGGAGTCCTTCGCCTCATCTGAGGATGTTGCAGAGGTGGACGTACCTTTGTCCATTTTTTATGCCTCTCTAGAGTCTCTTTACTATCCGTGTCACGTGTTTATCCGTGTCAGAGCGGAATTTTTGTGCCGAAAACCGTAACGGTGCAGTCTCTGGGGCCACGGTGGCGTCGAAACTGCACCTTCTTCGTCATCGCGTTTGCCTAGGTGGAAAGCTACAGGTGGGAATCCTGGTAGGGTTCCGCCACCGGTGCACCCTGCCCCGTTACTTCCGGGATAGCTGAGTGAGCACCGCAGCCGTGGTCAAAGCTTACGGCCGTGGCATCGAATGTCCATTCGTTAACGCACACGCCCCAGTTCTTACCGAGCGGCCCGGTCAGCGGGACCATAAAGGCGCAGGTTCGGCAACGGTGCAATGCTTCCCGAGCAAAGTCACTCTCGGGGCCGGTATCGCCCTCTTCCCAACGCTGCTCGGTGTCTTCCACACCACGCGCCGACAAGGTGCGGGTCTGCAAGTCATCGCCGTCGAGTCGCTCATCTCCCACTGCAGCCGGCAACAAATCGCGTGGACCGAGGTCACCGGGGCGCAGCCGCTCCTCGTAGGGCACCCATTCAGGCGCCTGCAGCGCGGTTTCGCCAGGGACAAGAGCCACTTCACTGACCGTCGCCTGTTGAGTGCCCGGCGCGCACGCGACCACCACATGCCACTCCCAGCCCCTGTATCCGGGCAGGTCAGCCGCAAAACGATGCACCGCAACGCCCTCGCCTACGACACTTACACCGGTGTGCGCGCCGGCAGGCCCCTCCCCGAGCTCTTCAATCGCGGTACGGGCAGTGTCGACCGCCTGGTGATTCATCACCTTCCCCCGTCGGCGGCTGTTTCGGGAACGTCGTCGATTTTCAGTCACGTTTCCTATCCTAGAGTGAAGCTATGGACAGATTCCCGTCGGGCGATGCAAAACTCGCCCGCCCTTTCCACTCATCACGCTTTACGACGGTCCGAGCTGCCATCCTCTCCGTGGCAACTGCCGCCCTATTGGCCGGCTGTGCGGCTGAAACTGGTTCAGGTGGCGATCCCTCAGGCGAGGCCCCTTCTAGTGGAGCTAGTGCGGACTCGAACTCCGGCACCGCCCCAAGGTCGACTTCGGCATCGGTTAATCCCTCCGAGCTGGTCGGTGCCGATAAGGTGCCGGGGCTCGGTGACGTTCCGACACTGAAACTGGCCATCGAGCAGTCCTATCCTGTCTTGGCTCCACCACTTCCCACGGAGAAGAATGTCGCTGCGCCTTTTGTCCAGGGCCTTGAGTTCGAACCCGATGGTTCTTTGTTGATGGGCACCGGCCTCTACGGTGAGTCCCAGATTTACCGATTACCGCAGTGGCTCGACAACTCTGCAGCCGAGCCGACCAACGTGGAAGATTTACAGCCTGAACTCTTCGGCGAGGGGATTACCCGTCATGGAGATACCGTGTGGCAGCTGACGTGGAAGGAAGGACGCGCCATTGAACGCGACGCGGCTACTCTCAAGCAGCGTCGCGAGGTTCCCTTCGACACCGAGGGCTGGGGCGCGTGCTCCTTCGAGGACACCATCGTGACCTCCGACGGCAGCGGCACCCTCACTTTCCGCGCCCCCGATGACCTCTCTTCCCAGCGTCAACTGCCCGTCACTGCAGCAGGTACAGAGACAACGTGGCTCAACGAACTTGAGTGCGTCACTGTCAACGGCGACGCAGCTCTGGACGAAGTGCCGGACGAAGCACCAGCGGACACGAGCGATTCAAACAACCAGAGCAACGCGGACGGACCAAACTCCCCGCAATCGCACCGCGAGATTTGGGCCAACGTCTGGCAGAGTCCATTCATCTACCGCATCAACCCGGAAGACGGAAAGGTCACAGGCATCGTCGATGCCACCGAACTCTTCCGCGACTTGTACGCGCAGCTCTCCCCAGCAGAGCAAAACAGTATTGATGTGCTCAACGGCATTGCTCTAATGCCGGATTCTTCCTCTACCTCCCCCAATGGCCCCCGCCAGTTCCTGCTCACAGGGAAGAAATGGCCCACGGCCTACCGTGTTACCGTGAGTGAATAGCAGTATCTGGCCCGAAAACGGCTAGTGTGACTGAACGTAGCTTCAATTCCGTTACGAATGTCGGGAAGTGAGAGTTGATGGGATCGAGTAGGCGCCGCTGGCAACAGAATAGTAAGGCGTTCATGGTTGTCGGCGCTATTGTCGTGGTGGGTCTTGTCGTCACCGGCATTGTCCTTGCTGTCAATAAGTGGACCAACCAGGCAATCGACGACCCGCACGCGCTGTCCATCGAGGTCATTCAGGACGGCGAAACCACAGAGGTTCTTCCCTACCGTGTCTGCGACCTCTTTGAGAAGAATGCCTGCACCACGACTGAGGCCAACGCCGCCAAGATTTCTCTGGGCGAGCAGGAGACAGCTGAGGTTAACGTCGGCTCCACTGTTGGCTCTAACTCTTGGACTCTGCAGCGCTTCTTCTCCGACGATGCGGTCAACTCCACCTCTCGCAAGGATCCGGGCGAAGCCACGACCGAGACCATCGCTGGCTCCGCCGCTGTTGCCGGCAAGCGCACTCCCCTCGGGGTCGTGGAGGTTTCCACCGCGCTCATCGGAAAGAACTCCGAGGGCGAAGAGACCACCTACGGAATTACTTGGTCGATCGTCAACGAACCGTCGTAAAGCACAGCAAAACGCCCGCTCACTGAGGTTATCCACCTTCGTGAGCGGGCGTTTTTCACATCTTCTAACGACTTACGAGTCCAGCTCGCGCGCGACCGCACGCAGAACCTCAGCCATCTGGTGGCCGTCCTTACGCTCCGGGTAACGCCCGGCGCGCAGGTCACGCTGCACCGTCGACTCCAGCATGGAAATCATGTCCGAAATCATGCCGTTGAGATCGCTGGGGCTGTGCTTCTTTGCTTGACGACGGGCTCCTGCGCCCCCACCTGCCCCGCCACGGCGGTGACGGGCACCGCGCGGTCCCTCGTCGAGCACCTTGATCCGGAGAGCCTGCGGGCCTGGGCGGCCGTCAGCGTAGTCGTACTCCAGGCGCTGACCAGTTACGAGTTCTTCCACACCTTTCGGCAGCACGTTCTTGCCGATGTAGACATCTTCACCGTCCGGATTCGAAACGAAGCCAAAACCGCGATCCTTGTCGTACCACCTGACCTTACCGATGGGCACTTTCCACCTAACCTTCCCGTGCCCTGTGACTGGGGGCACTCAACCTCGTTCCCCCTTGTGCAGCGGTGACTGCCCTTCGGGGTCTTCGGATCGGAGATGCAATTCTTCCGCATTTGCCACCGTCCTCGCACGCACAAACGGCCAGAGTTAGAGGCTCGCTCGCGGCGAGCCTGGCCAGACAGGATCGCGAGGATATGCCGGGCCGGGCGCTGTCTTAATGGTGTTCCTTTAATTAAGGTGCGACCAAAACAGGACGCACTCCAACGGGGAACACATTATTTATTACTGCTTACTAGTGCGAAGTGGCGGCAGCGGTAGCGGCGTGCATGTGCACGTCACCTCCGATTACCTAAAGAACTCAATTATACCCATAGATGGAGACATAAAGGGAAGACGGATTTGAGTGAAGCGAGCACGCTCGCGGATTGACACACCGAGACGGCAACTAACTGCCAGCGTTGGTTCTTTATGGCTATCTCTTATGGCCATCCTTCTCAGTGCATGCGGCGCGCCAAAACCGGAAAAATAACAAGACGATAACGTGAGCTTTATCACATTTTGAAGTTTTAACTTACACAACACCAATAACAGTCACGTCTCTTACCTGCAGTTTCACCTACTTTTATGCATATTTCCCACCTGCGCTCAAAATTAAGAATCCGGCGATTCGCGTGACTATTTCGTTATCAACCGCTACGGTGTGCAATCGACGCGTTTAACGGACGAAGTCGCATAGATCGCCTTCATCTCACTCCAGTGCGATGACATCGGCCCGTTATCAATAACGTGAAGAACTTTCCATAAGAGTGAGATGGGGTTGCATTAGCCCCACTGGCGCCACAAAGAAAATCGACGAAAAGGAAATTTTCATATGGCTCGCCACGCAGCTAAGACCAACACCTTCGCTTCCACTTCGGCAAAGGTTGCACTGACCGGCGCAATCCTCGGTGCCGGTGCCGCTATCTTCGCACCGACCGCTTCTGCAGCTCCGGACTCCGACTGGGACCGCCTGGCACAGTGTGAGTCCGGCGGCAACTGGCACATCAACACCGGAAACGGCTACTACGGCGGTCTGCAGTTCTCCGCAAGCACCTGGAACGCTTTCGGTGGTAACGAGTTCGCTTCGACCGCTGATCAGGCTTCCCGCGAGCAGCAGATTTACGTTGCTGAGAAGGTCCTGGCTCAGCAGGGTTGGGGCGCATGGCCGGCTTGCTCCGCAAGCCTGGGTCTCTCCTCCGGCCCGACCGATCGTCCGCACCCGAGCCAGGGCTCCGCTCCTGTTCGCGCACAGGCCGCTCCGGCAGCTGCTGCTTCCGACTCCAAGACTGACCTGGTCCAGCAGTTCGCTGACCGCCTGTCCAACGTCGACAGCCTGTCCGACGCTCAGGCACTCATCGCTGAGTTCCGTGCACTGACCGGCGAGGTTGAGCTCCCGCAGGAACTGGTCGCAGCCATTCCGTTCGACCTGTCGAAGCTGCAGGGTCTGATTTAAGACTTTCGAGCTAGCCAGCTCATCACAGTAGCCCCGAGGGTAATCCCCTCGGGGCTACTTTTTGCCTTCCGCAGATTGGCGGTGCCGACCCGGGTTAAGTAAAGAAAAGTGTGTCTTTTCCGGGCGTGTTGCGGTTATTTGATCCAGCCTTTTTGGATGCCGAGGTTGTGTTGGTAGCTGGTGTCGATGGCGGTGTCGTATTCTGCTGGTGCACCGATGTCATTGGTAGTGGCTGTGGTGTTGTGGGTGATCAGGTCTGTTGCTGTGGAAAGTGCGTCTTGACCCCATCGTTGGTCCCTGGCGATCTTGACCGGATCGTCAGGGACTTCTGTATGTAGATACAGCCACCAATCCATCACTGTGCGTTGATGCGGTAGTGATAGTCCGCGGTGTCTGCGGGCTAGTTCTTTTATGGGGGCGTTGATGCCACCTTCGAGGCTGTTTGTTGTTGCTGCAAGGTTGTCGGGGTCGATGGTTGTTGGTGGGGGTTGCAGGTAGGTAAACAGCAGGTCTCTGCGGTGCAGAGATAGCAATGATTGATAGGCCGCTCGGACGCGTTGGTGGGTGTAGACCTTGGTGTAGGCGCCGGTAGCAGGGTCTTTGATGGTGGTTTTCTCGTTCATCCATTCCCGGTAGGTGTGGTCGAATTCGTGCAGGTGGGCGACCCATGTGGATGCTTGGTCAAGGTCGGTGATGCGAGTGAGTTTCAGGGCTAGGCGGTAGAGGGTTTTGCCGGCATCGGTGCGGGGGTTGCTGGTGGTGTGGCGGCGGACTGTTCGTTGGGCGTGGACGAGGCAGCGTTGGATGCGTGTTGTTGGCCAGCAGTGGTGGATGGCTGATTGGGCACCTTGTCCGCCGTCTGTGACTGCGATTAGTGGTGCGGCAATGGGGCGTAGGAGTTCGGTGTAGGCGGCGGTGGTTTCGTGTCTGGCCCAGGTCCAGTTGATGACGTGGGTTTTACTGGCTGCGATCAGGAGGCATCCGGACTTTAGATAGGTCGCGTCGAGGAAGATTTGGTCATGGATGCGGAATGAGTCGATGGTGGGTGTGGGGATGATCCACCAGCACCATCGGAATCGGTGGTGCATGGTTTGCCTGGTTACGCCATGGTGTGCGGCGAAGGTGGTTAGAGATTGGGTGCCGGTGGCCCATTGGATGAACAAAGCCATGGTGGCGGTGTTTTTGTTGTGGGTTTGGGTGTTGCGGGTAAAGGAGTGTCCGCAGTGGGTGCAGCGCCAACGGGTGGTTGATTTGCTGGTGGTGCCGTTTTTCTTTGTGTTGTTGCCGCATAGTGGGCAGCTGGGGCGGTTGGTGGTCATCCTTTAATCCAACCGGTGTGCGGTTAGCACAAATGTGGCCGGAGGTGCGGGATGGTGTGGGTAATAGCTTTCGGGGAGCTATTCTTTGGTGATTTGTGGTGTGTGGTCTGGGGTTATGGTGGCATGCGGACACACTTTCCTTTACTTAACCCGCCGACCCAATGCGAGTTAGTGACTGCGTGAATTACTGTCTGCGTTTATGGCTGGCGACGGCGTGCCAACGCGAGTTAGTGACTGCGTTTATGACAAAAATGGCCCGAAAAATGGCTTGAAAGTGTCATAAACTTACACAGTTTCACATTTGCAGCCCGCATCCATGGGGCCATTCCGGTGGATTGGCCAAAAACTGGGCTTGAATAAGCCCCCGCCCACTTCAAGCGCCCCTACTCAAGCCCCCCCCCGCCCCGAGGCCACTGATGTGAAAACCCGCAGCCATGACTGAACTAGCAGTCACGGCTGCGGGCCTCCAGCAGAAGTAGCTCTGCTAAGAATCTAAAAGATTACTTGTTAATCACCGTGGTCGGGTGCACGTAACCCAGAGTCTCCGGATCAACCGGGAACTCAATGTCGCCGAAAGGCGAATCTGCACCAGCGTGGTGAGCAATCAGTTCAGTAACAGCGTGCTGACCAGGCTCGAGGTCCTTCGGCCAGCCGGGATCGACATAGGATTTCTTTGCAACGTTAGCCATGCTGAGATTATCCCAAAAATTTTCTCCCCAGTCACCTTCTCCCCTCCTTAAATCTCACTAAAGTGGGGATTGTCATGACTAGCACCACCCCCTTTGCACTCTTTTCCGACTGGCTGGCAGGTCAACCAGACCAATTTGTGGGCACTATCCTCAGCAATCGCCCCGATGCGCTGTCGCCACCGCCGAAGTCTTCCCAGGTGCTAGCGGCAAGGCTCCAGCTCCGCGCTTCTGTCTCCCGCGCGCTGACCAGACTGCCCGCACTGGAGCTCGCCTGCATTGAGGCTGCCGCTGACCTCGGTGCCGACGCCGAACCCGTCACTGCGGACGTCCTCATCGACTACATTCTCGACTTACTCTCTCGAGCAGAGGTTCCCGCCAATCAACGGCCCACGGCCACGCATATTCGGACAAGCCTCGATACCCTGCGCGAATACGGCCTCATCTGGGGCAACGGCCCCGGCCCCCGCGGCACCTTCACCGGCAAGTCCACCCGCAAGAAGCCTCTGCCCTGGCAGGACTACTTCTGCCTCAGCGATGAGGTCGCCACCTCGTTGCCACCTGGCTGGTATCTTCTGCCCAATCCCGATGGCCCAAGCCGCAGTCAGCTACGCACGGCACTCACCGAGGTTACAGACAGACAGCAGCGGCTTCTGGACACCCTCGCCAACTCCGGAGGTCTCGGCGTTACAAAGGACGCTCATCCGGATGCCGACCCTTCGCTGCCGGTCCCAGCGCTCATCAACGCCGGCCTGCTCGAACGCATCGACGAGGGCACCGTCCGCCTGCCCGCCACCGTTCGCGCGCTTATGCGTGGAGTCGGGCTTGCCGACGACGACGTCCCCCTGCGCCCCGAAACCCCCGCTACCCACGTGATTGCCAGCGGTAACGACCGTGCTGCCGCCACTGCCTGGGAAACTTTGCGACAGGCGACTGACCTGCTGGACTTGCTGGGAACCGACCCCGCGCCGACATTGAAAAACGGTGTCATTGGAGTGCGGGAAACCCGCAGTCTCATCGAGGAGCTCGGCGTCGACATCTCGGAGTTGGCTCGCGGCGTGGCTAACCTCAGTGCAGCGGGGCTGGTTCATGTCGGCACTCCGCATCCGCTGCCACTGCATGACACCGGTGGTGACTATTTCGCCCCCACGCTGGCAGCCGACGGCTTCCTCGACGCCGATCTGGTTGACCGGTGGGTGAGTTTGACGGTCGGCACTCGCACTAGCGACGCAGCTCCCTGGCGGGTCGACCAGCTCAATGAGGAAGGCAAGCGCATTGCTCTACTCTCCCCACAAGCTCGGCTCTCCGGGGTACCGTCAATCCGGGAAATGGTGCTGGCCTGCTGTGCGCAGGTGGCGTCGTCGGCAAGCGACAACGACATCGTTGCTCTGACTGACCTGCGTGAATGCGCCGCCTACTACTACCCGATTACCAACGCGAGGTGCACGGACGAGACGCTCAGTGGCGTGGTCGACGAGCTGGTCGCCCTCGGCATCGTCGTGCGGGACCCGGGCGTGGAAACGATTTCCGTCGGCCTTAGCGAGGTTGGCAAAGCCATGGTCGCGCTCATCGAATCCGGCACCGCCGAGGCCTTCGACGATCTGCGTGCCGCCTGTAACAACCTCTTGCCACCGAACGCCTCGTACCTGATGGTTCAGGCGGACAACACCATCGTCGTACCGGGCCCCGCATCCCCGGAGATGGAACGCATGCTCAGTTCGATTGCGCAGCTGGAATCTCCCGGCCTCGCCAGCGTCTACCGCGTGACCGAAGACAGCCTTCGCGATGCCCTCGACGCCGGCATCAATGCCGCCGATATCTCGGAGTTTCTTTCGCGCTACGCCGTCGGCGAGGTGCCGCAGTCCATTACCTATTTGCTTGACGACGTCGCCCGCCGCCACGGTCGTCTCCGCGGTGGCCCCGCAGCTTCGTTTATCCGCTGTGACGATCCGGCCCTGCTGGCCTCATTCCAGAGTCACCAGGCTGGACAAAGCCTGGCGTTGCGGAAGATTGCCGAAACGGTGCTAATTAGCCAGGCCCCGCTTGCCCAGGTGATTGAGACCGCTAGAAATGCGGGCTTTTCCATCATCGCCGAAGATGCAGAGGGTTTGGTGCTGGATCTCGGTCGCGCTCCCTGCCGCATTGAGGCGCCGGCTCCGGTGCCCGCTGCGCGTACAACGATGCCCGAACCGGAACGCATCAGCCAGGCGTTGACGGCTATTGCCGATGGCAACCGTGCTGCTGAGCACGCCGGTAGTTCCAGTGGCGCTACGGCCAGTGGCAGCACTGCTGGGGTCTCTGGCTCGGCTGCAGATTCGGCGACAGGTACGGGGACAGCTGCCGGTGCCAGCACTAGCACCAATGGCACGAGCGACTACGCCTCCGGCACCGAAGCGTTCAAGCTTCTGCAGCGCGCGGCTCGCCATGGCGACGACCTGTATTTGAGCTACGTTGACCGCAACGGCAAACCCGGCCGCAAGCGCGTGCGCCCAGTCACCGTCTCCGGTGGGCAGGTCGATGCTATCGACCCGGCCACCAGTCAAGTGCTGCGCTTCCTGCTGCATCGCATTACCGAAGTACATCCTGTCGACTAGGCGGCGGGCGCGCGGACCGTCGTAAAGCGATGCAGAAGCGAATGTGGCGGTTCGGGATGATTCGAGCCCGTGACGCATCTTCTGCGTAATCGTGGCAGAATTGACCTTTAGCTTATTTTTGGTCGAATGTCTGCGAGGCGAGGAAATAATGGGTTTCGGTACGGGGCCGCTGATCGTCCAATCGGATAAGACGGTGCTGCTGGAGGTCGATAATCCGGAGGCGGATGCGGCACGCGCGGCGCTGGCACCGTTCGCGGAGCTCGAACGTGCTCCTGAACATGTGCACACCTACCGCATCACCCCGCTGGCGCTGTGGAATGCTCGCGCCGCCGGTCACGACGCGGAGCAGGTGGTCGATGTCCTCGAGCGCTTCTCCAAGTTCCCCGTCCCACAGCCGCTGCTTATCGACGTCGCGGAGACCATGGACCGCTATGGTCGCCTGAGCCTGACCAAGCATCCAGCTCACGGCCTTATTCTGGTCTCACACGACCCTGCGGTACTGGCCGAGGTGACCAAGCACAAAAAGATACGTCCGATGCTCGGTGAGCAAATCGATGCCGACACCTGGACCGTGCACCCCTCCGAGCGAGGCCGTATCAAACAGGAGCTGCTGAAGGTCGGCTGGCCGGCCAATGACACCGCCGGATACATCGACGGTGAGGCACACGCCATCGCTTGGCAGGATCAGGGCACCGGAGGCCACGACACCTGGGAACTGCGCGACTACCAGCGCATGGCGGCTGATTCCTTCCGCGAAGGTGGCTCCGGCGTCGTGGTGCTGCCCTGTGGCGCAGGCAAGACAATCGTCGGTGCGGCGGCCATGGTAGACGCGCAGCGCACCACTTTGATTCTGGTCACCAACACCGTCGCCGGCAGGCAGTGGCGCGACGAGCTGCTGCGACGCACCTCGCTGACCGAGGACGAAATCGGCGAGTACTCCGGCGAAAAGAAGGAAATTCGCCCCGTCACCATTGCGACCTACCAAGTGGTCACGCGCAAGACTAAGGGAGAATACCGCGCACTCGAGCTATTCGATTCCCGCGACTGGGGCCTCATCATCTATGACGAGGTCCACCTCCTGCCCGCTCCTGTGTTCCGAATGAGTGCGGATCTGCAGTCGCGCCGTCGACTGGGGCTCACCGCTACCCTGGTGCGCGAAGATGGCCGCGAGGGCGATGTCTTCAGCCTGATTGGCCCGAAGCGCTACGATGCCCCGTGGAAGGACATCGAAGCCCAGGGCTGGATCGCACCGGCTGACTGCGTTGAGGTCCGCGTGACCCCGACCGAGTCCGAGCGCATGCTCTACGCCACGGCTGAGGCCTCCGACAGGTATCGTCTGGCCGCAACGACGCCGACGAAGATTCCCGTCGTCAAGCAAATCCTTGCCCGACACGAGGGCGAACCCGCTCTGGTGATTGGTGCCTACCTGGATCAGCTCGAAGAGATCGGCGAAGAGCTCGGCGTCGACGTCATCGAAGGAAAGACGTCCAACGCCAAACGCGAGGAGCTCTTTGGGAAGTTCCGGCGCGGCGAGATCAACACGCTGGTGGTCTCCAAGGTTGCGAACTTTTCCATCGACCTTCCCGAAGCCTCTGTCGCCGTGCAAATCTCCGGCACCTTCGGTTCCCGACAGGAGGAGGCACAGCGCCTGGGGCGTCTCCTGCGCCCGAAGTCCGATGGTGGTGGCGCCGTCTTTTACTCGGTGGTGACTCGCGATACGCTCGATACCGAATACGCAGCTCACCGCCAGCGTTTCCTGGCGGAACAGGGCTACGCCTACCGAATCGTCGACGCAGACGAGTACCTCGGGCCCTCCCTGCCCGGTGATTCCACCGCTAGCTCGGAATCCTAGAAAACTGGATAACTAAAGGACTGCCATGAACTTTCACTTCCCCGTCAACCGCGAGCACACCAACGCCAACAACGAGTACTACCGCGATGCCCGCCGACTGCTCATCTCCTCCGGCATTTTCTCTGCTCTGCTGCTCGTCGGCGCTGTGCTGGTTCTAATAGTTTTCGACCGCACGCCGTTTGTTATCGGCAGCGCGGTTATGCTTTTCGCCCTCGCAGCTCTCTACGTCGGCGTTACCTTCCAGGTGCGACGCGCAATTAAGGATCCGCAAGAGCTTTACGACGAATCCCCGCTGGTTCCGGCCATGATTGCGCGTGTGGATGAGCGAACCATGGTGCTGATGACCTTGGTGGACATGCGTAAAGACCCCTCCGATGGCGAGCCCGTCCCGGCCCTGGCTACACGAACTGTCACCACGATTTCCGGGGTTCCCCGCCGTGTGGGCGCGAAGGTGCCAGCTGTTGCTGTGGCCGGTACGCACAAGAGCCGCACCGAGTTCTACGACGAGATCACCCCAGTGCCGCTCGCGTGGTCCACTCCAGACAAGTCAGTCATTGCCCAAGCCCAGCGCAATATTCCGGTCAACGATTGGAATGTGCTCGAACGCAACATCGACCGGATGGAAGAGGTACACGCAACGAAGCGCAATCTCCTGCCGCTGCACTAGTCGGGGGCTGTTAGCCCCGACCTTTTGGCACTGAGCTGTTCTAGCCCCGCCCCCGATTTCCCTTAGCAGCGCTCCCCTCCGCGGTGCTCACATGCACAGCGAGAGCGCCATTAGGAACTGAAACGGGTTGACTAGCTCTTACCCCAGGACTCTTCGTTCTGCCGGTCAATCGCTTCCTTATCGTATTCACCTGCCGGGTCCTCTGGCAGCTCACGTTCCGTGTGAGTGGCCTCTAGAATGAACCGCGCCGCGTCCGTAATCTGCTCTCGCTGAACCTTTGGAACCGCAATCTGGTGAGTCGCCAAGAATACCGCCTGAGTGGCGTCTCCACCTGCCTCCTCGACCTTCTTCAGGTACTCGGTAGCTGGCCGAACAACAGTATCGCGGGAGGCCGCCTGAACGTGGACACGCATGCTTCGCGACGGCTCATGCAATCCCGGTGACACTTCCTTTGCCGAATCATCAGAGGTGCCGAAGAATGCCTGCAACCACACCGCAGGAGCACCACGCAGGTCTAGAGCCGGGGCAACGAGCAACAGAGCAACCGGAGTGTCTTGACTAATCTGGTCTACCGCGGAAACAACGTTGTGGCCGCCTGAAGAGACACCATAAAGAACTAACGGGTTCTGATCACTGATGGGCATTGCACCCAATTTTTGAAGCTGCAACGAATCATCTGCGACAGATGCGACTACCCGCGCAATGTCATAGACGGCCTCAGATACCTTATTCTCTGGTGCGAGCCGGTAATCCACGTCCACAACAATTGCGCCCGATCGGGCTGCCAGGGCAGCCATATTTGGGCCGAAGGAATTCTCACGCAGACTGCCGTCGCCCATCCAGAAAGCGCCGCCGTGTGCGGCAACTACCACAGACCCGGTTGGATCCTGTGGGACAAAAACCCGCACCGGAACGCTAGGACTATCCCCCACCGTCGTATCCGTCACCTCTACTTTGCCGTCGGCATACGCAAGGTATGGCGAGGAATGGTTGACGGCCGCCCCCAGGACCATCATTGAACCGTGAATGATGGCGTCTGGCATACGAGCGCCGCGGTCATTGACTGAAGCACGAGCCTTCTCAATGTCTTCCTCAGAGGCACCCAAGGGGACAACCTCGCTCAAGTAGGAATAGGCCGAGACGTGTTCTTCGAGCCATTCAATAAGCTGTTGTAGCTTACCTTCTTCGGTCGTTACGGGAGTGAAGTTGTCTTGAGCCTCGTCCTCAGAAGAAGCGAGGTTAACCACATCGGAGTTAGGTGTCTGATTAGTCATAGAGACAGTCTGCCACAGAGAGCCAACGAGGATTCACCAAAAGAGGAAACCGAGGATCCGATCGACGCTTAGTTAATTCTGTTTACTCGTGGGTAAAACAAAAGTGGGCCGCAGCAGCCCACCCCACACGGGAACTGGCTACCACGACCCACAAACAAGATTATT
>NZ_KE150404.1:2491595-2493224 GCF_000411235.1 Corynebacterium sp. HFH0082
CGCAAACGACAACCAAACAAGCACTTTCCCAAAAAAGTATTAGTTAGTACATCGGCACACTATTGAGTTCTCACACAACACACACCCACGAAAACAACCACCCCAACCAGGGCAACCACCACATGAGCAGCAGAAGAAGACTCTACCTTCACCGCAAACACAAGTCAAACCGACCGTGAATACAAAGTAAACTCTCCCCCACATCACCACAACAAGCAATCACATCGCCCTGTCGCGCTGACCCCGGATACATTACACACACTTCACACATAAAGCGAACCCCCAGGTCACCAGGGCTTTTTTTAACGTGCATCAACACATTAACAGCCATAAGCAATCTAACAACAACACGCGCGAGGCAGTAAGTGAAGCGTGCTGGATCTAGTTCCTACCTCGGTCCTGGAATCCGTCCGAGCATCACCACGTTCCACGATTCTTAACACGACGCTCCAACTGAGGGAGTCGACACTCTCTACAAGACAAAACTCATTCATACGCAAGACTCGTGAACATAGAAGCGGAAATCGAACTTGCCACTTTGCGGACGATGCATTGGTAAAGAATTATGCGGATACACAAAGTGCTGGACTAGCCACACCACGGGAAGCGCAAACCAAGTGCTACCTTGCCTATTTCATCAACCCAGGGTCGTAAAAAGCGGAACTAACCCCAGGACACTTGAACATACGCATGAATACCTCGGATATAGAGTGCTCCACCGAAAATGTGTGGTGAAGCCATATGAATCCGGAAGCGAGATTGAATCAGAGACCACTAAACGCGGGTGTCTATTCATCCGCAAGTTCGAGGATGTTCCCGATGATGGTGGGCAAATGCTCATTGAGGGAATAGACCGCACGCCCCGGCAGGTTATCGCGAACCTATTGGACTGGATGGAATTACTGCTTAGCTGAAAGCGGAAAGAGCAAGCGGACAAAGAGGTGGTGACTGAAGCTCCTAGTTTCAAATGCGATTAGCTAGGTAGCTTGTACGAGTCTTTCTACCAACACTGGGAGCTGGTACCACCCCGAGATCTGATTAATCGATTCGAGGTTCTACTCGCCGAGGTAATCCAACTGGTACCCTGACTGGCCGAAGCAGAGCTGTTTGAGTCTGAGCAGCGAGCGTGGGCGTCTTCCACTCCGTCAGTATGACCGGTGTGGAAGTGGGTACATATCAACACTGTTGCCCCCCTCACTACGTTTCGTACCAAGATAAGGACATGGGAGAAACTCGCTGCTTGCTAGTTGATTGACTCAACCACGTCGACCCCTGTCTTGAGCACAAAGCAAATTTGACCGGCTCTAACAACATGGTTGATCCGAGCCGTTCATTGGAATGACTAGAGGTGCTGCATCGGCTCTTTGGCTAGTTGCCGGTATGCACCAGTAATCGTTGTACGACCGACGTATTTGATTCTGATTTGCTCGTAGGTTTGCTGCCGGTCGACTAAAGGTTTGCATATCCGCCGCGATCAAACCGACCTAATGGCAAACCGTCCTAAGCCGGAAGAGACCATCAGCACTAAAACGCGAGTTAATTCTGTTTACTCGTGGGTAAAACAAAAGTGGGCCGCAGCAGCCCACCCCACACGGGAACTGGCTACCACGACCCACAAACAAGATTATT